>NZ_CP094459.1:0-1212015 GCF_022809715.1 Burkholderia pyrrocinia
ATGTACGAGCGCTCGAAGCTGAACCCCGTGCTCACGTTCGACAACTTCGTGACCGGCAAGGCGAACCAGCTCGCGCGCGCCGCCGCGATCCAGGTGGCGGACAACCCCGGCATCTCGTACAACCCGCTGTTCCTGTACGGCGGCGTCGGCCTCGGCAAGACCCACCTGATCCACGCGATCGGCAACCAGCTGCTGCTCGACAAGGCCGGCGCGCGGATCCGCTACATCCACGCCGAGCAATACGTGTCGGATGTGGTGAAGGCGTACCAGCGCAAGGCGTTCGACGACTTCAAGCGCTACTACCACTCGCTCGACCTGCTGCTGATCGACGATATCCAGTTCTTCTCCGGCAAGTCGCGCACGCAAGAGGAATTCTTCTACGCGTTCGAGGCGCTGGTCGCGAACAAGGCGCAGGTGATCATCACCAGCGACACGTATCCGAAGGAAATCTCGGGGATCGACGATCGCCTGATCTCGCGCTTCGATTCGGGCCTCACCGTCGCGATCGAGCCGCCCGAGCTGGAGATGCGCGTCGCGATCCTGATGCGCAAGGCGCAGTCGGAAGGCGTGAACCTGTCGGAAGACGTCGCGTTCTTCGTCGCGAAGCACCTGCGCTCGAACGTGCGCGAACTCGAAGGCGCGCTGCGCAAGATCCTCGCGTATTCGAAGTTCCATGGCCGCGAGATCTCGATCGAGCTGACCAAGGAAGCGCTGAAGGACCTGCTGACCGTGCAGAACCGGCAGATTTCGGTCGAGAACATCCAGAAGACCGTCGCCGACTTCTACAACATCAAGGTCGCCGACATGTATTCGAAGAAGCGTCCGGCGAACATCGCGCGGCCGCGGCAGATCGCGATGTACCTCGCGAAGGAACTCACGCAGAAGAGCCTGCCGGAAATCGGCGAGCTGTTCGGCGGACGCGATCACACCACCGTGCTGCACGCCGTGCGCAAGATCGCCGACGAGCGCAGCAAGGACGCGCAGCTCAACCACGAGCTGCACGTGCTGGAACAGACGCTGAAGGGCTGAGCGGGCGGGCGCGCTTGATAATTCGGCCTCCGCCCCAATTTAAGGGGGGCGGTTCGGTTTTGAGGCACAATACTGGTTTGACCGCCCCGGCGGTGGCGGGCCAAGAGCCCGGCCGGCGGGGCGCTGCGTGGCTGCTGCGCTGCAGGCCGTTACTCAACGAAGGAACTCTATGCAACTGGTCAAGACCGAACGAGACACCCTCCTCAGGCCGCTGCAAACGGTCAGCGGCATCGTCGAACGCCGCCATACGTTGCCGATCCTCGCCAACCTGCTGATCACCAAGAACGGCCCGGACGTTTCATTCCTGTCGACCGACCTGGAGCTGCAGATCACCACGCGCGCCGATTTCGGCGTCGGCGGCGACCAGGTGGCCACCACCGTCGCGGCCCGCAAGCTGCTCGACATCCTGCGTGCGATGCCTGACGGCCAGGTCACGCTGTCGCTCGCCGACAAGCGCCTCACCGTTCAATCGGGCAAGAGCCGTTTCGCACTGCAGACGCTCGCGGCCGACGAGTTCCCGACCGTCGCGCAGGCGAAGGATTTCGGCGCGACCCTCACCGTCCCGCAGAAGTCGTTCCGCCAGCTGCTCGGCATGGTGCACTTCGCGATGGCGCAGCAGGACATCCGCTACTACCTGAACGGCATGCTGCTCGTCGTCGACGGCGACCAGCTGATGGCCGTGGCCACCGACGGCCACCGCCTCGCGTTCTCGTCGATGAAGCTCGAAGGCGGCACGTTCGGCCGCCAGGAAGTGATCGTGCCGCGCAAGACGATTCTCGAGCTGCAGCGCCTGCTCGAGGACATCGACGACACCGTCACCATCGACATCGCGCAAACCCAGGCCAAGTTCACGTTCGGCCAGGTCGAGCTCGTGTCGAAACTCGTCGAGGGCAAGTTCCCCGACTTCCAGCGCGTGATCCCGAAGGCGCACAAGAACACGTTCGAGATCGGCCGTGAAGAGCTGCAGCGCTCGCTGCAGCGTGCGGCGATCCTGACCTCGGACAAGTTCAAGGGCGTGCGCTGCATCATCGCGCCGGGCCAGCTGAAGATCATGTCGACCAACGCCGACCAGGAAGAGGCGCAGGAAGAACTGGAAATCGCCTATCAGGGCGACACCGTCGACATCGGCTTCAACGTCACGTATCTGCTCGACGTGCTCGCGAACCTGAAGGTCGACACCGTGCAGGTGAGCCTCGGCGACGCCAGCTCGAGCGCGCTGATCACGGTGCCCGAGAACGACGAGTTCAAGTATGTCGTGATGCCGATGCGCATCTGACGCGCGCGACATCAAGACACACACCAGGGGGCGGCAAGCCCCTTTGGCGTTTTTATGGCGAACCGACAACCCGTCCTTTCGGTGCCTGACCGGCACCGTGGACGAGCCAGGAAACTGGAGCGGCCCGGCGATTTCTCTCGCTGAAACGCACCGCGCCGCCACTAGAGTGGCCTCGCAGAACCGGAAGATATCCATGAGTGAACAGCACAATTCGCAACCCGATAACAGCAGCTACGGCGCCTCGTCGATCCAGATCCTCGAAGGTCTGGAAGCGGTGCGCAAGCGCCCCGGGATGTACATCGGCGACACGTCGGACGGCACCGGTCTGCATCACCTCGTGTTCGAGGTGCTCGACAACTCGATCGACGAAGCGTTGGCCGGGTACTGCAACGACATCCACGTGACGATTCACGCCGACAACTCGATTTCCGTGACCGACAACGGCCGCGGGATTCCGACCGACGTGAAGATGAACGACAAGCACGAGCCGAAGCGCAGCGCCGCCGAGATCGTGATGACCGAGCTGCACGCCGGCGGCAAGTTCGACCAGAACAGCTACAAGGTGTCCGGCGGCCTGCACGGCGTGGGCGTGTCGTGCGTGAACGCGCTGTCGAGCTGGCTGCGCCTCACCGTGCGCCGCGGCGGCAAGAAGCGTTTCATGGAGTTCCATCGCGGCATCGCGCAGGATCGCGTGCTCGAGATGGTGGACGGCGTGGAAGTGTCGCCGATGCTGGTGACCGGCGATACCGAGAACCGCGGCACCGAAGTGCACTTCATGGCCGATCCGACGATCTTCGGCACGGTTGAATATCACTACGACATCCTCGCGAAGCGGATGCGCGAGCTTTCGTTCCTGAACAACGGCGTGCGGATTCGCCTGACCGACCTGCGTTCGGGCAAGGAAGACGATTTCGCGTTCGCCGGCGGCGTGAAGGGCTTCGTCGAGTACATCAACAAGACGAAGACCAACCTGCACCCGACGATTTTCCACGCCAACGGCGAGAAGGACGGCGTGGGCGTCGAAGTCGCGATGCAGTGGAACGACAGCTACAACGAGAACGTGCTGTGCTTCACGAACAACATTCCGCAGCGCGACGGCGGCACGCACCTGACCGGCCTGCGGGCCGCGATGACGCGCGTCATCAACAAGTACATCACCGATAACGAAATCGCGAAGAAGGCCAAGGTCGAAACGACCGGCGACGACATGCGCGAAGGGTTGTCGTGCGTGCTGTCGGTGAAGGTGCCGGAGCCGAAGTTCAGCTCGCAGACGAAGGACAAGCTGGTGTCGTCCGAAGTGCGCGCGCCGGTTGAAGAAGTCGTGGCGAAGGCGCTGGAAGAGTTCCTGCTGGAAACGCCGCTCGACGCGAAGATCATTTGCGGGAAGATTGTTGAAGCTGCTCGGGCGCGGGATGCTGCGCGGAAGGCGCGTGAGATGACGCGACGCAAGGGCGTGCTCGATGGCGTCGGCCTGCCGGGCAAGCTCGCGGACTGCCAGGAGAAAGACCCGGCGAAGTGCGAAATCTACATCGTCGAGGGCGACTCGGCGGGTGGGTCGGCGAAGCAAGGGCGTGACCGGAAGTTCCAGGCGATCCTGCCGCTGCGCGGCAAGGTGCTGAACGTCGAGAAGGCGCGCTACGACAAGCTGCTGTCGTCGGAACAGATCGTCACGCTCGTGACCGCGCTTGGCTGCGGCATCGGCAAGGACGATTACAACCTCGACAAGCTCCGCTATCACCGCATCATCATCATGACCGACGCGGACGTCGACGGTGCGCACATCCGGACGCTGCTGCTCACGTTCCTCTATCGTCAAATGCCGGACATGATCGAGCGCGGGTATGTGTATATCGCGCAGCCGCCGCTTTACAAGATCAAGGCGGGCAAGGACGAGCGGTATCTGAAGGACGATGTGGAGCTCAACGCGCACATGCTGCGGTTGGCGCTGCAAGGGTCGGAGCTGGTGCCTGGCGAGAATGCGGCTGTGATTTCCGGCGATGCGCTTGGGGAGCTGGCGCGGTCGTATCTGCTGTCGCGAAGCGTGATCGATCGGTTGAGCCGGTTGTATGACCCGGCTGCGCTGGAAGCGATCATGGATGGGGTTGCTATTGATCTCTCCAACGAGGCTTCTACGGAGGCTTCGGCGAAGGCGCTGCACGCTGCGTTGCATGACGAGGCTTTGAAGAACGAAGTGCGCGTGGTGCCTTCGTATGATGCGGTGCGCGAGCAGCGGTCGCTGCATGTCGAACGCACCCATCACGGGAACGTGCGGGTTTCGGTCATCGATCAGGAATTCCAGCACACGGCGGATTATCAGCAGCTCGTGGCCACCGCGAATACGTTTACGGGGCTTATCGGGGAAGGGGCTGTTATCAAGCGTGGTGAGCGCAGCATGGCCGTGACGGACTTCAAGAGCGCGATGAAGTGGCTGCTTGCGGATGCGGAGCGGAATGTTTCGAAGCAGCGGTATAAGGGGCTGGGTGAGATGAACCCCGGGCAGCTGTGGGAAACGACGATGGATCCGACGGTGCGGCGACTGCTGCGTGTGCAGATCGAGGATGCGATTGCTGCGGATGGGATCTTTACTACGCTGATGGGGGATGATGTGGAGCCGCGGAGAGCGTTTATTGAGTCGAATGCGTTGCGGGCGGGGAATATTGACGTCTAACGTAGCCACCTAGTCGTAGAGCGCCAGATTAAATGCGACTGGCGCCACTGTTTTGCACTTGGGTGACCAAGTTGTCGCGACTACCTACACATCGCGGACACCACTTCATGATCGCTCTGCGGACTCTTAATCCGTAGATCAAGTGTTCGAGTCACTCACACCCGACCAGACAAATTCAAGGGCTTAGCCTATGCTAGGCCCTTTTTTTCGTCCCAAGCCAGCTCATTTTGAGGCTTTGCCATAGCTCGAAACTTGGCCTCGGATCAACGATTCCGAGGCTTACGATGGCTAGCATCATTAAGCGCGGGAATTACTGGCGAACCCAGATTATCTGCAAAGGGTTTACGTTCGATACCACGGTGGAGGCCGAAGCTCGGGCACGCGCCACCGAGTCGGAGATGGATCAGGGGCGGTTCGCCTCATGAGTCGAAGCCAAGCGCACCAGCCTAGCCCAAGCGCTCGAACGTTACCGGATCAATCACTGGCTCCGACAGCCTCTCCGATATTTCGCGCTGGCCAACCTCAAGGGAGCAGGAAATCGCTCTCATCACGACTCCATGATATACAGGCACTGATTTCTCTCGAACGAGACGGCCCCCTCTTGCGTTTCCATTGTGTACCTGATGGTTGACGTGGTAGACAGTGCTACACATAGCCGGATAATGTCTCTGGTATACGTGGACGCGATAACAAGGCGGAAATCCTGATTCGCAACCTATTCGGCTCCGTCTTCACGCCCGCGATCTTCCAGGGAAGCCTGACATCATGCTGTCTCGCCACCATACTGTAGTATTTGTGCATGGCTGCTTCTGGCATGGGCACGACTGCCTACTGTTCAAGTGACCAGAGACCCGCCCGGATTTCTGGTAGGAGAAGATTGGGTAAAACCAAGTAAACGACAGCCGGGCCAAGGAAGCTATGCTGGCAAATGGCCGGCGCGTTGGTATTATTTGGGAGTGCGCTCTGCGCGGCGCCAGGGAAAATATCGAGGGCGTAACACAAAGCCTTGCCAATCGGCTTCGTAGTGACGCCCCATCTTTTGAGATACGGGGATGAAGCAAGGGTATCTGTCGGAATACTTTGAAGGGGTCGCCGCGAAGAGACTCAGCGCGGTGGAAGCCGACGAGACACGGTCAAACCAGCACGAATATCATGCTACGAAAAAGGTTCAGGCATTTCTCGGGAGTCCTGAAGAGAAAACGAGAATGCCTGCTCGTTTCCTCTATCTCACCGACGATGACCCCACCCCCATCGTGGAAGATGCGTTCCTGACGCTCTATAACTGCCGAAAAGGCAAGCCACGTGCACCAGAATACCATCTATATTTCCCTACCACGACCGTATCTCTGAATGCCAGCGAAGGGGATCTGCTTGTTATCGCCAAAAAGCGTGATGGTGGCCTGCTCGTCATCATTGCCGAGAATGGTTCAAGCATTGGGCGGCAAATTGAATGGTTGTTTGGATTTGTGGACCTTGCACATCCCGGCTTCTCAGTCAAATCCGAACTGGAAACGGAACAGGATCGCATCGAGTTTGCCTCGCGGTTCATTCTGGAAAATATCGGCATTGCGGTGGAAACCTCCGAGGACACGTACCTTGATGACATGCTTTCTCGCTTCGCCGGCCGCTTTCCGACTACCCGTGAATTTTCAGCATATGCTCGATCAACCCTCAAAGATCTTTCACCACAGGATCAGCCAGATCTTGTCTTGATGACGTGGATGGAGCGAGAGGAAATCCTCTTCCGCACGCTTGAGCGTTATCTTATTGCCGACCGTCTATCGCAGGGATTTACCGGCACGGCTAGTGGCGGCGTTGTTGATGTTGATGGTTTCCTATCGTTCTCCCTGTCGGTCCAAAACCGGCGCAAAAGCCGCGTCGGCCTTGCCTTAGAAAACCATCTGGAATTGCTGTTCGCCGAAAACAGCCTTCGCTACACGCGGACAGCAGTAACGGAGAACAAGGCAAAGCCTGATTTTCTGTTCCCAGGGGTGTCCGAATACCATAATCCGGCGTTCGATTCACTGAAGCTTACCATGCTCGGCGTGAAATCGACCTGCAAGGACCGCTGGCGGCAGGTCCTCGCCGAAGCAGACCGGATTGATGACAAGCATCTGCTGACGCTAGAAACAGCAATCTCAGCGAATCAGACTGACGAAATGGCAGCAAAGCGGCTGCAGCTCATTCTACCGCGCAGTCTGCACCAAACTTATACCCCCTCCCAGCAGGCATGGCTCATGGACTTGCAAACATTCATTGGCCTGGCACAACAGCGTCAGAATTACTAATAACAATGAACTCTGCCGCCATGAATATTGCTAAGAAAAAGTTAGGCTGGGACGCAGATCAGCTCAGGGTGATCGAGCAAGATAAGGATGCCCGGCTTGTCGTGGAGGCGGGACCCGGAACCGGAAAGACGGCCGTTGCTTGTGCGCGCCTTGCCCACCTGATCATTGAAGAAGATCTCGAACCAAGCAACACTTGGATGATCAGTTTCACGAGGACCGCCGTAGCAGAGATCCGTGCGCGGCTTCAATCATACGTTGGCGATGCATCCTTTGCCATCCGGATCGCGACCATTGACTCGCATGCGTGGTCCATCCATTCCGGGCATGACCAAAATGCTAGGCTGACTGGATCTTACGAAGAGAACATCGCCCGAGTCATCGAGCTATTGAAGACTGACGAGGATGTGGCAGACGAGCTGTCGCAGATTGAGCACGTCGTTATTGACGAGGCGCAGGATCTCGTTGGACCGCGAGCAGACCTGATCGAGGCACTAGTGGCACGGCTGCCTTCGGACTGCGGGGTCACAGTCTTCGCCGACGAAGCCCAAGCAATCTATGACTTCTCCGACGACAACACCGGACGTCGCAATGCGGCAGGTTCCATACCCGATAAGCCGTTGCTCGATCGTTTGCGGGCCACGAAAGCACCGGGCTTCACTACGCTGGTCCTGAAGGAGATTCATCGCACCTCCTCTCCTGGCCTCCGAAAGATCTTTTCGGAATTGCGCCAAGACGTCCTCGACAAACAGAAACACCGCAATGGATTGCACGCCGCGACAGCAGAACGAATCCGCGCGCTGGCCGACAAGCGCGGGCTGAAGTGGACCGAGATGAAAGTCGCTGACTTTACCAGCGACGATCTGCTGCTTTTCAGAACTCGTGCCGAAGTACTAATGGCGTCGCAGTTCTGTGACTCTCCCCATCGGCTGCGCCTGTCTGGCTATGGGATGACGCTACCGGCATGGCTGGCAATCTGTTTCTTTGACTTCGTGGAGCCGTTCCTCGCAGAGCGACACTTTCTCGATCTTTGGGTGACGCGCATCGAAAACAAGATAGCTCCTCAGTACGGGGCCGTCGAAGCCTGGCAGCACCTCTTGCGCGTTGCAGGGTGCAGGGATGGGAGCATCGACATGCAGAGGCTGAGACGGCGACTGGGCCAGGCCCGGCCCCCGGTCGAGCTAACTCTCCCTGAGTTCGGCCTTCACGGACCGATAGTTGGAACAATTCACGCGAACAAGGGTCGCGAGGCGTGCAATGTCCTCCTCCTCTTGCCGAACGGCGCGGAGTTCGAGAGTATCGATGATGAGATCGAAGAGGCACGGGTGCTTTTTGTCGGCGCCACGCGAGCGCGCGTATCCCTCACCGTCGGCGAGATCAACGCCTTTAGAGCATCAACTTTGCCATCGGGACGGGTTCATCACACCGCAAGAAATGGCAAATCGACAATGGTCGAGATTGGTCGTGACGGCGACATCACCGCACGCAGTCTCGTTGGCCGCCGCGAGTTCAGCGCAGCCAATGCCTCGGAGGGCCAAGCTTTTCTGACTAAGGTCACCGATGTTGTCACCACCTACAAACTCGAAGCCGATCCTGATCTCGATTGGCGCTACAGGATCCTTGCTGGTAGCGAGGGGCCCTGTGTTGGTGCCCTGTCGCGCAACCTCACATACGACCTCTGGGAAATACTCGCGAACAAAAACCAGAAGCACAGCCACAAGCCGCCGAGCTACGTGAAGCATGTGAGAGGTCAGGGCTGCGCAACGATCGTTCTAGGCCCCGACGACACTGATCTTGAGGCCCTGAATGAGCCGTGGGCTTCCTCCGGTTTCGTTCTGACACCGAGAATTGCAGCGTTCCCCCCCTTCTTTTTTTTCGGCCGGAGGTAGCTCCCATGGAGGACAAATCACAGGATAGAGATATCGTCGCCTGCAGGCTTGCCGAGGACCTCGTCGGGCCGCGTGCAGAGTACGAGGAACTGACTGCACGTCCGTCCGATGTGTATCTCACCGGCATCCTCTGGCCCCAGCGCACGGAGATGTCGGGCGAAGATGACGATCGCCTTGGAACGGCGGGCGCAGGCTCAGGTGAGGAGCGCGACGGCGAAAATGACGCTGTCAGAACTGGTTCGATCCAGAAACCCTCCGTGGCCGGCATATCGTTCAGCGCCGCATCAAGTGATGTACCGCAAGTTCGAGTCATCTGCAGCTTCGCCACATACCGGATTGAAAAGCGAGACGACGGCGACATCTGGATTCGCCAGCCTCACAGGGGCGAGATTGCATGCCTCGATCTGGCGCCCGGTCCAACGCGCGAGATCGCGCTTGCGGCATACGGTGAGGGACTACCCGACGTCTCACTGAGTGTCCGATGCATCAATGCCGGGAGCGCCGTCTTGGCCACTCTAGCTCTCGTGAATTCAGCCGTTCCAGAGCGGGGCCGAAACGAGATCGAGGCCGCGTCGCTGTTCCAGACGTCGCTTCGCGTCGAACCCTGTGAGGGCACCCTGCTGGTGCCAAAGCCTCCTCGACGCGCGACGCCGATGCATCAACGAGGTGGCGGTGGAACCGGCTCGGTCAGCGACGAGGAAAGCGGGATACTGCTTTACAGGAGAGTGGCGGAGTTCGCTGTCGGACATGTCTGCTCAGCCGGGTGGGAAACCGCGGATCACGCAGCCGGAATGCAGCCCAGTGCACGATGGGTTGGGACGACGTGGCTCCCGTCAGCCATCGTTGAGAGTGTTGACCCGAATGGTCACGCCTTCTTTTCCGGGATTGGCAAGGAGAGCGGGGCGTTCGATCCGCTTTCGGCCGAGGCAC
The DNA here is from genome assembly GCF_022809715.1 of Burkholderia pyrrocinia. Classification (NCBI taxonomy): domain Bacteria; kingdom Pseudomonadati; phylum Pseudomonadota; class Betaproteobacteria; order Burkholderiales; family Burkholderiaceae; genus Burkholderia; species Burkholderia pyrrocinia. The sequence continues at coordinate 10,078 of NZ_CP094459.1, forward strand.
TGGCCTCCGCCGACATGACGACCCTCGAGAAAGGGCTACAGCTCTTCTGCGATGCCTACGAGCGCTGGGTACAAGTGCAGCGAAAGCGAATCGACGACGCGACGGACGTGCGTCCTGAACTGAAGTACGTCGCTGAAGCACATCTTGCTCGATGCGAGGAGGCGCTCGGGCGCATGCGAGCATCGGTCGTCGAACTCGGCGACGATCCGCGACTGCGACGAGCCTTTCAGCTGGCGAACCTCGCCATGCACCTGCAGCACTCGTGGGACAGTTCCAAGAGCCGCCACGGCCCACTACGCTGGCGGCCGTTCCAGCTGGGGTTCCTGCTTCTCAGTGCACCCTCCTCGGTCATCCGCGAACACAAGCACCGAGGAGTCATGGATCTCCTCTGGTTCCCCACCGGCGGCGGCAAGACCGAGGCATACCTCGCACTGATCGCGTGCATCGCCGTGTATCGCCGCCTCTCGGATGATCCGAATGACCACAGTGGCGTCTGCGCCCTCATGCGCTACACGCTTCGCCTGCTCACGACCCAGCAGTTTGCCCGGTCTGCCGCGATGATTGTCGCTCTGGAGGCCATACGCTCCGGCCGGGTGGCGTCCCCCGACGGCTTGCCGCTTCAAGGCGACGAGCCGTTCTCGATCGGCCTGTGGGTTGGCGGAGACGCCACTCCCAACAAACGCGCAGATGCATTCGCTTCGCTTCGGGGGTCCTCGGAGGTGGCGTCCCCAAAGCAGCTTGCCCGCTGCCCCGCCTGTGGCGAGAAACTGAAATGGTCTATGGCGAGCGTCACCTCACCCGTTGACGCCGAATGCACGAACAGGCCGTGCACGATGTACGGGAACCTGCCTGTCTTCACAGTAGACGATGATGTCTACGACAGCCGACCGACACTACTGATCGGAACGGCCGACAAGTTCGCGCAGATCGTCCGCGAGAAGAGAACCAACAGCCTGTTCGGCGTTTCGGATGGCTCTCCGCCGGACCTCATCATCCAGGACGAGTTGCATCTCATCTCTGGTCCCCTCGGGACGATCGCTGGGGCATATGAGGCAGCATTCGACCTGATGTTCGCCGCGCGCGGGCATCGAGCAAAGGTCATCGGCTCGACTGCAACGATTCGCAGAGCGTCGGAGCAGGTGCTGGCACTGTTTGATCGCGAAGCATTCCAGTTCCCGCCGCCGGCGATCGATCATGACGACTCCGGTTTTGCGGTTCGTGATCGGCGGCCAAAGGCAGTGGGAAGACGCTATCTCGGCGTCACCACGGCCGGTCGGTCGGCAAAGTTTGCCCTGCAAGCCGTCGCAGGTTCGCTGCTGCAAACGACTTTTGGGGCTTTTAGCGATGATGTTCGCCGGGACGCCTACTGGACGCTCGTTGGGTACTTCAACTCACTTCGTGAGCTTGGCGGTGCACTCGTCCTCATGCAGGACGACGTCACCGACAGTATCGCGCTGTACGCTGACGCACGCTCCGAAGAGAGAAGGCCCCTTAGCAACGTCGAGGAACTGACATCAAGAAGGACTCAGGAAGACATCCGCGAGATGCTCGACCGTCTCGATATCAAGGTCGGCCTTCCCGGTGCAGTCGATGCGGTACTCGCGACGAACATGGTCAGTGTCGGCGTGGATATCTCGCGTCTGGGACTGATGCTGGTCAACGGGCAACCCAAAACCATCGCCGAATACATCCAGTCCACCAGCCGCGTTGGTCGCGGAGAAGTGAGCGGACTTGTGGTCTCTGTACTCAACAATGCCAAGGCGCGCGACCGTTCACATTTCGAGGCGTTTTGCAGCTGGCACCGCACCCTCTACAGGGATGTGGAAGCAACAAGCGTCACCCCCTTCGCGTCACGGGCTCGCGACAGAGTGCTGCATGCTGCGCTGGTAGCTGCGGTCCGTCATCTTGTTCCCAATATGCTCGATTCTCCAAACATGGATGACGAAGCAGAAGACAACGCGATGGACCTAATAGACCTACTCGTCGAGCGCGCGAAGCGGATCGATCCCGAAGAGACCGCCGTCCAAGAAGAACTGGAACGACGTCTCGACACATGGAGAGCGAGGTTACCCGAGTTCTACTGGAGTGACTTCAAGGGAGGAAAATCCCTACTCCAGAGCGCCGAGCGTGCCGCCGCTCGCCGGGCCGCCGGCCGAGACACCGGTGCAGCATGGCCGACCCTCAACTCCATGCGGACTGTCGAGGCCGGCAGTCCCTTCAGGATGGCACCTGTCCTCAAGGCAAAGGATGATACACATGAAGAATGATCTTCAGGAACTGCGGCGCAGCGCAGTCGTTTCTACATTCGGGCCTGGCTCGGTTGTAGATTTCAGAGCGGGTGGAGGAGCCGTTTCGGGTATCGCTGCGGGACTCGAGGAGTGGGATCGCTCCTTTCCTCCAGCTGGTCTGGCCCACCCGCAGGTGATCCGCGAGACGCGCTTGCAGAAGAAGCTTGGCGTTAAGGGCTTCAGGACACCGCCTGTGACGCTCGAGCGGGGAAAGGATGATGATCCGGACACCCGGCGCCTTGTCGCCGTGCGCTTCCCGAAATGGCTACAGTGCCCGAAGTGCGATGTCATCAAGCCGGAAAGGCGATGGAAGAACGATCCGGGCAAGGCCTATCGCTATTGCCCGACCTGCACGGAAAAATCCAATGGAGGTAACAAGGTCTTCGTCATCCCGGTCCGTTTCGTCATGGCCTGCAAGCATGGCCACGTAGACGAGTTTCCTTGGGACTGGTGGGTAGGGCACGAGCCAGATTGCTCGGTTTCGAAGCGCGACAACGCAGAGCGTCATCCCGGGCTGATCCTACAATCCGAGAAACCTGGTCTCGTCGGACTTATCGTCAGTTGCCCAAAATGTGGCGCACGCCGGTCAATGGACGGCGTCTTCTCGAAGAAGACATGGGAACATGGTCCGAAATGCCGGGGGCGTCGACCATGGCTGACCGATGGTGACGAACAATGCGGCAAGGGGCAGTACGCCGTCCAACGAGGCGCGTCAAATCTCTACTTCGCCGTGACGGAGTCAGCCCTTAGCATTCCGCCTTGGTCCGACCGATTACAGGAGGTCCTAGGTGCCTGGTGGAGTTCTCTCACCAATCTCGACGACTTGTCAAAGTTGGAGGCGTACATCGACTTCCTTGCGAAAGGTGATCTGGAGAGCACCCTGAGGGAGCTGGAGATGTCGCCCGCAGAACTGGCAGAGGCGATCCGGACCCGTCTCACGGCGTACGGACAGCTGCGAACCGACGACCTGCGCCCGGCAGAATATCGGCAATTCGTCACCGAGCTTGGTCGCAGCCGAAACCCTGGGATCGACTTCGAAACCCGTAGGGAATCCGTATCCCCGGAGATATCTCCGTGGTTCTCGCGAGTGGTACGGGCGGTGCGCCTACGCGAGGTTCGCGCGATTAAGGGATTCACCCGGATCAATCCACCCGGCGATCCGGACTCGCCCGAGATTGCTCGGCTCTCCAAGGAGCCACTTGAATGGCTCCCGGCGATTGAGGTGCGCGGTGAAGGTATCTTCCTTGCACTGAATGAGGAACAGCTGTCAACCTGGGAAAACCGACCGGATGTCAACGCGCGCGTCTCCGAGTGCGAGATTCGACGCCAAGGGGACTGGAAGGAGCGCTATGGCGATGACGCGAAGCTACCTTTGGCGATAACCCCGCGCTACATGCTCTGTCACACCCTTGCACACGTGCTCATGCGCCAATTGACACTGGAGTGCGGTTACTCCTCAGCGTCCCTGCAGGAAAGGATATATGCCGGGACTGGCAATGAGCAGATGGCCGGGATTCTGATCTACACCGCGACACCTGACTCGGACGGAACGCTCGGCGGCCTCGAACGGCAGGGAAAGGCGGGACGTATCGAGGGTATCGTGCAGCGTGCGATCGAGGCGATCGAGTGGTGCTCATCCGATCCGCTCTGCATCACGGACATGATGGGGGCGATCAACAGCTATTCGCATTCGGTGTGCCACGCCTGCTGCCTTGCTCCCGAGACATCATGCGAAGCCTTCAACAGCTTCCTCGACCGCGCGCTCCTGACCGGTGACGGAACGGGTTCGGGCCTCGGGTACTTCGAAAACATGCTCAGGAGAACGTAATGGCAGTGCTCTGGCCGAGGAAACTGCCCCGTTCGATACTGGATGATCCGAGGCGCCGGGCGGAGGTTCGTGTGTATGACAGGCTCGCCCATGTTCTAGACGACACTTTTCATGTCTTCTACTCGAGCCCTTGGCTGGGTACAGACAGGCTGGGAAACGAGAAGGATGGCGAATGTGACTTCCTGATCGCACACCCCAGCCACGGCATCCTAACGATCGAGGTTAAAGGGGGAAAAGAAATTTCGTTCGATCCGAAGGACGCGCAGTGGCGGAGCAAGGATCACGGCGATTTCGTCCACAAGATCAAGGACCCGGTAGCGCAGGCGCGAAGTGCAAAGTATGAAATCCTCAAACGGCTCAACGAGTCACGCAGATGGCCACGCCGCTACATACATGCCGCTCATGGGGTTATTTTCCCTAGCGCTGGGTCACCTCCCAGCAATCTCGGAGCTGATCGTCCGGCCCGGATTTTCTGTTGTTCACACCAGTTACAGTACGGTCTGCGCGAGTGGGTCGCCGAGCGACTAAAGGAAGAGCAAAGTCCTGATAACTGCGAGCCTCTCGGTCACGACGGCATAGCGGCACTGGAGAAGCTGCTGGCGCATCCCTTTACCCTGAGTTTCCGGATCGGCGCCGCTCTCGCAGAAGCTGTCGGAGAGTTCCGCGTCCTTGAGCCCTCCCAGTACTATGTCCTCGACGCCATCACCGAAATCCCGCGGGCACTGATTCGGGGCGGCGCAGGCACCGGCAAAACCGTGGTTGCAGTCGAGGAAGCGCTACGGTCCGCCGCGGCGGGCAGGAAGACCCTCCTGACGTGTCACAGCCGCCCGCTTGCAATGAACCTCGAACGAGGACTGAAAGGCGTCGAGAACCTCACGGTCGTCGGCTTTCACGCGCTGTGCGGGCGTATGGCAAGTCAGACAGGCGTTCAGGCACCCTCCAATGTCAGTGAACGCGAACTCTACGAGAGCCTGCTGCCGAATGCTCTCTATAACGCGATGGAAGTCGAGCCTACTCTCAAGTGGGACACAATCATTGTCGATGAAGGCCAAGACTTCCGCGCCGAATGGTGGATCGCAATCGATGCATGTCTGAAACGCAGCGGAAACCTCCGTGTTTTCATGGACAGCAATCAAAAGGTGTACGACGGCGCAGGGAATGGTGTTCATGATCTGAGCGTGGTTCCCGTAAGACTTTCCCGTAACCTCCGCAACACCAAGAACATCCACAAGGCTGCTTCAGTGCATTATTCCGGCCCTGACATAGTTGCAGACGGGCCCGATGGTCTTGAGGTGTCCTGGATCAGTGCTGAGAATCGCGATTCGAAAATCGAAGCCGCATACAAGGAGCTTCGACGGCTCGTGTTCGGCGAAGAGGTGGCCCCTGGTGACATAGCAGTGCTTGTCAATGGGCCAGCCGCCAGAACGAGCTTTCTCGAAAGAAGCAGCCGGACAAGCATTCCGCTTACAGATGCCGAAACCATGGCGCTCGAAGATGTGGTCGTCGATACCGTGCGGCGGTTCAAGGGGCTTGAGCGGCCAGCAATAATTTTAATAGTCAGCGGCGATGAAATGGAGCGTCGCGAACTTGCCTATGTCGCCCTATCGAGGGCGCGGGCCTATTTGTGCGTAGTATGTTCCAAAGATGAATTTCGATGGCTTTCAGAAAATGGAATGTGCGACGATTTAAGTGCTTAAAATCTGACGATTTATTGACACCTGCCAATTGTCATTTTGAATTACCAGCGAACCATTAGGCAATGTATTCATAATGCTGAATCGTGCTGTCAGTTGCTTGAAAAGCACTCTCCGCCACTATCCCCTGCACCGGTCGCGAGGCCACTCGGCCGGAAACCCTCAATCTCACAACTATGGGCGGTGGCACGGTTGGTGCGATCGCCGGCGCCACAATCGGTGTCGGGATGGTACTTGCCAGTACGGAACTCGCTGTAGTCTCCACTAGACCCATCTTCCTGATCAAAACATGCCGTGCCCGGATCGTCATCTTCAAAGAGGCCAATCATCTGGTCAGTCAAGGTGGAGAGAAGTTATTACACGCGACAGCTCATTGACTCAAGCATCTAGTCGACACAGCTAGGGTGCCGTTTGCCCTTGCTGGCATCCCCCCACACCAAACGCCTGTTTACGATCAATGATCAATTGCGCGGGTGCTCCAGAGAAGTCATCGAAATCGATCGATTCTCCGCCACAATTAAATCAGACGATTATTCTTCAATACGCCTCCGATACGCCCAAACCTCTTGCCTCAAGGCACTTATCAACAAATGAACGGAGCTCTTCCGGTTGAGATATTTCAACAAACCGCCCCAATGAAATGCTGCGTGATTTATTCGGTCTCTCTCCTCGATATCCGGTTCCCTCGATATTATTCAAGTGATTATTATCTTTGTGAAAACTCGACGCATCACACACAAACCACTTTTGATCGCCGCCATCCAGAAATGCAACAGGTGATAAATTTTTATCATTGGATTTCTTCAAGAGAAGATAAACAACCAAAACATTGCATTTATCGAGAAATTGATAAACATCAGCCATCCCACCGTTCACACCAATCTCACCATTCTTCGCAGGATACTTGAATTTATAATCAAATGCGACGAGGGAATTTTTATACAACAACAAACCATCAATGTCCCAAATCCATTTAAAAGGCGAAAAGAAATTTGCGTATAGCCGCTGAATTGAAAAAGTACGAAGAACATCCTCATCGCGCAGGTATTTGATAGCCATTTGCAGACGCTGTGGATCACGTTCTTGTGGTCCTGCAGCATTTTCCATCAACCTGCATTTAAGACGATTCCGCACGCGCGAAATCGAGTCTCCTCCAACGTGGCGAGAAACATAGCCTTCGCCATCAAAGAATATCCAATGAAAATCAGGGATGACCTTCTGCAGCCGTTTAGCAAGGGCATGCTCAATCGGCTCTTCCGTCCGTAAGCTCACAGGATCGATACAAGAAACCGCCGAAACACCATATCCGTCATCCTTCGATCGATGAAACCACCATCCCACCGATGACAACGCGCTTCCGAAGGCAGGACGCACTAGCCGCTTCTCAGTAAACGCCTCCGCAGCATTTCCCTCAATTGTCGTGTGCTTATCAGAAAACAGAAGGCTGCCAAAGTGTTCGTCCGTCTTAGGCACTCCGGTTAAGCGAACCGAATTGATAAGTTCCATGTCTGTGTTTTCCCCGCATATATCCATGGAAGCGTGATCTATGGACTTATTCCTTGCCCTCGCACTTCCAGCCGTTGTTCTTCGTGTTGCAACCAAATTACCAATCGATTGACGATTGTGTCGAATTCTAGCTTTTCCCGCCCTTTGAGCGCGCACTCCCAAACTACTGCAACACGCCAACCCATCGCGAGAAGCATCCCGTGCACTTTCTCATCATTTTGCTTATTTTTCTGGATTTTCTGTGACCAAAATTCGGTGCGAGTTCGTGGCCACTTAAACAACGCGCAATCGTGACCATGCCAGAAACACCCGTGCACAAGAATGACTGCATGATAGCGCGGAAGGACAATATCCGGCTTTCCTGGTAATTCACTTACATGCAGCCGAAATCGATACCCCTTCCGGTGCAAAAGACTGCGCACCAGAATTTCTGGCTTAGTATTGCGGCCCCGTATACCGGACATCATCCGGCTACGGGTTGCAGCATCGACCGTGTCCACCATGCAATCAACTAAAAAGAGAAGGCTGTGTGATGCCTGTACGATCTTGTTCGATTATCGATCGGATATGTGGAACCATGATTCTGGCAACTTCCCGCATGACTGGCATAACCACACTATTTCCGTACTGGCGATACGCCTGCGTATCGCTTACAGGAATTCTAAATGCATCAGGGAATCCCATTAAGCGAGCGCATTCTCGCGGGGTTAGACGACGTGGACGTTTATTTTTCCCTTGCCAAACAAGTATTTCTGAACCGTCTTTGTGATAGCGAGCCGACAGCGTACGCGTAACGCTGTCTGGATACGCAAGACCGAAACCAAAACCATTGCCTGCAGCGCGATGCTTTTCCGCATAGGCCTGCAGATACTCCCAAAGCTTAGGTGTTAGTGTATATTTGGACTGCACGGCCTGCCTTTCGTGATCGAAAAAGCGATCACCGTCCCATGGCAAGACAGGTTCGCTACCATCAGTCTTATGCAAAATAGAGCTAAGTCGCGGCCCCTCAGTAGGCAACTTCAAGTCATCCCATGAAAAATCAGTTTTCTCACGGAAACCAACAATAATAATTCGCTCTCGATGCTGAGGAGTGAAATGCTGACCGTCAATAATACGATAATGCACATCGTATTTAAGCTCATCCCGCAGCGTCTGAAGGATAACGTCGAACGTATTTCCTTTATCATGAGACAGCAGATTTTTTACATTTTCCAGCAAAAACGCCTTTGGCCGCTTTGCGGCAATAATTCGAGCCACATCAAAGAAAAGGGTTCCTTGCGTCGTGCATTCAAATCCATGCGGCCGTCCAAGCGAATTTTTTTTACTCACTCCAGCGATACTAAATGGCTGACACGGAAATCCGCCAAGCAGCACATCGTGAGCAGGTACGTCTTCAGCAGAGAATGGGACGATGTCGCCGATAAAGGGATGATTTTCGCCAAAATTCTCGATATATGTTTTCTTCGAGAAATCGTTCCACTCACTTGTAAAAACACATTCGCCGCCGTGAGACTCAAAGCCAAGACGAATGCCGCCAATACCTGCAAACAGATCGATGAATCGAAAACTGTTATCCTCGCTCCCAGTTGTTCCCTGAATTGGCTGTTGCAGCATGTCGCGCAGCGCATGTTCCAGCATGGCGGGGCACGGCGTCTCGCCCTTTTCCCAACGTCTTACGGTCTTGGCGTCCTTGCCAATGTACTCGGCAATTTCGCGTTGCGTGTATCTGGTGCGTGCCTGCTTAAGCAGTTCGAGAGGTTGGGCGTATGTCATGCTCATGTTCGCTGGGAAATTTTGCGGACATTATGACCCATGCATCTCCCGAGATCTAGGGTTTTCTACGCGTTTGATCCTTCCGCGTGGAACGAGCAATCAGGCTCACGGTAGCGTGCTGCTACTGGTTGCGCAGGTCCGCGTGGAGCGATGACAGCAATTGAATTCGCAGCCGAACGAACTGCGTTGAGACTCCGACTGAACTCTCGTTGGCGTACTCTCGGAGGTCCTGCGCAAAGTATCCAGACTTGTATCGAAGAGTCGTACCGCTGCTGCCCTGTGCTCTTTCAGCGGCGCTCGTGTGATGCGTTGATTCCGACGCTCGCACACAAATTGATCGAACATTCCGATTCAACAACGATACGCAATCCTCCTTGTCACTCGTCGACGATTTCGCCAACCGCAACCACCGCTCCTCACGGTTCGACAGCACAAAATTCGAGATGGCCGATACACCCTATACCGTTCGGCTAGTTTGCACGTATTGGCCTCATCAAGCGCCTTTCTTCGCTTAAACTCGAACTGCCTCACCGCAAAAAGCGCGGGCCGCATGGGCTGCCACCCATACGACCCGCTGACCACAACCAACTCAATACAGGAGTCGGAAGATGGCTAACGCCTATAGTAAGTCACGTCCCAAGAAGCTCAAACAGCATCCAACGGTTGAGCTGACCCTCGGCAACAAGCCTGACCTTCCCCAGGATGGTCAACCGTACATGCCATGGATGCGCGCCATCGACGCGCATTTCGAGATGTTCGGATTCAAGCCGGGTGATCGCGTCTATCTTCGGTTCAACTTTGATTCCCGAAGGGTCATCATCACGCCCGACTACAGCGCGCTGAACTGGCGAGAGCAGCCCTATGGTGCAGCTGCCCAAGAAGAGGACAAGGAGCTGGAATACGCAGCACTGGCCCCTTTGCGTCGCTCCGTTGTCTGGTAATGGCTCGGCGTGAAGTATCTCGGCACACGCCTTGATGCAAATGGTCCGCAGCGGGGCTGCGAGTAACTTCAACAATCGTCACAACAGACGAAAAGTTGCGTTCCGTCCTCTCCGCATCCGATGGCATTACAAGCCTCAGTGCGCGCAGCACGACATGCAGCCCTGCCGGATACTCCACGTACATTTCCTCGGCTCAAATGCAAAAACCCCCGCCTTTTGGGCGGGGGTTTCTGGCTTAGGGAGCCTGACGATTACCTACTTTCACACGGGAATCCGCACTATCATCGGCGTAGAGTCGTTTCACGGTCCTGTTCGGGATGGGAAGGGGTGGGACCGACTCGCTATGGTCATCAGGCAAAGAGGGTTGTCGCGTTGCTTCGCAGCGCGACCAATCGGGAAGAAGCAGTAATTGAGGTTGTGTGTATCACACACGAGAATCCAACTTGTCTCGTCTTGCTACGCAGGTCACCGGTACTTCAACCGGCGCGCCGCATCGATCAGCTTCGCTGCTCGACGCTCTGCGTGGGATGCTCGTAAGTGCTGAAGCACTAACGATCATCGACACAAGGCAGACTTGTTATAGGATCAAGCCTTACGGGCAATTAGTATCAGTTAGCTGAACGCATTACTGCGCTTACACACCTGACCTATCAACGTCCTGGTCTCGAACGACCCTTCAAGGGGATCTAGTCCCCAGGGATATCTCATCTTAAGGCGAGTTTCCCGCTTAGATGCTTTCAGCGGTTATCTCTTCCGAACATAGCTACCCGGCGATGCCACTGGCGTGACAACCGGTACACCAGAGGTTCGTCCACTCCGGTCCTCTCGTACTAGGAGCAGCCCCCTTCAAATATCCAACGCCCACGGCAGATAGGGACCAAACTGTCTCACGACGTTTTAAACCCAGCTCACGTACCTCTTTAAATGGCGAACAGCCATACCCTTGGGACCGGCTACAGCCCCAGGATGAGATGAGCCGACATCGAGGTGCCAAACACCGCCGTCGATATGAACTCTTGGGCGGTATCAGCCTGTTATCCCCAGAGTACCTTTTATCCGTTGAGCGATGGCCCTTCCATACAGAACCACCGGATCACTATGACCTGCTTTCGCACCTGCTCGACTTGTCGGTCTCGCAGTTAAGCACGCTTATGCCATTGCACTATCAGCACGATTTCCGACCGTACCTAGCGTACCTTCGTACTCCTCCGTTACGCTTTGGGAGGAGACCGCCCCAGTCAAACTGCCTACCATGCACTGTCCCCGACCCGGATCACGGGCCAAGGTTAGAACCTCAAACAAACCAGGGTGGTATTTCAAGGACGGCTCCACCGAAACTAGCGTTCCGGTTTCATAGCCTCCCACCTATCCTACACAGATCGGTTCAAAGTCCAATGCAAAGCTACAGTAAAGGTTCATGGGGTCTTTCCGTCTAGCCGCGGGTAGATTGCATCATCACAAACACTTCAACTTCGCTGAGTCTCGGGAGGAGACAGTGTGGCCATCGTTACGCCATTCGTGCAGGTCGGAACTTACCCGACAAGGAATTTCGCTACCTTAGGACCGTTATAGTTACGGCCGCCGTTTACCGGGACTTCAATCAAGAGCTTGCACCCCATCATTTAATCTTCCGGCACCGGGCAGGCGTCACACCCTATACGTCCACTTTCGTGTTTGCAGAGTGCTGTGTTTTTATTAAACAGTCGCAGCCACCAGTTTATTGCAACCCCTTCACCCTCCTGGCGCAGGCCAGTCAAGCTACAAGGGCGTACCTTATCCCGAAGTTACGGTACCAATTTGCCGAGTTCCTTCTCCCGAGTTCTCTCAAGCGCCTTAGAATACTCATCTCGCCCACCTGTGTCGGTTTGCGGTACGGTCATCGTTAGACTGAAGCTTAGAGGCTTTTCTTGGAACCACTTCCAATTGCTTCGCTCCCTAAGGAGCTCGCGCCGCACCCTTGAATTACGCGCCCGGATTTGCCTAAGCGCCTTCTCCAATGCAGCGACCGGGACTTCCAACACCCGGACAACCTTCCGCGATCCGTCCCCCCATCGCATCTAACAATGGTGCAGGAATATTGACCTGCTTCCCATCAGCTACGCATTTCTGCCTCGCCTTAGGGGCCGACTCACCCTACGCCGATGAACGTTGCGTAGGAAACCTTGGGCTTACGGCGAGGGGGCCTTTCACCCCCCTTTATCGCTACTCATGTCAGCATTCGCACTTCCGATACCTCCAGCACGCTTTTCAACGCACCTTCGCAGGCTTACGGAACGCTCTCCTACCATGCGTGCAAAGCACGCATCCGCAGCTTCGGTATATAGCTTAGCCCCGTTACATCTTCCGCGCAGGACGACTCGATCAGTGAGCTATTACGCTTTCTTTAAAGGGTGGCTGCTTCTAAGCCAACCTCCTGACTGTTTTAGCCTTCCCACTTCGTTTCCCACTTAGCTATATTTGGGGACCTTAGCTGGCGGTCTGGGTTGTTTCCTCTTGACACCGGACGTTAGCACCCGATGTCTGTCTCCCGTGATTGCACTCTTCGGTATTCGGAGTTTGCTATGGCGGGGTAATCTGCAATAGACCCCCCAACCATGACAGTGCTCTACCCCGAAGGTGAGACACGAGGCACTACCTAAATAGTTTTCGGAGAGAACCAGCTATTTCCAAGTTTGTTTAGCCTTTCACCCCTATCCACAGCTCATCCCCTAACTTTTCAACGTTAGTGGGTTCGGACCTCCAGTACGTGTTACCGCACCTTCATCCCGCCATGGATAGATCACTTGGTTTCGGGTCTACGCCCAGCAACTGAACGCCCTATTCGGACTCGCTTTCGCTACGCCTGCCCTATACGGTTAAGCTTGCTACTGAACGTAAGTCGCTGACCCATTATACAAAAGGTACGCCGTCACCCCTTACGAGGCTCCGACTGTTTGTATGCATGCGGTTTCAGGATCTATTTCACTCCTCCCGGGGTTCTTTTCGCCTTTCCCTCACGGTACTGGTTCACTATCGGTCGATCACGAGTATTTAGCCTTGGAGGATGGTCCCCCCATCTTCAGACAGGATTTCACGTGTCCCGCCCTACTTGTCGCACACCTAGTTCTTTCATACTGTTTTCGCCTACAGGGCTATCACCTGCTATGGCCGCACTTTCCAGAGCGTTCGGCTAACAATACAAATAAAGAGTGCAAGGCTCATCCCATTTCGCTCGCCACTACTTTGGGAATCTCGGTTGATTTCTTTTCCTGCGGTTACTTAGATGTTTCAGTTCACCGCGTTCGCTTCACTGGACCTATGTATTCAGTCCAGGATGACCCAAAAGGGCCGGGTTTCCCCATTCGGACATCTACGGATCAAAGCTCGTTTGCCAGCTCCCCGTAGCTTTTCGCAGGCTACCGCGTCCTTCATCGCCTGTGATCGCCAAGGCATCCACCACATGCACTTGTTCGCTTGACCCTATAACGAGTCTGTCTCGTTACAGGTTGAGTTCTCGCGTTGTGCCGTATTCCAATTGAGTCAAACATAGAGTTCGAATCATCTTGAGATACATCGATACAATCACAACCCGGATAACTTTCACGTCCATCTCAAGACGCTTCCGCTATCCAAATTACTTACTTCTTCCAGATTGTTAAAGAACGACAGCCGATACTTTCGTACCGCTCTGACTGGCTCAATCGCCAATGAAAAAGACTCGAATCGAACTTGATTCGAATATTTATCATTGAAGATTGTTGAAAGCGGCCGGCATCATAACCGGTTTAACCGCAGACAGCTAGTCTGTCTTAATCAACAGCCGATAAGCGTGAGCGCTCAACTTTGCGAGAAGCTCTGGAAAGGAGGTGATCCAGCCGCCCCTTCCGATACGGCTACCTTGTTACGACTTCACCCCAGTCATGAATCCTACCGTGGTGACCGTCCTCCTTGCGGTTAGACTAGCCACTTCTGGTAAAACCCACTCCCATGGTGTGACGGGCGGTGTGTACAAGACCCGGGAACGTATTCACCGCGGCATGCTGATCCGCGATTACTAGCGATTCCAGCTTCATGCACTCGAGTTGCAGAGTGCAATCCGGACTACGATCGGTTTTCTGGGATTAGCTCCCCCTCGCGGGTTGGCAACCCTCTGTTCCGACCATTGTATGACGTGTGAAGCCCTACCCATAAGGGCCATGAGGACTTGACGTCATCCCCACCTTCCTCCGGTTTGTCACCGGCAGTCTCCTTAGAGTGCTCTTGCGTAGCAACTAAGGACAAGGGTTGCGCTCGTTGCGGGACTTAACCCAACATCTCACGACACGAGCTGACGACAGCCATGCAGCACCTGTGCGCCGGTTCTCTTTCGAGCACTCCCGCCTCTCAGCAGGATTCCGACCATGTCAAGGGTAGGTAAGGTTTTTCGCGTTGCATCGAATTAATCCACATCATCCACCGCTTGTGCGGGTCCCCGTCAATTCCTTTGAGTTTTAATCTTGCGACCGTACTCCCGTGCGGTCAACTTCACGCGTTAGCTACGTTACTAAGGAAATGAATCCCCAACAACTAGTTGACATCGTTTAGGCGTGGACTACCAGGGTATCTAATCCTGTTTGCTCCCCACGCTTTCGTGCATGAGCGTCAGTATTGGCCCAGGGGGCTGCCTTCGCCATCGGTATTCCTCCACATCTCTACGCATTTCACTGCTACACGTGGAATTCTACCCCCCTCTGCCATACTCTAGCCTGCCAGTCACCAATGCAGTTCCCAGGTTGAGCCCGGGGATTTCACATCGGTCTTAGCAAACCGCCTGCGCACGCTTTACGCCCAGTAATTCCGATTAACGCTCGCACCCTACGTATTACCGCGGCTGCTGGCACGTAGTTAGCCGGTGCTTATTCTTCCGGTACCGTCATCCCCCGGCTATATTAGAACCAAGGATTTCTTTCCGGACAAAAGTGCTTTACAACCCGAAGGCCTTCTTCACACACGCGGCATTGCTGGATCAGGCTTTCGCCCATTGTCCAAAATTCCCCACTGCTGCCTCCCGTAGGAGTCTGGGCCGTGTCTCAGTCCCAGTGTGGCTGGTCGTCCTCTCAGACCAGCTACTGATCGTCGCCTTGGTAGGCCTTTACCCCACCAACTAGCTAATCAGCCATCGGCCAACCCTATAGCGCGAGGCCCGAAGGTCCCCCGCTTTCATCCGTAGATCGTATGCGGTATTAATCCGGCTTTCGCCGGGCTATCCCCCACTACAGGACATGTTCCGATGTATTACTCACCCGTTCGCCACTCGCCACCAGGTGCAAGCACCCGTGCTGCCGTTCGACTTGCATGTGTAAGGCATGCCGCCAGCGTTCAATCTGAGCCAGGATCAAACTCTTCAGTTTAAACCTGTTACTGTTTTCGGTTCTTTCGAACCGGTCGCTCACTCAAAGCTGACAGGTATATGAATCACTTCATAAACCTGACTTACTTTAGTGTGAGACTCTTGATACTTTCGCTTTCTGATCCGAAGATCAGCTCGCTTCCATCAAGCGCCCACACTTATCGGCTGTTAATTTTTAAAGAGCATTCTGCGAGAAACGTCGTGTTTCTCAGCAGTGCTGCGTTTTCAGCAGCAGAGAAGCGAGATTATTAACCGTTTTTTAAAACTCGTCAATAACTTTTTTAACTACTTCGTTACGACGACTGCGGTTTAATTTCGTGTGCGCCAAGGTCGCTATAACCGACCTCAACAGCACCGCTTCCCTTCTTCCCCCGCGCCGTGTTTCCGTTAGCGCGAAAGAGGCGAGATTCTAAGCACCTGCCCCGATCTCCGCAACCCCCTTTGTGAAATATTTTTGACATGCAGTGCCGGGGGCCGCTGAGCCTCCCTGGCGGTCATATATAAGCGACACGGCAGGAGTCGCCTCGGTCGCCCGTGAACAGTCCCGCCGTATCGAACCCAACCCTCCGTCGCTCACCGCCCCACCATCGCCCTCACCACGCCATCCCTACGAATCAACCCGTGATACAGGGCGGCCGCGAAGTGCGCGAGGAACGTAGCGAAGAACAGGTAAGCCAGCACCCGATGCGCGACCCTGAGCCACGCAAACGTCACGGGATCAGCCGAAACCAGAGCCGGCAACTGCACCCCACCGCCCAGCGTCACCGGATACCCGCCCGCCGAAAGCATCGCCCACCCGATCAGCGGCATCGCGATCATCAGCGCATAGAGCACGAGATGCGACCCATGCGCGGCAACCTTCTGCCACCAAGGCAGATCCTCGGGCAACGCCGGCGGCTTCGACAAAAACCGCACCACGATCCGCACACAAACCAGCACCAGCACGGCGACACCCAGCGGCTTGTGAATCGCCACCAGAACCGCATGCCGCTCGGAGACGGACGAAACCATCCCCACCCCGATGAACAGCATCGCGACGATCATCGCGGCCATCACCCAATGCAGCACCCTCGCCGGCAGACTAAACGTCGTAGAAATCTTCATCACCGCCCCTCCGAACTCAACTTGGCCACCCCCGCCACGCCAGCCTCTTCACTGGTCCGCCGCAGATACGAATCCGCATAAGCCGCCGAGCGCGCCGCCAGCAACGGATCCCCCGACACCTGAATCCCCTGCGGCAGCACCGTCGGGTCGTAATTCACGTCGCGGCACGGCCCGCTGTCCTGCGCCTCCACGCGATCGAGCACGAGCGTGCCCGCATCGATCGTCGTCCGCTGCGCGGGCCAGACCTTCGTCGCGTCGTCCACCGGATCGCCGGGCTCCGCCAGGGTGACCAGCAGCTTCCACTTCTGCGCACCCGCAGCAATGCGCTGCGTCACGTCCTGCTGCAACACGTTCGGATCCGCGGCCGTCGCGACGTCCCCGGCGCCGGCCGTCTGCTCCGGCACGACGCGCCACCGTACCGCCTGCCGCTTGCCCGCCGCGTCGACGAAGTAAAACGCGTTCAGCCCGTAATAACTCTCGGTGACGTAACTCGCGCTCGGTTTCGCACCCTTCACCCACTGCAGGAACGCGGCCGTCTCCGGATGCGCGCCGAAAAACGCCTTCGCCTTCGCCGGATCGGGCTTGCCCGTCTTCGGATCGGGCCGGGTCGCCACCGTCAGCTGATAAAACACCTGCGGCGTCGCCACCGGAAACACGGGCATCGCGTTCATCCCGGTTCGCCATTGCTCGCCATCAGGCGCGGTGAGCTTCAGCGCGAGGCTGCGGATCGGCACGCTGCTGTCGGGCGCATACGGATTCCCGCCCGGCAGCGCGAAGCGCCCGACCACCGGCGTGCGCACCGCCTTGAAGAACGGCGCGACCGAATACGCGCTCGCGGCCCCGTTACCTTCGAAGTAACCGGTCACGCACACGCCCTTCGCGTGATTGCGCCGGTAGCCCGGATGGATGCCGCTGTTGGTCTGCAGCGCGTCGACGAGCCGCTGCGGGGTCAGGCGCGCCGGCGCGAGCCACCCGCCGGCATACCCGAACGCGACGGCCACGCCGGCCACCGCGCCGCCGATCACGGCCCAGCGCCACCACCCACGCCCGGGCTCGCGCTGCGGCGAAGAAGAGGAAGATTGCTTCATGGATGCACTCCCGATCGTCAGATCATTGTCGAACCCGCGTAGGACGCCACCCGCACCGCTTTATTCCACGAAAAATTTTTTCCTATGCTTGATGGAATAATCGACGCGGACCGACGTCATACGCGGCATCTCGACCCTTTCGGCAACCGGCCCGGCCATGCCCTCCACCGCCCTCGACGACGACGCGTTGCGCGAACTCCTCCCCAGGCTGCGACGCTTCGCGCTCTGGCTGGCGCGCGACGTCCACGCGGCCGACGATCTCGTCCAGTCGACGCTCGAGCGCGCGCTGTCGCGCTGGACGAGCCGCCGCGACGACGCGTCGCTGCGCAGCTGGCTCTTCACGATCCTTTACCGGCAGTTTCTCGACGGCAAACGCAGCGCGAAGCGCTACGCGTGGCTGCTCGGCCGCATCCGCGATGACGACGAAGCACACTGGCCATCCGCCGAACGCGAATTCGCGGCGCGCGCGACGCTCGAGGCGTTCGGCCGGCTCTCCGACGAGCAGCGCAGCCTGCTGCTGCTCGTCGCGGTCGAGGGCTTCACCTATCAGGAAGTCGCCGACCTGCTCGACGTGCCGATCGGCACCGTGATGTCGCGGCTCTCCCGCGCGCGCCAGGCGCTGCGCCAGCTCAGCGACGGCGAGCTTCCCGCTCCTTCTCTCCGCTTGATGAAGAAATGAACACGCCTCCGAACGAACACGACCTTCAGGCCTATGTCGACGGCCAGCTCGACGACGATGCGCGCGCCGCGGTCGAGCGTTATCTCGCGCTGCATCCGGAGCGTGCGGAACAGGTGAAGCGATGGCAGCAGGATGCGCAGCGGTTGAGGGCGGCGCTGGAGAGCGTGCGGATGCCGGCGGACAACCCCGCGCTCGATCCGGCGGCGATTCGCGCACGGCGCGCGGAACGCACGCGGATGCGGTTTGCGATGGCGGCTTCGTTCGTGTTCTGCGTCGGGCTGGGAACGTTCGGCGGGTGGCAGGCGCGCGGGTGGAACGCGGCGCCGGCTGTCGCGCCGATGAGCGATGCGGTCGAGGCCTACAAGATGATGGTGGTCGATCAGACGGCGAAGGTGGATTACCGGCCGACGGGTGCGGGCGATTTGCAGGGGTGGCTCACCCGGCGCGTCGGGGCTTCGGCACGGCTGCCGGATTTGAGCGCGGCGGGGTTCAGGCCGGTCGGCGGACGGTTGTTCACGACGGACAGTGGAGGCACGGCTGCGATGGTGCTCTATGAGGACGGTGCCGGGCGAACGCTGAGCTTCTATCTCCGGCCGGCGGAATCGGCACATCGGCTGCTGCCGGCCGGGCAACGCGTGGATGGTGCGTTGCTCGCGCGGTATGGGTCGGCGAACGGGCTCAACTATGCGGTGGTCGGGCCGGCTGGGAGTCTTGGGGAGAAGGCGGTCGTGCAGGCGCTCGATCAGCAGACTTGAGTGGTACGATGCGCGCCGCAGTGGGGGCCTCGACGATCGCCAGCGCCTCTAATGACGCGGCTTGGCTGGCTTGAGCGTGCTCACGTTCACCGCTCGAATGCACAGCGTTTCGAGTGACTTTGCTGGTTGGTTGTCCACATCGGAACCGCGCCGGCGCCCTCACCCTTAAAATCATCGGGTTTCGAGTCGTCGTGAAGCGGGATCTCCACATCGATCGTGACGATGCCGCGGACTGTCTTCGATCGAATCGCTCACCCTTGGTCGGCACAGAATTTCGGGTTGTTTTGGGGCTTCGATATCCACAACCCTTCCGGTGAAACGAATGCCTGCGCCGGGTTCGATTGCTCTCACCAATTGAATGCACAGGGTTTCGAGTTCGTTGGCTCCTGGATATCCACAACGCATTCAACCTTGGGGCGTCGCCCGCGAATTCTCCACGTCATCCGATCGATTCGGGCAAAAAGCCCGCCAAACAAGGCATTCGGTGTGATCCTCCTTGTCGAAAACAAGACGCTCACCCATCCAATGCACAGAGATTCGACTGGATTGGCGTGCGGGTTGTCCACATACCGCCTACCGACAGCGGCAAGAACGGCGATGGACTTTCAGCGCTCGATTACGTCTTGGAAAACAACGCGATCGACAGTCATTCGAGTTCGCCGGAATCCGCGCCCAGCTTACGATCCGAACTCACGCTCACCAGCCGGGCGCACAGCGTTCCGAATCGTTTCGCGCGCCGGTTATCCACAACCGAAGGCTGAGCACGTTCGCGTCACGAGCACATCATCGGTATTGCCGCGATATGAGCATCGCATCAATGCTGTTCGATGACGTATTGCTCCGGACTGCGCCACGCAATCGAACGGTACCCACGTCGCACGATACCGATCTCGCGGTAATACTCGACGAGCGCTTGCGGGCTCCAGTCGCGGCCCGCGGAAAACAATGCGTCGAGATCGACAAGCGCGGCAACGAGCGAGCGGCGATCGTCATCGTCCACGATCGCGCGTTCCCAGCGATCGGAATGTCGAGCGAAGCCCAGCCGCACCAGCACCTCGACGACGGCTGCCACATCCGTCACGACAACAGCGACATCGCCGGCAATATCCATCACAAGCGCCTCATTGACGGGTGTCTTCATCGATCGCCTCGCCCAGAGTGAGCCATCCGACGATCTCCGCGATGTCTTCGCCGGACAGCCCGCCGACGCGATCGACAAACACGTTGAATCGCTCGCCTTTGTAGCGGCAACACAGCACTTCGGCTTCGGGGATCGACACGCGTTGCTCGAACACGATGTCGCCCGGGTGTTGCTGCAACCGGTGTACGACGGCATCGATATCGAGCGCGTCGAGTCGGATCAACGAAAAATCGGTCATGTGCCGTGAGCCTGTGCGCCAGGCCCTCGTATCCTGAATGCCGGCGATTCTACAGATACAGCGGTTCGCGCATCATCCGATGCGCGTCACAGCTTGCCGCTTCGTCTATCCGTTCACCGCACGCAGTGCATATCCTGCGCGGATCACAGTCGGCGGACTGTGCTTATCCAAAGGTGTTAACAGGGTTCGTATATATACGTAGTGATAGTTAACAAGCCCTGTGCCTCACAGTGGATAACCTCCGTAACGCACTGAATTTTCAACACGAAGCAGGATGCATAACCATGGGCGTGTCACGTGAACAGCTCCGCGGAGCACAGAACAACTTTTTCGTCGATTCACAGCCGCGGCGACATATCCTCAATCGTTCCACTGTGAATCCAGAGGCTTGCAGGACGGTTATCCAGAGGGGCGTGTGGATAACCTCGCGGCGCCGACGCGTTTCGCTGTGACACCAGACATCAGGCACGCGCAGCAACCAGCAAGACCACACGCCTCTCGATTCAAAAAATTTTCACGACGGGGCTTGTGCTCTGCGAAAACCGTCTCTATAATTCGCGGCTTCTTAGGCTCGTAGCTCAGTTGGTTAGAGCACCACCTTGACATGGTGGGGGTCGTTGGTTCGAATCCAATCGAGCCTACCAACGAACAAAATGAAGGGGTCGGCAGCGCGAATTGCCTACAGGCAATCCGGCTCGCCAAACAGACAAACGCCACGCGGCAACTTCGCGTGGCGTTTGTCTTTTTCCGGCCGAAACAACGCATGTTGCCCCCGATGCGTTGCACGCGATTCACGGCATCGCATCCTCATCGGCATCCCGACCCGCGATACACACCGAGTAGAATCGTGTGCGCATCGAAGCGCGCTGCACCGCAAGCCGCCCGATTTCCGGCGCATCCAAACCGCACCCAAACCGCATCAAAACAACAACGCACGATTCGCGCGACTGAGAGCAAACGACCATGTCCGAGGTCACGACCACCGCATCGTCTGCGAGCAACGACGAAATCGCCGCTTACGTCGGCAAGAAAGCCGCGTGGTTCGAGCGAAAGTGGGAGATCGCCGCATCGCGCAAGAACCGGCAGTCCTGGAACTGGGCAGCCTGTTTCCTGGGCCCGGTCTGGATGGCGTATCGCTGCATGTACTGGCAGGCGGCCGCCGTGCTGGGCGTCACGCTCGGCATCACGTTGGTCGAGTTGCTGTACTTCCCGAAATACTTCGAATCAAGCACGCTCGATCCGGTCACCATCGGGATCGCAGTTGCGCTCGGCTGGTGCGGGAACGGCATCTACAGGACGCACGTCGAACGCAACATCGAAAAGCTGCGCCCGAACGCGACGTCGAACCAATCGTTTCTCGCGCTGCTGGAGGCGCAAGGCGGCACGAACTGGCTTGCGGCGACCGGGTTCGCCATCGCGACGCCGCTGCTCGGTTTACTGATGGTCATGATCCACAACGTCGTGGTCGCGACGCAGTAACAGCGACAACCGACGATCGGCAAAGCAGGGCGGAGAAGCAGGAAGAGGCGGGCGAAAAGCGGGCGGAGGGCAACATCGCACACGTGCACGACACGCGACGCCCCCCGCGCCGCACTCAATGCAAATGCTTCAACTTGTCAGGATTCCGCACGACATAGATCGCGACGATCTTCCCGTCCTCGATCTCGAGCGCCGTCGTCTGCAGCTCACCATCCGATTCCAGCGTAACGAAACCCGGCAACCCGTTGATGAACCCGGCCCGCACGAGCTTCGACGCATGCGTGGCGAACAGCCCGGCCAGGTATTCGTGCACCTTCATCACGTGCTCGAAGCCGAACACCGGCTTGCCCGCAGCCGAGCGCTTGCCGCCGCCGTCCGAATGCAGGCTCACGTCCTCGGCGAGCATCGCGCCGAGCGCGCGCATGTCGCCGCTGCGCGATGCCGCGAAGAACGCCTCGGCCAGCTCGATCCCGCGCTGCTTCTCGACATGAAACCGCGGCCGCGCCTCGCGCACGTGCGTGCGGGCCCGCGCGGCGAGCTGCCGGCATGCGGCCGGGTCGCGCTGGATCGTCGTCGCAACTTCATCGAACTCGAGGCCGAACACGTCGTGCAGCAGGAACGCCGCACGTTCGAGCGGCGAGAGCCGTTCGAGCGCGAGCAGCAGCGGCAGCGTGACGTCTTCCTGTTCGTCTTCCTCGACGACCGGCTCGGGCAGCCACGGGCCGATATAGGTCTCGCGCTGGTGCCGCGCGGACTTCAGCTGGTCGAGGCACATGCGCATCACCATGCGGCGCAGGAACGCCTCGGGCACGCGCACCTCGGTACGGTCGACGTCCATCCAGCGGATGAACGCCTCCTGCACCATGTCCTCGGCATCCGCGACGGAACCGAGCATCCGGTACGCGACGCGAATCAGCGTGCGGCGCAGCGGGTCGAAGCTCGCGGCCGCGTCGGCCCGTTCTTCGGCGCTGCCCCTGGCCGGATCGAGGTTCGTCATCAGGCCACCATCTTCGCGGCAGCGGCCTTCGCGTCGGCCGGCTCGATCCACAGCCCGAAGCCGACAGCGAGCCGGTTCCAGCCGTTGATCACGTTGATCATCAGCGTGAGTTTCACCTGTTCCTCCTGGCTGAAGTGGTCGTTCAGCGCCGCATAGGCGGCTTCGTGCGCGGCGTGGCCCTCTGACAGCCGCGTGAGCGCTTCGGTCCAGCCGAGCGCCGCGCGTTCGCGGTCGGTGTAGCAGGGCGCCTCGCGCCACGCGGACAGCAGGTAGATGCGCTGCTCGGTCTCGCCTTGCTCGCGCGCCTCGGCGGTGTGCATGTTAATGCAGTTCGCGCACGCGTTGATCTGCGATGCGCGGATCTTGACCAGCTCGATCAGCGTCGGCTCGAGGCTCCCGGCGGCGGCGACCGACACGGTCATCCAGTTCTTCATCAGCGCGGGCGCGGCGGCAAACGGATTGAGTTTCGCAGTCATGGTTCCTTCTCCTTTCGTGTGGGTTCCGGTGATATGACGAGCGAGCCCCCCGCGTGTGTGACATCGACGCAAAAAATTTTTCTGAAGCGCGCGGGAACGCGGGTCAGCAGGGTGCCGACGACCACGAACGACAGAACGACGTGACGGCGTTTGTCAGACGAGAACCCCACGCGTCACCGAGCCGTCACGATCGCCGCGCGGATGTCATGGGTCGTCAGTAGCCGCAACCGCCGGCATGCGCGTTGCGCTGCCTCGCAACGCAGGGCTCCAGCACGCATCGACGGTCTGTCACGCATGCGACACGCTCACGGCCAATGCTTTCATTTTTCTTTCGATCACGTTTCATCCGCATCCCGATTCGCAGCATTCACATTTCTAGACCATACTGTTCTGCACGGGCAGATGAAGTGAAGCCGCATCTGCGGCCCGGCGCGCGCGCCGGCTGCCCGACGACGCAGCAGCAGGTCGCACGTCAGCCGCGCGCATCACGCGCAAGGCTTTCCCTTTTCCGGCAACGCAACGCAGCGAATCGCGACGTGAACGGTAAACCGATGAGCCTCCTTGCATCACAGCTTCAGCGCCGTTTCCAGGACGTGCGCGCCCATAGTGTCGCGTTGACCGCGACGCTGTCCGCCGAAGACCAGGCCGTGCAGTCGATGCCCGACGCGAGCCCGACGAAATGGCACCTCGCGCATACGACCTGGTTCTTCGAGACCGTCGTGCTGATGCGCCGCGTGCCCGGCTACGCGCCGTTCAACGACGCATTCCAGTTCCTCTTCAATTCCTATTACGAAGCGCTCGGCCCGCGCCATCCGCGGCCTCAGCGCGGGCTGCTCACGCGGCCGTCGCTCGACGAGGTGCACGCGTACCGGCAGCACATCGACGAAGCGATGCTGCGCGCGCTGGCCGGTGCCGATCCGGCGCTGCTCGAGGTGATCGCGCCCGAGGTCGAGCTCGGCCTGCATCACGAGCAGCAGCACCAGGAGCTGATCGTCACGGACATGCTGCATGCGTTCTCGTGCAACCCGCTGAAGCCGGCGTTCCGGCCACGCAACGGGGCCGACCGAATCGACGGTGATGCGATGGCCGCAGGCGATGCCGGCGCGCAGCACTGGCTGCACCAGCCGGGCGGGCTCGTCGAGATCGGCTACGACGGCGATGCGTTCTCGTTCGACAACGAACGGCCGCGCCATACGGCGCTCATACGGCCATACGAGATCGCGAACCGCCTCGTGACGAATGCGGAATTCGCGGCGTTCGTCGCCGACGGCGGCTACACACGCCCAGAATTCTGGCTGTCCGACGGCTGGGCCACGGTGCAGCGGGAAGGGTGGCAAGGCCCTGCGTACTGGATGCCCGACGACGACGATGCGGCCGCCACGCGCGTGCGCCGCACGTTCGGCCTGCACGGCGTCGAACCGCTCGCGCCCGATGCACCGGTGTGTCACGTGAGCTTCTACGAAGCGGCCGCGTATGCGGAATGGGCCGGCGCGCGGCTGCCGACCGAGTTCGAATGGGAAGCCGCGTTCGCCGCGGACGGCATCAGGCAGATGCTCGGGCACGTGTGGCAGTGGACGCGCTCGTCCTACGAGCCGTATCCGGGCTTTCGACCGCTCGCGGGTGTCGCGGCCGAATACAACGGCAAGTTCATGGTCGGCCAGCAGGTCCTGCGCGGCAGCAGCATCGCGACGCCGCCCGGGCACGAACGGCCGACGTACCGCAATTTCTTTCCGCCGGCCGCGCGCTGGCAATTCATGGGGGTGCGACTTGCGCGAGACGTCTGACCTCACGGCCAAGAGCGGTGGCCAGCAACCCGCCCGCGATTCGCGGCCGAGCGCGTTCGAGCGCGACCTGATCGACGGACTGTCGCGCACGCCGCGCAACATTCCGCCGAAATACTTCTACGATGCGGCTGGCTCAGCGCTGTTCGACCGCATCTGCGAGCTGCCCGAGTACTACCCGACACGCACCGAGCTCGGCATCCTGCGCGATCGCGCGGCGGAGATCGTGCGGCGCGTCGGCCCGCATGCGGACATCGTCGAATTCGGCGCGGGCTCGCTCGAGAAGATCCGCGTGCTGCTCGACGCGTTCGCGGGCAACTACGCGAACGCGCCGGCGCGCTACGTGCCGGTCGACATCTCGGCCGACTACCTGCACGGCGCGGCCGCGCGGCTGCGGTCGGCCTATCCGTGGCTCGACGTCGCGCCGATTGCGGCCGACTACACGAAGGCCGAGCAACTCGCCGAGCTGACCGAGACGCCGCGGCGGCGCATCGGCTTCTTTCCCGGCTCGACGATCGGCAACTTCTCGCCGGAAGAGGCCGACGCGTTCCTGCGCGATGCCGCGCGACTGCTGCGCGGCGGCGGCTTGCTGGTCGGCGCCGATCTCGTGAAGGACGAGCGCACGCTGCATCACGCGTACAACGACGCGCAGGGCGTGACCGCGCAGTTCAACCTGAACCTGCTCGCGCGCGCGAACGCAGAGCTCGGCGCGGACTTCGATCTCGATGCGTTCTCGCATTGCGCGTTCTACGATCGCGAACGGCAGCGCATCGAGATGCATCTGGTCAGCGACCTCGCGCAGACGGTGCACGTGCGCGGCCATGCGTTCCGCTTCGAGGCCGGCGAGCGCATCCACACGGAGAACTCGCACAAGTTCACGATCGACGGCTTCCATGCGATCGCGCGCCGCGCAGGATTCGAGCCCGATACCGTGTGGACCGACGCGGACAACCTGTTCAGCGTGCACTGGCTGCGCAGCGTCGACGATATCCGCGCGTAACGCGCGCTCCGGCGAACCGCCCGCGCACGGTGCGGGCGGTTCGTATTCCGGGCACGCCGAGCACGCCGGCGCGCTCCGATCGTCCGGTTTCGTACCGAAAATCCCCTTCTTGCCGGCTCGATGCGCCGTTGCAACGGTGCTTCGAATGCCGCCTCTCCCTTGTCCGACAAGGCTTTGCGCGTGCCGGTAAACGTCCGTTACGGGACTCGCATACCCGTTTCACCTGTGTCGGTGCGCGTTGCCTAGACTCCGAACCGTATTCACTTGACGTCTTCCCCCGCTTAAAGGTGGAGGATTCCCACACTTGGCGATGCACGTCCGCATCGGAGAATGTTCAACGCAGCGTTGGTATCTCGATCATGCAAGACACCACATACACTGCAGGTCCACTCTCTTATTCGCAGCCCCGCGATACCTTTCGGCCGCGTCGTGCTGTCTTTCGACCCGCACGACGAACAGGACTGGGTAGAACCGCTTTCGTCCACTTCCTCGAACGTGACCCCGTGCGCTATCGCTTTGTAACGAAGCTTGTTTCGGAAGGACGACCAGGATACGTCGTGAACGCTCTTCGCCATCCTGGTTCTGGCGAGTTTCGCGGCCGACACGTTGCCGACTGCGATGTAATCGAAGCGTCGCACCAAGGCGAGCGCGAGCTTGTGCTGGAAATCGGCGCGGGTATTTGCCACCTTCGCATGCAGCTTCGCGATTTGGCGCTTGTGTTTTCGCGCCCGTTGGGTTTTCGCGAGCTTCTCGGCCGCGCGCTGGCTGAACCGGTCGTTGGGCACCTTCTCGCCCGTCGAAAGTGTGGCGAAGTCTTTCAGGCCGAGGTCGATACCGACACCGGAAAGGATCGGGCGAACCTGAACATCAGGCATCTCAATCACGATGTTGAGGAACCAGTTGCCGCGCGTATCCCGCGCAAAGTTAGTGCCGTCTTTGATCTTCCCTTCCGGGAGCGGCCGGCTGTTGAACACACGGAAGGTATTGCCGGCAAAGCGAAACGCGTCGCCCTCACGCTTCAGGTCGCGACCCATGAGCGGCACCCAGCCAAGGGATTTCCTGCCGCGATAGCGCAGGTAAGGCCGTCGATGCTGGCTGCGCGACTTCGCGTACTGCTCACACGTTGCGTTGATCGTGCCGGAGTGGATGCCGAGTTCCTTGCTGCTGCCTGTGGTCAATACATTCAAATCGAATCCCGTTGGCCACTTCTTGTTCCACCTGAGCGCGTGTTTCTGCGTGTCGTTGCAGAAATTCCAGACGTAGTTCACCGCACGGCTCTGTTTGTTAAGCAGTCCGTTAAGCGACTTCACGCGGTATCGGTAGACAGTAATCATGCTGGTCACTTTAACGTTGGAATGCCGTCTGTCAACGGCACTCCTTTCTTCTCCGCCATAAACGGTGGGGTTTCTCGGAGCAACTGATGAGCAAGAAACTTATTCTCGGTGCAGTTCTCGGTGTAGCGGCGCTGGCAGCTTCGGGCGTCGCATCGGCCCACGTCGACCTGTCGGTCGGCATCGGCGTGCCGGGCGTCTACGCGGCGCCGGCGCCCGTCTACGTGGCTCCGCCCCCGCCGGTCATGTATGCACCGGTCGGCTATCGCGGCGACGGTTGGCGCGATGGCTGGCGCGGCGATGGCTGGCGTGAGCGCGAATGGCGCGAACACGAGTGGCGTCGCCGTGAATGGCGCGAGCACGAGTGGCGCGATCGCGGCGGCTGGCGCGGCGGCCGCTGGGATTAAGCGGTTCGAATAATCAATACAAGAGGAGTGTGAACACATGATGCCCATTCGACACATCAGGCTGTGCGCGACCGCCGCCATCGTTGCGCTCGCAACGATCGGCAGCGCGCACGCGGCGGGCTGCATGAAGGGCGCGGTGGTCGGCGGTGTTGCCGGCCACTACGCCGGGCACCACGCCGTCGCCGGTGCGGTCGGCGGCTGTATCGTCGGCCACCACATGGCGAAGAAGCACGCGCAAGAGCAAGCCGCGCAGCACAAGGCCGCCGTGCAGGGCATGCAGCCGGCACAGTAAGCGCAATCGTTACCGGGGCGGCGCTGCGGCGCCGCGCCCGCCTGCTTCGTTTCCCCGTTTACGCATGACAGGATGGCGGCGCCATCCGGATTGATCTGATGAATGCATGCCGCGCGCATCGTTACGATCATTTACAACGTGGTGTGGCGCGAATCGTGCGCGTTCCTAGAATGCAATCACACAAACGCGCTCCAGGGAGCACAAGATGAAACATCAACGATACCTGTCCGTGCTGACCGCCGCGCTGCTCGCGCTCGGCACGGTTTCCGCGTATGCGGCCGCCGGCGGCAATGGCGGTGGCAACGGCGGCGGTCATGGCGCAGGCGGCTCCGGCGGCAACGCGGGCGGCATGTCCGCTGGCCACATGAGCGGCTCGGCGCTGAGCAACTCGAACAGCGTGCACGCGGGCGACCGCGACAAGGGCCTGGCGCGCGCGGCCGACCGCTCCGATACGATCGCCGATCGCGCCGGCACGCAGCCGGGCCACGGTCATACGCATGGCCATACCGCGCATGCGTCGACGTCCACGCATCATTCGCATCGCAACGCATTCGGCCGCACGCTGTAAGCACGGCACGCAAATGCGATGGAAGGGCGCTTCGGCGCCCTTTTTCATTGCGGCAACGCAATGCCGCTGTCGCGCAAAAACATCGTGCCGACCCGATTTGCAACCAGCCGTAACCGCGCCGCAAACGCGCGAGAATACGAATCGCTTTCACGCGGATAACAAACGGGAAATCGACGCCGGTAGCGGACATCGCACGGGTGCCGGCGCACAGCCCGATCCATGAAAAAAAGCTGCGCCTCATGAGCCGTTTGCGCGGCAGATCGATCTGCTCGCTCTGCGCAACCTCCGAGCCCGTTCCCGGAAAAACAAAACCCCACGCTCCGAAAAACGTGGGGTTCGTCAGCCGTCTGGGGCGGCTCATCGCCACCCTTCGCCGCCCTTCGTTTCAGCGCCCGGCGCCCGCCAGCGGCGCCGCAGGTTCGAACAACGCGTCCGCCTGCCTGACGCGCACGAAGCGCGCCGCGCCGTCGCCGTCCACCAGCGCACGGAAATGCGCTTCGCCGCACGCGAGCTTCGCGCGCTCGTGCTCGCTCGGCACGTTGCCGTCCGCATTCGGCGTATCGACGACGAAGTACAGCCGCTCGCCGCCGTCCTGTTCCGCGAGCACGGCCCAGTCCGGGTGATAGCTGCCGAGCGGCGTCGCCACGCGGAACCACGCGGGCAGCTTCGCGTACAGCTTCACACCGTCGTGCGCTTCGAGCGCATCGGCGAACGCGCGCT
Organism: Burkholderia pyrrocinia; assembly: GCF_022809715.1. Classification (NCBI taxonomy): domain Bacteria; kingdom Pseudomonadati; phylum Pseudomonadota; class Betaproteobacteria; order Burkholderiales; family Burkholderiaceae; genus Burkholderia; species Burkholderia pyrrocinia. The sequence goes on from NZ_CP094459.1 coordinate 39,532, forward strand.
CCGCGTCCGTCTCGCACACGACCGCTTCGTGGATCGACTTCCGCGCATCGGGCCGCAGGTTGCGCAGATAGCCGGTCAGCGCCTCGCTCTCGAACGACTCTAGCGCATGCACGTGGCGCTCGCCGAGCTTGCGGTACGCGATGCCCGCGACGAGCGCGAGCCGCTTGCAGCGGTTGATCGCATCGGCCGCGACCGCGATGAACTGCTGCGGATTCACGCGGAAATCGTCGAGCCGGCCGCTGTCGGCCAGGATCGTCGCGAGCGAACGGCGCGTCAGTTGCGTGCGGTCCTGCAGTTCGGTGAGCAGGTCGGGCAGCGGCAGCTCGCCTTCGTCGATCAGCACCGTGCCGGCGCCGGCCACCTCGATCGCCTCGATGCCGGCCTTGCCGATATCGATCTCGGCCTTGCGCCACTGCAGCCGCGCACGCGCGATGTCCGGCGCGTCGTGCAACGCGGCTGCGCAGTCGCGCACGAGCTTCGCGTTGTCGAACTCGACGCGGTACACGGTGCGATGACGGATGCGGTCCCACAGCGCGCGGAAATCCTCGCCGAACACGACGGCCTTGCCCGATGCATCGCGCCGCAGCGCGATCGCGCGGCGCTCGTCCGCGTTGCGCACAGCGAAGCGGCCCGACAGCTTGCGCAGCGTCGCGACGATCGGCGCGCGCAGCATCTCGAACGCACCCGGCAGCACGAGCGCGCTCTGGCGCAGCGCATCCTTCAGCCGGTCGAGCACCTTGCCCTGCGCGTCGACGTAGCCCTGCTCGTGCAGATGGGTCCACAGCACGCGCGACAGCTCGATGCCGAGCGCATGCGCGGGCCCGTCGCCTTCCTGCACGGGCAGCGCCGCGAACTGGTGCTCCTCGACGATCCCGAAACGGATGCCCGTATCGGCCTCGATTTCCTTCTGCAGGTTTTCCGCGAACGACTCGTAGCGTTCGGTCGCGATCACGGTGAGCGTGTTCACGCCCGCGTCGCGCACGCGTTCGCCGTCCTGGTCGACGGCGAGGCGCAGCCCGCGGCCGAGCGTCTGGCGGCGCTCGCGTTCGGTCTGGATGTCGCGCAGCGTGCAGATCTGGAACACGTTCGGGTTGTCCCAGCCTTCCTTCAGCGCCGAGTGCGAGAAGATGAACTTCAGCGGCGTGTCGAACGACAGCAGTGCTTCCTTCTCGCGCATGATGAGGCCGTACGCGCGCTCCGCGTTCTCGCGGGCCGCGGCGCTGCTCTCGCTCGTATCGGTCCAGCCGCCCTTGCGGTCGATCGAGAAGTAGCCGTTGTGCGCGCGCCCGACTTCGAGCGCGACGTCGACGCCGTCGAACAGCGCCCGGTAGGCCGGCACGCGCGCCGCGCGCGCATATTCCTCTTCGAAGATCAGCGCGTAATCGCCCTTCACGGGCATCCCGTTTTCGTCGTAGCGGCGATAGCGCTCGACCGAATCGACGAAGAACAGCGACAGCACCTTCACGCCGCGCTCCGCGAGGCGCAGCTCCTTGTCGAGATGCTCGCGAATCGTGCGGCGGATCATCTCGCGTTGCACGGCGAGCGTGTCGATGTCGCCAAATGCCTCGCCAAGCGACAGGAACGCCTCGCCTTCCGGATGACGCAGCTCGACGTATTCGGCACCCTTCAGCGCATGCACTTCGCCGATCCGCAGCCCCGCGTACAGCGCGCGCTTGGTCAGGCGTTCGAGATCGTCGCCGTCGGTGGCCGACACGATCTGGCGCTTCACGCCGGCCGCCGTCGCGACGTCGAGCTCGACGCGCGCGCTGATCGCGCCGCGCCGGTTCGACACGCCGACGAGCCGCACGTATGGCTTGTTGTGCGCATCCTCGACGATCGCCGACGCGATCTCGATCTGCTTGACGAGCTTGCGCTCGTACGCGTCGACCGCGTCGAGCCGGTACACCATGTGGTGACGGTCGACGTGCGTCGCCGAATAGCGCAGCGTGCAGAGCGGCGCCATCGCGGCCAGCGCTTCGCGGCCGCGCCCTTCTAGCCCGCCGTCGACGCTCTGCGGCTCGTCGACGATCACGATCGGCCGCGTCGCGCGGATCAGGTCGATCGGCTTCTCGCCGCCGGTCTTCTCGCTGTCCTTGTAGAGGTTGTTGATTTCCTTCTTGTTGATCGCGGCCACCGTCATCACCATGATCTGGATCGCCGCGCTCGCCGCGAAGTGGCGCACCTGGCCGAGCTTCGCGGAGTCGTACAGGAAGTAGTCGTACGGCACGCCCGCGTACAGCGCGCGGAAGTGATCCTCGGTAATCGAGAGCGTCTTGTGCACGCCTTCCTTGATCGCGATCGACGGCACGACGATCACGAACTTCGTGAAGCCGTAGCGGCGGTTCAGCTCGAAGATCGTGCGCAGGTACACGTAGGTCTTGCCGGTGCCGGTCTCCATCTCGACGGTGAAGTCGCGCGAGCCGGGCAGGCCGGACGGCGGCAGCCCGCCGCGCAACTGCACGTCGGCGAGATTGCGCGCGAGCGCGTCGTCGGTCAGCGACAGCCGGTTGCCGACGCCCTGTTCCGATACCGCGAAGCCGAGCGAGCCTTGAGCTGCGGCCGTGGTGCCGGGCGCGGCGTTCGCGAGCACGCTGAAGTCGCCGCGATACGATTCCTGGCCGCGAAACAGGTCGCAGACGGCGTCGATCGCGTCGCGCTGGTAGTCGAGATCCGCTTCGAAATGCAGCCGCATCACAGGCTCCGCACGCGCTTCACGCCGTGCTGTTCGAGCAGCGCGGCGAGATTGAGCTTCGCGACGTCGTCGACGAAGCCGCTGTCGCGGAACAGGCACGTCACGTCATGCGACGCGCCGGTCGCGTCGAGCAATTCGACGATGCCGTCGGCAAGCGGGCCAGCGTCGTCGCGCGAGACGCGCGCGTCGAAGCACGCGACGATCGAGCGGCCGATCAGGTGCACGGTCTTGCCGGCGATCTGGTGATGCTCGACCGGCGTGCACAGGTCGAGGCCGAGCTTCAGCGTCAGCTCGGCGAGCAGGTCGTCCTCGGTGCGGCCGGTCTTCACGTGCTCGACGGACGCGAACAGCGCATGGTCGAAATCGTCGCGGCGCGGATCCCATTCGATCACGTTGGTCGTGTCGAGCCGGTATACGCGGAAGCCGAGGTCGCCATAGCTTTCCGGATAGTCGCGCGCGACCTGCTGCGCGGCGCGGCGCAGGCGCTCCTTGGTGATTTCGGCGAGCGTCGCGGGCTTCTTCAGCTTCGCGCAGAAATCGGCGGCGCTCTGCTGCGTCTTGTCGCGGCGATCGAGCGCCTCGGGCAGTTGCACCATCACGTAGCGGCGCGCGCCGCCGTCGGTCGCGTTCACCTGCATCACCGCGTGGCCGGTCGAGCCGGAGCCCGCGAAGCAGTCGAGCACGATGTCGTCGCCGCGCGTGCACCAGCCGATCACGGCCGCCGCGAAATCGACCGGCTTCGGCTGGTCGAACGGGATCCCGAGCGTCTTCAGCAGCGCGTCGTCGGAGCCGGCGAACGGCAGCACCGACGGCACGTTCTCGTACATGTTCTCGTCGAGATAGTAGATCCGCTGCGGCTGCGTGCTTTCGTCCGCGCCGAATTCGATCTGGCCGCGCTCGATCAGCGCCTGCATCGTCGCGGGCGGGTTGCGCCAGCCGCGCGCCGGCATCGCGCACGGCTTGCCGGTGACCGGGTGGATCAGCGGCGTGAAATATTCTTCCGGCGCCTTCTTCTTGTTCGGCCACGCCATCGACACGAGGCGGTATACGCGGCCGTCTTCCGACAGCCGGTCGTACATCACTTCGCCGCCGGACAGGTTGGTCTGCGCCTTCATCCACGCGCGGTATGCCTTCTGCGCGTCCTTCGGGTTGCCGCTGCGGTACACCGCGTCATGCGCGGCGTCGAGCATGCGCTGCGCATTGCGCTTCGGGCGCTTGAGCGGCGCCTGTTCGAGCAGCGTCTCGGCATTGCGCGCGAACAGCACCAGCGATTCGTGCTGGTACGCGACACCGCGCGCGTCGCCCTTCGGGTTGCGTTTGTCCCACACGGCGACGCCGAGCTCGTTCTCCTCGCCGAAGATCTCGCGCAGCATCAGCACCAGCGCATGCACTTCGTGCTCGTCGATGTGCACGGCGATCAGCCCTTCGTCGGACAGCAGCGCGTGCGCGAGCTTCAGGCGCGGATACATCATGTTCAGCCAGTCGGTGTGGAACCGGCCGTTCGCCTCGGTGTTGGTGCTGCGCTTCGCGCCGCCCTGGGTCTGCCCGGTCATCGCCAGGTAGTGGCGGATGCTGTCGCTGAAGTCGTCCGGATAGACGAAATCGCTGCCCGTGTTGTACGGCGGGTCGATGTAGACGAGCTTCACCTTGCCCGCGTAGCTCTTGTGCAGCAGCTTCATCACGTCGAGGTTGTCGCCCTCGATCACGAGATGGCGCGTGTCGTCCCACGCGACGCTGTCGTCGGGGCAGGGGCGCAGCGTGCCCGTCGACGGCGTCAGCGCGGCCTGGCGCGCGCTGCGCTTGCCGTGCCAGTGGAAGCCATAGCGCTCGTCGGCGTCGCCGACCGTGCGTTCGCCGATCAGCGCCTTCAGCACGTCGACGTCGACCGACGCGCCGTCGGGGCCTTCGGTCACGAGTTCGGGGAACAGCGCCTTCAGGCGCGCGACGTTGTCAGCGGTGAAATCCGTCGACATCGCCTGCGGGCTGGCCGCATCGAGTTTCTGCATCGTCTTTTCCATCGGAGCCCGGCCGTGCGCGCCAGGACGTCGGGCGCGCTCACGGCACCGGCGGCAATGGCCGCCCGGGCAAACCCGAAACGCTAGCGAGTCGGTCGGCGCAGGTCAAGCGCCGATGTGGGCCGAACGTACGTGCATCGGCCGCGATCGCCCGCCGGACGGGCCGCCAGCGGTTTCGGGCCCGTTGTCGCCCGGACCGGCCGTCGGCCGCTGCGCGGGCGTCCGGCGGCAGTCCGGAAAGGACGAAAAAAGGGCACGGTCGGCGCAAAGCGCCGGCGTGCCCGCATGGAGAATCCCGGACGGAAGGTACGGCGGGGCCCGATGGGCCCCGCACCGGATGGCCGGCCCCGAGATCAGAAACGCGTACGGATGCCCGAAGTCAGTTCGAGCTGGTTCTTCGCGCCGAACGTCGACGCCGCCGTGTAGCCGCCATGCAGCTTCATGTAGTCGCCGGCCAGGTACACCTCGGTGCGCTTGCTCAGGTGGTAGAACACCGACCCGTAGATCGTCTCCTTGAAGCCGTTGGCGACGCCGTTGGTCAGGCTGAACGCGCCGAGGTTCGCGTTCGGCGTGAAGCCGTCCGCGTTGTTCGCGGCGTTCTTGACGCGCATCTGCTGGTAGCCGAGCTCGTAGTCGAGCGCGCCCTTCGGCGCGATCTTCATCGACACCGTCCACGAATCGTCGTGGCGCTGGCCGAGCGAGCCCTGGTCGCCGTTGTAGCGGAAGTAGCCGGCATTCAGGCGCACGATGTCGAACGTGTAGTTGCCGCCGACCGAGAACGTCTGGTTCCTGAAGCCGCCGTGGTTCACGTGGTTGTAGAAGCCCGAAACGTTGAACGGGCCGCCGTTGTAGCCGAGCGCGACCTGGTACGCGGAGCCGGTCGCGAACTGCGTCGAGTTGCTGAACTGGTAGCCGGCGCTCGCGAAGATGCCGTTGCCGAACAGCTTCTTCCACGCGATGCCGTTGTTGTAGCGCGTGCCGGTCGGGCCGGCCGCGTAGAAGATCATCTGCTTGAAGTTGTTCGAGTTGGTCCAGCCGCCTTCCTCGGTCGACAGCTTCGCGGAGCCGTACGGGTCGCCGTAGATCGCCGCCGAGTCGCGCGCGATGGTGTTCTGGAAGCCGGCCGTCAGCTTGCCGAAACGTTCGTCCTCGACACCGACCCACGCGTCGCGGTCGAAGATCTGGCCTTCGTCTTCCATCTGGCCGTTCGCGACCACGAATTCGCTTTCGAGGCGGAAGATGATCTTCGTGCCGCCGCCGATGTCTTCGGCGCCTCGCAGGCCCCAGCGGCTGCCGCTGAACCACGGCTCGCCTTCGTTGCCCATGCCGATCACGTGCTTGCCGTTCGCATCGGCGTGGGTCCGGTAGGTCGGAAAGCTCAGGTCCATCAGGCCGTAGAGCTGCACGCTCGACTGCGCATGCGCCTGGGTGCCGGCGCACAGGCCTGCCGCCGCGATGGAAAGGGCAAGGGTTTTTCGTTTCAAGATCGTCTCCTCCGAGCTGCCGCATTGGAATCTGGTCGTTGGCAGTACGCAATGTATGCCGACTCTTGCCGGCCACAGCGAGAGGGCCGACGCGTAGCATCGTAGAGGGTGCAATCCTTCACGACGCTTTCCCCGACGCAAGAATCGGATCGGTGAAAACACCGAACGCGCAACCATCGCGGATGGTGCAGGCGTGCGCCCGCCGGGTTTCCGGTGACGTTTCGTGCTACGAATCGATGTTCGGGAGCGAGGAGGAACGCCCGTCAGTCGTGCGCGCTTTTCGCACGCAGGATGTAACCGAGTCCGCGCAGCGTGATGATCTCGGCCGCGCTGCCCGCGAGATGCTTGCGCAGCCGGTGGATGTAGATGTCGATCGCGTCGGCGCTCGGCTCGTCGTCGAGCGCGAACACGCTGTCCATCAGCCGCGCCTTCGACACCGTCTTGTTCTGCTGCAGCATCAGCGTTTCGAGGATCGCGTGCTCGCGGCGGCGCAGCGCGAGCACGGTTTCGCCGCAGCGGAATTCGCGCGTGCCGAACGCATAGACGAGATCGCCGCACACGAGCTGCGTCGTGCCGACGCCGGCCTGCCGGCGGATCAGCGCGCGAATCCGCGCAACCAGCTCGCGCGACTCGAATGGCTTCACGACGTAATCGTCGGCGCCCGCGCCGAAGCAGTCGACCTTGTCGTCGACCGAGCCGTGCGCGGTCAGCATCAGCACCGGCACGTTGTCGTTGCGCCGCCGCAGCCGCGCGAGCACTTCCTTGCCGCTGATGCCGGGCAGCCGCATGTCGAGCAGCACCGCGTCGTAGCGTTCGGTCTTCAGCACCGTGTCCGCGCGTTCGCCGTCGCCGACGCTGTCGACCGCGAAATCCTCGCCGCGCAGCAGGTTCACGATCCAGTGCGCGAGTTCGGCGTTGTCTTCGACCAGCAGGAGTTTCATGACGACATCTCTTCAATCGTAGGCGGGCAGCCGTACGGTTACGACAATACCGCGATTGCCGGGCCCCGGCGCAAGCGACACGCTGCCGCCGTGCGCCTGCGCGATCTCGCGGACGATCGCGAGCCCGAGGCCCGAGCCCTCGGTGTCGGCCGACACGCGGTAGAAGCGCTTGAACACGTGCGGCCGCGCCTCGGCTGGAATGCCGGGGCCGTTGTCGATCACGTCGAGCACGATCGCGTCGCCGTCGCGCCGCGCGGCGACCGTCACGCAGCCGCCCGGCTGCGTGTAGCGCACCGCGTTGTCGACGAGGTTCATCACCAGCGCGGTCAGAAGGCTGTCGCTGCCCGCGACGTCGAGCCGCTCGCCGAGATCGGCGCCGAGGTCGATGTCGCGCCGCTGCGCGAGCACGATCGTTTCCTCCAGCACGCTCGACACCACGGCCGCGAGATCGACGCGATGGGTCAAGAGCGTCGACGGCGTCGCTTCCGCATGCGCGAGCAGCAGCAGCTTGTCGGTCACGTCGGCCATCTTGCGGCTGCTGCGCTGCATGCTGTCGAGCACCGACGCGAGTTCCGCATCGTCGTGGCCGCGCCGCTGCGCGTACTGGATCTGCGTGTCGAGCACCGCGATCGGCGTGCGCAGCTGGTGCGCGGCATCCGCGATGAAGCGGCGCTGCGTGGCCGTATGCGTATTGAGCCGCGCGATGCACTGGTTGATCGCGTCGACGATCGGCCGCAGCTCGTGCTGCAGCCGCTCGGGGCGGATCGGCTCCAGCTCCATCGGCCCGCGGTCGGCGACATCGTCCTTCAGCTTCATCAACGGGCGCAGCTCGAAGGTGAGGCCGAGGTAGACGAGCACCACCGCGAGCATCAGCATCAGCGACAGGCGCACGAGCTGCGGCCGCCAGATCGTGGCGACCATCGCGTTGCGCGAGCGCGTCGTCTTCGCGACGACGACCGTGACCGTCTCGATCTGCCCCTCGTCGTAAAGCTGGCGATCGTAGGCCGCCGCGCGCAGCGGCACGCCGTCGAGCGACGTGTCGTACAGCGTCGGCTCGATGCCGTGCCGCGCGGGCACCTCGAGCGCCGGCGTGCCGGCCAGCAGGCGGTCGTGGCCGTCGATCACCTTGTAGAACACCGAATCCTGCGACGGCGATTCGAAGATCTCCAGCGCGGCCGGCGGCACGTCGGCAACCGGCCGCCCGTTGCGCCATTCGACGTCCTCGCCGATCGTGCGCGCGGAAGCGACGAGCGCGCTGTCCTGCACGAGCCCGGCCGTGGTCCGCGCGGTGTCGTACGACATCGCGCCCGCGATCAGCACGAACACCGCGAGCGGCAGCAGCAGCCACCACAGCAGCCGTCCGCGCAGGCTGTGCGCCATCCTGTTGCGCTCCTTCTCCGAAATGCCGAACCGCGCCGGGGTCGCCGGCGCGGTCGGGAGTGTCATGTCAGGCGTCCGGACGCTGCGTTCAGAACGCGGCGGGGCGCCACTTCAAGAGCCGCTTCTCGAGCCAGGTCAGCAGGTAGTCGGCGGCCAGCGCGACCACGGCCAGCACGATCATCGCCGCGAACACGCCGCTCGCGTTGAACGCGCCCTGGGCGGTGGAGATTAGCAGGCCGATGCCTTGCTTGGAACCCAGGAATTCGCCGACGACCGCGCCGACCAGCGCGAAGCCGAAGCTCACGTGCAGGCTCGCGAGAATCCAGCTCAGCGCGGACGGGATCACGACCGCCGTGGTGATCTGCCGGCGCGACGCGCCGAGGATCTGCGCGTTCGCGATCAGGTAGCGGTCGGCTTCGCGCACGCCCTGGAACGCGTTGCCGAACACGACGAAGAACACCATCACGACGGCCAGCGCGATCTTCGACGCCATCCCGAGGCCGAGCGCGATCACGAAGATCGAGCCGAGCACCACGCGCGGAATCGAGTTCGCGATCTGGATATACAGGCCGAACACGTCGGCCATCAGCTTGTTGCGGCCGAGCACGATCCCGCAGATCACGCCGGCAACCGAGCCGATCACGAAGCCGATGCCGGTTTCCTCGAGCGTGACCCACACCTGCGTGAGCAGCGGGCCCTGCGACGTACCGTTCGCGAACCAGTCCTGGAGCTGCGCGAAGATCAGCGACGGCATCGAGAAGAAGAACGGATCGATCCATTTGAGCCGTGCGGCGAGTTCCCACCCGCCCAGCACGATCACGAGCACGGCGATCCGCAGCGTGACGATCAGGTTGCGCCGGCGGCGCAGCCGGCGTTGCGCGGCGCGCTCGTCGTCCTCGAGCGTCGTCGCCGGTAGGGCGGTGGGGGGAAGCGTCATGTCGGTCATGCTCCTGTCCTTGCTGTTCTTGCCGTGCGGCGTATGCGTCAGCCGATCTGCACTTCTTCGCGCAGGTCGTGCCAGATGTCCTTGGAAATTTCGATGAAGCGCGTGTCGTAGCGAATCTCCGACGTGACGCGCGGGCGCGGCAGGTCGATCTCGTACACGTGCTTGAGCGTCGCGGGGCGCGCGGTCAGCACGAACACGCGGTCGGCGAGCGCGATCGCCTCCTCGAGGTCGTGCGTGACGAACACGACCGAGCCCTTGTTCGCCGACCAGAGCTGCAGCAGCTCGTCCTGCATCAGCGTGCGCGTCTGCATGTCGAGCGCGGAGAACGGCTCGTCCATCAGCAGGATTTCCGGCTGGTTGATGAAGGTCTGCGCGAGCGCGACGCGCTTCCTCATCCCGCCGGAGAGCTGGTGCGGGTAGTGCTTCGTGAACTTGTCGAGGCCGACCTTGCGGATCCATTCCTCGGCCTGCGCATACGCGACGTCCTTCGAGCGGCCGCGGAACAGCGGGCCCGCCGCGACGTTGTCGATCACGTTGCGCCACGGGAACACGGCGTCGGCCTGGAACACGAAGCCGATGCGCGGGTCGATCCCGTCGACCGGGCGGCCCATCACGCGCACTTCGCCCGACACGGGCTTGAGCAGCCCGGTGATCAGGTTGAGCGTCGTCGACTTGCCGCAGCCGGTCGGCCCGACGATCGCGATGAACTCGCCGCGCGCGACGCTCATGCTGAAGTCGCGCAGCGCGACGGTGGCCTTGCCTTCCGGCGAAATGAAGCGGCACGACACGTTGCGAAACTCGATCGCCGGTGTGCTCGGGGAGACTGCCTGGGTCATCGCATTCGTCCTGCGGGTGAAGAGGGCGTCGCATCGTGCCGCAACGCCGGGCCGGTCAACCGGGCCGGAACGGGGAACGCACGGCGGCGGGATCGCCGCCGCCGGCGCCTGACCGAGATCGACTACTTCGCGTTCACGAAATCGTTCGTGTAGGTGCGCGCCAGGTCGATGTGCTTGCCCTTCACCGACGGGTTGAACGCCGACAGCACCTTCAGCACCGTCGCCGGGCCGTCAGCCGGCATCTTCGCGTCGGCGGTGAACATCGGCAGCGACGCCTTCAGCGCGCTCACGTACAGCGCCTTGTCCTTCTGGTAGTCGGCCGGCATCTTCGCGGCGATTTCCTCGGCGCTGTGCGTGTGGATGAACTGCATCGTCTTCGCGAACGCGTGCGCGAGCTTGGTGGCTTCCGCCTTGTGCGAATCGGCCCATGCCGACTGCACGTACAGGCTCGCGGCCGGGTAGGTGCCGCCGAGCGCGGCGCGCGTGCCTTCCAGCGTGCGCATGTCGACCAGCACCTTCGCGTCGCCCATCTTCTCGAGCGCGGACACCGTCGGCTCGGTCGTCATCCCGGCGTCGATGCGGCCCTGCTTGATCGCGGCGATGAAGCTCGCATCGGCGCCGACCGGCAGCATCGTGTACTGCGTCGACGGCACACCGTGCGCGAGCGCGAGGTATTGCGTGAGGAAGCTCGTCGACGAGCCGAGGCCCGTCACGCCGAGCGTCTTGCCCTTCGCGTCGGCCATCGACTTGAACGTCGGCGCGGCCTTGGTCGACACCATCTCGACTTCGCCCGGCACCTGGCCGAACACCGCGATCGCCTTCACGTCCTTGCCCTTGCTCTGCAGGTCGATCGTGTGGTCGTAGAAGCCGACGACGCCCTGCACGGCGCCCGCGAGCAGCTCGTTCTCGGCGTCGACGCCGGCCGGCTGCGACAGCAGCTCGACGTCGAGCCCTTCGGCCTTGAAGTAGCCGAGCTCCTGCGTGAGCCGCGCGGGCAGGTAGATCAGCTTCGCGATCCCGCCGACCATGATCGTGACCTTGCCGGCGTCGTCGGCGGCGAAGGCGGGGTGCGCGGCGAGCGCGCAGGTGAGGCCGGCTGCAACGGCGAGGGTGCGCAGGATGGGTCGCATCGGGTTGTCTCCGTTTGTTTTCCGTGTGGCGCGATGCTTGTTGCATCGTTGAAACGAGTATAGGGACGTGAAACCTTCTGCAACCTTTCGCGGGTGGTCCGAACCTTTAGGGGTTTTCCATGGAAACCCGCTCGGGGCGACGGGCCCCGGGGTGCCGCGACAAGCGGCCGTGGCGACGCGGAACCGGAAAAGGATTTCGCGATTGCCCGATTTTTTCAATTTATCAATGGCAAGCTCAATAATGGAGGCGGCTTATTTCATCGATATATCGTTATGCGACAGATAACCCAAGCCCATAATCCATTCCCGATCGGTTTGTTTTGAAAACCGCCACTCGCGTTATCGGGCGAATTTACTTGTATCCAATTAACATTTCCAGTGAATGAATACATGAGTACGCTCTCGATTGCCGTTGCGGACGACCACCCGGTCGTCGTGGCGTTGCTGAAGCAACTGCCGCAATGGGCGCCGGCTTTTCGCATCACGCATTGCTGCCAAAGCGGCGCGGAGTTGATCGATGCACTGAGAAGGTCGCCGACCGATCTCGTCATCGTCGATTATTCGATGAGCCGGGGGGACAACCCGATTGACGGCTTCGTGCTGCTGCGCAGGCTGCGCGAGGTCGCGCCCGACGCGAAATGCGTGATGTTTACCGCGCAGAAGAATCCGAGCGTGCTCACGGGCGCGATCCGGCTGGGCGTGGCGGCGATCGTCAGCAAGGAAGACGACATCGGCGAGGTCGTCCGTGCGTGCCGGCTCCTCGGTGCGGGGCGCGCGTCCTATTTCTCGCCGATGATACGGGCGATCGTCGCGCAGGCCGGCGCATGCGTGCGCGACGCGCAGCCGAAGCTGTCGACCAAGGAGCTGGACGTCGTTCGCCTGTTTGTCTCGGGGCACTCGCTCGCGAGTATCGCGAAGCAGCTCGGCCGATCGGTCAGCACCGTGTCGACGCAGAAACATATGGCGATGCAGAAGCTGCAGGCCGATTCCAACGTCCACCTGATCCGTTACGCGTACGAAAACGGATTGATCTGACCGCTCGCGCGCTATTTGTAGCTGATCGTAAAGGTCGCCGTGCCATTGGCGGTGCCTGGGCGGGCACCGGATCCCGTCTGGTAATAGCGCGCCGCCAGCGGCACCGACAGGGTGCTCGAGGGCGGCGCATCCGTCACCTTCCACGGCTTGCCGAGCGTCACCGGATTGCCGTCGCTCCCGAGCAGCTGGATGCCGACGCCTTGCGCCGTACTCGACGACGACAGCGACAGGATGCCTTCGGATGCGTCGTACGCGTTGCCGTCGAGCGTCAGGTGGACCGCGAAACTGCCGGCGACCTGGGCATCGCACTTCAGGCCGATCGTGAAGACTTTCGACGTCGACGTCGTGCCGATGCCGGAACCCAGTCCCGACGATTTGCTGAGCTTGTGGGTGCCGAGATCCACGGCCACCTGCGTGGTCGACGGCGCGCAGGTCGTTGCCTGGAACGAGATGTTCTTGAAGCCGTAGGTGACGTAGCGGGCCGCTTTCGAATAGTCCTTGTCCGGGCCGCCGATCAGCGCCGTCAGCACCGACAGGATCGGAAACGGCGTCGGTGTGGACGGCGTCGCGCCGATCTTCACCAGCTCGACGTCGATCGTCGCGGAAACGGTCGTCGGCCGAAGCGACGAACTGATGATCTTCCCCATCGGAAACGATGCGTCCCCGGTGCCGCGATTGCCGTTATAGGTCACGTACAAGCCGAGGCCGTTCGCCGTCAGGTCGGAGTCGGCCATCCATCGATAGAGCGTCGCCTCGAAGTTCGCCGATGCAACGGTCTTCATGCAGGACGCGCTGATCTCGATCCCGGTCTTGCTCCAGAGCACCGTGCCGATCGGTGCATCGGCCGCGATCCTGAACGGATCGGGCAGCGTACCGAGTTCCGCCGTGCTCACGTTCTGGCAATTCGCGGCCGCCTGCGCGGTGCCCGCGCCCGCCGCGCAGGCCAGCAGGGCCGCCGTGCAAGCCAGCCTGATGCGATGGATGGGCGTGTTCCTGTCGTTCATGTGCGATTTCATCCGAGGTTGTCGTGCGCGCGTGCCGGGCGCCGTCATGCAGGCGGGGCCGCGTGCCGCGGCGCATCGCCGGGACCGGGCGGCCGCGCGTCGAATTCGCACGGGGCGTCGACGCGCTGGATGGCGACTTGCCGCGCGCCGGCGTCGAGCGGCGGCAACGCCACGCGGATCGAGCATTGCCACGCGTCGGCGTGCCCCCATTTCACCGTCAGCTTTTCATCCGGTTCCGCGATGCGCGCATAGATCTGGCCGCCCTGCGACACCACGCCGACGTTGTTGCCGCGCGCGTCGAATACCGGCGCGCCGAACGGCAATTCCCGGCCGGTCGGCGTCGATGCATGAATCAGCAGCGCACGCCCCTTCACGGTCGGGTAGCGCAGCATCACGACGGCGCCCTGACGCGGCGCCACCTGCAGGCTCGTCGTCTGCAGCTCGACGTCGGCGGGCAGGCCGCGCGGGTCGATCTCGATCTGGTTGAGCCGGTACGGATTCAGGTATGGCACGACCGCGTAGCCGCGCCCGTCGAGTGCGACGCCGCCGTATCCGACCACCCTGGCGCCACCCGCCGCCGGCGCCGCGACGACGGCAACCGTGTCGGCTGCATAGGGTGACGCCGTTACGCCACCCGGATGCGCGACGATCGAGCCGCTCAATCCGACCGAGCCCGACCCGTAGCGATCGCCCTTGGCGAACGCGCCCTGAACCGTCGTGTACGGCGTGCGGTACTGGCCGGACACGCTGCCCGAATACGTCGCACCCGCGTCGCGCGACGCGGAAACCGAATAGCTGCCCTGGTTCCGCGTGCCGACGAAACCGCTCGCGGTCATCATCGACGTGACGCCGCGCACGCTGTCGTGCGCGACGTTCGCACTCGCGCGCGGCGCTTGCGCCGAGCGACCGAGCGGCAGCGACACGGTCAGCATGTACTGCGTATCGACGTCGCCGCCGATCGCGCGTGCGCGGTTGACCGAGATGCTGTAGTCGACGACGCGGAAACGGTTGCTGTAGCCGATCTGGAATTGCGTATCGGTGCCGCGGCGCTCCCAGTAGTTCTGCGTGTACGCGCTCACGAACAACTGGCCGCCGTTGTCGCCGAACCGCTGCGACGCGGTGACCGATACCCGGTTGCGCGCGCGCCAGAGCGGCTGCGCAGCGAGGCCTGTCGCGTTGCGCCTGGCGTTGTCGACGTAGGCGAGCGCGTTGTCGAGATCGAGATAGCCGGACGACGAGAAGCGATACGCGGCCACCGACAGGTTGCTGTTCGTCGCTTCCAGCGTCTTGCTGTACGTGATGCGCACGCTCGCGCCGCGTGCCCGCCGGCCGTTCGACGACGTGAATGCACCGGACACGTCGAGCGCCATCGCGCCGATCGGCGTGTTGAACGCACCGCCGACGAGCAGGTTCTGGTAGTCCTCGTTCGCGAGCACGCCGCCATACAGCGTCAGCAGGTTGGACACGCCACGCGCGTAGGTTGCCTGCACGATGCGCGGCGTATACGACAGGTTCCTCTTGCGCACCACGCCCGCGACGAAACCGAACCGGTTCATGCCGGGCCGCAGCGACTGCACGACCGATGCGTACGGCACCTTGAATACGCGCTCGCTGCCATCCGATTCGGTGACGGTCACGTCGAGATCGCCGCCGTAACCGGTCGGATAGAGGTCGTCGATCACGAACTGGCCGGGCGGCACGGTCGTTTCGTAGATGACCGCGCCGCTCTGGCGCACGGTCACGCGCGCATTCGAATTCGCGATGCCGCGAACGACCGGCGCATAACCGCGACGGGAATCGGGCCACATGCGATCGTCGTTGGCGATCTGCACGCCGCGAAACGGAAACGTATCGAACAGCTCGCCGGACGTGTTCGCGTCGCCGAGCCTGACGCGCGCCTTGAGCGCCGTCAGGTCGCGTTGAACGTAGGTGTTGGTGATGCTGTAGTGCTGGCCGCCGCGATTCTGCCAGTTCAGCGCGCCGTCGTGACGGAAGTACCATCCGCCCGCATTGATGCCGGCGTTCAGTCCGACGTATGCCGCGCTGTCGCTCCGGCCGTTCGCGACGTTTCCGTAGAGATTCGCGCTGTAGCCGACGAATCCCGCGGTCACGCCGCCGTCCCACATCGACGGATCGACGTAGCCGCGGGCCGTGCGGCGCAACAGCGCTTGCGGGACATGGATGTCGAGGCGCGCCGAGCCGGCGTCGAACGACGCCGACGCACCCGGCAGCAGCGCATCGAACGATTCGCACGCGGCGGGATCGGCGAGCGACGCGAGCGCTTCGGGCGCGATCCGGCTCGTATCCGCATTGATCCTGTCGAGCATGCGGCGGCTGAAGCACACTTGCGGGCCGTTTGCGCCCGATTCGCGCACGGTGACGTCGTCGCGGCCGAGCAGCGCCCCGTTCAGGTACACGTCGGCCCGGTATTCGCCGGGCCAGACCGGGTTGCCCTTCTCGAAACGGGACAGGTCGATTCCGCCGTCCGGCGACGTCAGCACGAAGTCCGGGTCGAACTGCAGCGCCCGGGACGGCAGTGCATCACCGTGGCCCGGCCCGCCGATCCGGGGTTGCGAATCGGCGGGCGCAAGCTCGCTTGCCGCTGCGCCGAGCGGCAGTGCCGACCACGCGAGCAACGCCGTCGCGTACGACCGCCGAAGCGCGAGCGTCGGCCGACCGGTGCGCGGACCGGATGCGGGATGGATGCATTTCATGGGCTTCGTTTCGGATGCTCGAATGGGACGGATCGCCGACGGGCCGCGGGCTCGGTTCGAATCCGACTCGCGTCGCCCGGCGACGCGCGCAGGCGGCTCGAATGCCGAGGTCGAATCAAGGCGTGGCCTCGAGCACCGCCGGCCACTTCACGTCGGTGCCGAAGTCGTTGATCGTCGAATAGTCGAGCTTCGTGCCGGCCGGGAGGCTCGGCAGCGGCATGTTCGGTGCAAACAGACGGTCGGCAGCGGGCGCGATCATCGCGCCGTCGTCGATCGTGTACGTGCGGCCGTCGTGCACGACCTGCGCCGACAGCACGGTGACGTTGAACGGCGACGGATTGGTCGCGCGCAACAGGTAGCCTTTGCTGCCGTCCGGCGCGGGCGCGAGCGACCATTTCACACCTTTGGCCGCATCGACCGCCCCATCGGCATCGAGGCCGGCCGGCCGGAAGAACACCTTGATTCGCGAACGGAACGCGAGCTGCAGCATGGTCGTCGACGGTTGATCGGCGGTTTTCGGCGGAATGTCGAGTACGTTCAGCCAGAACACGGATTCCCGGTCTTGCGGCAGCGGATCGCCGGTATAGACGATGCGCAACGTCTGTCCCTTGCCCGGATCGACGCGAAAGATCGGCGGCATCAACACGAAAGGCACCTTGGCCGTGCCCGGGCGCGAGCGCGGGTCGCCGTCGTCGAGCCATGCCTGCACGAGCGCCGGATCGGTGCCGACGTTGTCGATCTTGGCGGTGATCTCCCGATCGCCGGCCGGATAGACGAGGCGCGTGCCGGAAATGATCACGCCCGCGATGCCGTGCTGTACGGTGCAGGCCAGCACGACGCATGCGCAGATCGGCAACCGGCGGAAGAGAAACGAGAGGAGCGAGTGCATCGTTCGATGAAGAGGGAGGGGGAAGGCCGCGCGACGGGACGCTTCCCCGGAACGGCGATACCGCGGGCCGGAATGGCCCGCGTCGTGCGAGTCGTCGATGCCGGCCGTACGAGACGGCCGGCATGACGGCTTACAGATAGTCGATCGAATACGTGACCGACGTGCTTACGCTGCCGGCCGTCGCCGAGCCGAGCGAGTAGTACTGCGCGCTATAGACCATCGAGGCCGCGTTGTTGACGAGGTCGACCGGACGGCCGTTGCGCTGGCTGACGTCACCGGCCTTCAGCGCTCTGCCGTCCATGTCGAGAAGCTGCACGGCGACGTTGGTCGCGGCGTTGGTCTGTGCGCGGTTGTAGAGCGTGCCGTCCGCGCCGTTGACGTTCGGGCCGGCCTCGAAGAACGCGCGCACCGATTTGCCCGCGTTCGTGCAGTTGCTGAGCGCGATGGTGAAGTTCGTTGCACCCGTTACCGCTCCCTTCGACGCCAGCGAAGCCGCGCCCACGCTCGGAAGCTGGACCGTACCGTTGTTGTCGGCATCGTTGACCTTGATGGTGCAGCTGGCGCCGCTCAGCGCACCCGTGATGTTGATGGTGCCGTCGTATGCATGCGCCGCGAGCGGCATGAACGACATCGCCGACGCCGTTGCGGAGGCCATCAGAATTTTCTTCATCATGATCAGGTATCCCTTTTAATCGCTCAAAAATTCCCACCGGGCACGCAAGCGTGTCGGGAGAGATAAAATTAACTTGCCCGCATCCGTTCCGACTATCGCAATCCATCCAAAAACGGCGCCCGTTCACGATCCCGTTGGCCGATGCGGGCCGCGGGGTTGAGTAGCGTGTCGAAGCGACCGAAGCAATCGGTACGCAAGTCGTAAGGATTGCGAGTCGTCGCACCGAACGCTTGCCTATCGGCCGGTCGGGCGAGCCGCGGCGGCGAGAGCGGCGAGGACCGACACGGTCGCCGCGGCCGCGAGCGCGACGCCTGCTGCGAAGACGACCTTGCCGAGCGTCTCGACGGCGCCCGTCTGGGTGTTGTCCGAAGGAAACGGATTGACCCAGGGTTCGCTTGGCGCGCCCGGCTTGAACAGGCTGTTGATCCAGTCGGCGATGGCGCCGCCCGAAACGGTTGCGAGTTCCATCTTGCTGATTTCACGCATGATTCACCTTCTGACGAAATCGGATTGGCATGGCCGGCATGCCGGCCGGTGCTATGACGGCAGCAGGCACCGCAGGAACGGTGCCCGGCCTCGCATTACTTCGGTGCCGGCAGGTTCGGGTCGAACAGGCCTTCCATCACGCGGTTGAAGACCTTGAGCGTCTGCTGCGCCCCATTGACCCAGCCGTAGACCTTGCCGCCGAGCAGGCCCAGTCCGGCGCCGACGAGCAGGCCCACACCGGCACTGAGGATGCCTGCGCCCAGGATGCCGCCCGTGCTGCCGCCCGTTGCGGCACCCTTGAAGCCGCCGGCAACCAGGCCTGCAATGCCGCCCAGCACCCCCGCCCCCATGTTGCGGAAAAAGCCGCCGCTTACTTCATTCAATTCCATCGTGGTCAACTCGCGCATTTGAAGTTCTCCTTACAGTTACGCATTGCCGATCGTCGAAAGCCGGATCGGCATCGGCTTTCCCGTCGCGCATCGCGCGCGACGGGCACTCCACTTGCGGCGGCGCTAGGCGGCCGCCGGATCGAACCGCGCGTCGACGCCCATTTCGCGTGCGCTGCCTCGCGCGAGTTCGACGACGCGATCCGCGCTCCGGATCGTCTCCGGCCGGTGCGCGATGATGATCCGCGTGATGTTCATCGCGCGCACCGCGTCGTTGATCAGCCGCTCGCGTTCGACGTCGAGATGGCTGGTCGCCTCGTCGAGCACGAGAATCGCGGGTTTCCGGTAGAACGCGCGGGCGAGCAGCACGCGCTGGCACTGGCCGCCGGACAGCGACGAGCCCATGTCGCCGACGAGGCTCTGATAGCCCATCGGCATCGCCGCGATGTCGTCGTGAATCTGCGCGAGCCGCGCGGCTTCCTCGATGCGCGCCTGGTCGGGCTGCGGATCGAAGAAGCCGATGTTGTCGGCGATCGAGCCGGCGAACAGGATGTCGTCCTGCATCACGCAGCCGATCAGCTCGCGGTGCTGATGGAGCCCGAGCTTGCGGATGTCGACGCCGTCGACGCGCACGCTGCCGTGCTCGGGCGTCAGCAGGCCGAGCAGCACCTTCGCCATCGTGGTCTTGCCCTGGCCCGACGGCCCGACGAGCGCGACCGATTCGCCCGGCGCGATCGAGAACGAGCAGCCGTCGAGCACCCACGGTTCGGTCTCCGTGTAGCGAAAGCGCACGTCGCGCACGTCGATCGCGGGCGCCGCCGCGTGGCCGCCCGCCGCCGGCGCGCGCGGCCTTCGCTTCCATGTCGGCTTCGGCGTCGGTCAGCACGATGTCGGCGAGCCGCTCGCCGTGCAGCCGCAGCATCCGGAAATCGATCACCGTGCCGATCAGGCCCGCGCCGCGCGCCATGAACTGATCGGCAAAGCTGACGAACGCGACCAGCATCCCCGCCGAGAACTGCCCGTCGATCACCTGTTTCGCGGCCAGCCACACGAGCGCCACGCGGCCCGCGCCGGAGATCACGCCCTGCAGCGTCGAGAAGCCGATCGACAGCCGCTGGATCACGACGTTCTTGTTGGTCGTCTCGACCACGGCATTCGCATAGGTCGCCACGCGCGCCTCCTGCTTGTTCGCGAGCTTGATCGCCTGCACGCCGCGGATCGACTCGAGCAGGTTCGATTCCGCGCGGGCCGCGTACACGATGTGTTCCTCGTTCGCCTGCCGGAACGGCCGGTATGCGAGCCAGCGGATCGCGCCGTACGCGGCGAACAGCCCGAGCACGAGCCACGTGAGCGTCGGGCTGTAGACGAACAGCATCGCGAGCGTGACGATCGCCATCGCGCCGTCGAGCAGCGCACCGACGAATTGCGTCGTGAGCGTGCCCTGGATCGTGCCGATCGCGCCGAACCGCGACACGACGTCGCCGATGTGGCGCTGCTCGAAGTACGTCATCGGCAGCCTGAACAGGTGCGAGCAAACGTTTGCCGTCCACTGCACGCCAAGCAGGCTCGAGAACCACGTGACGACCCACGAGCGCAGCGCCGCGACTGCGTTCTGGAACAGCACGACGAGCAGGAAGCCGATGCCGAGCAGCGTCAGCAGATCGGCATCGGCCGACACGAGCACCTGGTCCATCACCCACTGCATGTAGAACGGCGTGACGATGCCGAACACCTCGAGCGCGACCGACAGCAGCAGCACCTGCGCGAATGCCGCGCGGATGCCGGTGACGCCGCCGATGAGCGTCGCCATCGAGATCGATTCGCGCTCGCGCGCCCGCGCGAACGACGGCGACGGCATCAGCTCCAGCGCGACGCCCGTGAAGTGGTCGGACACCTCGGCAAGCGGCACGTCGCGCACGCCGCGCGCGGGATCGTGGATCGTGATCCCGCTGCGCGACACCGACTTCAGCACGACGAAGTGATTCATGTCCCAGTGCAGGATGCACGGGCGCCGCAGCTTGCCGAGCTCGTCGAGTTCGAGTCGCAGCGCGCGCGACGCGAGGCCGAGCCGGTAGGCCATCAGCATCACGTCGTTGAGCGTCGCCCCTTTCAGCGACGGGCTGAAGCGTCTGCGCAGGCTGACGAGGTCGAGATCGCGGCCGTGATAGCTCGCGATCATCCCGACGCACGCGAGCCCGCACTCGGCCGCCTGCGTCTGCAGCATCACGGGCAGGCGGCGGCGCCAGCCGAATTGCAGGGCATCCATCCATTTCATCGTTCAACAGGCTCCATAGCGAATCGAATGCGCGGGGCGTTCATGCCGACGCGCGGCGGCCGAGCGCGTACAGCGGCTCGAGCACCCACTCGATCAGCCGGCGCTGGTCGATCAGCACGTCGGCCTCGAGCGCCATCCCGGGTCGCAGCGTTTCGCGCTTGCCGTACGCGACGATGTCCTGGCGATCGAGCGCGACGACCACGCGGTACAGCTGCTCGGGCACGTTGGTGCGCCCGGTGAGGTTCGCGACCTCCTGAGGCGACAGCGCGGTGCGCGACACGTCGGTCACGCGGCCGAACTGCTGGCCGAATTTCTGGAACGGGTAGGCCTCGTAGCGGAGCACGACGCGCGCGCCGGTGCGCACGAAGCCGATCGCGCGGCTCGGCACCATCAATTGCGCCTCGAGCAATGCGCCCTGCGGCAGCAGCGACACGACCGACTGGCCCGCGTTGACGACCTGCCCCGGTTTCGCGAGCAGCGTCGCAACGACGCTCGCCTGAGGTGCGCGCAGAATCACCGCGCGGCGCGCCTCGTTTTCGGCGATCGACTGGTCGACGTCGGCGAGCTTGCGCTCGATGTCGTTCTGCTGATTGCGGGTATTGAGCGGCAATTCGCGCAGTTGCTGGCGGATCTGGTCGAGCTGCTGCTCGACGTCGAGCCGCTGGCGCGCGAGATCCTGCAGCCGCGCCTGCGCATCGAGCAGCGCGGCTTCCTGCTGCTCGACCTGGCTGTTCGACGCGTAGCCCTGCTCGCGCATCGACTGCAGCTTGCCGAGCTGCCGCTGCGCGAGTTCGGCCTGGCGCGTGCGCTGCGTCTTCTGCAGCGCGATCTGAGCGAGCTGGTCGTTCAGCGCCGCGGTGCGTGCATGCAGCCCGCGTTTCGCCTCGCCGCTCAGTTGCGACTGGCTCGCGAGATCGGTCTCGAGGCGCGCACGCTGAAGATCCAGCTGTTCGCGGACCCGCTCGCGCGTGCCGCCGAGCTCGGTCGCGACTTCGGCCGACACGGCCATCAGCTCGGCGCCGGCCGCGACGGTCTGCCCCTCGCGCACGCGCGTGTCGATCACCGTGCCCGTCAGCGGCGGGATGATGGCCAGCAGCCCTTTCGCGGGCAGCAGCTGGCCGGCGACGCGCTCGCGCTTGGTGTAGGTACCGAGCACGAAGAACGCGACGACCGCAAGCGCCGCAGCCGTCGCGACACCGATCGTCAGCCAGCGCCACGGCGGCGAATACAGGCTGACCGTGCCCATCAGCTTGTGCTTGGTCGCGTCGAGCGCTTCCTGACGGAACAGCGAATCAGTCATGTGTCGCTACCGGTGGGATCGAATGGAGGGAGACGGAATCGCGCATGGTCAGCCTGCCGGGCGGCATGCAATCGCGGCGACGTCCGCTTCGCCGAGCGTGCCGAGCGCGGCCGACAGTTGCAGCCGTGCGCGCAGATAGCGATAGCGCGCGTCCGCGAGATCGCGGATCGCCTCGAAATAGCGCTGCTGCGCGTTGAGTTCGTCGATCTGCGTGCGCAGCCCGACCTCGCGGCCCAGGTGGGTCGACTTCACCTTGCTGTCGGCCGACGCGAGCGCGCGCTCCTGCGCGCGGATCAGCGCGAGGCCGTTGGTGATGCCGAGATAGGCGGCACGGGCGCGCTCGCGGGCCTTGCGGCGTGCATCCTCGAGCGCGTCGCGTGCCTGGTCGCGCCGCCTGTAGGCTTCGCGGCTCGCCGACAGCGGGCCGCCGCCGGCGAACAGCGGGATCGTGACCGTCACGCCGATCATCGACGAACGGGTTTTCGACGTCGTGCCGAACACCGAGTCGAGCCCGTTCTCGTTGGCGCCGCGGCTCCAGTTCGTGCCATAGCTCGCCTGCAGGTTCACGACCGGCAGGTGCGCGCCCGTCGCGGCGACGATGTCGGCCTGCGACTGGTCGAGCTGCTTGCCGGCGATCCGCACGTCGACGTTGTCGCGCGTCGCACCGTCCATCGCGGTCGCTAGATCGGCCGGTGCGGCCGGTGTCGCACATTGCCACGAGATCGGCGCCAGCTCGGCCGCCGTCAGCCCGGTGATCCGCTGCAGCGTGCCGCTCGCGACCGCCAGATCCGTTTGCGCGCCGACCGTGCGCGCCAGTGCTTCGTCGAGATTCGCGCGCGCCTCGTCGACGTCGGTGCGCGTGCCGTCGCCGATCCGCAGCGCAGCCTGCGCCTGGTCGAGTTGCTTGCTGAACGCCTGCTGTGCGGCTTCGGCAGCCTGCAGCACTTCGCGTCCGTACAGGACGTCGAAATAGGCGTTGGCGACGTCGTTGATCAGCGTTTGTGCGGCCTTCTCGTACTCGATGTCCGCTTGGTCGGCAAGCGTGCCGCCACGCTTGAAATCGGCGACGCGCGACACATCGAACAGCGGCTGGGTGACGGTTGCGGAAGCGCTGTGACGGCGGACCGCTGCCGCATACGCCGCAGTGGGCTGGTCCTGCTTCGTGTAGTTGCCGGTGAGTTCCGCGCGTGGCAGCAGCCCGGCAAGACCCTGCCAGCGTTTCTCGCGACCGGCGAGCTGCGCGTTGCGAGCCGCGCCGATGCCCGCATCGAAGCGCCGCGCCGCGTTCACCGCGTCGAGCAGGTCGGCCGCATGCACCGGCCATGCGGCGCCGAGCCAGCCGAGAACGGCCACCAGCCGGAAGGATCGTGTCGAAATCATCTGCCTGTATGCGCCGCTGCATGTCGGTCGCAAGAACCGCGGCGAGGTTACGCCGCAAAGCAGGGGATTATTCAGTCATGCGTGACGGCACGATATCGCCGTTTGTCCAATTTTCGGCTGGTACCGGCGGAGCCGCGAAGGGCGGAATGCGACGGAGCACCGAACGGGGATACCGGCTCGCTGCGCAAAGCACAGGTATGCGCAGCGCTGCAAAAAGGGGAACGCCGAGGAAGTCAGGCCGGAGCGAAATGCGGCCACCAGCTAACGAATCGACAGTTTGACAAGCTAGTCGGTTGCGACGGCAGCGGGTGAGCGCAGCAGAAAGCGGGGGAGAGCGGCGCGTCAGCGCCAGCCGAGCAGCACACGCCCCATCGCATCCAGCCCCATGTCGAACAGGTGCGACACGAACGGCACGAGGTTCGGCACCATCAGCTGCACGAGCAGCAGCCCGACCAGCATCGTCACGGGAAAGCCGACCTGGAACACGCCGATCTGCGGCGCCGCGCGGTTCAGGATGCCGAGCGCAAGGTTCGCGATCAAGAGCGCCGAGACCACCGGCAGCGCGAGCAGCAGCCCCATCTCGAACACGGTCGCGCCGAATGCGGCAAGCGTGCGCCAGCCGGGCGCGTGCAGCAGATCGGCCGACACCGGCAGCGACTGGAACGATGCGGCGAGCGCGGCGAACACCTGCAGATGGCCGTCCACCGCGAGGAACGCGAGCATCGCGACCGCGTTCAGGAAGCGCCCCATCACGGGCGTCGCGCCGCTCGTGTGCGGATCGAAGAAGGTCGCGAAGCCGAGGCCCATCGACAGCCCGATGAAGTCGCCGGCCGCCTCGACGGCCGCGAACACGAGCTGCATCGTGAAGCCCATCGCGACGCCGATCAGGAACTGCGTGACGACGATCCAGATCCCCTGCGCGGAGAATACGGTGACGTCCGGCATCGCGCCGAGCGTCGGCGCGACGACCAGTGCCATGAACGCCGCGACGCCGATCTTCACGCGCACGGGCACCGCCGCGTGACCGACGACGGGCGCGGTCGCGACGAGCGCGAGCATCCGCACGAACGGCCACAGGAAGGCGGTGAGCCAGCCGTTGAGCTGCGCGTAGGTAACCGAGAACATCGCCGCCGGGCGTTAAGCGCGCCTCAGCCGGCGCCGAGCGTCGCGACGTGCAGCAGCGTCTGCCGCAGGTAGTCGAGCATCGTCGTCAGCATCCACGGGCCGGCGATCACGAGCGTCGCGGCGACCGCGAGCAGCTTCGGGATGAACGACAGCGTCGCCTCGTTGATCTGCGTCGCGGCCTGGAACAGGCTCACGACGAGGCCGACCGCGAGCGCGACCAGCAGCAGCGGAGCAGCGAGCAGCAGGCCGACCATCATCGCCTGGTGCGCGAGGGTCATCACTTGTTCGGGCGTCATTGCGCGATTCCTCCGTTGCTCACGTGAAGCTCTGCGCGAGCGAGCCGATCAGCAATTGCCAGCCGTCGACCAGCACGAACAGCATCAGCTTGAACGGCAGCGACACGGTGGACGGCGACACCATCATCATCCCCATCGACATCAGCACGCTCGCGACGACCATGTCGATGATCAGGAACGGGATGAAGACCGTGAAGCCGATCTGGAAACCCGTCTTCAGCTCGCTCGTGACGAACGCGGGCACCAGCAGCGACAGCGGCACGTCCTCGGGCCCCTGCATCGGCGCGGCCTTCGAGATCTTCGCGAACAGCGCGAGATCGGTCTCGCGGGTCTGCTTCAGCATGAAGGTCTTGAACGGCGCGATGCCGCGCTGCACGGCCTGCTCCATCGGCATCGTGCCGTCGGAGAACGGCTTGTAGCCGTCGTTGTACGCACGGTCGAGCACCGGCGACATCACGAAGAAGGTGAGGAACATCGCGAGGCCGACGAGCACCTGGTTCGGCGGCGTCGTCGCGGTGCCGAGCGCCTGGCGCAGCAGCGACAGCACGATGATGATGCGCGTGAAGCTCGTCATCATCAACACCATCGCCGGCAGGAACGACAGCATCGTGAGCAGCAGCATCGTCTGCACGCTCAGCGAATAGGTGGTGCCGCCGTGCGGGCCCGGGCTCGCGTTGAACGCGGGCAGGCCGTTCGCCTGCGCGTACGCGAGCGCAGGGGCGACGCAGAGGATCAGCACGGGCGCGAAGCGCGCCGCGCGACGCAGGAATTCGTGTTTCATCGGAAGGCGGGAACGGAAAGAGGGCGCGGCGCCATGTCAGCGGTCCTTGCCGCGACCGAGCCGCTTCGCGGCTTCGCCCGCGAGCGCGTCGCGAAACCGCGAACCGAACGTGCCGGGCAGGCCGCCTTCGGACGGGGCGGCGCCGGCGGGTGCGTCGGCCGAACCCGATGCCGCGGCGGCGGTTGCCGCCGCCGGGCCGGCCGGCAGCGTGTGCAGCAGCCGCACGTTGCCCGGCGCGACGCCGAGCACGAGCCAGGTGTCGCCGATCTCGACGATCGTCGCGCTTTCCTTCGCGCCGAGCCCGACGCTCGACACGACCTTCAGCGGGCCGCCGCGCCGCGCGGGCTGGAAACCGAAGCGGCGCGCGAGCCACGCGCACGCGAATACGAGACCGATCACGACCGCGAGCCCGACGAGCGTCTGCAACACCGCGCCGATGCCGAGCGACGGCGCGGCCGAGCCGACCGTCACGCTCGACGCGATCGAACCGGCGTGGTTCACCGCGTTCATGTCGGCGGCGACGGCAGGCGCGCTGGCGAGCGACACGAAAAGCGAAGCGGCGACGGCAGGCGCCGCCGCGATCGCGATACGCGCGCGGCGGCCGGGCTTCACGACGTTCACCGGTTCAGCTTCCGGATGCGTTCGGCCGGCGTGATGATGTCGGTCAGGCGGATGCCGAACTTGTCGTTGACGACCACCACCTCGCCCTGCGCGATCAGGCAGCCGTTCACGAGCACGTCCATCGGCTCGCCCGCCATGCCGTCCAGCTCGACCACCGAGCCCTGCGCGAGCTGCAGCAGGTTGCGGATCGCGATCTTCGTGCGGCCGAGCTCCACGGTCATCTTGACCGGGATGTCGAGGATCATCTCGATGTCGTTGTGCGTCGAGTTCGCCGCGGCCTTCGACAGCGGCTGGAACACGCCGGCGCCCGTCGCGCCCGCCTGCACCGGCTGATGGTTCTGCTCGGCAAGCGCGGCGGCCCAATCGTCCAGGCCCTGTTCCTCTTCCGCAGCGGCCGGTGCCGCCTGCGCGTCGGCGGCCGATGCCGCGAGGGCCGCATCGGCGATGGCTTGCACGTCGTCCTCGGGCGTCTGGTTCAGCTCACTCATATCCACCTTCCTTCATCGAATCGCCCGCGCTGATCATCTTCTGCACGCGCAACGCATATTGACCATTGAAAATTCCGTAGCCGCACTCCATCACCGGCACGCCGTCGACCTTCGCGGTGATCGTGTCGGCGATTTCCAGCGGCAGCACGTCGCCCGCGCGCAGGTTCAGGATCTTCTCGAACGTCGACGGGATCTCGGCAAGATTCGCGCACAGCTCGACTTCGGCGGCCTGCACCTGCTGCGACAGCACGCGCACCCAGCGGCGGTCGACTTCGAGCGCCTCGCCCTGGATCGGCGAACTGAGCACGTCGCGGATCGGCTCGATCATCGAGTACGGCATGCAGATGTGCAGCGTGCCGCCCGTCGGCCCGAACTCGATCGAGAACTGCGTGACGATCACGATCTCGTTCGGCGTCGCGACGTTCGCGAACTGCGTGTGCATCTCCGAGCGCACGAATTCGAACTGCAGCGGCCGCACGCTCTTCCATGCGGTCGCGTAGTGCTCGAACACGAGGTTCAGCAGCTTGCCGATGATCCGCTGCTCGGTGGCCGTGAAATCGCGGCCTTCGACGCGCGTGTGAAAACGCCCGTCGCCGCCGAACAGGTTGTCGACGACGAAGAACACGAGGTTCGGGTCGAACACGAACAGCGACGTGCCGCGCAGCGGTTTCACGTGCACCAGGTTCAGGTTCGTCGGAATCGGCAGGTTGCGGGTGAACTCGCTGTACTTCTGCACCTTCACCTGGCTCACGGAGATTTCGGCCGTGCGCCGCATGAAGTTGAAGATGCCGATCCGCAGCAAGCGCGCGAAGCGGTCGTTGATGATCTCGAGGCCGGGCATCCGGCCGCGGACGATTCGCTCCTGCGTCGCGATGTTGTAGGGGCGGACGCCCGATGTGTCGCGCAGCTCGTCGACTGAATCGGTTTCGCCCGTGACGCCCTTGAGGAGGGCATCGACCTCCTCCTGGGACATGAACTCCTGGTGGCCCATGCGCGCTCCTTTCGCGGCCGCGTTACTGGACGACGAATTCGGTAAACAACACGTCGTCGACCTTCGCGCGCTGGTTGCCCGGCTGCGTCGGCTGCTCGATCAGTTCCCGCAGTTCCTTCGAGAGCGAACGTTTGCCGTCCGGCGTCGCGAGATCCTCGGGATGCTTGTTCGACAGCGCGAGCAGGATCCGGCTGCGGATCTCCGGCATCCGCGCGGTCAGTTGCTCCTGCGCCTTCGGGTCGGTGAGCTTCAGCGACAGGCCGACGCGCAGGTAGTGCTGCGCGCCGTCGTCCGACTGCAGGTTCACGGTCAGCGGGTCGAGCGGGAAGAATACCGGCGCGGCTAGCGGCGGCGGCTCGGCGGGCGCGCTCGCATGGCCGACGCCTTCCTTGCTCAGGAACACGTACATGCCGCCGGCTGCGGCGGCGGCCGCGCCCAGCGCGATGACGGCGATGAGCGCGATGCGCTTGAACTTGCCGGAGGAAGCCGGCTTGTCGGCGGTCGGGTTTGCGGTCGTGGAGGCCATGTGAATGCGTGCGTGATGTCTCGTAGCATGCATTGTTCGGCATCCGGGCCGAGCCCGATGGGCGGAAAAGAGGGGGGATTTGCGGCTATCTCAGCCGATTGTCGGCCGGCGCGGCCCGATGCAGGGTGGGAGCAGCGGCGGAAGGCCGTCATTCAGGGCGCGGCCGGGGGTGGCCCGGCACGACCGGCAGGCGCCGGCCGCCCGGCGCGGGTGCTCAGATCGGCAGCAGCGTCAGCAGCGGCGCGATCAGTACCATCGCGACGCCGGCGATCATCATCGTGAGGCTCGACACGACGCCTTCTTCGCTGCCGATCTCGCGCGCCTTCGCGGTGCCCACGCCGTGGGCGGCCGCGCCGAACAGCGCGCCGCGCGCGAGCCGCGTGCGCATCGGCACGAGCGCGAGCACGATCTCGCCGAGCAGCATCCCGCAGATGCCGGTCGCGATCACGAACAGGGCCGTGAGGTCCTTCGGCGCGTGGATCTTGTCCGACACGGCGAGCGCGAACGGCGTCGACACCGAGCGCGTCATCAGCGAGCGCTGCAGTTCGGGCGACAGGTGCAGCAGCTTCGCGAGCAGCAGCGACCCGCACACGCCCGCGCCGATCCCGACCGCGACGCCGACCGACAGCGACAGCCAGTGCCGGCGGATCAGGTCCCGATATTCATAGATCGGCACCGCGAACGCGATCGTCGCCGGGCCGAGCAGCCACATCAGCCAGCGCGTGTCGCGGAAATAGACCGAGTACGGGATGCCGGTCAGCAAGACGAGCAGCACCAGCACGCCCGGCACGAACACGAGCGGCGAGAACAGCAGCGTCTTCCTGTACGCGTAGAGCCGCTTCGACACGAAATACAGCACGACCGTCAGCACGAAGCAGCCGAACGAGATCGCGGTATTCACCTTGTCGGCGGACAGGTTCGACAGCAAGGCAGGCATGCGCGGCTCCGGCTCAGTGGGCGGACACGGCGCTCAGGCGCGCACGGCGGCGTTCGGCGAACACGCGCTGCGCGGCGAGCCGGCGTTCGAGCTTCGCGGCGAGGTCGACCGCGACGGCCACCGCGACCATCACGAACGCGGTGCCCGCGAGCATCACCAGCGCGATGCGCCAGCCGTCCTCGCGGAACAGCCCGCCGTACTGGACGGCCGCGACGGCGGCCGGCACGAAGAACAGCAGCATGTCGGACAGCAGCCAGTTCGCGCCGTCCTTCACCCACGCGGGCGCGACGCGGCCCGAGAACAGCAGCACGAGGAGCACCGCGAGGCCGATCACGCCGGACGGGATCGGCAGCCCGACCGTGCGCACGGCCCAGTCGACCGCCAACCACAGCGCGCCGAGCGCGGCGGCTTGCAGCGCGATCCGGCCGGTGCGCGTCATGCTGCCCGAAGCGGCGGGGCGGGCGGCGGCAGTAGCGGTCGGCTTGGTCATGGCAGGCTCCATACAGATATTCCGTTGATGATGTGAGTATAGGGTTTCCCCTAACCATAAATAAAATGACTTGTCTCTATCCTTTACATTCCAATTCGGAATTCGGTTTGCAACCGTTGCACCAATGTGGGGAGTTTTCGATGGAATTGCGCGCGCTGCGGTACTTCGTCGAGGTGGTCCGCCAGCAGAGCTTCACCGCGGCGGCCGACAAGCTGTTCGTGACCCAGCCGACCATCAGCAAGATGGTGAAGGCGCTCGAGGACGAGATCGGTTCGCCGCTGTTGCTGCGCGACGGCCGGCAGATGGTGCTGACCGACGCGGGGCGGATCGTGTTCCAGCGCGGCCAGGACGTGCTCGCCGCGCAGGCGCAGCTGCAGTCGGAGCTGAACGATCTCGGCACGCTCGGACGCGGCGAGCTGACGATCGGCATCCCGCCGCTCGGCGGTTCGCTGTTCACGCCGATCATCGCCGCGTACAAGCAGCGCTATCCGAACATCGAGCTGAAGCTGTTCGAGCAGGGCGCGCGGATGATCGAGGCGGCGCTGATGTCGGGCGAACTGGAGCTGGGCGGGCTGCTGGAGCCGGTCGATCCGGCCGTGTTCGAGCGGCTGCCGATGGTGCGCGCGCCGCTGTGGCTCGTCGCGCCGCGCGAGTCGCGCTGGGAGGATCAAGCGACCGTGCCGCTCGCGGATCTCGCGCGCGAGTCGTTCGTGTTCTATGCGGAAAGCCTCGCGCTGCACGACGCGGTGCTCGACGCGTGCAGGAAGGCCGGCTTCACGCCGTCGATCGTGAGCCGCAGCGGCCATTGGGATTTCATGGCCGCGCTCGTGCATGCGGGCGTCGGCATCGCGCTGCTGCCGGAGCCGTACTGCCGGCGGCTCGACGCGGGGCAGTTCACGTGCCGGCCGATCGTCGAGCCGGAGATCACTTGGGCGATCGCGCTCGGCTGGCTGAAGAAGGGGTATCTGTCGCACGCGGCGCGCGCGTGGCTGGAAGTGGCACGGGCGACGCTGCCCGTCGCGCCCGTCGACGATCTCGCGTTCGGCGGGTTGCGGGCGAGGGAGTGACGACCGGACGTGGGGACGATCAGACGTGCTGGACGGGGCCCGGATACCGGGCGACGGTGTGATCGTGCGTGAGCAGGGTGATGCCCTCGGAAATCGCCTGCGCGATCAGCAGGCGATCGAACGGGTCGCGATGCACCGGCGGTAGCTGCTCGACGGCGAGGACGTGTGCGCTCGTGATCGGCAGCTCCACATAGCCGGCGTCGAGCAGATTGCGGCGAAGTACATGCGGCTCGACCTGGAAATCGTCACGGTCCAGCCCACGCTTGATGACGATCTCCCAAAGACTCGCCACGCTGAAGAGCAGGGTATGGGCGGAATCCTCGATGAGCGCACGGGCGCGGCCCGGCAGTTCCGCCGCGTCGGCGGCGGCCCAGAGGATCAAATGGGTATCGAGCAACAGCTTCACGCGTCGCCCTCGAACAGTTTCCGGATGTCGTCCCCGCCCATCGAGTCGAAATCGTCCGGGACGCGAATCTGTCCCTTCATGAAACCGATCCGGCTCGGCGGAGCCGGTTCCCGCGTATCGATCGGCACCACCTTGACAAGCGGCTTGCCGGCTTTTGCGATCACGAACGGTTCACCGGCATGGACGGCTTCGTCGATCAGGCGCGATAGATTCGTCTTCGCGTCGTGCATGTTGTAGGTCTGCATGGCATCCCCAATTAAACTAAGTTTAACAACAATTCGGGCTTAGTTTAATTGAGCAGTGAGATCTGCGCAATCAGCCGGAAGATCTAGGACACACGCCGCTGCGCCATGCCGCCATCAATGCCCCATCGCCGGCCCCGCGCCCTTCCTCGGCTTCGTGATCCACACGAGCGCCGCGAGCGCGATGAACATCACCGCCGACAGGTGGAAGAAGTCGTTGGTCGCCATCATGAAGCCCTGCTGCGTGACGAGCTGGTTGAGCTGCGCATTGGCCGTCTGCCCGACGATGCCGAGCTGCGCGAGCGCGCCCTGGTAGTCGGTCGTGTTCTGCGTGTAGACGCTCACCGATTCCGACAGCCGTGCATGGTGGTAGATCGCGTCGTTTTCCCAGAACGTCGAGCTGGCCGCGGTGCCGATCGCGCCCGACAGCGTGCGCAGGAAGTTCGACAGCCCCGACGCGCTCGCGAGCCGCTCGTCGGAGATGCTCGACAGCGTGATCGTCGTCATCGGCACGAAGAAGCACGCGACGCCGATCCCCTGCACGAGCCGCGGCAGGATCACGTGGTTGAACGGCACGTCGAGCGTAAACGTCGCGTTCCACAGCGACACGCCCGCGAACACGATGAACGCGAAACTCGCGACCATCCGCAGGTCGAGCCGGTGCATGTTGCGGCCGATCAGCGGTGACAGCACCAGCGCGAGCAGCCCGACCGGCGCGGTCGCGAGGCCGGCCTTGCCGGCCGTGTAGCCCATCACCGTCTGCAGCCACAGCGGGAAGATCACGACCGAGCCGAAGAACGCCATGAAGCCGAACGAGATGATCAGTGCGCCGAGCGCGAAGTTGCGGTCCTTGAACAGCGACAGGTCGACCACCGGCTCCTTCTCGGTCGCCTCCCACACGAGCATGAACGCGAGCGACACGACCGCGATCAGCGCGAGCGCGACGATGAACGACGAGTTGAACCAGTCGCGGTCCTTGCCGAGGTCGAGCATCATCTGCAGGCACGACACGCCGATCACGAGCAGCGCGAGGCCGACCGCGTCGATCCGCTGCTTCGACGTCTTCGTCTCGCGGCCGCGCAGCAGGAAGTACGCGCAGGTCGCCGAGAACACGCCGATCGGCAGGTTGATGTAGAAGATCCACGGCCACGTGTAGTTGTCGCTGATCCAGCCGCCCAGCAGCGGGCCGAAGATCGGCGCGACGATCACCGTCATCGCCCATAGCCCGAGCGCGAGCCCGCGCTTCGCGGGCGGGTAGCTGCGCATCAGGATCGTCTGCGACAGCGGCACCATCGGCCCCGACACGAGGCCCTGCAGCAGCCGGAACGCGATCAGCGTCTCGAAGTTGGTCGCGAGGCCGCACAGCGCCGACGCGACCGTGAACGCGAGCACCGACAGCGTAAACAGCCGCACCTCGCCGACCCGCCGCGCGAGCCAGCCGGTCAGCGGCACCGCGATCGCGGACGCGACCGAATATGACGAGATCACCCACGTGCCTTCGCTCGTCGCGACGCCGAGGCTGCCCGAGATGGTCGGCACCGCGACGTTCGCGATCGACGTGTCGAGCACTTCCATGAAGGTGCCGAGCGCGAGCCCGACGGTGAGCAGCGCGAGCGCGCCGCCGGTCAGCGGCGCGGGTTCGGCGGCGGGGGAGGCGGCGGATGCCGTGGTGGCGGACATCGGAATCTCCTAGACGCGGCGCGCGCGACGCGCCGGCACAACGCACGGGTGCGCGACGCGGCGCAGCCCGGCCGGGTGGAACGGATCAGGAAAGAAACGCAGCACGTGCCTTGTCATCTTCTGCCCAGACAGAGAAATAAACGAATGCTTAACCTACACATGAGGCCTCCGCGCGCATCAGCAGTCCGGTTCGTCGGGCTTCGGGCAACCGGTCGTGCCGGGCCCGTTGGCGATGAAGCGCTGCAACAGGCCGGTGAGCGTCGCGAGTTCGTCGGCCGAGAAACCGTCGAGCTGCGCGTTGAGCGCGGTCGCGATCAGCGACGGCAGCGCGCGGGCCGCATCGGCGCCGCGCTCGGTCAGCGTCAGCTCGATCATCCGGCGGTCCTGCTCGCTGCGCGAACGCGCGACCAGCCCCTTGCGTTCGAGCCGGTCGAGCATGCGCGTCATCGAACCGCTGTCGTACGACATCTTGCGGGACAGCTCGAACGGCGTGCGCGCATAACCTCGCGACAGCAGCAGGATCACGCCGATCTGCTGTGCGGTGAGGTCGAGCGGCTCGAGCGCGCGATCCATCCGCTCGACGAGCGCCTGCTTCGCCTTCGACAGGTAATAGCCGAGGCTCGTTTCCAGCGCGATGTTCTCGGGATCGTAGAGGCCGCCGGTCATACGATTGCGCACGCAGCAATAGTGCGTTTCAGGTTAAAACGCGCCCAGTATCTTGAAAAATGATTGCTTAGTCAATATTATTTGAGGCAACCAGTTACGACGTGCATGTTGCACTGCCGGAGACTATGTTCTGACCGATTCGCCCGCGCTGCCGGGCACCCGAGGATGTTCGCGATGCTGTTCCTGAAAAATGCCGCCGGCGCGCTGCGCCGCAACCTGACCGATACCGCTCATCATGTGTTTTCCGGGCCGCACCGCGGTTGGAAGATCGCGCTGTACGTGACGATGCTGGTCGTGCCGGGCGGCTCGCTCGCGGCGCTCGGGTTCGCATGGTTCGATCATCGCCGGCAGCGCAATGTGAAGGGCGGCGCACGCCGCACGAGCCAGCCGGCCGCGGCGGAGCCGTCGTCATGGCGGCCCGCCACCGAGCCCGTCCCGGTGCCCGTGCGGTGCCACTGACGTCGCGTCACTCCCGCTTTCCCGACTGTCCTGCCTGTTCCGACTGATCGCCGGCCGCGCCCGCTGCGGCCGCTGTCGCGCGGCTGTCTCGCCGCAAGCGATCCGTAATGGCCGGTAACCCGGCCGCTCGCGCCGGTAACACATTCCGGCCGCCGCGCACCGTACCCTTAGGGCTGCGCGGCTTCCCCGCCGTCAGTTACCATTTGTCCGCCAGCGGCATGACGACCGCATCGCGCGACGCCGCTCGCCGGCCGTCGCGCCCAGACAGGAAAACCACGATGCCGTACGCTCCCCTCCCGCGCGCCCTTCGCCCGCTGAGCGCCGCCGTCGCCGTTGCGACGGCCGTGCTGCTCGCCGGCTGCGCCGTCGGGCCCGACTATCACCGGCCCGACACGTCGATTCCCGCCGCATTCAAGGAAGCGCCGGCCGGCTGGAAGGTCGCGCAGCCCGCCGATCGTGCCGACCGCGGCCCGTGGTGGACGGTCTACAACGATCCGCAGCTCGATGCGCTGATCGGCAAGCTCAATGCGTCGAACCAGACCATCGCGCAATCGGCGGCCGCATACCGGCAGGCGCGCGCGCTCGTCACCGAGGCGCGCGCCGCGTATTTCCCGACCGTCGGGCTGACCGCGTCGGGCTCGCGCGCCCGCACGCCGCGCACGTCGCTGTCGTCGGGCTCGTCGTCGAGTTTCGGCAGCGGCTCGTCCGGATCGATCAGCAACAGCTACAGCGTCGGCCTCGACGCGAGCTGGGAACCCGACCTGTGGGGCAAGGTGAGCCGCACCGTCAGCGCGCAGCGCGCCGGCGAAGCGGCCGCCGCGGCCGATCTCGCGAACGCGCGGCTGTCGCAGCAGGCGCTGCTCGCGCAAACCTATTTCCAGCTGCGCACGTCCGATGCGCTGCAGAAGCTGCTCGACGACACCGTGAAGTCGTACGAACAGTCGTCGAAACTCACGCAGAACCAGTATGCGCAGGGCGTCGCCGCGCGCGCGGACGTGATCCAGGCGCAGACGCAACTGCAGAGTGCGCAGGCGGCGTCGATCGACAACGGCGTCGCACGCGCGCAGTACGAGCATGCGATCGCGACGCTGATCGGCGAACCGGCGTCGACCTTCTCGCTGCCGCCGAACCCGCTCGCGGCCGAGCCGCCGATCACGCCGGTCGACGTGCCGTCCGCGCTGCTCGAGCGCCGGCCCGACATCGCGGCCGCCGAGCGCCGCGCGGCTTCCGCGAACGAACAGATCGGCGTCGCGATTTCCGCATTCTTCCCGACGCTCACGCTGTCGGCCACCGGCGGCTTCCAGAGTTCGGTGTGGTCGCAGCTGTTCACGCTGCCGGCGCGTTTCTGGACGGTCGGCCCGCAACTCGCGGCCACGCTGTTCGACGCGGGGCTGCGCGCCGCGCAGACCGACGCCGCGCGCGCGACCTACGACCAGGACGTCGCCGCGTATCGCCTCGCGGTGCTCACCGCATTCCAGGACGTCGAGGACAATCTCGCGTCGCAGCGCATCCTCGCGCAGGAAATCGACGTGCAGCGGCAGGCCGTCGACAGCGCCGAGCACTCGCTCGCGATCGTCACGAACCAGTACAAGGCCGGCACGGTCGCGTACCTGAACGTGCTGACCGCGCAGACCACCGCGTTCACCGCGCAGCAGAAGCTCGCGACGATCGCCGGGCAGCGGATGGTGTCGTCGGTCGGGCTCGTGAAGGCGCTCGGCGGCGGCTGGGATGCGTCGGACATGACGCGCGAAACGGGCGACATGGCTGCGCCGGCGCCCGTGCCGGCGCCCGGTGCGGCCGCGCCTGCGGCAACCGCATCGTCGGCCGCCGCGCCGCTCGCGCAGAAGTAGGAAGAGAAGAGGGCGACGCGCGCGTCAGCGCATCGCGTCGCCGAAGATCAGCGACACCTCGTTGTTCCCGATCGGGTGGCCGAGCAGGTTCAGCAGCCCCGCGAGGTTCGCCTGCTGCTCGGGCGCCGCATGCGCGGTACCGCGGAACGATCCCTGGCCTGGGCCGAAGCTGCCGTGTCCGTCGAGGAACAGCGGGCCCTGCGTCGTCGACAGGTCGAGATCGGCGCCCGCCCCCTTCGCCTGCAGCACAGCGCGGTACGAACCGAGCGGCTTCACGCGCGACACGCGCGAACTCATCGAGTCGATCGTCACCGTCAACTGGCCGAACGCGTTGTTGCCGAACAGGCGCCAGTCGGTCCAGCCGAGCCGCACGTCGCCCTGCAGGTCGAGCGTGTTGAACGGCGCGCCGAGCCCCGCGAGCAGCGACGCCGGCACGGCCATCGTGCCCGCCGACAGCACCGCGCCACGCCACGTCGCATCGAGCGTGACGGCATCGGGCATCGCCTCGGTCTGGCGCATGCGCATCTGCACGCGCCCGGTCAGCAGCGGCCAGAAGCCGGTGGTCCATTCGACCCGGCCCGGCAGCAGCGTCGCCGCGCTCTGGTCGGCGCCCGGCGCGAGCATCAGCGTGCCCGAGCCGTGCCACAGCGACCCGTCCGGATCGACGAGATTCACGTGTCCGCCGGTCGCGCGCGCGAACTGCGGCGCGATCCACGCGGCCGGCGCGAGCGCGACGAGCGTCACCGCCGTCGCCAGTCCGCCCGCCAGTACCCACGGCAATGCGGTGGCGAGCCGCTTCGTCCATGGCCTCATCGGCCGACCGCCACTTGCGTCATCCACTGCGTCATTTCTGCGTCGACGGTTGCATCACGGCCGTCAGGTCGACCTGGCCGTCGTCCTTCAGCGCGGTCGCGTGCGCCTCGCCGACCTGCACCTTGAACTGCCGGCGCGCATCGTCGAGCCACTGCGTCCACGCCGGAAACGACACGTTCTTCATCTGGATCTGCACGCCGTTGCCGACGATCTGCACCTGCGCACCCTGCAGCCCGTGATCGGACAGCGACGCGGTCAGCGCGTCCTTCAGCGCCAGGCCGGTCGGCGCGACGCCCTGCGCGGCGGCCGTCAGCGACTTCGCCTCGTTCGCCTGCGCGGTCATCTGCGCGAGTTCGCGGCGCATATTCGGCAGCTCGCGCTGGATCCGCGCGCGGCCTTCCTGCGCCGGCGACCACAGCACCGAATACGCGATCGCGACCGCCAGCACGGCGCCGCCCCAGCCGAGCAGCATCTTCTCGCGCTGCGAGCGCTCGCCCCAGAACTGGGTCAGCGTCTGGTTCAGTTGTTCCGTCTTCATGAGCGGCTCCGGATCGTCCATTTGCCCGTATTGCTGTCGACTTCGCCGGACAGGCCGTTGCGCGCGAGGCGCTGCGTGAAATCGGGATCGACCTTGACCTCCGGCTTGAAGCCGACGTCGAGCCGCCGGTCGTGATAGTCGAGCGACGCGATGCCGTTCAGCGGCAGCGCGCCCATCGAGCGCGTCAACCCGCTCGCCAGCGCGAGGAAATCGTTCGGCGACAGCTCGCCGGCCGCCAGGCGCAACTGGTCGAGCTGGCGCTGCATCTGCGCGGGCGGATCGAGCACCGTCGTCGTCTTCGGGAATGCGGACAGCAGCGTCTCGGTGATCTGCGCGGACAGCGCATCGCGCTCGCGCGACAGCTTCCACCAGTGCAGGTTCATCCCGACCACCGCGACGCCGAGCGTCGCCGCGACGAGTGCGATCGGCACGCGCAGGCGCTTCACCGTCGCGCGGTCGAAGCGCCACGGCTGCGATTCGAATTCGAACTGGCACAGATCGAAACGCTCGGTCAGCGCGCGCCGCGCGAACGTGTCGAACGACAGCGGCGCGGCACCCGGCAGCAGCGGGCCGTCGGTGCGGCCGACCGACGCGAGCCGCGGCTCCGCGCCCGGCTCGCCGAGTTCGTACAGTTCAACGTCGCCGCCGCCCGCGAGCGCGGCCAGCGTGCCGGCCGCGCGCGACGCAGGCGCCGCGAAGCCTTCGCCGAGCGCACCGCGCGCAACCGCGAGTTCGAGGCGCGGCGCACCGGCCACGGCCGGCAGCGCGCCGGCTTCGACGAGCGCCGGTTCGACCGCCGTCGCGAGCCCGAGCACGGCGGCGACCGTCGCCGGGCGGGCGGGCGGCTCGACGGCGTCCGCGACAAGCGCGGCATCGGCCGCGACGGCCGCTTCACCGTCGACCGGCGCGGCCGAAGCCGTTTCGGCCGACGTGCGCGGCGCCGGCAGGCAGCGGGTCGCGGGCACCGCGCTCAGGTGCCGGTGGCCGGCCGCCGCGAACGCGTCGCAGATCGCGCGGAACCACGCGCGATCGACCACGGCCAGCACGCGGCGCCCGTCGGGCAGCGCGACCGGATCGAGCGCGATGTGGCAGCCGAGCGGATCCTGGATCAGCTGATCCTCGACGATGTTGGGCAGCGCCTGGCGCAGCTTAGGCCCCTTGAGCGGCGGCACCTTCGCGGCCAGCAGCAGCACGTCGCGCGCGGCGACGATCAGCACCGTCGCATTCGCGCGCGGCAGCAGCGCGAGCGCGGCGCGGCCCGCGCGCTGCACCTGGCCGGCCTTGTCGACGAGCGTGAACGGCAGCTCGGGCCACTGCCATTCCTGCAACGGCACGGCAGGCTCGCGCGGCGGCAAAGAAACAATCAACGTGCTCACAAGAGCTCCTCTCCCGAATGGCGTCGTTATAGCTGGTCGCGGATACGCACGACCCGCGTCGAGTGCGTGGTCGGATCACGATACACGAGCGAGGTGCGATCGACCTCCGCACGTTCGTGCTGGATCCGGCCATGCACGATGAAATAGCTCGAATTGACGTCGACGAGGCTCGAGTCGAGCGTCACGTTCGGCGCGCCGGCGCCGCGCAGCGCGAGCTGCACGTCGCCGACGTTGCGGAAAAACACGGTCTCGCGGCGCGACACCAGCGCCTGCGCGGACGACACGCTCATCCCCGGCATGAGCGCCGCGATCACCTCGGCCGGCGCGGTGTTCATGTTCACGGGCGTCGTGGTCGGCAGCACGGTGACGAACGGGCGCAGCCGCGCGACCATCTCGGGCGTCACGCCGTCGACGTCGAGCAGGCTGTCGACGCCCGTCATCATCAGCGGCGCGGGCCCGCGGTCGCCGCCGGACATGCCGGGATCGTCGGTGAAGCCGCCGCCCTGCTGGTCGGTGGTCACCGGCGCGGTGGCCGGCGCCGTGCCGCCGCCGCCCGGCAGCGTCGGCATCTGGAAGCGCGTGGCCGAATGCATGAGGCCCGCGCGCACCTGCAGCGCGATGCGTTTCGCGAACGCGCCGTCGTAGCCGAGCGTCGTCAGCAGGCGCTGGAACGCCTGCAGCTGCGTGACGTTCAACTGCAGCACGCCGGGCGCCGGCGACGCCACGAGGTTGCGCAGGTTGAACTTCGCCTGCGCGTCCTCGATCGAGCCGGAGATATAGGTATCTTCGCCGCCGTTGTCGTTGGGCGCGCCGATCCGGCCGAGGAAGTCCGACAGCTTCGTCTTCGCGATCGGCACGCCCCAGATCCCGCCGAGATACGTGATGCCGGGCGCCGTATCGCCTTCGGAGCGCAGGATCATCCGCGTCCAGTCGAGCGCACCGCGCGCGACCCACTGCGCCTGCGCGATCACGCGCTGGTTCTCGATGCGGCGGATCTGCACCTGCTGGCGCCACAGCATCCCCGAGACGAGGATCGCCGACAGCGCGACGACGAGCAGCGCGGTGATGATCGCGGCGCCGCGCTGGCGGCCGCGTGCATGCGCGCGCGCGGCGGCGCGGTTGGCGAGCGATGAACGGTGAGGGCGCGCGCGCATCGTCATTCCCCGACGAGGAACACGCGCGTGACCGGCACGCGCAGCGACGTCGCGCCGATGCTGACCTGCAGCCCCGTCACCGCGCGCGGCGGCGGCGCGTTGCCGATCTGCGGCACCTTGAGCGCATCGTTGTTCTGCGCGAGCGCGTCGTCGGCCGTCTGCAGGTTGGTGGTCCAGCCCACGCGCGGCACGTACAGCTTCGCGTCGATCGCGCCGACGCCGCCCATCAACGCGACCCAGCTCCAGCCTTCGACGCTGCTGTCCTTCAGCACGCCTTGCAGCCGGTTCGCATCGTCGAGCGGCGGCGACGCGTAGCGCACGACGCGCCCGCCGGCGATCCGGTAGCGGACCACCTGCAGCCGCGGCGCGGCGCCCGGCACGTCGAATTCGCGAACGATCTGCAGCGTGTTGCCGGCGACGCCGATCGCCGGCTGGCCGGCCTCGTCGTCGGTCGCGGCAAGCCGCGCGTCGATGCGCATCTGGTCGAACATCTGCGCGAACACGCGCTCGTCTTCCATCGCGGACGCAACCTTGTCGCGGCCGCGCATGACCTGGTCGAGCCCGCGCCACGCGAGGATGGCGACCACCGCGAGGATCGCGATCGCGATCATCAGCTCGATCAGCGTGAAGCCCCGGGCGGGGCGCGCGTGCGGGCGTCGCATCGGCGCGTCAGAGCGGACGGCTGGTTTCATTCGCGACCACCGTCACCATCTGCGCGAGCACGCCGGCGCGCCCGGGCATGCTCACCGACACCCGAACGCGCCGGAACACGGGGTTCGGCGTGGCGCTCACGCTCTGCGTGCAGACGAGCTGCACGTTGCCTTGCGAACAGTCGAAGCTCTGGTCGCCGATCTGCGGCCACGCGTGCGTGAGCCGCAACTGCGCGAGCGCGTTGTCGGCGCTCCAGCCGGCCAGCAGCCGGCGATGGAGGTCGGATGCGTTGGTCGCCATCGTGCCGACCGCGCGGATCGACGCGGCGAGCGCGACCGCGATGATCGCGAGCGCGACCAGCACTTCGATCATCGTGAAGCCGCGCGACGAAGAAACGGGGAAGGGCAGGCGACGACGCATCGTCATTGCACCTCGTAGCGGCCGTTGCCGGTGCCGACGATCGTCGCGCTGCCGACGGCCGAATGCAGCGTCACGCGCACCGGCGTGTCGACGCTCTCGGTGCCGAACACGACGCGATTCGCGCGCGTGTCGGAACCCGGGTAGTCGATGTCGGCGCCCGTCACACCGCCGTCCCAGTCGCGCGGGCGCAGCAGGTCGTCGCGCAGCGTGCGCCAGCCGTCGGGCGAGCTCACGTCGAAACGGAAGCCGTGCGCGGTCGGTTGCCATGCGATCGGGCGCGCGCGCACTTGCGCCTCGTCACCGGCCGTCTCGAACAGCAGCGCGATGCGCTGCGCTTCCTCGCGCAGGTCGGTGCGCGGATTGCGCGTCAGCGACAGCGACGCGAGCGACACGAGCAGCCCCGCGATCACGAGCACGACCAGCATTTCGAGCAGCGTGAAGCCGCGCGCGCGTGCGCGCCGCACGCCATGCGTCACCGGCCCGCCATCGGCGCGCGCCGATACGGACGGCGCCGCGCCGCGATGCGCACGGCAATCGCGGCCGCAGCGGGAAGTCGTGCGAATGGCGAGCATGAAGAGCGGGAACGAAGCGTCGGGACGATCAGCGCCGGCTTATTGCCACGAACCGATGTCGGAGTCGTTGCTCTCGCCGCCCTCCTTGCCGTCGGCACCGTAGCTGAACACGTCGATCTCGCCGTGCACGCCCGGATTCAGGTACTTGTACCCGTTACCCCACGGATCGTTCGGCAGGCGCTCCAGATAGCCGCCGTCCTTCCAGTTGTTCGGGATCGGATCGGTGGACGGCTTCTGGATCAGCGCGTTCAGGCCCTGTTCCTGGGTCGGATAACGGCCGTTGTCGAGACGGTACAGCTTGAGCGCCTGCATGATCGTGCCGATGTCCTGCTTCGCGGCGATGCGGCGTGCCTCGTCCGGGCGGCTCATGATCTTCGGCACGATCAGCGCCGCCAGGATCCCGAGGATCGCGACCACCACCATGATCTCGATCAGCGTGAAACCGCGCTGACGACGCACGGCCGCGTTGCGGCGAGTGATCCACGTTTGCATGA
Organism: Burkholderia pyrrocinia; assembly: GCF_022809715.1. Taxonomy (NCBI): domain Bacteria; kingdom Pseudomonadati; phylum Pseudomonadota; class Betaproteobacteria; order Burkholderiales; family Burkholderiaceae; genus Burkholderia; species Burkholderia pyrrocinia. Next base: position 81,741 of record NZ_CP094459.1, read on the forward strand.
CTGACTACCTCTTTCCAAAAAATGTCGTCGATTGAGTGACGCGCCCGGCACACCGGGACGATTACCTGACAGCAACCTTCCGGACCCGCGGGCGCGGAGCACGCATTGTAAGGCGCGCATCGCCGAGGGCTTTCACCCAACGCAAATTTCATATACATCCGTACAATAGCGCGCATGAACGCGCTCTCGATCCGGATCCTTTCCCTAGCCCTCTTCGCGGGTTTGTGCGCGACGGCCACCTACTGGGTCGTCACGCTGTCGGCCCGCGAAGCGCCGCTGCCCGCCGCCGCCGCGCGGCCGCCGATCCGCACCGAGGACGCCGCGGCGCTCTTCGGCGGTCAGCTCGACAAGAATCCCGTGCAGGACATCCACCTGTTCGGCATCCTCGCGCTCCAGCGCGGCGCCGCGGCGATCATCGGCGTCGGCGGCGAACCGCCGCGTGCCGTGTCGCTCGGTGCCGAGGTCACGCCCGGCGCGAAGCTCGCCGAAGTCCGCCCCCGCTCGATCATCGTCGACCGCAACGGCGCCCGCGCCGAAATCCAGCTTCCGGCGAACACGCCGTCCCCCGCGATCTACATGCGCTGAACGGAACGGCGACGGCCTCGCCAACCAGTCAGGCCGTCACTGCACCATGTTGTTCAGCTCGATGATCGGCAGCATCACGGCCAGCACGATCACGAGCACGATGCCGCCCATCGCCAGGATCAGCAGCGGCTCGAGCAGGCTCGTCAGGAACATCGTGCGGCGTTCGAGCTCGCGCGCTTCGCCTTCGGCCGCGCGATCCAGCATCGTCGTCACGTCGCCCGTCGCTTCGCCGGAACGGATCAGGTGCACGAGCACCGGCGGAAACGTCTTCACGTTGTTCAGCGCGCGCGACAGCGCGGAGCCTTCGCGCACGCGCACGATCGCGTCGTCGATGTTCGCGCGCATCGCGCGGTTCGACAGCGTCTCGCCGGCCGCCTGCAGCGCGCGCAGGATCGGCACGCCGGCCGCGGTGAGGATGCCGAGCGTGCTCGCGAAGCGCACCGTGTTGTAGCCGCGCACGAGCTTGCCCGCGAGCGGCGCGGTCAGCACCCAGCGGTCGAACGCGAGCCGCGGCCCGTCGCGCGACAGCGTCGCCTTCACGAACCACACGATCAGCGCGACCGCGATCATGATCGCCCACCACCAGTGCCGCACGAATTCCGACAGCGCCATCATCACGACCGTGAGGATCGGCAACTGCTGTTTCGTGCTCGCAAACACGTTGACGACCTGCGGCACCACGTAGCTCAGCAGGAACGTGACGATGCCGAACGCGATCAGCGTGACGATGCCCGGATACGTGAAGGCCAGCAGGATCTTCTGCTTCAGCGCATTGCTCTGCTCGATGTAGTCGGCCAGGCGCGACAGCACGATGCCGAGCTTGCCCGTATGCTCGCCCGCCGCGACGAGCGCGCGGTAGATCTCCGGAAAATCGCGCGGATGCTGGCCCAGCGCATTCGCGAGCGAATGGCCGCCGAGCACCTCGGCGCGGATCGCGGCCATCAGCTCGCGGATGTAGTCGCGCTCGGCCTGCTCGGTCAGCACGCCGAGCGCCTCGTCGAGCGGCAGCCCCGCGATCAGCAGGCTCGCGAGCTGGCGCGTGAGGATCGCCTGTTCGCGCTGCGACAGCTTGCGGCCGAACGCGAGCCGCTGCGTACGCGCGCCGCGCGTTGCGCTGGCGGCCGGCTCGACGACGAGCGGCGTGAGCCCCTGCGTGCGCAACTGGCCACGCGCGGCACGCGCGCTGTCGGCATCGATGACGCCTTTCTGTGGGTGTCCCGCCGCATCGATCGCTTCGAAACGGAATGCCGGCATCGCGCTATGCGCCTCCCGTCACGCGCAGCACTTCCTCGAGCGACGTCGCGCCGGCCGCGAGCCAGCGTTCGGCGTCGTCGCGCAGCGTGCGCATCCCTTCCGCGCGGCCGGTGGCCAGGATCTCCGCGTCGGCCGCGTTGCGATGGATCAGCGAGCGGATCGAGTCGTCGACCAGCAGCAGCTCGTATACGCCGCGCCGGCCCGCGTAGCCCGAATGCCCGCACTTGTCGCAGCCGACCGGATGCCATAGCGTGCGGCCATCCTCGTGCCGCTCTTCCTTGCAGACGGGGCAGAGCTGCCGCACCAGGCGCTGCGCGAGCACGCCGAGCAGCGACGATGCGAGCAGGTACGGCTCGACGCCCATGTCGGTCAGACGCGTGACGGCCGATGCCGCATCGTTCGTGTGCAGCGTCGCGAGCACGAGGTGGCCCGTCAGCGACGCCTGCACCGCGATCTGCGCAGTTTCGAGGTCACGGATTTCGCCGATCATGATCACGTCCGGATCCTGGCGCAGGATCGAGCGCAGCGCACGGGCAAAGGTCATCCCGATCCGCTCGTTCACCTGCGTCTGGCCGATGCCGCCGAGGTCGTATTCGATCGGATCCTCGACGGTCATGATGTTGGTCGTCGCGGTTTCGAGCCGCGACATCGACGCATACAGCGTCGTCGTCTTGCCCGAGCCCGTCGGGCCCGTGACGAGCACGATGCCGTGCGGTCGCGCGATCAGCTTGTCGAACTGGACGAGCGTGTCGCGACCCATCCCGAGCGCTTCGAGGTTCAGGCGCTTCGCATCCTTTTCCAGCAGACGCAGCACCGCGCGCTCGCCGTGCCCGGTCGGCAGCGTCGACACGCGCACGTCGACCGGCCGGCCGCCGACGCGCAGCGTGATGCGGCCGTCCTGCGGCAGCCGTTTCTCCGCGATGTCGAGCTGCGCCATGATCTTGATCCGCGAGATCAGTGCGCCGTGCAGCGCCTTCTTCGGGCGCACGACGTCGCGCAGCGTGCCGTCGACGCGAAAACGCACGACGGACGAGTTCTCGAACGGCTCGATGTGAATGTCCGATGCCTGTTCGCGCGCCGCTTGCGTGAGCAGCGCGTTGATCATCCGGATGATCGGCGCGTCGTCTTCCGATTCGAGCAGATCCTCGACCTCGGGGATGTCCTGCATCAGCCGCGACAGATCGACTTCGCCTTCGACCTCGCCGACCACCTGCGCGGCGCTGCCGTCCTGGCGCGCGTATGCCTGGTTGATCGCCTGCGCGAGCTCGTCGGCCGGCACGCGGTGCACGGAAATCGAGCCGAAGTTGCGCGCGATCTCCGCGAGCGCGGCGTCGCTCGTGCGTTCGCTGATCCACACCTCGAGCGTGTCGTCGAGCTGGTGCGCGATCAGCACCTGGCCGCTCTTCGCGAAGCCGTACGGCAACAGGCGCGCAGCGAGCGGCGACGGCGGCTGCCGTTCGCCCGGCGCGCCGTCGTGGGCGGAAGACGCGCGCACGTCGCTCACTGCGAGGCTCCCGGGGCGGTCAGCGGCTGTTGCGGCACCGCCTGCTGCGGCACGCTCTGCGGCTGCGCGGGCGTCTGCTCCGGCAACGGTTGGGCCGGGACCGGCACGACCTGACGCTGCACCTGCTGGCGGCGCATCTTGTCGAGATCGAACAGGTTCCCTGCCGGTGTGCCACCCTGGCTCGGGCCGAGCGGCATCGGCGGGACGATCGGGTCGTCCTTGTCGCGAATCACGTTGTTGTCCGACTTGTACGCGCCCGTCACGCCCCGGATGTAGTCGTAGCGGTTGGCCGTGACTTCCTGCGCGGTACTGCGATCGGAGATGATCACCGGACGCAGGAACACCATCAGGTTGGTTTTCGCGCGCTGCTTCGATTCCGAACGGAACAACTGGCCGATCCACGGGATGTCGCCGAGCAGCGGCACCTTGCTGTTCGACACCTGATAGTTGTCCTGCATCAAGCCGCCGAGCACGATGATCTCGCCGTTGTCGGCCAGGATCGTCGACTGGATCGAGCGCTTCGTGAAGGTCGGGCCGGTCTGCGCGCTCGTGGTGCCGGCGACGACCGCCGAATCCTCGGTATAGAGCTGCAGCTTCAGGATCCCGCCGTCGGTGATCTGCGGCTTCACGTGCAGCGTCAGGCCGACGTCGCGACGGTCGTAGGTATTGAACGCATTGCTCGTCGTGCCGCTCGTCAGGTTCGAATACGAACCGGTCGCGATCGGCACGTTCTGGCCGACGACGATCTTCGCTTCCTCGTTGTCGAGCGTGATCAGGTTCGGCGTCGACAGCACGTTCGCATCGCTCACGCCCGCGAAATACTGCAGCAGTGCTCCGAGCCCCTGCACGCCGAACATGTTGTGCAGCCAGCCGATGTTGAGGCCCTGGGTCAGCGTCGAGAGGTTGGCCGCCAGCCCGGTGGTGGCTGCCGTGCCGCCGGTCGTCAGGTTGACGATGCTGTTGCCCAGACCTTGCGTGGGGTTCAGGTTCGTGCCGCCGAGAAACTGGCCGCTCGCCACCTGCCACTGGATGCCGAGGTTGCCCTGCGTCGTCGAGTTCAGCTCGACGATCAGCGCTTCGATATAGACCTGCGCACGCCGCGCGTCGAGCTGGTCGATCACCGAGCGCAGGTTCCGGTAAACCGGATCGGACGCGGTGATGATCAGCGAGTTGGTCGCCGCATCGGCCTGGATCATCCCGCCCGGCTGGTTGTCGTCGCCCTTGTCCTTGTCGCCGCCGAGCAGGCCGGCGCTGCCGAGACCGCCACCGCTGCCCGACGAGCCGCCGTACCCCCCCGACGAGGACGACGAACCGCCGAGACCGCCCGACGGCAGCGGCGGGGTGCCGGACGTGCCGGTCGAGAAGTTGCCGCTCGACGACGAGCCGCCGCTCTGGTTGAAGCTGTTCGCATCGTTGGACGATGCCGACGAGCCGCTGTCGCTGCCGCTCTTGCCGAGCATCCCGCGCAGCGTCTTCGCGAGCTTCACCGCGTCGGCGTTGCGTAGCGGCACGACGTGCATGTTGCCGGGCACCGCGCTCGGCGCGTCGAGCTGCTGCACGAGGCGCTTCGCGGCCGCGAGGCGCGATGCGCTCGACGCGCGCAGCATCAGCGAGTTGGTGCGCGGGTCGGCCGTGACCGACACCTTCAGCGTTGCATCGCTGTTGCCGATCGCGCCCGGATCGAGCATTTTCTGCAACTGTGCGGCGAGGTCGATCGCGTTCGCGTTGCGCAGCGGAACGACCTGCACCTGCGCGCCTGCGGCGCTGTCGACGCCCGCGATGATCTGCGCGATGCGGCGCACGTTGTCCGCATAGTCGGTCACGACGATCGTGTTGTTCGCCGGGTAGGCCGTCACCGTGTTGTTCGGCGAGATCAGCGGCCGCAGCACGGGCAGCAGGTTGTTCGCCGATTCGTTGTGCAGCTCGAACACCTGCGTGATCACCTGGTCGCCGCGCGCCTGCGGCGCATTGCCGACATAGGTCGGCACGCCCTGCAGCTTCGCGTCGGCCTCGGGCACGACCTTCAGTACGCCGTGATCCTGCACGAGCGCGAAGCCCTGCATGCGCAGTGCCGACTGCAGCGTCTTCAGCGCCTGGTCTTCCGGCACCGGACGTTCGGCAACGAGGTTGAGCTGCCCCTTCACACGGGGGTCGACGATGATGGTCTTGCCGGTTGCGGCGCCGATCGCCTTCGCGACCTGGTCGATATCCGCATTCACGAAGTTGAGCGTGACCTGAGCGTAGGCGGCCTGCGAGACGATGATGCCGGCGACGACGAGGGTCGTGGCAATGCGCCGCATAACGAAGCGATTTCTTGTCATGGATGAATGGGTCGATGCCGGCTCAGGCCGCTTCCGGCGGTAGTGCTGGGATCCAAGTCCGAAAAAGGCGACATTAGCAGTTTTTCATGTCCGAAATATCACATTGATCCGAAGACTGTCTCACATACGACATGTATCGGGCGAGTCGTATGTGATATGTAAGATTCGGTGCTATATCGGCATGCCGGCCATCGCCCCCGTTTCGAGATGAACCGACACGGAAATGCGGTATAACCCGGCTGTCGTATTTCCGCATGTCGCAACCTGACGGACTGTCGGTATGATACGTGCGACGGGTTTCTCGCCGCACGAATAACAGGCACGGGTTTTCCCGACTCTCACGCATTTTCCTTTCGTTTTCGCACCATGAACAGACGGTTCGCTTCGATTGCGTGGATCGCCGCCGGCGTGTGGTTCGCCAGCGCAAACGCTCGCGCGGATTGTTTCGACGAAGCGGCCAGATACCAGCAGGTCAATCCGCTGATCCTGCGCGCGATCGCCTGGCAGGAATCGCGCAACCGGCCCGGCGCGCTGAACAAGAACACGAACGGCTCGATCGACTACGGCCTGATGCAGATCAATTCGGTCCACCTGTCGACGCTGTCGCGCTACGGGATCGACCGCGGCACGCTGATGGAACCGTGCAAGAACGTATACATCGCCGCGTGGCATCTGAAACAGAAGATGAACCGCTACGGCAACACGTGGCAGGCCATCGGCGCCTACCATTCCGAAACGCCGTCGCTGCGCGACAAGTACGCGCGTCAGATCGCCGGCATCCTGACGCAATGGAAGCTGCTGCCGCCCTCGCCGTGACGCCGCGCCGCATCGCGGCCTGACGCGGCGCCGGCCGGCCGGCGCGCGTTTGATGCACAATGCGGGCTCACGCCGCAGGTTCGCCCGTCCGCGGGCCGATCGCGCCCCGGAAGGGCGCCGCGGCCGCTTTTTCATCTTTTCCGTTGGTGTGTACCGCAATGAACCAGCCGTTGCCCGTCACCGTGCTGTCCGGCTTCCTCGGCGCCGGCAAGACCACGCTGCTCAATCACGTCCTCGCGAACCGAGCGGGCCTGAAAGTCGCCGTGATCGTCAACGATCTCGCGGCGGTCAACATCGACGCGTCGCTCGTGCGCGACGCGCAGGCGCTGTCGCACGTCGAGGAACGCCTCGTCGAAATGTCGAACGGCTGCATCTGCTGCACGCTGCGCGACGACCTGCTCGTCGAGATTCGCAACCTCGCGTCCGAAGGCCGCTTCGACGCGATCATGATCGAATCGACCGGTATCGCGGAGCCGATGCCGATCGCCGAAACCTTCACGTTCGTCGACGACGACGGCGAGTCGCTGTCGAAAATCGCGCGGCTCGACACGCTCGTCACCGTGGTCGACGCGTACAACTTCCTGCGCGACTACGGCTCCGACGACGCGCTCGCGACGCGCGGCATCGCCGCATCGGACGAAGACGACCGCACGCTCGTCGAACTGCTGATCGAGCAGATCGAATTCTGCGACGTGCTGGTGATCAACAAGGCCGATCTCGTCGGCACGGACGAACTCGCGCGCCTGCAGCACATCCTCGCGCGGCTCAATCCGCGCGCGCACCAGGTCGTGTCGAGGTTCGGCAACGTGCCGCTCGACGAAGTGCTGAACACGGGCCGCTTCGATTTCGACGAGGCCGCGAATGCGCCGGGCTGGCTCGCGTCGCTCGATCACGATCACACGCATTGCGACGACCCAGACTGCCATGACGAACATCATGCGCACGTGCACGGCGAAGCCGACGAATTCGGGATCGGCAATTTTGTTTACCGCGCGCGCCGGCCGTTCCATCCGGCACGACTCTGGGCGCTGCTGCACCAGGAGTGGCCGGGCGTGCTGCGCAGCAAGGGCTTCTTCTGGCTCGCGACGCGCAACGACATCGCGGGCTCGCTGTCGCAGGCGGGCGGCGTATGCCGGCATGGCCCGGCGGGTCTCTGGTGGGCCGCGCAGGATCGCGCGGAATGGCCGGACGACGACGAGCTGCTCGCCGAAATCCGCGCCGAATGGCACGGCGATCTCGACGATCGCACGGTCGGCGATCGCCGGCAGGAACTCGTGCTGATCGGCATCGCGCTCGATGCCGATGCATGGCGCGAGAAGCTCGACGCGTGCCTGCTGACCGATGCGGAATTCGCCGTCGGCGCGGCGGGATGGAGCGCGTTCGACGATCCGTTCCCGGCGTGGGATGTCGATTCGCACGACGACGACGATCACGGCGACACGCAAATCGTGCACGCGTAACGGCGTGGTAACGGCTTGTAAAAACAACCGTTAAATCTTGCAAGAGCGGCGCGGACTGTGGCGAAAATGCCGCGCGCGCCCAACAAAAAACCCGCCGAAAGGCGGGTTTTTTTCTGGAACAGGCGCTGGTTTAACGCTTGTTGACGGCGTCCTTGAACGCCTTGCCAGCCGTGAACTTGACCGTCTTGGCTGCCGGGATCTTGATGGTTTCGCCGGTCTTCGGGTTGCGGCCCGTACGTGCTGCGCGCTTGCCCGAACCGAAGCTGCCGAAGCCGATCAGCTGAACCGCATCACCCTTCGACACGGCCTTCTTGATGACTTCGAGCAGCGTGTCCAGCGTTTCGCCGGTTTGAGCCTTGCTGGCGCCCGTTTGGGCGGCGACGGCGTCGATCAGTTCCTGTTTGTTCATTAAGGTTCCTTTATCAGGTTAGGTTGACACGAACAGCGCGAACGCGCCGATTATACGTGCGCGAACCGTGCCGTCGAGAGTCAGACTCCGACGACACAGCGCCGAATCCTGGCCCGCGCGACGCGCCCTCCGGCTTGCCGGCGGCCACCCCGCGGTACGGCGTTGCTATGATAGCGCAGCGCAAACCCAATAACGACAAGGGTTTCAAAGATTTTCATCAGTATTTCGCCGAATGAATCGTCGATTGCCCGTTTTTTGACCTGCGCCAACCGGACAGGATACGCAGCGCGGTCCGCCCGTGCGCCGCCCCGTTGGCTTTTTCCAACGGCCGCTCGGACGACCCCGCGCAATCCCTTGCCAGGCTTGGCTGCCACGTTTTTTGTTTCGCATGCCCGACCGACTTGTTCCCGCCACGCTCGCGCTTCGCGACGACGGCACGCTCGTTTCGCCCGAGTACGGCGACCTCCATCGCGGCGCATCAGGTGCGCTTGCGCATCACCTGTGCGTCTCCGGCAACGGGCTGCCGGCGCGCTGGCAAGGCCGCCGCGCATTCACGATCGTCGCGACGGGATTCGGCGCAGGCAGCCACTTCCTCGCGACATGGGCCGCGTGGCGCGACGATCCGGTGCGCTGCGAGCGGCTGCATTTCGTCGCAGTCGAGCCGCATCCGTTCTCGCGCGACGATTTGCGCCGCGCGGTTTCGCATATCGTTGCGAACACAACCATATCGGCCGACGTCGATGCACTGGTCGACGCCTGGCCGATGCTCGTGCCGGGCCTGCACCGGCTCGAATTCGACGCAGGGCGCGTGGTGCTCACGCTCGCGTTCGGCGATGCAGTCGACATGCTGACCAAGCTCGTCGCGCGCGCCGATGCGTTTTATCTTGACGGCTTCACGTCGTCGGGCGACGCGGATCTCTGCGCGACCGACGTGGTTCGTGCGCTCGCGAAAATCGCCGGCGAAGGCGCGACGTTTGCAACGCATGCGAATTCCGGCGCCGTGAAACACGCACTCGGCGAATCGGGTTTCACGTATCGCGAAGTCGACGATTCGCTCGTCGGCGAATATGCGCCGCGCTGGCGCGCGCGCCGGCACGAGCCGCCGCGCGCACTGCCCGTTGCGGCGCGCCGCGCGATCGTGATCGGCGCGGGCCTGGCCGGCTGCGCGGTCGTCGAACGCCTGGCCGCGCGCGGCTGGGAAGTCACGCTGATCGAGCGGCACGAACGGATCGCGAGCGAAGCGTCGGGCAATCCGGCCGGCGTATTCCATCCGCTGATGACACGCGACGACAACGTCGCAAGCCGGCTCACGCGCAGCGGCTTCCTGCACGCGATCGCACGCTGGCGCGCACTCGAACGCGCGGGCCATGCGTTCGCGCGCAGCACGCACGGGATGATCCATCTCGCCGAATCGGCCGACGACTTCGCGCGGATGCGCGATGCATTCGATGCGTTCGGCGCACCATCCGACTATGCGTCGCTGCTCGATACCGATGCCGCGCGCGCGCATCTGAACCTGCCGGTCGCGCATGGCGGCCTGCTGTTTCCGCATGGCGGCGCCGTCTGGCCGGCCGGGCTGTGCGCGGCGCAATGCGCGGCGGCCGGCGAACGCGTGCGCTTGCTCGCGTCTACCGGTGTCGCGCGGCTCGAGCGGCGGGGCGACACATGGCATGCGTTTGATTCGACGGGCGGCACGCTGGCCGAAGCGCCCGTCGTCGTGCTTGCGAACGCGGGCGACGCCGTGCGTCTCGCGGGGCTGCAGCATGTCGTGCTGCAACCGGTGCGCGGTCAACTCACGCTGCTGCCGCCCGGCACCGCGGCGCCGTTGCCGTGCCCGGCGATCGGCGACGGTTACGCGGTGCCGCTCGACGACGGCACGCTGCTGATCGGCGCGACGTTCGAACCCGACGACGTCGATCCGGCGATGCGCGCGGCCGGTCACATCGAAAACCTCGACCGCGTGCGGCACCTGCTGCCGGGCCTGATCGGCGACGTGCCGGACCTGGGCACGCTGCGCGGCCGCGTTGCATTCCGCTGGGTCGTCGCCGATCGCCTGCCGCTGATCGGACCGCTCGCGGACGAAACGCAGGCCGTTGCGAACGCACGCGCGCTGAGCGGCGCAAAGGCGCGCGACCTGCCGCGCACGCCCGGCCTCTACGGCGCATTCGGCTTTGGCTCGCGCGGCCTCGTGTGGGCCGCGCTCGGCGCCGAACTGATCGCATCGCAGCTCGAAGGCGAGCCGTGGCCGCTCGAGCGCGAACTCGCCGAAGCCGTCGATCCCGCCCGCTTCCTGATCCGCGCGCTGCGCGCGCGCCGCGTCGGCTCGGCCGGCTGACCGGCTTCCTGTCGCACGAATCGCTCACAGTTTTCCGGCTTCCCCGTGCAAGGTTATCCACCCGGCGCTGTGGATAACCTTGCGAAATCCACACGCACTTCATGTGTAATCACAGTGGACGTAAACTGGGCAACTCGGCACAGCTGTGAAACGGCCCCAAAGTTGCTCATCTCAAACTTCTGTGCACGAACAGCCTGTGCAACGGGTTATGGTTTCGCCAACGCATTGATCCGTCAGCGTAAACCGAAGTTATCCACAGAACTGTGCGTCCTTTGTTAACTTCTACTACGTATATATACAGGTAAACCTTTGAAACCAAAGACCTGTGGTGCCGCACAGCGCCGCGAGTCGATTCAATGGGTTCCAGACCGAAAAAGCTGTGGCACAATCGGTTTCCTTCGCGTTCGTCCGGCCAGGCGCCGGACAAGCTTCAATGGAACGGTCGGCACGGTTTCGAATCTGAATCTTCGAGACTGCGCAGTCCGTTCACACACCAGGCCGACAATCCAGATCGGCAACCTGTGCGACTTTCCGCCGGATGGCGGAACAGGCGGACCCCATGTCCCGCCGTCGTCGACCACAACAATCACATTCGGGGCGATACCCAGCCGGCGCGCATCCATTTCTGACGCTTGACCCCGCGTCGCTGGCGGTTGCTTCCAAAGGAGAAGTCACCACGATGAAGTCGGCGTTCTCATTCCTGCCCAACTGGCCGCTCGCGCCGGATGCCGTGTTCTGGGCCGGGCTCGCGCTGTTCGCGGCCGGCCTGTGTGGCGAACTGTGCTATCGCGCATGGCGCCTGCCGCGCATCACCGGTTATGCGGTGATCGGTCTCGTCGCCGGTTCGTTCGGATTCGGCGTGATCGACGCGAGCACCGACGAAACCTCGCGGCTGCTGATCGACGTCGCGCTCGGCCTGCTGCTGTTCGAGCTCGGCAGCCGCCTCGACCTGCGCTGGATCCGGCGCAATCCGTGGCTCGTCGCGTCGAGTCTCGCGGAAGCCACGCTGACGTTCGTGCTCGTGCTGTTCGTGATGCTTGCGCTCGGTGTGTCGGGAATGGTTGCACTCGTGCTGTCGGCGATCGCGATCGCGACGTCGCCGTCGATGGTGATCCAGCTCAAGACCGAACTGCGCGCGGAAGGGCAGGTGTCGCAGCGCCTCATCACGCTGACCGCGCTCAACAGCGTGTACGCGATCGTGCTGACCAAGCTCGTCACGAGCTGGCTGCACCAGGAAGCGTACGGCAACGTGTTCGCGACGATCCTGCAGCCGCTCTACCTGATCGCCGGTTCGTTCATCGTCGCGTATCTCGTCGCGCGTTCGTGCAATTTCCTGTTTCGCCACATGACGTCGACGATGCGCGACGAGCATTCGTTCGTCGCGCTGTTCGGGCTCGTGATGCTGGCGATCGCGGTGGCACAGGCGCTGAAGCTGTCGACGCTGCTCACGCTGCTGCTCGCGGGCATCATCGTGAAGAACCTCGAAGCGCGTCCGCAGCTGTGGCCCGAGCATTTCGGCACGGCCGGCTGGCTGCTGACGGTGGTCCTGTTCGTGCTGACGCTCACGTCGTTCACGTGGGGCGACATCGCGCTCGGCGGGCTGCTCTCGATCGTGCTGATCGTCACGCGGCTCGTCGCGAAGCTGGCCGGCGTCGTCGCGTTCGCGAAGCCGAGCGGCATCGGGATGAAGCAGGGCGTCGCGCTCGGCATCGCGCTCACGCCGATGTCCGCGCTGTCGTACCTGCTCGTCGACGACACCTACCAGCTCTATCCGAATTTCGACCCGCACCTGCGTGCGATCGTGATGTGCACGATCGTGATCCTGCAGCTCGTCAGCCCGTTCGTGGTCTACCGCTGCCTGTCGGCGGTCGGCGAACGCAGCGACAGCAACTGATTCCGGAACCTGCCATGGCACTCGAAACCTTCGTCAATTCCGAACCGTTCACGTTCGGTGTCGAACTGGAGATCCAGGTCGTCAACACGCACAACTACGACCTGACCAAGGCTGCATCCGACCTGATGCGCCTGATCCAGGGCGAGACCTTTCCGGGCAACATCACGCCCGAAATCACCGAGAGCATGATCGAGCTGTCGACCGGCATCTGCCATTCGCACGAGCAGGCGGTCAGCGAACTGCACGCGATCCGCGACGTGCTCGTGAAGGCGGCCGACCAGCTCAACGTCGGGCTCGCCGGCGGCGGCACGCACGCGTTCCAGCAATGGAGCGACCGGCAGATCTACGATGCGCCGCGCTTCCAGTACATCTCCGAGCTATACGGCTATCTGGCCAAACAGTTCACCGTGTTCGGCCAGCACGTGCACATCGGCTGTCCCGATCCCGACAGCGCGCTGTTCCTGCTGCACTCGATGTCGCGCTTCATTCCGCACTTCATCGCGCTGTCCGCGTCGTCGCCGTTCGTGCAGAACGTCGACACGGGCTTCCATTCGGCACGCCTGAATTCGGTGTTCGCGTTCCCGCTGTCGGGCCGCGCGCCGTTCGTGCTGACCTGGGACAGCTTCGAGGAGTACTTCATGAAGATGGTGAACACGGGCGTCGTCAACTCGATGAAGGACTTCTACTGGGACATCCGCCCGAAGCCCGGCTACGGGACGATCGAGGTGCGCGTGATGGATACGCCGCTGTCGGTCGACCGCGCGGCGGCGATCGCCTGCTACATCCAGACGCTCGCGCGCTACCTGCTGACCGACCGGCCGCTGAAGCTGTCGGAGGACGACTACCTCGTCTATACGTTCAACCGTTTCGAAGCGTGCCGCTTCGGGCTCGAGGGCACCTGCGTGAATCCTCAGACAGGTGAACGCCGCACGATCGCAGAAGACATCCTCGACACGCTCGACCGGATCGCGCCGCATGCGGCTGCGCTCGGTTCTCGCGCGGCGCTCGACGAGATCGGTGCGCTTGCCAAGGCGCGCGTGAACGACGCATCGTGGTTGAGAACCGTTTTCAAACAGGAAAAATCGCTGAACGAAACGGTCCGGCAGCAGTGCTTACGCTGGCGCGAATGAAAAAATGTTTTGCAGATTACAGGCTCGACCGCGTCGCGATTCGCTGAACGACGGTCGGCCCGGTTTCAGGCCGAAATCGTTGCCAGTCGCCCTGAAAATCTGTGGATAACCCGACATTCCTCTGCAAAGTCAACGCTCTGCGGGCGGGGTAACCCGGTGGATCATTGCCATTCCCCCGATGGCCGATCCGAACAGGAAAATGCCGATGCGCCCCGTTCCGCGGGTGCGCGGCATTGCAGGCACAACGAAAAAATTCAGTTATCCAGCGATTTTCCACAGAATGCAGGGGATAACTTAGCTGTGCGATTTTCCGCTCTCGCTTAGAATGTCGGCTTTGCGGACACCGGAACGACGCGTGTCTCACCGGTCGCCGCGAATGCGACCGCCGCGTGTGCCTCGCGACGGCCGTGCTGACGCACTCGCAAGAGCGCGTCTGTTTTGAGATGGACATTCGATCTCCACACTACGGCCGCTCGGCATTCCGGGCGGCGGCAAAGCGAAAAGACTATGAGCGAAGGCGTTTACGGGAACCAGGCTTCGGGACGTGTCACCCACAGCCTGCTGCGGTTGAGTACGGCCATGCGAAGCCAGGCATGGGATTGGGCGGAAGGCGCGGGCCTGACGCCGACGCAGGGCGAGATCCTCGTGCTGCTGCTGCAGCGCAAGGGCCCGATGCGGCTCGGCGAGATCGCGCGCGAGACGCAGCTCACCGCGGCGACCACGAGCGATGCGGTCAGCACGCTCGAGACGAAGGGGCTCGTCGAGAAGCGTCGTGCGCTGGACGACGGCCGCGCACTGGCCGTGCGCCTGTCGGCCCGTGGCCGCACGGCCGCGAAGAAGGCGCTGCAATGGCCTGAATTCCTGACGAAAGCGGTCGGCAAGCTCGGCGCGGACGAGCAGGGCGCACTGTATCGCGCGCTGCTGAAGACGCTGCGCGAGCTGCAGGTGGCCGGCGCGACGCCGCCGCAGCGCATGTGCGTGACGTGCGCCCACTTCCAGCCGGGCAAGCTGTCGAAGAAGACCGTGCATTACTGCGCGGCGCTCGACATCTCGATGGCCGACAGCGACCTGCGTCTCGACTGCTCGGTGCAGGAAGAAGCCGACGCGGCGACGCAGAAGAAGACCTGGAAGATTTTCGCAGGCTGACGTCCGTCGATCGACCGGGAGGCCGATGATGAACGCTGAAGTCGTGGCGATCCGCCATGTGCATTTCGAGGATCTCGGGAGCTTCGAGCAGGTGCTCGGCGAACGGGGCCGGCGGGTGCGCTATGTAGACGTCGGGTCGTCGCGGTTCGAGGTGCTCGACGTGCTCCAGCCGTCGCTGTTCGTCGTGCTCGGCGGGCCGCTCAGCGTGTACGACGATGCGCAGTATCCGACGATCGCGCCGCTCGCGGCGCTCGTGCGCCAGCGCATCGACGCTGGGCTGCCGATCCTCGGTATCTGCCTCGGCGCGCAGTTCATCGCCCGTGCGCTCGGTGCGAGCGTCTATCCGGCCGCGCAGCACGAACTCGGCTGGGCGCCGCTGACGCTCACCGATGCCGGCCGCGCGTCGCCGTTGCGCCATCTCGATGGCGCGGCGACATCGATGCTGCACTGGCACGGCGATACGTTCGACCTGCCGGGCGGCGCGATCCATCTCGCATCGACGCCGGCCTGCCGCCACCAGGCATTCGCATGGGGGCAGCACGTGCTGGCGCTGCAATGCCATCCGGAAATCCGCACTGACCGCTTCGAACCCTGGCTGATCGGGAACGCCGGCGAAATCGCGGCGACGCCGGGCATCGACGCCCGCCAGTTGCGCGCCGATACCGCGCAACACGGCCCCGCGCTCGAGACGGCCGCGCGGCGCATGTTCGCGGAGTGGCTCGACAGCATCGGGCTGTGACGCCGCGGGCGGCGCCGTTCGCCGCGAATCCTTGGCCCGGCCCGCATCCGTTGCAGGCCGGCGCATTGCTGCTTGCAACGCGGTTCCCGCCGCGCCGGCAACCTGCTGCCGGCCGTACCTGACCATCCGCTTACTATCGTTTGGGCCATCTGCACGCTTCGAGCCTGCGTGCTACGCTCGTTCGCTCTTTCCCTTTCCAGGCGAGCGGCTTCCATGACTGCGCTGTTTTCCCCGTTCACGCTGCGCGGCGTGACCCTTCCGAACCGGATCGTGATCTCCCCGATGTGCCAGTATTCGGCCGAACGCGGCGAAGCGACCGACTGGCACATGATTCACCTCGGCCATCTCGCGCTGTCGGGTGCGGGCCTGCTGTGCATCGAGGCGACTGCGGTGGAACCCGACGGGCGCATCACGCACGGCGACCTCGGCCTTTGGGACGATGTAACCGAAGCCGCGCTGAAGCCCGTGCTGGCCGCGATCCGCAAGCATTCGCCGGTCCGCGTCGCGATGCAGTTGTCGCATGCGGGGCGCAAGGCGTCGAGCGACGTGCCCTGGCAGGGCGGTCAGCTCGTGTCCGTCGCCGACGGCGGCTGGCTGCCGCACGGGCCGTCGGCCGTACCGCACAAGGAAGGCGAGACGCCGCCGCTCGCGCTCGACGCCGCGGGCCTGAACCGGATCCGCGATGCGTTCGCGGCTGCCGCGAGGCGTGCCGCGCGGCTCGGCATCGACGCGATCGAAGTGCATGCGGCGCACGGCTACCTGCTGCACCAGTTCCTGTCGCCGCTCGCGAACCGGCGCACCGACGAATACGGCGGCTCGCGCGAAAACCGGATGCGTTTTCCGCTCGAGATCTTCGAGATCGTGCGCGCGGCGTTTCCGGAGGACCGGCCGGTCGGCGTGCGCGTGTCCGCGACCGACTGGGTCGAAGGCGGCTGGGAGCTCGACGACACGATTGCGTTCGCGCACGAACTGAAGCGCCGTGGCTGCGACTGGATCGACGTGTCGTCCGGCGGCGTGTCGCCGCTGCAGAAGATTCCGCTGTCGCCCGGCTACCAGGTGCCGTTCGCACAGGCCGTGAAGCGCGCGGTCGGCATGCCGACGATGGCGGTCGGCCTGATCAACGAGCCCGCGCATGCGGACCGGCTCATCGAGGCCGGCGATGCCGATTTCGTCGCGATGGCGCGCGCGATGCTGTACGACCCGCGCTGGCCGTGGCACGCGGCGGCCGAGCTCGGTGCGCAGGTGACGGCGCCGCCGCAGTACTGGCGCTCGCAGCCGCGCGAGCACAAGGCGTTGTTCGGCGACATCGCGTTCGGCCAGCGTTGACGCGTCGAGCGCGCAATATTGCGCGCGATGTTGAACGAAGCAATATCGAACGTGTAGGATGCGGGTGATTCGCCGCATGCCCCGACGCGGCACCGACCGGTGCCGCGTTTTCGTTTGGCGCGCGCCAGGTCGCGATCGCGGCTGTCTTCCATTCATTCGTCTTCACAAGGATTCGTTCGATGAGTTCACGCAGGATCGCGGTGCGCCGCTCGGGAGTACACGGCAAGGGCGTGTTCGCGGTGGCGCCGATCAGGGCCGGCGAACGCGTAGTGGAATACAAGGGCGAGCGAATCTCGTGGAAGGAAGCGCTGCGTCGCCATCCGCACGATCCGAGCGAGCCGAACCATACGTTCTACTTCGCACTGGACGAAGGCGGCGTGATCGACGGCAAGATCGACGGCAACAGCGCGCGCTGGATCAACCATTCGTGCGCGCCGAACTGCGAAGCGGAGGAGGTCAAAGGCCGCGTATATATCCACGCGCTGCGCGACATCGGGCCGGAAGAGGAGCTGTTCTACGACTACGGCCTCGTGATCGACGCGAAGCTGACGAAGAAGCTCAAGCGCGAATACGCATGCCATTGCGGCGCGGCTTCGTGCCGCGGCACGCTGCTCGCGACGTCGGACGACGGCGAGAAGAAGAAAAAGAAGAAGGACAAGAAGGACGGCAAGTCCGAGTCCGGCGCGAAGGACAAGAAAAACAAGAAGTGAAACCGGCGGCGGCGCATCGTGCGCTGCCGATTCCGCAGACGGCCGTCGCGTTGCGCGGCAGTCCTTCCCGTTTCCTTATCCGTCGGGCGGCCCGGTCAACGCTCGCCCGACGCGAATCGCCCGATGGCCGCTCAATGCGCCGACGCGGCGGCCGGCGTTTCGCTGGCCGGTTTCTCCGTGCGCTGGGCGAGCGGCACCCGCACCACGAAGCGCGAACCGCCTTCCGACGCATCCTCGTACGACACGGTGCCGCCATGCATCGCGATGATGTCGTGCACGATCGCGAGGCCGAGCCCGGCCCCCGTCTCGACGCCGTTGCCGCTTTGCGCGTCGCCGCGGAAGAAGCGCTTGAACAGGTCGGACTGCTGGTTCGCGGGCACGCCCGGGCCGTTGTCCTCGACGACGATCTCGGCGGCCGGCTGGCCGTCTTCGAGCGCACTGCGTGCGACGTTCACCGTGATCCGCGCGCCGTCCGGCCGCGCGAGCGGCACGTATTTCAGCGCATTGTCGAGCAGGTTCGCGATCACCTCGCGCAGCAGCACCGGGTTGCCGCGCACGATCAGCTTCTCGTCGTCGCCGGGGTCGTCGCTGCGCTGGAAGCCGAGGTCGACATGCGACGCGAGCGCACGCGGCACCCACTCGGCACCCGTTTCGAACGCCATCGCCGCGAGATCGACGTCGACGAACCGCGCGGCCTGTTCGCCCGGCTCCGCGCGCGCGAGCGACAGCAACTGGTTCGACAGCCGCACCGCGCGGTCGGCGGCCGCGCGCAGTTCGCGCACCGCGGCGAAGGTCTGGTGCGGGTCGCGTGCGACGGCCGCCTGCTCCGCATGCAGCTTCACGGCCGTGAGCGGTGTGCGCAACTGGTGCGCGGCATCGGCGATGAACTTGCGTTGCGCGTCGAGCGCGGTCTTCAGGCGGCCGAGCAGCGCATTCATCGCGCTCGTCAGCGGCCGGATCTCCAGCGGCACCTCGGTTTCGTCGACCGGTTCCAGCGACGTGTGAGTCTGCCGGTTCAGCGAATCGGCGAGATGCGTGAGCGGGCCGAGCTGCTGGTTCACGACGCGCCACACGATGCCCCAGCCCGCGAGCAGCAGCAGCAGCAGTGGCATCATGATCGCGACGAGGAATTCGGCCGCGATCCGGTAGCGGTGCCGCACCGGCTGCGCGACCTCGACGACCATCGGCTTGCCGCCTTCGACATCGTCGACGCGCACCTGCGCGACGCGCACCGCACGGTTGTCGTACTCGGCCTCGAACACGTACGCGTGATGCATGCGGCGCACGTTGATGCCTCGCAGCGGCAGCTTCGGATCGCCGGCGAGTTCCTGTTCGCCGTCGCTGATCCGGTAGATCAGCGCTTCGGCCGGATCGGAGAACATCGCCTGCGCGAGCGGCGGCACCGTGAACGGCGCATCGGGGCCGGCGATCTGGATCTGTTTCGAGATGGCGGTCGCGAGATCGGCGAGCGAGCGGTCGATCACGTGCTGCGTGTATTGCCACGCGAGCCAGTAGGCGATCAGGCCGCTCATCAGCGCGAGCATCGACAGCGGTGCGGCGAGGCGCCGGAGCAGCGAGCGGCGCAGGCTGGTGGTCACAGCCGGATCAGGAGACATTTCGACGGGCAAATGGATAAGCGCCGCTCACGGGGAGCGGCGCGGTCGTGCGCCGGGTGGCGACGCGGAGCAGGGCACACATGCCGGCGGCACGCGGCCGGCCGGTGTGCGGCCGCTCAGACGCTCGCCGTCTGGCGGATTTCCTGCAGCAGGTAGCCGAAGCCGCGCACCGTGACGATTTCGACGCGGCACTGCTCGAGTTTCTTGCGCACGCGGTGCACATAGACTTCGATCGCGGTATCGCCGAGATCGCCGCCGAAGTGCGTGAGGTGATCCTGCAACTGGGCCTTGCTGACGACGCGGCCGTGACGCAACAGCAGCATCTCGAGCACCGCGAATTCGCGCGGCGACAGTTCGAGCGGCTTGTCGTCGTTGAAGATGCGGCGGTCGACGCCCGACAGGCGGACGCCGCCGAGCGACACTTCCGGACGCGGCATGTCGCTGTGCGGGCCGCTGCGGCGCATCACCGCGCGGATGCGCGCTTCGAGCTCGGCCGGCTCGAACGGCTTGAGCATGTAGTCGTCGGCACCCGAGTTCAGGCCCTGGATCCGGTCGTTCAGCTCGTCGCGTGCGGTCAGCACGATCACGGGCGTGTGGCGGTTGGTCTGGCGGAAGCGCGTGAGCAGCGTCATTCCGTCGATGCCCGGCAGGCCGAGGTCGAGGATCACGAGTTCGTGGCGGTTTTGTGCCAGCGCCTGTTCGGCAAAAATGCCGTCATGCACCATGTCGACGGTGAAGCCAGCCTGCTCGAGGCTGCTCTGGATACCGCGTGCGATGGGGCGGTCGTCTTCGATCAGAAGGAGTCGCATGAAGTTCGCTCAAGTACAATGGGTTGGCGGTTCAGGCACGCGGACAGCACGAAGCCGTTTCCACAGGGGCGCCGCATCGCGTGACATCAAGCATGGCGGCCAGCGAACGATTAAATCCAATCATGTCCGATATTTCGATCAACGACCTTGAAGCCGCGATCAATTTCTGGCGCGCCCGCTCGCCGTCGAGCGGCGACGAACTCAAACTCTGCGAAGAGGCCAGCGCGCTCTCCAAGCCGTATGCGCTGCTGATTGTACAGCGCGAAAGCGCGCTGCAACTGGAAGGTTTGGACCCCAAGGCGCGGAAAGCGTACGAGACTTACGTGCGGCTTAAGGATGGCTTGGAAAGCTGAAGGCTTTCGCTGACTACATCCTAGAAAACGTTCAGCGAAATGAAAAGTTGACGCGCCGCGCACCGAACGATGCGCGGCGGTAGAGGAAGGGCTCAGGCGGCGGGTTTCGCGTGCGCGCCGGCGCGGTCGATGAACAGCGCGAGCTCGATGTCGCGTTCGGTCAGGCCGTCGGCGTCGTGGGTCGACAGCGTGACGTCGACGCGGTTGTACACGTTGAACCATTCAGGATGGTGGTTCATTTCCTGCGCCTTGATCGCGACGCGCGTCATGAAGCCGAACGCTTCGTTGAAATCGGCGAAGCGCAGGCTGCGCTGGATCGCGTCGCGGCCCGGCACGGCCGTCCAGAGCGGCAGGCCTTCGAGCCGGGTCTTGCGTTCTTCTGATGTGAGCTTGTGGATCATCTTGCACCTCTCGTTCGGTAACGGCGCTCGTGCGCGGCTGCGCCGCGCGGCGCAGCCGGCACCGGTCATTGTTTCATAGTTGTGGGACGGCCATCCGGGGACGGGCGGACGGGCACCCGGCATCCGGCATCCGGCATCCGGCATCCGGCATCCGGCGCGCGCTGGCGCGCGCTGGCGCGTTACGCGTCGGCGTCGTCGGGCCAGCCTTCGCCCGTGCCGCGATGCAGCACGCGGTCGGTATCGAGCACCGCGCCGGCCGCGAATTCGGGCAGGGCCGCGAGCCGGTCGCCCAGCGCGCGGCCGTCGACGTCGGCGAGCGCGAACAGCTGCGCGAAATCGTCGATCACGAAGTAGGTCTTCTGGAACGTGTCGATCCGGTACTTCGTGCGCATCACGCGTTCGAGGTCGAAGCCGAGCCGGTTCGGCGCCGCGCTTTCGAGGCTGTACAGGCTCTCGCCCTTGCTCGACACGATCCCGGCGCCGTAGATCGACAGCCCGTTCGTGCCGCGCGGGTCGCGGATCAGCCCGAATTCAACTGTATACCAGTAGAGGCGCGCGAGCCGCGCAAGCGCCGCTTCGTCGTCGGCGACCGCGAGCGCGGTGCGGCCGTACGCCTGCATGTAGTCGGCGAACACCGGGTCGATCAGCAGCGGGACATGGCCGAACAGGTCGTGGAAGCAGTCGGGTTCCTGCAGGTAGTCGAGCTGGTCGGGACGGCGCATCCACCAGGTGACCGGAAAACGCCGGTTCGCGAGATGCCCGAAGAACACGCGGTCTGGCACGAGGCCCGGCACCGCGACGATCTCCCAGCCCGTCGCGGGCTTCAACTGGCGGTTCACGTCCGCGAACGACGGCACGCGATCGGCCGGCAGGTCGATCTTGCCGAGCCCCGCGACGAACGCGTCGCAGGCGCGCCCGCGCAGCAGCGCCGACTGGCGTGCATAGAGCTGCTTCCACACCGCATGGTCGACCTGGCCGTAGCGTTCGAGCGGCTGGTCGATGGTGAAATCTGCGCGGGTTTCGAGGCCCGCGTCGAACTGCTCCTGCAGTTTCGCGGTGACGACGGTGGACATGATCAGGCTCTGCACGCTGTGGTTGGGAACCATGCAAGTGTAGAGCGGCCTTCGCGCGGAATGGGCGCAAAGTTGGCGTTGATTTGCCTGATGATGCGATAATCTCGCATCAAATCACGAATCAATGCGGAGAATGCTCATGCTGGAACTCGATCACTTCGATCTCGCGCTGCTGGACGTGCTGCAGCGCTTCGGTCGCGCGACGCATCAGCAGCTCGGCGAGGAGGTGCCGCTGTCGCCGTCGCAGATCGGCCGGCGGCTGCAGCGGCTCGAGGCGGCCGGCGTGATCGAAGGCTACCGCGTGATGCTGCGGCCCGAAAAGCTCGGGCTCGGCGTCACCGCGTTCACGAGCCTGAAGCTCAAGCACCACGGCGATTCGATCATCGAGCAGTTCCAGCAGCAGATCGACGTGCTGCCGGAAGTGCTCGAATGCCATGCGGTGGTGGGCGATGCCGACTACCTGCTGCGGATCGTCGCGCCCGACCTGAACGCGCTGTCGCAGTTCGTGATGAAGAAGCTGATGCGCGTACCGGGCGTCGACAGCGTGCGCTCGAATATCGTGCTGACGACCTTCAAGCGCAACGGCGCGCTGCCGCTCGCGCACCTGGCGCCCGGCGCCGCGTGACGCGGCGGCCAGAGCAAGCCCGCTATTAGCGGGAACCGGCCCCAAGCGGCGCGTACCGCACCGTCGCCGGCGGGGCCGGATCAGGCCGTTTCGTGCGGCGTGTCGGCGTTCAGCAGGTCGACGTACGCGACCGCGACGAGATCGTCCTGCGACACGCCGAGCTTCGTGAACACGTCGTGCGCTTCGGCCTCGCCGCCGGCTTCGTCGTCGTCGGGGCCGAGCACGACTTCCAGTTCGATGAAGTCGCCGAGGCCGTCGACGCGGTCGAGGTGGATGCGCGTGCGGCCTGCGAGGTACACGTGCCGTTCCTTCGTCACGATCCCGCGCGTGGTCAGCGCGGTCGCGAGCAGCGCGTGCATCGCGTCGGGATTCGTCACGGGGCTGCGCGTGTAGTACGACGCCTTCGGGCCGTCGCGGTCGTCGCGCTGGTAGAAGATCAGTTCGGCCGGCGTGCCGTCCTCGAAGCGGCGCAGCTTCAGCCGGCCGCGCGGCACGTCATAGAAGAAATCCTGCTGGCGGTAGAACAGCGGCGCTTCGGCCGCGAGCGTCGCCGCGCGTTCGCGCAGCTGGTCGAATTCGCGGGCGCGGGCTTTGATCTCGATGTTGCGGGCCATGCGGGTCTCCTTCAATCGGGGTCTCGCGGTGTGCGAACGCACAATCTAGCAAAAAGGCGGGGACGGCGGCGTGACGACGGGCAGGGGGCGGCGAGATGACGCGTGTTGCGCGTTGTGCGCGACGCTGGTGCACGGCGTGTGGCGTGTGGCGTGTGGCGTGTGGCGTGTGGCGTGTGGCGTGTGGCGTGTGGCGCGCGGCCCGCGGCCCGCGGCGGCTGCGCCTTCATCAGCACCGCTCATATCGCCCACTGGGCTTCGATCAGCCGCAGCGCGGCTGCGATCGCCGGCTCGTCGCGCCGCTCGGCGAGCGTCACGAACGTCAGTTCGGTCGGCACCGTCACACGTTCGACGATTGCCAGCGCGTGCGCATGCGCTTCGGCCAGCGCGGTCGAGTCGCGCGCGAGCGTCAACCCGATGCCCGATTTGACGAGGTCGAGCATCGACTGCTCCTGATCGACCTCGGCGACCTTCACGGGCTGCGCGCCGGCTTCCGCAAAGCGTCGCGACAGCAGCCGGTGATGCGCGGACGCCGGCGGCGTCCAGATCCACGGCAGCGCGGCGAGCGCACGCCAGTCGTGCGCTCGCTGCACGCGCTCCTTCCAGCCGGCCGGCGCGAGCACGCGGTACTGGAAATGCGTGAGCGTGACGGTGTGGAACAGCGCGCCGTCGAGCTGATCGTCCTCGCCCGGCCGGCCGATGTAGTAGCCGACGTCGAGCGCCTGTGCGCGCACCTGTTCGATCACCCAGCCCGACATCCCGTGCCGCAGCGTCGTCTCGATCTGCGGATGGGTCTCGACCAGCGCGCGCAGGAAGCCGCCGAGCCGCAGGAAACCCGGATCGAGGATCGTGCCGATCCGCAGCCGGCCGCGCACCTCGTGCCGCAGCGCAGCCGCGGCGCGCTGCACGTCGGCGGCCGCGGCGAGCGCACGTTCTGCGTGCGGCAGCAGCGTCTGGCCGTCGCGCGTGAGCGCGAGCCCGCGCGATGTGCGCGTGAACAGCGTGACGCCGAGCGTTTCCTGCAGATGCTTGATCTGCAGGCTGACGGCCGGTTGCGTCAGGTGCAGTTGCGCAGCGGCGCGCGTCAGGTTGCCTTCGCGCGCGACCGTCGCAAACGCGCGGAGCAGGGTGAGATCCATCGTCGTGATATGAGCGCTGCTTATAACGCAGTTCAGCATAACTCATTGGATCGGCGGCCGGCAGCCGGAGTACGCTTCATCGGTCGCGTCGCCCGGCGCGTTCCGGCCGGCATCTGGCCGGGGGTATGGCAGGGCAGGCGGGCGCTGCTGCAGACACCCGCCGTGACGCACTATGCTGGAAATGATGCGCGGTATCGCAGCGCGCGGGATAAAACAACGAGATTGCATGGGACCAGCGTAAGCGCTAACTCCATCCAACCACGCCATGGGACCCGAGTAAGTGCTAAAGCATTAACTCAGGTCGACCGCCGTGGGGATGGAGTAAGTGCTGAAGCGCCAACTCCATCCAGCCACGCCATGGGACCCGAGTAAGTGCTAAAGCACTAACGCTGGTCGACCGCCGTGGGGATGGAGTAAGCGCTGAAGCGCTAACTCCATCCAGCCACGCCATGGGACCAACGTAAGCGCTAAAGCGCCAACGCTGGTCGACAGGAGACAAACAGTGACTACTCAACGCACGCTCGAAGGCGAATTCGATTACGTGATCGTCGGCGCGGGCACCGCAGGCTGCGTGCTCGCGAACCGCCTGACCGAGGATCCCGACATCCACGTGCTGCTGCTCGAAGCGGGCGGCAAGGACGACTATCACTGGATCCATATCCCGGTCGGCTATCTGTATTGCATCGGCAACCCGCGCACCGACTGGCTGTACAAGACGCAGCCCGAAGCGGCGCTCAACGGCCGCGCGCTGTCGTATCCGCGCGGCCGCGTGCTCGGCGGCTGCTCGTCGATCAACGGGATGATCTACATGCGCGGCCAGCGCGAGGATTACGACAGCTGGGCGCAGGAAACCGGCGATGCGGGCTGGTCGTGGGACAGCGTGCTGCCGATCTTCAAGCGCAGCGAGGATCACCATGCGGGCGCGAGCGACGCGCACGGCGCGGGCGGCTTCTGGCGCGTCGAGAAGCAGCGGCTGCGCTGGGAGATCCTCGAATCGTTCGCGCAGGCCGCGCAGCAGACGGGCATCCCGGCGACCGACGATTTCAACCGCGGCGATAATTCCGGGGTCGGCTATTTCGAGGTGAACCAGAAGCGCGGCGTGCGCTGGAATACGTCGAAGGCGTTCCTGCGGCCCGCGATGGCGCGCCCGAACCTGACCGTGATCACCGGCGCGCAGGCGCAGCGCGTGATCTTCGAAGGGCGGCGCGCGGTCGGCGTCGAGTATCACGGCGGCGGCACCGATTATGTCGCGCGTGCGCGTGCGGAAGTGCTGCTGACGTCCGGTGCCGTGAATTCGCCGCAACTGCTCGAACTGTCGGGTATCGGCTGCGGCCGGCGGCTGCAGGCGCTCGGCATCGACGTCGTGCAGGATCTGCCGGGCGTCGGCGAAAACCTGCAGGATCACCTGCAATTGCGGATGGCGTTTCGCGTCGAAGGCGTGCGCACGCTCAACACGCTGTCCGCGCACTGGTGGGGCAAGCTGATGATCGGCGCCGAATATGCATTGCTGCAGCGCGGGCCGATGTCGATGGCGCCGTCGCAGCTCGGCGCGTTCGCGAAATCCGATCCAGACGATCCCGCGCTCACGCGCCCCGATCTCGAATACCACGTGCAGCCTCTGTCGCTCGAACGCTTCGGCGAGCCGCTGCACAGCTTCAACGCATTCACGGCATCGGTCTGCCATCTGCGGCCGACGTCGCGCGGCAGCGTGCATGTCACGACCGCCGATCCGGGCATCGCGCCCGCGATCGCGCCGAACTATCTGTCGACCGACCACGATCGCCATGTCGCCGCGAACGCGCTGCGCCTCACGCGCAGGATCGCGTCCGCGCCGGCGCTTGCGCGCTATCGTCCCGAGGAAATCCTGCCGGGCGCACAGTATCGGACCGAGGCCGAACTGATCGAAGCGGCGGGCGCCGTCGGCACGACGATCTTCCATCCGGTCGGCACCTGCCGGATGGGGCGTGCCGACGATGAGCGCGCGGTGGTCGACAGCCGGCTGCGCGTGCGCGGCATCGCGGGGCTTCGGATCGTCGATGCATCGGTGATGCCGTTCATTACGTCGGGCAACACCAATTCGCCGACGCTGATGATCGCCGAGCGCGCGAGCGACATGATTCGTGCCGATCGCCGCGCGGCGCGCGACGCGACGCCGGTGCGAACGGAGGCCACGGTGACGGCCGCATGACGGCACGCTGACACGCGCGACAGCGGGCCGTCATGCGGGCGCCTGCTGATTCGATATGCGAAACAAGCTGCGGTGCCGTTGCAGCGGCCATGCCGGTTGCGGCGGTTCGAGCGGCAAGATCCATGCGAGCCGCGCTGCTTTTTCAATTGCACGCGTACTGCGCCGTGCGGGCGATCAACAGTCGATGATGCACGTGTCAAAAAAGCGTGGTGAAAAACCGTGCATGGCCGCATGCGGCATCGCGGCCAGCCCTATAAGTGCAAATCCCGATGATTGCACTGCACCAACGGCGCGACAATGTTGCGCAATGTGCATACGCGTCGGCGCGGGAGACCACCCTCGAGGCGTACCACGGCGCCCGGGGGCAGCCGGCTGATCCGCTGACCTGTTCGCGGCCGCTTGCGCCACGCTTCCCGGTGCTTCGCCTGACTTCGTACGGAAGGGAACATGATTCTCGGCGACACGATTCTGGAAACACGCGGACTGACGAAGGAATTCAGGGGTTTCACCGCCGTGAACGGCGTCAACCTGCGTGTGCGGCGCGGCGCGATTCATGCGCTGATCGGGCCGAACGGCGCGGGCAAGACGACCTGCTTCAACCTCCTCACCAAGTTCCTGACACCGACGGCCGGCCAGATCGTCTTCAACGGGATCGACATCACCGACGAGCGGCCTGCGCAGGTGGCACGGCGCGGCATCATCCGCTCGTTCCAGATCTCGGCCGTGTTCCCGCACCTGACCGCGCTGCAGAACGTGCGCATCGGCCTGCAGCGCGCGCTCGGCACCGAATTCCACTTCTGGCGCAGCGAACGCACGCTGAAGCGGCTCGACGATCGCGCGATGGATCTCCTCACGCAGGTCGGCCTCACCGATTTCGCGCACGTGCCGACCGTCGAACTCGCGTACGGCCGCAAGCGTGCGCTCGAGATCGCGACGACGCTCGCGATGGAGCCCGAACTGATGCTGCTCGACGAGCCCACGCAGGGGATGGGCCACGAGGACGTCGACCGCGTGACCGCGCTGATCAAGAAGGTTGCGAGCGGCCGCACGATCCTGATGGTCGAGCACAACATGAACGTGATCGCGGGCATCTCCGACACGATCACCGTCCTGCAACGCGGCGAGGTGCTGGCCGAAGGCTCGTATGCGGAAGTGTCGAAGAATCCGCTCGTCATCGAGGCCTACATGGGCAGTGCCGATGCGGCGCTCGCGGGGGCGCACGCATGAAGCACAGCGAACGGGAGGAACGCGAATTGAGCGGCGTCGAGAGCGGTACGCCCGCGCTGGAGATCACGGGCCTGGAGGCCTGGTACGGGGAATCCCACATATTGCACGGTGTCGACCTGACGGTGCATCGCGGCGAGGTCGTCACGCTGCTCGGCCGCAACGGCGCGGGCCGCACGACGACGCTGCGCGCGATCATGGGCCTCACGGGGCGCCGCAGCGGGTCGATCAAGGTCGCGGGCAACGAGACGATCGGCCTCGCGACGCACCGCATCGCGCATTTCGGCATCGGCTACTGCCCGGAGGAGCGCGGAATCTTCTCGAGCCTTTCATGCGAGGAGAACCTGATGCTGCCGCCGCCGATCGGGTCGCGCGAGCATGCGATGTCGCTCGACGAGATCTACGCGATGTTCCCGAACCTCGCGTCGCGCCGGCAGAGCCAGGGCACGCGGCTGTCCGGCGGCGAGCAGCAGATGCTCGCGGTCGCGCGGATCCTGCGCACCGGCGCGAACCTGCTGCTGCTCGACGAGATTTCCGAAGGCCTTGCACCGGTGATCGTGCAGGCGCTCGCGCGGATGATCGTCGCGTTGAAGGCGCGCGGCTACACGATCGTGATGGTCGAACAGAATTTCCGCTTCGCCGCGCCGCTTGCCGACCGCTTCTACGTGATGGAGCACGGCCGCATCGTCGAGCATTTCCTCGCGGCCGAACTGGAAAGCAAGATGCCGACGCTGCACGACCTGCTCGGGGTGTGACGCCGCCCCGTTTCCCTTGCCGCTAGCCGTGGCGGCCCTCGAATAACCACAACGCATCAGAACAACAGGAGACGTCAATGAAAATGAAGACCCTCGCACACGCCTGTCTCGCGCTCGCGACCGCCGCGTTCACTGCCGGCGCCGCGCATGCCGCGGATACCGTGAAGATCGGCTTCGTCACCGACATGTCGGGGCTTTACGCGGACATCGACGGGCAGGGCGGCCTCGAGGCGATCCGCATGGCGGTCGCCGACTTCGGCGGCAAGGTGCTCGGCAAGCCGATCGAGGTCGTGTACGCGGATCACCAGAACAAGGCGGACATTGCCGCGTCGAAGGCGCGCGAATGGATCGACCGCGGCGGGCTCGACCTGCTCGTCGGCGGCACGAATTCGGGGACGGCGCTGGCGATGGCCAAGCTCGCCGCGGAGAAGAAGAAGGTCTACATCAACATCGGTGCGGGCGCGGACACGCTGACGAACGAGGAGTGCACGCCGTACACAGTGCACTATGCGTACGACACGATGGCGCTCGCGAAAGGCACCGGCTCGGCGGTGGTGAAGCAGGGCGGCAAGACGTGGTTCTTCCTGACCGCCGACTACGCGTTCGGCAAGGCGCTCGAGAAGAACACGTCGGACGTCGTGAAGGCGAGCGGCGGACAGGTGCTGGGTGCGGTGCGGCATCCGCTGTCCGCGTCGGATTTCTCGTCGTTCCTGCTGCAGGCGCAATCGTCGAAGGCGCAGATCCTCGGCCTCGCGAACGCGGGCGGCGACACGATCAACGCGATCAAGGCCGCGAAGGAATTCGGCATCACGAAGACGATGAAGCTCGCCGGGCTGCTGATGTTCATCAACGACGTGCACAGCCTCGGCCTCGAGACGACGCAGGGCCTCGTGCTGACCGACAGCTGGTACTGGAACCGCGATGCGGCATCGCGCCAGTGGGCGCAGCGCTACTTCGGCAAGATGAAGAAGATGCCGTCGAGCCTGCAGGCGGCCGACTATTCGTCGGTGACGACCTACCTGAAGGCCGTGCAGGCCGCCGGCACGACCGACTCCGACAAGGTGATGGCCGAGCTGAAGAAGATCAAGATCAGCGACTTCTACGCGAAGGGCTATATCCGCGCGGACGGCAGCATGATCCACGACATGTACCTGATGGAGGTGAAGAAGCCGTCCGAATCGAAGGAGCCGTGGGATTACTACAAGGTGATCGCGACGATTCCGGGCGAACAGGCGTTCACGACCAAGCAGGAAACGCGCTGCGCGATGTGGAAGTAAGTGCGACGTAGCGGCGCGCAGGGGCGCGCCGCGCGATGGCGGCTGCAGCGATGTGCCCGCTGCGCCGCCCGCGTGTGCAATGCAGAAAGGTTGCGCACGCAACGAAACTCATTCTGACGGCTAAGTCGATGGAAATCTTTGGCATTCCGTTGCCGGCGATGCTGAGCCAGTTGCTGCTCGGGCTCGTCAACGGCTCGTTCTACGCGATCCTGAGCCTCGGGCTCGCGGTGATCTTCGGGCTGCTCAACGTGATCAACTTCGCGCACGGCGCGCTGTTCATGCTGGGCGCGATGCTCGCGTGGATGGGGCTGTCGTATCTCGGGCTGCCGTACTGGGCGATGCTCGTGCTGGCGCCGCTGGTCGTCGGTGCGTTCGGGATCGCGATCGAGCGCTCGATGCTGCGCTGGCTGTACAAGCTCGATCACCTGTACGGGCTGCTGCTGACGTTCGGCCTGACGCTCGTCGTCGAGGGCGTGTTCCGCTCGATCTACGGCGCGTCGGGCCAGCCGTACGACGTGCCGTCGCAGCTTTCCGGCGCAACCAACCTCGGCTTCATGTTCCTGCCGAACTATCGCGCGTGGGTCGTCGTCGCGTCGCTCGCGGTGTGTCTCGCGACGTGGTTCGTGATCGAGAAGACGCGCCTGGGCGCGTACCTGCGCGCGGGCACCGAGAACCCGAAGCTCGTCGAGGCGTTCGGCGTGAACGTGCCGATGATGATCACGCTCACCTACGGCTTCGGCGTCGCGCTCGCCGCGTTCGCGGGCGTGCTGGCCGCGCCGGTGATCCAGGTGTCGCCGCTGATGGGCCAGCCGATGATCATCACCGTGTTCGCGGTGGTCGTGATCGGCGGGATGGGCTCGATCCTCGGTTCGATCGTCACGGGCCTGATGCTCGGCGTGATCGAGGGTTTCACGCGCGTGTTCTATCCCGAAGCGTCGGCCACCGTCGTGTTCGTGATCATGGCGATCGTGCTGCTGTTCCGCCCGGCGGGCCTCTTCGGCAAGGAAAAATGATGCAGAGAAAAGTGCTCTACGGCGTGCTGCTCGCCGCACTGCTCGCCGCGCCGTTCATCGGCGCGTATCCGGTCTTCGTGATGAAGGTGCTCACGTTCGCGCTGTTCGCGGCCGCGTTCAACCTGCTGATCGGCTATACGGGGCTGCTGTCGTTCGGCCATGCGATGTTCCTCGCGACCGCCGGCTATACGACCGGCTATTCGATGCAGACGCTCGGTTTCACGCCGGAGCTCGGCGTGCTCGTCGGCACCGTCACCGCGACGCTGCTCGGGCTCGTCGTCGGGTTGTTCGCGATCCGCCGGCAGGGCATCTACTTCGCGATGATCACGCTCGCGTTCGCGCAGATGGTCTACTTCATCTACCTGCAGGCGCCGTTCACGCGCGGCGAGGACGGCCTGCAGGGCGTGCCGCGCGGCCACCTGTTCGGGCTGCTCGACCTGACGAACGACGTCACGCTGTACTACGTCGTGCTGGCGGTGGTCGTCGCCGCGTGCGCGTTCATCGTGCGGGTCGTCCATTCGCCGTTCGGGCAGGTGCTCGTCGCGATCAAGGAGAACGAGGCGCGCGCGATCTCGCTCGGCTACGACACCGACCGCTTCAAGCTGCTCGCGTTCATCCTGTCGGCCGCGCTCGCGGGGCTGGCCGGCTCGCTGAAGGTGCTCGTGCTCGGCTTCGAGACGCTCTCCGATGCGCACTGGACGATGTCGGGCCTCGTCGTGCTGATGACGCTCGTCGGCGGGATGGGCACGCTGTTCGGGCCATTGCTG
Source organism: Burkholderia pyrrocinia (assembly GCF_022809715.1). NCBI lineage: Bacteria > Pseudomonadati > Pseudomonadota > Betaproteobacteria > Burkholderiales > Burkholderiaceae > Burkholderia > Burkholderia pyrrocinia. Next base: position 113,221 of record NZ_CP094459.1, read on the forward strand.
GGCGCGGCGCTGATCGTCGCTTTGGAAGACCGGCTCGGCGACATCGGCGAATGGCTCGCGTCGACGACGGGCGTCGCGTGGTTCCATTCGCTCGGCGAATCGACGACGATCGTCACCGGGCTGATCTTCATCGCGTGCGTGCTCGCGTTCCGGCGCGGCATCGTCGGCGAGATGGTCGCGCGGATCAAGCCGCTCAGGGCGTCCTGAGCGTGTGCCGCATGCGTCGCCGCACGTTGATGCGAAGCACCATCCGGCGCGCTCCGGAACGGCGCTGCAGCGGGCTCGAGACGGTGCCGCGCGGCAGGCTGGTGCCCCATTTTCGTGCGGCGATGCACCATAGGGGTAAATGCTAAGTTGCCGTGGTGCTTAAGCCTCTTTAAGATTCACTTCAGTTCTGATGCACCGCGAAACGAATTTGCAGGTGGAGAACGAGGAGACAATCGAGGCACAAAGTGCCCGGACCCCAAAGCGCTGTTGGACGGAATCCAACAGCGCTTTTTCATTTGCGTGCACGGATTTCCACCGATGGTGCATCGGCCTGCGCAATTGCCGTATTCCGCGCTTGCGTTCGCATCGCGTCTTTTCCGCGCTTCGCCGCGTCCCCCGCTTTTCCCTTTCCCGCAATCCGGTCGCAGACGGCGTGTTGCGATGCGCAGGCTGTCCGGGCTTACCCGGTTGGCGTGCGCGAAACGCGTCCGTTACACTTGGCTTTCGCCGACCGCGCGGTCGGGAAAATCGGTCGGCAGTTCTCCTACAAGCACAATGCAGAAGAGGGAGTACGGTTGGATGAGCAGCGCAGGACGATGGACCGGGGCAGGAAGGGCGGCTGGCGCCGCTCGTTCGTCATTGGGTGCGCATCGCGGTATTTCCCGGCCTTCCCGAGCCGTCCTGCGGCCGGTACGCGCGTTCCGGCGCGATTCGCCGGCATGGCGCCTTCGCCGGTCGTTGCGCTCGCACCCGTCTCGGCATGAACCGCCGCTTGTCCGATCTTTCGCCGCGGGCGCGCGTGGCCGGGCCGAGCCTGGCCGGCGCACCTTCCGGCGATCGTTGCGCACGCATCGATTGCCCGCGCGATCCCGCATTTCTTTGCCTTCTTCATCCCGGCGACACTGCTGCTGCGCATCGTGGCAGTCGAACGAACGTGTCGGCCGCGATGTACGCGCACGTGCATGCGCCGCGCTGTCGGGATCCTGTCGCGGTGGCGGCGTTTCACGGGAAAACGAGCGTAGGCGCGGCAATTAGAGATAGTTAAATTATTAACTTGTTTGGGAAACGGGAGCCGCCCGAGCGACCCGCGGATTTTTCGAGCAGCGTTTGGAGACAACGTAAATGAAGATGAATCGATGGATGGAGGCCGTGCTTGCCGCTGGCCTCGTGTGCGCGGCGGCTACGGCGTCGGCGCAGGTGAAGATCGGCGTGACGCTGTCGGCCACCGGGCCGGCCGCGTCGCTCGGGATTCCGGAAAAGAACACGATCGCGCTGCTGCCGAAGGAAATCGCGGGCAAGAGCGTGCAGTACATCGTGCTCGACGATGCGTCCGACACGAGCCGCGCGGTGCAGAACGTGCGCAAGCTGATCGACGAAGACCACGTCGACGCGATCATCGGTTCGTCCGTCACGCCGAATTCGCTCGCGATGCTCGACCCCGTGTCGCAGGGCAAGACGCCGACGATCTCGCTCGCGGCGAGCGCGCAGATCATCGCGCCGATGGACGCGAAGCGCGCGTGGATGTTCAAGGTGCCGCAGAACGACCAGCTGATGGCCGACGCGATCGCCGGCTACATGGCGAAGCACGGCGTGAAGACGGTCGGCTTCATCGGCTTCGCCGATGCGTACGGCGACAGCTGGTACAAGACGTTCAGCGCGGCGGCCGAGAAGAACGGCCTCAAGATCGTGTCGAACGAGCGCTTCAACCGCACCGATGCATCGGTGATGGGGCAGGTGCTGAAGCTGATGGGCTCGAATCCGGATGCGATGCTGATCGCCGGCTCCGGCACGCCGGCCGCGCTGCCGGCCAAGACGTTGAAGGAGCGCGGCTACAAGGGCAAGGTGTACCAGACGCACGGCGTCGCGAACAACGACTTCCTGCGCGTGTGCGGCAAGGACTGCGAAGGCGAGATCCTGCCGGCCGGTCCGGTGCTCGTGACCGACCAGCTGCCGGATTCGAACCCGGTGAAGAAGGCGGCGCTCGGCTACAAGGCCGCATACGAGAAGGCCTACGGCGCGGGCTCGCTGGCGACGTTCGGCGGCCATGCGTGGGATGCGGGGCTGCTGCTGCAGCGCGCGATTCCGGAGGCGCTGAAGAAGGGCCAGCCGGGCAGCGAGGCATTCCGCGAGGCGCTGCGCGCATCGCTCGAAAGCGTCAAGGATCTGCCCGTGTCGCACGGCGTGATCAACATGACGTCGACCGATCACAACGGCTTCGACACGCGTGCACGCGTGATGGTGCAGATCGCCGACGGCAAGTGGAAGCTGCAGGCCGAGTAAGTATCACGTGAAACCGGCGTGCGCGGCGCGAACGGCGCCGTGCACGCCGTGGCAGGGCGCCGGGCCTGACGGGCCGCGCCCGTGCCGCCTGGAACCACCGGGGCTCGCCGCGTGGCGCGCCGACGCGCCGATCTTGCCGTCCGTGCGCGCCGGTTGTTCCCGTCGCCGTTTTTCCGCAGCATTCTCGATACAAGACACGTATGGATCTCTCGATTGCGGCGATCCTCGCGCAAGACGGCATCACGACCGGCGCCATTTATGCATTGCTGTCGCTGGCGCTCGTGCTGGTGTTTTCCGTCACGCGGGTGATCTTCATTCCACAGGGCGAATTCGTCGCCTACGGTGCGCTGACGCTTGCGGCGTTGCAGGCGCAGAAATTTCCCGCCACCTGCTGGCTGCTGTTCGTGATGGGCGTCGCGTGCTTCCTGCTCGAAGTCGGCGGCCTGATCCGGCATCGCGAACGGCGCCATCAGCTCGGCCGCACGCTCGCGACGCTCGGCAGCCGCTACATCCTGCTGCCGCTAGCGGTGTTCGCGATCACGCGCAGTTTTGCCGTGCAGCCGATGCCGATGCTCGCGCAGATCGCGCTGACGCTTGCGATCGTCGTGCCGATGGGGCCGTTCGTCTACCGGCTCGTGTACCAGCCGATCGCCGAGGGCACGACGCTGCTGCTGCTGATCGTGTCGGTCGCCGTCCATTTCGCGATGGTCGGCCTCGGGCTCGTGATGTTCGGTGCGGAAGGCTCGCGCACCAACGGATTCTCGGATGCGTCGCTGTCGATCGGCAGCATGACGGTGTCGGTGCAGAGCATCCTGGTGGTCGTCACGGCGCTCGTGCTGATCGGTGCGCTGTACGTGTACTTCGGCCGCACGATCGCCGGCAAGGCGCTGCGCGCGACGTCGGTGAACCGGCTCGGCGCGCAGCTCGTCGGCATCGGCACGACCGAAGCAGGGCGGCTCGCGTTCACGTTCGCGGCGGGGCTCGGCGTGCTGTCCGGGATCCTCGTCGGCCCGCTGACGACGATCTATTACGACTCGGGCTTCCTGATCGGCCTGAAAGGCTTCGTCGGCGCGATCATCGGCGGCCTCGTCAGCTATCCGCTCGCGGCCGCCGGCTCGCTGCTCGTCGGCGTGCTCGAATCGTATTCGTCGTTCTGGGCGAGCGCATACAAGGAGGTGATCGTGTTCACGCTGATCATTCCGGTGCTGCTGTGGCGGAGCTTCGTGACGCCGCATGCGGAAGAGGAAGAGGAGTGACGCGATGAAGACGATGGTACGCAACAAGACCTTCTGGGTGTTTCTCGTGGTGCTGTTCGCGCTGCCGGTGCTGCCCGGCGCACTGCAGGTGCCCGAGTACTGGATCACGCTGCTCAACTACATCGGCCTCTATGCGATCGTTGCGATCGGGCTCGTGCTGCTGACGGGCGTCGGCGGGATGACGAGCTTCGGGCAGGCCGCGTTCGTCGGCATCGGCGCGTATGCGACCGCGTTCCTGACGACGCGCTACGGTGTGTCGCCGTGGCTCGCGCTGATCGTCGGCGTCGTGCTGACGGCGCTCGTCGCGCTCGTGCTCGGCGTGGTCACGATGCGGCTGTCCGGGCACTTCCTGCCGCTCGGCACGATCGCGTGGGGCCTCGCGCTGTTCTACCTGTTCGGCAACCTCGAACTGCTCGGCAAGTACGACGGGATCAACGGGATTCCGGCGCTGAACCTGTTCGGCATCACGCTCGAAAGCGGCCGCAGCCTGTATTTCCTGATCTGGGCCGTCGTGCTGGCCGCGATCGTGTCGGTGCAGAACCTGCTGAACAGCCGGCCGGGCCGTGTGATCCGCGCGCTGCGCGGCGGCGGCGTGATGGCCGAGGCGATGGGCGTGAACACCGCATGGATGCGCGTCGTGATCTTCGTCTATGCGGCCGTGCTCGCAGCTGTGTCGGGCTTTCTGTACGCGCACCTGCAGCGCGCAGTGAACCCGACCCCGTTCGGCCTGAACCACGGGATCGAATTCCTGTTCATGGCCGTGGTCGGTGGCGTGTCGCACGTGTGGGGCGCGGTGCTCGGCGCAGCGATCCTCACCGTGCTGCAGGACTACCTGCAGACGCTGCTGCCGAAGCTGCTCGGCTCGGAAGGCAACTTCGAGATCATCGTGTTCGGCGTGCTGATGGTGCTGCTGCTGCAGTACGCGCGCCAGGGCGTGTGGCCGTTCGTCGCGAGGCTGTTCCCGCGTGGGCCGCGTGCGCATGTGCCCGAGCACGCCGAACCGTTGCCGCAGCGCGCGAAGCCCGCGGCCGGCGAGCCGCTGCTCGTCGTCGACAACGCACGCAAGCAGTTCGGCGGGCTCGTGGCCGTCAACGACGTCAGCTTCGACGTGAAAGCAGGGCAGATCATCGGGTTGATCGGCCCGAACGGCGCCGGCAAGTCGACCACGTTCAACCTCGTGACGGGCGTGCTGAAACCGACAGGCGGCGCGATCACGTTCCGCGGCGAACGCATCGACGGGCTCACGTCGCGCCAGATCGTCCGGCGCGGCATCGGTCGCACGTTCCAGCACGTGAGGCTGCTGCCGGCGATGACGGTGCTCGAGAACGTCGCGATCGGCGCGCATCTGCGCGGCCATACCGGTGTCTGGCGCAGCATCGCGCGGCTCAATGCACACGAAGAAGCGCAGTTGCTGGCCGAAGCGGCACGCCAGATTCGTCGCGTCGGGCTCGAAAAGCACATGTACGACGAAGCGGGCAGCCTTGCGCTCGGTCAGCAGCGGATTCTCGAAATCGCGCGTGCGCTGTGCTGCGACCCGACGCTGCTGCTGCTCGACGAGCCGGCCGCCGGGCTGCGCTACCAGGAGAAGCAGCAACTCGCCGACCTGCTGCGACGGTTGAAGGCGGAAGGCATGAGCGTGTTGCTCGTGGAGCATGACATGGACTTCGTGATGAACCTCACCGACCGGCTGGTGGTGATGGAGTTCGGCACGCGGATCGCGGAAGGTCTGCCGCAGGACGTGCAGCAGGACCCGGCGGTGCTCGAAGCGTATCTGGGCGGGGTGGAGTGATGACGGACACGACGATGCCGATTCTCGACGTGCGCGGGCTGGCAGTCCGGTACGGGAAAGTGGAGGCGCTGCACGGCGCGGCGATCAAGGTCGGTGCGGGGCAGATCGTCAGCGTGATCGGCCCGAACGGCGCAGGCAAATCGACACTGCTGAACGCGATCATGGGCGCGCTGCCGGTGACCGGGCATGCGTCGGGCGCGGTCGTGTATCGCGGCAACGACGTCGGCGCATTGCCGGTCGAGCAGCGGGTCGCGCGCGGGATGTGCCTCGTACCGGAAAAGCGCGAGCTGTTCAGCACGATGACGGTCGAGGACAACCTCGTGCTGGGCGCGTATCGGCGCAAGCAAGCTGGTGAATCGAACTTCCTCGACCAGCTCGATCACGTGTTCGCGCTGTTTCCGCGGCTGAGGGAGCGGCGCAAACAGGCGGCCGGCACGCTGTCAGGCGGCGAGCGGCAGATGCTCGCGGTCGGCCGCGCACTGATGGGCAAGCCCGACCTGCTGATGCTCGACGAGCCGAGCCTCGGGCTCGCGCCGCTGATCGTGAAGGAGATCTTTCATATCATCAGTGCGTTGCGCGGTACGGGCGTTGCAACGCTGCTGATCGAGCAGAACGCCAGGGCCGCGTTGCAGATCTCCGACTACGGTTATGTGCTGGAGACGGGCGAGTTTGCGCTGGAAGGGCCGGCGGCCGAACTTGCGCAGAATCCGCGCGTGATCGAAACGTACCTCGGGTTGGCGAAGAAGACGGCTTGATAGTCGCGGCGGTTGGCGGGAAACGGACGGCGTGTTTCACGTGAAACACGCCGTTTTTGTTTGTGGGGTTGGAGTAATGTCTCGATGGCCGGTGGTTTGCGGCCAGGGGATAAGTGTCGGGGGAATAGTCGGAAGTTCTGTGTGGTGGCGGTGGGTAATGTGTCCACAGATTCCTGGCGCATGGGTCTCTGCACAGGCTGACGACGTGTCGAATCTCGGGGGATAAGTGCCGGACCAATAACAGGGAAGTCTGTGAGGAGGCGGTGGCACAGGATCTGGCGCCAAGGTTGTCGCGCCGGCCACAGGAATCGATGTCGGTCTGTCCTCTGCGGGCCATTTCCACGCTGATCTGTTTTTTGCACAGCCACGACGATGTGCGCCATTCCGGCCCAGAGCCTTGCTGCAGAAGGCGCGACCCCACGAATTCATTCATCCACAGTCGAAAAAACGCCTAAATGAACGGACCCTACCATTCGGACGGCCTTCGAGTGAAAAGCGAACCCGCTATAATTCGGCCCATACATTTCTCTGATAGGTTCGTGCGCAGCCCTGCGTACGGAATCCACCATGCTTTTTCCCACAGAATTTGACGTCATCGTCGTCGGTGGCGGTCATGCCGGCACGGAAGCGGCGCTGGCGTCCGCCCGAATGGGCGCGAAGACGCTGCTGCTGACCCACAACATCGAAACGCTCGGGCAGATGAGCTGCAATCCGTCGATCGGCGGCATTGGCAAGGGCCATCTGGTCAAGGAAGTCGACGCCCTGGGCGGCGCGATGGCCGCGGCGACGGACGAGAGCGGTATTCAGTTCCGGATCCTCAATTCGTCGAAGGGCCCGGCCGTGCGTGCGACGCGTGCGCAGGCCGACCGCATCCTGTACAAGGCCGCGATCCGCCACCGGCTCGAGAACCAGCCGAACCTGTGGCTGTTCCAGCAGGCCGTCGACGACCTGATGGTCGAGGGCGACCGCGTGGTGGGCGCCGTCACGCAGATCGGCATCCGCTTCCGCGCTCGCGCGGTCGTGCTGACGGCCGGTACGTTCCTCGACGGCAAGATCCACGTCGGCCTGAACAACTATACGGGCGGTCGCGCGGGCGATCCGGCGGCCGTGTCGCTGTCGTCGCGCCTGAAGGAGCTGAAGCTGCCGCAGGGCCGCCTGAAGACCGGTACGCCGCCGCGTATCGACGGCCGCACGATCGACTTCTCGAAGCTGGACGAGCAGCCGGGCGACCTCGATCCGATCCCCGTGTTCTCGTTCCTGGGCCGTGCAGAGCAGCATCCGCAGCAGTTGCCATGCTGGGTCACGCACACGAACGAGCGCACACACGACATCATTCGCGGCGGCCTCGACCGTTCGCCTATGTATACAGGCGTGATCGAAGGCGTCGGGCCGCGTTATTGCCCGTCGATCGAAGACAAGATCCACCGGTTCGCATCGAAGGAATCGCACCAGATCTTCCTCGAGCCGGAAGGGCTGACGACCAACGAGTTCTACCCGAACGGGATCTCGACGAGCCTGCCGTTCGACGTCCAGCTCGAGCTCGTGCATTCGATGCGCGGCCTCGAGAACGCGCATATCCTGCGCCCCGGCTACGCGATCGAGTACGACTACTTCGACCCGCGCGCGCTGAAGGCATCGCTCGAGACGAAGGCGATCAACGGGCTGTTCTTTGCGGGCCAGATCAACGGCACGACCGGCTATGAAGAGGCGGCCGCGCAAGGCGTGCTGGCCGGCCTCAACGCGGGCCGCTACGTGCAGGAGAAGGACGCATGGTGCCCGCGCCGCGACCAGGCATACCTTGGCGTGCTGGTCGATGATCTCGTGACGCGCGGTGTGGCCGAGCCGTACCGGATGTTCACGAGCCGCGCCGAATATCGCTTGAGCCTGCGTGAAGACAACGCCGACATGCGCCTGACCGAGATCGGCCGCGAACTGGGCCTCGTCGACGACGTGCGTTGGGACGCATTCAACCGGAAACGCGACGCTGTTTCACGTGAAACCGAACGCCTGAAATCGACGTGGGTCACGCCGAAGACGCTGCCGCCGGAAGAGGCGACCGCGCTGCTCGGCAAGGCGATCGATCATGAATACAGCCTCGCCGAGCTGCTGCGCCGTCCGGGCGTCAGCTACGACGGCGTGTGCGGCCTGAAAGGCGGCGAATGCGGCCCGGCCGAGCCGCTCGCCGACGATCCGGTGCTGCTCGAACAGATCAAGGAGCAGGTCGAGATCGGCATCAAGTATCAGGGTTATATCGAGCGTCAGGCATCCGAGATCGAACGCAACGACGCGAACGAGAGCACGCGTCTGCCGGACGGTATCGATTACCGCGAAGTGCGCGGCCTGTCGTTCGAGGTGAGTCAGAAACTCAACGAGTTCCGGCCGGAAACGATCGGGCAGGCGTCGCGCATTTCGGGCGTCACGCCGGCGGCGATCTCGCTGCTGATGGTGCACCTGAAGCGCCGCGGCCTCGGCCGCCGTAATGGCACTGCCGCAGAGGCAACGGAGCAGGGGGACGGCGCCGTCCCGACGCAACAATGACGGCGCGTCGCGCGCCGGCGGTTAATCGGGACGTACTGGAACAGATGCTCGTCGACGGCACGACGGCGCTCGGCCTCACCCTGACGGATGCACAACGCAACCAGTTGCTCGACTATGTCGCGCTGCTCGGCAAGTGGAACGCGGTCTACAACCTGACCGCGATCCGCGACCCGAAGCAGATGCTGATCCAGCACATCCTCGATTCGCTTTCGATCGTCCCGCATCTGCGTGGCCGCGCGTCGGCCCGCGTGCTCGACGTCGGCTCGGGCGGCGGGTTGCCCGGGATCGTGCTGGCGATCGTCGAGCCGGACTGGCAGGTCACGCTGAACGATATCGTGCAGAAGAAGTCGGCATTCCAGACGCAGATGCGCGCGGAACTGAAGCTCGCGAACCTGTCGGTGGTCACCGGGCGGGTCGAATTGCTGCAGCCGGGCGTCGAAGTGCCGGAAAAATTCGACATGATCGTATCCCGCGCCTTCGCTGATCTGTCCGACTTCGTTAAACTTGCTCGACATCTGGTCGCGCCGGGCGGATCGATTTGGGCAATGAAGGGCGTACACCCGGACGACGAGATTGCACGGTTGCCGGAAGGCAGCCGTGTGAAGCAGACGATGCGGCTGACGGTGCCGATGCTCGATGCCGAGCGGCATCTGATCGAAGTGGCCGTCGACGAAGCGAAATGAAGGCGCGCGGTACGCGCCGTTTGTTTGAAGGTAAAGGGAACACACCAACGATGGCAAAGATCTTCTGCGTTGCGAACCAGAAGGGGGGCGTCGGCAAGACGACGACATCGGTCAATCTCGCCGCAAGCCTTGCAGCGCAGGAGCAACGAGTCCTGCTGATCGATCTCGACCCGCAGGGCAACGCGACGATGGGCAGCGGGATCGACAAGGCCGCGTGCGAATCGACCGTGTACGAGGTGCTGGTCGACGGCGTGTCGGTGACCGATGCACGCGTGCGTCCGGAAGGCGTCACCTACGACGTGCTGCCCGCGAACCGCGAGCTGTCCGGTGCCGAGATCGAACTGATCAGCATCGACAACCGCGAGCGCCGGCTGAAGGCGGCGCTCGAGCACGTTGCCGACGACTACGACTTCGTGCTGATCGATTGCCCGCCGACGCTGTCGCTGCTGACGCTGAACGGGCTGTGCGCGGCGCATGGCGTCGTGATCCCGATGCAGTGCGAATACTTCGCACTGGAAGGGTTGTCGGACCTCGTCAATACGATCAAGCAGGTTCACGCGAACATGAACCGCGACCTGAAGATCATCGGCTTGCTGCGCGTGATGTTCGATCCGCGCATCACGCTGCAGCAGCAAGTCTCCGATCAACTGAAAGCGCACTTCGGCGACAAGGTGTTCGACGCGGTGATTCCGCGCAACGTGCGCCTGGCGGAAGCGCCGAGTTACGGGCTGCCGGGCGTCGTGTTCGACCGCAGCTCGCGCGGTGCGCAAGCGTATCTGCAGTTCGGTGCCGAGATGATTGAACGCGTTCGCGCGTTCGAGGTGTCGTGATCCGGACATGAGCGAAGCGAGGAAGAAAGACATGAACGCGGTACCAAAGAAGAAGGGCTTGGGACGTGGCCTCGAAGCGCTGCTCGGCGGCAGCGCCGATATCACCGAAGCGGTGAAGATCGAAGGCGCACCGAACACGCTCGCGCTCGGCAAGCTGCAGGCCGGCAAGTACCAGCCGCGGACGCGGATGGACGAAGGCAGCCTGCAGGAGCTCGCGGCAAGCATTCGCGCGCAGGGCGTGATGCAGCCGATCCTGGTACGGCCTATTTCATCAGACAAATACGAGATCATCGCGGGCGAGCGGCGTTTCCGCGCGGCGCGCCTGGCAGGCCTCGACGAAGTGCCGGTGCTCGTGAAGGACGTGTCCGATCAGGCCGCCGCGGCGATGGCGCTGATCGAGAACATCCAGCGCGAGGATCTGAACCCGCTCGAAGAGGCGCACGGCATCCAGCGCCTGCTCGACGAGTTCGGTTTCACGCACGAACAGGCGGCCGAATCGGTCGGCCGTTCGCGCAGCGCGGTGTCGAACCTGCTGCGCCTGCTGAACCTCGCTTCGCCGGTGCAGACGATGCTGCTGGCCGGCGATCTCGACATGGGGCACGCGCGCGCGCTGCTCGCGGTCGATGCGGCAACGCAGATCACGCTCGCCCATCAGGTCGTCAACAAGCGCATGTCGGTGCGCGAAACCGAGAAGCTCGTCGCACATACGACGAAGGAAGCGCCCGCCGTGAAGGCTCGCGCGAAGGACGACGGCGGCCGCGACACGCGCCGTCTCGAGGAGGAGTTGTCTGACCTGCTCGCGTCGACGGTGAAGATCAAGCTCGGCCGCCGCGGGCGAGGGCAGGTGATGATCGACTTCGGCAACCTCGATGCGCTCGAGGGCATTCTCGCGCGGCTGCGCGGCAACGTAGCGACCGAAGAGTAACGAGTTGGCGATGACTGAGACGGGCGCACCGGCGCCGCGCCGGTGGCTCGGATGGCTTGCGCAGGAGCCCGTGCTATCGGTGCTCGTGCTTGGCCTGATCGTGCTGCAATGGGTGCGTCCGCAACCATTTTCCGTACTCGCCGGCCGCGTCGACTGGCAGACGGTCGCGACGCTCGCGGGCCTGCTGATGCTGACCAAGGCGCTCGAGTTGTCCGGCTGCCTGATGTGGCTCGCGCACCGCATCGTGCATCACGTGCATTCCGAGCGCGGGCTCGCGATGCTGCTCGTCGTGTTCGCGGCGGTGCTGTCGATGTGGCTGACCAACGACGTCGCGCTGTTCGTCGTCGTGCCGTTGATGGTGTCGTTGCGCGCGCTGACGCCGCTGCCGTTCCGGCGGCTCGTGATTGTCGTCGCGCTGGCCGTCAACGCGGGGTCCGTCGCGACGCCGCTCGGCAATCCTCAGAATCTATTCCTGTGGCAATTGAGCGGCATGTCGTTCGGCCGATTCGTGGTCACGCTCGGGCCGCTCGCGATCGCGCTGATGGCGCTGCTGCTCGCGCTGACCGCGTGCGCGTTTCGCGCAAAACCGCTCGACCTGTCCGGCGACGTCGTCGCATTGCCCGTGCAGCGCATGCACGCGCTGATCGCCGCGGTGCTGTTCGCGGCATTCGTGCTGCTCGCCGATGCGCACCATCCGCTGCCGGGTCTGGTGGCGGTCGCGATCGTGCTGTTCGTCGTAAAACGTGACGCAGTCCTGAAGATCGACTGGCTGCTGCTGCTGATCTTCGTCCTGATGTTCGTGGTGCTGCGCAGCGCGGCTGCGCTGCCCGTCGTTCACGACGCGATTGCGCATGCGCGTCTCGATTCGCCGCTGCGCGTATTTGCGGCCGGTGCCGTCCTGTCGCAAGGGATCAGCAACGTGCCGGCCGCGATCCTGCTATCGGAATTCACGCACGACTGGCGTGCGCTCGCGTTCGGCGTATCGGTCGGCGGTTTCGGTTTCGCGATCGGTTCGCTCGCGAACCTGATCGCGGTGCGTCTCGCGAAGGAGCCGCGCATGTGGCTGCCGTTCCACCTGGTCTCGATTCCGTTCGCGCTCGTGAGCGCGGCACTCGGCGCGTGGCTGCTCGTGCACGGTTGAGCGTTGCGGATGCGTGCGGCACTGGCGTGCCGTTCGAGTGGCGGGGAGGGGGCGCGACGTTCGCGATGATTGCGAGGCTGTTGATAAGGGCTGCGATTCACAGTCGATCGCCTGTGGTGGTGCGACAACTGATTGGATGATTCGACGCGTCGGCATCCGATCGAATTTCGTGCATCGGGCACGGTTGACCGGCCACAGTGTTTTGCTTGTCCCGGGTGTCGGGCCGAGTCGTTCCGGGCAGCTGCTTCACAGCGGTTTTTCGACGGCGATCGTGCCGCTTCGTTCGAGCCCGCGTCGGGCATCGCTTCCACGCCATCTACCATCACCGGACATTTTTCGAGCAAGAAATACCGGTGCAAAAATTCGACCTTACAACTGTCATCGTACGTCGTCGAATCGCGTGTTTTTCACATGATGAGGCGTCGTTTTACGCAGGTTTTTGTCGCGTCTAAAGCCTTGAATCACTTGCAACTATCGCTTACAATCGCCCGGATTTGTTAGCTAGGCACCCCTGAAAGCTTTCGGAAAGCTTGGGGCCGGGTTCAAGGATTTTGCGGAAGATTGCGATGGCGGGTCAGGCGCCGGACGACAGGCACGATGATCAGCGCACGCAACGCACCGCTTCGGCGGCCGGCGAGCGGCGCGAATCCGACGATGACTGGGATGCCGAGCAACAAGATAACAACATCGTTCCGCTCACGCGGGCAGAAGCCGAGAGGCTGTTCGGCCCGGACGTGAGCAAGCCCTCGCGCGTGACCCCCTACAAGGTGGTGATCGCGCAAGTGGTCTTGTCCCTGGTTGCAACGCTGGCGTGGTGGCTGTTTTCGAAGTCGCCGGGCGCCGCTGCGCAATCCGCGTTTCTGGGTGGAGCGATCGGCTGGGTACCAAGTGCGCTGTTCGTGGCACGACTGAAGGCAGGTGGTTCGGCCACCGTGATGAGCTGGGTGATGGGCGAAGCCCTGAAGCTCGGCCTGACGATCGGGATGTTCGCAGCAGTGGCGTTCGGCTGGGCCGGCGTGCACTGGGTGCCGTTCCTCGTCACGTACCTCGTCGTGCTGAAGACGTACTGGATCGCACTGGCCTGGCGGTAAGCAACAAGCAGCGTGCGGTTTCGACAACGAACCGCACCGGCCCGTTCCCGCAATAGCGTGTTGCGGAACAGGCAAAACGATTTTCGACAATTTGGGTGGCATTAACGATATGGCAGCTAGCGAAGGCACGCGCGGTCCGGATCCGTCCGAGTACATTGCGCACCACTTGCAGAATTTCTCCACCTCGCATCAGACGTCGATTTTCGACATCCACGTCTGGAATCTCGACACGCTGTTCTGGTCGATCGTATGCGGCATCGTGACGATCCTCCTGCTGCGTCTGGCCGCCCGCAAGGCGACGTCGGGCGTGCCGGGCCGTTTCCAGTGCGCGATCGAGATGCTCGTCGAAATGGTCGAAGACCAGTCGAAGGCCATCGTCCACGGCAATCGCACCTTCATCGCTCCGCTCGCCCTCACGGTGTTCGTGTGGGTCGCGCTGATGAACTCCCTCGACTTTCTCCCCGTCGACCTGCCGGGCCGCGTCATCGGCCTGCTCGGTCTGTCGGACGTGATTTCCCACCATCGCATCGTCCCGACGGCCGACCTGAACGGCACGCTCGGCATCGCGCTCGGCGTGTTCGTCCTGATGATCTACTACAGCATCAAGATCAAGGGCGCGGGCGGCTTTGTGCATGAGCTGCTGTCGGCCCCGTTCGGTGCCCACCCGCTGCTGTGGATCCCGAACCTCGCGCTCAACATCGTCGAATATCTCGCGAAGACCGTCTCCCTCGGTATGCGGCTGTTCGGCAACATGTACGCGGGTGAGCTGTTGTTCCTGTTGATCGCCCTGCTCGGCAGCATGTGGAGCTTCGGTGGCGACGCAACGTTCCTCGGCTTCGTTGGTCACGTGATCGCGGGTAGCGTCTGGGCAATCTTCCACATCCTGATTGTTCTGTTGCAGGCATTCATTTTCATGATGCTGACGCTGGTGTATCTCGGCCAGGCGCACGACACGCACTAAGCGCGGCGTGCAAGAAAGAGTCTTCGTTTTAGTTTTTTAAATCTCAGTTCCAAGTCTTTTCACAAAGGAGTGATCATGCAAGCTTACATCGCCAACATCCAGGGTCTGACCGCCATCGGTATCGGCATCATCATCGGCCTGGGTGCAATCGGCGCCTGTATCGGTATCGCGCTGATGGGTGGCAAGTACATTGAAGCCTGCGCACGTCAGCCGGAACTCATCAACCCGCTGCAAACGAAGATGTTCCTGCTGGCTGGTCTGATCGACGCTGCATTCCTGATCGGCGTTGGTGTCGCAATGCTGTTCGCGTTCGCGAACCCGCTCCTGTCGAAGCTCGCAGGCTAAGGTTCCTCGGAAATTTGCGTCCGGCGTGAGCCGGCGCAGGGCGGAACGGAGACTTGGGGCGCTGATCGAATGCAACTCGATGAGCGCCTTACCGTTTCATTTTTCCGGAATAGCAGATAAGGAAACACCGTGAATCTCAACGCAACTCTGTTTGCGCAAATGGTCGTGTTCCTGGTCCTCGCGTGGTTCACGATGAAGTTCGTGTGGCCGCCGTTGATCAACGCCCTCGACGAACGTTCGAAGAAGATCGCCGACGGCCTCGCCGCCGCGGAGAAGGGCAAGGCGGAACTCGACGCAGCGCACAAGCGCGTGGACCAGGAACTCGCGCAGGCCCGCAACGACGGCCAGCAGCGCATCGCCGACGCTGAAAAGCGTGCCCAGGCGGTCGCCGAGGAAATCAAGGCCAACGCCCAGGCTGAAGCCGCCCGCATCGTCGCCCAGGCGAAGGCGGAAGCAGAACAGCAAATCGTGAAGGCGCGCGAAGCGCTGCGTGGCGAAGTCGCCTCGCTGGCCGTGAAGGGCGCCGAGCAGATCCTGAAGCGCGAAGTCGATCAAACGGCCCACGCCCAACTGCTGAATCAACTGAAAGCCGAGCTCTGATCATGGCCGAACTTGCAACCATCGCCCGCCCTTACGCAGAAGCGCTGTTCCGCGTGGCCGAGGGCGGTGACATCGCCGCCTGGTCCACGCTCGTGCAAGAGCTGGCCCAGGTTGCGCGTCTGCCGGAAGTACTGTCGGTCGCGTCGAGCCCGAAGGTGACGCGCACGCAAGTAGCCGAGCTGCTGCTTGCTGCGGTGAAGTCGCCGCTCGTGGCCGGCGCCGAAGCGAAGAACTTCGTGCAGATGCTGGTCGACAATCATCGCATCGCGCTGCTGCCGGAAATTGCCGAGCAGTTCGAGGCGCTCAAGAACGAACGTGAAGGTGCTGCCGACGCCGAGATCGTGAGCGCGTTCCCGCTGAACGGCGCGGATCTCGAAAGTCTCGTCTCGGGCCTCGAACGCAAGTTCAAGCGCAAGCTGAAACCGACGGTCGAAGTCGATTCGTCGCTGATCGGCGGCGTGCGCGTGACGGTCGGCGACGAAGTGCTCGACACCTCGGTTCGCGCGCGCCTCGCATCGATGCAGGCTGCCTTGACCGCCTGAGCGCCACGCCGGCACGCAACAGAATTGACTATCAGGAGCGAATAATGCAACTCAATCCCTCTGAGATCAGCGAGCTGATCAAGAGCCGGATCCAGGGCCTTGAAGCGAGCGCAGACGTTCGCAACCAGGGCACCGTGATCTCCGTGACCGACGGTATCGTGCGTATCCACGGCCTGTCGGACGTGATGCAGGGCGAAATGCTCGAGTTTCCGGGCAACACGTTCGGCCTCGCGCTGAACCTCGAGCGCGACTCGGTCGGCGCGGTGATTCTCGGCGAATACGAACACATCTCGGAAGGCGACGTCGTCAAGACGACGGGTCGCATTCTGGAAGTCCCGGTCGGCCCGGAACTCGTCGGCCGCGTGGTCGATGCGCTCGGCAACCCGATCGACGGCAAGGGCCCGGTCAACGCGAAGCTGACCGACGCGATCGAAAAGATCGCCCCGGGCGTGATCTGGCGCAAGTCGGTGTCGCAGCCGGTGCAGACGGGCATCAAGTCGATCGACGCGATGGTGCCGATCGGCCGTGGCCAGCGTGAGCTGATCATCGGCGACCGTCAGTGCGGCAAGACCGCGGTGGCGCTCGACGCGATCATCAACCAGAAGGGCAAGGACCTGATCTGTATCTACGTCGCGATCGGCCAGAAGGCTTCGTCGATCATGAACGTGGTTCGCAAGCTCGAAGAAACGGGCGCGATGGAATACACGATCGTCGTCGCCGCCACGGCATCGGATTCCGCAGCAATGCAGTATCTGGCACCGTACGCCGGCTGCACGATGGGCGAATATTTCCGCGACCGCGGCCAGGACGCGCTGATCATTTATGACGACTTGACCAAGCAGGCTTGGGCATACCGTCAGATCTCGCTGCTGCTGCGCCGCCCGCCGGGCCGTGAAGCGTACCCGGGCGACGTGTTCTATCTGCACTCGCGTCTGCTGGAGCGTGCGGCTCGCGTGTCGGAAGAGTACGTCGAGAAGTTCACGAACGGCGAAGTGAAGGGCAAGAGCGGTTCGCTGACGGCACTGCCGGTCATCGAAACGCAGGCAGGCGACGTGACCGCATTCGTTCCGACGAACGTGATCTCGATTACCGACGGCCAGATCTTCCTGGAAACCGACCTGTTCAACGCAGGCATCCGCCCGGCAATCAACGCCGGCGTGTCGGTGTCGCGAGTCGGTGGCGCCGCTCAGACGAAGGTCGTGAAGAAGCTGTCGGGCGGTATCCGTACCGACCTCGCGCAGTACCGTGAACTGGCCGCATTCGCGCAGTTCGCATCGGACCTCGACGAAGCGACCCGCAAGCAGCTCGAGCGCGGCCGCCGCGTGACGGAACTGCTGAAGCAGCCGCAGTACCAGCCGCTGCAGGTGTGGGAACTGGCTGTGTCGCTGTACGCCGCGAACAACGGCTACCTCGACGACCTCGACGTGAAGCAAGTGCTGCCGTTCGAGAAGGGCCTGCGCGAAAGCCTGAAGACCAGCAACGCTGACCTCATCAAGCGCATCGAAGACACCAAGGATCTCTCGAAGGACGACGAAGGCGCACTGCGCTCGGCGATCGAATCCTTCAAGAAGTCCGGTGCCTATTGATCCGCGAGTGACACACTGAGGCCGCGCGGGTGCTGATGCGCCCGCGCCGCTTCGGTCAAGGAGCAAGCTATGGCTGGAATGAAGGAAATTCGCGGCAAGATCAAGAGCGTGCAGAACACGCGCAAGATCACGAAGGCGATGGAGATGGTGGCCGCATCGAAGATGCGCCGCGCGCAGGAACGCATGCGCGCTGCTCGTCCGTACGCGGACAAGGTCCGTGCCATCGCCGCGCACATGAGCCGTGCGAACCCGGAGTACCGCCACCCGTTCATGGTGGCGAACGACGGCACGAACACGGCCGGCATCATCCTCGTCACGACGGACAAGGGTCTGTGCGGCGGGCTGAACACCAACGTGCTGCGTGCGACGGTGCAGAAGTTCAAGGAGCTGGAAGAGAAGGGCCAGAAGGTCGAAGCCACCGCGATCGGTAGCAAGGGCCTCGGGTTCCTGAACCGCTTCGGCGCGAAGGTGATGTCGCAGGTCGTGCACCTCGGCGACACCCCGCATCTGGACAAGCTGATCGGCGCGGTGAAGACGCAGCTCGACCTGTACTCGGAAGGCAAGCTGTCGGCGGTTTATATCGCTTACACGCGCTTCGTCAACACGATGAAGCAGGAAGCCGTGATCGAGCAGCTGCTGCCGCTGTCGTCGGAGCACTTCGAGGCCGATGACGGTACGCCGGCCACGTCGTGGGACTACATCTACGAGCCGGACGCGCAGGCAGTCGTCGACGAACTGCTCGTGCGTTACGTCGAGGCGCTGGTGTACCAGGCCGTCGCGGAGAACATGGCGTCCGAGCAATCGGCGCGGATGGTCGCGATGAAGGCCGCGTCCGACAACGCGAAGACGGTGATCAGCGAACTGCAGCTCGTGTACAACAAGAGCCGTCAGGCCGCGATTACGAAAGAACTGTCGGAGATCGTCGGCGGCGCAGCCGCTGTTTAAGCGCGCGCCCGGACGACAACTGCGCCTTTGCGCGAGTAAAGAATCAGGTATTTAAAGGAAAAGCGATGAGTACTGCTGCTTTGGTAGAAGGCAAGATCGTACAGTGCATCGGCGCCGTTATCGACGTGGAATTCCCGCGCGACAGCATGCCGAAGATCTACGACGCGCTTATTCTCGATGGCTCGGAACTGACGCTCGAAGTCCAGCAGCAGCTGGGCGACGGCGTGGTCCGCACCATTTGTCTGGGTGCATCCGACGGCCTGCGCCGCGGTCTGACCGTGAAGAACACGGCAAATCCGATCTCGGTGCCGGTCGGCAAGCCGACCCTCGGCCGGATCATGGACGTGCTCGGCCGTCCGATCGACGAAGCCGGCCCGATCGTGAGCGAACACACGCGCTCGATCCACCAGAAGGCTCCGGCGTTCGACGAACTGTCGCCGTCGACCGAACTGCTCGAAACGGGTATCAAGGTCATCGACCTGATCTGCCCGTTCGCAAAGGGCGGCAAGGTTGGCCTGTTCGGCGGTGCTGGCGTGGGCAAGACCGTCAACATGATGGAGCTCATCAACAACATCGCGAAGGAACACGGCGGTTACTCCGTGTTCGCGGGCGTGGGCGAGCGTACCCGTGAAGGGAACGACTTCTACCACGAAATGAAGGACTCGAACGTTCTCGACAAGGTCGCGCTGGTGTACGGCCAGATGAACGAGCCGCCGGGCAACCGTCTGCGCGTCGCGCTGACCGGCCTGACGATGGCCGAGCACTTCCGTGACGAAGGCCTCGACGTGCTGTTCTTCGTCGACAACATCTACCGTTTCACGCTGGCCGGTACCGAAGTGTCGGCACTGCTCGGCCGTATGCCGTCGGCAGTGGGCTATCAGCCGACGCTGGCTGAAGAAATGGGCAAGCTGCAAGAGCGCATCACGTCGACCAAGAAGGGCTCGATTACGTCGGTCCAGGCCGTGTACGTCCCTGCGGACGACTTGACCGACCCGTCGCCGGCTACGACCTTCGGCCACTTGGACGCAACCGTCGTTCTGTCGCGTGACATCGCTTCGCTGGGTATCTACCCGGCGGTCGACCCGCTCGACTCGACGTCGCGCCAGATCGACCCGAACGTGATCGGTGAAGAGCACTACTCGATCACCCGTCGCGTTCAGCAGACGCTGCAGCGCTACAAGGAACTGCGCGACATCATCGCGATTCTGGGCATGGACGAACTGTCGCCGGAAGACAAGCTGTCGGTCGCGCGCGCACGTAAGATCCAGCGTTTCCTGTCGCAGCCGTTCCACGTTGCTGAAGTGTTCACGGGCTCGCCGGGCAAGTACGTGCCGCTGAAGGAAACGATCCGCGGCTTCAAGATGATCGTCGACGGCGAGTGCGACCACCTGCCGGAACAGGCGTTCTACATGGTCGGCACGATCGACGAAGCCTTCGAGAAGGCCAAGAAGATCCAGTAAGGGTCATGTGATCGGAGTAAGCGCTGAAGCGCTAACTCCCGTCGACCGCCGCAGGGCAAGAGTAAGCGCTGAAGCGCTAACTCTTGCCAACCGCGGCATGGGGCGGGAGTAAGTGCTGAAGCACTAACTCCGGTCGACCGCCGCGGGGCAAGAGTAGACGCTGAAGCGCCAACTCTTGCCAACCGCGGCATGGGACGGGAGTAAGCGCTAAAGCGCTAACTCCCGTCGACAGGAGTCGATATGGCAACCATCAAAGTAGACGTCGTCAGCGCGGAAGAGCAGATCTTCTCGGGCGAGGCGAAATTCGTCGCGCTGCCGGGCGAAACGGGTGAGCTGGGTATTCTGCCGGGCCACACGCCGCTGATCACGCGGATTCGTCCGGGTGCGGTGCGCATCGAAGTCGAGGGCGGCAACGACGAATTCGTGTTCGTCGCGGGCGGCATTCTCGAAGTGCAGCCGGGCGCCGTGACGGTGCTCGCCGATACCGCGATCCGCGGCAAGGACCTCGACGCGGCGAAAGCCGAGGAAGCGCGCAAGCGTGCCGAGGAAACGCTGCAGAACGCGAAGTCGGATCTCGACCTCGCGAAGGCGCAATCCGAGCTCGCGACCGCGATGGCGCAGCTCGAGGCGATCCAGCGTCTGGCGAAGATCCGCAGCCGGCACTGAGCCGCGCCGCGTATCCCGCGAAAGGAAAGCAGCCTTCGGGCTGCTTTTTTTTCGCCTGTCCTTTGCGTGCCGCGGTGTTTCGTCCGGTCGTGCTATTTCATCCGTCCGCCGCGAATTGATGTCAGAGTGTCGTCAGCGGAGCGCGTCATCATCCGCAGTCCGGCCGCCCGTCGCGAGTGTGGCGACGGAGGCGGGCGCAGCAAGCGCCCGCGGTCCGATCAGACAAAAAAGACGGAGACATTCATGGCAGCAGACCTTGGCGTGGGGGCGCTGATCGCGCCCGAAAACGGACTGTCGTATGTGCGCGGCGCGACCGACGTGCCGCTATCCGAAGCGACGATCGGCAGGTTCCTGCGCGATACCGCCGGCCGCTTTCCCGACCGTCCGGCGGTCGTGTTCCGCGAGCAGCAGGTGCGCTGGACCTGGCGCGAATTCGCGGACGAGGTCGACGTGCTCGCGGCCGGCCTCGCCGCGCTCGGGATCGTGAAGGGCGACCGCGTCGGCATCTGGTCGCCGAACCGCAGCGAATGGCTGCTCACGCAGTTTGCGACCGCGCGTATCGGCGCGGTGCTCGTCAACATCAACCCGGCCTACCGGCTGTCGGAACTCGAATACGCGCTGAACAAGGTCGGCTGCAAGGCCGTGATCGCGGCCGAGCGCTTCAAGTCGTCGGCGTATGTCGAGATGCTGCAGACCATCGCGCCGGAGCTCGCGACCGCGACGCCGGGCGACCTGCAGGCGGCACGCGTGCCGAGCCTGCGTACGGTCGTGTCGATGGGCGACGTCGCGCCGGCCGGCATGTTCCGTTTCGCGGACGTGATGACACGCGGCCGCCAGGCCGTCGACCCCGCGCTGCTCGATGCGATCGGCGCGACGCTCGAGTCCTCCGACGCGATCAACATCCAGTTCACGAGCGGCACGACGGGCAGCCCGAAGGGCGCGACGCTCACGCACCGCAACGTCGTCAACAACGCGCGCTCGATCGCGATGGCAATGCGCTTCACCGAGCAGGATTCGCTTTGCATCCCGGTGCCGCTGTATCACTGCTTCGGGATGGTGCTCGCGGTACTCGCGTGCGTATCGAAGGGTGCGGCGATGGTGTTCCCGGGCGAAGCATTCGACCCGGTCGCGACGCTCGCGGCCGTGGCCGACGAACGCTGCACCGCGCTGCACGGCGTGCCGACGATGTTCATCGCCGAGCTCGATCACCCCGAGTTCCCGACATTCGACCTGTCGACGCTGCGCACGGGGATCATGGCCGGCTCGCCGTGCCCGATCGAGACGATGAAGCGCGTCGTGTCGCAGATGCACCTGTCGGAGATCACGATCGCATACGGGATGACGGAGACGAGCCCGGTGTCGTTCCAGAGCTCGACCGACGATCCGCTCGAGAAGCGCACGACGACGGTCGGCCGCATCCAGCCGCATCTCGAAGTGAAGATCGTCGATCCGAGCGGCGACATCGCGCCGGTCGGCGCGACGGGCGAGCTGTGCACGAAGGGCTACTCGGTGATGCTCGGCTACTGGGACGACGACGCGAAGACGCGCGAGGTGCTGGTCGACGGCTGGATGCATACGGGCGACCTCGCGACGCTCGACGCGGACGGCTACTGCAACATCGTCGGCCGGCTGAAGGACATGGTGATTCGCGGCGGCGAGAACGTCTATCCGCGCGAGATCGAGGAATTTCTGTTTCGGCATCCGAAGATCCAGAGTGCGCAGGTGTTCGGCGTGCCCGATGCAAAATACGGCGAGGAGCTGTGCGCGTGGATCGTGCTGCGCGCGGACGAGCAGATGACCGAGGACGACGTGCGCGCGTTCTGCAACGGGCAGATCGCGCACTACAAGATTCCGCGCTACATCCGCTTCGTCGACGAGCTGCCGATGACGGTGACGGGCAAGGTGCAGAAATTCGTGATGCGCGACCGGATGATCGAGGAACTGAAGCTCGACGTGCAGAAGACCGCGTAAGTTGGCCTGCGGCCCGGCGGCGGAAAAACGCGGCGGCCTGCGGGCCGTTGCGTTTTCGATGGACGAAAAAAAGCGGGCTTATTAGCCCGCTAAAAACCACACGCTACGGGGTTAGCGCGAGGAGACCAAAGATGAAACCGAGTCCGGCGGGGGGCCGGAAACGACTCCAACAGGGATGCCCCTGGGAAGGGCTTCGGTACGTGACCGACTGGCTCGCAGCGCTTCGCGTCCGCTCACACTTGGCACACGAGACCGCATCCGTGTTGAAACCGTTGAGGCCATTGTGGGCGAATTACCGACCCATCGCGGTAACAAAGTGTTTCAGGTTGTAACGCCCGCCAGATAAGGCTTTCCGGGATTTTTTGCTGTTTTCGGGGTCCTGAAAAAGGTCATTTTTACCCATATTTTCCGCAGCGTTTTCATCATATGCATACGGCGCGTTTTTCACGCGTATCGGGCGCGATGAATTGCCGATTTACACGTGAGAAAACGCACCGCGCGGCAGATACCGCGCATGACGATTCATTCGTCGGAAAGATTTTGAAACGTGATCGGGATGTGTGGAAGTCGGCCGTTTGGCCGATTCGGGTGATTTCGCGCGGCCGCGGAGTGCCGGGGCAAGGTGGCGATGTGTAACTGCAGCAGGCCGGCCGCCGCCGCGCAGCGATTTCAGCGGGCAGCGGCCACGGGGTCGGTGCCCGTCATCGGCCGCCGCAAAACATGCGCGCTTACTTCAGCCACTTGTCCGAAATCGCCTGGTATTCGCCGGTCGACAGTGCGAGATGCAACCACTGGTCGACGTACTGCTGGAACGCGACATCGCCGCGCGGCACCATGTACGCCTTCTCGCCGAACTGGAACGGCTTGTCCGGATGGACCGAGCACAGCCCCGGATTCAGTTTTTGCTGCAGCTGCGTCTCGGACGCATCCGTCACCATCACGTCCGCCTTGCCCGCGAGGATCTGCTTGAAGATCGTCACGTTGTCCGGATAGACGGTCAGGTTCGCGTGCGTGAAGTACTGCTTCGCGAAACGTTCGTTGGTGCCGCCCGGGTTCACGATCACGCGTGTTTCGGGCCGGTCGATCTGCGCGACGGTCTGGTATTTGTCGGCGTCCGCGCAGCGCACGATCGGCGTCTTGCCGTCGACGACGTACGGCTGCGTGAAGAACACGCGCTTCTGGCGCTCGAGCGTCGTCGATATGCCGCCCACCGCGACGTCGCATTTCGCGACGAAATCGCCGGTCAGGTTCGACCAGCTCGTCTTCACGTAGTCGGCCTTCACGCCGAGCGACTTCGCGAGCGATTCGGCCATGTCGATGTCGATGCCCTCGAAGCGGCCGTCCGCGCGGTAGTACGAATACGGCTTGTAGTCGCCCGTCGTGCAGACGCGCAGCGTGCCGCGCGCGAGCACGTCGTCGAGCCGCGAGCCGGCGC
Source organism: Burkholderia pyrrocinia (assembly GCF_022809715.1). NCBI lineage: Bacteria > Pseudomonadati > Pseudomonadota > Betaproteobacteria > Burkholderiales > Burkholderiaceae > Burkholderia > Burkholderia pyrrocinia. Next base: position 137,227 of record NZ_CP094459.1, read on the forward strand.
CCGGGGCGGCAGGGGCGCTGCCCGCGCCGGTCTGCGCGTGCGCGGCGGCGCAGCAAAGCAATGCGGCCGCGGCGAGCGTGGCGAATGTCTTCATCGGTCTCCTCCTTCGTTCGGTTCGATATGAGCGTCCGATCATAACGGAGCCATCGCGCGCGTCATATGGCCGCCATCGCATCGGCATGCGCAGCCTGACGCCGGCTGTCCGGTAAAATGCCGCTTTGCCTTCGCATCGTCGCTCCTACCGTGGCCCATAACCTGCTCAACGACACCTTCCTGCGTGCGCTTCTGCGCGAGCCGACCGACTACACGCCGATCTGGCTGATGCGCCAGGCCGGCCGCTACCTGCCCGAATACAACGCGACGCGCGCGCGCGCCGGCAGCTTCCTCGGCCTCGCGAAGAATCCCGACTACGCGACCGAGGTGACGCTGCAGCCGCTCGAGCGTTTCCCGCTCGACGCCGCGATCCTGTTCTCGGACATCCTGACGATTCCGGACGCAATGGGGCTCGGCCTCGACTTCCAGGTCGGCGAAGGGCCGAAGTTTGCGCATCCGGTGCGCACCGAGGCCGACGTCGCGAAGCTCGCGGTGCCGGACATCGAAGCCACGCTCGGCTACGTGACCGGCGCCGTGCGCGAGATCCGCCGCGCGCTGACCGACGGCCAGGGTCGCCAGCGCGTGCCGCTGATCGGCTTCTCGGGCAGCCCCTGGACGCTCGCGTGCTACATGGTCGAAGGCGGCGGCTCGGACGATTTCCGCACGGTGAAATCGATGGCGTATTCGCGCCCCGACCTGATGCACCGGATCCTCGACGTGAACGCGCAGGCGGTGGCCGCATACCTGAACGCGCAGATCGAAGCGGGCGCGCAGGCCGTGATGATTTTCGATACGTGGGGCGGCGCACTCGCGGACGGCGCATACCAGCGCTTTTCGCTGGACTACATCCGCCGCGTGGTCGCGCAGCTCAAGCGCGAGCACGACGGCGAGCGCGTGCCGGTGATCACGTTCACGAAGGGCGGCGGGCTGTGGCTCGAGGAGATCGCGGCGACCGGCGTCGACGCGGTCGGGCTCGACTGGACGGTCAACCTCGGCGCCGCGCGCGAGCGCGTCGCGGGGCGGGTCGCGCTGCAGGGCAACCTCGACCCGACGATCCTGTTTGCGCCGCCGGCCGCGGTGCGCGAACAGGCGCGCGCGGTGCTCGACAGCTACGGCAACCACCCGGGCCACGTATTCAACCTCGGGCACGGCATCTCGCAATTCACGTCGCCCGATCACGTCGCCGAACTCGTCGACGAGGTACATAACCACAGCCGCGCGATCCGTAGCGGAGCCGCCGGCTGAACGCAAGCGCTGTCATGCTGCACTGCGGGGTGACAGCGTTTCGCTGCCGGCGCTAAACAGGGCGCAACCCCGTACCGGTTGCCGATTCGTTGCTTGTCAAGACTTGACTTATACACATTTTCCACGTTGCAGCGCGGTAGAGCCCTGTGTCGGTCAAATTGTCTCGCTATGGTTTGGTAATTTGAATAGCAGCCTTATGGAATAAGGCTCCGCGGGGCACCGCCGCAAACGGCGGAAAACCGCGGAAAACACGGCCCGGCGCGCGTTGCGGCCATTGAGCGGCGAGTTCTCAACAAAGTTATCCACAGGCTGGGCAGGGTATACGGCGATTCCTAATGCGAATCCAAAACTTAGCGCCGAATCTGAAGTTTTACTTTAAGTTCGCTGCCGCGATGCGGGTGCGAGTGCAAGCCGTCCATGCGGCACGTACCGCCGCCGGGGCGCCGTGATGAACGGCACCTACCTGCGCGTCGCGCTCGACCATCCGCTCGCGACCCTGTTCGACTACCGCTGCGATGCGCAACCGGCACCCGTGCCCGGCACGCTCGTGCAGGTGCCGTTCGGCAAGCGGCAGGCCGTCGGGCTCGTCTGCGAAGTGACGACTCACACCGACGTGCCGCCGTCCCGGCTGCGCGCGATCGATGCGATCTGCACCGACTTGCCGCCGCTGTCGGCGGACTGGCTCGCGCTCGTGTCGTTCGCGGCCGACTACTATCAGCGCGGGCGCGGCGAGGTCGCGCTGCCGGCGCTGCCGCAGGCGCTGCGCGACGCCGGACGCTGGGGGCGGCTGCTGGCGCCCGAGGTGCGCTACCGGCCGACGGAAGCCGGTCGTGCGGCACTGCCCGATGCGTTGCCCGCACGCGGGGCCGCGCTGCGACGGCTCGCGCAGGCGCTCGTCGACACCGGCTCGCTGGGGCTGCCCGACGCGCGCGCGCTGCATCCGAAGGCGGCTGCGACGCTCGACGACTGGGCGGCGCGCGGCTGGGTCGACGTCGAGGAGATCGGCTGGAACGACGCGCCTGTACCCAAAGCTGTGGATAACCTGTTGACAACCGGTGGACGAGCCGTGCCGCCGGCGCTCACCGACCAGCAGGCCGAGGCGCTCGACGCGATCCGCGCTGCGCAGGGTTTCGCGCCGTTCCTGCTGCACGGCGTGACGGGCAGCGGCAAGACCGAGGTCTATCTGCATGCGCTTGCGTCGCTGCTCGACGCGCGACCGGACGCGCAGGCGCTCGTGCTCGTCCCTGAAATCAACCTGACGCCGCAGTTCGAGGCCGCGTTTCGCGCGCGCTTCGCGGGTGCGCTCGCCGACGACGCGATCGTCACGCTGCACAGCGGGCTTGCCGAGGGCGAGCGCGCGCGCAACTGGCTTGCCGCGCACACGGGCCGCGCGCGGATCGTGCTCGGCACGCGCCTCGCGGTGCTCGCATCGATGCCGACGCTCGCGTTGATCGTCGTCGACGAGGAGCACGAGCCCGCGTACAAGCAGCAGGAAGGGCTGCGCTACTCGGCGCGCGATCTCGCCGTGTGGCGCGCGAAGCAGCTCGGCATCACGGTCGTGCTGGGCTCGGCGACGCCGTCGCTCGAAACCTGGTGGCAGGCCGAGCAGGGCCGCTACACGCGGCTCACGCTGTCGCGCCGCGCGGTGGCCGACGCGACGCTGCCGACCGTGCGGCTGATCGATCTCGAGGAGGAGCGGCGGCGCGGGCGCGCGTCGATGGGCGGGCTGTCGGGGCCGCTCGTCGGCGCGCTGAAGGCGCGGCTCGAGCGTGGCGAGCAAAGCCTCGTGTTCCTGAACCGGCGCGGCTACGCGCCGCAACTCGCGTGCGACGCATGCGGCTGGGTCGCGGGCTGCCCGCGCTGCAGCGCGTACGTCGTGCTGCACAAGCCCGAGCATGCGCTGCGCTGCCATCACTGCGGCTGGGAGGCGCGCATTCCGCGGTCGTGCCCCGAGTGCGGCAACGTCGACATCGCGCCGCTCGGGCGCGGCACGCAGCGCATCGAGGAGGCGCTCGCCGAGGCCGTGCCGGGCGCGCGCGTGCTGCGGATCGACGCGGACAGCACGCGCCGCAAGGGCAGCGCGCAGGCGCTCTTTTCCGACGTGCACGCGGGCGAGGTCGACATCCTCGTCGGCACGCAGATGATCGCGAAGGGGCACGACTTCCAGCGCGTGTCGCTCGTCGGCGTGCTCAACGCCGACACCGCGCTGTTCTCGCACGACTTCCGTGCGAGCGAACGGCTGTTCGCGCAGCTGATGCAGGTGAGCGGCCGCGCGGGCCGCGCCGGGCTGCCGGGCGAGGTGATGGTGCAGACGCGCTACCCGCGTCACGCGCTGTACCACGCGCTCGGGCGGCAGGATTACGTCGGCTTCGCGAATTCGACGCTCGGCGAGCGCCGCGACGCGCACCTGCCGCCGTTCGTCTACCAGGCGCTGTTGCGCGCCGAAGGGCGCACGCTCGACGCGGCGCTCGCGTTCCTGCTGCAGGCCGCGGCCGCGTTGCCGGGGCTGCCGGGCGCCGATCGCGTGACCGTGTACGACGCGGTGCCGATGACGATCGTCAAGGTCGCGAACGTCCACCGCGCGCAGTTGCTGCTCGAAAGTGCGTCGCGGGCGGCGCTGCAGCATGCGCTGCGCGCATGGCAGCCGGAGCTGCGTGCGCTGAAGGGCGTGCTGCGGTGGAGCGTCGAAGTCGATCCGCTGGATATCTGAGCGGCGCCCGCGCAGCCGTCGCGCGGTGCGCCGCCGCGTTGAAGCCCGGGCCGCCGGGCCCCCTCCGAACCGTCTCTCGTCGCGCGCTCATACCAGGCGGCACACTCGTCGCCACACCCAGTGCAACCCGTTTTCGTCCGCCGCCGTGCGCGCCGGAGGTTGCACGCGCATGTCGAATCGGCTCGATCAGGGAAAACACCGATCCCCGGACCGCGGGCAACTCCTAGGTTGCAACCTTCTAAGTGGCTGATTATATTGACTAACTCAAGGGTGCAACCCATCTCTCAATTTGGTTGCACCTTTTTATTGCGTGCCGTAGGATTTCGCGCATCCTCTCACACCACATTGCCGGGCTCGCACCGGCGCACGAACCCACCATGGCAAGCACGACTCTCGGCGTCAAAGTCGACGACATTCTCCGCTCGCGCCTCAAGGACGCCGCCGCGCGTCTGGAGCGCACTCCCCACTGGCTGATCAAGCAGGCGATCTTCGCGTATCTCGAGCGGATCGAGCACGGCCAGCTGCCGCCCGAGCTGTCGGGCCACAGCGGTGTCACGGAGCTCGCCGACGGTCAGACTGCGGACGGCGACGACGACAACTCGCCGCATCCGTTCCTCGAGTTCGCGCAGAACGTGCAGCCGCAGTCGGTGCTGCGCGCGGCGATCACGGCCGCGTACCGCCGCCCCGAGCCGGAATGCGTGCCGTTCCTGCTCGGCCAGGCGCGCCTGCCCGCGAACCTGCAGGCGGACGCGCAGGCGCTGGCGACGAAGCTCGTCGAGGCGCTGCGCGAGAAGAGTTCGGGCGGCGGCGTCGAAGGGCTGATCCACGAATTCTCGCTGTCGAGCCAGGAGGGCGTCGCGCTGATGTGCCTCGCCGAAGCGCTGCTGCGCATTCCCGATCGCGCGACGCGCGATGCGCTGATCCGCGACAAGATCAGCAAGGGCGACTGGCGCTCGCACGTCGGCCATGCGCCGTCGCTGTTCGTCAACGCGGCGACCTGGGGGCTGATGATCACCGGCAAGCTCGTGACGACCAACAGCGAAGCGGGCCTGTCGTCGGCGCTCACGCGCCTGATCGGCCGCGGCGGCGAGCCGCTGATCCGCAAGGGCGTCGACATGGCGATGCGCCTGATGGGCGAGCAGTTCGTCACCGGCGAAACGATCTCCGAAGCGCTGGCCAACAGCCGCAAGTACGAAGCGCGCGGCTTCCGCTACTCGTACGACATGCTCGGCGAAGCGGCGACGACCGAAGAGGACGCACAGCGCTACTACGCATCGTACGAGCAGGCGATCCACGCGATCGGCAAGGCGGCCGGCGGCCGCGGCATCTACGAAGGCCCGGGCATCTCGATCAAGCTGTCGGCGCTGCACGCGCGCTACTCGCGCTCGCAGCAGGACCGCACGATGAGCGAGCTGCTGCCGCGCGTGCGCGCGCTCGCGCTGCTCGCGCGCCGCTACGACATCGGCCTGAACATCGACGCGGAAGAAGCCGACCGCCTCGAACTGTCGCTCGACCTGCTCGAGGCGCTGTGCTTCGATCCGGATCTCGCGGGCTGGAACGGCATCGGCTTCGTCGTGCAGGGCTACCAGAAGCGCTGCCCGTTCGTGATCGACTACCTGATCGATCTCGCGCGCCGCAGCCGTCACCGCCTGATGATCCGCCTCGTGAAGGGCGCGTACTGGGATAGCGAGATCAAGCGTGCGCAGGTCGACGGCCTCGAAGGCTATCCGGTCTATACGCGCAAGATCTACACCGACGTGTCGTACCTCGCGTGCGCGAAGAAGCTGCTCGCGGCGCCCGACGCCGTCTACCCGCAGTTCGCGACGCACAACGCATACACGCTGGCCGCGATCTACCAGCTCGCGGGCCAGAACTACTACCCGGGCCAGTACGAATTCCAGTGCCTGCACGGGATGGGCGAACCGCTGTACGAGGAAGTCACGGGCCGCGACAAGCTGAACCGCCCGTGCCGCGTGTACGCGCCGGTCGGCACGCACGAGACGCTGCTCGCGTACCTGGTGCGCCGCCTGCTCGAGAACGGCGCGAACACGTCGTTCGTGAACCGCATCGCGGATAAAACCGTGTCGGTGAAGGAGCTGGTCGCCGATCCGGTCGATGAAGCGATGAAGGTCGTGCCGCTCGGCGCGCCGCACGCGAAGATTCCGCTGCCGCGCAACCTGTACGGCGACGAGCGTCCCAACTCGATGGGCCTCGACCTGTCGAACGAACACCGTCTCGCGTCGCTGTCGTCCGCGCTGCTCGCGAGCGCGCATTTCCCGTGGCGCGCGGCGCCGATGCTCGCCGACGACGCGCTCGCCGACGCGCCGGCCCGCGACGTGCGCAACCCGGCCGACCAGCGCGATACGGTCGGCACGGTCAGCGAAGCGACGGCCGAACACGTGAGCGCGGCGCTCGCGCACGCGGTGGCCGCCGCGCCGATCTGGCAGGCGACGCCGGTCGACGCGCGTGCCGATTGCCTGGTGCGTGCCGCCGACCTGCTCGAAGCGCAGATGCATACGCTGATGGGCCTGATCGTGCGCGAAGCCGGCAAGTCGCTGCCGAACGCGATCGCCGAGATCCGCGAAGCGGTCGACTTCCTGCGCTACTACGCCGCGCAGATCCGCGACGAATTCTCGAACGACACGCACCGCCCGCTCGGCCCCGTGGTCTGCATCAGCCCGTGGAACTTCCCGCTCGCGATCTTCATGGGCCAGGTGGCGGCGGCGCTCGCAGCCGGCAACACGGTGCTCGCGAAGCCGGCCGAACAGACGCCGCTGATCGCCGCGCAAGCCGTGCGCCTGCTGCGCGAGGCCGGCGTGCCGGCCGGCGCGGTGCAACTGCTGCCGGGCGACGGCGAGACCGTCGGCGCGGCGCTGGTCGCCGATCCGCGCACGCGTGCGGTGATGTTCACGGGTTCGACCGAAGTCGCGCGCCTGATCAACAAGACGCTCGCCGCGCGCCTCGATCCGGACGGCAAGCCGATTCCGCTGATCGCGGAAACGGGCGGCCAGAACGCGATGATCGTCGATTCGTCGGCACTCGCGGAGCAGGTCGTCGCGGACGTGATGCAGTCGTCGTTCGACTCGGCCGGTCAACGGTGTTCGGCGCTGCGCGTTCTGTGTCTGCAGGACGATGTCGCGGACCGCACGCTGACGATGCTCAAGGGCGCGATGCACGAGCTCGCGCTCGGCAACCCCGACCGTCTGTCGACGGACGTCGGCCCGGTGATCGACGGCGAAGCGAAGCAGACGATCGATACGCACGTCGCGGCGATGAAGGACAAGGGCCACGCGGTCACGCAGCTGCCGACGCCCGATGCGTGCGCGCACGGCACGTTCGTGCCGCCGACGCTGATCGAGATCGGCAGCATCGACGAGCTCAAGCGTGAAGTGTTCGGCCCCGTGCTGCACGTCGTGCGCTACCGCCGCAACCAGCTCGACAAGCTGCTCGAGCAGATCCGCGCGACGGGTTACGGCCTGACGCTCGGCATCCACACGCGGATCGACGAGACGATCGCGCACGTGATCTCGAACGCACACGTCGGCAACATCTACGTGAACCGCAACGTGATCGGCGCGGTGGTCGGCGTGCAGCCGTTCGGCGGCGAAGGGCTGTCGGGCACGGGCCCGAAGGCCGGCGGCGCGCTGTACCTGCAGCGCCTGCTCGCGACGCGTCCGTCGGGCCTGCCGCGCTCGCTCGCGCAGACGCTGATTGCGGACGGCGCGGTCGAAGGCGATGCGCGCGGCAACCCGGCGGCGGCGCTCACGACGCTGCGCGACTGGCTGATCGAGCAGCGCGAACCGGCGCTGGCCGCGCGTTGCGACGGTTATCTCGCGCAGGTGCCGGCCGGCGCGACCGCGGTGCTGACCGGCCCGACGGGCGAACGAAACACGTATACACTCGGCCCGCGCGGCACGGTGCTGTGTGTCGCGGCGACGCCGGGCGGCGCGCGCGCGCAGTTCGCGGCGGTGCTCGCGACCGGCAACCGCGCGTTGTTCGCCGGCGCGGCCGGCGAGGCGCTCGTCGCCGCGCTGCCGGCGTCGCTGAAGCCGCACGCGGCCGTGCGCAAGCAGGCCGACGCGGCGTTCGACGCGGTGCTGTTCGAAGGCGACAGCGACGAACTGCAGACGCTCGTGAAGGACGTCGCGCAGCGGCCGGGCCCGATCGTGTCGGTGCAGGGCGTGTCGGTGGGCGCGTTCGAGAACGGCGACGCGGAAGACTACGCGCTGGAGCGGCTGCTGACCGAGCGCTCGGTCAGCGTGAATACGGCCGCGGCGGGCGGCAATGCGAATTTGATGACGATCGGCTGATCATCCTTGCCGTTCGGATCAAACAAAGAAGCGGCAAGGCGATCCCGAAGCCGCTTCATTTACCCTGGTACCAAGGAGATGCTATGCAACACACGATGAAAAAGGTGGCAGGCGCGACGTTCGTCGCGGTCATGTCGCTGGCGGGGACGGCCCATGCGGATGACGTGAAGATCGGTTACGCAGGGCCGATGACGGGCGCGCAGGCGCACTACGGCAAGGATATGCAGAACGGGATCGTGCTCGCGCTGGAAGACTTCAACGCGACGAACCCGAAGATCGGCGGCAAGCCGGTGAAGTTCGTGCTCAGCACGCAGGACGACCAGGCTGACCCGCGCACGGGCACGACGGTCGCGCAGAAGCTCGTCGACGACGGCATCAAGGGCATGCTCGGCCACTTCAACTCGGGCACGACGATCCCGGCTTCGCGCATCTACGCGAATGCGGGCATTCCGGAAATCGCGATGGCGACCGCGCCGGAATACACGCAGCAAGGCTACAAGACGACCTTCCGCATGATGACGTCCGACACGCAGCAGGGCTCGGTGGCCGGCACGTTCGCGTCGAAGGATCTCGGCATGAAGAAGATCGCGATCGTCGACGACCGCACGGCCTACGGCCAGGGTCTCGCCGACCAGTTCGAGAAGGCCGCGAAGGCCGGCGGCGCGACGATCGTCGACCGCGAATTCACGAACGACAAGGCAGTCGACTTCAAGGCGATCCTGACCAAGCTGAAGGCGGCGAAGCCGGACCTCGTCTACTACGGCGGCGCGGATTCGCAGGCAGCGCCGATGGTCAAGCAGATGAAGGCGCTCGGCATCGCGGCACCGCTGATGAGCGGCGAAATGGTGAAGACGCCGACGTTCCTGAAGATCGCGGGCAACGCATCGGAAGGCACGATCGCTTCGCTGGCGGGCCTCCCGCTCGAAGAGATGCCTGGCGGCAAGGCCTACGCCGACAAGTACAAGAAGCGCTTCGGCGAAGAAGTGCAGACCTACTCGCCGTACGCCTACGACGGCGCGATGGCGATGCTCAACGCGATGAAGAAGGCCGATTCGACCGATCCGGCGAAGTACCTGCCGGTGCTCGCGAAGAGCGACATGGCGGGTGTCACGTCGACGCACGTCGCGTATGACGCGAAGGGCGACCTGAAGAACGGCGGCATCACGATGTACAAGGTCGAGAAGGGCGAGTGGAAGCCGCTGAAGAGCATCGGCGGCAAGTAAGCAGCCTGTGAATCGCGGGCGGCGGCGAAGGTCGCTGCCCGGCCGATCATGCGAAAAAGCCACCGGGCCGTCGGGCCTGGTGGCTTTTTTTATCGGCGTGAGCGGACGCTACTCCTTGCGCACGCGCAGCAGGAATTTCTGCAGCTTGCCGGTCGGCGTGCGCGGCAGCGCCTGCGCGAACGCGAACTCGCGCGGGATCTTGTACGCGGCGAGCCGCTCGCCGCAGAACGCGCGCAGCGCGTCCGCGTCGGGCGCCGCGCCCGCACGCATCACGACGTGCGCGACGACCGTCTCGCCCCAGTCCGGATGCGGGACGCCGACGACGGCCGCCTCGGCGATGTCCGGATGCGCGCCGAGCACGTCCTCCACTTCCTTCGAATAGACGTTCTCGCCTCCGGTCACGATCATGTCCTTCAGCCGGTCGACGATGAACAGGTAGCCATCCTGATCGATTCGCGCGACGTCGCCGGTGCGATACCAGCCGCCCGGTGCGAACGCGGCGCGCGTCGCGGCCGCGTCGTCGAGATAACCGAGCATCATGCTGTCTGCCTTCAGCCAGATCTCGCCGGTCTCGCCCGGCTGCGCATCGATGCCGTCCATCCGCACGACGCGCAGGTCGACGCCCGGGCCGCCGTGGCGGCCGATCGAACCGGCCTTCGCGATCTGCTCGTCCGGATACAGCGTCGTGCCGGCCGGCCCCGTTTCCGTCATCCCGTACACGTGGAAGAACGCGTCGCTGCGATACGCGCGCGCGAGCCGTTCGGCCTGCGCGGCGCCGATCGGGCCGCCGCCGTACAGCCACGCGCGCACGCTCGACAGGTCGAACGCCGCGAAACCGTCGATCGTGTCGAGCGGCAGCGTGTACGACACCGGCGCGCCGAAATACAGCGTCACGCGCTCGCGCTCGACGGTTTGCAGGAAGCGTAGCGGATGGTATTCGCGCAGCAGCACGACGGTGCCGCCCGCGACCAGCGTGCCGCCGAACCAGTTGTTGAGCGGCGACGAATGCCAGATCGGCATCGCCATCAGCGTGCGCTCGTTGCGGCCGATGCCGATCGCGAGCGCCGCCGACATCGCCGCAAGCGTCACGGTGCGGTGGCTGTGCACGCAGCCTTTCGGGCGGCCGGTCGTGCCGGACGTGTAGAGGATCTGCGCGACATCGCCGTCGGCCGGTTCGATGCCCGCGACGCCGTCCATCGTCGCGCACATCGTGTCGAAGCACGGCACGCCGTCGAGCTCGCCTTCGGTCACGAGCCGCCGCGCCGGATGAACGATGCGTTCGATCACCGGCGCGAGCGCCACGTCGAACAGCAGCGCCTTGCTGCGGCTGTGTTCGAGCACGTAGTCGACTTCCGGCGCCTGCAGCTTGTGGTTGACCGGCACGAACGTCGCGCCGAGCCGCCACACGCCGAACATCAGGTCGACGAAGGCCGGCGTGTTGAAGCACATCGCTGCGACGCGGTCGCCGGCCGCGATGCCGAGCGCGCTCAGCACGGCCGCTGCGCGGTGCGAGCGCTCGCGCGCGGCCGCATAGGTGATCGTCGCGGATTCGCTGATGAGGAACGGCTTGTCGGGCGTCGCGCGGGCGGCGCGGTCGAGGGCGGCGACGAGGTTCATCGGGGCTCCGGGCGGGGCGAACGAAGGCGAACGAAGGCGAGCGAACCGGCGTCAGGCCGGATACGCGCGCTGCAGCAGCGCGGCGACGTCGATCGCATGCGGATCGAAGCCGCCCGCGATGCGGCCCCAGTCGGGCGCCGCGAGCCGCGTCACGACGAACGCGTCGGCGACGGCCGCCGGCGCATCGCGGCGCAGCAGGCACGCCTGCGCGACGATCGCGAGCCGCTGCGCGAACACGCGGCCCGACGCCTCGAGCGTGTCGGCCGGCGCGGCAAGCATCGCGCGCAGCGCATCGAGCGCCGCGCGGATGCGCGGTTCGCCCGCACCGAGGTCGGCGAGTTCGGCGAACAGCGCGGCGGCCGCGTCGGGCTCGCGCGACACCGCGCGCAGCACGTCGAGGCACATCACGTTGCCCGAGCCTTCCCAGATCGAGTTGACGGGCGCCTCGCGGAACAGCCGCGCGATCGGGCCGTCGTCGACGTAGCCGTTGCCGCCGAACACTTCCATCACCTCGCCGGTCAGCTCGACCGCGCGCTTGCAGACCCAGAATTTCGCAGCCGGTGTGACGATGCGCTTCCACGCGCGTTCGCGCGGCGAGTCGTCGCGCTCGAACGCGTCGGCAAGACGCATCGCGAGTACGAGCGCGGCCTCGCTTTCGAGCGCGAGATCGGCGAGCACGGTGCGCATCAGCGGCTGTTCGGCGAGCGCGCGGCCGAACGCGTGGCGCTGGCGCGTGTACGCGATCGCCTGCACGACGCCCTGGCGCAGCATCGCCGCGCTGCCGAGCACGCAATTCAGCCGCGTATAGGTGGCCATCTCGATGATGGTCGGAATGCCGCGGCCTTCGTCGCCGAGCATGATCCCCCACGCGTCGTTCAGCTCGATCTCGCTGCTCGAGTTGCTGCGGTTGCCGACCTTGTTCTTCAGCCGCTGGATCTCGACCGCGTTCTTCGTGCCGTCCGGTCGCCAGCGCGGCACGTAGAAGCACGACGGGCTGCCGCCTTCGGTGTGCGCGACGACGAGGTGCGCATCGCACATCGGCGCGGAGAAGAACCACTTGTGGCCGCGCAGCAGGTATTCGCCGCCGCGCCCGCCCGCGCCGACGGGCGTGGCGAGCGTCGTGTTCGCGCGCACGTCGGAGCCGCCCTGTTTCTCGGTCATCCCCATGCCGAACCAGATCGAGCGCTTGTCGGCGACCGGCACGTCGCGCGGGTCGTAGTCGTCGCTGTAGAGCTTGTCGCGCAGCAGGTTCCACAGCGCGGGCTCCTTCTGCAGCACGGGAATCGCGGCCTGCGTCATCGTCGCCGGGCACAGCGTGCCGGCCTCGATCTGGCCGTGCAGGTAGAAGCCGGCCGCGGTCGCGGCCCAGCGGCCGCGGCGCGTATCGCGGAACGCGAGCGACACGAAGCCTTCGTGGCGATACTGGCCGAGCAGCGCGTGCCACGCCGGGTGGAAATCGACGCGGTCGATGCGCCGGCCGCGCCGGTCGAACGCGTTCAACTCCGGCGGGTGCTGGTTCGCTTCGTCGGCGAGTTGCGCGGTGTCGGCGCTGCCGAGCCGCGCGCCGTACGCATCGAGCTGCGGCATGGCCCAGTCGGCGCCGGCGCGGGCGAGCGCGTCGCGCAGCGCGACGTCCGTCGCGAAGAGGTTATAGTCGACCAGTTCGTCGAACTGGTTCGTGATGGCGTGAGTCGATTCGGTCATCGAAGTTGTCTCCGGTCTCATGCTTCGCGGGCGGCCGGCGTCATGCAACACGGGTGGCGCTGCGGCGCTGGTTCCGGCTCCCGGTAAACGCATTCCCTGCTGAATTCCAGAGTAGCAAATATGCCGCCGCGACATGTTCAGGTTCCGGCGCCGCCCGGCCAGCCGGCGGCGCAACCCGCGCCCGCGTTGCGCCGCCGGCCGCGCCAGTCGCGCGCACAGGCGAGCTCCGACGCGCTGCAGCAGGCGTTCGTTCAGCTTTTGCTCGAACGCGGCTACGCGAAGGCGACGATTCGCGAGATCGCGGCCGTCGCGGGCGTCAGCATCGGCACCTTCTACGAGTATTTCGGCGACAAGCAGAGCCTCGCGGCGCTCTGCATCCACCGGTATGTGCTGGCGATGGCCGACCGGCTGCGCGATGTGGCGCAGCGGCTGCGCGGCGCGCCGCGGGCCGAACTCGCCGTGGCGCTCGTCGACCTGCAGGTCGACGCGATCGGCGCCGACGCCGCGCTGTGGAGCGCGTTCTTCGCGCTGGAGCGGCAGGTGTCGCCGCTCGCCGCATACCGCCGGCATTACGACGCATATGTCGCGCTGTGGCGCGACGCGCTCGCGCACGCGGCCGATCCGCCGCCGGCCGCGCGGCTCGACGGGCTCGCACGGATGGCGCATACCGTCTGCTACGGCGGCCTCTCGCAGGCATTGCTGACGCTCGGGCCCGCGCTCGACTTTGCCGCGCTGCGTGGCGAGCTGCGGGCCGTGCTGCTCGCGTATCTGGCGGCGGCGGGCGCGTAGCATCCCTTACGGGTAATGCCTGATTCGCATGTCAGGCCGGCAGGCTGGCCTTGCCGCTGCGTGCTTCATACCTTGAGCCATGAGAAAAATGCATGGCCGCCATGACGAACTTTCGATTGTCCGCCGATATTGGCTGGGGCTAAATCATGCGGCAGATGCAGGGCCGCGCGTGTCGCGCGGGCCAGCCCGAAGGACATCAGAAGGAGGAGTCATGCGAAGCGCCACCGCGCCCCGTTCGAAACTGCCCGACGTCGGCACGACGATCTTCACGGTGATCGGCCAGCTGGCCGCGCAACACGATGCGTTGAACCTGTCGCAGGGCGCGCCGAATTTCGCGCCCGATCCGGTGCTCGTCGAAGGCGTCGCGCGCGCGATGCTCGACGGGCACAACCAATACTCGCCGATGGCCGGCGTGATGGCGCTGCGCGAGCGGCTCGCCGAGAAGACCGAGGCGCTGTACGGGGCGCGCTACGACCCGGCGACCGAGATCACGGTGATCGCGAGCGCGAGCGAAGGGCTGTACGCGGCGATCAGCGCGCTCGTGCATCCGGGCGACGAAGTGATCTATTTCGAGCCGTCGTTCGACAGCTATGCGCCGATCGTGCGGCTGCAGGGCGCGACGCCGGTCGCGATCAAGCTGTCACCCGAGCATTTCCGCGTGAACTGGGACGAGGTGGCCGCGGCGATCACGCCGCGCACGCGGATGATCATCGTGAACACGCCGCACAACCCGACCGCGACCGTGTTCTCCGCCGACGATCTCGAGCGGCTCGCGCAGCTCACGCGCGACACCGGCATCGTGATCCTGTCCGACGAGGTCTACGAGCACGTCGTATTCGACGGCGCGCTGCACCAGAGCGTGGCGCGCCACCGCGAGCTGGCCGAGCGCAGCGTGATCGTGTCGTCGTTCGGCAAGTCGTTCCACGTGACCGGCTGGCGGGTCGGTCATTGCCTGGCGCCCGCCGAGCTGATGGACGAGATCCGCAAGGTGCACCAGTTCATGGTGTTCGCGGCCGACACGCCGATGCAGGTCGCGTTCGCGGAGATCCTCGCGCGGCCGGACAGCTATCTCGGCCTGTCCGCGTTCTACCAGGCCAAGCGCGACCTGCTCGCACGCGAGCTGGCCGATTCGCGTTTCGAGCTGCTGCCGAGCGAAGGTTCGTTCTTCATGCTCGCGCGCTTCCGGCACTTCTCGGACGAAAGCGACAACGATTTCGTGCTGCGCCTGATCCGCGACGCGCGCGTCGCGACGATTCCGCTGTCGGCGTTCTATACCGACGGCACCGACGCCGGCGTGATCCGGCTCAGTTTTTCGAAGGACGACGCGACGCTGGTCGAAGGCGCGCGGCGGCTGCGTTCGCTGTAAGTAAGGAAACCGGCGACGAGGACGTCGCATCGACCAGACCCAGGAGATCACGATGAAGCACACGGCAACCCTGAAACTCGCATTCGCACTCGCGTGCGCAATCGGCTCCGGCGCGGCGCTCGCCGATACGCAGACGCTGCGCTTCGGCCTCGAGGCGCAATACCCGCCGTTCGAATCGAAAGCGCCGAACGGCGACCTGCAGGGCTTCGACATCGACGTCGGCAATGCCGTCTGCCAGACGGCGAAGCTGTCGTGCAAATGGGTCGAGACGTCGTTCGACGGCCTGATTCCCGCGCTGAAGGGCCGCAAGTTCGACGCGATCAACTCGGCGATGAACGCGACCGAGCAGCGGCGCCAGGCGATCGACTTCACGACGATCATCTATCGCGTGCCGACCCAGCTGATCGCGCGCACCGGCAGCGGCCTGCTGCCGACGCCCGAATCGCTGAAGGGCAAGCGCGTCGGCGTGCTGCAGGCGTCGATCCAGGAAACCTTCGCGAAGGCGCACTGGGAACCGGCCGGCGTCGCGGTCGTCGCGTACCAGGACCAGAACCAGGCGTATGCGGACCTCGTGGCGGGCCGCCTCGACGCGACGCTGGTGCTCGCGCCGTCCGGCCAGCGCGGCTTCCTGTCGCGCCCGGACGGCAAGGGCTTCTCGTTCGTCGGCCAGCCCGTGCACGACGACCGGATCCTCGGCAGCGGCATCGCATTCGGCCTGCGCAAGGGCGACGACGCGCTGAAGGCGAAGCTCGACGCGGCGATCGACAAGCTGAAGGCGGACGGCACGGTGAAGTCGCTCGGCCTGAAGTATTTCGGCGATATCGACATCTCGACGAAGTAAGCGGGGCCGCGCGCGATGCAGAACCCGAACCCGGCCGCCGCGGGCGGCGAACAGGGCGGCGCGCCGCTGTCGGACGATGCGCTCGATGCCGTGCTCGTCGCCGAACTGGGCGACGCGCTCGTCACGCGCGCGGCCGACATCGATCCGCGCTACTTCACCGCGTACAACGAGCCGGCCGGCGTGCGACCGCGTGCGCTGGTGCGCCCGCGCAGCGTCGACGACGTGTCGCGCACGCTCGCGCTGTGCACGCGGCTCGGCCAGCCGGTCGTGCCGCAAGGCGGGTTGACGGGGCTCGCACGCGGCGCGGTCGCGCTCGGCGGCGAGGTGGTGTTGTCGATGGAACGCTTCACGGGTATCGAAGCGCTCGACGCGGCGGCCGGCACGATGACCGTGCGCGCCGGGACGCCGCTGCAGACGGTGCAGGAAGCCGCGGAAGCGGCGGGCTTCACGTTCGGCGTCGATCTCGGTGCGCGCGGCTCGTGCCAGATCGGCGGCATGCTCGCGACCAATGCGGGCGGCACGCGCGCGATCCGCTACGGGATGATGCGCGAGCAGGTGCTCGGGCTCGAGGCCGTGCTCGCGGACGGCACGGTCGTGTCGTCGATGAACCGGATGTTGAAGAACAACGCGGGCTACGACCTGAAGCAGCTGTTCATCGGCAGCGAGGGGACGCTCGGCGTCGTCACGCGCGCCGTGCTGCGGCTGCATCCGTTGCTCGCCGCGCCGGCCACCGCACTCTGCCGCGTGCGCGACTACGACGCGGTGGTCGGATTGTGGAACCGCGTGCGCACGCTGCCCGAGGTCGTCAGCTTCGAGGCGATGTGGCCGGCGTTCTATGACTACGTCGCGCGCCACACGCCGGGCGTCACTGCGCCATTCGCAGGTGACGGCGGTTTCGCGGTGCTGATCGAGTGCGCGACGAGCGCGCCGGGCGGCGATGCGCATCACGCGCTGGAAACCGGCCTCGCGGCGGGGATCGATGCAGGGCTCGTGGACGATGCGGTGCTCGCGACGTCGGAGCGGCAGGCGCGCGACCTGTGGACGCTGCGCGAAGGCCTCGCGATCGATGCGCTGCCGCAACTCGTCAACTTCGACGTGAGTTTGCCGACGGGCGAGCTCGGCGCGTTCGCCGAGCGCTGCGAGGCGGCGCTGCGCTCGCGCTGGCCGGCGCTCACGTGCCTGTTCTTCGGCCATGTCGGCGACGGCAACGTGCATATCGGCGTGTCGCTGGCCGGGATGACCGACGCGGACGCCGACGCGCTCGATCACTGCGTGTACGCGGTGGTGCGGGACATGGGTGGCTCGGTGTCGGCCGAGCACGGGATCGGGGTGCTCAAACGTCCTTATCTCGCGCACACGCGCAGCGACGCTGAAATCGGGCTGATGCGGTGCCTGAAGGCTGCGCTGGACCCGCGCGGCATCCTGAATCCCGGCAAGGTGCTTTGACCGAGGCGATTCCCGTTGCTGGCGGGAGTCAGCCTTCGTTACTTGTCAGCCGTCCACCCAGCGCAGCGCGCCGATCTTCAGGTGTTCGACGACGCTGCGCGCCCAGTCGAGCTCCGCATTGAGCAGCACGAGCGCGTGTTCGTTCTGCAGCAGGAACAGGCGCGGCACCTGGTCGGCCTGCGCGGCGTTGCGCAGCGCTTCCAGACGCTCGCGCTCGGCGTCGAGCCGGGTAATCCGGAGTTCGAGCTGGTGTCGTGCATCTTCGGCATCGAGCAGCGGCAGGAACGCGAGGCCGGCACCGAACACCGGATATTCGCGCGCGGGCTCTGCGAGCAGTGCATGCAGCCACGCCTGGCCCGCCGTGTGCCCGGCCTCGGTCAGCGCATACAGCGTGCGCTCGGGAAAGGCGCCGTCGCGCTCGGTGTCGTGCACGGCGATCAGCCCGTCGCGCAGCAGCCGGTCGATCGTCTGATAGAGGCTCGTGCGCTGCCGCACGTTGACGACTTCGTCGTATCCGCGGGCCTTCAGTTGCTGCAGCATCCCGTACGGATGCATCGGCGTTTCGGTGAGCGTCGCGAGGACGGCCAGTGCGAGCGGGGACGGGCGGCTCGTTGACATGAATAGTTATGCGGTATCTAGTAAGAATATAACTATTCTCAATCAGACCATCTTATTTCACAAGGGTTTCAGCCGAGGTGCGAGCGCTTCGCGGCCGGCGCGACGGTTTCCATCGTCGCGAGACCGTGCACGATTCCGCAATCCTCGACCGAATGCTCGCCGACACACTGGCGGCGCAATTCGGTGAGCTGGTCGCGCAGATGCGTGAGTTCCGCGAGGCGCGCGTCGACGTGTCCGATGTGGTCGTCGAGCAGCGAATTGATCGAATCGCAGCGGTCGGCAGGCGTGTCGGTGAGCCGCAGCAGTGCGCGAATCTCGTCGTGCGCCATGTCGAGCGCGCGGCAGTTGCGGATGAAGCGCAGCCGTTCCACGTGCACGTCGGTGTAGTTGCGGTAGTTCGCGTCGGTGCGCTCCGCGTCCGGCATCAGCCCCTCTTTCTCGTAGAAACGGATCGTCTCGGGCGTGCAGCGGGCCGCTTTGGCCAGTTCGCCAATCTTCATGCCTTTCTCCCGTGTAAGGGTTGACCTTGTAGTGGCTTCAGGGTGTTAACTCTACACCGTCAAGCCATAAAGGAGGTTGTCATGACCGACGCCCAGCGTACCCACGACCCACGACACCGCCATGCCGGCGGCGCCGACACGTGCTGCGCCGACGCGCGCGACACGCACGCGGCGACCGTTGCCAACGCGGCGCCGGCGGCCGGCGAGCACGCGCACGGCGACGCCGCATCGCGCGGCCATGACCATGATCACGACCCTGCACGCGGCGACGCGCATCTGCACGGTGCCGAGTGCTCGCACGACCATGCCGGTCATGACGATGCAGGCCACGACCACGATCACGATCATGCGCACGGCGGCGCATATGTACACGGTGCCGCGTGCTCGCACGGCCACGCCGCGCACGATCACGCCGGTCACGACCACGACCACGACCACGACCACGACCACGACCACGACCACGACCACGACCACGCGGCCGGCGACTGCTGCGCCCCCGCCGCGTTGACGCTCGCACCGCTGCCGGTCGCGCAGGCGACCGCATCGGGCCACGTGCGCTCCGCGTTCCGGATCATGCAGATGGACTGCCCGACCGAGGAGACGCTGATCCGCAAGAAGCTCGGCGGGATGAGCGAGGTGTCGGCGCTCGAATTCAACCTGATGCAGCGGATGCTGACCGTCGAGCACGTGCCGGGCGCCCAGCCGGCGATCGAAAGTGCGATCCGCACGCTCGGGATGACGCCCGAGGCCGCAGCGGCCGGCGCGCCGGCGGCGCGCGTCGCCGACGCGCCCGCGAAGCCTTGGTGGCCGCTGGCGCTGGCGGGCGTTGCCGCGATCGCGTCCGAGGGGGCGACCTGGGCCGGCCTGCCCGTGTGGCTGTCGGCGGCGCTCGCGCTCGCGGCGGTGCTCGCGTGCGGGCTCACTACGTACAAGAAGGGCTGGATCGCGATTCGCAACGGCAACCTGAACATCAACGCGCTGATGAGCATCGCGGTGACGGGCGCGATGGCGATCGGCCAGTGGCCGGAAGCCGCGATGGTGATGGTGCTGTTCACGATCGCCGAGCTGATCGAGGCGAAGTCGCTCGACCGCGCGCGCAATGCGATCCAGGGCCTGATGCAGCTCGCGCCGGACACCGCGACCGTGCAGGATGCCGACGGGTCGTGGCGCACCATCGAGGCCGCGCAGGTCGCGCTCGGCGCGGTCGTGCGCGTGAAGCCGGGCGAGCGGATCGGGCTCGACGGCGAAGTCGTTGCCGGCCGCTCGACGGTCAACCAGGCGCCGATCACCGGCGAGAGCCTGCCTGTCGAAAAGACGGCCGGCGATGCCGTGTACGCAGGCACGATCAACGAAGCGGGTTCGTTCGAATACCGTGTGACGGCCGTCGCCGCCAACTCGACGCTCGCGCGGATCATCCACGCGGTCGAGGAGGCGCAGGGCGCGAAGGCGCCGACGCAGCGCTTCGTCGACCAGTTCGCGCGCGTCTACACGCCGATCGTGTTCGCAGTCGCGCTGCTGGTCGCGGTGGTGCCGCCGCTCGTGATGGGCGGCGCGTGGCACGACTGGATCTACCGCGCGCTGGTGCTGCTCGTGATCGCATGCCCATGCGCACTGGTGATCTCGACGCCGGTGACGATCGTGTCGGGGCTCGCGGCCGCGGCGCGGCGCGGGATTCTCGTGAAGGGCGGCGTCTATCTGGAAGAAGGACGCAAGCTCGCGTGGCTCGCGCTCGACAAGACTGGCACGATCACGCACGGCAAGCCGGTGCAGACCGACTTCGACGCGCATGCGACCGACGTCGATGCCGAGCGTATCCGGCACCTCGGCGCGAGCCTCGCCGCGCGCTCGGATCACCCGGTGTCGCAGGCGATCGCGGCCGCGGCGCGCGACGCCGGAACGGCGGCGTTCGCCGATGTGCAGGACTTCGAAGCACTGGTCGGGCGCGGCGTGCGCGGCACGATCGACGGCGCGCGCTACTGGCTCGGCAACCACCGGCTCGTCGAGGAACTCGAGCGCTGCTCGCCGGCCCTCGAAACGAAGCTCGATGCGCTCGAGCGGCAGGGCAAGAGCGTCGTGGTGCTGGTCGACGACACGCGCGTGCTCGGCATCTTCGCGGTAGCCGACACGATCAAGGACACGAGCCGCGACGCGATCGCCGACCTGCATGCGCTCGGCATCCGCACCGCGATGCTGACGGGCGACAACCCGCACACCGCGCAAGCCATCGCGCAGCAGGCCGGCATCGACGACGCGCGCGGCAACCAGTTGCCCGAGGACAAGCTCGCGGCGGTCGGGGAACTGTCGGCCGGCGGCGCGGGCGCGGTCGGGATGGTCGGCGACGGGATCAACGACGCGCCGGCGCTCGCGCGCGCCGACATCGGTTTCGCGATGGGCGCGATGGGCACCGACACGGCGATCGAGACGGCCGACGTCGCGCTGATGGACGACGACCTGCGCAAGATTCCCGCGTTCGTGCGGCTGTCGCGCGCGACGCACCGCGTACTGGTGCAGAACATCGGCTTCGCGCTCGGCGTGAAGATCGTGTTCCTCGGCCTCACGGTCGCGGGGCTCGGCACGATGTGGATGGCGGTATTCGCGGACGCGGGCGCGAGCCTGATCGTCGTCGCCAACGGCTTGCGGCTGCTGTCGTCCTCCGGGGCGTTCGGCGGCGCGCAGGCCACGCGTTGAGGAGCGTGCGATGAGTTTTCTGAAACGGATCCTGGGTGGGCACGGCAGCGGGCACGGCGGTGGGCACGGCAACAGCGGTGGCGGGCATCACGGCGGGCAGCGCCGGGACGGGCACGGCGGCCACGATGCGCGTGGCCGCGATCGTCACGGCTGGGGCTGGCAGGCACCGACCGATGGTCAAGGCGGCCAGGGCGGCAACGCGCCGCTGAGCCAGCTCGCCTGCGCGGGCTGCGGCGCGCTCAACGCGGCGGATGCGCGCTTCTGCGCGCAGTGCGGTACGGCGCAACGCGGCAGGGCTTGCAGCCGCTGCCACGCGGCGCTGGCCGCCGACGCGCGCTTCTGCCCGGGCTGCGGGACACAGGCCGGCTAACGTGCAATCGCCGGCCTGGTTGCCCGCGTCAGAATCGTCGCCGACGGCATGGCCTCTGGAACTGGCGTCGCCCTGGAACAGCGCGCCGGCTCGCCCAAGCGTCCCGGCCCTTCGATCAGCGCAGCGGCAGGTAAATCTCGGTGCGCAGGTCGGCCGGCGCCGCATCCATCGGCGTATTGAGGTACAGCTCGAACGGCGGTGCGTCGGCGGCTTCGCGGCCCGAGTGACGCAGCCAGTCGCCGTAGAGCCACTGGTAGGCCGTCTTCAGGTCCGCATACGGCCCCGTATGCAGCAGCACCGCGTATTCGCCGCCCGCTACCGTCGCGCGTTCGACGGGCGGCACGGGCTTGACGTCCGGCGCACCGTCGGCCGGCATGAAACAGGCCTTCGCGCGCAACTGCGGTTCCGGCGTCGTGTCCGGATCGTCGTAGAAAATGCCGATCATCTTCGCACCCGGGCCGATCAGCCCGTGTTGCCCGACCCACGCGCCGATCCGCGCGAACGCGTCGCCGACCTTCAGGTACGCGCCCGTGTGCGCCACCGCGTAGCCGCGCAGTTCCGGCAGGCGCCGGATCTCGACTTCATGCTTGAACATGTCTTCCTCTCCTCTCTGTAGCGGATAGATGGGCCGGTGAACGCCCGTGCGCCGGTGCTGCGCGGGCAGTACGCCGTATGCGTCGCGAAACGCCCGGGCAAACGCGTGCGTCGAACCGTAGCCCGCGCGCCGCGCGATCTCGTCGAGCGGCCGCGCCGTGCAGACGAGATCCTCGGACGCACGCACGATCCGCATCCGCCGCACCGTCAGCACGATCGACTCGCCGTACAGCGCGCGGTAGACGCGCTGCCAGTGATACGGCGACAGGCACGCGACCTCGGCGAGCCGGTTCAGGTCGAGCGGGCCGTCGAGGTGCGCGCGGATGTATTCGTGGACGCGCGCCACGCTGGCCGCATAGCGGACCCATGCGGGCTTTTCGGTTTTCGTTTCGACTGTCATCGGCGTGTCCGGGCAAGAACCGAAGGCACGGTAGCACGGCCCGAATGGATAAATCTTGCGGAAATGCGTAGCGGTCGACAAATCCGCCCCTTTTTATTTGCCGAAATGGGGTCTTGTCCCCCTGCGATCTATGACTAAAGTTAAAGACGGTGAAATCGGGTGAAGGCGTCATTTTTCTCGGGTAAGTTGCTCAAGCGGCAACGCGCGCCATTCGAAGTACGCAGGTAGTTCGTCGATGTTCAATCGCAACGCCACGTTTTCGGGAGAACAAGAAATGGATGCTTCCAGCTTCATCACGTCGCTGCAGACCACGCTAGGCGGATATCTGCCGAAGATCGCCGGCGCGATCGGCATCCTGGTGATCGGCTGGCTGATCGCGGTGGTGGCGCGGGCCGGCGCGCTGCGCTTGCTCAGCGCGCTGAAGGTCGATCAGCGGATCAACGAAAGCACCGGCCAGGGCGCGTACGTCGAGCGGATCATCGCCGGCGGCCTGTTCTGGCTCGTGCTGCTCGTCACCGCGGTGGGCATCTTCAACGTGCTCAACCTGTACGCGGTTTCCAATCCGTTCTCGCTGCTCGTCACGCATATCGTCAACTACCTGCCGAACCTGATCGGCGGCGCGGCGCTGACGCTGATCGCGTGGCTGATCGCGTCGCTGCTGCGCAGCCTCGCGAACCGCGCGTTGAGGGCCAGCAAGATCGACGACAAGCTGTCCGAAGGTGCGGGCATGCAGCCGATGAGCGGCTATCTCGGCGACGTGCTGTTCTGGCTCGTGATCCTGATGTTCCTGCCGGCGATCCTCGCGTCGTTCGCGCTGTCGGGCCTGCTGTCGCCGGTGCAGGGGATGGTCGACAAGCTGCTCGCGATCGTGCCGAACCTGTTCGCGGCCGCGGTGATCGGCTTCGTCGGCTGGGTCGTCGCGCGCGTGCTGCGCGGCCTCGTGACGAACCTGCTCGTCGCCGCCGGCGCCGACCGCCTCACGCAGCGTCTCGACAGCCCGACGCCGGTGCGCGTGTCGAGCCTGATCGGCACGATCGTCTACGTGTTCGTGTTCGTGCCGACGCTGATCTCCGCGCTCGATGCGCTGAAGATCGACGCGATCTCGGGCCCCGCGACCAACATGCTGAACCAGTTCCTCGGCGCGGTGCCGGACATCGTCGCGGCGATCGTGATCGTGCTCGTCACGTTCTACTTCGCGCGCTTCGTCGCGTCGCTCGCGCAGAAGCTGCTGGAAGCCGCCGGCGTCGACGGGCTGCCGGCCGTGCTCGGCGTCGAGCGCGTGTTCTCGGGGATCCTGCAGCCGTCGGTGCTGGTCGCGCGGCTGATCGTGTTCTTCGCGATGCTGTTCGCGTCGGTCGAAGCCGCGAACCGGCTCGGCTTCTCGCAGGTGCGCGACGTCGTCACGCTGTTCATCGAATTCGGCGGCCATGTGCTGATGGGCGGCGTGATCCTCGTGATCGGCGTGTGGCTCGCGGGCCTCGCGCGCCGCGTGATCGAGCAGGCCGATCGCGAGCACAGCGTGCTGTTCGCGCGCATCGCGCAATTCGCGATCCTCGGCCTCGTGTTCGCGATGGGGCTGCGTGCGATGGGCATCGCGAACGAGATCGTCCAGCTCGCGTTCGGCCTCGTGCTCGGCGCGATCGCGGTGGCCGTCGCGCTGTCGTTCGGCCTCGGCGGCCGCGAAGCGGCCGGCAAGCTGCTTGACCGCTGGTTCAACCAGCGCAGCGGCGGCCAGTAAGCGTGGGGGACCCGGCCGCCTCGTGCGGCCGGATGGCACGCGCGACGACCGCGGTTGGCGTTTCCGCAAGCGAAATGTCAGCCGCGATCTTTGCCGAATTTCGATAACACGTCGTTTAATGACTCTCTAGCATCGATTCTCAGTCGCGCAGGCCGTCAGGCCCGGCGCATTTGAGGAGAAAGTCCGATGAAAGCAGAGTCGAATGGCCGGCCCGCCGCCGGCGCCAAGTCGTCCGGCCAGCCCGCGCTGCAGCAGACGCTCGGGACCTGGCAACTGTGGGGCATCGCGGTCGGCCTCGTGATTTCCGGCGAATACTTCGGCTGGAGCTACGGCTGGGCGAGCGCCGGTACGCTGGGTTTCGTCGTCACCGCGCTGTTCGTCGCGGCGATGTACACGACCTTCATTTTCAGCTTCACCGAGCTGACGACGTCGATCCCGCACGCGGGCGGCCCGTTCGCGTATGCGCGCCGCGCATTCGGCCCGACCGGCGGTTATCTCGCCGGTGCGGCGACGCTCGTCGAGTTCGTATTCGCGCCGCCCGCGATCGCGCTCGCGATCGGCGCATACCTGCACGTGCAGTTTCCGGGGCTCGAACCGAAACACGCGGCGATGGGCGCGTATCTCGTGTTCATGGCGCTGAATATCGTCGGCGTGCAGATTGCCGCGACGTTCGAGCTCGTCGTCACGCTGCTCGCGATCTTCGAGCTGCTGGTGTTCATGGGCGTCGTGTCGCCGGGCTTCGCGTGGAGCAACTTCATGAAGGGCGGCTGGTCGGGCGCCGATCATTTCAGCGTCGGCGCCTTCCACGGGATGTTCGCGGCGATCCCGTTCGCGATCTGGTTCTTCCTCGCGATCGAGGGCGTCGCGATGGCCGCCGAGGAAGCGAAGAACCCGAAGCGCTCGATTCCGATCGCCTACGTGGCCGGGATCCTGACCCTCGTCGCGCTCGCGATCGGCGTGATGGTGTTCGCCGGCGGCGCGGGCGACTGGACCAAGCTCGCGAACATCAACGACCCGCTGCCGCAGGCGATGAAGTACATCGTCGGCGCGAACAGCGGCTGGATGCACATGCTCGTGTGGCTGGGGCTGTTCGGTCTGGTCGCATCGTTCCACGGGATCATCCTCGGCTATTCGCGCCAGATCTTCGCGCTGGCCCGCGAAGGCTACCTGCCGGAGTGGCTCGGGAAGGTGCATCCGCGCTTCAAGACCCCGCATCGCGCGATTCTCGCGGGCGGCGTGGTCGGCATCGCGGCGATCTACAGCGACGAGCTGATCCAGTTCGGCGGGCAGACGCTGACCGCGAACATCGTGACGATGTCGGTGTTCGGCGCGATCGTGATGTATATCGTGAGCATGGCGTCGCTGTTCAAGCTGCGCCGCTCGCAGCCGAACATGGCGCGGCCGTTCCGCGCACCGCTGTACCCGATCTTCCCGGCATTCGCGATTCTTGCGGCGCTCGTCTGTCTCGCTACGATGGTGTACTTCAACGGGCTGGTCGCGCTGGTGTTCGTCGGCTTCCTCGCGGTGGGCTACGCGTACTTCCTCGCGACCCGTTCGCAGCGCGCGAGCGCGCCCGGCGACGCGCTGCTGGAGGAGTGAGCATGGCGAAGGTAAACGGCCGTTCCTGACGGCATCCGGCGCGCCCCGTCGAACGGGCGCGCCGTCGGCTTTTGGCAAGGAAGGAGACTCGCACGATGTCCTATACGGAGACGATCGGTCCGCGCACGTACCGCTTCGCGGACCTGAAGACGCTGCTCGCGAAGGCGAGCCCGCTGCGTTCCGGCGACCAGCTCGCCGGCGTCGCGGCGGCAAGCGAGGAGGAGCGCGTCGCCGCGAAGATCGCGCTCGCGGGCGTGCCGCTGAAGGCGTTCCTGAACGAAGCGGTGATCCCGTATGAAGACGACGAGGTCACGCGCCTGATCGTCGACGATCACGACGCTGCCGCGTTCGCGGAAATCTCGCATCTCACCGTCGGCGACTTCCGCAACTGGCTGCTGTCGCCCGCGGCCGACGGTGCGGCGCTCGAACGGATCGCGCCGGGCCTCACGCCGGAGATGGTCGCGGCCGTGTCGAAGCTGATGCGCAACCAGGACCTGATCGCGGCCGCGCGCAAGCGCCGCGTGGTCACGCGCTTTCGCAACACGGTCGGGCTCGCCGGCCGGATGTCGGTGCGGCTGCAGCCGAACCACCCGACCGACGACGTGAAGGGGATCGCCGCGTCGATGCTCGACGGGCTGATGTACGGCTGCGGCGACGCGATGATCGGCATCAACCCGGCGACCGACAGCCTCGCGGCGATCGTGAAGCTGCTCGCGATGATCGACGGGTTCCGCGAACGCTACGGCGTGCCGACGCAGTCGTGCGTGCTCACGCACGTGACCAACACGATCGCGGCGATCGAGAAGGGCGCGCCGGTCGATCTCGTGTTCCAGTCGATCGCGGGTACCGAGAAAGCGAACGCGAGCTTCGGGATCTCGCTCGCGCTGCTCGGCGAGGCGCGCGAGGCCGCGTTGTCGCTGAAGCGCGGCACCGTCGGCAACAATCTCATGTACTTCGAGACGGGCCAGGGCAGTGCGTTGTCGGCGAACGCGCATCACGGCGTCGACCAGCAGACCTGCGAAGTGCGCGCGTATGCGGTAGCGCGCAAGTTCGAGCCGTTCCTCGTGAACACGGTGGTCGGCTTCATCGGGCCCGAATACCTGTACGACGGCAAGCAGATCATCCGCGCGGGGCTCGAGGATCACTTCTGCGGCAAGCTGCTCGGCGTGCCGATGGGCTGCGACATCTGCTACACGAACCACGCGGAAGCCGACCAGGACGACATGGATACCTTGCTGACGCTGCTCGGTGCGGCCGGCATCAACTTCATCATGGGGATTCCGGGCGCGGACGACGTGATGCTGAACTATCAGAGCACGTCGTTCCACGACCAGCTCTACGTGCGCGAGGTGCTCGGCCTGCGCCGCGCGCCGGAGTTCGAGGAGTGGCTGGAGACGATGGAGATCGCCGATGCGCACGGCGCGCTGCGTGCCGCGTCGGCTCGCGTGCCGCTTCTGGCCGGCGCGAACGACTGGATGGGGTTGTCAGCATGAGCGATGCCGTCGAAAAAAATCCGTGGGGCCAGCTGAAGTCGTTCACGAACGCGCGGATCGCGCTCGGCCGCGCGGGCAACAGCCTGCCGACCGCGCCGCTGCTGGCCTTCAACCTGTCGCACGCGCAGGCGCGCGACGCCGTGCACCAGCCGCTCGACGCCGATGCGCTGCGGCGCGAAATCGAGGCGGCCGGCCTGCTGCCGACGCTCGGCGTGCAGAGCGCCGCGCCGGACCGCGACCACTATCTGCGCCGGCCCGATCTCGGCCGCAAGCTTTCCGATGACAGCCGCGGGCTGCTGGCCGGTTACGGCGCGGCGCTCGACGAGGCGCCCGACGTCGTGTTCGTGGTCGGCGACGGGCTGTCGGCGTTCGCGGCCGCGAAGCAGGCGCTGCCGCTGCTGCAGGCGGTGCGCCCAAGGCTCGACGCGGACGGTTGGCGGATCGGCCCGGTGGTGGTCGCGAAGCAGGCGCGCGTCGCGCTCGGCGACGAGATCGGCGAGCTGCTGCGCGCGAAGGTGGTTGCGATGCTGATCGGCGAACGGCCGGGGCTCAGCTCGCCGGACAGCCTCGGCGTGTACCTGACGTGGGCGCCGAAGGTCGGCTGCCACGACGCGCTGCGCAACTGCATCTCGAACGTGCGGCCCGAAGGGCTGCCGCACGCGGCCGCCGCGCACAAGCTGCATTACCTGATGACGCATGCGCGCAGGCTCGGGCTGACCGGCGTCGGGCTGAAGGACGACAGCGACGCGCTGCTGCCGCAGGCGGAAGCGGAGCGGATCGGGGCGGCGTGACAGCGCGGTGCGCGACTGCGTGCGCCGCGGCTACCTGAACAGCCGCTCGCACAGGAAATCGACGAACACGCGCAGCTTCGGCGACAACTGCCGGCTCGACGGCCACACGATCGAGAACTGTCCCGGCGCGATCCGGTAGTCGTCGAGCACGGTCACGAGCGCGCCGTGTTCGAGCGCGTCGCGTGCGAGGAAATCGGGCATGTAGCCGATGCCGAGCCCCGCGAGCACGGTGCCGCGCAGCGCTTCCATGTTGTTGCAGGTCATCGCGGTGCGCAGCTTCAGCGGCGTGCCGTCGTCGGCCGCGAGTGCCCAGTCCTGCAGCTTGCCGGTAGTCGGGAAGCAATAGCGCACGCATTCGTGCGCTTCGAGATCGCGCGGCGTGTGCGGCGTGCCGGCCCGCGCGAGATACGCAGGCGTCGCGCACAGCACGAATGCGAACGGGCCGAGCCGCCGCGACATCAGGCTCGAATCCGACAGCGGGCCGCTGCGGATCACAGCGTCGAAGCCGCCTTCGACGACGTCGACCATCCGGTCGTTGAAATCGAGATCGAGCTCGACGTCCGGATAGCGCTGCCGGAACTCGGGCAGCACCGGCAGCAGGAAGCGGTAGCCGATCACCGGCAGGCTCACGCGCAGCTTGCCGCGCGGGCGCTGCGCCGATGCCGTCACGGTCGCTTCCGCATCGCGGAAATCCTCGAGGATCCGCTGGCAGCGTTCGTAGAAGTGCCGCCCCTCTTCAGTGAGCGTGACGCGCCGCGTCGTGCGGTTGAACAGGCGCACGCCGAGCGACTGCTCGAGTTTCGCGATCGTCTTGCCGACCGCGGACGCCGAGATGCCGAGCGCACGGCCGGCCGCGACGAAGCTCAGCGCTTCGGCAGTGCGGACGAAGGCGACGATGCCGGTCAGGTTTTCCATCGAATCGAAGTGCATGCGCCGACGAGCGCGGCTGAGGGGATTGCGGAATTCTAGTCCGTTATATGTGGAACTTCGCGTGGTTTTTCGCGGATTGAATCGGATTTATCTTCTGTCGCTCTGGCGGCGCATCCGCGCCGGCTTTTCGAGGAGCGATGATGGATCACCCGTTTTCAGCCGTATCGGCGGTTTCGGCGCGCCGGCGCGCGTGGGTGCTGGCCGCCGTTTGCATGGCCGCCGTCGCGCTGCCGCTGTCGTTTTCGGGCGGCGCGGTCGCGACGCCGGCGATCGGCCGCGACCTGCATGGCGGCACGGTCGCGATGAACTGGATCACCAACGCGTTCATGCTCGCGTTCGGCAGTTTCCTGATGGCGGCCGGCGCGCTGGCCGACCAGTTCGGCCGCAAGCGGCTGTTCGCGATCGGCGTCGGCGGTTTCACGTTGATGTCGGTTGCGCTCGCGTTCGCGCCGTCGATGCTCGCGGTCGACCTGCTGCGCGCCGCGCAAGGGCTCGCGGCGGCCGCGGCGCTCGCGGGCGGCACGGCCGCGCTCGCGCAGGAGTTCGACGGCGCGGCGCGCACGCGCGCGTTCAGCCTGCTCGGCACGACCTTCGGCATCGGGCTCGCGTTCGGGCCCGTGCTGGCCGGCGGCCTGATCGGGCACTACGGCTGGCGCGCGATCTTCGTCACGAGCGCGGTGGCCGGCGTGCTGTCGCTCGCATTCGGGCTGCCGCGCATGCATGAGTCGCGTGACCCGCATGCGACGGGGCTCGACTGGCCCGGCACGGCCGCGTTCACCGCCGCACTGACGCTATTCACGTTCGGCGTGATCGAGGCGCCCGCGCGCGGCTGGACCAGCGTGCTCGTGATCGTGCTGCTGGCCGGCGCGGCGCTCGGCGCATGCGCGTTCGTGACGATCGAGACGCGCGTCGCGCGGCCGATGCTCGACCTGTCGCTGTTCCGCATCGCGCGCTTCGTCGGCGTGCAGGTGCTGCCGGTGTCGACCTGCTGCTGCTACATCGTGCTGCTCGTCGTGCTGCCGCTGCGCTTCATCGGCATCGACGGCTTCAGCGAGATCGACGCCGGCTGGCTGATGCTCGCGATCTCCGCACCGATGCTCGTCGTGCCGTTCGCCGCGGCGACGCTCACGCGCTGGCTGTCGGCCGGCGTGATCTCGGCGCTCGGGCTGGTGGTCGCGGCCGGCGGGCTTATGTGGCTGGGTGAAGCGCTGCGCGGCGGCGCGGGGCCGGCGGCGATCGCGCCGATGCTTGCGATCGGCGTCGGCGCCGGGATGCCGTGGGGGCTGATGGACGGGCTGTCGGTGAGCGTCGTGCCGAAGGAGCGCGCGGGGATGGCGACGGGGATCTTCAGCACGACGCGCGTGGCCGGCGAGGGGATCGCGCTCGCGATCGTCGGCGCGGTGCTGGCCGCGCTCGCTCAGACGGGGCTGCGGCAGGCGGCTGGTGCTGCCGGCACGCCCGATGCGACGCTGCGTGCGGCTGCGCGGCTCGCGGCCGGCGATCTCGCGGGCGCGGCTGCTGCGTTGCCGGGCGTCGGTCATGCGGCGCTGCTCGCGAGCTATACGCATGCGTTCGACCGGTTGCTGACCGGGCTGGCCGTCGTCACGGTGCTGTGCGCGGTGGTGGTGTTCGTGTTTCTCGGCGGGCGGCCGGCGGCTGAAGCGGGCGACGACGCGGACGGGCATGCGCCTGCCGACGCGCCCGCGCGCAGCCGGATCGAACCGGCCTGTGCGGAGACGCACGGGCGATGAGTGTTGCGTCGTCACGCATGGGTGCTTTGGCGATGGCGGCCGGAGCGCCCGTGCAGTGCTGTATCACCGCCTTCGCACGCTGACGATCCGCCAATCGCATCACATCACGCCAGCACCAGCGGCGGCAGTGCCGCATCCATGCGCACCTGCGCGTGCTCCACCTCGATCACCACATAGCGCCGCGCGTCGGGCCACAGATGCGCGCGGCTTCCCGCATCCTCGTCGATCGTCGCGCGGCCCTGCACGAGCCAGGTCGTCTGGCGTACGAAATCGACGAACAGCAGCGCGACGGCCGGATTCACGAGCAGGTTGCCGATCGTGTTGAACAGATTGTTGCCTGCGAAGTCGGGCAGCACGAGCGTGCGGCGGTCGGGGATGTCGACGAGCGGTTCGAACGCGCCGTCGGCGCGCGGCTGGCGGCCGCGGTACGAGCAGTCGCTGTCGCCCGTCGCGTCGGCGGTCGCGACGATCAGGAACGCCTGCTCGCGGATGAACGCGACGGCGTCGTCGGTCAGGGGGGCCGGGTCGCTCATGGTGTCGGCCGGCGCGAACGCCGCTGCGTGTGGACGGGATGCGCGATTCGCACGCAAGCGACATGCCATGCGTCGCGACCTGTATGCCTGTGCGGTCCGGCACAGCCGCTGTGGAAATTCAGAACACCGGCTACCCCGCTGCGCAGTCGCGGTGTTCCGAATCGGCACACCCGCCGTGCTGCGTGCGTGAACACGGCACGGCGCGCACGCGGGCCGGCCGTGGTCGTCGTGCTTCCGTTCCGCTCCCGTCCGTTTGGCACGCATGTTGCGTAAACCGATGCAGCGCGATCCAACCGGCGCTGTACTTACACAAGCACGATGAACAGGAGACATGTATGAACCCGTTTGACCTGAAACAACTGGGCCTCGACGTCGAATACCCGTACCGTCAGCAGTACGACAACTACATCGGCGGCAAGTGGGTGGCGCCGGTGAAGGGCGAGTATTTCGAGAACGTGTCGCCGATCAACGGCCAGCCGTTCTGCCGCATTCCGCGCTCGGGCGCCGACGATATCGAGCTGGCGCTGGACGCCGCGCATGCCGCGCGCCGCAAGTGGGGCAAGACGTCCGTGGCCGAGCGCGCGAACCTGCTGCTCGCCGCCGCCGACCGGATGGAAAAGAACCTGAAGCTGCTGGCCGTGGCCGAGACGATCGACAACGGCAAGCCGCTGCGCGAGACGATGGCGGCCGACCTGCCGCTCGCGGTCGACCACTTCCGCTACTTCGCGGGCTGCATCCGCGCGCAGGAAGGCGGCATCTCCGAAATCGACGACAACACCGTCGCGTACCACTTCCACGAGCCGCTCGGCGTCGTCGGCCAGATCATCCCGTGGAACTTCCCGCTGCTGATGGCCGCGTGGAAGCTCGCACCGGCGCTCGCGGCCGGCTGCTGCGTCGTGATGAAGCCGGCCGAGCAGACGCCCGCGTCGGTGCTGGTGCTGATGGAACTGATCGGCGACCTGTTCCCGGCCGGCACGATCAACATCGTGAACGGCTTCGGCAAGGAAGCGGGCGAAGCGCTCGCGACCAGCAAGCGGATCGCGAAGATCGCGTTCACGGGCTCGACGCCGGTCGGCAAGCACATCCTGCGTGCCGCCGCCGACAACCTGATCCCGTCGACGGTCGAACTGGGCGGCAAGAGCCCGAACATCTTCTTCGCCGACGTGCTCGATCGGGAAGATGCGTTCCTCGACAAGACGCTCGAAGGGCTCGCGATGTTCGCGCTGAACCAGGGCGAAGTGTGTACGTGCCCGTCGCGCATCCTGATCCAGGAATCGATCTACGAACGCTTCATCGAGAAGGCCGTCGCGCGCGTCGAGCGCATCAAGTCCGGCCACCCGCTCGACCTGCAGACGATGATCGGCGCGCAGGCGTCGCAGCAGCAGCTCGACAAGATCCTGTCGTACATCGACATCGGCCGCGGCGAAGGCGCGCAATGCCTGACGGGCGGCGAACGCACGGCGCCGGCCGCCGAACTCGGCACGGGCTACTACGTGAAGCCGACGATGCTGCTCGGCAACAACAAGATGCGCGTGTTCCAGGAAGAGATCTTCGGGCCGGTCGCGTCGGTGATGACGTTCAAGGACGAGCAGGAAGCGATCGAACTCGCGAACGACACGTTCTACGGGCTCGGCGCGGGCGTGTGGACGCGCGACGGCACGCGTGCGTACCGGATGGGCCGTGAGATCGAGGCCGGCCGCGTGTGGACCAACTGCTACCACCTGTACCCGGCGCACGCGGCGTTCGGCGGCTACAAGCAGTCGGGGATCGGCCGCGAGACGCACAAGATGGCGTTGTCGAACTATCAGCAGACGAAGTGCCTGCTGGTCAGCTACCAGGCCGAGGCGCTCGGGTTCTTCTGACCCGATCGTCAACGCAGTGGCGAAGCGCCGGGACCGGCCGGTCGGCAAAGCAGCGCCGGCAGTACGGTTGCCGGTGTTCGGCGGTGACACGCGTGATGCGCGGGCTGCGTAGAACGTTCGACGGCCGGGCGATGTTTGCCCGCCCGTCGCGCGGCTCACGCGCGGGTGCGATGTGCTGACTGCCTGCCATCCGGTCACCCGGCACTTCGCCATTTTCGACTTCGACATCCGACACCCGGCGCAGGCCTCGCACCGTCGCGGCCAGCGCCGGAAACGATACCGGCCGCCGCGGGTTCGCTGCGGCCCGGTGTGCCGATGCGTGTAACGAAAACCGGCATGGCAGACCTTCCCCGATCCTTTCCGCGCCACCCCGTATTCCACGCGGGCGAACTCGACGCACAGCACCGCTTCGGCGTGGCGGACGAAGCCGAGCGGATGAGCGACGCCGTCACGACGCGCGTGAGCATCGGCGTGCGGCAGTTCGTCGAAACGCAGCCATTCATGTTCGTCGGCACTGCATGCGGGGGGCGCGCAGCCGTGACCTGTGACATCGTGCAGAGCCTGCGCGACGCGAACGGCGACCTGCTGCCCGTCGTCCGCGTGATCGACACGAAGACGCTGCGGTTCGCGTTGCCCGCGCACGGCGACGGCCGGCTCGACGCGACAGCGTGCGACGGCAGCGGGGTCGGATTGCTGTTCGTCGATTTCGTGCGCGGCATCCGCTACCGGATCAACGGCCGCGCGACGCTGCGTGCCGATTTGCCCGAAGCGGACGCGGCGCCCTGGCCGGCCGGCAGCGCGATCGTCGAGCTGGCGGTCGCGCAGGCGTACGGCAACTGCGGCACGCGGGTCGTGCGGCTGAAACCGGCCGGGTAGCCGGTATTCGGTAGCCGGTGGCGACGGCGGCGAATATGCGCGGTCGCGGCGCGGATCGCACCGGCGGCGTGCGCGGCACGCCGCCTTCGGGTGCGCCCGTATCGCGCGAGCCGGCCGGGTAGCGTGAAATGACGGGTTGTGCGCCGGGCCGCGCGGTTCGGCACGGGACTTGCGTGACAGATGCGGTTCCGGGCAGGTGAGGGAGAACACGATGGATCAACACGTGGCGAGTATCGAAGAACCGACGGCCGAAGACACGCGTCGCAACGCGCAAGGCGACGACGCGCTGGCCGGGCAGGCCGTCGTCAGCGTCGCGCACGACGCGGACGAGCAGGCGCGCAACCTGATCGGCTGGCGGCAGACCTACGACCAGCTCGCGGCCGGCCGCTTCGTCGGCACGCTGACCGAGCTGCCGCTCGACACGATGAAGCTGTTTCGAGAATCGACGAGCCACCTGCTGCGCCAGGCATGCGAGGTGCGCGGCGATGCATACTGGTTCGGCATCCCGCTCGTGTGCGACGGTACGGCACGCGTCGATGCATGCCGGATCGGGCCCGGCGCGCTCGCGTTCCGGCCCGGCAACGTCGAATTCGAGCTGCTGACGCCCGCGCAGTTCTCGATCTACGGCGTCGTCGTGCGCGGCGACGTGCTGCGCCGCTATGCGGAGGAGGTCGAACGCCGCGCGCTCGACGAGCGGCTGTTCACGCAGCGCGTGATGCAGGTCGGCGATGCGCGGCTCGCGCGCCTGTGCGCGCTGCTCGGCCGCCGGCTCGACGGCGCGGTGGCCGTGGCCGGCCCGCTGCCAGATGCGCAGCGCGACGATCTGCAGGCCGAGGTGCTGGCCGCACTGTTCGATGCGTGCGCGCAACCGGGCGACGACGGTGCCGGCCGCGCGCCGTCGACGCGCCGCTGGATCGTCGAGCAGGCGCGCGACTACGTGCTTGCGCACCGCACGCGCCCGGTCGGCGTGCCCGAGCTGTGCGAACAGCTGCACGTGAGCCGGCGCACGCTGCAGTACTGCTTTCAGGACGTGCTCGGGATGGCGCCCGCGACCTATCTGCGCACGCTGCGGCTGAACGGCGCGCGGCGCGATCTGTGCGGGCGCGCGGCCGGCTCGGTGCAGGACGTCGCGGAGGCGTGGGGCTTCTGGCATCTCAGCCAGTTCGCGACCGATTACCGAAGGCTGTTCGGCAAGCGGCCGTCGGAGACGCTGCGCGATCGCGCGGCGATGGTCGCGGCGGGGTGATCACGGCGTTCCGGCTGGCTGCCGCGCGCTGTTTTCTTATCCGGTGATCGCCGCCGCTTCGCGCGGCGCCGGCCACGCGAGCGCATCCCAGTCGATCGCGCGATACGTGGCCTCGACCGCCGCGAGATCGTCCGGCCGCTCGCTGCGATGCAGCCCGTGCAATTCGGCCGGCACGTCGAGCGCGACCGGCACGCAATGCGGATAGTCGCGCACGCGCAGCGCCGGCCCGATCGTCGTGAAACACGCGAGCGTCGGCACGTCGAAACCGTCGGCGAGATGCAGCGCGGCCGTGTCGGGCGCGAACAGCAGGCTGGCACCCTTGATCCATGCGATGAAGCGCGCGGTGTCGGTCGCGTCGCCGCTCACGTCGGTGTAGGCCGGATGCGCGACGGGGTCGAACCCGGCCACCGGCAGCCCGTAGCGTTGCGCGAGCCGTTCCACGAACGCCGCGCGTAGCGCGGGCGGCACGCTGCGCACCGCGGTGCTCGCATTCGGACAGAACAGCACGTACGGCCGCTGCCATGCGGCCGGCAGCGCGGGCAGCGGCAGCCGCGCGAGCCAGCGGTTGCGCTTCGCGGCGGCCGGCACGGCGGCCGGGTCGGCGCCGAGCGCGTCGAGGAAGAAATCGATCATCGGCAGCCGCGCGAACGCGGGCCAGTACAGGTGATTGCCGACGTCGATGCACGGCGCGTCCGCGGGCAGCGCGTCGACGGCGCACGGCAGCGTGCGCGACGGCGCGACGACGTCGGCCGCGAGCGCATACAGCGCGTCGACATAGCGCGGCGTGCGGGCCGGCCGGTACAGCGTGAAACGCAGGCCCGCGTGCGCCGCGCGCAGTGCGGCGAGCGCGGTCAGCCCGATCACCGAATCGCCGAGCGTGACGCCCATCCCGTTGATCACGTGCACATGCCGCGCGGCGTCGTAGTCGAGCCGGAATGGCCGATGCGCGGCATGCAGCAGGCCGAGCGCGGGCGCGGCAGGCACGTGGCCGACTGCGCGGGTGCTGCCGTGCTCGACGTCGTACGGCGCGACGAGCGTGCCGTCCGGCGCGAGCAGCGTGCCGGGGAGCACGAGCGCGTCGTCGTGCGACAGCGCGACGCCGGACGGCGCGGTGCGCGTTTCCACCGTTATCCGCCGCGCGCGCGGCGGCCCTGCTCGCGGATCTGTTCTAGCGTCGCGGCCGGCGTGCTGGCGTCCTGCGGGATGCGGATCTCGATCAGCGCCGGCAGCCCGCAGGTCAGTGCGCGCTCGAGCGCGGGCGCGAAATCGGCGGTGCGCTCGACCGTCTCGCCATGCGCGCCGAACGCGCGCGCATACGCGGCGAAATCGGGATTCGTGAGCCCCGTGCCGTGCACTCGGCCCGGGTAGTTGCGCTCCTGATGCATGCGGATCGTGCCGAAATGCCCGTTGTTGACGACGATCGCGACGATGTTCAGTCCGTACTGCATCGCGGTGGCAAGCTCGTTGCCGGCCATCATGAAGCAGCCGTCGCCCGCGAGCGCGACGACGGCCCGCGACGGGTACAGCGATTTCGCGGCGAGCGCGGCCGGGATGCCGTAGCCCATCGCGCCGCTCGTCGGCGCGAGCTGCGAGCGGAAGTGCCGGTACGCGAAGTGGCGATGCAGCCAGATCGCATAGTTGCCGGCGCCGTTGGTCAGGATCGCGTCGTGCGGCAGGCGCTCGCGCAACTGCACCATCACGTCGCCGAGCTGGACGTCGCCGGGCATCGGCAGCGGCGCATGCCATTCGCGGTACGCGCGATGCGCGTCGGCGGCCGTGCCGGCCCACGCGGGGTGATCGGGCGGTTCGAGCGCGGCGAGCGGCGCGGCGATCTCGGGCATCCCCGACACGATCGGCAGGTCGGCCGCATACACGCGGCCGAGCTCGTCCGCGCCCTGGTGCACGTGGATCAGCGTCTGGCGGGTCTTCGGGATGTCGAGCAGCGTGTAGCCGCCGGTCGTCGCTTCGCCGAGGCGCGGCCCGATCACGAGCAGCAGGTCGGCGTCGCGGATGCGCTTCGCGAGCGCCGGATTGATCCCGAGCCCGACGTCGCCCGCATAGTTCGGGTGCGCGTTGTCGATCGTGTCCTGATAGCGGAACGCGCACGCGACCGGCAGTTGCCAGCGCTCGACGAAGGTGCGCAGGTTCGCGCACGCGTCGGGTGTCCAGCCGCTGCCGCCGACGATCGCGAACGGCCGCTCCGCGCGCGCGAGCCGCTCGCGCAGTTCGTCGATCTGCGCGGCCGACGGCGCGGCGGCGACGCGTTTCGCGGCCGGCACGACGGGCTGCGGCGCGCACGCTTCGGACAGCACGTCTTCCGGCAGCGCGAGCACGACCGGGCCCGGACGGCCCGACATCGCGACGTGGAACGCGTGGCTCAGGTATTCGGGGATGCGGCGCGGGTCGTCGATCTGCGCGACCCATTTCGCCATCTGGCCGAACATCCGGCGGTAGTCGATTTCCTGGAAGGCTTCGCGGTCGAGGTGCTCGCGTGCGCACTGGCCGACGAACAGGATCATCGGCGTCGAATCCTGGAATGCGGTGTGCACGCCGATCGACGCATGCGTCGCGCCGGGCCCGCGCGTGACGAACGCGATGCCGGGGCGGCCCGTCAGCTTGCCGACGGCCTCGGCCATGTTCGCGGCGGCCGCCTCGTGGCGGCAGACGACCGTCTGGATGCGCGCGGTGTCGTCCGCCAGCGCATCGAGTACGGCGAGGAAACTCTCGCCCGGCACGCAGAACACGCGTTCGACGTGATTGGCGAGCAACGCATCGACGAGCAGTCGCGCACCGGTGGTGGCGCGCGGCTCGAGATCCTTGGAATGCGACATGGGCTGCCGTCTCCCTGGGTAGCGGGACGTACAGCTTACGCCTGTCGGCGGGGCCGTGAAAAGTGTCGGAACACGGAGTGATCCGGACGGCGCGTCGCCCGTGTTGGCCGGATGCGGTTGGCCGAAAGGGTGACTTGTGCGTGATCGCTCGAGCTACGGATGTCGAGGCGAATGCGGGTCTCGATCATCGATGCCGCACCTCCCAAGTAACAATAAAACGGGAGGCCATTCAATAGTAAAATTTCCCGGGATGACTAACGGTATCGAGAATCCATCATGGCAACCGAAACGATCGATCAAAAGACGCTCGTCCAGCTCGTCGAGGCCGGCGCCGTGCGCGCCGCGCGCGTGATCGGCTGCGGCAACGGCTGGGCCGTTTCGGCCCGTTGCGGCACAAGCGAACGGCTCCTGTCGGCCAAGCGCGGCGACGTGCGCGTGTTCCGCCGTTTTGAAACGCTGGTCGGGTTTCTGCGCGAAATAGGCATCAGCCGGTTCGATGTGGACGCGTCGGATTTCGACCCGGATGCAGCCGGCCGGGCGACCCGGCCCGATCGTGCGGCCGCGCTGAAAGCGGCCCATGAAGCGGCCGTCCACGACCGCTGGTTTCGCGAGCAGGTGCAGCAGGCGCTGGACGATCCGCGCCCGTCGATTCCCGATGCCGAGGTCAGCGCAGAGTTTGCGTCGCGCCGTGCCGCGCTGCGTCAACGGATCGCGGGCAAGCGGGGTAATGCTGCTTGACCCTCGCGCTGCATTGGCACCCGAAGGCGCGCGAGGACCGCGCCGCGATCATGGACTACATCGGCCGGGACGACCCGCTGGCCGCGCTCGAACTGGACGAGCGATTGGAGGAGCGGGCCGCGGCGTTGCCCGCGTGCGCCGAACTGTATCGGCAAGGGCGCGTGGCGGGCACACGCGAGCTGGTGGTCGCGCCGAACTACGTGCTCGTGTATCGCATCCGGCCGGCCGACAACATCGTGGAGATCCTCCGCGTATTGCATGCGCGGCGGCAATGGCCGTGATGCATCGCGCCGGGCTCGGTGCTCGACGCTATTCACCAAGTGTCGGAACGGGGCTGAATCAAGCCATCAAGCACCGGAGGAACATCATGACGGGAGGGGAAAGATGGAAGTGCCAGTGTTCGCTTACGGATCGAGGCACCGCCCATTGAGCATACCGCTGCCGAACGGATCGTCATGTACACACATGGATTTACATGATATCGGAAACGATCTAAAGTACATCCGACGTACATCCGGATCGGAGATCGACATGCATACCACCAGGGTATTTCGGAACGGCAACTCGCAGGCCGTACGGATTCCAGCAGACCTTGCTTATGAGCGTAGCGATATCGAGCTGGAAATCGAGCGGGTGGGTGACGAAATCCGTATTCGGCCTATGCGGCGGCCTCTGACCTGTGTGCTCGAGAAGTTTGCGAAATTCGGGCCGGATTTCATGTCCGAAGGACGCGGCGATCAGGAGCAGGCTGAGCGCGAGGGTCTGTGATGCCGCGCTACATGCTCGACACCAACATGTGCATCTATCTGATGAGGAATCAGCCGGAGCAGGTCGCAAGACGGTTTGCGCAGTGTTACACGGGGGACGTCGTGATGTCGGCGGTCACGTATGCCGAGCTCGAGTACGGTGTCGCGGTGTGCGCGAATCCTGACCGGGAGCGTCTAAATCTTGCCGCGCTGGTCGAGGATATTCCCGTTGCGCCGTTCGATGTGGCGGCTGCGCAAGCGTACGGTCCTGTTCGCGACGCGACCCGCGAACGGAAGAAGGATCATCTCGACAAGCTGATCGCGGCCCACGCTGTGTCGCTCGATGTCGTCCTCGTGACCAACAACGAGCGGGACTTCGCGAGCTATCCGGGGTTGCGACTGGAAAACTGGCTGAACGATTCGTGTCCGTGACTACGTCCGGCGGTAATGCGGGACGTCAATCCGCCTCGCGTTACCGTCGGACCCGGCATCAGCACTCGACGATATTCACCGCCAGCCCGCCGCGCGACGTTTCCTTGTACTTCGTCTTCATGTCGGCGCCCGTCTCGCGCATCGTCTTGATCACCGAGTCGAGCGACACGTAGTGCGAGCCGTCGCCGCGCAGCGCCATGCGCGCCGCGTTGACGGCCTTCACCGATGCCATCGCGTTGCGCTCGATGCACGGGATCTGCACCATCCCGCCGACCGGGTCGCAGGTGAGGCCGAGGTTGTGCTCCATGCCGATCTCGGCCGCGTTCTCGACCTGCTGCGGCGTGCCGCCGAGCACCGCTGCAAGCGCGCCGGCCGCCATCGAGCAGGCGACGCCCACTTCGCCCTGGCAGCCGACTTCCGCGCCCGAGATCGACGCGTTGAGCTTGTAGAGAATGCCGATCGCGGCGGCCGTCAGCAGGAAGTCGATCACGCCCTGCTCGTTCGCGCCGGGCGTGAAGCGCGTGTAGTAGTGCAGCACGGCCGGGATGATGCCGGCCGCGCCGTTGGTCGGCGCGGTGACGACCCGGCCGCCGGCCGCGTTTTCCTCGTTGACCGCGATCGCGTACAGGTTGATCCAGTCGATCATCGACAGCGGGTCCTGCAGCGCGCGCTCCGGGCTTCCCGTCAGCGTGCGGTACAGCTGCGGCGCGCGGCGCTTGACCTGGAACGGGCCGGGCAGGTTGCCGTCGGCATCGGGGTTGCCGATCCCGCAGCCGCGCGACACGCACGACTGCATCACGGCCCAGATCTTCAGCAGCCCGTCGCGCGTCTCTTCCTCGGTGTGCCACGCGCGCTCGTTTTCCCACATCAACTGCGCGATCGACTTGCCGGTCGACTCGGTCAGCGCGAGCAGCTCCGCGCCGGTGCGGAACGGGTGCGTCATCTGCTCGGCCGCGCTCAGCACCTTCGTGTTCGGCGCACCGGCCGTCACGACGAAACCGCCGCCGACCGACAGGTACGTGCGCTCGACCAGCACCGCGCCGTTCGCGTCGGACGCGCGCAGCTTCATCCCGTTCGGATGCTCGGGCAGCGCCTGGCGGTAGAACGCGATGTTCTCCTTCAGCACGAACGGCACCGGATGCGTGCCGAGCAGCGCGAGCTTCTTCGACTTGCGGACGTCTTCCAGCCGCGCGTCGATCGTGTCGGGATCGACGGTGTCGGGCGCGTCGCCGAGCAGGCCGAGCATCACGCCGCGGTCGGTGCCGTGGCCCTTGCCGGTGGCGCCGAGCGAGCCGTACAGCTCGACCTTCACGTGGGCCGTCGCATCGAGCTGCCCGTCGCGCTCGAGGCCCTGGACGAACATCAGCGCCGCGCGCATCGGTCCGACCGTATGCGAACTGGACGGACCGATGCCGATCTTGAAGAGGTCAAACACGCTGACTGCCATTTCGATACCTGCCTTGCTTATAAGAGTAGTGCTAGCGCGCCTGCAATGGCAGGCACGCGGCGAGCCATGCGGGCGGCGTCGGGGAAAGCTGCTGCGCGACGCGGGCATAGCGCCCGTCCAGCCGCGCGGCCAGATGAAAGAGTTCGGTGGCGTTTTTCGGGTCCCACTGCCCCGTGTAGCCCGGCAGGCCGGCCTCGCGGCGCTTCGCGTCGAACGGCACCGGCGAATTCACGAATTCCTCGTGGGTTTTCTCGCCGAGCGCGTACGGCACGAGCCAGTCGAGCGCGGCCGCGAGCGTCGCGCCGTTCGCGCCGCGCTCGCGCAGCCAGTTGCGGTTGAAGCGGCGCGCGGCGAGCGCAGCCGTCACCAGCGGCTGCAGGTCGTACACCGCGTAGTGCAGCGCATCGCGTTCCTCGAAGTCCCACGTCTTGCCGTCCGGGCCGATGTTGTCGGCGAGATGCTCGACGAACAGCCGCTGCGCGGCGTTCATCATCCTGCGGTCGCCGAGCGTGAACGCGGACAGCGCGATCAGCTTGATCCGGTGGCTCTGCCAGTTGTTGCGCCAGGTGCCGGTGAGCGGACGCTTCTGCGCATCGATCTGCGCGACATAGGCGGCGCCGAGCTTCGCGATGAACGCGGCCGTCGCGTTGCGGGTCTTCACCGGCAGCGCGCTCGCGGTCATGTCGTACGCGATGATCAGGCTTTCGAAGCGCGTCTCGTCGATCGGGTTGAAGCTCGGCTGGTAGGTCGCGACCCACGCGGACAGGAAGCGGTCGACGAGCTGCAGGTAGCGCGGCGCGTTCGTCACGCGCCAGGCGAGCGCCGCGTCGCGCATCAGGTCCATGTCCTTCAGCGCGGCGGCGCTCTGGTCGTAGATGCCTTCGTGCGGCAGCGTGCCCTCGGTGTGCACGCGCGGCATCGCCTTCGGCTGCTCGCCGATGCGCGCGTCGACGCTGCGGATCAGCGCCTGCACGCCCGGCTCGGCCTGGGTCGTCTCGCTCGCCTGCAGTGCCGGCGCCGCGCAGAAATTCATCGCCGCGCGCGCGCTGCCGGCCGCGCCGAGGCCGGCAGCGGCGAACGACAGCGACGCGACGAGCATCGGCACGAACCGGCGCGTGCGCGGCCGCTTCTGCGTTGCACCATGGCCCGGAAACATCGGACGCACCATGCGGAACTCCTTCATTGGCTGGATCGCGTGTGATGTTAGCCGGATTGGCGGACGAACGCGCACCGGTTCCGGCGGCGAACGCAAAAACCGCACGCAACACGGAGTTGCGTGCGGTGCGATCACCATCGGACGGCTCGGGGCCTGGCGCGCGTTATGCGTATTCCGACATCGGCACGCACGAGCAGAACAGGTTGCGGTCGCCGTACGCATTGTCCGCGCGGCCGACCGGCGGCCAGTACTTGTTCGTGCCGAGCGATGCGACCGGGTACGCAGCCTGCTCGCGCGAGTACGCGTGCGGCCATTCGTTCGCGGTGACGACGGCCGCCGTGTGCGGCGCGTGACGCAGCGGGTTGTCCTCGCGGTCGGCGCGGCCTTCCTCGACCGCGCGGATTTCCTCGCGGATCGCGATCATCGCGGCGATGAAGCGGTCGAGTTCTTCCTGCGATTCCGATTCGGTCGGCTCGACCATCAGCGTGCCCGGCACCGGGAAGCTCATCGTCGGCGCGTGGAAGCCGTAGTCCATCAGGCGCTTCGCGACGTCGTCGACGCTGATGCCGCTCGAATCCTTGATCGGACGCAGGTCGAGAATGCATTCGTGCGCGACCAGCCCGCCCGGGCCCGAGTACAGCACCGGGTAGTGCGGCGCGAGGCGCTTCGCGATGTAGTTCGCGTTGAGGATCGCGGTTTCCGTCGCGGCGGTCAGGTTCTTCGCGCCCATCATCGCGATGTACATCCACGAGATCGGCAGGATCGACGCCGAGCCGTACGGGGCGGCCGACACCGCGCCGATGCCGTTTTCGTCGCGCGCGTAGCCGGTCGAACGCTGGTTCGGCAGGAACTTCGCGAGGTGCGCGCCGACCGCGACCGGGCCGACGCCCGGGCCGCCGCCGCCGTGCGGGATGCAGAAGGTCTTGTGCAGGTTCAGGTGCGACACGTCGCCGCCGAACTGGCCCGGCGCGGTCAGGCCGACCATCGCGTTCATGTTCGCGCCGTCGACGTACACCTGGCCGCCGTGCGCATGCACGATCTCGCAGATCTCGCGGACGTTCTGCTCGAACACGCCGTGCGTCGACGGATACGTGATCATGATCGCCGCGAGGTCCTTCGAGTGCTGCTCGGCCTTCGCCTTCAGGTCGGCGATGTCGACGTTGCCCTGCGCGTCGCAGGCGACGACCACGACCTTCATGCCGGCCATGTGCGCGGATGCCGGGTTCGTGCCGTGCGCGGACGCCGGGATCAGGCACACGTCGCGGTGGGCTTCGCCGCGCGATGCGTGGTACGCGTGGATGATCAGCAGGCCCGCGTACTCGCCCTGCGAGCCAGCGTT
Organism: Burkholderia pyrrocinia; assembly: GCF_022809715.1. NCBI lineage: Bacteria > Pseudomonadati > Pseudomonadota > Betaproteobacteria > Burkholderiales > Burkholderiaceae > Burkholderia > Burkholderia pyrrocinia. The sequence goes on from NZ_CP094459.1 coordinate 181,249, forward strand.
CGGCTGCAGCGACACGGCCGCGTAGCCGGTGGCCGCGACGAGCATCTGCTCGAGCTGGTCGATCATCTCGCGGTAGCCGACGGTCTGGTCGGCCGGCGCGAACGGGTGGATGCCGCCGAACTCGGGCCACGTGACGGGCAGCATTTCCGACGTCGCGTTCAGCTTCATCGTGCACGAGCCGAGCGGGATCATCGAGCGGTCGAGCGCGAGATCCTTGTCCGACAGGCTGCGCAGGTAGCGCAGCATTTCGGTTTCGGAATGGTGGCGGTTGAACACGTGGTGCGTCAGGTACGCGCTCGTGCGGTCGAGGCCGGCCGGCAGCGCGGCGACGCCGGCGAGGCCTGCGTCCAGCGCGTCGACGGCCGGCGCGGTGCCGCCTGCGGCCTGCGCGAACACGGTGAGGAGATCGGCGAGGTCGTCGCGCGTCGTCGTTTCGTCGACCGACACGCCGACTTGCGTGTCGCTCACGCGGCGCAGGTTGATGCGCTTCGCCTTCGCGAATTCGTGAACCTGCGCGGTGCGCGCGCCGGTGTCGATCGTCAGCGTGTCGAAGAACGTGTCGTTGACGGTCGCGAAGCCGAGCTGCTTCACGCCGGCGGCGAACAGCGCCGCGATGCGGTTCACGCGCAGCGCGATCGTCTTCAGCCCGTGCGGGCCGTGGTAGACCGCGTACATGCTGGCCATGATCGCGAGCAGCGCCTGCGCGGTACACACGTTCGACGTCGCCTTCTCGCGGCGGATGTGCTGTTCGCGGGTTTGCAGCGCGAGGCGCAGCGCGGGCTTGCCCTGCGCGTCGACCGTCACGCCGACGAGGCGGCCCGGCATCTGGCGCTTGAATTCATCGCGCACCGCGAGATACGCGGCGTGCGGGCCGCCGAAGCCCATCGGCACACCGAAGCGCTGCGTGTTGCCGATCGCGACGTCCGCGCCCCATTCGCCGGGCGGCGTCAGCACGGTGAGCGCGAGCAGGTCGGCCGCGACGACCACGTGGCCGCCGGCCGCGTGGATCGCTTCGGTGAGTGCGCGGTAGTCGCGCACGTCGCCGTTCACGCCCGGGTATTGCAGCAGCACGCCGAACGCGTTCGCCTGTGCCGCGTCGGCGGCCGGGCCCGTCTTGATCTCGATGCCGATCGGCAGCGCGCGCGTGCGGATCACTTCGAGCGTCTGCGGCAGCACGTCGTCGGCGACGTAGAACACGTTCGACGCCGGCTTGCCGGTGCGCTGCAGCAGCGTCATCGCTTCGGCCGCGGCGGTCGCTTCATCGAGCAGCGACGCGTTCGAGATCGCGAGGCCCGTGAGGTCGGTCACCATCTGCTGGAAGTTCAGGAGCGCCTCGAGGCGGCCCTGGGAAATTTCGGGCTGGTACGGCGTGTAGGCCGTGTACCACGCCGGGTTTTCGAGCACGTTGCGCAGGATCACCGCCGGCGTGTGCGTGTCGTGGTAACCCTGGCCGATATACGAGCGGAACACCTGGTTCTTGTCCGCGAGAACCCGCAGCGCGGCGAGGGCTTCGGCCTCGCTCTTCGGCTGCGCGAACGGGCCGAGCGGCAGCGTTTCGGCGCGGCGGATCGAGGCCGGGATCACGGCGTCCATCAGGGCGGCGCGCGACGCGAAGCCGAGCGTATCGAGCATGGCCTGCTGGCTGGCGGCGTCGGGGCCGATATGGCGTTCGGCGAACGCGTCGTGCGTTTCGAGCGCGGCGAGCGAGAGGGGCGTGCGGTTCATCAGGCGGTCCGGGTGTTCGAGCTTCATGGCGTGACTCTGGTCCCGCGCGGGACGGGGCGGCTGGCCGGCCCCGCGCGGTTCGGGTAAGGAAATTAGTCGATCAGCTTGGTGTAGGCGGCAGCGTCGATCAGCTTGTCGGTCGATGCGCCGGCCGCGAGCTTGATCTTGAAGAGCCAGCTCGCGTACGCGTCGCCGTTGACCTGATCCGGCGCGTCGACGATCGCGCCATTGACTTCGACGATCTCGCCGGACACCGGCGAGTAGATGTCGGATGCAGCCTTCACCGATTCGACGACGCCGACCGCGTCGCCCGCGGTCACCGACTTGCCGACTTCGGGCAGTTCGAGGAAGACGATGTCGCCGAGCGTGCTCTGCGCGTGATCGGTGATGCCGACCGTCAGCGTGCCGTCTGCTTCGGTGCGGATCCACTCGTGTTCGTCGGTGTATTTCAGATCGGCCGGGACGTTGCTCATCGGATGCTCCTGGATAAAAGGGTGTGATTCGTTCTGCTGGCGTGCCGCCGGGGCGCGCCGGATGTGGTTTGCGCCGGGCGCCATCTCCCGGCTTCCCGGGAGGAGGCCCCCCGGCCGTTACGCAGCGAGGACCTTGCCGTTGCGCACGAACGGCAGTTTTACCACGCGCGCGGGAAGATTCTTGTCGCGAATTTGCACCTGGACCGTGTCGCCGACCTGGACGGCCGCCGGCACGCGTGCGAACGCGATCGATTCCTGCATCGACGGCGAGAACGTGCCGCTCGTGATCTCGCCTTCGCCGTGCGGCGTGACGACCTTCTGGTGTGCGCGCAGCACGCCGCCCGCCTTGCCGTTTTCCTTCTGCAGGATCAGGCCGACGAACGCGGCGCGCGTGCCGTCGCGTTCGAGCGCGGCGCGGCCGATGAAGTCGCGCGGCGCGGTGAGGTCGACCGTCCACGCGAGGCCCGCGTCGAGCGGCGACACGGTGTCGTCCATGTCCTGGCCGTACAGGTTCATGCCGGCCTCGAGGCGCAACGTGTCGCGCGCGCCGAGCCCGCACGGGCGCACGCCGTTTTGCTGCAGTGCGTTCCACAGCGCTACGACGTGCACGGCCGGGACGATCACCTCGAAGCCGTCTTCACCGGTATAGCCGGTGCGCGCGACGGTGAGATCGCCGAACGGCGTGCCGGCGACCTGCGCGGCGTTGAACGGCTTCAGCTCGCTCGTCGCGGCGCGCGCGGCGGGCACCGTCGTCCAGACCTTTTCGCGGGCGTTCGGGCCCTGAACGGCGACGATCGCGAAATCGCGGCGCGGCGCGATCGTGAGGCCGTAGCCGCCTTGCTCGTTGAGCGTGTTGAACCACGCGATGTCTTTCTCGGCGGTGCCGGCATTGACGACGACGCGGAAGAAATCTTCGGTGAAGTAATAGACGATCAGGTCGTCGACGACGCCGCCCTGCGGATTGAGCAGGCACGTGTAGAGCGCCTTGCCGGGCGTCTTCAGCTTGCCGACGTTGTTCGCGATCGCGTGCTCGAAGAACGCGCGCACGCGGCTGCCGGTGAAATCGACGACGCACATGTGCGACACGTCGAACATGCCGGCGTCGGTGCGCACGGCTTCGTGTTCTTCGATCTGCGAGCCGTAGTTGACGGGCATGTCCCAGCCGCCGAAGTCGACCATGCGGGCATTGAGCGCGCGGTGCGCGGCGTTGAGCGGGGTGTGATTCAGTGCAGTCATCGAGGCCTCAGGCAAGGCGCTTGCGCGCGGATCAGAACGGCCATGTGCCGACCACCGCGGCCGACGGGCTGCGAGCGATCCGGTACATGCCCCTCTGTCCTCGATACCTGAGAGATTGCGCCGCGGGCAAAGCCCGGCGAGCGCGCGCCCCTTCGGTGGGCAGCTTGCCCGCGCAGCATGTGCGCAGCGGGCTACTGCCGCTCTCCAGAGTGCGGGGAGTGCGGCCCGCGCAATGCGCGGACGGGATTCCCCGACGCGGTCGGTCCTTTTGCCTGAGAGTTTGCGGGTGTGCCCCTTCGGCGGCGCGACCGGCGTTGCAGCAACGCGGTCACACGCTCTCCCGACGCGTGCGGGCGACTGTACGCGAGCGGGTGGGCCTTGTCAATTTGGGCAAAAAAATGTCGCTTCACGACAAGCGGCGGCAACCGGTGCCGCCGCTTTTTTCCACTCCGGCGGGCGCCGGCGCGTTACTCGCCGATCGCGCGCGCGGCCGTGTCGAGTTCCTGGTTCAGCACGCGCTGCTCGTCGCCGGACAGGCCGCCGCTGTGCTGCGCGGCCATGTCGTTCGCTTCCTGGCGGATCACGTCGAGGCGGTGGTGAAGCTGCGCGCCGTACGGCGGCGGATAGTAGCCGCCGTTCACGCGCGCATCGATGCGGCGGTGCAGGTTGTCGATCCGGCCCTGGATCTGTTGCGCCCGTTCGTTCGCGACGACCTGTGGATTCGGCCGCGGCGGGGGCGCCTGACGGACCGGCTGCTGCGGCTGCACGATACAGGCCGCGAGCGAGGAAACCAGCACGCAGCACACTGCTGCGCGAATCAACCGTTGCATCAACATTCTCCTGACGGATTGGTGTCGGATCGACTTTTTTGAGAAACGCGTCAGACACGTGTACCGCTGACTTTCGTTCCCGCGGCATTTGTAACCGAATGTTCCGGTTGCCCCGGTACACGCGTGCCGGCCGGCTGCAACCGGCCAGCGCGCGGTGTCAGACCATGCGGCGCACGAACGGCAGCCGGCGGCCGTCGTGCTCGCTCTGCGCGGCGAGCTCGATGATCGTCATCACGTCGACGGCGTCCTGCGCGGTGACGGGGAACGGCGCGCCGTCGCGGATCGACGCGGCGAGCGCGCGGTAGAACTCCGCGTACTGGCCGTCGAGCGTCGGCACCGGGCGCTCGACTTCGATTTCGCCGTCGAGCACGCGCAACAGGCCGGGCGGGTTGCCGCCGCCGAACTCGACGTCGTCCGCGGTGAGGCCGGCCTTGAGCTGGTCTTCCTGCGTGTCGAGCCCGAACTTCTGGTAGCTGCCGCGCGTACCGTGCAGCGTGAAGCGCGCGGGTTCGATCGCCGACAGCGCGCTCGCGTGCAACGCAACGTCCTTGTCCGGATAGCCGAGCAGCAGGTGCACGAAATCGGGCGCCGTGCCGTTGTCGCGGCGCGTCTTGACGGTCGCGCTCACTGTTTCCGGCACGCCGAACAGCGCGAGCGCCTGGTCGATCAGGTGCGGGCCGAGGTCGAGCAGCAGGCCGCCGCCGCGGGCGGGCTCCTCGCGCCAGCGCGTGCGCGGCGTCGGCCGGAAGCGGTCGAAGTGCGACGCGAAGTAGGTGAGCCGGCCGAGCTCGCCCGATTCGATGACACGGCGCACGGTCAGGAAATCGCCGTCCCAGCGGCGGTTGTGGAACGGCGCGAACAGCCGGCTGCGCGCGTTCGCGAGCCGCGCGAGCGCAAGTGCTTCGTCGGCGGTGAGCGTGACCGGCTTGTCGACGACCACGTGACGGCCGGCTTCGAGCACCTGGCGTGCGAGCGCGAAGTGCGTGTCGTTCGGCGTGGCGATCACCACGCACTCGATGTCGTCGAGGCCGAGCAGCGTGTCGAGGTCGGGGACGACGCGCGCGCCCGGATACGCGGCCCGTGCGCGATCGGGCTGGCCCGTCGCGATCGCGGCGACTTCAGTGCGGCCGCTCGTGGCGATCACGGGCGCGTGGAACGTCGCGCCGGCGAAACCGAAACCCATCAAACCAATCCTGAGCAATGACGACATGGCAATTCCTGGCTGCGAAGGAAATTAAAGGATGGCGCGCCGAGGCGGCGCGAAGACGACCGGCTATTTTGGCATGGCGCCGCCGCTCGTACTGGCGCGTTGGGCGAAATGCGCGGAGAGACGCGGCGCATGCGCAAAGGAAGCCGGCATTTGCGCGAGACCGCGCACCGTGCGCGCGTGGCTGCCTGCCCGGCTTCGCGGTAAACGGCGCGTCGCGCGGGCGCTGAGCCGTGTCATGCGGCCGCCCGCTGCCGCACGGCGGCCGCGACCTGTGCGGCCCACACGGCGCATGCGGCTGCGCCGGGGTGGAAGCCGTCCGCGGCCATCAGGTGGCGCTCGAGCGGCAGCGCGACCCGCAGGAACGTGCAATGCGGCTGCGCGGCGGCCCAGCCGGCGAGCGCCGCGTTGAGCCGTTTCGCGCGCAGCCCGAGATACCACGCGAGCGGCTGCGGCAGCGCCGGAAAGCGTTCCATCGGCGGTACTGCCGACAGGATCACGTGCCCGACCCGGAAGCGCCCGGCGAGCGTCCGGACGAGTTCTGCCTGCGCCGCCTGCCAGCGCGCCGGCGGCACGCCGCCCGTCACGTCGTTGACGCCGAGCGACGTCACGGCCACGTCGAACGGCTCGGCCGGCTCGGCAGCGAGCCAGTCGACGAGATCCCGGGTGGTCAGGCCCGTGCGTGCGAGCAGCTTCCAGCTCACGCGGTGCGTGGCCGCCAGTTCGCTCGCCAGTTGCCCGGACAGCGCGTCGCGCTGCGTCGCGACGCCGACGCCCGCGGCGGCCGAATCGCCGACCACCAGCACGCGCAGCGGCGGGCCGTCGCCGGCCACGCCGTCGCGCGGGCCGGCCGCCTCGGGCAGCCGCGGCGTGACGCGCCGCACGTAGCGCCCCTGTGCGAACAGCAGCGGGCCGAGGGCGGCGGTGGCGAGCGGGTATCCCATGGTGTCGATCCGGTGGTGTTTCAGACGTTTCAAGCGGTTCAGGCGGGCCCGGCACGGGGCGCCGCCGGTGTGTGCGTATTGTGGCCGATCGGTGCGCGAACGGGGCCGGATTGGCCGGACGGACGGGGTGCGACCGGCCGATCCGCCCGCACGGCCCCGTCCGGCGGCGCTCCCGAAATACGCGCCGCCGACGTGTTAACATGCGCGTCCTGCCCGCGTGTCCGCCTGCTTCGCCAGCCTGCCGCGCACGGCATCCTCCCGGCGTTCCGCCGTCAACCGCAACACCATCCGCCATCATGTCCGCAGGCCTCAATTCCGCCCAGAACGAAGCGGTGCGCTACCTCGACGGTCCCTGTCTCGTGCTCGCCGGCGCGGGCAGCGGCAAGACCCGCGTGATCACGCAGAAGATCGCGCACCTGATCGAAGCGAAAGGCTTCGAGCCGCGCCACATCGCCGCCGTCACGTTCACGAACAAGGCGGCCGCCGAAATGCGCGAGCGCGTGGGGAAGCTGCTCGAGGGCAAGACGCTCACCACGCCCGGCAAGGAAGGCCGCAAGGTGCCCGTCAACCAGCTCACCGTCTGCACGTTCCATTCGCTCGGCGTGCAGATCCTGCGTCAGGAGGCCGAGCACGTCGGCCTGAAGCCGCAGTTCTCGATCATGGATTCGGACGACTGCTTCGGGATGATCCAGGAGCAGCTCGGCACCACCGACAAGGGGCTGATCCGCAAGATCCAGAGCATCATCTCGCTGTGGAAGAACGGCCTGATCATGCCCGACGAGGCGATGGCGATCGCGGCCAACGAGGACGAGCACCAGGCCGCGCTGGTCTACCGCAACTACGTCGCGACGCTGCATGCGTACCAGGCGGTCGACTTCGACGACCTGATCCGCCTGCCCGCCGAGCTGTTCGCGAAGAACGAGCAGGTGCGCGACCGCTGGCAGAACAAGCTGCGCTACCTGCTGATCGACGAGTACCAGGACACCAACGCGTGCCAGTACGAGCTGCTGAAGCTGCTCGCCGGCCCGCGCGCCGCGTTCACGGCGGTCGGCGACGACGACCAGGCGATCTACGGCTGGCGTGGCGCGACGCTCGAGAACCTCGCGCAGCTCGGCAAGGATTTCCCGAAGCTGCACCTGGTCAAGCTCGAGCAGAACTACCGGTCGACGGTGCGGATCCTGACCGCGGCGAACAACGTGATCGCGAACAACCCGAAGCTGTTCGAGAAGAAGCTGTGGTCCGAGCACGGGATGGGCGATTCGATCACCGTCACGCCGTGCAACGACGAGGAGCACGAGGCCGAATCGGTCGTGTTCCGGCTGTCCGCGCACAAGTTCGAGCGGCGCGCGCAGTTCCGCGACTACGCGATCCTGTATCGCGGCAATTTCCAGGCGCGGATCTTCGAGCAGGTGCTGCGGCGCGAGCGGATCCCGTACGTGCTGTCCGGCGGCCAGTCGTTCTTCGACAAGGCCGAGATCAAGGACCTGTGCGCGTACCTGCGGCTGATCGCGAACGCCGACGACGATCCCGCGTTCATCCGCGCGGTCACGACGCCGCGCCGCGGGATCGGCAACACGACGCTCGAGGCGCTCGGCTCGTTCGCTGGGCAGGCGAAGGTGTCGCTGTTCGAGGCCGTGTACATGGGCGGCATCGAGGCGCGGCTGTCCGCGCGCCAGGTCGAGCCGCTCAGGATGTTCTGCGACTTCATCCAGCGCCTGACCGAGCGCGCGGACAAGGAGCCCGCGACCGTCGTGCTCGACGACATGATGGAGGCGATCCACTACGAGGCGTACCTGTACGACGCGTTCGACGAGCGCCAGGCGCAGTCGAAGTGGCAGAACGTCCTCGAATTCCTCGAATGGCTGAAGCGCAAGGGCACGAAGCCCGAGACGGAGGCCGTCGACGGCGAGGCCGAAGGCTTCCACAATGCGGACGGGCTCGCCGATACGGGCAAGAACCTGCTCGGCCTGATCCAGACCGTCGCGCTGATGTCGATGCTCGAGGGCAAGGACGAGGATCCGGATGCCGTGCGGCTGTCGACCGTCCATGCGTCGAAGGGGCTCGAGTATCCGCACGTGTTCCTGGTCGGCGTCGAGGAGGGCATCATGCCGCACCGCGGCGGCAGCGAGGACGACGGCCCGATCGACAGCGAGCGGATCGAGGAAGAGCGCCGGCTGATGTACGTCGCGATCACGCGCGCGCAGCGCAGCCTGCACCTGAACTGGTGCAAGAAGCGCAAGCGGGCGCGCGAGACGGTCGTGTGCGAGCCGTCGCGCTTCATCCCCGAGATGGGCCTCGACGAAGCGCCGCCGCCCACGCCGGAAGAAGCGCCGATGTCGCCGAAGGATCGGCTCGCGAGCCTGAAGGCGTTGCTGCAGAAGTGATGTGATGCGGCGGCGCCGTCGGGCGCACGGCGATCCGGCGGCCCGGCAAAACAAAACCCCCGCGATGCGTGTGCTTCGCGGGGGTTTTTTACGGGTGGGCCGGCGTTACTTCGACGCGTTGACCATGTAGTCGACGGCTGCCTTCACGTCGGCGTCCGACGCGGTCGATCCGCCCTTCGGTGGCATCGCACCCTTGCCGTGCAGCGCGTAGTTGTAGACCGTATCCATCGATTCCTTCAGGCGCGGCGCCCAGTCTTCCTTGCTGCCGAACTTCGGCGCGCCGAGCACGCCTGCCGCGTGGCAGGCCTGGCAGGTCGACGTGTACAGCGCCTTGCCGGCGGTTGCCGCATCGGCGCTGGCCGGAGCGGCCGCGGGCTGTTCGCCGGCCTTCGGGATCGCGGCCATCGCGGCCTGCGCCGCGGCGATCTGCGCGCTCGCGGCGTCGGCCGCACCAGATGCGCCTGCCGCACCGCTGGCGGGCTGCGCCGCGTTGGCGGCCGGCGCGGCCGGTTCGGGGAAGTTCGCGCCGTCGTTGTTCGCCATGTAGACGATCGCACGGGCGATTTCATAGTCGCTGACGTCGTCGGGGCTCGTGCCGCCGCGCGGCGGCATCGCGCCCTTGCCAGCGAGGGCCGTCTTCAGCAGCGTGTCGAAGCCTTGCGAGATGCGCGGCGCCCAGTCGTCCTTGTTGCCGAACTTCGGCGCGCCGGCGGCGCCCGTGCCGTGGCAGGTCACGCAGACGGCCTTGTAGACTGCCTCGCCGGTCTTGTACGTGCGGGGCGCGTTGGCGTCCTTCACGTCGACCTGCGCGAGCGGCTTGATACGTGCGGCGACCTGCTCGTCGGACAGCGCGTCCGTGCCGGCGCCGGAACGGAACGCATGGTTCGCATAGGTGGCGAACAGGATGATCAGGACGATCGGGATCGCGAACGACGCGATGATGACGGCAACCAACTGCCCGGGGGTTTTGACGGGAGATTCGTGGGGTGCTTCGCTCATGCTTGCCTCGTCTCCATGAATAGGAATTGTGAGCGCGGTGCAACGGCAAAATGGCAGTCCAATGAAGCACGGACGATTATAGACGGAACGTTTACATCACGGCGAGCGGCGCGATGGCGCGTGTTTACCCGCACGCAGCGCGGCCCGGCGGCGATTCGGCAGGCAAGGTGGACGCGTCATGGGAAACCGGGTATCCTTGCCGTCTTGCCAATTGTGGGCGGCCTGTATATTGGGGTCGTTTCACTGTCACACGCGCCCGTAGCTCAATGGATAGAGTACTGCCCTCCGAAGGCAGGGGTTGCTGGTTCGATCCCAGCCGGGCGCGCCAAAACATGCCTGTTCAGGCTCTCGTCGGTTTCTCCGTACTACCGCTTCCCTTCCCGCAGTGAAATCGCAGCCAACTGGCGGCCATCAGCGCCTTTCGGTGTCGTGATCCTTGATCGGCTGAGTCTGTGCTTGCCTAGCGTCCCCCTTCCGAGCCAATCGCATCGCACGGCTCCGGGCAGGACCGGCGGACAGGCGTCTCACCGCATCGCCGTTATGCGAGAATCGCCCGCAACGACAACTCCAAGCGTCGATCGCGGCGGCCGTCCGCGCATCGCGCCGACTCCCGATGGCTGCCATCCCGTCTTCCTCGACCGCAGTCGATGCCCGCACGCTGACCGATGCGCAGCAAGCCTTGCTCGCGCGCCTGCACGCGTATTCCCCCGACGACCCGAACGCGCCGCTGCCGTACAGCCGGCGCCTCGCCGACGCCGAAGGATGGTCGCACGAGCACGCGCTGGCCGTGATCGACGAATACAAGCGCTTCGCGTTTCTCGCGCAGGCGGCCGGGCACCCGGTCACGCCGTCGGTCGCGGTCGATGCCGCGTGGCATTTCCACCTGCAATACACGCTCGAATACTGGGACGTCTTCTGCGCCGGTGTGCTGCGCGCGCGGCTGCATCACATGCCCGGCACGGGCGCGCCGGACGAAGCCGCCGTGTACGCGCAGCGCTATCGCGACACGCTCGACAGCTATCGACGGCTGTTCGGCCGCGAGCCGCCGGAGTCGATCTGGCCACCTGCGGACCTGCATGCCGCGCCCGGATCGCCGCAGCCGGACCTGCCGGCCGCGGACGAGCCGGTCGAACCGGATTCGCCGGCCGCCCCGCCGGCCGGCAGGACCTGGCGCAACCGGCTGCCGAAGCTCGTGTGGCCGGCGGCCGCCGCGAGTGTCGCCGCGACCTGCGCATCGGCGCAGGACTTCGACGTGCTGGACTACACAGGGCCGCAGTTTCTCGCGTTCTACGTGCCGGCCTGCATCGTCGCGTTGCTGCTGATCGTGGGCCTGCAACAGATCGAGTATCGCTACCGGCGCTGGGGCGCGCGCGCTCGCGAAGCACCGTCGAACCTGACGGTCGAGGAAGTCGCGTATCTCGCCGGAGACGAATCGAGGGCTGTGCAAGTCGCGACGCTGTCGCTCATCCAGGCGGGCGCGATCGACCTGAGGATGGCGGGGCGACTGGGCGCGCGCGTGCAGAGCATCGACGTGACGCGCGCCGGCGCATATGCGGACGAATGCTACTGGCTGGATGGGCAACCGGGCGGGGAGGCCAGCTTCGGCGCGTTCCGGCAGCTTCTGGCGCGTCGGTTCTCCGAATATGCGGATTCGTTGCGCAACTGCGGCTGGTTTTGGGCGCCCGGCGAGATGCGGACGGCGCGCATGGCCGCGCGCACGATTGCGCTGCTGGTGCTCGGCACGGGCGCGGCGAAACTGGCGGTCGGGCTGAGTCGAGGGCGGCCGGTCCTGTTGCTCGTCATCTGCATGGCGGCGTTCGCGATCGCATACTGCTTCGTCGCGCGGCGCCTGACCGGATTCGGGCGCGGCGGCCTGACGGTGGGTGGGAAGGCGTCGCTTGACGCATACCGGAGCGCACGCCGCGGCGAGTCCGATTCGCCGGACGAGTCGCTCTGGGCTGCCGCGCTGTTTGGTGCGGGAGCGTTGGCCGGCACCGCGTGGGCCGTGCATTCGAGTGCGCTGATGGAGCCGCCGCCGTTGATGCGGGCCACGATGGCGGCGCGTACGGGCGGTTCGGATTCGTCCGGCAGCAGCGGCTCGTCGTCGAGCTGCGGTTCGTCGAGTTCGTGCAGTTCCAGCTCATGCGGTTCGAGCAGTTGCGGCGGGTGCTCGTCGAGCAATTGAGCGCGAATGGTGCGGCGTGTGTGGGTGAGGGCGGGTTGGCCGGATCGAGGCGACGCTGCTGCGGAAGTCGACCCCGGGACGCCGTGATGGAACAGCGGGCGCCTGCCGCCGGGCGCCGAAGGCAAGTCCATTTCGATGCCGGCCCTATCCTGGCAGTTGACTCGGGATCAGACCAGCCTCATCGACAGAACAGAAGTCAGAACGCCGTTCTTATTCGTTGTCGGTTGTTGTCGCGTGCTTCCTATACTGCATCGTCCATGATCGCGGCCGATGTGCCGCGTCGTTTCCCCGTTCCTGCCAGGCGGCCCAGGCATCGAGCCGCGGCGCCGGCACACTTGCGATCGCGAATGAACGTTACGACCTCCGACGACTGTATTGGCGTGTTGCCCGACCATCCGTGGGCGAAGCATTTCATTGTGCTGGGCTACCGGGATGGTGCCGTTTCGTCTATTCCAAACAATTTCTTCCGCGACTGGCTCGACGAAGAGGCGCAGGTCGGCACCTTTCATATCGGCCGTTGCTCGGGGCTTGGTGTGGGCTCGATCGTGAAGTACGACCAGGGCCATCAGAAACTCGTGATCGGCAAGAACGTGGCCGGCGGAATGCGCCTGCGTTTCCTGCTGAACGGTCAGCACGAGATGCGCACCATTTCCACGAGCATGTTCAGCATTTACGGTAACGGCCTCGTAAACGCGCCGATGCCGCAATACGCGGATACCGTGATTCACAACGACGTCTGGATCGGCGATGAAGCGCTGTTCCTTGGCGGTAGCCAGATCGAGAGCGGATGCGTGATCGGCGCACGGGCCGTCGTTCCGCCCAATTTCCGCACCGAGGCTTACGGGATCTATGCGGGTTCGCCGGCCCGTCTGGTTCGCTTCCGCTTCACGGAGAAAGTGCGCGAACAACTGCTGCAGCTCGCGTGGTGGGATATGCCGCTCGACTGGATCAAGCAGAACAACGACGCATTTCTTGTCGATCTCACCGCCGACGAAGGGCGTGCGCTCGACACCCTCGCGGCGCTCAAGGAGGCCAAGGACCGTGCTGTAAGCACGTCCGGGCACCCGGCCGCTGCACCGACCGCCATCTGACCGTCCGTTCGCGATGCGGGCACATCGCCGCATGACATGATGTCTGCTTCCGACGATTCCGCGCCCGTTCAACAAGCCGCGACCCTGTGCCAGGACGGACGGTTCGCCGACGCACTGTCGCTCGTCGCGCCGCTGCTCGACGCGCCGGCGCCGGACGTTGCGGCGCTGCACGTCGCAGCCGTCTGCGCGCTCGGCCTGAACCGGCTGGCCGACGCGGAGGCCTGGTGGCGGCGGGCGATCGACGCGATGCCGGTGTTCGATCCGCCATACGACGGCCTCGACGCGCTGCTCGTGTCGCAGGGGCGGCTGCCCGAAGCCGAGGCGATCGTCCGCCGGCAGCTCGCTTCCGTCACGCCGTTGCGTGCATCTCACCATCACCGGCTCGGCAAGGTGCTCGAAGCGCTCGGCCGGCTCGACGAAGCCGAACAGGCGTTCGGGCAGGCGCTGCTGATCGAGCCGCAGTCCGCCGACGTGCTGACCGATCTCGGCAACGTGCTGCGCGTTCTCGGCCGGCCGGCCGAGGCGGAACTCGCGTACCGGCTCGCGATTGCGGTTCGCGCCGACCACGCGCTAGCGCACGCGAATCTCGGCGCGATCCTCATCGACATGCAGCGGCTGCCGGAAGCGGAAGCGGCGAGCCGGCAGGCGCTCACGTTTTGCCCGGACCATCCGGAAGCGCATTACAACCTCGGCATCGCGCTGCAGAATCTCGATCACCTGCCCGAAGCGGAGGCGGCCTATCGCGATGCGATCCGTTGCCGCCCCGGCCTGCCGCAGCCGCACAACAATCTCGGCTGCGTCCTGCGCGCGCAGGGCCGCCACGACGAAGCGACGGCCGCGTTCAGCGACGCGCTCGCGCTCGCGCCGCAGATGGCCGAAGCACATTACAACCTGGGCACGACGTTCGAGCATGCCGGCCGCCACGACGACGCCGAACGCGCGTACCGCCGCGCGCTCGAGCTGCGCGCCGACTATGGCGATGCCCGTTTCGGGCTGGCGACGCTGTTGCTCGGCCTTGGCCGGTTCGAGGAAGGCTGGCGCCGCTACGAATCGCGCTACGAGCTGTCGGCGTTCGTGCATCGCCGGACGCGCGAGGTGCTGCGGTGCGCGCAGTGGCAAGGCGAGCCGCTCGCCGGCAAGACGCTGCTCGTCTGGCAGGAAGACGGCCTCGGCGACATGCTGCAGTTCAGCCGCTATTTCGCGGAATTTCGCGCGCGGCACGCGGCGCGCGTGGTCTTCGCGTGCCAGCCCGCGCTGCATCGGCTGATGGAGACGGTCGACGGCGTCGACGAAGTGCTCGATCACGATGCGGCCGCGGCGCGTGTGCAGGAATTCGACTACTGGACAAGCCTGCTGAGCGCGCCGCTGCACGTCGGTACGACGCTCGACACGATCCCGCCGCCGGTGCGGCTCGTGCCCGATCCCGCCCGCGTCGCACGCTGGCGCACGCGCCTCGATGCGCTGCCGGCCGGCCCGCGCGTCGGGCTCGTGTGGAAGGGCAACCCGAAGCATCACAACGATGCGCACCGCTCGCTGCCGTCGCTGGCTTTGCTGACGCTGTTGTGGAGCGTTTCAGGCGTGAATTTCGTGAGCCTGCAGAAGGGGCAGGGCGAGGACGAGGCGCGCGATCCGCCGGGCGGGCTGCCGTTGCTGCATCTCGGCTCGGAGATCGACGACCTCGCGGATACCGCTGCGATCGTCGCGCAGCTCGATCTCGTGGTGTGCGTCGATACGTCCACCGCGCATCTGGCCGCATCGCTCGGCAAGCGTTGCTGGGTGCTGCTGCCGAATCAGGACGTCGACTGGCGCTGGATGCACGACCGCGACGATTCGCCGTGGTATCCAGGCACGGTGCGGCTGTTTCGGCGTGGGCGCGACGAGAACTGGATTCAGGTGGCCGAGCGCGTGCGCGGGGCGTTTGCGGCGTATTTTGGAGCGAACGACGTGCCGTCTTGCGCGTTCGTGGAGACCGGTGGCAAGCGTTGAATGTCGCGACGACCGCAACGCGCCGGCCGGCCCTTCGCGCGAGCACCGGGAATTACCCGCCTTTGCCGAATCTGTTCGTCGTTTCGAATCGATCGCGCGTCGCTAGAATCAACGCGTTTTCGGGGCAACGTCCGACCGGCAGTATCGGGCACGTGTTCCCGTCATGCATGACATCGACCAAGGCCGGCCATGAATAACTGGAAGTTTGTCCCTGTTGAAAGCCTCGTGAGCGAGGAAGCGCTCGCGCGCGCGCAAGCGTTCGATCTCGATCGCCACGTCGTCGAGACGACGGTGCGCGGGCTCACGTTCCGCTGGCTCGCGCCGAGCAAGCGACTGTTGTGGATGGCGGCGGGTCTCGAATACATCGAACCGGAACTGCTGGACTGGATCGACCGGTTGCCGCCCGCATCCGTCTACTACGATTTCGGCGCGAGCAACGGGATCTTCGCGCTGTATGCCGCAAAGCGCGGCCTGAAGGTGATCGCGATCGAACCCGATCCGTCGAACTACTTCCTGCTGTCGTGGAACGCGTACCTCAACGCGCAGGACGGGCTCGACATCCAGGCGTTCAACGTGGCGGCTTCCGACCGGTTCGCGATCGACCAGCTGTACATCCGCAAGATGGAACTCGGCGCGCACGAGAAGATCGTCGGCCAGCCGTCGCTGGTGTCCGGCGAAACGTTCGCGCCGAACCACGTGCATGCGATCCAGGTCGTCCACTTCGATCGCTGGCGCGAGCAGTTCGGTCTGCCGCAGCCCGAGTACGTCAAGATCGACGTCGACGGGCACGAGGTTCCGCTCATTGACGGCGCGACACAGGGACTGGGCGCGTGCAGGCAACTGCTGATCGAGATCGAGGACGCGAAGATGGACCTGCTCACACGCCGTCTCGGCGAGCTCGGTCTGACGATCGCGAGCAAGCATCCGGTGCAGAACTACGCGGGATTGTGGAACTGCATCTTCGTGCGCTGATCGCCGAGGCCCGCCGCAACGCGGGCCGCGCTCAGAATCCCGACAGATAGACCTGCCGGTCGACGGCGGTACGGTAGGCGCTGACGAATCCGCGATGGCTCCATTGATCGCACGAGAAATCGTCGAAGCGGCACGACAGCGACAGTTTCCAGTCGGTGATGTCGCTGGTGAGTGTCCGGTGCACGAGATAGGGCGACATGAAGAGCACGTTCCCTGCGTCGATCTCGAGGTCGCAGGCGCCGTCGATCTCCTGGTCGTCGAGCACGTAGCCGCGATCGGTCTGCTCGCCAGGCCACAGTCCGCGCCGATGGCTGCCCGGGACGATGCGCAGTCCCGGCGCTCCTTTGCGCACATCGGCGATCGACGTCCATGCGATCACGCCGCGAGAGGACGTTCCCATGCTCGGCCAGTCCTGGTGATACGGCAGCCCGTAGTTGTTGCCGATGCGATCGTTCGCCGTGTAGTGGGTGACGATCGGGCCCGTCTGCACCGGCATCGCGATGCCGAGATGGCGGTCGAGCGCGGCAGTCAGCTCGGGGGAGCAGAAGAAGCGCTTCACGTCGATATCCTCGGCGAGCAGCTTGATGATGTTGCGGTTGCGCATCGCGTCGTCGCCGAATCGCGGAATGAAATGCCGCTCGAACTTCGTCCGCACGACGTGCATCAGCGATTGCAGCGCATTGTTCGCGACGATCGCGTAACCGAGTTCCCGAAAATCGCCAGCGATCACATCCATTCCGTCTCACCCTGTATTCCGCTGCCGACCTGCGCTTGCGCGTAACCGAAGCCGGTCGCGCCGAAGCCGTCGCCGTTGTAGAACATGTACAGGCGCTCGCCGACCTGCACGACTTCGGGATACGCGACCATGAACCCGTCCCAGCCGCTCGGCGACACGTCGAGCCCCGCATCCTCGTCACGTCG
Source organism: Burkholderia pyrrocinia (assembly GCF_022809715.1). Taxonomy (NCBI): domain Bacteria; kingdom Pseudomonadati; phylum Pseudomonadota; class Betaproteobacteria; order Burkholderiales; family Burkholderiaceae; genus Burkholderia; species Burkholderia pyrrocinia. The sequence continues at coordinate 198,202 of NZ_CP094459.1, forward strand.
CCGCCAGGCGATGCCGTCGGTCGATTCGGCATAGCCGATCCGGTAGCTGACCGACGAGCGCTCGCGGTAGCCGTCGTGGCTGCGCTTGCAGAACCACATCCGGTAAAGGCTGCCGTCGAAATGGACCGATGCGCGTGCCAGTCCGCCTTCGTGGTCGTCGAGGTAGTCGATCGCGACGCGGCCGCCGCGTGTCCAGTGAATGCCGTCGCGCGATTCCGCGTATTTCAGGTGATAGCGCGCCTCGGGCTTGCCGTCGACCAGCGTCCAGCCGGTGCACGACAGATACCAGTTGCGCCAGATTCCATGCTCGATCCGGACGCAGGTCGTGCCGCAGAAATACGGCTCGTCGGCCGTGCGGTCCATCACCGGCCCGTCGAACAGGCGCCGGTAGCGTCGGCCGCCGTCCTCGCTGATCGCGAGGCCCACTGCGTTGTGGTACGGAATCGTATTGCGCACGTTCCAGCCGATGTAATACAGATAGCGAACGCCGTCGTGCTCGACGACCGACGACGGCATCGTGCCGCAATCGTCGAACGCGCCCAGCGCGCCCGGCGGCAGCACCGGTTCCGGATCGATGGAGACGATTTCGGCGGGCGCGCTTGCGCGGACGGCCATGCTCGCGATCGCGCTGCGATTACCAGCGTCGCGGCTGCTGAACAACAGTTGCAGCGTATCGCTGTCGACACCCGCTACCGTCGGAATCTGCGCGTGCGATTTCGCCCAGGGCAGCCGCGCATCGGGCGCATAGATCAGCCCCCGCTTGTCCCAATGTAAGCCTGCCACGGGCTCTCCTAGATCTTCAGGTCGGTGCTGGCCATTGCGAGCTTGACGGCGGGATTGCCCTTGTACACCGACCAGGGTTCGGTCGATTTCGTGATCGCGGATGCCATCGTGACGAACGTGCCTTCGCCGATCGTCACGCCGTCGCGCAGCGTGGCGTTCACGCCGACGAAGCTGTACGCGCCGATATCGCAATGACCGGACATGACGACATGCGAGGTCATCGTCACGTGATCGCCGACGCGCCCGTGATGCCCGATATGGTTGCCGCTCCACAGCACGACGTTGTTGCCGATGGTCGTGAACGGCTGCAGCGTGTTGTCTTCGAGGATGAAGCAGTTCTCGCCGATCGTGTTGTGGCAGACGGTCGCGCGCGAGCTGACATAGCTGATCAGCGAATAGCCGCGGGCCTTGAGCTCGTTGAAGATCTTTTCGCGCTCGCGGTTCATCCGCTTCGGCGACATCGGCGCGAAGAAGCTGAACTCGCCGGGCGGGTGGGACTCGACGACGTCCTCGAACGCGATCACGGGCAGGCCCTTGAACGTGCCGCTTTCCGGCAGGTACTGCCGGTTCACGCAGAACGCGGCCACCGTATGCGGCGAATCGTGCTCGAGGTAGTAGTGCGCGAGTTCCGCATAATCCTGCAGGCCGAACAGAATGACGTTTGCCATCAGTTGTGCTCCCTGTACACGTACGTCGTGTACTCGTACAGCCCGTAGTCGTGCCGCAGTACGTAGTGGCGCGACAGCTCGCGCGACAGGAAGTGCGTCAGCTGCGTGACCGGTACATGGAACAGGTCGTCGCGCTCCCAGTCGACTTCCTTCGACATCACGTTGAACGCGATGCCCTTGCGCGCCTTCGGGAACACGACGCGCAGCACGCGCGAGAAATAGTCGAACATCTCGTCGTAGCCGAGCTCGCGCTTCTCGGTGAAGACGCCGTTCATCACGATGTAGTCGTATTCGCCGAGCCGGTCGGGCTCCGCGAGCACGTCGACGCACTGGTAGGCGTTGTCCGGATACTTGCGTCGGGACAAGTCGCAGAACGCCGGGGACGCATCGAGCCCGGCATAGCGCAGGCCGTCGACGCCGTGGTCCAGCATGTACTGGTACAGATGCGACGCCCCGCAGCCGAAATCGAGCAGCGTGGCGGGCGCCGAGCCGGGCTTCACCAGGTCGAGCATCACGCGATATCGCGTGTCGGCGTCCTCGGCATTGGGCCAGTCCACGCCGCGATGCGTATCGCCGTGACGCTCGAGGCACGACTCGTAGTGACGGATGAGGGTGTTATGAAGATCGTCTTTCATGACAGCGTGGCGCCAGCCAGCAGTTGGTCGATCGACGCGTCGTCGTTGCACATCAGCACGTCGATGATCGACAGCGCGGGAACGAATGCGCCGCGAACGGGCGTGTACGGCGCGAGTCCGGGTGTCAGGAACTTCAGCTGCAGGCCGGCGGCGGCGAAAGCGTGCGGGTCGTACAGTTCCTGCCCGCCGACCGGGTTCACGTAGATGTCCGCGTGCTCCTGCCGGCCGATGTCGATGATGCGCGCCTGGGCCTTCAGGTCCGCGTTCGCGTAGCGTCGCGACGTGGCGACGATGTTCGTGTCGAGCCGCAGGTGGTTGCGCAGCGTGATCAGGCCGTGCAGCAGGAAATCGGCGAGGTTGGGCGCGTCGTGCATCAGGATGCGTTCGACGACCGGAAACACGCGCGCGAAATGCGGCGAGCGTGCATAGCTCTGATGGATCGTGCGCAGGATCCGGGGCCGCCACGCCGCATCGTCCGCGACTTCGATATCGCAGATAAGCCGGTTCTGGCTCGCCTGCCGCAACGGCATGGTGATCATGTGCGGCGCGCCGTTGACGTTGATGCGGTTGCGATTGATCCAGCCGCGATTGATGAAGCTCACGTCGTCGAACACGACGAACGTGTCGACGCTGGCCATCAACTGGAAATAGCCGACGTACGGGAAGAAGTACGGCTGCATGACCGCCAGCGTGCGTTCAGCTTGCATGTTGCGTCAGGCTCGCCTCGGCCAGCACGATGTCGATGATCCGGTCCTGGTCGTGCGCGGTGAGCGCCGGGTAGATCGGCAGGCACAGCACCTGATGCGCGATTTCGCTGGCGACGGGCAGGTTCGAGCGTGCCGACGACGGCAGGCCGCGATAGGTCGGGAACTCGCTGATCAGCGGGTAGAAGTACCGGCGCGCCGCGACATTGTGCGCACGCAGCGCATCGTAGATCGCGTCGCGCGTCACGGGGAAGTCGCGGGTGATGCGCACCGGAAAATACGAATGATTGCGGGTGCTGTGCTCGGGAACCGGGGGGAGCAGCAGGCCCGACACGTTTTTCAATGCCGCTCGATAGCGTTCATCCACGCGCGCGCGACCGTCCGCGATCCGGTCCATGTGCTGAAGCTGCAGCAGGCCGAATGCCGCCTGTACTTCGTTCATCTTGCCGTTGATGCCGGGGCCGATCACCGTCACTTCGTCGACGAAGCCGAAGTTCTTCAGATGATCGATGCGGCGCTTCGTCTTCGCGTCGCGGCAGATGAGCGCGCCGCCCTCGAACGTGTTGAAGATCTTGGTGCCGTGAAAGCTGAGCACGGACATGTCGCCGAATTCGAGCACCGAGCGGCCGTGGCGACGCACGCCGAATGCATGCGCGGCGTCATAGAGCACGCGCAGGCCGTAGGTGTCGGCGATCCGTTCGATCGCGTCGACGTCGCACGGGTAGCCGTAGACATGTACGGGCAGGATCGCGGTCGTCTGCGGCGTGATCGCCGCTTCGATGCGCGCGGCATCGAGATTCATGGTCACCGGATCGATATCGACGAAAACCGGGCGAATGCCGTTCCAGTGCAGCGCGTGCGTCGTGGCGACGAAGCTGAACGGCGTCGTGATGACTTCGCCGGTGATTTTCATCGCCTGCAGTGCGGTGATCAGCGCGAGCGTCGCGTTGGAAAACAGCGAAATATGCTCCACACCCAGGAATTCGCAGAGCGACCGTTCAAGCTCCGCATGGAAGCGGCCGCCGTTGGTGACGATCTTGCTCTCCCAGATCTGGTTCAGATACGGGAGGAACTCGTCCAGCGGAGGCATGTAGGGCTGTGTGACGGGTATGAGCTTGTCCATGATGCTGTCCCGAAGTCGTACGTCTCGAGCGCAAATGCGCACACCGGTGATCGTGAGAACACTCTAGCGGGTGCGACGCCCGGCTGATCGGCCGAGCAGGAGGCGGTTTGCGAGTCAATTCGCGGTAATGCCGCCGCTCGCTCGCCGGGCCGGCCGGTCGCGCCGCATGCAACCGGCCCGTGCGTTCAGCCGGCCGCTTCGTGGACGAGCATCGAGGTCGGCCGGTCGGGCAGGACCGCATCGAACGAGACCGGCGCATCGCCCGCGCACCAGCGGCGCCACATCATCCGCAACGCGACCGACAGCCCCTGCGCGACGACGTCGGGATGGAACGGCGCCGACGCTAGGCAGCGGTCGCGCAGGCCGCTGCGCAGCGTCTGCAGCATGTCGGGATCGTCGGCGAGCGCGATCGCCTTGCGGACGAACTCGTCCTTGTCGTGCGCAATGAAGGCGTCGAGATCGACCCGCTTGAGCCAGCTTGCGGAGCCGCGGGTCGGGATCGAAAACCCGGCGAGCGTCACGGTCGGCACGCCCATCCACAGCGCGTTGAGCGTCGTCGTCGAGCCGGCGTACGGGAACGTGTCGAGGCAAATGTCGACGCGATGATGCTGCTGCAGATAAACGGGGATGGTCGCGCGCGGCTGGAACGTCAGGCGCGCGGGATCGATGCCTTCGGCCGCAAACCAGCCGGCGATCGTGTCGCGATCGCGATCCTGCTCGATCGCGCCGATCACCATCCGCGCGTCGGGCTTCGCGCGCAGCACCGCGGCCCACAGCGCGATCACGTCCTGGCGCAGCTTGTTGAGCCGGTTGAAGCTGCCGTAGGTGACGTAGCCGTTGTGCAGCGCAGGCAAGCCGTTGACGGGCGGGCAGTTCGCCGGCGGCGAGTACGGCGCGAGCGCGGGCATGCGCACGATTTTCTCGACGAACTGGTCGTCCAGCTCGCCGGCCGGCGTGACGATGCTGTCACTGAGGTAGTAGTCGATCGTGCTCATGCCGGTCGTGCCCGGGTAGCCGATCCACGATGCCTGCAGCGGCGCGGGTTTGCGTGCGAGCGCGACCAGGCGGTTGCGGCCGGTGTGACCGGAGAGATCGATCAGGATATCGATGCGATCGTTGCGGATCTGTTCGGCGAGCGCGGCGTCGCCCAGCGTCGTCACGGTTTTCCACGTGGTGGCGTGCGCACGCAGTTTGGCGGTGACGTGATCGTCGATCACGAAGTTGTAGTAGAAGTGCAGCGATAGATTCGGGTCGCGGCTCAGGTGTTCGACGACGGGCAGCAAGTAGTGCGCGACCGCGTGGTTCAGCAGGTCGCCGGACACGAAGCCGATCCGCAACGCGCGCTCGGGGTCGCGAGAGTTGGCGTAATTTTTCGGCAGTACGTGTCTTTCGTGCCGTTTGCCGAATGCGCGATGTTCGTCGAGCAACATCTGCGGCGTGTTGGTGTCGTCGTGAATCAGGCTGAACAGCAGCGAACTGTGCGACACGCTGTCGTTCGGATCGATTTCGATGGTGCGCCGCAGCCAGGGAACCGCTTCCTGCGCGGCGCCCTGGTCCAGCAGCACGAAGCCGAGTGCCCCGTTGGGCGATGCCGCATGCGGCGCCAGTTCCACCGCGCGTCGGCATGCCGCGACGGCTTCCTGCTGGCGCCGCAGCCCGTGCAACGCGATGCCGAGAATCCGGTGCGCCTCCACATTCGTCGCTTGTGCGGCAATGATCAGGCGGCATTGGGTTTCCGCTTCCTGGAGCCGGGTCATGAGTCGCAGCGTATCGGCGAGCAGCGTCCGCAACAGGAGGTCGCCGGGAAAGCCTTCAAGTGCGCGATAGGCGATATCGATCATCTCGGCGTATTGCAGGTCTCTGTAAAGCGAGACCGCAAGGGCACGCAGGCACGCGGCGTCGTCCGGATATTCGGCGACGAGTCGCCGCGCGAGCGCGAGCGCTTCCGCCGATCGTTTCTTGTCGAAGAGTCCGGCGTGCTTCTGCAGCTTGTGCAACGGCGCTTTGCGCACGGGGCCGGCGGGGACGTCGCCGTTGGTGCTTTCGTGGGGCGCGTTCCGGGACGAAATATTCAGCGTGATGCCGGCCGGGCTGCCCGGGCCGGCGGCGGGTGCCGTGGGAAACGTCGCGGTGGGCGTTGCCATTTGCGAGATCAGGCCGTCCAGTGCGGGGCCGTGTACGCCGCGCTGCTGTGCCATTTCGACGGCGATCCATGCGGCAGGTGCCTGGTCCGCCCGGTACAACGCGTTGATGTAGCTGACCCAGCATTGGCCATTGCCGGGATTTTCCCCGAGCGCGATCTCGAAGTGCGGAATCGCGTCGGCCGGCTGCCCGGCGTCGACCAGCAGCACCGCGAGGTTGTAGTTCGCTTCCGCGTGTCCCGGGACGGCATCGAGGATCGCGTCATACAGCGCTTTCGCATCGTCGAACGCGCCGTCGTGATGGCGCTCGATGGCATTCTGCATGACGAGTGCGATATCTTGCTCGAACTGCTGCTCCGGGCTGAGCGTGGCGCGATCGGACGAGTCGAGTGGAAGCATGGCGGGGGACGCGGTTATTCGGTGTTTATCATTATCAGTAACGTGCGGTCGCGCCGAACTCGCGAGATGGTGCCAAAAGCGCGGCCAATTCCATCGATTGGACAGGGATGACGCGGCGGAGCGGCGACATACCGGATGCACAAAAAAACGCCCGCACGAGGCGGGCGGAGGCGAACGAGCACGCCCTCACATCAGCGCGTAGTTCTTGTTGTCGGGTTGGCGCGCGCAGGTTGGCGCGGCGTTTGCGGTGCGTTAGCGGCTCGCGACGTTCTGGTACTGGCCGACGGCCTGCACGCGGCCCATCGCCGCCTGGTATTCGTCGGTCAGCTCCTGCTGCGCGCGTTGCGCGTCGGCGAAGATACGTTCGTTGCTGGCCTGCATGCGGCGGATCGCGGCGATACCGGCCGGCGGCTGGTCGGCCGCGAGCAACGCGACGAGCGGCTCGCGCGCGTCGACGAGGCGTGTCGCCTCGATCCAGTCGGCCATCGATGCCGCATGTTCGATCGCATCGGTGAGCGCGTCGAGCTTCGCGATCAGTTCGGTCTGTTCCATCGTGGCTCTCCTGTCCGGCCGGCGGTCAGCCCTTGTTGTTCGACATCGCGCCGGCGCTGTTCGCGCCGCCGAACAGCTGCGTCAGGTACTGCGAGTTGCTGTTCATCGTCGCCATCAGCGTGTTGAGCGCGGTGAACTGCGCCTGGTACTGCTTGGTCAGCTGTGCCGCGTAGTTCGACAGGTTCGTCTGCTGCGTCGTGACGCTCTTCAGGTCGTTGCTGAGCGCCGTCGTGCGCGCGGCGATCAGCCCGTTCGTCTTCGTGTAATTCGTAATGTTCGTCGTCAGCTGCTCGCCGATTCCGTTCGTCGAGTTGAACAGCGACGCGACGCCCGACGGGTTGCTCTGCAGCGCGGTGTTGAGCGTCGTGCTGTCGGTCTTCAGCGTGCCGTCGGCCTGCAGCGTGACGCCGATCGACGCGAGGTTGATCGTCGAGCCGTTGTTGTTCACGCCGCTCGCGACGATCGACGCAAGCGAGTTCTTGATCGTGTTCAGCGTCGAATCGCCGAGCAGCGGGCCTTGCGACGACGCGCCGGACGTGAAGCTCGACAGCGAGCCCATCGTCGTGACGAGCGTGTTGTAGAGCGTCACGAAGTTGTTGACCGCGGCGGCCTGGGTTTTCGTATCGGTGGCGACCGTCAGCGTCTGGGTCTGGTTCGCGTTGACGGCGGCCGTGGTCAGGTTCAGCGTGACGCCGGTGATCGCGCTCGTCACGGTGTTGCTCGCGCTCGTGCCGGCGATGCCGTTGATCGTGAACGCAGCGTCCTGCGCGGCCGTGCTCTGCTTCCACGCGGCGCTGCCGTTCGCGGACGTGAACGTCGACTGGCCGCCCGTCGTGCTGGCCGTCGACGTGACGCCGAGGCTGGACAGGCCGTTGTCGCCGGACACGTTGCTGAGCGCGACGCTGATCGTGTTCGCCGCGCCGGTCGGCGTCGAGCTGAGCACGAGGTGCGCGCCGTCGCTGCCGTTGACGACCGATGCGACGATGCCCGGGTTGCCGGCCGTGCTGTTGATCGCAGCGGCGATGCCGGACAGCGTGTTGTTCGTGCTGTTGACGTCGACCGTGAACGACTGGCTGCCGAGCGACAGCGTCATCGTGCCGGTGCCGAGCGCCGTCGACGAACCGAACGCGGCCGACGACAGCGACTGCGACGTCGCGATCTGCGTGACGCCGACCGAATAGCTGCCGGCGACGGCGCCGGCGCCGGCGGTCGCGGTAAGGCCGGTGCCGCTCGCGGTCGCGGTGAAGGTGTTCTGCAGCGAGCCGTTCGACAGCGTCGTGAGGCTGGTCTGCAGCGCGCTCAGCGCGGCCGAAAGGGCGCCGTACGCGGAAATCTGGGTGTTGTCGCTGGCCTGCTTCGCGTTGAGCGCGGCGCTTTGACCGGCGGTCTTCGCATTGACGAGCGCCGTCACGAGCGAGTTGACGTCCATCGACGAGTTGCCGGTCGAACCGCTGATGATCGATTGCGCGGCTTGCTGCAGCTGGCTGTTGGCCGCGTTGGTGGCGGAATTGACGGCGGAATTGATCGTCGACATCGTGTTGCTCCGTGCGGCGGATGATCCGTGAAATGCTGGGTGAAGACCTGGCTGCGGGGCGAAGCCCCGCGCGCCAAGCGTTTGCGGCCGGGCCGCGCGTTACGCGGGGCCCGGCCGTCGGTTGCTACGCGATTACTGCAGGAGCTTCAGGACCTGCTGCGGCAGCGAGTTCGCTTGTGCGAGCACCGAGATGCCTGCTTGCTGCAGCACCTGGTTCTTCGACATGTTCGCGGTTTCCTGCGCGAAGTTCGCGTCGGTGATCTGCGACTGTGCCGACGACAGGTCGGTCGATTCTGCCTGCTGCGCCGTTGCGATCGCCGTGAAGCGGTTTTGTGCCGCGCCGAGTGCTGCCTGCACGTTGTTCACCGTTTGCAGCGCGTTGTCGATCGACACCATCGCGACGTTCGCACCGCTGACCGTGCTGATGTCGAGGTTCGACACGGTCTTCGGCGTGTTGACGGCGTTGATCTGCGCGATCGCATTGTTGATCGCCGTCAGCTGTGCGGCGGTGGTGCCTGCGCCCGTTGCGCCCGATTGCAGCGACAGCGCGCCGACTGCCGTGCCCGTGCCGGCCGTTGCGTTCGAGCCGAACACTGCCGTTGCTGCACCAGCGGCAATGCCCTGGCCGTTCTGGTCCGTGAACGAGTAGCCGCCCTTGCCGTCGGAAATCACGTTGATCGCGGTGATCGCTGCGGCCGAACCGGTATATGCGCCGGCTGCGTCAAGGCTCAGGCCCGTCACCGTGCCGACCGTCTGGCCCTTCTGCACCAGGCCGCCGCCGATCTTCGCAGCCGACATGCTTTGGCTCAGGTCCAGCGAAATCGTCTGGCCGACGTTCGCGCCGACCTGGAACGACACGATGCCTGCCGAGCCGTCGAGAATGTTCGTGCCGTTGTACGTCGTTTGCGACGAGATACGGTTCACTTCCTGGATCTGCTGCGCAACTTCCTGTTGCAGTGCTGCCTGGTCGGTCGTGGACATCGTGCCCGTCGACGCCTGGACGGCCAGCTGGCGGATACGCTGCAGGCTGTTCGTCAGCGACGACAGTGCGCTCGATGCCGTTTGGATCATCGACACGCCGTCGTTCGCGTTCGACACGCCCTGGTTCAGGCCGTTGATCTGCGTTTGCATCCGCGTCGAAATCGCGAGGCCGGCTGCGTCGTCGGCTGCGCTGTTGATGCGCTTGCCCGACGACAGACGCGTGATGGCTTGCGACAGTGCGCCTTGCGAGCCGTTGAGGTTCTGCTGAGCAACCAGCGAGTTGATGTTGCTATTAATTCCGAGCATGGAAAAATCTCCTGTTTAAGCCGAAAGCCCTGGAAAGCCGTTTTGGCGTCGGCGGAAGCACTCGTTCATTGCTGGCCGCCTCAGAGCAGGATTTCGGCGTGCCAAAACAAAACTTGAGGGGTGCGTTGAGATTCGTCCCGATTTTTTATCGTTCTTTGTCATTTCGGACGGGGTGGGTCAGATGCCCGGTTAACAGGGGGCAGAGACCGGCCCTGGCGACGGAGTTGCAAGGCTGTGCACACGGAATCGACAAAAGGATGGTTTTGTCTGTGATTCCCTGATATGATGGCGGGCTGAATTGAGATTTCTGTCACGCCTTTGCCGGTTTCGGCATGTCTGCTGGCAGTCAAACGCGGCGCTGCACGCGGTTGTGAAGCGTACTCGCGGTGCTTTCCGCCTCTCTTTTCCGGCCTCCGAGGCCGTATTTCCGCTCGTTTCGCCTGTTGTGGGGACGCTCGGATGGCCGGTGCGTGGCGCTTGGCCGCTACGTTTTTGACCGTTTAAGCAATTTAGGAACGACATGACGACGATTCTTCTGAAAGAAAACGAGCCGTTCGAAGTGGCGATTCGCCGCTTTCGTCGCGCTATCGAAAAAAATGGCCTGATCGCTGAACTGCGCGAACGCCAGTCTTACGAAAAGCCGACCGCAGTCCGCAAGCGCAAGAAGGCAGCAGCCGTCAAGCGCCTGCACAAGCGTCTGCGCAGCCAGATGCTGCCGAAGAAGCTCCACTAAGAGCGTCTTACGGTTTGCCGCGAAACGGCGGAGTGTGTCTCGAAAGAGGCCGCTCCGCCGTTTTGCTTTTGGAGGCCGGGGGAAAGTCCCGATGCCGTGTCGGCGAGGCCGCCGACACGCGCGTGCCGGTGATCTATCTGTCGCTCGCGGTCGGTCGTGCCGGCGTCGTCACGCGCCGCGCGGTGACTGGACGGGGCGGAGCCGATGCAGGCTCACTCAGGGTGATTGGGTTGGCGGCCGTCAGCCCGCCTTGCGCCGGCGTGCCGGCTGCTTGCCGCCGAGTGCCGCGCATTGCGCGTGGCACGGGCAGCCGGCCTCGTGATCGTTGACCATGCCGGTCGCCTGCATCAGCGCATAGCAGATCGTCGAACCGACGAACTTGCAGCCGTACGCCTTCAGCGCGTTGCTGAGCGCGTCGGACTGCTCGGTCGACGCGGGCGCGTCGCGATACGACTCCCATGCGTTCTGGACCGGCGTGTTGCCGACGAACGACCACAGGAACGCGGCGAGCGACCCGTGCTCGTCGCGGATGCGCTGCACGGCGCGCGCGTTGGTCACCGCAGATTGCACCTTCGCGCGGTTGCGCACGATGGCGGGATTCTCCAGCAGTTTCTCGATGTGCTTCGGCGTGAAGCGCGCGACGGCGTCGACATCGAAATCGGCGAACGCTTCGCGATAGCCCGCGCGCTTGTTCAGGATCGTCGACCACGACAGCCCGGCCTGCGCGCCTTCCAGGATCAGCATTTCGAACAGGTGGCGATCGTCGTGCGACGGCACGCCCCACTCGGTATCGTGATAGTGAGCATCCGCTTCCGTCTTCACCCAGTTGCACCGCTGCGACATCGTCTGCCTCGTTTTCAGTGTCGGTTCGATCGCGCCAGCATAGCGGAAGCCCTTTTCGCGGGATAGCCGGCCGAACGGCAGATGGGCGCGCGGTACCGATCCGGTTAAGCTTGGCGCCTGTTCGAATCAGCGGGATGAAGGCATGGCGACATTACTTTTTGCGATCGGCATCGACGGCGGCGGCACGGGTACGCGCGCGGTGCTGGCCGACCGGCACGGGCGCGAGCTCGCGCAGGGGCGCGGCGGCCCGTCGGGGCTCGGTCTCGGCATCGAGCGTGCGTGGGCGTCGATCGGCGCAGCCTGCGCGGATGCGTTCACGCAGGCCGGCTTTGCGTTCGACTGGCCGCAATGCGCGCTCGGCTGCGGGCTCGCAGGCGTCAACAATGCGGCATGGCTCGCCGCGTTCCGCGCGCAGGCGCCGCTCGGCGCGCTCGCAATCGAGAGCGACGCGTATACGACCGTCGTCGGCGCGCACGGCGGCGCGCCGGGGCTCATCGTCGCGCTGGGCACCGGCAGCATCGCGGCGGCGCTCGATGCGGGCGGCGTATGCCGGATCGCGGGCGGCTTCGGCTTTCCGTCCGGCGACGAGGCGAGCGGCGCGTGGCTCGGCGTGCGTGCGCTCGCATATGCGCAACAGGCGCTCGACGGCCGCGTGCCGCGCGACGCGTTCGCCGACGCGCTGCTCGCGGAAACGGGCGCGCAGGATCGCGACGCGCTCGTCCAGTGGTCGTGCGATGCGAACCAGACGATCTACGCGCGGCTCGCGCCGGTCGTGTTCGCGCACCGCTCGCACCCGGTCGCGGGCGCGCTGATCGCGCAGGCCGGCGAAGAGATCGGCAAGATGATCGATGCGCTCGATCCGCAGCAGGCGCTGCCGGTCGCGCTGTGCGGCGGGCTCGCGGATGCGCTCGCGCCGGCCGTGCCGGCGCGCCACGCCGCGCGGCTGCGCGCGCCGCTCGACGATTCGGCGCACGGCGCGCTGCGGCTCGCGCTGCAGGCGCTGCGGGCGGCGGAAGGTGCTTGAATGTGGCTGAACGTGTCTGACGCGGGTTGACGGCGCGCCGCAGCGGCGCCGAAGGCGGCGCCTGACCGGGAACCGTCCGGCGCGCAGCCGGGCGCGACGTTAGAATGGCCGTTCCGCAGAGCCCTGAGCGCCATTCTTCCGTCCCATGTACAAAGTCATCGCCACCGATCTCGACGGTACCCTGCTGAACAGCGACCACCAGCTCGATCCGTACACGATCGATACCGTCCGCCGGCTCGAGCGCGACGGCCTGCAGTTCGTGATCGCCACCGGGCGCCATTACGCGGACGTCGCGGGCATTCGCGACGTGCTCGGCATCCGGCCGTACCTGATCACGTCGAACGGCGCGCGCGTGCATGCGCCGGACGACACGACGATCCACGCGCAGGACATCGATCCCGCGATCGTCCGCGGCCTCGTGCAGCCGGACGTCGTCGGCACGCATGGCCGCGTGATCGTCAACCTGTTCACCGACCAGGGCTGGCTGATCGACCGCGATGCACCGCACCTGCTCGAATTCCACCAGGATTCGGGCTTCCGGTACGACGTGATCGACATGCCCGCGCACGACGGCGCGGATATCGCGAAGGTGCTGTATATCGGCGAACCGGCCGATCTGGCGCTCGTCGCCGAGCAGATGCGCGTGCGGTTCGGCGATGCGCTGTACGTCACGTACTCGCTGCCCGACTGTCTGGAAGTGATGACCGCGAACGTGTCGAAGGGCCGTGCGCTGCGCACGGTGCTCGCGCGGCTCGGCGTCGATACCGGTCACTGCATCGCGTTCGGCGACAACATGAACGACATCGACCTGCTCGAAACCGCCGGCCACGCGTTCATGATGAACAACGCAAATCCCGACCTGGTCGCGCGGCTGCCGCACATCCCGCGAATCGGCAACAACTTCGATGCGGGCGTCGCCCGCCACCTGCGCACGCTGTTCTCGCTCGAGGACAACGTCGCTGCTTCCTGAGCGAACAACCCGAGCGTGCTTCCCGCGCGGCAATGAAAAACGGGCGCCAGGGGCGCCCGTCGAAATTGCCTGCCTCGATGTTCTTCGACAGCGTGAGGCTCGCTGTTCTGCTCGCGTGACCCCGTAGTGTTTTATTCGCTTGTGCGAGCCGATGCCGGCAGCAGGTCGACGGCGTCGTCGCGCCCCGCGACCAGCGGGTAGATGATCCCGGCGAGTACCGCGCCGATCAGCGGTGCCACCCAGAACAGCCAGAGCTGGCCGATCGCGTCGCCGCCGACGAACAGCGCCGGGCCGGTCGAGCGCGCCGGGTTCACCGACGTGTTGGTGACCGGAATCGAGATCAGGTGAATCAGCGTCAGGCACAGGCCGATCGCGATCGGCGCGAAGCCGGCCGGCGCGCGCTTGTCGGTGGCGCCGAGGATCACGAACAGGAAGAAGCCCGTCATCACGACTTCGCAGATGAACGCCGCAGCCAGCGAGTAGTGGCCGGGCGAGCGCTCGCCGAAGCCGTTCGTCGCAAAGCCGCTGCCGACGACGTCGAAGCCCGGCTTGCCGGTCGCGATCAGGTACAGCACGAACGCGCCGAGCGTCGCGCCGACAACCTGCGCGACGATGTACGGCGCGAGATCGCGTGCCGGGAAACGCCCGGCAACCGTCAGGCCGACGCTCACCGCCGGATTCAGGTGGCAACCCGAAATGTGGCCGATTGCGAATGCCATCGTCAGCACGGTCAGGCCAAAGGCAAGTGCGACGCCGGCAAAGCCGATGCCGAGGCCCGGAAAGGCGGCGGCCAGCACGGCGCTTCCGCACCCGCCGAGCACCAGCCAGAACGTGCCGAATACCTCTGCAGCGAGACGCTGAGAAAGATTCATGTAAGGACCTCGTCCAAGTGGATTGAAGACAACCGGTCGACACGACGGATTTATTCCGTCGCCCGGAATTGGTCTGGATTATAGGAAATGAATCGGGTCCGGGAGGGTCAACGATTGTTAAATTTGAATGGCTGACGAATGCCTTTTATTAGAATAAGCCCGCATTCTCGATATAGCCGAATTGGTTAAAGATGACAGTATTTATTTCGAAGGGTAGGGCGGCAGTGCGGATGGCGTAACGGATGTTTGTGTCCCGGTCGGATTCGCCGGGGCCGCATCATCGAAAAGGGAGTCGAAAAAATGTCTCAATACGCGAAACTCAAGGCGCAGATCGCCGATCTGCAGGCCCAGGCGGACGACGTACGCCGCCAGGAAGTGGCGGCGGTGATTGCCGACGTTCAGCGAATGATTGCCGAATACGGCCTGACGGCCCAGGACCTGGGCTTCGCGGAGCGGGCGCGGCGCGGCCGCCCGCCGAAGAAGGCGCCGCTGCCCCCGAAATACCGTGATCCGAAGTCGGGTGCGACCTGGAGCGGGCGCGGCAAGCCGCCGAATTGGATCGCCGGGAAAAACCGCGATCGATTCCTGATCGAATGACTGAAAGCCAAAAAGAAAGAGCCGCATCGTCGATGCGGCTCTTTTGCTTTGCGGTTTTGCGCGCCGATTTCGGCGCGGATTTTACGGAATATTTCCGCGCGGATTTCCGCGTCAGGCGCCTGCGACCCGGCGCAATGCCGGTTGCCTGGTCGCCGTGCAAAGCGATTCGTAAGTCTCGACATAACGCTGCGCCATGGCCTTCGAGCTGAAACGCGTGTCGAAACGTTCGCGGATCGCGGTGCGCGACAGGCTGTCGATCCGGTGCAAGGCGCCGACCGCGCCCTGCACGTCCTCGACGATGAAGCCGGTCACGCCGTCCTCGATCACTTCCGGCACCGAGCCGCGATTGAACGCGACGACCGGCGTACCGCAAGCCATCGCCTCGATCATCACCAGGCCGAAGGGTTCCGGCCAGTCGATCGGGAACAGCAGCGCCTTCGCACCGGACAGGAACGCGGGCTTCTGCGCTTCGTTGATCTCGCCGATGAATTCGACGTGTGCCTGGCCGAGCAGCGGCTCGATCACTTCCTTGAAGTAGTCGGCGTCGGCCTTGTCGACCTTCGCGGCGATCTTCAGCGGCAGCCCGCTTTGCGCGGCGATCCGGATCGCCGTGTCGACGCGCTTTTCGGGACAGATCCGGCCGAGGAACGCGAGGTATTCGGGCTTCACGCCCGGCTGCGGCGTGAGCAGCGTGTCGGGCAGCCCGTGGTACACGGTGCCGGCCCACGCGGCCTGCGGCAGCGGCTTGCGCTGGTTGTTCGAGATCGACACGACCGGCGCGTCCGGGAACGAGTCGAACACGGGCTGCAGCTCCGGCAGGTCGAGGCGGCCGTGCAGCGTCGTCACGTACGGCGTGTCGAGGCGCGACATCAGCGGGAACGGCAGGTAGTCGAGGTGGAAGTGCAGCACGTCGAATTCATGTGCGACGCGGGCGACCTGCTCAAGGAGCCGCATGTGGGGCGCCATCGAATCGCGGATCGACGGGTCGAGCCGCAGTGCGCGCGGCCAGGCCGCCTCGAGGCGGGCCGACGTGACGGAGTCGCCGCTGGCGAACAGCGTCACGTCGTGCCCGAGTTCGACGAGCGCCTCGGTGAGGTAGGACACGACACGCTCGGTGCCGCCGTAGAGTTTCGGCGGGACGGCTTCGTAAAGGGGCGCGATCTGGGCAATTCGCATGGATGTTCTCCGATGTCGATCCGTGTGGGCGCTGCGGCGCCGATGCGGATCCCCTACAAGGTTGCGGAACTCGCCGACGCACGCTGTTGGCGGTACGTGGCCGGGCCCTGGGCGGGGTGCGCGGGGCGCCGGACGGCAAGCTGCGGGGCGGGCCGGCACGGCTCGCGCCGCCGCCCATTGGAGTCCATTATCGGTATCGGCCTGAGGGGTTCGAGTGTTTTTTCAAACACTTAAGGCTTGTTACACGATGAAATACGCAAAAACCCCGAGAAAAAGGGCGGGAAAACATAAATCGAGACAGAATCAACTATTGTTGCGCCATCGTGAAAAACCACTATAATTTTTACCGATCCGATTGTCGGCGGCCTTGCCGGCAAGCCTTCCGCCATTGCGCGGCGGCCATCGGGCCCATCTCGGCCGAATTCGCGCCGTCACCCGCTTTCCCGATTGCCTCCTTTCAATTCGCCTTGTCGGAAAAATTCCTACACGGTTTACAGACAAATCCTGCGCGGCATACGCCACTTCGCTGATACCGACATAAATGCCGTTTGGCCAAAATTCGCCCTGTAAGAATATAAACGAGCCGACTGAGCGCCAGGTGCGCCCTGATCGAGCAAACGTTGTCATAACACGAATGGCCAAAGCAAAGCTCTTTAACGGGGGAATCATGAGCGCTACCAGCGAAATGCTCAGTGAGATCAAAGAGGTCAACCTGTCGTACCTCCTCCTCGCGCAACGCCTGTTGCGGGAAGACAAGGCGATGGGCATGTTCCGCATGGGAATTTCCCAGGAACTTGCCGACGTGCTCGCGAACCTCACGCTCGCACAGACCGTGAAGCTCGCCGCGTCGAACCAGATGCTGTGCCGCTTCCGCTTCGACGATCACGCGCTGCTGTCGTCGCTCGCCGACAAGGGCCGCAGCGATGTCGTCGCGCATGCCCACTCGGCCATCCTGATGGCCGGGCAGCAGGTCGAAGGCGTCCGCTGATCCATCCCGCCTTGCGTTTGTCCCGGCGTGCCGCGCCGGCCGGCAGCGTATTGGCCATCCATCCGAACCACGTCAAGCGGACAGTTATCACCATGGCAAGCAAAAGCGTCGTGATCGAGGTGAAGGAAATCACCCTCGCCATCGAACTGATCGAACTGGGCGCCAGGCTGCAGTTGCTGGAGGCGGAGACGAGCCTGTCGCGGGACCGTCTGATCAAGCTGTACAAGGAACTGAAGGGCGTGTCGCCGCCGAAGGGGATGCTGCCGTTCTCGACCGACTGGTTCATGACGTGGCAGCCGAACATCCACTCGTCGCTGTTCTACAACATCTACCGGTTCATGCAGGACCACGGCCGCTGCGAGCCGATCCAGTCGATCGTGAAAGCGTACCGGCTCTATCAGGAGCACGTGAACCTGTCCGGCGACGAGGCCGCGCTGAGCCTCACGCGCGCGTGGACGCTCGTGCGCTTCTTCGATTCGGGGATGCTGCAGATGACCCCGTGCACGCGCTGCGGCGGCCACTTCGTCGCGCATGCGCATGATCCGCATCAAGGTTTCGTCTGCGGCCTGTGCCAGCCGCCGTCGCGCGCGGGCAAGACCCGCAAGGCCGCCGCCGCGCGCGCCGAACTGGCCGCCGCCGCGGCCTGAGCGCCGGGCAGGGCCGGGCGGGGCGCGAGCGGCTGCCGCGGGCCGCGCGAACCGTCTGCCGACTGCTGGTAAACACCGTCGGGCCGCCGCCGGGCGGCCGCGAAAGTTTTCCTGCCGACTGCCGTAAACCTGTTTAACGGCGATCTTCCCGCCGGTCTTTCATGAGGGACAGGCAGTGCTGATTATCGTGGGAACACTCGTGACGCTGTTGTCGGTCTTCGGCGGTTATGCGCTGGCAGGCGGGCATCTGGGCGCCCTGATCCAGCCCATCGAGATCCTGATGATCGTAGGCGCCGGCGTCGGCGCATTCATCCTCGGCAACGGTGGCAAGACCATCATGGCCACGCTGCGCGTGCTGCCGACGCTCTTCAAGGGCTCGAAATACACGAAGGACGTCTATATGGAGCTGATGGCGCTCCTGTACGTGCTGCTCGCGAAGGCGCGCAAGGAAGGCACGCTGACGCTCGAGGCCGACATCGACGATCCGGAAAAGAGCCCGATCTTCACGCAATACCCGAAGATCCTCGCCGATCACCACATCGTCGAATTCCTGACCGACTACCTGCGCCTGATGGTGGGCGGCAACATGAACGCGTTCGAGATCGAGAGCCTGATGGACGAGGAGATCGAGACGCACCACTCGGAAGGCGAAGGCCCCGCGCACGCGCTGATGCGCGTCGGCGACGCGATGCCGGCGTTCGGCATCGTCGCGGCCGTGATGGGCGTCGTGCACACGATGGCGTCCGCGGACAAGCCGCCCGCGGTGCTCGGCGCGATGATCGCGCAGGCGCTGGTCGGCACGTTCCTCGGGATCCTGCTGTCGTACGGGCTGATCGGGCCGCTCGCGAGCCTCGCGGAGCAGCGCGTCGCCGAGTCGACCAAGATGTTCCAGTGCATCAAGGTGACGATCCTCGCGACGCTGAACGGCTATGCGCCGGCGATCGCGGTCGAGTTCGGCCGGAAGGTGCTGTTCTCGACCGAGCGGCCGTCGTTTTCCGAGCTCGAAGAGCACGTGCGCCGCGTGAAGGCGAAGTGACGCGGAGCGACCAATGAGCAAGAGCAAGGATCGCGCGATCGTCGTCAAGCGGGTGGCCCCGGCGAAGAAGGGCCACCACGGCGGCGCATGGAAGCTCGCGTACGCGGACTTCATGACCGCGATGATGGCGTTCTTCCTGCTGATGTGGCTGCTGAGCTCGGTCACGCCGGTGCAGCTGAAGGGGATCGCCGAATACTTCAACACGCCGCTGAAGGCCGCGCTGTTCGGCAGCGGCGACCGCAACTCGCAGGACTCGAGCATCATCAACGGCGGCGGCCGCGACCTGTCGAGCACCGACGCCGGCACGCTGCGCCGCACCGACGGCACGACGTCGCTCGCCGAGCGCGTCGCGAAGCCGGTCGACGAGCATGCGCAAGCGCAGGCGCAGGGCGCGATCGAGCGGCTCGAGCAGGCGCGCCTGCACGACCTGCAGATCAAGCTGATGGCCGCGATCGAGGCCAACCCGACGCTGCGCCAGTTCAAGCAGCAGATCCGCATCGACTCGACGCTGATGGGGCTGCGCATCGAGATCGTCGATACGCAGAAGCGGCCGATGTTCGCGATGTCGAGCGACCACGTCGAGCCGTACATGCGCGACATCCTGCGCGAAATCGGCAAGACGCTGAACGACGTGCCGAACCGGATCATCGTCCAGGGCCATACCGACGCCGTGCCGTACGCAGGCGGCGAGGGCGGCTACAGCAACTGGGAACTGTCGGCCGACCGTGCGAACGCGTCGCGCCGCGAGTTGATTTCCGGCGGCATGGACGAGGCGAAAGTGCTGCGCGTGCTCGGCCTCGCGTCGACGCAGAACCTGAACAAGGCCGACCCGCTCGATCCGGAAAACCGCCGGATCAGCGTGATCGTGCTGAACCGCAAATCCGAAGAAGCGCTGATGCGCGACGACGCGACGACCACGACGCTGTCGGCCGACGCGGCGGGCTCGAAGCTGCTCGCGCAGCAGCTCGCCGGCCCGGTGCCGGCCGCGCGTCCGGCGGTCGCGAGCGCCGCCGCCGCGGCGCCGAAACCCTGACGTTCCCGAGATTCCGAGACAGACATGATCCGAACCATTCTCGCCATCGACGACTCCGCGACCATGCGTGCGCTGCTGCAGGCAACGCTTGCGCAGGCCGGCTACGACGTGACGGTGGCGCCGGACGGCGAAGCCGGCTTCGACATGGCCGCGACCGCGCCGTACGACCTGGTGCTGACCGACCAGAACATGCCGCGCAAGAACGGGCTCGAGGTGATCGCCGCGCTGCGCAAGCTGACCGCGTATGCGAACACGCCGATCCTCGTGCTGACGACCGAAGGCAGCGATGCCTTCAAGGACGCCGCGCGCGACGCGGGCGCGACCGGCTGGATCGAGAAGCCGATCGATCCGGTCGTGCTGGTCGACCTGGTCGCGACGCTGTCCGAGCCGGCTGCCTCCTGAAATGAACGCGACGAATCCAACCGGTGACCGGGCATGACTCTCGATATCACGCAGTTCTACCAGACCTTTTTCGACGAAGCGGACGAGTTGCTCGCGCAGATGGAGCAGCTTCTGCTGAACCTCGACGTCGACTCGCCCGACCCCGAAGACCTGGCCGCGATCTTCCGCGCCGCGCATTCGATCAAGGGCGGCGCGGCGACGTTCGGCTTTTCCGCGCTGACCGATACGACGCACATCCTCGAATCGCTCCTCGACCGCGCGCGCAACCATGAGTTGACGCTGACCAAGGAGATGATCGACGCGTTCCTCGAGACCAAGGACGTGTTGTCCGACCAGCTCGTCGACTACCGCGCGAGCGCCGAACCGGACGCGGCAGCCGCCGCGACGATCTGCGCGAAGCTCGAACGGCTGAAGGCCGAGAGCGGCGCGGCCGCGCCTGCCGCGCCGGTCGCCGCTGCTGCCGCACCGGCTGCCCCGGCTGCCCCGGCCGCACCGACCGCGGAGCCCGCCGGCGGCGGCGATCGCGCGCCCGATCATGTGGTCGAGCAGGCCGTCGCGGCCGCGCATCCGGCGGCCGACGCGGGCGAAGACGGCCCGCACCTGAAGATCACGCTGGCGGGCGTCGACGCGAAGGACCGGGAACTGCTCAGCGAAGAACTCGGCAACCTCGGCCGGATCGTCGGCCGCGAGGAAGCGGGCGCCGACCTGACGCTGTGGCTCGAATCGGACGTGCCGTCCGACGACATCGTCGCGGTGTGCTGCTTCGTGATCGACGAAAGCCAGATCCGCATCGCGCACGGCACGGCGCCGGCCGCGCCGGCGGCACCGGCTGCCGCGCAGGACGCCGCTGCACCGGCCGCCGAACCGGCTGCCGCCGCGCAACCCGCCGCGCGGGTCGAGGTATTCGCGCCGCAGGCCGCCGCGCCGCAACCGGCCGCACCGGCACCGGCTCCCGCTCCCGCAGCCGTCGAGCCGGCCGCGGCAACGCAACCGCCGCAGCAACCCCAACGGCCGCAGGCCGAACATGCGGCGCAGGCCGCCGCGCATCACGACGACAAGCGCCCGCGCCCGGCCGCCGCGGCCGCATCGGGCGCCGAAGGCAGCTCGATCCGCGTCGGCGTCGAGAAGGTCGACCAGCTGATCAACCTCGTCGGCGAGCTCGTGATTACGCAGGCGATGCTCGCGGAGACCGCGAGCGCGTTCGATCCGGCGCTGCACGACCGCCTGTTCAACGGGATGGCGCAGCTCGAGCGCAACGCGCGCGACCTGCAGGAAGCCGTGATGTCGATCCGCATGATGCCGATGGACTACGTGTTCAGCCGCTTCCCGCGGCTCGTGCGCGACCTCGCCGGCAAGCTCGGCAAGCAGGTCGAGCTCGTCACGTTCGGCCAGGCGACCGAGCTCGACAAGAGCCTGATCGAACGGATCATCGACCCGCTCACGCACCTCGTGCGCAACAGCCTCGACCACGGGATCGAAACCGTCGACAAGCGCGTCGCCGCCGGCAAGGACGCGGTCGGCCAGCTCGTGCTGTCGGCCGCGCATCACGGCGGCAACATCGTGATCGAGGTCAGCGACGACGGCGCGGGCCTGAACCGCGAGCGGATCCTCGCGAAGGCCGCGAAGCAGGGCATGCCGGTGTCCGACAACATCAGCGACGACGAAGTCTGGCAGCTGATCTTCGCGCCGGGCTTCTCGACCGCCGAGACGGTGACCGACGTGTCGGGCCGCGGCGTCGGGATGGACGTCGTGAAGCGCAACATCCAGTCGATGGGCGGCCACGTCGAGATCACGTCGCAGGCCGGCCGCGGTACGACCACGCGGATCGTGCTGCCGCTGACGCTCGCGATCCTCGACGGGATGTCGGTGAAGGTCGGCAGCGAGATCTTCATCCTGCCGCTGAACTTCGTGATGGAGTCGCTGCAGCCGTCGATCGACGACATCTACACGGTCGGCAACGGCGAGCGCGTGGTGCGCGTGCGCGGCGAATACCTGCCGCTGGTCGCACTGCACGAGGTGTTCTCGGTCGAGGACGCGCGCACCGACCCGACGCAGGGGATCGTCACGATCATGCAAACCGAGGGGCGCCGCTTCGCAATGCTGATCGACGAACTGGTCGGCCAGCAGCAGGTGGTCGTGAAGAACCTCGAAACCAATTATCGCAAGGTGCACGGCATCTCGGCGGCGACCATCCTCGGCGACGGCAGCGTCGCGCTGATCGTCGACGTCGCGGCGCTGAACCGAGAAACCCGTGCGACGCACGGCGCCCGAGCCGGCGCCGAGCTCGCGATGTTCTGACTCTCGCCATTCAACCGATTGGGGGCAAACGTGTCTGCTGAAGTCCAAATGATTCATCCGGCCGCGGCGAACGCGGCCAATGCGACAACCGGCCGCCGCGACGCGGCGCAAGGCGACGCGACGGGCCAGGAATTCCTCGTGTTCACGCTCGGCGACGAGGAATACGGGATCGACATCCTGAAGGTGCAGGAAATCCGCGGCTACGACAGCGTCACGCGCATCGCGAACGCGCCGGACTTCATCAAGGGCGTGATCAACCTGCGCGGCATCATCGTGCCGATCGTCGACATGCGGATCAAGTTCCATCTCGGCCGCGTCGAGTACGACCACCAGACCGTCGTGATCATCCTGAACGTCGCGCACCGCGTGGTCGGGATGGTGGTCGACGGCGTGTCGGACGTGCTGACGCTGCAGACCGACCAGATCATGCCGGCGCCGGAATTCGGCGCGACGCTGACGACCGAGTACCTGACGGGCCTCGGCACGGTCGACGGCCGGATGCTGATCCTGATGGACATCGAGAAGCTGATGTCGAGCCGTGAAATGGCGCTGATCGAGACACTCGGCGGGTAAGCGCGCCGCGCGCGCAGGAATTTCGGGAGAATCTGCAATGTTGCATAACTGGTCGATCCGCACGACGCTGACGGCGGTCGGACTCATCCTCGTGTGCCTGGCCGCCGCGGTCGGCGGGCTCGGCCTCTACGCGCTCAATCACGCGAGTCGTTCGCTCGATGAGATCGCGCACGTCGACCTGCCGGCGATCCACACGCTGGACGACACGGCCGCGCACCTGCTGCGCTCACGCGTTGCGCTCGACCGCTTCCGTACGCTGACCGAAGCCGGCAATGCGGCCGAGGCGGCGAAGGTGCTCGACCGGGCGCAGGAGCTGTATGCGAAGTCGAACCAGAACTGGCAGGCGTTCCAGTCGCTGCCGAAGCTCGGTGTCGAGCAGGCGCTCCTCGACGAGCTCACCGCCCGCTACACGACGATCATGAAGGAAGGCGTCGAGCCCGAATTTGCCGCGGCGCGCGCGGGCGACATGGCGGCGTACCACGCGATTGCCGACGCGAAGATCAGCCCGCTGTTCGTCGCGTTCGACCAGACGGCGGCGGCCGTGATCGCGTCGCTGCAGAAGCGCGCGGAAGAGCGCCGTGCCGCGACGCAGTCGCAGATCTCGCTGATGGTCGCGCTGATCGCGGCCGGCATCGCGATTGCGTTCGTGGTCGTGATCGCGATCCGCTTCGCGATGCGCGGGCTGATCGTGAAGCCGCTCGAGGACGCGATCGCGCACTTCGAGCGGATCGCCGGCGGCGATCTCACGCAGCCGGTGAACGTGTCCAGCACGAACGAGATGGGCCGCCTGTTCGGCGGCATCAAGCGGATGCAGGACGCCGTCACGACGATGGTGCAGTCCGTGCATCGCGGCACCGAATCGATCGACGTCGGCGCGCGCGAGATCGCGACCGGCAACATCGACCTGTCGCAGCGCACCGAGGAGCAGGCCGCGTCGCTGCAGGAAACCGCATCGAGCATGGAGCAGCTGACGGGCACCGTGCGGCAGAACGCGGAGAACGCGCGGCAGGCGAGCCAGCTCGCGGTGAACGCGTCGGACATCGCGACGCAGGGCGGCGAGGTGGTCGGCCAGGTCGTGTCGACGATGCAGGACATCGCGACGAGTTCGGGCAAGGTCGTCGACATCATCGGCACGATCGAAGGCATCGCGTTCCAGACCAACATCCTCGCGCTGAACGCGGCGGTCGAAGCCGCGCGTGCGGGCGAGCAGGGCCGCGGCTTCGCGGTGGTCGCGGGCGAGGTGCGCTCGCTTGCGCAGCGCAGCGCGAGCGCCGCGAAGGAAATCAAGCAGCTGATCGGCGATTCGGCCGAGAAGGTCGACAGCGGGTCGGCGCTCGTCGCGCGCGCGGGCTCGACGATGGACGAGATCGTGCAGGCCGTGCGCCGCGTGACCGACATCATGGGCGAGATCAGCGCCGCGTCGGAAGAGCAGTCGACCGGCATCGAGCAGGTCAACCGTGCAGTCAGCCAGATGGATTCGGTCACGCAGCAGAACGCGGCGCTCGTCGAGCAGGCAGCGGCCGCGGCCGCGTCGCTCGAGGAGCAGACGCGCCAGATGAAGGCGATCGTGTCGGGCTGGCGCGTGACGGGCGGCATCGTGCTCGCGCCGGCGCGCGGCGTCGCGCGGCCGGGCGCGCATGGTTCGGCGAGCGTGCCGGCACTGCCGTCGGAGCCGCGTCGCGACGCGGCGCCGGTCGCCGCGCTGCCGGCGCCGCAGGCGGCGGCACAACCGGCACGGCGCGCCGCGCCGGGGTCGCATGCGGCCACGTCGGCGGCGGGCGCAAGCCAAGCGAAGCGCGCGGCGGACTCCGATGCGCGCACGCAGAAGGAAGCACCCGCGTCCCGCGGCGCCGCTGCAGGCGGCTACGGGCCGCGTCTCGCGAAGTCGGCCGCCGCCCCGGCGGACAAGCCGGCCGCGAAGCCCGCGCTCGTGCGCCCCGCGCTGAACGGCGAGAAGCCGGCGCTGGCCGCGGCCGGCACGTCCGACGACGACTGGGAGACCTTCTAAGCCATGCCGAACGCGCGCGCGCCGTTTCGACCCGATGCACCGGATGCCTCGCCTCGCGCGGGCGAGCCGGGGCGCGACTTCGCGTTCACCGGCGCGGATTTTGCCCGCATCCGCGCGCTGATCCACCAACGCGCGGGGATCTCGCTGTCCGAGCACAAGCGCGACATGGCGTACAGCCGTCTCGCGCGGCGGCTGCGCGCGCGCGGCCTCGACACGTTCCGCGACTACCTCGACCTGCTCGAGCAGGAAGACGATCCGCTCGAGTGGGAGGCGTTCACCAACGCGCTGACGACCAACCTGACCGCGTTCTTCCGCGAGTCGCATCACTTCCCGATCCTGTCGGAGTTCGTGAAGGGGCGGCCGGCGCCCGTGTCGGTATGGTGCTCGGCGGCGTCGACCGGCGAGGAGCCGTACTCGATCGCGATCACGCTGATCGAGGCGCTCGGCGAATCGGCGGCGCGCGGCGCGTCGATCCTCGCGACCGATCTCGACACGCAGGTGCTCGCGAAGGCGGAAGCCGGCATCTATACGTACGACCAGGTCAAGCACCTGTCGCCCGAGCGGCTGAAGCGCTTTTTCCTGAAGGGCACGGGCGCGCAGGCCGGCCGCGTGAAGGTGCGTCCCGAGCTGCGCGCGATGATCCGCTTCGAGCAGCTGAACCTGACCGATGCGGACTACGGGATCGCGAAGCCGTTCGACGCGATCTTCTGCCGCAACGTGATGATCTATTTCGACAAGCCGACGCAGGGGCAGGTGCTGTCGCGCTTCGAGCCGCTCGTGAAGCCGGGCGGGCTGCTGTTCGCCGGCCATTCGGAAAACTTCACGTACGTCACGCAGGCGTTCCGCCTGCGCGGGCAGACGGTGTACGAACTGACGCGCGACGCCGCGCAGGGTGCGCGGCCGCGTGGCGCGCAGGCGCCCGCGGCGGCCGCCATGCCGTCGCGCGTGCCCGCACGGGCCGCGGACGCCGCGCCCGCCTATGGAGATCGCGGATGAGCGCACTGCCGATCGCGACCAATCGCTATTTCGACAACCACTTCGGCCGTCCCGGCGTGAAGCTGTTGCCGAACGAGTTCTACACGACGTCCGAGGACATGGTGCTGATGACCGTGCTCGGCTCGTGCGTCGCCGCGTGCCTGCACGACCCGTACGCGGGCATCGGCGGGATGAACCACTTCATGCTGCCCGACGACGGCACCGATCCGGGCGCGGCCGCGTCGGAATCGATGCGCTACGGTGCGTATGCGATGGAAGTGCTGATCAACGAGCTGATCAAGGCCGGCGGGCGCCGCGAGCGCATCGAGGCGAAGGTGTTCGGCGGCGCGGCCGTGCTGGCCGGGATGACGACCATCAACATCGGCGATCGCAACGCGGATTTCGTGCGCCGCTACCTCGCGCTCGAGCGCATCCGCATCACGGCGGAAGACCTGCAGGGCGTGCACCCGCGCAAGGTCGCGTTCATGCCGCACACGGGGCGCGCGATGGTGAAGAAGCTGCGGCTGCAGGTGCCTGGCGTCACCGAGCGCGAAGCCGCGCTCGCGCGCGAGGCCGAGCGCGCCGCACGGCCGCGCGCGCACGTCGAGCTGTTCGCGGCGAAGCGGCCGGCCGCGCCGCAGCCGGCGCGCCCGCGCATCGAACTGTTCGGCGCGCGCAGCGCGAGCCCGGGCGGCACCGGCGCGGGCAGTGCCGGCGGCGTGCGGGCGGCGAACCCATATGCCGGGAGCCCGGGCGCCGGAAGCGCGTACGCGGGGAACCTATCGAAAAAGCAGGAGGCATGACCGCAGTGCAGAAGATCAAAGTATTGTGCGTCGACGATTCGGCGCTGATCCGCAGCCTGATGACGGAGATCATCAACAGCCAGCCCGACATGGCGGTGTGTGCGACCGCACCCGATCCGATCGTCGCGCGCGAGCTCATCAAGCAGCACAACCCCGACGTGCTCACGCTCGACGTCGAAATGCCGCGCATGGACGGGCTCGACTTCCTCGAGAAGCTGATGCGCCTGCGGCCGATGCCGGTCGTGATGGTGTCGTCGCTGACCGAGCGCGGCTCGGAGATCACGCTGCGCGCGCTCGAGCTCGGCGCGGTGGATTTCGTCACCAAGCCGCGCGTCGGGATTCGCGACGGGATGCTCGACTACGCGGAAAAGCTCGCCGACAAGATCCGCGCGGCGTCGCGCGCACGCGTGCGCCAGGCGCCGCAGCCGCAGGCCGCCGCGCGCACGGCGGACAGCCAGGCGGCCGCGCCGATGATCAACAACCCGCTCGTCAGTACCGAGAAGCTGATCATCATCGGCGCGTCGACGGGCGGCACCGAGGCGATCCGCGAAGTGCTGACGCCGCTGCCGCCGGATGCGCCGGCGGTGCTGATCGCGCAGCACATGCCGCCCGGCTTCACGAAATCGTTCGCGCAGCGGCTGAACGGCCTGTGCCGGATCGCGGTGAAGGAAGCCGAGCACGGCGAGCGCGTGCTGCCGGGCCACGCGTACATCGCGCCGGGCCATGCGCACCTGCTGCTCGCGAGAAGCGGCGCGAACTACATCGCGCAGCTGTCGGACGAGCCGCCGGTGAACCGTCACCGCCCGTCGGTCGACGTGCTGTTCCGCTCGGCGGCGACGCACGCGGGCAAGAACGCGATCGGCGTGATCCTCACCGGGATGGGCCGCGACGGCGCGGCCGGCCTGCTGGAAATGAAACGCGCGGGCGCTTACACGTTCGCGCAGGATGAAGCGAGCTGTATCGTGTTCGGGATGCCGCGCGAGGCGATCGCGCTCGGCGGTGCGGACGAGGTTGTGCCGCTCGCCGACATGAGCCGCCGCGTGATGGCGCGACTGGCGACGATGGGCGACCGCGTGCAGCGCGTGTGAATGGAATGTCACGGGGCGCGTGCCACGATACGCGTCCTGACGGAAACGAATCTGGAAAGGAACGACGATGGACAAGAGCATGAAAATCCTGGTGGTGGACGATTTCCCGACGATGCGCCGGATCGTCCGCAACCTGCTCAAGGAACTGGGCTACACGAACGTCGACGAAGCGGAGGACGGTGCGGCCGGTCTCGCGCGGCTGCGCGGCGGCGGCTTCGAATTCGTGATCTCGGACTGGAACATGCCGAACCTCGACGGCCTCGCGATGCTGAAGGAAATCCGCGCGGACGCGACGCTCACGCACCTGCCGGTGCTGATGGTCACGGCCGAGTCGAAGAAGGAGAACATCATCGCGGCCGCGCAGGCGGGCGCGAGCGGCTACGTCGTGAAACCGTTCACGGCCGCGACGCTCGACGAGAAGCTGAACAAGATCATCGACAAGATGGCGAAGACCGGGAGCTGACGTGAACGAGCCGATCCATGCGGCGCTCGCCGGCGCGGGGTTCAGTGCCGACAGCCACCCCGAAGGCGCCGATCTCGCGAGCGACCGCATTCTCGCGCGCATCGGCCAGGTCACGCGCGCGCTGCGCGATTCGATGCGCGAGCTCGGGCTCGACAAGCATGTCGAGCGCGCGGCGGAAGCCGTGCCCGATGCGCGCGACCGGCTGCGCTACGTCGCGACGATGACCGAGCAGGCCGCGGTGCGCGTGCTGAACGCGATCGAGGTCGCGAAGCCCATGCAGGAGCGCATCCAGAACGAGGCTGAGGCGCTTGACGCGCGTTGGGCGCAGTGGTACGCGGCGCCGATCGAGCACGCGGAAGTGCGCGAGCTGATGGACGATACGCGCACGTTCCTGCGCACGCTGCCCGAGTCGACGTCGGCGACCAGCGCGCAGCTGCTCGAGATCATGCTCGCGCAGGATTTCCAGGACCTGACCGGGCAGGTGATCAAGAAGATCATGGACATGGTCTACCTGATCGAGCAGCAGCTCCTCACCGTGCTCGTCGAGAACATCGCGCCCGAGCGGCGCGAGCAGTTCGCGGCCACCGCGGCCGCGCTCGCGGCCGAGCAGATGAGCTCGACCGGCAGCCCGGAGTCGCTGCTGAACGGCCCGCAGATCGCGCCGGAAGGCAAGTCCGACGTGGTCCAGGACCAGGGACAGGTCGACGACCTGCTCGCGAGCCTGGGCTTTTGAGCTTGCTGCAGTGCATCGGCGCGCTCCGTTTCGCGGGGCCGTCCGATGCGCGCGTCACGCCGTTCCCGCCACGTTTTCCCACGCTCGCCGTGCACGCGCGCACCCTGTTCGGGCTGCGTCGAATTGACACTTCGACACACTCAGCAGGCATACTACGCGTCAGCAGTAATGGAGCGTCATTCGTACGATTTCATATGTTGACCGGCGGCGCGGGCACGATGGCTGTGCCGCCGGCAACGAAGCCAGTCCCTTGGGGGGGAACGTGAAGCTGAAACGCTTGGGCTGGGCCGTCGCACACGCGACGGCTGCAATGGGTGTGCTGTGGACCGTCCACGCACACGCGGAACTGGGCGGCGCGCCGATGTCGCCGCCGGCGGACGATCGGGCTGCAACCGTGCGTGCGATGCAGCGCGCGATGCGTTCGGCCGATGGCGTGCAGACGAGCACGGCCGCCTATACCGTCCGCGAGATCACGCTCGGGTCGGGCACCGTCATCCACGAATACACGTCGGCCGCCGGCAGCGTGTTCGGTCTCGCATGGCGCGGGCCGACGATGCCGGATCTCGCGTCGCTGCTCGGCAGCTATTTCCCGCAGTACACCGCCGGCGTCCAGGCGGCGCATGCGGCGCACGGCTGGCGCGCGCCCGTGTCCGTCGACACCAGCGGCCTCGTGATCCGGACGGGCGGCCACATGGGCGCCTTCTCGGGCCAGGCGTGGCTGCCGGCGGCACTGCCTGCCGGCCTCGCCGGCAACGACATCCAGTGACAGCGGGAGAGCGATCTTGAGAATTCCTCGTACATTCAAGCGCTGGCTCGGCGTGCTGGGCCTCGCGGCCGCGACCGCCGTGCTCGTGACGGCATGCGGCGGCGGCGACGACGGCGGCAGCTCCGGCAACAACGGCGGCAGTAACGGTAACGGCAACGGCTCGAGCGTGTCGGACGGCAATACCGCGAATACGGCCGTCATCACCGTCGGCACCGGCGTCGCGAACGTGATCAACATCCCGACCGTCAACGTGAAGGTCTGCGTGCCGGGCACGTCGAACTGCCAGGTGGTCAAGAACGTGCTCGTCGATACCGCATCCTACGGGCTGCGGCTCGTCGGCAGCGCGGTGTCGGGCGTGCTCGGCAACCTGCCGCAGGTGACGAGCGGCGGCGCGCCGGTCGCCGAGTGCGGCAAGTTCGTGTCGAGCTACACGTGGGGCTCGGTGCGCACGGTCGACCTGTCGATCGGCACCGAACAGGCGAACTCGCTGCCCGTGCAGATCATCGGCGACCTCGGCACGACGAGCGTGCCGACCTCGTGCACGAACGGCGGCGCGTCGGCCAACTCGGCGAGCGCGCTCGGCGCGAACGGGATCCTCGGCATCGGGCCGGCGCCGGTCGACTGCGGCACGACCTGCGCGACGTCGACGTCGTCGAGCAACAACTACTACGCGTGCCCGAACGGCAATGCGAGCTGTGCGGTCGCGCTCGTGCCGGTCGCGCAGCAGGTGGCCAACCCGGTTCATCATTTCGCGAACGACAACAACGGCGTGATCGTGCAGATGCCGAACGTCTCGAGCAGCGGGCAGGCCAGCGCGACGGGCCTGCTGATCTTCGGGATCGGCACGCAGGGCAACAACGGGCTCGGCGCGTCGACCGTCATGACGTCGACCACGACGGGCGACGTCAGCGCGTCGTTCCTCGGCAGCACGGTGACGGCTTTCTTCGATACCGGTTCGAACGCGTATTTCTTCAACGATTCGGCGCAGACGGTCTGTTCGAGGAACTCGCAGTTCTACTGCCCGTCCTCGACGACCACCTATACGGCGACGCTGACCGGCCAGAACAGCGCGAGCGGCACCGTGTCGATGCCCGTCGCGAACGCGGATACGCTGTTCTCGAACGCGTCGACGTTCGCGTTCAACGACATCGCGGGCCCGTTCGGTTCGTCCGGATGGCTCGACATCGGCATGCCGCACTTCTACGGCAAGACGATCTACTTCGGGATGGACAAGCGCTCGAGCGGCGGCGCGGCGCCTTTCGTCGCGTTCTGACGCGGCACGGCCGCAGGCAGCAAAGAGGGGGCGAGCGATCGCCCCCTTTTTTATCCGGAGGTTGCGCGCGCACTACGGATCGGATCGCCGCCGTGTGTGCGCGCAGCGCCTACGATGTAAGACCGGCACCGGTGCCGGCACGACATCGAGGAGGCAGCGTCATGAGCCCGCGCATACAACGCATCACGCCGTTCCTGTGGTTCGACCGCGACGCCGAGGCGGCCGCCGGTTTCTACGTGTCGGTGTTCGACAACGCGCGCATCGTGCACGTCGCGCGCTACGGCAAGGCCGGCGCGCACGCGTCCGGACAGGCCGAGGGCACGGTGATGACGGTCGCGTTCGAGCTCGACGGGCAGGCGTTCGTCGCGCTGAACGGCGGCCCCGTGTTCCAGATCACGCCGGCCGTATCGTTCGTCGTCAACTGCCGCGACCAGGACGAGATCGACCGCTACTGGGCGCGGCTGTCCGAAGGCGGCGACGAGCGTGCGCAGCAGTGCGGCTGGTTGCGCGACCGCTTCGGCGTGTCGTGGCAGGTCGTGCCCGCGCAGATGTCCGAACTGATGACGGGCGATCCGGCGCGCGCCGAGCGTGTGATGGCGCAGGTGATGACGATGAAGAAGCTCGATCTCGGCGCGCTGCAGCGGGCGGCGGCCGGTTAGGGCCCAGGCCGGAGGCCGGCGCTTACCGCCGTCGTATGGTCGAGAAAGTGGCGGCCGGGCCCGTACGCGGTGCTTTCGATGCGCGCGGCGGCGGCCGGCGCGACGGCGCGCCCGCCCGCATCGACCGACACCGATTCGATCTCGACGACCGGCACGCACCAGGCCGCGCGAGCGCGTTCCGCCGGTTGGCCATGCGCGTCGAAACAGCGGAACGCGAAGCTCGCGGCGACATCCGGTGCGCGCCAGGTTTGCGTCGACCCGTTCCACGCATAGCGCACGACGATCGTGCCGGGATGCGGCGCGCCCGGCGCCTGCGCACCGGGCGGCAGGTCGGGCGTACCGGGCGTGCCCGCGCAGCCGGCGGCGAGCGCGCAGGCGAGCGACAGCAGCGGAGCGAGCGGATGACGGAACACGATGCGATGCGAGCGGGATCGGGAATGGCGAAGGGTGGCGCGACCGGCGCGCTCGCGTCATGCCGATCGGCCGGTAAATCGAATGCCGCACGCCTGGATCGATTATCGATCGCGTCGGGATTCATTCGGTTGTAATCAAACGCCGGATTATCCGAGGGTATGGTTTCTGTCAGGTCTTCAAGATTATTAAAATGACGCGGCATGCAAGCCGGCGGAGCCGCATTACGCTATGACAGCCGTTCCAGAGCCGGTGCGACGGGGTTTCGCCTGGCCGGCATGCGAAAAGAGATGGAGCCTGTCGAAATTCGAACATATAATTCCCGCGTTGTTTCCGGGGTCGTAAATATAAAACAGGAGGGTAATAAAATGAATTTTTCCGAGGCTGTTCGTTCCGTACTCAATCAATACGCGAAATTCGAAGGCCGTGCGCGTCGTGCCGAATACTGGTATTTCGCGCTGCTGAGCTGCATTCTTTCGATCGCCGCGCAGGTGATCGGCGCGATCGGCCGCGACGCGGGCCTGATCGCGCTGCTGCTGCTGGGCGCGATCTTCCTGATTTCGCTGGCGCTGATCATTCCGGGCATCGCGGTCAGCGTGCGCCGCCTGCACGATACGGGCCGCTCGGGCTGGTTCCTGCTGCTCGGGCTCATTCCGGTCGTCGGCCCCATTCTGCTGCTCGTGTGGATGTGCTCGCGCGGCACCGCAGGCCCGAACCGCTTCGGCTCGGATCCGATCCCGGCGGTCTGAGCGCCGCCTGCCCCGACGCGACGCCGTCGCGTCGGGGCCTGACTTCCCCGTTTTCTCCGCTTCACCGTTCCCCGTTTCACTCCGCCACCGTCCCGTCCGGGAACCTTGCCGGAAACCTCGCTCCACCGTTGCGCCGATCGCCGCGTTTTTCCGCCGCATCGCACCCCGTCGCGCGCCGCTCCGTCCCCATCCAGCCTCGTTCGCACCGGCTCGCCCGA
Organism: Burkholderia pyrrocinia; assembly: GCF_022809715.1. Lineage (NCBI taxonomy): Bacteria > Pseudomonadati > Pseudomonadota > Betaproteobacteria > Burkholderiales > Burkholderiaceae > Burkholderia > Burkholderia pyrrocinia. Next base: position 231,366 of record NZ_CP094459.1, read on the forward strand.
TTCCCCGAAATACCCCCCTTTCCCGGCTTTGCTCGACCGATCGGCGTTTGACGCCTCCATGAATAATCGGTGTCACTGGAAAGCGGCATTCCGCCGTACCCGACTGGAGGCCCCGTGGCAGACGAGAGCGATCTCGACAAGACCGAAGCCGCCACTCCCAGGCGCCGCGAGAAGGCGCGCGAGGAGGGGCAGGTCGCGCGTTCGCGCGAACTGGCTTCGTTCGCGCTGCTCGCGGCCGGGTTCTACGGTGCATGGCTGCTCGCGGGCCCGTCGGGTGCGCATCTGCAGGCGATGCTGCGCGGCGCGTTCACGTTCGACCGCGCGACCGCGTTCGACACGAACCGGATGCTGTCGGCGGCCGGCAGCGCGAGCCTCGAAGGCTTCGCCGCGCTGCTGCCGATCCTCGTGCTCACCGGCGTCGCGGCGCTGCTCGCGCCGATGGCGCTCGGCGGCTGGCTGATCTCGCAGAAAACCTTCGAACTGAAGTTCGACCGCCTGAACCCGATCTCGGGCCTCGGCCGGATCTTCTCGATCCAGGGGCCGATCCAGCTCGGCATGTCGCTCGCGAAGACGCTCGTCGTCGGCGGGATCGGCGGCATCGCGATCTGGCGCAGCAAGGACGAGCTGCTCGGCCTCGCGACGCAGCCGCTCGGCGCGGCGCTGCCCGACGCGCTGCATCTCGTCGCCGTGTGCTGCGGCACGACGGTCGCCGGGATGCTGGTGGTCGCCGCGCTCGATGTGCCTTACCAAATCTGGCAGTACAACAAGAAGTTGCGCATGACGAAGGAAGAAGTGAAGCGCGAGCATCGCGAGAACGAAGGCGATCCGCACGTGAAGGGACGGATCCGCCAGCAGCAGCGCGCGATCGCGCGCCGCCGGATGATGGCGGCCGTGCCGAAGGCCGACGTGGTCGTCACGAACCCGACGCACTTCGCCGTCGCGCTGCAATACACGGACGGCGAGATGCGCGCACCGAAGGTCGTCGCGAAGGGCGTGAACCTCGTCGCCGCGCGCATCCGCGAACTCGCGGCCGAGCACAACGTGCCGCTGCTCGAGGCGCCGCCGCTCGCGCGTGCGCTGTATCACAACGTCGAAATCGAACGCGAGATTCCCGGCTCGCTGTACTCGGCCGTCGCCGAAGTGCTCGCGTGGGTCTACCAGCTCAAGCGCTTCCGTTCGGAAGGCGGCGCGTTCCCCGCGGTGCCGGTCGATCTCGACGTGCCGGCCGAACTCGACAAGGGCACGTCGGTGCCCGCCGACGATGAACGCGAGGAAGCCGAAGACACGCTCGGCACGCAAGGAGCCACGTGATGATTAGCCCCCACGCTCACATTCGTTCGCTGCCCCCCGAGGGGGCGGCTGCCTCCCTTGGGGCGGCCCGGCGGGAGGCAGCATGAGCACCCCGACCGGCCTGTTCGCGAAGCGCACGAACCCGTTCGCGGGCACCAACCTGCGCGCGCTCGCGGGCCCCGTCCTCATCTGCATGATCCTGGGGATGATGATCCTGCCGCTGCCGCCGATGCTGCTGGATCTGCTGTTCACGTTCAACATCGCGCTGTCGGTGATGGTGCTGCTCGTCAGCATGTACACGATGAAGCCGCTCGACTTCGCGGCGTTCCCGAGCGTGCTGCTGTTCTCGACGCTGTTGCGCCTGTCGCTGAACGTGGCGTCGACGCGCGTCGTGCTGCTCGAGGGCCACACGGGCCCCGACGCGGCCGGCCAGGTGATCGAGGCGTTCGGCCACTTCCTCGTCGGCGGCAACTTCGCGGTCGGCATCGTCGTGTTCGTGATCCTGATGATCATCAACTTCATGGTGATCACGAAGGGCGCGGGGCGGATCGCCGAAGTGTCCGCGCGCTTCACGCTCGACGCGATGCCCGGCAAGCAGATGGCGATCGACGCCGACCTGAACGCGGGCCTCATCAACGAGGAACAGGCGCGCAAGCGCCGCCTGGCCGTGTCGCAGGAAGCCGAGTTCTACGGGTCGATGGACGGCGCGTCGAAGTTCGTGCGCGGCGACGCGATCGCGGGCCTGATCATCATGGCGATCAACGTGATCGGCGGGCTGATCGTCGGGATGGTCCAGCACGACATGAGCTTCGCGGCGGCCGGCACCAACTACACGCTGCTGACGATCGGCGACGGCCTCGTCGCGCAGATCCCGTCGCTCGTGATCTCGACTGCGGCCGGCGTGATCGTGTCGCGCGTCGCGACCGACGAGGACATCGGCACGCAGATCACCGGGCAGCTGTTCACCAACCCGCGCGTGCTGACGATCACCGGCGTGATCATCGTGATCATGGGGCTGATCCCGGGGATGCCGCACTTCGCGTTCCTCGCGCTCGGCGGCGGCGCGATCTGGCTGGCCCGCACGCAGACGAAGCGCGCGGCGGCCCGCAAGGCGGCCGGCGACGTGACCGACATCGCGCCGCCCGCCGTGCTGCCGTCCGATAGCCACGAGGCGACCTGGGACGACGTGCAGCTGATCGACCCGCTCGGCCTCGAAGTCGGCTACCGGCTGATCCCGCTGGTCGACAAGAACAGCGACGGCGAGCTGCTCAAGCGCATCAAGAGCATCCGCAAGAAATTCGCGCAGGAAATCGGCTTCCTGCCGCCGGTGATCCATATCCGCGACAACCTCGAACTGCGGCCGAACGCATACCGGATCGCGCTGAAGGGCGTCGAGATCGGCATCGGCGAAGTGTTCCCGGGCCAGTGGCTCGCGATCAACCCCGGCCAGGTGACGGCCGCGCTGCCGGGCGCCCTGACGCAGGATCCCGCGTTCGGGCTGCCGGCCGTGTGGATCGACGTCGCGCTGCGCGAACAGGCGCAGGTGTACGGCTACACGGTGGTCGACGCGAGCACGGTCGTCGCGACGCACCTGAACCATCTCGTCGTCCAGCACGCTGCCGAGCTGCTCGGCCGCCAGGAAGTGCAGGCGCTCGTCGAGCGCACCGGCAAGGACGCGCCGTCGCTCGTCGAGGACCTCGTGCCGAAGACGATCTCGCTGACGACGCTGCAGAAGGTGCTGCAGAACCTGCTCGAGGAAGGCGTGCCGATCCGCGACATGCGCACGATCCTCGAGGCCGTGTCCGAACATGCGGGCCGCGGCGACGCGTTCGAGATCACCGCCGCGGTGCGGCTCTCGCTCGGCCGCGCGATCACGCAGCAGTGGTATCCGGGCGCGGGCGAGATGCAGGTGATGGGCCTCGACTCGAATCTGGAGCGCGTGCTGTCGCAGGCGCTCGCCACCGGCGCGAATCCGGGCCTCGAACCCGGCCTCGCGCACAACCTTCTGACCGGCACGCAGCAAGCGATGCTGCGTCAACAGAATCTCGGGCTGCCGCCGGTGCTGCTGGTGCAGCACGCGCTGCGCGCGATGCTCGCGCGTTTCCTGCGCCGCAGCCTGCCGCAATTGAAAGTGCTGTCGTATGCCGAAGTGCCGGACACACGCACGATCAAAGTCGTTAACGTCATCGGGGGTTCCGCTTGAACATTCGCAAATTCACCGGCGCAACGAGCCGCGACGCGCTTCGTCTCGTGCGCGAGGCGCTCGGCGCCGACGCGGTCGTGCTGTCGAACCGCACGCTCGATGACGGCAGCGTCGAAATCGTCGCATTGGCCGATTCGGACCTGGCCGCGGTGACGCCGCCGGCCGCCGCACGGCCGCGCATCGCGGCGCCGCGCGTGCCGGATTCCGTGCCGGCCGCCGCGGTGCCGGGCATCGTGTCGCGCCCGGGCGCCGCGTTCGCGCGCCCGAGCGTCAATCCGTATGCGGCGGGCGATGGCGGGCTGCCGGACGTGTTCTCGTCGGTGTTCGGCGCAAGTGCCGAAGCGAACGAAACGGACGACGCGGACGACGCGGACGAGACGGCGGCGCAACCTTCGACGATCGATGCGGACGCAGCGGCAACGCCGTCGACCGCCGCACCGGCCGCCGGATGGCCGGCCCCCGCTTCCGAACCCGCGCCGTGGCTCGTCGAGCACGCGAAGCGCCTGACGCAGCAGCGCGATGCGCTGATCGCGCGCACGCAGGCGACGCCTGCTGCGCCGCAAGCGAGCGCACCCGCGCCGCAGGGCGCCGCGAGCGCATCGTCGCCCGACTGGGCACGCGACATCGTGCGCGATGCCGAACGCCGGATGCCGGCCGCCGCCCCGCGCAAGCCCGACACGAACGCCGCGAACGCCGCGAACGCCGCGAAAGCGGCCGAGCGCACGCGCCTGTCCGCCGACACCGCCGCCGCGGTGGCCGATGCGGTGAAATCGCGCGTCGAGCGAATCGTCAACGACACGGTGATGCACGAGCTCGGCGAACTGCGCGGGATGATGGAAGAGCAGTTCGACAGCCTGATGTGGCACGACCGCCAGCGTCGCAGCGCCGTGCACGGCGCGCTGACGAAGCACCTGTTCGCGGCCGGCCTGTCCGCGCAGCTCGTGCGGATGCTCGTCGACAATCTGCCGTCCGGCGACGACGCGCAGACCTTCGAACAGGCCGCCGAATGGGCGCAGTCGGTGCTCGCGGCGAACCTGCCGGTGCTCGACAGCGAGGACGCGCTGATGGAGCGCGGCGGCGTGTTCGCGCTGATGGGGCCGACGGGCGTCGGCAAGACCACCACCACCGCGAAGCTGGCCGCGCGCTGCGTGATGCGCTTCGGCGCGAGCAAGGTCGCGCTGCTGACCACCGACAGCTACCGGATCGGCGGCCACGAGCAACTGCGCATCTTCGGCAAGATCCTCGGCGTGCCGGTGCACGCGGTGAAGGATGCGGGCGATCTCGCGCTCGCGCTGTCCGAACTGCGCAACAAGCACATCGTGCTGATCGACACGATCGGCATGAGCCAGCGCGACCGCGCGGTGTCCGACCAGATCGCGATGCTGCACGGCGCGAACGCACCGGTGCAGCGCCTGCTGCTGCTCAACGCGACGAGCCACGGCGACACGCTCAACGAAGTCGTGCAGGCGTACCGCAGCGCGGGCGAGCATCCGGATCTCGCCGGCTGCATCCTCACGAAGCTCGACGAGGCGACCCACCTCGGCGGCGTGCTCGACACGGTGATCCGCTACAAGCTGCCGGTTCACTACGTGTCGACCGGCCAGAAGGTGCCGGAGAACCTGTATGTCGCATCGACCAAGTTCCTGCTGAAGAGCGCGTTCTGTGTGCCGCGCGACGGCTCGCCCTTCGTGCCGCAAGACGAAGACATGCCGACGCTGCTCTCCGCACTGACCGCACGTTCCACCGCCGAGCTGCACGAGGTGCGATTTGGATAAACGAATCATCGACCAGGCCGAAGGGCTGCGGCGCCTGCTGGCCGGGCGCGCGTCGCGCATCGTCGCGGTGACGGGCGGGCCGGCGGGTGTCGGCTGCACGTCCACCACCGTGAACCTGGCGGCGGCGCTCGCGTCGCTCGGCAAGGACGTGCTCGTCGTCGACGAGCGCGCCGACGTGCATTCGGCCAGCGCGACGCTCGCGGGCGCGTGGCTGCGCGACGGCGAGCGCACGCGGGTGGCCGCCGGCTTCGGCCTGTGCGCGGCCGCGCGGCTCGCGCGCGCCGGCTACAGCGACACGCAACTGAGCGACTTCATCGACGGCCCGGCCGACATCGTCCTCGTCGACGCGCAGCTCGGCGCCGACGGCTCGTTCTCGGCGCTCGCGCGCGAAGCGCACGACGTGCTGGTCGTCACGCGGGTCGCCGCGCAGGCGATCACCGAGGCGTACGCGTGCATGAAGCGGCTGCATTTCGCGCACGCGTTCGCGCAGTTCCGCGTGCTGACCAATCACGTCGGCAGCCATGCGGATGCGAAGACGGCCTTCGACAACCTCGCGGGCGTCGCAAGCCGCTACCTGACGGTGTCGATTGCCGACGCGGGCTGCGTGAGCGCCGATCCGCTCGTCGAGCATGCGCGCGAGCTGACGCATGCGGTGGTCGACGCGTTCCCGTCGGCGGCGGCCGCGCGCGACTACCGGCAGATTGCCGCCGACCTGCTGTACTGGCCGATGCGCCCGCGTTCGGGGGCGGACCGCGCCGTTCACGCGGGCGGCAAGCCGTCGTATGAAGCGGGCGCGGCACACGCCGCGTGAGCGCTACCGGAAGGAGAGAGCCATGATGTACAACGCTCAAGGAAAGATGTCCCAGGCCGACGTGCTCGCGCAATATGCGCCGCTCGTGCGTCGCCTCGGGCTGCAGCTCGTCGCGAAGATGCCGGCGAGCGTCGACCTCGACGACCTGATCCAGGCCGGCATGATCGGCCTGATGGACGCGGCCGGCCGCTACAAGGAAGACCAGGGCGCGCAGTTCGAGACCTACGCGACGCAGCGCATCCGCGGCGCGATGCTCGACGAGCTGCGCAGCAACGACTGGCTGCCGCGCAGCCTGCGCAAGACGTCGCGCGAGGTCGAGCACGCGGTGCACCAGGTCGAGCAGCATCTCGGCCGCTCGGCGAGCGAGACCGAGATCGCGCTGCACCTGAACATGCCGCTCGACGAATACCAGGGGATGCTGCAGGACCTGCACGGCAGCCAGCTCATCTACTACGAGGATTTCGACCGTGCGGCCGACGACGAGCCGTTCCTCGACCGCTATCGCGTCGATCACGCCGATCCGCTGTCGGCGCTGCTCGACGAGCACCTGCGCGAGGCGCTCGTCGAGGCGATCGAGCGGCTGCCGGAACGCGAGAAGCTGCTGATGTCGCTGTATTACGAACGGGGTCTGAATCTGCGCGAGATCGGCGCGGTGCTCGAAGTGAGCGAATCGCGCGTGTGCCAGCTGCACAGCCAGGCCGTCGCGCGGCTGCGCGCGCGGCTGCGCGAACAGGCGTGGGTCGGCGCGGAGTCCTGACCCTTTCTCGACGGCAACGCGCGCCGACGCCGCGCGCTTGAATCGCTCGCGCCGCTTGCGCATTTTGCGCGCCGATTTGCTACAATCCCTCCCGTTTTCCGAGGAGCGTTGCGACGGACCACTCTGCGTCCGCCAGGCTCGGAAGGCTTCACCAAGCAGCCGTGCGGCGCGCGTTTCGCGACCGTCGCGCCGGCTCCGCTTCCTGAACGGCGCTCACGTCACCAATCTAGAACTTTTTTAGAAAGGAGGGCGTGATGAACGCCATTATCGATTCGCAAGCTTCCAAGGATTACGTCGTCGCCGACATGGCGCTGGCCGGCTGGGGCCGCAAGGAACTGAACATCGCCGAGACCGAAATGCCGGGCCTCGTGCAGATCCGCGACGAATACAAGGCGCAGCAGCCGCTGAAGGGCGCGCGCATCGCCGGTTCGCTGCACATGACGATCCAGACCGGCGTGCTGATCGAGACGCTGAAGGCGCTCGGCGCGGACGTCCGCTGGGCCTCGTGCAACATCTTCTCGACGCAGGACCACGCAGCGGCTGCGATCGTCGAAGCCGGCACGCCGGTGTTCGCGTTCAAGGGCGAGTCGCTCGACGAATACTGGGAGTTCTCGCACCGCATCTTCGAATGGCCGAACGGCGAATTCGCGAACATGATCCTGGACGACGGCGGCGACGCAACGCTGCTGCTGATCCTCGGCTCGAAGGCCGAGAAGGACCGTTCGGTGATCGCGAAGCCGACCAACGAGGAAGAAGTCGCGCTGTACAAGTCGATCGCGAAGCACCTCGACATCGACGCGACCTGGTACTCGAAGCGCCTCGCGCACATCAAGGGCGTGACCGAAGAAACCACGACCGGCGTGCACCGCCTGTACCAGATGGAAAAGGACGGCCGCCTGCCGTTCCCGGCGTTCAACGTGAACGATTCGGTCACGAAGTCGAAGTTCGACAACCTGTACGGCTGCCGTGAATCGCTCGTCGACGGCATCAAGCGCGCGACCGACGTGATGATCGCGGGCAAGGTCGCGGTCGTCGCCGGCTACGGCGACGTGGGCAAGGGCTGCGCGCAGTCGCTGCGCGGCTTGGGCGCGACCGTGTGGGTCACCGAAATCGATCCGATCTGCGCGCTGCAGGCGGCGATGGAAGGCTACCGCGTCGTGACGATGGAATACGCGGCCGACAAGGCCGACATCTTCGTGACGGCGACCGGCAACTACCACGTGATCAACCACGATCACATGAAGGCGATGCGCCACAACGCGATCGTCTGCAACATCGGCCACTTCGACTCGGAAATCGACGTCGCGTCGACCCGCCAGTACCAGTGGGAAAACATCAAGCCGCAGGTCGACCACATCATCTTCCCGGACGGCAAGCGCGTGATCCTGCTGGCGGAAGGCCGCCTCGTGAACCTCGGCTGCGCGACCGGCCACCCGTCGTTCGTGATGTCGAACTCGTTCGCGAACCAGACGCTCGCGCAGATCGAGCTGTTCGTGCGCGGCGGCGAGTACGAGAACAAGGTGTACGTGCTGCCGAAGCATCTCGACGAAAAGGTCGCGCGCCTGCACCTCGCGCGCATCGGCGCGAACCTGTCCGTGCTGTCGGACGAGCAGGCTTCGTACATCGGCGTGCAGAAGGACGGCCCGTTCAAGCCGAACCACTACCGCTACTGATGCGCCGCCGCCGCCGTGCCGTGCGCGCCCCGCTGCGGGGCCCGCGGTGCGGCGGCGGCACGGCGCCGGATCGCCGGCCGTTGCGTTGCGTCTTCGGGCGCGCGCGGCGGCCGGCGGCGGCCACTGATCGCACTGATCGACAACCGAACCGGAGCACTCCATGAGCGTCATCCTCACCTGGGTCATCAACGCGCTCGCGCTGCTGATCATCACGTACCTCGTGCCGTCGATCCACATCAAGAGCTTCGGCACCGCGCTGATCGTCGCGGTCGTGCTCGGCCTGATCAACACGGTGATCCGCCCGGTGCTGATCCTGCTGACGCTGCCCGTCACGGTCGTCACGCTCGGGGTGTTCATCCTCGTCGTGAACGCGCTGTGCTTCTGGTTCGCGTCGTCGCTGCTGAAGGGCTTCGAGGTGTCGGGATTCTGGTCCGCGTTCTTCGGTTCGATCCTGTACAGCATCGTGTCCTGGCTGCTGTCCGCGCTGATCTTCGGCCAGCGCGACATCGGCTGACCCCTTTCGAATCATGAAACCGATCGAACTCTCGTTTGAATTCTTCCCGCCGAAGACGGCGGACGGCGTCGAAAAGCTGCGCGCAACCCGTGCGCAGCTGCTGCCGCTGAAGCCGAAATTCGTCTCCGTGACGTTCGGCGCCGGCGGCTCGACGCAGCAGGGCACGCTCGATACCGTGCTCGACATGCAGAAGGACGGCCTCGAGGCCGCGCCGCACCTGTCGTGCATCGGCTCGTCGCGCGACAGCCTGCGCGCGATCCTCGACCAGTACCGCTCGCACGGCATCCGGCATATCGTCGCGCTGCGCGGCGACCTGCCGTCGGGGATGGGCGCGGTGGGCGAGCTGCGCTATGCGTCCGAGCTCGTCAGCTTCATCCGCGCCGAGCATGGCGACTGGTTCCACATCGAGGTCGCGGGCTACCCCGAGTACCACCCGCAATCGCGCTCGCCGAAGGCCGATCTCGAGAATTTCGCGCGCAAGGTGAAAGCCGGCGCGAATTCCGCGATCACGCAGTACTTCTTCAACGCCGACGCGTATTTCCGCTTCGTCGACGATGTGCGCAAGCTGGGCGTGGACGTGCCGATCGTGCCGGGCATCATGCCGATCACGAACTTCTCGCAGCTGATGCGCTTCTCCGAGATGTGCGGCGCCGAAGTGCCGCGCTGGATCGCGCGCCGGCTCGAGAGCTTCGGCGACGATCGCGAAGCGATCCGCGCGTTCGGCGCGGACGTCGTCACCGATCTGTGCCGGCGCCTGATCGACGCGGGCGTGCCGGGGCTGCATTTCTACACGCTGAACGCAGCGACCGCGACGCGGACGATCTGCGAACGGCTCGTCGTGTAAGCGCCGCCGCGCGTTTTGCATGCGCAAAAGCCCCGCCGGTCTTGCCGGCGGGGCTTTTTTTCGATGCTTGCGTCAGCGCTGTGCCTGCATCAGCGGCGGGCGGCGGTCGAACCACGGCCGTGCCTGTTCGAGCTGCCGCGCGAGCCTGAGCAGCAGCGCGTCGTCGGTATGGCGCGCGGCGAACTGCACGCCGATCGGCAGCCCGCGCGCATTCCAGTAGAGCGGTACCGACATCGCCGGCTGGCCGGTCAGGTTGAACAGCTCGGTGCAGCCGGCCCACGCGAACGCCTTCTCCGACGACTTCGCGAGCATTTCCTTCAGCAGCGGTTTCACCGGCAGCGCGGCGAGCAGCTTCATCTGCGCCGATTCGAACGGCGTCGGCTGCAGTTCGCCGATCTTCACCGGCGGCCCCGCGAGCGATGCGCACAGGATCACGTCGTAGCGCGACACGAGGCCGGCCACCTGCACGGTGAGCTGGCGCTGCCACTCGAGCACGTCCGGCAGGCGCGTGCGCGCGAGGCGCCGGCCGACCACGGCCATCGCCCACGTCGCCGCTTCGAATTCGCCGCGGCGCGGCGCGCGGCCGGTCAGTGCGCGCGCGCCGAGCACCATCTCCTCGGCGATCGTCGCCCACAGCGTGAGAAAGGTTTCGGCCGCGCGCGCGTAGTCGATGTGCAGCGTCGCCGGCTCGACGTGGTGGCCGAGCGATTCGAGCAGCACGGCTGCGTCGTCGAGCGCCGCGCGCGTGTCGTCGGCGAGCGCCGGCGCGAGCATCGGATCGACGACGAGGCCGATCCGCAGCGGGCCGGGCGGCGTATCGAGTTCGCCGAGGAACGTGCCGGGCGCGCCGTGCGGCAGCGTCTGGCCGGTCGTCACGTCAAGCAGCAGCGCGCTGTCGCGCACGCTGCGCGAAACCGCATGCTGGACGACGAGCTCGCCGTTCGACGGCTGGTCGACGAGCATCGGGTTGCGGCTCGGCTTCAGGCCGAACAGCCCGCAGCACGATGCCGGGATGCGGATCGAGCCGCCGCCGTCGGACGCATGCGCGAGCGGCACGATGCCGGCCGCGACGGCCGCCGCCGCGCCGCCGCTCGAGCCGCCGGGCGTGTGGTCGAGATTCCACGGGTTGCGGCACGCGCCGAACAGTTCGGGTTCCGTGTACGGCATCTGGCCGATCTCCGACGTGTTGGTCTTGCCGAACACGTTGAGGCCGGCCGCGCGGCTGCGCGCGATCACCGGCGAATCGTCGCCGGGCACGAAATACCGGTAGTGCCGGCTACCCATCGACAGCGGCAGCCCGGCGACCGCCGCACCGAGATCCTTGACGAGATACGGAACGCCCGCGAACGGCGCGTCGGCGCCGGGTTCGGGCGCGGAGGCCGCGCGCTGGCGCGCGGCGTCGTAGTCCTGCAGCACGATCGCGTTGATCGCGCCGTTGACCGCTTCGGCCTGGCCGATCGCGGCATCGAGCAATTCGCGCGGGCTTGCCTTGCGGTCGCGTACGAGCGCGGCGAGGCCGATTGCGTCATGCGCGAGATAGTCCGAGTGCATCGCTGTCACCCCCGTTGTGACTCGTGGCGATGAATGGAGAATAACGCGGGCCCGGCGCGATGGGCCCGCGGCGGGGCGTTTTTACAGGTGCTCGGCGAGGAACGTCAGCGTGCGGCCGTGCGCGAGCGCCGCCGCGCGCTGGTTGTACGACGCGCGGTCCGTGCAGTTGAAGCCGTGCTCGGCGCCCGGATACACGTGGAACGATGCGTGGCCGCGGCCGGCGAACGCGGCCTTGACCTGATCGACGGCCGCGAGCGGGATCCCGTGGTCGTTTTCCGCGTAGTGGAACAGGATCGGCTGCGTGACCTTGCCGGCCAGATCGAGCGCGTTCTGGATGCCGCCGCCGTAATAGGCGACCGCCGCGTCGAGCTTGCCGGCTGCGGCCGTGCGGTACGCGAGCTGGCCGCCGAAGCAGTAGCCGATCGCGGCGAGCTTGCCGGCCACTTCGGGGCGCGCACGCAACGCGTCGGCCGCCGCGCCGATGTCCGCGACCGCGAGACCGACGTCGGTCTTTTTCAACAGCTCGATGCCCTTGTCGCGATCCGCGCCTTCGTAGGTCAGCTCGACACGCGGCTGCGTGCGCCAGAACACGTCCGGCGCGAGCGCGACGTAGCCGTCGGCCGCGTACTGGTCGGCGACCGCGCGGATGTGCGAGTTCACGCCGAAGATCTCCTGGATGATGATGACGGCAGGGCCCTTGCCGCGCTTGGGCAGCGCGAGATAGCCGCCGAAGCTGTCGTTACCGGTCGGGATGTCGATCCATTGGGCAGTCACGTTTTGAACTCCTGGCGTACGGGGTGCGCCGAGCGCGCCCCGGGTGGAATAGGGCGGCCTAGTGTGCCACCAATCGTCAGGTGTTGCAGGGCACGCGCAACGCGTGCGCCTGCCGCGCGCGCCCGCTTCTCGCGCAGCGATCGTTTCGATCTCGATTATTCATTTTTCGGCGACGAGCCGCTTCGATAGAGTCGATGTAGCGGCTTTTACAAAGCGCTTTCGCGCATCGTCATCGAAGGATTCGTCATGCCTGCCCGTCCGTATTCCACCCCCTTTTCCGAACGCTTCGGCCTGCGCCTGCCGCTCGTGCAGGCGCCGATGGTCGGTGCGACCACGGCCGCGATGGTCGCCGCCGCATCGAACGCCGGCGCGCTCGGCAGCCTCGGCGCCGGCGCGTTCGAGCCCGACCGTCTCGCGACCGAAGTCGCGGCGATCCGCGCGGCGACCCATCGCCCGTTCGCGGTCAACCTGTTCGTGCTGCCGGACGCCGCACCCGATGCGGCGACCGTCGCGCGCGCACTCGCGGCGATCGATCCGCTGAACGCGACGCTCGGGCTGCCGCCGGGCACCGCGCCCGCGCGCTACGCGCCCGACTTCCGCGCGCAGCTCGATGCGCTCGTGTCGCTGCGCGTGCCGGTCGCGAGCTTCACGTTCGGCGTGCTCGACGCCGCCGACGTCGCGCGCCTGAAGGCCGCCGGCACCTATGTGATCGGCACCGCGACGCACGTGGCCGAAGGGCTCGCGTGGCAGGCGGCCGGCGCCGACGCGCTGTCTGCGCAGGGCGCCGAGGCGGGCGGCCATCGCGGCACGTTCATCGGCGCTGCCGAAGACGCGCTGATCGGCACGTTCGCGCTCGTGCCGCAGCTCGTCGACGCGACGGGCCTGCCCGTGCTCGCCGCGGGCGGCATCATGGACGGGCGCGGGATCGCGGCCGCGCTCGCGCTCGGCGCACAGGGCGCGCAGCTCGGCACCGCGTTCCTGACCTGCACGGAAAGCGCGATCGCGGCGGACTGGAAGGCACGCCTGCTGGCTTGCGCGGATACGTCGACGCAGGTCACGCGCGCGATCACCGGCCGCCATGCGCGCGGGCTGCGCAACACGCTGATGGCGCGGCTCGGCGAGCGTGTGGCCGACGCCGCGCCGTACCCGGTGCAGAACGCGCTGACGCAGCCGCTGCGCCAGGCCGCCGCGCGCGCGAACGACGGCGACTACCTGTCGCTGTGGGCCGGGCAGGGCGCGCCGCTCGCACGGCGGCGCGGCGATGCGTTGACGACGTCGCAGCTCGTCGCCGCGCTCGACGCCGAATGGCGCGCATTGGCCGCCTGAACGGGGCGCTTCATCGACCGCCCGAACCGTTCGTATCGAGCGACGAAACGCGCGTGTTGTCACGCGCGTTTCATTCAATGATCGCGGGCACAAAATACCGAATCGAAATGCCCCGGGAATCGCTTGAAACCACCTTTCGACAAGCTGCCGGAAACTAGCGGAAACCCTTATTCGGCGCGGCTTGTAGCGATATTCGAGTCATCATTCCAAAGTGCGCATATCGGTAGTGTTACCACTACCCCAAAAAAGTCCCACAAATTAATTTGATCACCTACACTTGCGCGCAAGTACGGACGGGCGGTTGCTAAAAGCGGCTGTTTTCACGTGCTTGAGGCCAAGTGCATGAAGGATGCAACCGGCGAATCGTCCAGTGAATGCAAACACAGGGATGGCAGCGGGGCACCGGGCGATGGCGTTTTTTGGGACCGAAACTGGAGACTTACATGAATATCAAAATGCAGAAGCTGTTGCCGATCACCGCAGCGGCGATGCTGTGCGTTGCAGCTGCAAGCAACGCTGCCGCCGATCAAGTCGTCAAGATCGGCCACGTCGCGCCCTTGACGGGCGGCATTGCCCACCTGGGCAAGGACAACGAAAACGGTGCGCGTCTCGCAGTCGAGGAGATCAACGCGAAGGGTCTCACGGTCGGCGGCCAGAAAATCACGCTGCAACTCGACCCGCAGGATGACGCGGCCGACCCGCGGCAGGCCACGCAGGTTGCGCAGAAGCTCGTCGACGACAAGGTCGTCGCCGTCATCGGCCACCTGAACTCGGGCACGTCGATCCCGGCCTCGAAGATCTACAGCGATGCGGGCATCGTGCAGATCTCGCCGTCGGCGACCAACCCGGCCTACACGCAGCAAGGCTTCAAGACCACGTACCGCGTGGTGGCGACCGATGCGCAGCAGGGCCCGGCACTCGCGAACTACGCGCACTCGAAGGGCATCAAGAGCGTGGCGGTGGTCGACGATTCGACCGCATACGGCCAGGGTCTCGCGAACGAGTTCGAGAAGAAGGCGAAGGCGCTCGGCCTGAAGGTGATGTCGCACGACGCGACGAACGACAAGGCGGTCGACTTCCGCGCGATTCTGACCAAGATCAAGGGTGAGAACCCGGACGCGATCATGTACGGCGGCATGGACGCCACCGGCGGCCCGTTCGCGAAGCAGGCGAAGCAGCTCGGCCTGCGCGCGAAGATCCTCGCGGGCGACGGCGTGTGCACGGAAAAGCTGGCCGACCTGGCCGGCGATGCGACCGACAACGTCGTGTGCTCGGAAGCCGGTGCTTCGCTCGAGAAGATGCCGGGCGGCGGCGCGTTCAAGGCGAAGTACGAGAAGCGCTTCGGCCAGCCGATCCAGATCTACGCACCGTTCACGTATGACGCCGTGTACATCGTCGCCGACGCGATGAAGCGCGCGAACTCGGCGGACCCGGCGAAGATCCTCGCGGCGATGCCGGCGACGAACTACACGGGCGTGATCGGCACGACGACCTTCGACTCGAAGGGCGACCTGCAGCACGGCGTGATCTCGCTGTACAACTACAAGGGCGGCAAGAAGTCGCTGCTCGACGAAGTGAAGATGTAACGCAACAGGCGGTCGACAGTAGGGGCGAAAGCGCGCATGCAGCAACGCATGCGCGCTTTCTTTTTGGCCGACGGGCGCGATGCCGTCAGATCTTCAGATGCGCGAGCACCTTCGGCGCGACGGCCGCGACGAGCGCCGCGCACAGCGCGACGACCGACAGGCCGATCGTCAGGTTCGCGGCCTGGGCGACCGCGCCGATCACGACCGGGCCGAACAGCAGTCCGAAATACGCAAGCCCGGCCACATGCGCGAGCCCTTCGGCCGCGTGGATGCCTTTCACGCGCGCGGCGGCCGCGAACAGCACGGGCATCATGTTCGCGAGGCCGAGGCCCATCAGCGTGAAGCCGGTCAGCACGGTGGCCGGATAGGGCAGCAGCAGCGCGCCGATCATCCCCGCGCACGCGAGCGACGCGCTCGCGAACACGAGCTGCGGCGCGCCGAAGCGGGCGCGCACGGCGTCGCCCGCGAAGCGCGCGATGGCCATCCCGCCCGAGAACGCCGCGTACGCGGCGCTTGCGAGCGCGGGGCTCGCCGCGACGACGTCGCGCATGTAGACCGTCGCCCAGTCGTACATCGCGCCTTCGGCGATCAGCGCGACGAGCGCGATGCCGCCGAGCATCCACAGCGCGGGCGAGCGCCAGCGGTTGCCTCCGCCGTGCGCGTGTTCGTGGTGCGGCACATGCGGCAGCACGGCCGGGCTCGCGGCCACGAGCACCGCGGCGCTTGCCGCGGCCGCAAGCGCGAGATGCACGGCCGGCGCCATGCCGGCCGACAGCAGCGCGCCGCCGGCCGCCGCGCCCGACATCCCGCCGATGCTGAACATGCCGTGCAGCGACGACATGATCGGCTTGCCGAGCGCGATCTCGACCGCGCTGGCCTCGGCGTTCATCGCGACGTCGAGCGTCGCCATCGAGAAGCCGAACAGCGCGAGCACGCCGAGCAGCATCCAGTAGTCGGGCACGACGAGGATCAGCGCCGCGCACGCGGACATCACGAGCCCGCCCGCGAGGCACGCGGTGCGCGAGCCGACGCGCGCGATCCAGCGCGCGATGGTCAGCATCGCGGCGATCGAGCCGCCGGCGACCGCGAACAGCGCGATCGACAGCAGGCCGGGGCTCAGCGCGAACTTGTCGCGCACGGTCGGCACGTGCACGCCCCACGACGCGTACATCATGCCGGCGACGAAGAACAGCGCCATCGACGCCGTGCGCGCACGCTGGCGGGCCGGGAGCGGCAGCACGCGATGCGCGTCGGGCGGCGCGGCGAACGGGGACGACGATTCGGGGGAGGCGGATTCGGACACGGAAGGCTCGTCAAAGGATGCGAGGACGCACGCGGCGTCCGTCGGAATCGTCCGATTCTATCGAACCGCTTACGATCCTGCCGGGCGCTGCCCGTTCGGTGGATGATCCGGCGATCCGGTCACGTCGCGGCAGCGCGCCGTCCGTCCGGTGCCTGGCGCCGCATCGGCCGTTCGGCCGATACGCGGCGCGCGGCGCCCGCGGGTAACATCGAAGCGCACGCGGCGTGCCCGAAGCGCCGCCCTTCGACCGCAGGAGTCTTCTTGAACATCGATCCCGCCTTCGCCCTGCATCTGCTGCACCGCTGCGCGCTCGGCACGCTCGCCACCCATGCGCGCGATCCGCAGGGCTTCCCGTATCCGACGGTCGTCCCGTTTGCGCCCGATGCAAGCCATCGGCCCGTGATCCTCGTGAGCGGCCTCGCCGAACACACGCGCAATCTCGCCGCCGATCCGCGCGCGGGCTTCCTCGTCGTCGACGCGCCCGACGGCGACGTGCTGAACGCCGAACGCGCGACGCTGCTCGGCCGTTTCGTGCCGCTCGGCGACGATCCGCACGTCACCGCGCGCTACCTGCGCTACGAGCCGGACGCCGCGCGTTATCTCGCGCTCGGCGATTTCACGTTTTGGGCGCTCGATATCGAGCGGCTGCGCTATATCGGCGGCTTCGGGCGCATGGGCTGGGTCGACGGCACGCATCTCGATGCGCTGCCGCCGCTTCGGTTCGACGAGGAACAGGCACTGTGGGACGCATACGATGCCGGCGATGCGCGCCGCGACGGGCTCGAGTTGCTCGGCGTCGATCGCCACGGCGCCGACTGGCGGTGCGACGGCCGCCGCGTACGCACGCCATTCGACGCGCCGCCGGCCGATGCCGGCGCGCTGCGCGACCGGCTGATCACATGCGCGCGGGATGTGGCGTGACGTCGCGGGTTGCCGGTTTGTCCGTTCAGCAAGCCGCACCATTCGATTTTCGCAAACCTCTCGTCCTATGAAAGCTTTGATTTTTAGTATGCAGGGTAATTGCGTATGTTGATAGCCTTAATAGACGATCGCTAATGTCCTAATCTCTGTGGAGGAGCGTAAAAATTTGAGAAAAGGCCGCATCCGGTCAAAATGACATGTGCGAATTTCAATTGACCTCGGGATTTTCATGAATCCCGCTTCTATCAAATCTTTTTTGTGCTAATCTCTGCCTTCGAAAATCCGAGGCACATATATTTCATGAATGGTGAGCTGGCTGCAGACCGGCGCCATTAGTCAGATAGAAAGGGAAACTATGTCTTCTTACAAGGACCTGCTGGCCCAGCGGGAAAAGCTGGAGAAGCAAATCGAAGAAGCGAAGTCGCGTGAATACGCTGAAGTGCTGAATGACGTGAAGCAGAAAATTGCCGACTACGGCTTTTCGCTCGCCGAACTCGGCCTCAACCGCGCGAAGGCAGGTAAGGTTGGCCGTCCGCGCGCAGGCGTGGCCGCGAAATACCGCGATCCGGAAACGGGCGCGACGTGGTCGGGCCGCGGCAAGCCGCCGCGCTGGATCGCCGGCAAGAACCGCGAACAGTTTGCGATTTAAACGTCTGTTTAAGTCGTCTGCCTCAAAAGAGCCGCGTGTCCGTTCAGGAGCGCGGCTTTTTTGTTTCCGGACACTCGTCGGTGTGCGGAAGTTTGTCATGAAACTGTAATAATCCGGCGTGAATGAAAATGCGACACGTTCGCATAAGCGATTGATTTGAATGAGGAATTTGTTGATATTGGCGAGTCTCGCGGGGCGCTTTTGATAGAATTGCGTATCGCACACCGATATCTCATATTTCATGTCCACGTTTTCCGGCGACGCGCAAAGCGCAGATAAGCACGCAGTTGCGCGCAAGAGTACGCTCGTCAGTATTGTGCTGAATGTCGTGCTTGCGACATTTCAGATCGTCGTCGGCACGATTGCGCATTCGCAGGCGTTGATTGCCGACGGTGTGCATTCGATTTCCGATTTGATCTCGGATTTCGTCGTGCTGGTTGCGAATCGGCATAGCGGCGCATCGCCGGACGCCGACCACAATTACGGGCACAGCCGCTACGAGACGGTCGCGTCGCTGTTTCTCGGCGCTATCCTGATTGCGGTCGGAATCGGCATGCTCTGGCGCGCCGGCGACCGCCTCGTTAATCTCGAAAACATCCCGGCCGTGCATTTTTCCGCACTGGTCGTCGCGCTGACGGTGCTCGTGTCGAAAGAAGCGCTGTTTCGCTACATGCTGCGCGAGGCGCGGCGCGTGCGCTCGGCGATGCTCGTCGCGAACGCATGGCATGCGCGTTCGGACGCCGCGTCGTCGCTCGTCGTCGCGATCGGCATCGTCGGCAGCCTGGCCGGCGTGCGGCTGCTCGACCCGATCGCGGCGGCTATCGTCGGCTTCATGGTTGCGCGCATGGGCTGGACGTTCGGCTATGACGCGCTGCAGGACCTTTCCGACCGCGCGCTCGACACGACCGACACGGCCGAAATCCGTGCGCTGCTCGTGGAGACTCCCGGCGTACGCGACGTGCACGACCTGCGCACGCGCAAGATGGGCGATGCCGCGCTCGTCGACGCGCATATCCTCGTCGATCCGAAGATCTCCGTCTCCGAAGGGCATTACATCGCCGAGACCGCGCGCGCACGTGTACTGTCCGACCCGCGCGTGCTCGATGCGCTGATCCACGTCGACCCCGAGAACGATGCGGCGCGCCGTCCGGCGCTCGCGCTGCCGCCGCGCGGCGAGATCGCGGCACGGCTCGAGGCCGCGCTCGCGCAGCGCGGCCTGCGTGCGGCGGCGATCAACCTGCATTACCTGAGTACGGGGCTCGAGATCGACGTGACGCTCGCGAGCGATCCGGGCGACACCGATGCGGCGCTGGCCGGCCGGCTCGACGCCGACGCGCTCAAGCGCGAGTTCGGCGCGCGCCGGATCGGCTTCACGCGCACGATGCCCGCGCAGGCGTGATGCGATGCCCGCGAGCGCGGGCCGTCCGCGCGGGGCCGCGCGTTACAGCGGCAGTTGCGTGTCGAACTTGATCTCGCGCAGCACGACGCTCGTGCGCACCTGCGACACGGCCGGGATCTTGAAGATGCGTTCGTGCAGGAACACGTCGTAGGCCTTGATGTCGGGTGCGACGATCTTGAGGATGTAATCGGCTTCGCCGGTCGTGCTGTAGCACTCGGTGACTTCCGGGCAGGTCGCGATCTCGCGCTCGAACTGCTCGACGCCGCCTTCGTTGTGGCGGGTCAGGTGCACGTGCGCGAGCGCGCACACGTGCAGGCCGAGCTTCTCGCGATCGAGCAGCGCCGTGTAGCGCTGGATCACGCCCGACTGTTCCATGTCCTTGATGCGGCGCCAGCACGGCGTGCTCGACAGCCCGACCTGGTCGGAGATTTCCTGTACGGAACGGCGCGCGTCGAGCTGCAACAGGCGAAGGATTTTTTGCGAAAAGGAATCGAGCGTCACCTGCGCCTCCATGCGGCAGCTACAACACGCTGAATGTTAGAGGGCCGGGAAAGGAAAGGCAATCTGGCGTGGCGCTGTTGAGCGAGATTCGCTAATTTGCTCGCGGATCCGTGGGGTTTTGTCCCGTCCCCGCGTTTTCCGACCGATCGGTATCCGACACCGCGAGGCCCGCGAGCGCGGCCTGCTGCCGGCGCAGGTCGGCGAGCATGTTGCAGAACAGCGCGCCTTGCTCGATCGCGTCGTCGAGCGCGACGTGCGTATGCGGATGGTCGTCGAACCAGTGCTTCGGAAAGCGCGGCTTGATCGCCTTGCGGTACGGCAGGCCCGTCATCGCGAACGCGAGCGTCTTGATGTCGAGCGCCGACCAGGAGAACGGGCAGCGCCCTGCGAAGCGCATCATGTACCAGAACATGAACGTGAAGTCGAAACCGGCCGGCATCGCGACGAACACGGGCTTGCCGGGCAGCGCCTCGACCCAGTCGACGTACGCGACCAGTGCCGCCTCGGGCGCCTGCAGGTCGCGCCGGCACGCGGCCCACGCTTCGGGCTCCGTCTTCCACCATGCTTCCTGCACCGGATGCGCCTGTGCGCCCGGCAGCGTCTCGAGGTTCGCCGAGAACGTCGCGATCAGCTGCTTGTCCTCGGTATAGGCGGCCGATGCGAAGCTCAGCATCGAATGCGGGCCCGGAATCGGGCCGTCGGCCTCGACGTCGGTGCTGACGTAGATTTCCTGAATGGCGGTCTGGTTCATCCGAACACCTTGTCGGACACGAACGGGTTCGTGCGGCGCTCGTCGCCGAACGTCGACACCGGGCCGTGACCCGGCACGAACGTGACGTCGTCGCCGAGCGGCCACAGTTTTTCCTTGATCGAACGGACAAGGTCTTCATGATTGCCGCGCGGGAAATCGGTACGGCCGATCGAGCCCGCGAACAGCACGTCGCCGACGATCGCGACGCGATGCGCGCGACTGAAGAACACGACGTGGCCGGGCGTGTGGCCCGGGCAGTGAAAGACCTCGAGCGTTTCGTCGCCGAACCGCACGGTGTCGCCGTCGTTCAGCCAGCGGTCCGGCTCGAAGGCTTCGGCGGCCGGAAAACCGAAACGCTCGCTCTGTGTCGGCAGCTTCTCGATCCAGAAGCGCTCTTCTTCCTGCGGCCCCTCGATCGGCACGCCGTAGTGCGTCGCGAGCGTCTTCGCGCCCGCGCAGTGATCGATGTGCCCATGCGTGAGCAGCACCTTTTCGACCTGCACGTTCTGCCGCGCGACTTCCTGTTCGATCCGGTCGAGATCGCCGCCCGGATCGACGACGGCGGCGCGGCCCGTCTTCTCGCAGACGAGCAGCGAGCAGTTCTGCTGGAACGGCGTGACCGGAATGAGCGTGACTTTCATGGAGATACCGGCGGCTAAAAGGAGCGATTGTACCGGTCGCGCGCGCTGCCTGCCGCCCTTGCGGCGCACCGCGCGACGCGCGTCTACGGGCAATCCCGGAGCATGTCGATTGTTACCGCCATAGCGAGAATCAATGGTCCGGCCGGGCGCCTTTTCGAGATGGCGTTTTGATTTATGTATAATGCGCCCCATTGCGCGTGAATTTCACGCAATTCGCTGGTGTTTCGGCCCCGTTAAAAGAGGCGTCGAAATCACCGTCAAGCATCAGCCGCCGGGGAGTCCGGCGGTGTATCCAGCACCGAGCATTCGGTGCTCACGTCTTGTCCGGCCGGGTGCTGCGCGCCCGCCTGCGGCCCTGCTGCCGCGCCGCCGGATGAGGCCTGTGCCGCCGTTCCTGTGCGTTGGTCGTATCGACGCGCGCGAACGTGAAGCCATGTTCGATGGCGGCATGTGGGGTCTGGTCAGGCTGTTGGGGACAGGTTGCGCCAGACGTGAAAGCTAATCAGGACGGTTGCGGCATAGACGAAAGCCGCGCCCATGCTAGCCGCCTGCTCGCATTCGAGCGGGGCGTGCACGCATTTGCCGTCCGGGCCGCGTATGTGCGCTGTGAAACAGCGTCGTGAAGGAGCGGCCCGAACCAGAAGGCGACACGTCGATGAACGTACGATTTCCGAGTCGATTCGGGACCATTGCATTATTTTTTGCGCTGACGGGCTGTGCGGTGCCACCCAGCCAGACCACCGGAAGCGCGAACCAGAAGAACGCGGTCGACAAGACGGCCGCTGCCGCGAAGACGGGCAACGACAAGCAGCAACTGAATTTCGATTCCGCACTGGCGTCGATGCCGGCTGCCGACAGCAAGGACGCGAAGAAGCCGTCGCTGGCGGACGCCGAGCCGATCGACGGCAAGGATGTGTCCGACTTCCGCCAGACGGGGCGCGCCTCCTGGTACGGCCGGGATTTCCACGGCCGCCGCACCGCGAACGGCGAGCGTTTCAACATGAACGCGCTCACCGCCGCGCACCGCACGCTGCCGCTGTCGTCGTACATCAAGGTGACGAATTCGTCGACCGGCAAGTGGGTCGTCGTGAAGGTCAACGATCGCGGGCCGTTCAAGCGCGGCCGTGTGCTCGACCTGTCGTACGCGGCCGCCAAGGTGATCGGCCTCGTGCACGCCGGCACGGGCCGCGTGAAGATCGAAGGGCTGTCGCCGCAGGAAGCGCGCGACGCGCGCGACGAAATGCTCGCGTCGGTCTCGGCGAAGTAACGCGGCGGATCGTCCGCTCATGCACAAAGGGCTGCCTTCCGGCAGCCCTTTGTCGTTTCCGCGCGGCGCCGTCGCGCGTCAGCCTTCCTTCAGCGCGAGCGCGCGCGCATACAGCGTGTTGCGCGACGCGCCCGTCAGCGCGGCCGCGAGCTTGGCCGCGCTCTTCACCGGCACTTCTTCCAGCAGCAGCCTGAGCAGCGCGTCGTGCGCGGTGTCGTCGGCATCGCCGCTCGTCGCAGGCGCACCTTCGACGACCAGCACGAATTCGCCGCGCTGCCGGTTCGCATCGCCGGCGAGCCAGGTCTGTCCTTCGGCCAGGGTGCCCTGGAACAGTTGCTCGTGTAGCTTGGTGAGTTCGCGCGCGATCAGCAGCCGGCGCGCGGGGCCGAACGCGTCGGCGAGCGCGGCGACGGTTTCGGCGATCCGGTGCGGTGCTTCGTAGAACACCAGCGCGTACGGGTGCGACACCAGCGCCTGCAACGCGGTCGCGCGCTGCCTGGCCTTCGGCGGCAGGAAGCCCGCGAACGTGAACGCGCCGGCCCAGCCGCCGGCCACGCTCAACGCGGTCACGGCCGCGCTCGCGCCCGGCAGCGGGATCACCGCGAAGCCGGCCTCGCGCACTGCGTCGACGAGCCGCGCGCCGGGGTCCGAGATGCCGGGTGTGCCGGCGTCCGATACGTATGCCACGCGTTCGCCGGCGCGCAGCAGTTCGATCACGCGCTGCGCGGCTTCGCGTTCGTTGTGCTCGTGCACGGCGACGAGCGGCTTCGAGATCCCGTAGCGGGCGAGCAGCTGGCCCGTGTTGCGGGTGTCTTCGGCCGCGATGCGGTCGACGAGGCCGAGCACGTGCAGCGCGCGCAGCGTGATGTCGGCGGTGTTGCCGATCGGCGTGGCGACCACGTAGAGCGCGGCGCTCGGGTAGTGCTGCGTATGCGCGAGTTCGAGGAGGGCAGTCATGGCAGGCAATGCGCGCAATCGCGGCGCAAGCGGAACAAGGACGGCATTGTGCCACGCGGCGCCGGCGCGGCCGGATGGCGGGCGCGGTTTGCCGCGCGCGGGTGACAACTTTTCCGGTGCGGCGCGATCCAAACCGGTCGGCGCGGCATTCGAACAGCGGGCGCGGCAGTTTCTCGAACGCCGCGGCCTCGTGTGCATCGCGGCGAACGTGACGATGCGCGGCGGCGAGCTCGATCTCGTGATGCGCGAACCCGACGGCGTGCTCGTATTCGTCGAAGTGCGCGCGCGGCGCAGCATCCGGCATGGCGGCGCGGCCGCGAGCGTCGGCTGGCGCAAGCGGCGGCGCCTGGTCGCCGCGGCGCTCCAGTTCTGGGCGCGGCACGGTGCCGGCGCCGCGTGCCGTTTCGACGTCGTCGCGTTCGAGGCCGGGCGGCTCGCATGGCTGCGCGACGCATTTCGTACCGACGATGCGTAGCGGCGAGCTGTGACGAGATGTAAAGAGTTCTTGCCGGACCGCTGGAGAGGGTGCCGGAGTACGGTAAACTCGCCGCACCCACGATGTCGCGCGATGCGTGCCACGCGCCCAGTTCACCAGGAATCGATGTCAGTCGAACGTATTCAGCAACAATTTCGCGACAGCGCGGCGCTTCATGCCGAAGCGGCCGACGCGCTGTCGTTGCCGATCGCAGCCGCGGTCGACGCGATGTTCGCCGCGCTGGCGAACGGCAACAAGATCGTCGCGTGCGGCGACGGCCCGTCGGCCGCCGCCGCACACTATCTCGCGGTGTCGCTCGTCGGCGGCTTCGAGCGCGAGCGTCCGGGCCTGCCCGCGATCGCGCTGGCCACCGATGCGTCGCAGGCCGGCCTCGCGGGCGCGGCGGCCGCCGGGCAACTGTTCGCGCAGCAGGTGCGCGTGCTCGGCCAGACCGGCGACATCCTGCTGGTGCTCGACCCGACCGGCGCGTCGCCGCGCGTGCTGGCGGCCATCGACGAAGCGCACGAGCGCGAGATGACCGTCGTCGCGCTGACGGGCGGCAACGGCCACGCGGTCGCGGCCGCGCTGTCCGACACCGATATTCCGATCAGTGTGCCCGCCGTCCGCGCGGCGCGCATCCACGAAGTCCATCTGCTGACTATCCACTGCCTGTGCGACGGCATCGACGCGATGCTGCTGGGTGAGGATTGAACGAAGGAGAGCCGTCGATGAATCAAAGTCGCGTCAAACAGACGCTCGTCAGAACCACGCTGCTTGCCGCGCTGACGGCGGGCCTCGCCGTGTCGCTGCAGGGTTGTGTGCTCGGGGTCGTGGGTGCAGCGGCCGGCGGCGGCGCGCTGATCGCGACCGATCGCCGTACGCTCGGTGCGCAGACGGAAGATCGCGAGATCCAGGTCAAGGCGCTTTCGCAGATCAACAACGGGCTGCCCGACCAGTCGCACGTGAACGTGACGGTGTTCAACCGCCGCGTGCTGCTGACGGGCGAAGTGCCGAACAATGCGTCGAAGCAGCGTGCCGAGGAAATCGTGCGCGGCATCAACAACGTGAACGGCATCGTCAACGAGCTGTCGGTCGAGCCGGCGGCGTCGCTGTCGTCGCGTGCGAACGACTCGTACCTCGAAGGGCGCGTGAAGTCCGAGCTGATCGCGACGAAGGGCATTTCGGCGAACTACTACAAGGTCGTCAGCGAGCGCGGCAACCTGTACCTGATGGGTCTCGTGACGGTCGACGAAGGCAATCGCGGCGCCGAAGCCGCGAGCCAGGTGCCGGGCGTCGAGAAGGTCGTGAAGGTGTTCCAGTACGTCAAGCCGCAGGACGCGCAGGCGCTGCAGGCCGCGTCGCCCGCGAGCGGCGCATCCGGCACGCAGGCTGCCGCCGCGCCGGCGGACACCGCGACGGTCGGGGCGGTGCCCGACGCGTCGGTGCAGTCCACGCCGCTGCAGCCGCCCGCGCCGATCTCGAATTCGTCGAACGTGCACCCGGGCAACCCGAAGGCACCGCCGCAATGAAGATCGTGCAGATGAAGCAGATGAAACAGTGGATGGTGCAGGGCGCCGCGGCCGCGGTGCTCGTGGCCGGTACGTTAGGCGCCGCGCATGCGGACGTCGGCGACGGCCTGAAGGTGGCGCGCGGCAACGCATGCATGGGCTGCCACGCGGTCGACCGCAAGCTGGTCGGCCCGTCGTTCAAGGATATCGCCGCCCGCTACAAGTCCGATCCACAGGCCGTGGCGAAGCTGCAGAAGAAGGTGAAGGAAGGCGGTTCCGGCGTCTGGGGTGCGATTCCGATGCCGGCGCACCCGCGCATGAGCGACGCCGACGTCCGTTCGGTGGTCGAATGGGTGCTGGCTGGCGCGCCGTCAAAGTGACGCTTCAGGGGTGCTGAAACCCCTATTGCCAAGCGCGGAAATGCATGTGTATGATGGTCGACTGTTGGGGCGGTAGCTCAGCTGGGAGAGCGTCGCGTTCGCAATGCGAAGGTCGGGAGTTCGATCCTCCTCCGCTCCACCAACGGAATTTGAAGGGCTCGGTCGTATGAGACTGGAAGGATAATTTTGCACCGAGTGCAGGGTTATGCTTCTTTTCACAAAGTGCAGCCTTATGTTTCGCAAATAGAAAGCCGGCCTTGCGCCGGCTTTTTGCTTTTCTGTTCGATATCAGCGTGCACGCACGTTTCTCCGCCAGCTCTTTTTCAGCCGCGCGCGCTCCCGCTCGAATTGCTTGAGGCTCTTAACGGCTCCCAGGTGGCCGACATGCCGTTGCCAATTGTTGATCGCTGTTCGCTGGCCCCGTGCTTTTACGCGACCTCGGCGACCGGCGCCTTGTCCGCCTCATGCGGGATTCCGTCAATTTTAGTCAGATTGTGTCGGCAAACGGCATGGATAGTCGTCGGGCGTCGAATTATCCCCACAAATTTGATATCTTCGCTGTCACAAATCGGTAGTGTGACCGTGCCGTGACGCGAGTCGCAAAGCCGAATCCAATACGTTTACAACAATATTGAGAGAACGGCTGTGTCGATAAGCGAAACAATAAGCAGCTTCGCATCGGGGGTGGTCGACTGGAACCGTCGGCCGGTAGCCTTGAATTTTGGCAAGGCGCAAGGCGCATTGGGGCACTTGCTTGCGCTGCAGCACGCGCACGTGCACGAAGGGCTGATGACCGGTATTCACGGGCATCTAACCTGTGTGTCGCCCCGCCACAATCTGTCGCCGCGGTTGTTCCTCGGCGTCCCCGTCTCAATCCGGCTTGTTACCGACCGGGGCCAGTTGCACCTCGTCAATGCAATCGTCCAGGACGTGCAGATCGGCCAGAGCGACGGCGAGTTGTGCGTGTACCAGCTTACCGTGTGCGACGCGTTGTCGTTGATGGACAAGCGTACGAATTCCCGCGTATTCCGCCAGAGCAGTGTCGTCGATATCCTCGCGACGTTGTTCAACGAATGGCGTCATCGCAGCCCGGCGCTGGCTGCTGCCTTCGAATTCGACCTGTCCGGCTTGAGTCGCGACCGGTATCCGGCACGCGAGCTGACCCGGCAGGTCAACGAATCGGATGCGAAGTTTGTGCGCCGCCTGCTGCGGCGCGAAGGCATCACGGTGTTTGCCAATGCTGGCTCGGCCAAAGGCGCGCGCGACAACCACGACGACACGCCCGTACATACGCTCGTGTGCTGTGACGAACCGATGTCGCTGCCCGAAGCACCGGCCGGCACGGTACGACTGCATCCGCGCGACGCCGCCACGGAGGAGCGCGACACCGTCACGCTGTTCGCACTGCATCAGCGGCTGACGCCTGGGCAGGTCGGCCGTCCGTCATGGGACTACAAGAAGGCGCGTATCGACGAGTCGATGGTCGCCACGAGTCTCAATCAGGGCGAGGCCGGCAACGATCTTGCGCAACTGCTGACCGACGTCGCGATCGACATCCCGCATATGGGCGACTCGTGGAACGACCACGAGCGCCTCACACGCGCCCGGATGCTTGCGCATCAGTTCGAAGCCGAGCGTTACGATGGCGTGAGCAGCGTGCGCGACCTGGCCGTCGGCGCTTGGATCACGTTGACCGGCGACCCCGAATGGGACATGCAGACCACGGACAAGCGGCAGTTCGTGATCACGTCAATCGACCACGACGTCTGGAACAACCTCCCGAAAGGACTGACCGACCGAGTGCAGGCGCTGTTTGCGGCGAGCCGGCACCTTGCCTATCCGTCGCCGTCCCGGCAGCCGGCGGCGGCAGCCGAACCCGACACGCGCTACGAGAACCGCTTCACGTGCGTGCGCCGGGGCGTACCGCTCACGCCGGCATACGATCCGAAGATCGACCTGCCACCCGTGCACCTGCTCACCGGTACGATCGTCGGTCAGCAAGGCGAGGAAGTGTTCTGCGATGCCGATGGCCGCGTACGTGTGCGGATCCACGGCCTCGATCCGGTAGATCATGCGCACGCCCAGGGGGCGGGCACGAACGACAACGCCGGCGACAGTGCGCCGATCCGTGTCGGAGCGAGCCTCGCGGGTGGAAGCTTTGGTTCGCTTTTTCTGCCGCGTGTCGGCATGGAAGTCTTGATCGGCAGCCTCGGCGGCGATCCGGACCGGTTGATCATCATCAATGTGCTGAGCAACGGCGTGAACCCGCCGGCGGCCTTCACCCATATCGGCAACCTTCCCGGCAACCGCTACGTGTCGGGGATCAAGACCAAGGAAATCAAGGGGCGTCGGTATAACCAGCTGCGTTTCGACGACACGCCGGGTCAGATTTCCAGTCAGCTGGCGAGCGAACATGCGCATTCTCAACTGAATCTGGGGTATCTGACGCAGCCCCGTCAGGACGGCCGAGGTCAAGACCGTGGAGAGGGCGCGGAATTGCGCACCGACGCGGCCGCCGCGCTGCGGGCCGCACAAGGGATTCTGCTGACGACCTACGCGCGCTCGCAGGCGAGCGGCGGTCAGCTCGATCGTGATGAGTTGCTGCGGCTGCTCGGCGAGTGCACCGAGTTGTTCAAGTCGCTGGGCGACTACGCAGGTCAACATGGCGGACAGGCGAGCGATACGGCGGGCCAGCAGGCAGTCGCCGCGGCGTTCAAGGGCTGGACGCCCGGTAGCGGCGGCGGTGCGTCGGGCACCGGAACCGGCGATGCGGCCGGATCGCAGGCGCTGATGGCGTTCGGTGCGCAAGCCGGCTCGGTCGCGATGACTCCGAAGACCCACGTGACGTACGCCGGCGAGAACATCGACCAGGTCGCGCAGCAACATGTCCAGCTGACCAGCGGCCAGCGCATCACGCTGCACGGCGGCCGCGGTGTCGCGATGTTCGCGCACAGCGATGGCGTCTCGGCGATCGCGAATCAGGGCAAGGTGACGCTGCAGAGCCAGAACGACGACACGCAGATCGATTCCGCGAAGAACATTCAGTTCACTGCGGCCGGTGGCAAGCTCGCCGGCATGGCGAGCGACGAGGTGGTCTTCACGACGTCCGGCGGTGCCTACCTGAAACTGCACGGCAGCGATATCGAGCTGGGGTGCCCCGGCACGTTCACGGTGAAGTCCGCCGGGCACTCGTGGCAGGGGCCGGCGAGCATGAGCACGGACATGCCGAAGTTCGACCATGCGCCGCTCGGGCGCGTGCCGAAGCTCGTGCGACCGACCGACGGTCAGGCCGTAGAGGGCATGCAGGCGGAAATCACGAAAGCGTCGGGCGAGGTGGTGAAGGGGCAATCCGACGCAGCGGGCAAGCTTGCTCCCATCCAGAGCAACCAGTTCGAACCATTCGTCGTGAATTTCTTCAAGAACAAGACCTGACCGGGGGATAAAAAAATCATGGCAGACACTGCCGATACAGCACCGGCTAGTCCGGTTGCATCTGAAAACAATCCGTCGGCGCAGGCCGCAGCGAACGACGGTGGCGGTCTCGATCCGCGCACGCCTTCAGGCGGGGGCGCGTCGGGGGGCGGGGACGATTCGCAGAATCGCTATCTGGTCGCAAACGGCAATGGCGTGATGACGCTCAGCCAATCGGACTACCTGTGCGTGATGCAGATGCCATTGCCGGGCATCGTGATTTTTGTGCATGGGGTGAACTCGGAGGGCGAGTGGTTCGAACCGGGCGAAGAGGGTCTGTGCGCCGGCCTGAACCAGCGGCTCGGACGCCTAGACGATCATCTGACGCATCGCGGTCCGCAGGCCGGCCAGATGGGACCGATGCATTACATGAAGAGCCTGACCGATGATGGGTTCATCAACCCGAAGCTCACGTCGAAAACCTATCTGCAACCGGACGAAAATACCTACTCGCCCGTCATTCATTTCCGTTGGGGCTACAAAGCGAACGCGGAGGAATTGAAGCGCTACGGCGATGCGATCTTCCTGAACGAACAGAACTACTGGGGTGGTGGCCCATTCGCGAATGGTTGCGGCAGCCTGCCGGATTTGTGGAATGCGGGCGTCGATCCGCGCATCTTCGGGTTCATCAACGTGCAGGGCATCAATCCCACGCAGCGCCCGATCTTCGAAACGCCGCCGCGCATGTACAACGTGATGGGGGCGCTGCGTCTGGCGAAACTCATTGGGTCTATCCGCAAGGCTCAGAATGATGTCCCGATCACGGTGGTGTGCCATAGCCAGGGCAATATGGTCGGCATCGCCTCCGCGTTCCTCGGTGACCGGCTGTCGAAGAATGCGGGTGTGAGATGCGTGGCCGACACCTATGTGCTCGCCAACCCGCCGTATGGCATCGTCGGCGCCATCGAGGGGGACAACTCGCCTTTTATGGAGCACTGGACCGAGCGTAACGACCAAGATTCGAAGGGCAACCGCGGTCGGGTCGACTCGCAGGCGCGGGTGAAGACCCTCAAGGCGTTCTTCGAACTGATCGCGCAGAGCAAGGATGCGGAAGATCAGCGCGACCCGCTCGACTACCGGATGATGATGGCAAACATGAAGCCGGGCGAAGACGGCAAGCCCGCCTACGATCCCGATAGTGACAGGAAGCAGTATGGCGTCCAGAACCACACCTATGGGCGCGTGACCCTGTACTCGTGCCCGCACGATCAGGTGATTTCCGCAGCCCCGGTGCAGGGGATGGGCTGGCGAGGATTGCATCCGAAAGAGGTCGAGCTTGTGAAGGGCGCGAGCCTGTTTACGCAGCGCGTGTTCGCCACCAACTTTCAGGTCGGCCAGGCATCCCCTGTCGTCTATCGGACGTGGGAGCATGACTGGCGCTACAACAAGGGCTCGTCAAAGCTGTTTTTCTATCCCACATCGCCCCCCGCCAAATACAACCTGGTCAAGGCGCTGCGAGGCAATGAGCACTGGTATGGCAAGGTTGGCACCATTGCGATTGCTCCTGCGTTGTATATCGTGACGGCGGCGACTTCGGCGTTCGGTATGTTTCGCACCAACGCGGACCCGCCGAAGGATTGGCACGTCCTGTGTGATGCGCCGGGCCTGCCAGAGCCGTTCTTCCCGCAGGCGATCCGCTATGGGGCGGTCGTACACGTCAGGGACGGCAATGCGGAAAGTGATTTCAATGAGGACAACGATCCGGTGGCGGCTGCGCGTAACAAGAACAAGACAAGCATCAACACGACTGATCCGTACGACACGTATAAGGCCAAGGGCAAGCATGCAGCCGAGATGGCACCCAAGGGCGATGCAGACAGCGAGGCGTCACAGCGCTACGAGGATCGTGCAATCGCACGCATGGAGGCCCGTCACAACAATAACCCGGACTGGGTCAAGGACGACGTGGTCATCGGAGAGGCTGGACCCAACGCCCAAATGCCCGAGGGGTATGAAAAGTGGCGAAACAAGCAGATCGTGCACATCCTCGGCCAGGCCGTGAATAACCCGACGAACCATTCGACGATCATGACCAATCCAAAGCACGCCAGGTTGGCGCTGGCCTACGATGTCGCGATCGGCATTTGTCGAATCTCGCTCAAACAGTTGAAC
The DNA here is from genome assembly GCF_022809715.1 of Burkholderia pyrrocinia. Taxonomy (NCBI): domain Bacteria; kingdom Pseudomonadati; phylum Pseudomonadota; class Betaproteobacteria; order Burkholderiales; family Burkholderiaceae; genus Burkholderia; species Burkholderia pyrrocinia. The sequence continues at coordinate 262,805 of NZ_CP094459.1, forward strand.
GAGTTTCGGGTTGAAGCAGACTGGCGGTTCGGTAATCAGTTGGGTGACGATAATCCCAATAATGTTTATTCAGAATATTTCAACTATGGCACGATGAAAAAGGAATCGCTTGTCGATTGGGTCTCCGGTGACCATGAAGCGACGCTGCCAGATACGATCGACGACACGCGGCAAGGTGGTACATTGCTCGGTATCGGGGAGGTGATATGAGATCGCTTTTTGCCTCCCGCTCACGACGGCTCGCCCTGGCATTCGCGTCAGCATTGCTTGTAATTGGCGCCGTGGCAATTGAAGTGACCGGTTATGGCCACCAGACGCGAAGTATGGGAGAAGAAATGACACGATGGGTAGGATTGCCGGCCTTGGCTGGGATTGCTGTTTTTGCGTTTGCCACGGCATGGTCATCTGCGAACGTGGAGGCCGCACAGCCCGTTTCGGCACAGGCTCCGTCCGCGTCTGTTCAGGAGAAACCATTTGTCGCCCAAGTCGTTGGGCTGGAGTGGCTCAATCCTCTGCAGCGTCGCGACTATCCGACGGAATGGCAATTACTGTGGACGATGGGGCTCGTCAAACCGAACAGGAACGACGACATGGTCAGAACAGACCCCCAGAGCTTTTCATCGGTTAAACCCGTCGCTATCGTTGCGGATGGGAACGGCGGTGATGAATCTTTAAAGGGGTTTTATAAGAAATACATCAGCACTCTACTTATTATGCTTCACAATAAGTACGCGATGAATGGACATTATTTTTATACGGTTCAGCCATCCGACAAGCGACGCTGGCGGGAGTTGGCGGGAATCCGAGTTGAACTCGCGATTCCTGCACGACTCCCTCCTCAGGAGGCCCGTTCGCGTCTTAGCAACGAGATGATCACGGCTTTTTCAATTGGGAGCAAATCTTTCCCCGATCTGTGGAGTAAGGATACGCCACCGGATATTCAGATCCACGTCGGCGGTGCCAATGCCGGCTTCACGTCACTGAACGCAGCGCTCGACTATCTGCAGAAGCATCCGCAGGAAAGTGTGTGGGTGATGAACTGGGACGCGCCAAGCTTTCCGCCCAAAGACGAGCAGATGAACGAAAACCTCACAGTGCTGTTTCTCGCCGGCCCTGATCTGAAGACCGAACGCGAGCCGCTCGCATGGATCGGCAAGGCTGCAACGGGCAAGGTGAGCGACTACGAGGCGAAGGCCGGCACCACGCGTGCTGTCCAGGCATGGAAGGCGACGATCGCGCAGGCTGCCCATAACGCCAACGTCGACCCTGCAAGCATCCAGTTCGTCGTGCACGATGCGGGCAAGGGCAGCGATTCGGCATCGGCGCGTCTGGCCTCGCTGTCGCAGACGCTCACGGAAACGCTGCCTGAATTCGACTATACGAAGCAGGTCTTCAACACGCCGGCGCTGCTCGGCGACATGGGCGCCGGTACGGCGCTGACGAACGTCGCACTCGCGATCGGCCGGATCAATCATTTCGGCGGCAATGCGCTGGTTGCCGGCACAACGGACGCTGGCCATCCGACCGCCGTTGTCATCCTTCCGCCGTCCAAGCTCACACCGATCAACCCGAACGGCGACTGGTTCCGTGCACGCGGCGAAGACAACGCCTATCTCCCGTGGTGGGGGCGTCGTCACGACACGAACTACGGCATCCAGGGTTACTCGTACTGAGGAGCATCCATGCGCGGCATCATTCGTGTAGGCGACGTGCATAGCCACGGTGGTCGTGTGGAGACCGGTGCCGCGAACAGTGAAGTCATGGGGCGCGCTGTCGCGCGCCAGGGAGATCGCTGTACGTGCCCGCTGCATGGCGAGGTTGTGATCGTCGATGGTGAGGCAGGTTTTGATGTGGAGGGCGCCCCAGCGTCGTTCGACGGTCATAAAACGTCGTGCGGCGCGGTGCTGATTTCTTCCGTACCCACCTCTGGGCTTGCCTAAGCCGGACGTGATGACACATCCCGACTTCCCCGGAGCAGCGCAGTATCGCTTCGTTCGATCCGCACCTCTTTGAAAGAACATAGAGCGGAGATATCGGAGCAGCCCTGACCAAGTGCAAAAAGATGTGCGTCACGCGCCAACACTCTGCTGCGGGAACGCCTTGACGGGCGAGAGCTCAAGTGCAGGAAGATGGTACCCGCCGAGTGCAAGAACTTCCGTCCTGTCTCGGTCGCAAAACCGAGCCCTTTTTGTTTTCAGGGCGCTCTGCATGGGGCGACCGCACCCGGCAGCCTCGATCCTATTCATTGATCGCGTCGCGCCCGCGTGCCGATCCGGCCGGCGCACGCTTCACCGCGCGGTAGTGCCGTCGGGCCTTCGCGACGTTGCCGCAGGTCGCCATGTCGCACCACTTGCGGCGTCCCGTCTTGGAACTGTCGATGAACAGCCACGCGCAATTCGATCCTGCGCACATCCGCAGCCGCCCACTCGGCAACGCTTCGAGAAGCGTCACGGCGCCGAGCGCGATTCGGTGGGCGGGCAGATGCAGGTCCACCACGCCTGCCGTGTCGGGTGGGTCGCTGAATGCGACGCGCCCTTCGATCGCGACCAGCCGCCGGCCGTTGATTGCACGTCGCCATGCCTGCTCCAGCGTTTCCAGATCCGCCGCGACCGGTGCGACTTCATGCACGAGCGCGCCGAAGATGCCGAACAGCGCTTCACGCAGGCGCTTGGCGTCGCGCAGCGCGCGGTCGGCCGCGGCCGGCGCTTCGGCCGCGCGGGCCGCGAGCTGCTTCAGGTCGCGCGCGGGCAGGGTCGACGGCGCGGCCAGCCATGCGAGCCAGGCGTCGTAGTCGGGCAGCCAGTCGCGCGGCGCCCGATCGCGACCGGTCACCGTATTCACGAAGTCGAGGGCCAGGTGGCCGCCAACGAAATCGCGGGCCACGAACGTATGGGCTTCCATCGCCGCTGACGTGTTGGACATGGGGTAAATCGATGCTAACCTTTCAAAACACTTTAAAAGGTTAGCACACCCGGCGGGCCGGCGATCGTGCGAGGAGAAATCATGACGGTGTCGACCGCTTCACCCGACCTGCGGGACGGGCATCCGCAAACCGGCGTCGCTCGCCCGGTCGAGTTCATCGCCGCGCCCAGCAGCCTCGGCCTGCGGCCGAACGCGGCCGGCCGCGAGCCCGAGACCTGGCGCGGCCCCGAGGTGCTGCTGGCCACCGGCCTCGCCGCGCGTCTCGGCGCGCGCGTGTCGTGGCTCGCGCATCCCGCCTACGCATTCGAGCCGCAGTCCGGCACGCGCATTCGCAACGGCGTGTCGATCCGCGACTTCTCGCTCGAACTGGCCGGGTATGTCGTCGATGCGCTCGGGCGGCACGCGTTTCCGGTCGTGCTCGGCGGCGATTGCAGCGTGCTGCTCGGATGCCTGCTGGGCAACCGGCGGGCCGGCGGCAGGGGGCTGGTCCACGTCGACGGGCACAGCGATTTCTTCCATCCCGGCAACTACGACACCGCGCAGCGGCTCGGTTCCGCGGCGGGGATGGATCTCGCGCTGGCGACCGGGCGAGGGGAGCCGCTGCTGACCTGCTGGCCGGATCTCGACGGCCCGCTCGTCGACGATCTCGACGCGTGCCAGATCGGCGAGCGCGATGCCGAAACCGACGCCTTCGAGGCTGCGTATGGCGATATCGTTCGCACCGCGATCACGCGCGTGACGATCCAGCAGTTGCTGGCGCGCGGGCCCGGCGTCGTCGCCGGCGAGCTGGTCGACTGGCTGCATCGGCGCTCGCTCGGGCGAACCTGGCTGCACGTCGATCTCGACGTACTCGATCAGGCGCAGCTTCCGGCCGTGGATTCGCCCGGTTCGCCGGGGCTGGACTTCGACGGGCTCGACGCGTTGCTCGGTCCGCTCGTCGCGTCGGGCCGTATCGCGGGGATCGACTTCACCATCTACGACCCGGGGCTCGATCCGGAGCTCGCGTACGCCGATCGAATCGCGCACAGCATCGCCGATGGCGTGGCCGCGCTGCCCGTGCCGCGCGGTTGATAGCGAGCGCGATCGTTCGAACCCGGCGCGCACACGCCGCCATCCGCCTGTCCGTGACGAAGCGCGGCGGGCGGGCGTTTCGGCGCGACGCGAACGTATCGCCGTTCTTATCCCCGCCCGAAACTCGGCCGCTTCGGATCGTACGTCCACCCCGGCACGAGATAGCGCATCGCGACCGCGTCATCGCGCGCAGTGCCGCCCACCTCGTTGTACAGCGCATGCGCGGCCTCGACCTGCGCCATGTCGAGCTCGATCCCGAGCCCCGGCCGCTCCGGCACGGCCACCTTGCCGCCGACGATCGCGAGCGGCTCGCGCGTGAGCCGCGCGTCGCCTTCCTGCCAGATCCAGTGCGTGTCGATCGCGGTGATCGTGCCGGGCGCGGCGGCCGCCGCATGCGTGAACATCGCGAGCGACACGTCGAAGTGGTTGTTCGAGTGCGAGCCCCACGTGAGCCCCCAGTCGCGGCACAGCTGCGCGAGCCGCACCGAGCCCTGCATCGTCCAGAAATGCGGATCGGCGAGCGGGATGTCGACCGCCTGCAGCCGCACCGCATGATCCATCTGCCGCCAGTCGGTCGCGATCATGTTGGTCGCGGTCGGAATGCCGGTCGCGCGGCGGAATTCGGCCATCACCTCGCGGCCCGAATAGCCGCCTTCCGGCCCGCAAGGATCCTCGGCGTACGCGAGCAGGTGGCCTTGCCCGCGGCACAGCGCGACGGCCTCGTCGAGCGACCATGCGCCGTTCGGGTCGAGCGTCGTGCGCGAGTCCGGGAAACGCACCTTGATCGCCGCGATCGCTTCCATCTCGTCGGCGCCGGCCATCACGCCGCCCTTCAGCTTGAAGTCGGCGAAGCCGTAGCGCTCGACCGCGGCCTCGGCCTGCCGCGCGATCGCGGCCGGCGTGAGCGCCGCTTCGTTGCGCAGCCGGAACCACGCGTCCGATGCGTGCGTCTCGTCGCGATACGGCAAATCGGTGCGGCGCCGGTCGCCGATGTAGAACAGGTACGCGAGCATCGGCACCGCGTCGCGCTGCTGGCCTTCGCCGAGCAGCGCCGCGACCGGCACGTCGAGATGCTGACCGAGCAGGTCGAGCAGCGCGGCCTCGATCGCGGTGATCACGTTGTCGAGCCGCAGGTTGATCTCGTGCGGCTGGCGCAGCACGGCCGCTTCGCCGGCCGACGTCACCTCGTGCCGGATCGTGCGGCCCGCACCTGCACCCGCGCCGGACAGCGCCGCGCGCACTGCGTTGAGCGTCGCCTGGTAGCGTCCGATCGACTGGCCGACCACGAGATCCGTCATGCGCTCGAGCGCATGGCGGATCCCTTCGCCGCCCGGCACTTCGCCGACGCCGGTGTGCCCGCTGCTGTCGTCGAGGATCACGAGGTTGCGCGTGAAGTAGGGCGCGTGTGCGCCGCACAGGTTGAGCAGCATGCTGTCGCGGCCGGCGACGGGAATCACCTGCATGCGCGTGACGCGCGGGGTGCCGGCACGGCGGGATTCGGACATCGGTTCGCTCCTGGTTCCGGTGGCGCGCGGGCTGCCGGACGCGCCGGCGCGGCCCGCGCCGTTCAATGAAGCTCGACGCGGCGGATCTCGCCGACGACGAACAGGTAGCAGATCACGGCGACGAGCGCGTGCGCGACGACATAGACGAGCGCGCCGTTGAACGAGCCGCTGCGGTCGACGATATAGCCGATCGCGATCGGCGTCGTGATGCTCGACAGATTGCCGCACGTGTTGAGCAGCGCGCCGCTCAGCCCCGCGATCTGGCGCGGCGCGGTGTCCGCGTTGACGGCCCAGCCGAGCGCGCCGAGCCCCTTGCCGAAGAACGACAGCGCCATGAACAGCACGACGAGCACGTGCGAATCGGTGTAGTTGCAGACGATCATCGACATCGACAGCAGCATGCCGAGCACGATCGGCACCTTGCGCGCGACCGACAGCGAGCGGCCCTGCCTGAGCAGCGCGTCGGACACGACGCCGCCGAGAATCCCGCCGAGGAACCCGCACACGGCCGGGATCGACGCGACGAGCCCCGCGTTGAGGATCGACATCCCGCGCGCCTGCACGAGATAGACCGGAAACCACGTGATGAAGAAATAGGTGAGCGCGTTGATGCAGTACTGCGCGACGTACACGCCGATCAGCATTCGGCTCTTCAGCAGCGCCTTCACGTGACGCATCGACGGGCCGCCGCCGTGCGCGCCCGTCGCCTGGTCGATGTTGACGAGCGCGCCGCCTTCGGCGAGATAGTCGAGTTCCGCGCGGTTGATGTTCGGGTGGTCCTTCGGGTCGTACATCGTGCGGTTCCACACCGCGACGAACGCGAAGCCGAGTACGCCCATCACCGCGAACACCGACTGCCAGCCGAACGCGTGCACGAGCCAGCCCATCAGCGGCGCGAACACGACGGTCGCCGCGTACTGCGCGGCGTTGAAGATCGCCGACGCGGTGCCGCGCTCGGCGGCCGGGAACCACGCGGACACGATCCGGCTGTTGGCCGGAAACGACGGCGCCTCGGCCGCGCCGACCAGGAAGCGCAGCCCGAACAGCAGTGCGAACGCGGCCGCGCCGCCGAAGAAGCCGATCGCGCCCTGCAGCAGCGTGAACAGCGACCAGAAGAAGATGCTGAACGCGTAGACGATGCGCGACCCGTAGCGGTCGAGCAGCCAGCCGCCCGGCAGTTGCGCGACCACGTACGACCAGCCGAACGCGGAGAAGATGAAGCCGATCTGCACGTGGCTCAGGTGCAGCGCGCGGGCGAGGCTCGGTCCTGCGATCGCGATCGCCGCGCGATCCGCGTAGTTGATCGTCGTGACCGCGAACAGGACGGCCAGCACGAGCCAGCGCACGCGCGTGCGCCGGGCCGTTGCCGACGCGGACGCCGGCAGCGCTTGAAGCGGATTCATGACTGTCTCCTCCGAAAGGCGGAAGGTTGCCGTCGTGCGGCAGGCGCGTCGGGTGCGCGCGTTATGGGTGCAGGTGCCGCCGGCCGGAGGCCGGGCGCCGGACGCCGATGCAGGCAGGACGTCCGGGCCATTCTGTCATGTCGATATTTGCGCTTTCATGCCAATTGCTGATTTGATCGATTCAGCATTTGAATCGATCGAGTCATTCGATCGCTCGGGCGCGCGCGCCGTCCACCCCGGCGCCATGATGGCGCTCCACGTGCCGCACGAGAAACTCGACGGCGGCGCGCACGCCGGGCAACTGGCCGCGCCGGTGCGGCATCAGCAGCGTCGTCGTGACGGTGCCCGCCCGCCAGCCGGGCAGCACGCGCGCGAGCGCGCCGGACGCAAGTGCATCGCCAGCGATCCAGTCGGGCAGGCAGGCCATGCCGATGCCGGCCATCGCAGCCTGCAGCAGCAGTGTCGATTCGTCGGCCAGCAGGCGGATGCGCGGCGCCACGTCGACGGTGTCGCCGCCGCGCTGCAGCCGCCACGGCTGCTGGCCCGGATGGAGCCCGTCGTGCCGCGCGAGGTCGGCCGGTTCGTCCGGTGTGCCGGCACGCGCGAGATAGCCCGGCGACGCAACGACGATGATCGGCGACGTCGCGAGCGGTCGTTGCACGAGCGCGGAATCGGGGAGCGGGGCGAAATGGCTGCGCACCGCGATGTCGAATCCTTCCTGAGCGATGTCGACGAGGCGGTCGCTCGCGTGAATCTGCAGCAGCAGCTTCGGGTGCGCGATGGCCAGCGCCGGCAGGCAGGGCGCGAGGATGTGCTGCGCAACCGGCACCGAGCTCGTGATACGCACGATGCCGGCCGGTTCGGCGGCCTGCCGCAGCACCGCGTCGCGCGCGCTTTCGGCCTCGATCACGGCCGCGCGCGCATGGTCGAAGAACTCGGCGCCCACCGGCGTCAGCCGGAAGCTGCGCGACGTGCGATGCACGAGCCGCGCGCCGAGCGTGCGCTCGAGCTCGGCAACGCGCTTGCTCACCGTCGATTTCGGCAGGTCGAGCCGGCGCGCGGCCGCCGACATGCTGCCTGCGTCGACCGCCTGCACGAACAGATAGAGATCGTTCAGATTCACTGTCAGCGTCCACAAAAAGAAACGACGGGTTTCGATTCTAGCGGCTACTGCGTCATCGTTCGCCGTGGGAGCATGACCGCTCGTTCAACTTTCCGCGGAATACCCCGATGTCCCCGATCCTTCTCTACGGCGTTCCCGCCGGCTGCTCGTTCGGCTCGATCGTCGCGCTCGAATGGGCCGGCCACCCGTACCGGCTGTCGCGCATCACGATGCCGGGCCTCGTGACGAGCGACGCGTTCCTCGCATTGAACCCCGTCGCCGAGACGCCGGCGTTCGTGACCGCAAACGGCGACGTGCTGACCGAAAGCCTCGCGATCCTCGGCCACATCGGCGTGCAGGCGCTCGACAGCGGCCTCGCGTTCCGCCAGGGCAGCGTGGATTTCGACCGGCTGAACCGGATGCTGGCCTGGTTGAACACGACGTTCTTCAGCGCGTTCGGCGCGCTCTGGCATGTGTACGAACACGGCAGCGAAGGCGCCGAGAAAGCGGCCTTGCAGGCATACGGCCGCGGCAAGGTGCTGAAGGCGCACCGGCAGCTCGAGGCGCTGCTCGCGCGAGGCGAGGGCCCATGGCTGCTGGGCGCGCAGCGCACGCTGGCCGACGCATACTTCGCCGGGCTCGCCCGCTGGGCCGACTATCACGCGGTGTTCGAGCGCGACGCGTTTCCACGCATCGCCGCGCTGCGTGCGCAGCTCGCCGACGACGCAGGCGTGCGCTTCGCGCACGCAGTCGAGGAAAACCTGCCGCTGCCGGCGTCGCTGGCGTTCGAAGGACATGTGTCGCTCGACGACGTGCTCGCAAGCGCGCACGGCCTGGCGATTCCGCTCCGGACGATCTGATCGCGCAACGCGATCGCCCAAAGGGTGGGGGGGGGCTGGCGATATTTTTACCCGGATGATATTGACATCCAATTTATACCCGGATAAAAATAGCGCCATTCCGATTCCTGCCTGCGGGCGACCACGATGACAACTTCCACGCTCCTTCCTTCGTACACGGCCTTCGACGGCCACCGGCGGCTCGCGTCGGGCCCGCTCGCGACGGTCGCACTCGCGGTCCGGCAAGCCGGCGATGCAACGTCCGGCACGATCCTGATCTTCGACGATGCGACAGGCCGCACGATCGACCTCGACCTGCGCGGCACGGCGGACGATATCCGCGCGCGCTATGCGCCGCCGCCGGCCGACGCGTCGGGTGCGGCCGGCGAGCCGGCCGGCGCGGGCGAGCAGCGCGGCCGCGGCCGGCCGAAGCTCGGCGTCGTGTCGCGCGAGGTCACGCTGCTGCCGCGTCACTGGGAATGGCTCGGCGCGCAGCCGGGCGGCGCGTCCGTCGCGCTGCGCAAGCTCGTCGAGGACGCGCGGCGCACGCATGCGGAGGCCGACCGGCGCCGCGACGCGCAGGCGCGCGCGTACCACTTCATGTCGGCGATGGCGGGCGACCTGCCCGGTTTCGAGGAGGCTGCGCGGGCGCTGTACGCGAACGACGCGGTACGGCTGGCCGAGCTGGTCGCCGGATGGCCGGACGACATACGCGGCCATGCGCTCGCGCTGGCGCGCGGCGACCTGCCGCCGTCCACCGAAGACTGCTGACGGAACGTCCGACGCGATGACCACATTCGATCTGAACCGCGGCGCGATCGCGCCGGTCGCCGACGAGGTCGATCTCGTCGACCTGCGCGTGACCGGCGCCATCCCGAGCGAACTCGACGGCACGCTGCTGCGCAACGGCCCGAATCCGCCGGGCGGCCGCTTCGAAGGGAACGACGTGCTGTCGTGGTGGCCGGAAGCCGCGATGCTGCACGCGATCGCGTTCGAACACGGCCGCGCGGCCGGCTACCGGAACCGCTGGGCGCGCACGCGCCGCTGGGCCGCCGTGCATGCGCCCGCGCAGGCGCCGCATCTGCCGGACACCAATCCGAACGTGAACGTGCTGCAGCACGCCGGCGAATTGCTCGCGCTGGCGGAGGGCGGCGCGCCGTTCGCGATCACCGCCGCGCTCGATTCGCGCGGCGTGTCGGAGCGGCATGCGGGTTTCGACGGCGGGATGACCGCGCATCCGAAGGTCGATCCGGAAACGGGCGAACTGATCGCGTTTCGTGCGGACTGGCGCGCGCCGTGGCTGCGCTACGGCGTCGTCGACGCGCAGGGCGTGCAGCGCGTCGATATCGCGCTCGACGTGCCCGCGCCGTCGATGATGCACGACCTCGCGATCACGGAAACCCGCAGCCTGCTGCTCGACCTGAACGTCGGCTACGACTTCTCGATGCTGAAAGACGGCCACCGGATGCCGCTGCGCTGGCACGACGACCGGGCCGCGCGCATCGGCGTGATCGCGCGCCACGGCGGCGACGTGCGCTGGTTCGGCATCGAGCCGTGCTTCATCCAGCACGTCGTGAACGCGTACGACTGCGACGAATCGTGCATCGTGCTCGATGCGGTGCGCTATCCGTGGTACCTGCGGCTCGACGCGCGTACGGGCCGCTTCGCCGACAACCCGGTCGGCGAGCTGTGGCGCTACGTGATCGATACGGCGAACGGGCTGATCGACGAAGGGCCGCTCGACGACGGCGGCATCGAGCTGCCGCGGATCAACGAAAGCCGGACGGGGCGCCGCTACCGCTATGTGTATGCGGCCGAGCAGCCGAACAATACGGAAATGCGCGGCGTGATGCGCTTCGACCACACGCGCGGCACGACGACGCGCTACGCGGTGCCGGCCGGCGACCAGAACGGCGAGCCCGTGTTCGTGCCGCGCCCGGGCGGCGTCGACGAAGACGACGGCTGGCTGCTGGTGATGGTCTACCGCGCGGCGACGGATACGAGCGACGTCGTGATCCTCGATGCGCGCGCGATCGATGCGGGGCCGGTCGCGACCGTGCACCTGCCGCGCCGCGTGCCGGCCGGCTTCCACGGCGCGTGGGTGCCGCGCGTGCGCTGAGCGGCCGTGCGCGTCACTGCGCGCGCAGCGCGTCGACGATCTTCAGCCGCGCGGCGCGCATTGCCGGCAGGAATCCGCCGACGAGCCCCATCACGAGCGAGAACATCAGCGTCTTCACGACGATCGCGGGCGTCAGCACGAAACGGAACGACAGGTCCGCGAAGGTCTGGAAGTTGGTCGTCGAGAACGACGCGAACTGCATCAGCGACGCGCACGCGAGCCCCGCGACGCCGCCGACGAAGCCGAGCAGCAGCGCTTCCAGCAGGAACGCGGCGAGCACGCTCATGCGCTTGAAGCCGAGCGCGCGCAGCGTGCCGATCTCGGCGACGCGGTTCGCGACCGACGCATACATCGTGATCATCGCGCCGATCATCGCGGCGATCGAGAAGATCGTCGACAGCGTGATGCCGAGGATGTTGATGAACTTCGACAGCGCCTTCGACTGGTCGCCGTAGAAGGTCTGCTCGCGCTTCGCCTCGTCGGTCAGCCGCGGGTCGACGTCGATGTCGGCCTTGAAGCGCGCGAAGCCGTCGGCGCTCGGGATGCGCAGCACCATCGACGAATAGCTGGTGCGCCGGAACGACTGCATCAGCTGGTCGACGTCGCCCCAGATCTCCGAATCGAAGCCGCTGCCGCCCGCGTCGAAGATGCCGACGATGGTCCAGTCGCGCTGCGCGAAATGCAGGCTGTCGCCGAGCTGCGTGCTGCTGAAGCCTTTCGCGATCGCGCTGCCGACGATGATTTCCGACGAGCCGGGCGCGAACATGCGGCCGGCCGCCAGCTTCACGTGCGGGCGCAGCGCGAGGCCGGACGGCGACACGCCGCGGATCACGACGTTCGACGGCTTGCCGCTCGACGTCTTCACGAGCGAGATCAGCACCACGGCTTCCTTCGACACGAGCGGCCGGCCGTCGGGGCCGAGCGCGACGGCCGGGTGCATCTCGAGCGCGTTGGCCTGCTGGTGGTCGATCGAACTCTGGATCTCGGTCTCGGCGCCCTTGCGGATCACCACGGCGTTGTCGGGTTCGCCGGTCGACACGAGCGTCTGGGTGAGCCCCGCGTCGAGCATCTGCACCGTCGCGAACACGAAGATCACGAGCGCCATCCCGCCCGCGGTGAGCGCGGTGGTGAGCCGCCTGGTCCACAGGTTGCGCGCGATGTAGGTAAGCGGGATCGTCATGCGCGTGCCTACCCGATCGCCCGCAGGCCTTCGACGACGCGCACGCGCGCCGCCTGCCACGCCGGCACGATCGCGGCCGCGACGCCGACCGCGACCGAGCACGCGGCCTGCAGCACGACCGTCTCGGCCGACACCCTGAACACCGGGAAGATGCCACCGGCCGCCTGCTTGAACAGGCTCGCGGCGGGCGGCGTCGCGAGGATCCCGAGCCCGCCGCCGGCCACCGCGATCACGACCGATTCGCCGAACACGATCAGCGCGAGGAAGCCGGGCCCGAAGCCGAGCGCTTTCAACGTCGCGTATTCGGCCGTGCGTTCGCGCGCGCTCATCGCCATCGCGTTGGCCATCACGGCCATGATGATCAGGATCACCACGTACGACACCAGGCGGATCGCCGCGATGATCTGGTTCGACATCGCGACGAAGCCGAGCTGGAACGCCTGCTCGGTCTCGGTCAGCGTCTCGGCGAGCGAGTTCTTGAACACGGCGTCGACGTTGCGCGCGATCGTCGCGCCGTCGTCCGGGTTCGCGACGCCGAGCACGAATACGCCGACCTGGTCGGCTTGTTTCGGCGTGCGCTTCCGTACCGTCTCGTTCAGGTAGTCCCAGTGGAACACCATCTGGCGTGTGATCGTCGAATCGTCGCGGCCATCGAGGATCCCGCGCACGACGAAGTCCCACGTACCGGGATAGATCGTGCCCTTCAGCGGGATCACGTCGCCGATCTTGAAGCCGAACTGCGTCGCGAGCTGGCGCCCGACCAGGCAGCCGCGGCGGTCGCGGTTGTAGTCGGCGCGCTGCTGCGCCGGGATGATGAATTCCGGATACAGGTCGAGATAGTTCTCCGACACCGCGAAGCTCGCGAAGAAGTTCTTCGGGTCGCGGTAGATGCCGCCGAACCAGTTCGAGCGGACCACGGCCGTCACGCCGTCGATGCCGCGTATCCGGTTCTCGTAGCTGACCGGCAGCGGAAATACCAGCGAGATCGCATTGCGCGTGACGAGCCGTCCGCTGGACGCGGCGGCCGCGCCCGCGTACCACGCGTCGACGACGGTATGCAGCAGCCCGAACGCCAGCACCGCGATCGTGAGCCCGAGCACGGTCAGCAGCGTGCGCAGCCGGTGCCGCAGCGCGTTGCGCGCGATCAGCTTCAGCACGTACATCGCGCGCGCTCCCGCAGCCGGTCAGCCGGCGTGCCCATCGATCAGCTCCCCTTTTTCCAGATGCACGACCGATCGCGCGGCGTCGGCCGCGTGCGCGTCGTGGGTCACCATGATGATCGTCTTGCCGAGCTCGGCATTCATCCGCTGCAGCATCGCGAGCACGTCGGTGGCCGACGCGCGGTCGAGGTCGCCGGTCGGCTCGTCGGCGACGATCAGCACGGGATCGGTGATCAGCGCACGCGCGATCGCGACGCGCTGCTGCTGGCCGCCCGACAGCTCGGACGGGTAATGGGTCATCCGGTCGCCGAGGTTCACCATGTCGAGCACGAGTTCGACGCGCTCGCGCCGCTCGCGGCGCGACAGGTGCGTGAGCATCAGCGGCAGCTCGACGTTCTCGAACGCGGTGAGCACGGGCATCAGGTTGTAGAACTGGAAGATGAAGCCGACGTTCGCCGCGCGCCATTCGGCCAGCTGCGCCTCCGCGAGCTGCGAGATGTCGAGGCCGCCTACGCGCAGCTCGCCGCTGTCGGGCCGGTCGATGCCGGCCACCAGGTTCAGCAGCGTGCTCTTGCCGGAACCCGACGGCCCCATCAGCGCGACGAAGTCGCCTTCGCCGATATCGAGCGTGATGTCGGTCAGCACGGGCACGATCTGGTTGCCGCGCCGGTACGACTTCGCGACGTGGCTGATCTCGACGAGGGGCGGCGGCGCGTCGTTCACGCTGGCGCTACTTCTTCGCGACGGCCACTTTCGCGCCGTCCTTCAGCTTCGCGCCCGGCGCGAGCACGACCGTATCGCCGGGTTTCACGCCGCGGATCGCGACCAGCTCGCCGATTCGCATGCCGGTGGTCACGGCCGCCGCGCGCACGGTGTCGTCCTTCACGACGAACACGACCGGCCGGCCGTCGCGCTCGACGACCGCGCTCGCCTGCACGGCCGTCACGGGCTGCCGGTCCTGCGCCGACACGGGCTTCGACAGGAACGCGATCTTCGCGCTCATGTCGGGCAGCACGCGGTCGTCGCGGTCGACGAAGCGCACCTTCACGAGCACGGTGGCCTTCGAGCGGTCGACGGTCGGCACGATGCGCGACACGCGGCCCGCGAAGCGCAGGTCGGGCAGCGCGTCGAGCTGGATCTCGCACGGCTGCTCGGCGCGGATCTTCGCGATGTTCGATTCGGCGACGTCGGCCTCGACTTCGAGCGTGTCCATGTCGGCGATCGTCACGACTGCGCCCTTGCTGTCCGATGCGGACGAGAACGGCGTGATGTTGTCGCCGACGTTCGCATGCTTCGCGAGCACGATGCCGTCGAACGGCGCGCGGATCACCGTCTGGTCGACCGCGACCTGCGCGGCCTGCGCATTGGCGTCGGCGGACGCGATCGCGGCTTCGCCGCTGTTGAGCGACGCGCGCGCCTTGTTCACGCGGGCCGTGTCGATGTCGAGCTGCGCGGCCGGCACGGCGCCCTTCGGCGCGAGTACCGCGGTGCGGCGCAACGCGATTTCGGCGTCCTTCAGCTCGGCCTGCTGCACGCCGAGGTTCGCGCGGGCGACCTTCGCCTGGGCGAGCGCCTGTGCCCGCGACGCCTCGACGTCGCGGCTTTCGAGGCGCGCGATGATCTCGTCCTTCTTCACACGCGTGCCTTCGAGCACGCCGAGCCATTCGACGCGCCCCTGGCCCTTCGACGCGACCGCGGCCTTGCGCTGCGGCACGACGTAGCCGGTCGCATTGAGCTGCGTGTCGTTCTGGTACGGGTAGGCGGACGTGACGGACGTGGTTTCGACCGTCGGCCGGCCGGTGAGCGCGACGCCGGCGACGATCGCGACGATGACGAGCGCGGCGGCGACCGCATAGCGGACCCACCGGCGCCGCCGTGGCACCGGTGCGATCGGACGCCGGTCGATTTTCAGTTTGTCCAGATTGTGATCGGGCAATTTGAGCGCCTCGCGACGGCGGCGGTCTGGCGACCGGCCGCGATCCGGTTTCCGGGGAAAGGGACGGATGGACGCCCAGTATAGCGTCGCGGGGCAGCGCGCGAGAGCCGGTTTGCCGGGCCGCCGCGGCTGCCGGCGGACGGGCCGCGCGATGCCGGATACGCATGCCGGGGCGGCCGGAAACCGACGTCGTCGGGGAAAACCCGAGAGGCGCAAGCCGCGTGTCAACTTGCCGCGAAGGCGGCGCGTTATGGAGCCAGTACGTCAGTCTTTGCCGCGGCGAAACGGCGCAAGCCGGTCGCCCGGCGGCGACCGGAAATCCCGGCGCGACTGGCGTTCCGATGCGAATGCCTCGCATCTCTCACCGGTACGTTTGACTTTTTCTCCGCTAAAGGAAGAACAATGAAGAAGACGCTCGCTTCGATCATGACCGCAGCATTCGCACTCGCATCGGTTTCGGCATTCGCACAGGAGTCGGCGTCGTCGCCGGCAGTCGGTGCGGCTCCCGCTTCCGCACCGGCGAAGAAGGATCACAGCAAGCCGAAGCACCAGCTGAAGACCCACGGTTCGGCGAAGGGCAAGGCGAAGGCTGCTGCTGCTTCGGCTGCAGGCACGAACGACAAGGGCACGCAGAACTAAGCGATTCGCCCGGGGCCGGCGCTGCCGGCCGCCCGTCGAAAAACCCCGCATGCTCCGGCATGCGGGGTTTTGTTTTTTCAGGCGTCGCCGGGGCCGGCCGGCGGCGCCGGCGCGCGCATCGCGTCGACCACCGAACGCATGCGCCGCCAGTGCGAGCCTTCCCAGAACACGCGCCGGCAAACGTCGCACGCGGCAAAGCGCCGGTGCCGCTGCCGGACCCCGTCCGGCACGTGCGGCGCGGCGGCCTCCGCGTCGAGCGGATGCAGCGGCGCATTGCAGCGCAGGCACAGCCGGAACGGCCGCATGTGCGGCGCGAGATCGAGCCGTTCGAACAGTTCGCGCAACTGGTCGGCCGGCTGCACCGCGTGCAGGTAGCAGCCTCGCGCGACCGCGCGCCGCTTGAGCAGCTCGCGGTCGCGGGTCAGCACGACCCGGCCCTCGCGGCCGGCGAGCGCCGCGAGCTCGTCGTCGCGGTAGTGGTTGTCGTAGCAGGTGTCGAAGCCGGCGAGGCGCAGCAATTGCGCGAGGCCGCCGAGATGCGCGTCGGCGACGAAGCGCCATTGTTCCGGTTTCGGCGCGGTTGCACCGTTTACCGCCGGCTGCGCGCGCTCCGGAAAGGCTTCGACACGGTCGCCGTCGTCGAGCGGCCGGTCGAGCGCGGCCGGCGCGTCGTTCACGCGGAGCCGGCCGATTTCGGTATGCGGGACGCCAAGCGCCTCGATCGCATGCTTCACCGTCGCATCGCGCGCGCACGCGTGCCCGAACGCGCGGTCGCGCTGCGCGCGCGGGAGAAAGGCGTTCAGTTCGCCGTGGAAGCGGAAGGTCGCGGTCGCCATCCGTGCAGTATCGCACCGCGCCCGGCCGGCGGCAGGCGCTGCAGACGGCCGGCATCTGTGTTTAACTCGCGGCTTCACGGAGCGAAGGAGCGGGCAATGGATCTTGGGTTTATCGGGCTGGGCGAAATGGGGCAGGCGATCGCGACGAACCTGCTGAAGGCGGGGCACACGGTGCGGGTCTGGAACCGGTCGCGCGAGCGGGCCGAGCCGCTCGCGGCATTCGGCGCGCAGATCGTCGACACGCCGGCCGACGCATTTCGCGGCGACGCCGTGTTCTCGATGCTCGGCGACGACGCGGCCGCGCGCGCCGTGTTCGACGACGCGCTGCTCGCGCAGGCGCCGCGCGGCCTGATCCACGTGAACATGGCGACGGTGTCGGTCGCGCTCGCCGAATCGCTCGCGCATGCGCACGCGTCGCGCGGCATCGATTACGTCGCCGCGCCGGTGATGGGGCGGCCCGACGTCGCGGCCGCCGCACGCCTGACGATCATGGCGGGCGGCCCGGCCGAGGCGATCGACCGCGTGCAGCCGTTGTTCGACGCGATCGGCCAGAAGACCTGGCGGTTCGGTTCGCTGCCGCAGCACGCGAACGTCGCGAAGATCGCGGCGAACTTCACGCTCGCGTCGGCGATCGAGACGCTCGGCGAGGCGTCCGCGCTGCTGGGCGCACACGGCGTTGCGATGCGCGACTTCCTCGACGTGATCACGAGCAGCGTGTTTCCGGGGCCCGTCTACGAAGGCTACGGCTCGATGATCGCCGAGCGTCGCTACGAGCCCGCGCGCTTCAAGGCGCGCCTCGGGCTGAAGGACGTCCGGCTCGCGCTGGAGGCCGGCGACGCCACGTCGGTGCCGCTGCCGGTGGCGAGCGTCGTGCGCGACAGCCTGCTCGATGCGCTCGCGCACGGCGGCGGCGAGCAGGATTTCGCGGTGCTCGGCGAAGTCGCGCTGCGCCGCGCGGGCCGTTGATCCCGGGCGCGACAGGAGCGCGGCGCGCACGGCATAATCGGCGTTTCGTCTTTCTACTTTCTTTCACGCAGAGGCGGGCATGAACTTGCATACGTGGTGGCTTTTCGTGGCGACGGTGTTCGTCGTGTCGGCGATTCCGGGCCCGAACATGCTGCTCGTGATGACGCATGGCGCGCGGCACGGGCTGCGGCGCTCGTCGGCGACGATGGCCGGCTGCCTGAGCGCGCTGGTGCTGATGCTGTCGGTATCGGCGGCGGGCCTCGGCGTGTTTCTCGAAGCGTGGCCGACGATGTTCAACGCGCTGCGCTTCGCGGGCGCGGCCTACCTGATCTATCTCGGCGTGAAGGCGTGGCGGGCGCGCGTCGACGATGCGCCGTCGGCCGCCGACGTCGAAACCGTGTCGCGCCAGGCTGCGTCGGCATCGCGCTGGGTACTGTTCCGCAACGGCTTCCTGGTCGCGGGCAGCAATCCGAAGGCGATCCTGTTCGCGGCCGCGCTGCTGCCGCAGTTCATCAACGCGGCCGAGCCGACACTGCCGCAGTTCGGCATCCTCGTCGTCACGTTCGCGGTGATCGAGGTGAGCTGGTACCTCGTCTATGCATCGTTCGGCACGCGCATCGGCGCGACGCTGAAGAGCCAGAGCGTCGCGAAGATCTTCAACCGGCTGACGGGCGGGTTGTTCGTCGGCTTCGGCGCGATGATGGCGCTGGTCCGTCACTGATCCCGGGCTGACTCAGGCGCGCCGAACGCCCCGTCCCTCGCAAGGGGGCGGGGCGTTCGTCTTTGTGCGCCCAGCATGGGCGCACTCCTGCGAGTGAAAGTCTCGCCATGAGTTGATCACAGCGAATGAAGCGAAGCGCAACTGCGTGAGGGTGACCGAGCGTGGGGAGGAAGCGTGGAGCGTAAGCTGCGAGCCGATGGACAAGAATCGGATAGAAGGCGCTGCCGAGCAGGGCGAGCGGGCAAAGAGCCGCGAAGCTCTTGTGATCAAGGCGAAGTGGCGTAAATCCGGCGGTTGTGCAGCGAAGGAGTGCGTTCTTACCTGGGGAGATCTCGCCTCATGCCTGAAAGGGCGACGGTGGTAAGCCGGAGCGAGAAGTCAGCAGAGGCCGTAGTAGCTGCCGGTTGTGGGCGAAGGGCCGAACGAGTAGGAGGGCCGAAGGCCGTGTCGCTCGAACGTGCAGTGCATCAGAAGCCCGCGAGTGCGGGGCGCAATGCGGGAAGGCGAGGTGAAGCCGAGCCTGAAGTAGTGCGTGATGAAGCACGGCCGGCGCGATTCGAAACCGGAGGTTCAGGGCGAGATGACCTGCTTGCGCAGGCGCTCGCGAGAGCGAATCTGGTGATGGCGTGGAAACGCGTCAAAGCCAATCGCGGCAGTGCCGGGGTGGATGGGAAGTCGATCGCCGAAACGGCGGAGGCCCTGAAGACGCACTGGCCCCGGATTCGGGAAGCGTTACTGGAGGGAAGCTACCGGCCCCAGCCGGTGCGGCGCGTCCAGATTCCGAAGCCTGGTGGCGGGATGCGTGAACTGGGGATTCCGACGGTGACGGATCGACTGATCCAGCAAGCCCTGCTGCAAGTCTTGCAGCCCATCATTGACCCGACCTTCTCAGAACACAGCTACGGCTTCCGGCCGGGGCGTCGTGCGCGTGACGCGGTGCTGATGGCCCAACGGCATGTGCAGGACGGCTACCGGGTGGTGGTCGATGTGGATCTGGAGAAGTTCTTCGATCGGGTCAATCACGACATTCTGATGGAAAGGCTGTCGAGGCGGATCGCGGACAAGGCCGTGCTGCGGCTGGTTCGCCATTACCTTGTGGCCGGGATCATGGATGGCGGGGTGGTCATGGAGCGCCACGAAGGCACGCCGCAAGGCGGGCCGCTGTCGCCACTACTGGCCAATGTGCTGCTGGACGAGGTGGATCGTGAATTGGAGAAGCGGGGTCATCGCTTCGTGCGTTACGCCGATGATTGCAACGTATACGTGTGCAGTCGTCGGGCGGGCGAACGGGTGCTGGATGGCTTGCGTAAGCGCTATGATCGACTTCACCTGAAGGTGAACGAAGCCAAGACGGCGGTAGTGGCCGCGCACGGACGCAAGTTCCTGGGCTACGCGTTGCTGCGTAGTGCCGGAGGCCGAGTCAAATGCACGGTGGCCCGAAAGGCGTTGGAGACCTTCAAGCAGCGCATCCGGGAGCTGACTCGCCGCTCGGGCGGACGTAGCCTGCCGCAGAGTGTGGAGCGACTACGGGCGTACTTACTGGGGTGGAAGGCGTACTTCCAGCTGGCGCAGACGCCCAAGGTGTTCCGCGCACTCGACGAGTGGATCAGACACCGGCTGCGCGCGATGCAGCTCAAGCACTGGCGTCGGGGCACGACGATGTATCGGGAGTTGTTGGCGCTCGGCGCCTCGGAAGCGGACGCTCGCAAGGTGGCCGCAAACAGCTGCAGTTGGTGGCATAACAGCCGCCTGCGGTTGAATCGAGCGATGCCGATCGCCTACTTCGACCGTCTCGGCGTGCCTCGACTCTCATGACCTCAACTGCTCGAACCGCCCGGTGCGGACCCGCATGCCGGGTGGTGTGGGAGGGGATCGGTCAGGCTGCCTGACCGCCCCTATCCCGATTTGCGTCCGCTTCACGTTCGCTCATGCACGCGGGCGAGTCGACGCCGCCGCGCCGGCCAGGCGCCCGGCCGAGAGGCCGAATGCGGCGGCCGCACCGGCGAACGTGAACCCGACGCCGCACACCGCACTCCATCCGCCCGATGCCCACGCGCTGCCCGCGAGCGCCGCGCCGAGCGCGCCGCCGACGAAGAACAGCCCGACGAACAGCCCGTTCAGGCGCCCGCGCGCGGCCGGGTTGAGCAGGTTGATCTCGCGGCGGCCGATCGTCTGGTCGACGATGACACCCGCGTCGAGCAGCACCGCGCCGCCGGCGAGCAGCGCCAGTGCGAGACCGCGATGTGCATGCGCGTCGAAGCCGAACCAGCCGGCGCCCGCGATGCCGAGCACGACGAGCGCCGCGAGCATCGTGCCGTGCGCGATCCGCTGCGCGGCCGGGCCGTATCCGCGGTCGCCGGCGCGGCCGGCGAGCGGCGTGACGATCGCGCCGCTGGCGCCGGCGAACGCGAACAGCGCGATCCCGTGCAGGTCGAGGCCGAACGGCGGCTGCGCGAGCCGCAGCCCGACGGCGGTCCAGAACGCGCTGAACGCGGCCATCGCGAGCGCGGCTGACAGCGCATGCCGGCGCAGCACCGGTTCGTCGGCGAGCAGGCGCCCCATCGACGCGAGCAGCGCGCGATAGCCGGCCGTGATCGACGGCGTGCGCGACGGCAGGCGCAGCGCGAGCACGACGGCGATCGCCGCGTTCGCGAGCGCGGCCAGCGCGTAGAACGCGCGCCAGCCGGCCGAGCCCGCGATCAGGCTCGCGAGCGGCCGCGACAGCAGGATGCCGAGCATCAGCCCGCTCATCACGTTGCCGACCGCGCGGCCGCGCTGCGCTTCGGGCGCCATCGACGCGGCCATCGGCACCAGCATCTGGATCACGCTCGACGCGGCGCCGGCTGCGAGCGTCGCCAGCAGGAACACGGAGCCCGACCGCGTGAACGCGGACAGCGCGAGCGCAGCCGCGCATGCAACGAGCGTCGCGACGATCAGGCGGCGGTTCTCGAGCAGGTCGACCAGCGGCACGAGCAACACGAGCCCGGCCGCGTAGCCGAGTTGCGGCAGCATCGCGACGAGGCCGGCGAGGCCCGCCGGCAGGTGCAGGTCGGCGCTGATCGGGCCTGTCAGCGGTTGCGCGGCGAACAGGTCCATCACGATCACGCCGACCGTCGCGGCGAAGAACAGCGTCATGCCCGCGCTCAGCGCGGGCGGCGCGTCGACGGGCGTGCGAACGGCGGCGGGACAGGAGTCGGCAGGGCAGTTCATCGGAAGCCTGGGGTGTGGGGCGAAGGACTTCCCATCGTAGGCGGCGGATGTTTATGCGACAATTGAAATATGTCTAATATGATTATGCGAGTTTGTTTTGAATACGCGTGATCTCCTGGCGTTCGTCGCGGTGGTCGACAGCGGGTCGATGGTCGCCGCGGCTGCGAAGCTCCACCTGACGCAGCCGGGCCTGACGCGGCGCGTGCAGAATCTCGAAACGCTGCTCGGCATGCCGCTGCTCGAACGACAGAGCAAGCCGCTGAAGCCGACCGCCGCCGGGCGCGACGTCTATGCGCTCGCGCGCAACGTGCTGGGCGCGGTCGACGAACTGATGGCGGCGGGTGCGCCGGACAGCGAGCCGTCGGGCGAGCTACGCATCGGCGTCCCGCCGTTCCTGTCCGAGCTGGCGCTCGAGCGGCCGATTGACCGGCTGCGCGACGCGTTCCCGCGCCTGACGCTGCGCGTGACGGCCGGCTGGTCGCCGGCGCTGATGCAGGGCATCGAGCGCGGCACGCTCGACGTCGCGGCCGTGATGGTGCCGGCGAGCGCGGTGCTGCCCGACGCGTTCACCGCGACGCTGCTCGCCACGCAACCGACGGTGCTCGTCGCCGCGCGCGACTTTCCGCTGCCGGACGGTCCGCTGTCGCTCGACACGCTGTCGGGTTTTCCGTGGGTGCTGAGCCAGGACGGCTGCGGGATGCGCTCGGCGCTGAGCCGCGCGCTCGGCGCGGCCGGACTGCCGTTCGACGTCGCGGTCGAGGCATTCGGCTCGGAGCTGCAGCTGTCGCTCGTCGCGCGCGGCGCCGGCATCGGGATCGCGCCGCCGAACGCGCTGGCGCGCAGCGCGCATCGCGATGCGCTGAGGGTGGTGGAAACGGCGGGGCTGGAGACGCGGATCAACGTATGGATCGTGCACGGCGCGCTGCCGGGCCGCCTGGTGCGGCCCGTCGCGCTGCTGCGCGACGCGCTGGCCGAGGTGCTGGACGGGGAGATCGGGAAGGGGTCAGAAGCCAGCGAAGCGATTTAGAGCCGGCGTTCGAGGGAAAATCCTTATTTTCTCTACGGAAATGTTGCATTGCGGAAACCGATTCGCTATAGTGGCACCTGTCTCCTCCATGTCTCCTCTGATATGGATTCAGCCCGCCTCTTAGGCGGGCTTTTTTTTGCCTGCGATTTTGCCGCGGCGTTCCATTCTTTCCATTCGTCGTCCGTCGCCGGGCTCAGAACTTGTACGTCATCCCGACGTAGCTGATGATCGGGTCGGCCTTCAGGTCCGATTTCGACTCTGCGAGCACCGAACCGTCGGCCGCCTTGATCGTCACCGTCGACGTCGTCTTCAGCGGGATATACGTCACCGACGCGATCAGCCCGAAATGCTCGGTCATGTTGTACTGCAGGCCCGCGTTGAACACCGGCTGCCATGACGACGACGCCTTCGCCTCCACCGATGTCGTCCCCGGCTTGCCCGCGCCCGCCGCGAGAATCGCGCCGAGGTTGTCCTGCGTCTGCTTGATGAAGTTCGTGTTGAGCTGCAGGTCGCTGAACCAGTTGTACGACACGCCGAGGCCGAGGAACGGCCGGAACTTCGCGGTCGCCTGCCCGAAGTAGTACTGCAGCAGCACGGCCGGGCTCCACTGCCGCACGCTCTTCACGATCGGGTTGACCGATGCCAGCCCGATGTTCTGCGTGCCGAGCGCGCCGGCCGGGCCGGGCGGCTTGATCGTGCCCTGGCCCGACACCTTGAACACCGGCGGCACGCCGGCCACCGACGTGACCGCGATATGGTCGGTCAGGAAGTGGCTGATCGTCAGGCCGACGGTGTCGGCGCCGCTCGTGCGCAACCCGGTGCCCGGCGACGTGAACGACGGCGGCAGCCGCAGCGGCGTGTTGATCGGCGTCGGCGCGACGTTGGTCGTCATCGGCGTGCTGCTCTGCTGCGGCATCACGTGGAACCAGCCCAGCGTGACGACGTTGCTGCCGGCGCTCTGCGCATGCGCCGCGAGCGGCGCCAGTGCGGCGGCGCCGGCCGCCGCGCAGAGAAGGGTTTTCTTCATCACGGCTTCCCTCCGCTTACTGGACGAACGCGCCGATCGTGAAATACGGCGTCGATCCCGCGTTATCGAGGAAACCGAACACGCCACCCGAGAAGATGAACTTGCCGGTCGGCGACGTGCTGCCCGAACCCGTGTGGATCGTCGTGACCGTACCCGGCACCTTCTGCGTGTAGTCGAGGTCGAGCACTCGCGTGAGCGATGCCTGAGACGGCTGGAACGGATCGAGCAGCGTCGCCTGGGTGTTGATCAGCGCGGTGGTCCGGTAGTTGAACTCGCTGTCGACGCCGATGTACTCGCCGTTCTGCGAGCCGGCCGCGACCGCCGTCTGCGGCGCGAGGATCGAGATGCTCGATTCGTCGTCGGCGGTGAGGCCCGGCACGCCGTTGCTGTCCGGCGTCGGGTTCGGGTTCGCGACGCCGGTGCGCACGAGAATCGGCACGAGCTGGTTGCGCAGCTTGCCGACGATCATGAAGCCCTTGCCCTGCGGCGTCGCCGACAGCGTCGGCTTCAGCTGGCTGCGGTAGTTGTTCGACTGGAACGCGCCGCTGCCGTCCGCGGACTGCACGAAGTTCGTGCCCTGCTGCGCGCACGCGCCGCCGGCGAACTGACCGGTCGTGTCGCACTTGGTCCACGAGCCGTCCGCGTTGATCGTCACCTTCGCGTCGATCGACGCGGGCGCGAAGTTCTGCGACGGCACCTCGCCGAAGCCGACATGGCTGTACGTGCCCGCGACTTTCGTGATGTCGGTCTCGATCGACGAGAAGCCGATGAACGGGTAGTACGGGAATTTCGTGTCGGGCACCGCGGCCTGGCCGAGCACGCCGCCGAACTGGATTTCCTTGCCGGGAATCGTGCCGCCGGCGACGCCGAAGCCGACGAAGATCCGTGCCGGGCGCGTCGAGTCGAGGCTCGCGCCGTTCAGCCGGAATGCGCACTGGTTCAGCTTGTTGGTCGGCAGCAGCGTTTCCTGCGTGAGCGTGCCGCTGTCGACGGTGCCCGCGCGGGTCGGCACGACGGTGCCGGTCGTTTGCGGAACCGCCGATTCGACATACGTGACCTGCCAGGTCATCTTGGTCGTGTCGAGCTGGACCTTGGCGAGTTCGCCGCTGCCCGCGCCGCCGGTAAACACGGTGCTGTAGTCGAGCGACGCGGGACAGAGCCGGTCTTCGACGAGCGGGGGCGGGTTGTCGCTGCCGCCGCCGCATGCGGAAAGAAGGGGGGCGGCAAAGGCCGCCGCCAGAATGAGGTTGCGCTTCATGTTGCTCCTCCAGATTTGTCTTGTGTGGCGGCCAGCTCCCTGTCGGCCGCTTCTGTTGCTTGTGCTCGTCCTGCGTGCGCGGTGCCGCGCGCTTCGTCCGTCGCGCGGCGGCGGGTGTGCCGCCGCCGCGTCCTCGATCGCTACTTGCTGATCTGCGCGCCCACGCCGAAGTACGGTGTCGACGAAGTCGTCGAGTTCGCCGACGTCGACGTGACGCCGCCGTTCACCGTGCCCTGCACGAGTGCCGCGTACAGCCCGCCCGTTGCGATCACCACGCCCGATGCTGACGGGTAGGTCGCGCCGCTCGGCGGCGTCGTCTTCGCGTTCAGCAGACCCGGCGTCGCCTGGCCGTAGTCGAGCGTGAAGCCGTCTTCCTCGGCCTGCGTGGTCGGGTTGATGAACGACGCGTTGCTGCCGCGGATCAGCGCAGCCGTGTACTTGAAGTTCGAGTCCGCGCCCGCGTAGCCGCCGTCGATCGCACCCGACGTGATTGCCGTCGCCGCGCCGAGCACCGCGATGCCCGATTCGTCGTCGACCTGCGCGTCCGTGTGCAGCGGCGGCGTGCCGAGGTTCACGTTGCCCGTGCGCACGATCACCGGCACCGTCGCGCCGTTGAGCTGGCCGATCACCATGTGCGCGGTCGCCGACTTGCCGGTCGCGCCGACGATCG
Organism: Burkholderia pyrrocinia; assembly: GCF_022809715.1. Classification (NCBI taxonomy): domain Bacteria; kingdom Pseudomonadati; phylum Pseudomonadota; class Betaproteobacteria; order Burkholderiales; family Burkholderiaceae; genus Burkholderia; species Burkholderia pyrrocinia. The sequence goes on from NZ_CP094459.1 coordinate 288,396, forward strand.
GCAGTTGCGTCTGCGGCAGCGTCTGCGGTGCCTTCGTGCTGTCGAAGTAGCCGCCGTTCGCGCTCGCCTTCCACGGGTCGCCGGTCGTCTGGCAGCCGCCCGAACCGGTCGACGTGCACGCGCCGTTCGCATCGAACGTCTCGCTCGAGTTCGATCCCTTCGTCGCGTAGTTGCCCGACGGCACGAGGTGGTAGATCAGCGCGTTGTACGTGCCCGGCAGCTTCGTGAGGTCGGTCGTCGTATTCGCGAAACCGAGGAACGGATAGAAATCGAAGTGGCGGTTCGGCACCTGGCCGACGTTCTGCACGATGCCCGGGATGATGGTCAGCCCGTCGTACTGGATCGTCGCGCCGGGAATGCCGCCGCCCGCGACACCCATGCCGACGAGCAGCATCGGCGGGTTCGCCTGGTTGAAGTCGGCGGCCGTCGAATAGGTCGAGCCGTCCGGCGCGGGGCCCGTGCCCGGCGTGAGAACGAACGCGCAGCGCGTCTGCTCGGCGGTCGGCAGCGTGCCGGTCGGCGGGTGGATGGCCTTGCCGGTGATCGTCGTGCCGACGCGGCTGGGCGTGACGGTGCCCGTCTTCAGCGGAATCGGCGATTCGAGCCACTTGAGCGTGTACGTCATCGCGACCGCGTCGATGTTGACGCTGACGATCTCGCCGCTACCGGCGCCGCCGAGATACGTGCTCTTCACGATGTCGGCGTTGGCCGGACACAGCGAACCGTTGACGGGCTGTGACGGCGGCGGCCCTTGCGTGCCGCAGCTCGATCCGGAACATTGGGGCGCATTGATCGGCGCGAGCGCGCCGCCGGAATCCCCCCCACCACAGGCAACCAGGAAAGGGGCAATGGCAAAGGCCGTTGCCACCCCCTTCGATAAGGCGTGCGACATGCCGCTGTCTCCAATCGTTTAATTGTGCGAGCTAATGTCGCTGCCTTGATTTTTGCTGTCAATTGATGAACTCGTCTAAAAAAGGCGATTGAAACGGATGCCGTGTTTTTAATCCTTGTCCGACATGGCATTCGGTAAGAATTAAAACGGATGAAGGGCTGTCGAAAGCTGCCGGAGTGGGGGATGTGCCACGCCCGGGAGGCTGTCGAAGAGCCTTCGCGCGTATAACGGTGGCGTTTAAAGCGGGCGGTATCCGGTTTATCCCTATTCGGGATTGACTGGAGAAAGAAGGGGGCAATTAATTCGCTGGTAATCGCGCAATGGAAAGCTTGTAAATAATTGTAAATGCGCGAACAGAATTTTATTTATTGCCTGATATGGGTAAATAAAAAGCCGGCCAGCGGCCGGCTTTGCATCGCAAGAGAGGATGATCAGCGCGTGAGGCCCGCATCCTCGGCCGCGCCGATGCTGAGGTTCATGCACTGGATCGCGGCGCCCGACGCACCCTTGCCGAGGTTGTCGAGGCGCGCGACCGTGACGAAGCGTTCTTCGTTGCCGAACACGAACAGGTCGACACGGTTCGTGTCGTTGTTCGCCTGCACGTCGAAGAAGCCGCCGTCGAGGTTCGCGTCCGCGTTGAACGGCGCGACGCGCACGAACGCTTCGTCCGCGTAGTACTCGGCGAACACGCGCTGCACGTCCTGCGGCGTCGCACGCTTCGCGAGCTGTTCGGGCGTGAAGTAGGTCGTCACCGCGAGGCCCTTCAGGAACGGGCCGACGATCGGCGTGAAGATCGGCGGGTTCGCGAGGCCCGTGTGCGCGGCCATTTCCGGCAGGTGCTTGTGCGTGAGGCCGAGTGCGTACGGGCGCGGGCTCGCGAGCTTGCCGCCCGGCGCCGCGTTCTCGTAGTCCGCGATCATCGACTTGCCGCCGCCGCTGTAGCCGGTGATCGAGTAGCTGTGCGCGGCGAACGTCGGCGCGACGATGCCCGCATCGACGAGCGGACGCATCGCGAGCACGAAGGCCGATGCGTGGCAGCCCGGCACCGCGATACGCTTCGACGTGCGAATCTTCTCGCGCTGCGCGCGGGTCAGTTCGGGCAGGCCGTAGGCCCAGTCGGCGCTCGTGCGGAACGCGGTGCTCGCGTCGATCAGCGTCGTGTTCGGGTTCTCGACGAGCGATGCCGATTCGCGCGACGCGACGTCCGGCAGGCACAGGAACGTGACGTCCGACGCGTTGATCAGGCGGCGGCGCTCGTCGACGTCCTTGCGCTTCGCTTCATCGATGCGCAGGATCTCGATGTCGTTGCGCGCCGACAGGTATTCGAAGATCTTGAGGCCGGTCGTGCCTTCCTGGCCGTCGACAAAAACTTTGGTGCTCATTTCGCTCTCACTGGATGAAACGGGGGCCCGCGCCCGGAGACCGCCATTTTAAGACGTCATCTGGCGCGCCTGCACCGCGCGGGGCGAAAAAAAGACGGCCGGCGGGCCGTCTTGTGTCCCTTTGATGCCTGCCGGCGCGGGCGCCGGGGCGGGCTCAGCGGGCGCCGGCGGTCCAGCGGGCCGTTGCTTCGGCGATGCGCCGGCCAAATACCTTCCCGGTCTCGAGGTCGCCCGGCAGCGGGCCTTCGTCGGGCGTCGCATCGGCCGGCGACTGCGCGAGCAGGCCCGTGGAGCCGCCGAGGTAGTTGATGTCGTTGCGCGTGGCCGCCTTCGAGTTGGCCGGCATCAGGCTCGTGCCGACCCACACCATCCCATGCTGCATCGACAGCGTGACGAAATATTGAATCGTCGAGAACTTGTCGCCGTTCATCGTCGCGGAGTTCGTGAAGCCCGCGGCGATCTTGTCCTTCCACTTCTGCGTGAACCACGCTTTCGACGTCGCGTCGGCAAACTGCTTGAACTGCGCCGACGGGCCGCCCATGTAGGTCGGCGCGCCGAAGACGATCGCGTCGGCCGCGTCGAGGGCGGCCCAGCCCGCGTCGTCGAGGTCGCCGACGGCGATCAGGCGTACGGCCGCGCCGGCGTCCTGCGCGCCCGCGTGAACGGCCTCGGCCAGTTTCTGCGTGTGACCGTAGCCGCTGTGATAGACGATGACGATGTTCGACATGAAGCGTTCTCCGGAAAGGGACGGGAACGGCGGCCGCAGCGGCCTGCCGCGTCACGCGTCGCCGGCGGGCGGCGCGACCGATGCGCGGCGTGTGATGCCGCGACCGGTGACGACGAGTCTAGCAAGCCGAAATGACGGGAAAACGCGCGCATGCGGCGCACTGAAATTCGCGGCGGCCGGCAAGCGCGGCGCGGCGGCGTGGCGTCGCGTGGTGCCCGCTACTGCCGTCACTGCCCGTAGCTGACCGTGAATTGCGCGCTGCCGATCGCGAGCGTGCCGATCTCGTGCTCGAACATCGGCGCGGGTCGGCCCTGCGCGATGCGCAGGTCGTCGCCCTTCAGCGCGTAGACGGTGATCACGTAGCGGTGCGGCTTGCCGGGCGGCGGGCATGGGCCGCCGTAGCCGTCGATCCCGAAGTCGTTGCGCGCCTCGATCGCGCCGATGCGCCGCAGGAAGCCGGACGCGCTCGCGTCGGCGGGCAGGCTCGTGACCGTGGCCGGGATGCCCGCCACGGCCCAGTGCCACCAGCCGCGCCCGGGCGCGTCGGGATCGAAGATCGTGACCGCGTAGCTGCGCGTGCCGGGCGGCGGGTTGTGCCACGCGAGCTGCGGCGAGTGGTTCTTGCCCTTGCAGTCGCCGCGGTCGAACACGTTCGCGGCGCGGACGGGGCCGCCGGGCGTCAGGTCGTCGCTCGACACGATGAACGGGCCTTCCGCATGAACGGGCAGCGCCGCGAAGACGGCGGTGCAAACGAGGAGAGCGATGAACGGAGACGGGCGACCCGATGGCGCAGGCGGAGTGATCCGGCGATCCACACGCATATGGCGCTTCTCCCGTCACGTGGGCCGGACCGATGCTCCCGGCGTTGTTGGCGTTGTGCGTTGCCCGCGTAGCTGATGGCGGCGATGGATCAAGTCTAGCATTAGGGTTCGATGAGCGATGCACACCGCGACCCGCGGTCGCGACCGGTTCTTGCGCGGAACGACGGACAAAAAAAAGCCGCCTGCGATGAAGCAGGCGGCTTTTTCAGCCGGGGCGCCGGCATGCATGCCGGCGCGGCGTCACTCCTGGGCGCCCGTCGCGCCGCCGTGCGCGGCCGACCACTCGGCCGGCGCGTGCAGGAATTTCTCGACTTCGTCGAGCGTCTTCGTCTCGAAGTAGCCCGAAGCCTTCGCGACGCGCAGCACGTCCCACCACGTCGCCAGCGCGTGCAGGTCGACGTCGATGTCCTTCAGGACCGACACGCTTTCCTTGAAGATGTCGTAGTGGAACAGCACGAAGCAGTGGTTCACCGTCGCGCCCGCGGTACGCAGCGCGTTGACGAAGTTGATCTTGCTGCGGCTGTCGGTCGTCAGGTCTTCCACCAGCAGCACGCGCGAGCCTTCTTCCAGATGGCCTTCGATCTGCGCGTTGCGGCCGAAACCCTTCGGCTTCTTGCGCACGTACTGCATCGGCACCATCATCCGGTCCGCGATCCATGCCGCGAACGGGATGCCGGCCGTCTCGCCGCCCGCCACCGCGTCGATCTGCTCGAAGCCGATGTCGCGCGTGATCGTCGTTTCCGCCATTTCCATCAGCGCACGGCGCACGCGCGGATACGAGATCAGCTTGCGGCAGTCGATATAGACGGGGCTTGCCCAGCCGGACGTGAAGATGAACGGTTTTTCGGCGTTGAAGTGCACCGCCTGCACTTCGAGCAGGATTTTGGCGGTCGTATCCGAGATCGACTGACGATCGTAGCCTGTCATGGGCATTCCTTGGGTGTTGAGCGAGGAGCGGGCGCGGGCCCGGTGGCGCAGCACGGGAACCCGGCCGGGGGCTGGGGGCGCGATCGGAAGGCCGATCGCATCGCTGCGCGCGTAGCCCACTATTTTACCCGATTCAGGCCGGTTTTCGGCGGAATTCGCGCGGGTTCGCGATGCCGCCCGCCACCGGCGAAACAAGCGGGGGCGGATCGCTCCGATGCGATGCCGGGGATGCGGCGCTGCACCAACATGTGTCATGCGCGGGGTGTACACTAGGCGACCCTTAGAAATCGTTCAGTACTTTGTACTTTCCTCTTGCCACCCGCCAAGGTTCGATGGCGTGCCGACCCGGCGCGTCGCGTGCCGTCTCGCAGTCGACCATCCCCTCGATTCAAGCAGACGCGGCCGAAGGTGCTGTGTACTGAACCGTCAAAATTTCGCATGTCTCTCGCAGGTCAATCATGGACGAACAACTGAAGCAGGCCGCTCTCGCTTATCACCTGAACCCGAAACCCGGCAAGATTTCGGTCACCCCGACCAAGCCGCTGTCGAACCAGCTCGATCTGTCGCTCGCGTATTCGCCGGGCGTCGCCGCCGCGTGCGAGGCGATCCACGCCGATCCGCTCGACGCGCAGAAGTACACGTCGCGCGGCAACCTCGTCGGCGTCATCACGAACGGCACGGCCGTGCTCGGTCTCGGCAACATCGGCCCGCTCGCCGCGAAGCCGGTGATGGAAGGCAAGGGCTGCCTCTTCAAGAAATTCGCGGGCATCGACGTGTTCGACATCGAACTGTCGGAGTCCGACCCCGACAAGCTCGTCGAGGCGATCGCGATGCTCGAGCCGACGCTCGGCGGCATCAACCTCGAGGACATCAAGGCGCCGGAATGCTTCTACATCGAGCAGAAGCTGCGCGAGCGCATGAAGATCCCCGTCTTCCACGACGACCAGCACGGCACCGCGATCATCGCGTCGGCCGCGATCCTGAACGGCCTGAAGGTCGTCGGCAAGAAGCTGTCCGAAGTGAAGCTCGTGTGCTCGGGCGCCGGCGCCGCGGCCATCGCGTGTCTGGACCTGCTGGTGAACCTCGGCCTGACGAAGTCGAACATCCTCGTCGCCGATTCGAAGGGCGTGATCTACGAAGGGCGCGGCAATCTCGATCCGTCGAAGCAGCGTTATGCGGCCACGACCGACGCGCGCACGCTCGCCGATGCGATCGTCGGCGCGGACGTGTTCCTCGGCTGCTCGAGCGCGGGCGTGCTGAAGCAGGATATGGTCAAGACGATGGGCGACCGGCCGCTGATCCTGGCGCTCGCGAACCCGGAACCGGAAATCCGCCCGGAAGACGCGAAGGCCGTGCGCCCGGACGCGATCGTCGCGACCGGCCGTTCGGACTACCCAAACCAGGTCAACAACGTGCTGTGCTTCCCGTTCATCTTCCGCGGCGCGCTCGACGTCGGCGCGACGACGATCACGGAAGAAATGAAGCTCGCGTGCGTGCGCGCGATCGCCGAGCTGGCCCAGGAAACCGACCAGAGCGAGGAAGTCGCGAAGGCGTATGAAGGCCACTCGCTCGAATTCGGGCCGGAATACCTGATTCCGAAGCCGTTCGACCCGCGCCTGATCATCAAGATCGCGCCGGCCGTCGCACAGGCCGCGATGGATTCGGGCGTCGCGACGCGTCCGATCCAGGACATGGACGCGTACCGCGAGCAGCTCGGCGCGACCGTCTACCGCACCGGCATGGTGATGCGCCCGGTGTTCGCGACCGCGAAGAAGAAGCAGGCCCGCATCGTGTTCGCCGAGGGCGAGGACGAGCGCGTGCTGCGCGCCGCGCAGTTCGTGCTGCAGGAAAAGATCGCACAGCCGATCATCGTCGGCCGTCCGTCGGTCATCGAGATGCGCCTGCAGAAGATCGGCTCGAAGCTGAAGGCCGGTGTCGATTTCGAGATCGTCAATCCGGAAGACGACACGCGCTATCACCGCTACTGGCAGGCGTACCACGACATCGCCGCGCGCGACGGCGTGACGCCGGAAGTCGCGAAGGCCGCGATGCGCAAGTTCAACACGCTGATCGGCGCGATGCTCGTGCACCTGGGCGACGCGGACGGGATGATCTGCGGGATGATCGACACGTTCCACAGCCACCTGAAGTTCATCGATCAGGTGCTGGGCCGTGCGAAGGGCGCCGAGCACTTCGCGGCGATGAACCTGCTGATGCTGCCGGGCCGCAACCTGTTCCTGTGCGACACGTACGTGAACGAGCAGCCGAGCGCCGAACAGCTCGCCGACATGACGATCCAGGCCGCGGCCGAGATCGAGCGCTTCGGCATCACGCCGAAGGCCGCGCTGCTGTCGAACTCGAACTTCGGCAGCGCGCCGTCGTCGTCGTCGCGCCGCATGGCCGAGGCTCGCAAGCTGATCGTCGAACGTGCGCCGAACCTGGAAGTCGACGGCGAAATGCACGGCGACGCGGCGCTGTCGGAAGTGATCCGCAAGCAGGCCTTCCCGGGCACGACGCTGTCGGGCGAAGCGAACCTGCTGATCATGCCGAACGTCGAAGCGGCGAACATCGCGTACAACCTGCTGAAGATGGTCGGCGGCGAAGGCGTGACGGTCGGCCCGTTCCTGCTCGGCGCGGCGCAGCCGGTCCACATCCTGACGCCGGCCGCGACCGTGCGCCGGATCATCAACATGACGGCCGTTGCCGCCGCGAACGTGAACACGAAGTAAGTTCGCGCCCGCGTGCGCCGCGCTTCAGGCGCGGCGCAATGAAAAACGCCACGGAACCTGCGTCCCGTGGCGTTTTTTTATCGTGAATCGCTACCGGCGCGGCGGGTGTCCGAGCTGCGAATGCCCGCCGCGCGCCGTTACGCGACCTGCTGGTGCGACTGGCCGCCCGCCGGCGAACGCCACTTCGCGAGCAGCGTGTTCCACTTCGTGCGAACCGCGCGCAGGTTGTTCTCCTTCACGTGGCCATAGCCGCGAATGCCGTCCGGCAGCGCCGCGAGCTCGAGTGCGAGCGGGCGGTTGGCCGCGTTCAGCCTGCCAAGTACTTCGCCGATCAGCGCTTCGTACTCGCCGATCAGCGCGCGCTCGGTGCGGCGTTCCTCGGTACGGCCGAACGGGTCGAGCCCCGTGCCGCGCAGGAACTTCGCCTTCGCGAGCAGCCGGAACGCCGACATCATCCACGGGCCGTACGCCTTCTTCACGAGATGGCCGTGCGCGTCCGTCTTCGCGAACAGCGGCGGCGCGAGGTGGAACTTCAGCTTCCAGTCGCCTTCGAACTGCGCGGACAGGCGCGCGAGGAACGCCGGATCGGACTGCAGCCGCGCGACCTCGTATTCGTCCTTGTACGCCATCAGCTTGAACAGGTTGCGCGCGACCGCTTCGGTCAGTTGCTCCTGCATCGTGTCGCCGTCCGCCAGCGCGCGCTCGGCCGCGCGCACCTTGTCGACGAACGCCGCATAACGCGATGCGTACGCGGCGTTCTGGTACGCGGTGAGGAATTCCACGCGCTTCGCGATCAACGCGTCGACCGCCTTCTTCGTGTGCAGCGCGATCACCGTGGCGCCTTGCGCGGGGCGCGCATCGCCGGCCGCGGCCTGCTTCACGCTCGCCAGGTCGTATGCGGCGCGCCGGCCCCAGTCGAAGGCCGCGCGGTTCTTCTCCACCGACACGGCGTTCAGCTCGATCGCGCGTTCGAGCGACGCGAGCGTGAGCGGCAGCCAGCCTTTCTGCCATGCGTAGCCGAGCACGAACGGGTTCGTGTAGATCGCGTCGCCGAGCAGCGCGACCGCGAAGCGGTTCGCGTCGATGAAATCGACGGCAACGCCTGCCGCCGCGCGGATGTCGTTCTCCGCGGACACGCCGGGGAACGCCCAGTTCGGGTTCTTGATGAACTCGGCGGTCGGCGTCTGCGCGCTGTTGACGACCACGCGCGTCGCATCGTGCCGCATCCGCGACGTGCACTCGTCGCCGGCCGTGACGATCGCGTCGCAGCCGATCACGAGGTCGGCTTCGCCCATTGCGATCCTCGTCGCGTGGATGTCGGTCGGCGCATGCGAGATCTGCACGTGGCTCATCACGGCGCCGCCTTTCTGCGCGAGGCCCGTGACGTCGAGCACGGTCACGCCCTTGTTCTCAAGGTGCGCGGCCATCCCGAGCAGTGCGCCGATCGTGACGACGCCCGTGCCGCCGACGCCCGTGACGAGCACGCCGTACGCGCGGTCGATGTCCGGCAGCGTCGGTTCCGGGATCGGCGGCAGCGCAGCGCCGTCGACCGAAACCGCCTTCGGCTTCTTCAACTGGCCGCCCTCGACCGTGACGAAACTCGGGCAGAAGCCCTTCACGCACGAAAAGTCCTTGTTGCAGCTCGACTGGTTGATCTGGCGCTTCGTGCCGAACTCGGTTTCCAGCGGCTCGACCGACAGGCAGTTCGACTGCACCGAGCAGTCGCCGCAGCCTTCGCATACCGCTTCGTTGATCACGACGCGCTTGGCCGGGTCCGGATAGGTGCCGCGCTTGCGACGGCGGCGCTTCTCGGTTGCGCAGGTCTGGTCGTAGATCAGGATCGTCGTGCCGGCGATCTCGCGCAGCTCGCGCTGCACGTCGTCGAGCTGGTCGCGGTGATGGATCGTCACGCCCGGCGCGAGCAGCGCCTTCTGGCTGTCGTACTTCTCCGGCTCGTCGGTGACGATCACGATCTTCTTCGCGCCTTCGGACGCGAGCTGGTGCGTGATCTGCGGCACCGTCAGCACGCCGTCGACCGGCTGGCCGCCCGTCATCGCGACCGCATCGTTGTAGAGGATCTTGTAGGTGATGTTCGCCTTCGACGAGATCGCCGCGCGCACCGCCAGCAGGCCCGAGTGGAAATAGGTGCCGTCGCCGAGGTTCGCGAACACGTGCTTCTCGTCCGTGAACGGCGCCTGGCCGATCCACGGCACGCCTTCGCCGCCCATCTGGCTGAAGGTGCTGGTGCTGCGGTCCATCCACACGGTCATGTAGTGGCAGCCGATGCCGGCGATCGCGCGCGAGCCTTCCGGCACGTTGGTCGACGTGTTGTGCGGGCAGCCCGAGCAGAACCACGGCTTGCGCTCGGTCTGCACGTGCGGCTTCGCGAGCGCCATTTCCTTCGCGTTGATCACCGCGAGCCGCGCGGCGATGCGCGCGCGCACGTCGGACGGCAGCTCGAACTTCTCGAGGCGCGTCGCGATCGCCTTCGCGATGATCGCGGGCGACAGTTCGTAGTGCGCGGGCAGCAGCCAGTTGCCCATCGGCACCGACCATTCGCCGCCGGCGCCGTCCTTCTCGTCGAACTTGCCGAACACGCGCGGCCGCTGCGCGTCGGGCCAGTTGTACAACTCTTCCTTGATCGCGTATTCGAGGATCTGGCGCTTTTCCTCGACGACGAGGATTTCGTCGAGGCCGCGCGCGAATGCCTGCGCGCCCTGCGCTTCGAGCGGCCATACGCAGCCGACCTTGTAGAGCCGGATGCCGATCCGCGCGCAGGTTTCGTCGTCGAGGCCGAGGTCGGTCAGCGCCTGGCGCACGTCGAGGTACGCCTTGCCGCCGGTCATGATCCCGAAGCGCGCGCTCGGCGAATCGATCTCGATCCGGTCGAGCTTGTTCGCGCGCACATAGGCGAGCGCCGCGTACCACTTGTAGTCGAGCAGCCGCGCTTCCTGCACGAGCGGCGGGTCGGGCCAGCGGATGTTCAGACCGCCGTCCGGCATGATGAAGTCGGTCGGCAGCACGATCTCGGTGCGATGCGGGTCGATGTCGACCGACGCCGACGATTCGACGACGTCCGTCACGCACTTGAGCGCGACCCACAGGCCCGAGTAGCGGCTCATCGCCCAGCCGTGCAGGCCGAAATCGAGATATTCCTGCACGTTGGACGGGAACAGCACGGGCAGCCCGCAGGCCTTGAAGATGTGCTCGGACTGGTGCGCGAGCGTCGACGATTTCGCCGCGTGGTCGTCGCCGGCGAGCACCAGCACGCCGCCGTGCTGCGACGAGCCGGCCGAGTTCGCGTGCTTGAAGACGTCGCCGGTGCGGTCGACACCCGGGCCTTTGCCGTACCACATACCGAACACGCCGTCGTGCTTCGCGCCGGGGTACAGGTTCACCTGCTGCGAGCCCCACACGGCGGTGGCGGCGAGATCTTCGTTGATGCCGGGCTGGAAGACGATCTGGTGGGCCGCCAGGTACTGCTTGGCCTTCCAGAGCGACAGATCGAGGCCGCCGAGCGGCGAGCCGCGATAGCCGGAGATGAAGCCGGCCGTGTTGAGACCGGCGGCGCGGTCGCGTTCCTGCTGGAGCATCGGCAGGCGCACGAGGGCCTGGATGCCGCTCATGTACGCGCGGCCGCGTTCCAGTGTGTATTTGTCATCAAGCGTGACGGACTTCAGCGCGGCTTCTAGCGACGCGCGTTGGCCTGCGTCTAGCGGGGCATTCATTAACAGTCTCCTCCACCCAGTTTGGGATCACCAAAACTCGACTGCTCCGGCGTCTTGTGAACGCGTCGACAGTGGCCGGCATATTGGCCGGTTTTAAGCGATGGTAGCACTGGGGCAAACCCGCCGCCCATCGGCCGGAATGCGGCGGCGCACCAGGAAAAAGGGCTTGACCATGCGTTACATCATGTAAATGCATGTAAAGCCGGCTCCATCTGCGGGCAAATGCCGTTAATCTTGTCGGCCTGCCGGAGGTGCCCGGCCGCGTTGGTTCGTTTCGACGCAATCGGGGAGGCGCCGGCAGTTTTACAGGAGGTGCAATGAACACACGTCATATCCAGAGTTTCCTGATCGTGTCCGCCGCGTTTTTCGCGATGACCGGCCCGGTGCGCGCGCAAGGCGCGAGCGCACTGGCGGCAGCCGGCGTGCAGATGCGTCAGATCGTGCCGGCCCAGGATGCCGTCGCGCAGCCGGCGGCAGAATGCGTCGTCGAGTCCAAGGCGAACGCGCGTTGATCCGGTCGCGCGGCCGGCAGGCCGCGCCGGAATGTGAAAAGGGCGGGAATCGTCGGATTCCCGCCCTTTTTTTTGTGCCGCCGGATCGTGCGGCCGGCCCGGTTGCCTCGGGCCGCCGCTCGCCGGACGCGTCAGGCCTTGTCCTGCACGACGCCGCGGCGGATCTGGTCGAGCTCGATCGATTCGAACAGCGCCTTGAAGTTGCCTTCGCCGAAGCCCTGGTTGCCCTTGCGCTGGATGATCTCGAAGAAGATCGGCCCGATCTGGTTCTCGGTGAAGATCTGCAGCAGCAGGTCGTCGCGCGCGCCGTCGATCAGGATCTTGCGCTTCTTCAGCTCGTCCAGCGATTCGCCGTGGTTCGGCACGCGGCGGTCGACGAGCTCGTAATACGTGTCGATCGTGTCGAGCAGCTTCACTTCCTTGCCGCGCAGGCCGTCGACCGCGCCGTAGATGTCGTTCGTGCCGAGCGCGATGTGCTGGATGCCTTCGCCGTGGTACGCGTCGAGGTATTCCTGGATCTGGCCGGCCGTGTCCGAGCCTTCCTCGTTGATCGGAATGCGGATCTTGCCGCACGGCGACGTCATCGCCTTCGACTTCACGCCCGTCACCTTGCCTTCGATGTCGAAGTAGCGCACTTCGCGGAAGTTGAACAGGCGTTCGTAGAACTCGGCCCATTCCTGCATGCGGCCGCGATGCACGTTGTGCGTCAGGTGGTCGATGTAGGTGAGGCCGTGACCGACCGGGTTCGGGTTCGCGCCGGCGATCGGCTCGAAGTCGACGTCATAGATGCTGATGTCGCCGATCGCGCCCGGTTGTGCGCCGTTCTTGCCGCGCCAGCGGTCGACGAAGTAGATCAGCGAATCGCCGATGCCCTTGATCGCCGGAATGTTCAGCTCCATCGGGCCCGTCTTGTTGTCGAAGCCCCATGCGCCGAGTTCGAGCGCGTGCTTGTATGCCTTCGCGGCGTCCTGCACGCGGAATGCGATCGCGCAGATCGACGGGCCGTGCAGGCGCGCGAAGCGTTGCGCGAACGAATCGGGTTCGGCGTTGATGATGAAGTTGATGTCGCCCTGGCGGTAGACCGTCACGTCCTTGTGGCGGTGGCGCGCGATCGCGGTGAAACCCATCCGTTCGAACAGTTGTCCGAGCGCTTTCGGGTCCGGCGCCGTGTATTCGATGAATTCGAAGCCGTCGGTGCCGACGGGGTTGTCCCAGTTGGGGATCTGCATGTCGTGTCTCCTGTGCGGGGCGATCGGCCGGGGCGACGTGCGCGTGCCCGGCCCGGTTCGATGTCGAAGGCGGCGCACGCGTCGGCGTGCGCAACGAATCGGTACGTGCGACAAAGTGTAGCGGGCGGCCGCGAGCGGAAACTTGCGAACTTAATCGTCCGTGCCTACGATGACGCAATTTCCAGTCTCTAAACAATCATTGGAGGGCAGAAGATGGCGCAAGCCGAATTGGATGCCATCGACCGGCGGATCCTCGCGATTCTTCAGGAGAACGGGCGCCTGTCGAACCAGGAGATCGCCGAACGCGTGAACCTGTCGCCGAGCCCGTGCCTGCGGCGGATCCGGCGGCTCGAGGAGATCGGCGTGATCACCGGCTATGTCGCGCTGCTGGATCCGCAGAAGCTCGGGCTCGACCTGCTCGCGTACGTGAGCGTGCGGCTCGAGAAGCGCGGCGGCCTGGCGCCGGTGCGGGCCGACGAGACGTCGGCCCGCGCGGGCGCGACCCACGCGGAGCTGTTTCGCGCGGCCGTGCAGACCTGGCCGGAAGTGGTCGCGTGCCACGCGATGACGGGAGACATGGATTACCTGCTGCGCGTGCAGGTCGAGGACATGGCGCATTTCTCCCGCTTCGTGCAGGAGCACTTGCTGCATCACCCGTCGGTGATCGACGTGAAGACGAGCTTTTCGCTCGAATGCTTCAAGGAGACGACGGCGTTGCCGATTCGTTCGGTGCGCTAGCGCGCGCCGATGGCGGAGGAAGGGGAAAAGGGGGCCGGGCGTGCCGCAGCAGCGCGCCCGGTCGGCCGATGTTACGCCGTCAGCGCGGCCGGCATCAGCGATTCGATGAACTTCGACGTGCGGTGCGCCTGGCGCTTGAGCGCGTAGTCGAACACCGCGGCCTGTTCCTGCAGCATCTCGGCGATGATCGTCGAGTGGTCGGCCGGCGGCAGCGACAGGTACGCATCGGCTTCGCCGTACGCGTACTCGATGCGCATCCCGGATTTCTTCGCGATGTGCATCATCGTCGCGTTACGCGACAGGCAGTGCATGTACAGCATCGTCACGTGCGTGTTGCGGCTGCGGATCGCCGCGCGCTCGAACAGCTTCGAGCCGACGCCGCGGCCGCGTGCGCTTTCGAGCACCGACACGCCGAATTCGGCCGTGCGCTTGTCGCCCTCGGCCGGCAGGTAGGCCAGGTGGCCGACGCCGATCAGTTCGAGTTCGTGGTCGAACACGCCGAACACGGTGTCGCGACCGAAGTCGATCGTGCGGACATAGTTCTCGATCACGTGATCGGGCACCATCTGGCCGAAGCGCAGCAGGCGGTCCTCTTCGTCGAGCGAGAGAAAGTGGGTGAGCATCTGCTCACGGTCTTTGGAAGCCAGTTCCCTGACGAGAACCGGCGCACTACCGGCGGTGCCGACGACATCGGCATTGCCGTTCAATTGCGTGTTCATCGTGGGTTCCTCAATATGTGACCGTACAGCGGGTTGTGCAACGCAACAGCATTTTACCCGACCGTCGGCCCCTGGATTGGGGAAAACCCGTATTTAACCTTATTTATGCTGGAGGATGAATTCTAAATCCGCTTAGTTAATCATGTATCTATTTGATTTTTAACGGATTTAAAATTCATCATATGAAATGCGCGACGGGCCGCCGCAGTGTGCCCGTCCTGCAACGCTTGCTGCTGTGCGGCAATCAGGCCGCCGTCGACAGCCCGCGTTCGATCAGGTCGATCACCTGCTCGGCGAAGTCGCGGTAGCCGAGACGGCCGCCCGGCTTCAGCCACGTGAACGTCCAGTTGATCATCCCGAACACCATCATCGTCACGGATGTCTGGTTTTCCTTCGAGATACGGTCAGGGTACGCGCGCGCGAGCTGCCGCGTGAACGCTGCGACGATATCGCGCTGGCGGTCGAGCACGATCTCGCGCTGCGCGTCCTCGAGGTACTTCACGTCGTTGAGCAGCGCGACGTGACGGCTGTGCGACGTCTCGTATTCGGAGAGGAACGCGCGCACGAGCTCCGCGAACGCGTCGCGCTCGCTGAGGCCGCGCCGCTGGCTCGCCCCTTCGACCTCGGCGATGATCAGCATCAGCCGCTTCGTGTAGCGGTCGAGCAGGTCGAACAGGATCGCTTCCTTGCTCTCGTAATAGTGATAAAGGCGTGCCTTCGACGTGCCGCTCGCGGTCGCGAGATCGGACATCGACGTGCTCGGGTAGCTCGTCTGCGCGAATTTCTCGGCGGCGAGATCGAGGATCTGCTCACGCTGGGATTCGTGGTCGGGCGCTCGGGTACGGGCCATGGTCGAATGCGGAAGATTAGCGGTGCGCGGTGGCCGCGCGGGCCGCGCGCACCTGCGTGAAAGAGAGGGCGGCGGGCGCGTCGTCCTGCAGCTCGAGCCGGCCGGCCGCCGCGAGTTCGCGGCAGCGCCACCAGGCGATCGAGTCGCTGACGAACAGGCTGCCGCGGTCGGCGTCGGCCATGATGCTGCCGACGAGGCGCCGCGCGGGCAGCCAGTCGGTTTCCGCGCGCGCGACGATCAGCGCGTCGAGATCGGCGTAGTAGCCGCTCTTGATCGTGTTACTGACCCAATAGCGAAGTTCGGCGTTCAGGTGCTTCGCTTCCTGCCATTCGAGCGCGAGGCGGCCGATCCGCAGCACCGAGATCGGCGCGGCCGCCGGCCGTTTCCGCGCCAGTTCCGCGGGCGAGAACATCCCGGTCGAGCATGCCTGGTCGGTGCGCGACAACGATGCGCGTTGCGCCGAGTCGAGATCGGCGGCCGACAGCCGCACTTCGTTCAGGCGCTGCGGGACATTGCGCAGGTGATAGGCGACGCGGCGCAGCAGCAGCTTGTCGCCGACGCTCGGCGCGTGCCACACGACCACCTGGCCCGCATCCATCGCGAGCTGGTCGAGGCGCGCGAATTCGTCTTCGATTTCCGCGTTCCAGTCGGGGATCTGGTCGCCGAGCACGCGCTCCCAGAAGGCGGCGCGCGTGTCGGGCGTCTCGTCGGCGCCCTTCAGCGGCCCGACGCCGAGATCGTCGAGCAATCCGACGACGCGTTCGTCGCGTCCGGCTTGCGCGAGTGCCTCGCTCAGCGACGCGGCGGCGGTGCCGCCCTGAATCACATGAATGGTACTCATCGGCCTGTCGTCAACAAAAGAAAGCCGCCGGCCGGGCGGACGTTGCGATGTCCAGCCGGCCGGCGGCCCCTAGTGTAAGCGAGATGTGTGACGGCGAGAAACCGTCCGGCGCCGCGACGCGATGCCGCTCAACGCTCGTCGAAGCTCACGACGACCTTGTCGCTGATCGGATGGCACTGGCACGTGAGCACGAAACCGTCCTTCACTTCGTGCGCCTCGAGCGTGTAGTTCTTCTCCATCCGCACTTCGCCCTCGATCACCTTCGCGCGGCACGTGCAGCACACGCCGCCCTTGCACGCGTACGGCAGCGCGAGGCCCGCGCGCAGGCCGACGTCGAGCAGGCTCACGCCTTCGTACGGCAGGCGCAGCTTGCGCTTCTTGCCGTCGAGCACGATTTCCAGCTCGGCGGCCGGCGTCTGGTCGGTGATCTCGACGACCGGCGCGCCGGCCTGCGGCAGCGGCGTGCCGAAGCGCTCGACATGCACCTTCGCCTGCGGCACGCCGGCCGCCTTCAGCGCCGCTTCGGCCGCGTCCATCATCGGCGCGGGGCCGCAGATGAACGCCTCGTCGATCGCGTCGGCCGGCATCAGCGTAGCGAGGAATTCCGCGCATTTCGCCTGGTCGAGCACGCCGTTGAACAGTTCGACGTCCTGCTGGTCGTCCGACAGCACGTGATAGAGGACGAAGCGGTTCATGTAGCGGTTCTTCAGGTCCTCGAGCTCCTCCGCGAACATGATCGCGTCGACGCTGCGGTTGCCGTAGATCAGCGTGAACGTGCTGCGCGGCTCGAGTTCGAGCGTCGTCTTCACGATCGCGAGCACGGGCGTGATCCCCGAGCCGCCGGAAAACGCGACGTACTGCTTGCCGTGGTCCGCGTTCAGGTGCGTGAAGAAGCGGCCGTCCGGCGTCATCACGTCGATCGTATGGCCCGGCTTCAGCGTATCGAATGCGAAATTCGAGAAGCGGCCGCCGCGCACGCGCTTGATGCCAATGCGCAGTTCGCCGTCGCGGTCGTAGTCCGTCGTGCCGACGCAGATCGAATACGAGCGGCGCGTCTCCTCGCCGTCGATGTGGGTCTTCAGCGTGACGAACTGGCCTTGCGTGAAGCGGTACGCGTCGCGCAACTCCGGCGGCACGTCGAAGGAGACGGTCACGGCGTCGGCGGTCTCGGGCCGCACGTCGCGGATACGCAGCGGATGAAATTGCGGGGTCGCCATATTCAGTAGGGTTTGAAGTAGTCGAAGGGTTCGCGGCAGTCGACGCAGCGATACAGCGCCTTGCAGGCCGTGGACGCGAATTGCGCGAGACGCTCGGTGCGGGTGGAGCCGCAGCGCGGGCAGGCGGGCGCCGCGACGGGCCGCGGCACGAAGCGCACGACGTTTTCCCGCGGCGCGGCGCTGCCGCACTGGCCGACCGGCGGCGCGATGCCGTACGCGCGCAGCTTGTCTCGCGCTTCCTGCGTGATCCAGTCGGTCGTCCACGCGGGCGCGAGCACCGTCTCGATCCGGTGCGGCGGGAGGCCGGCCGCCTGCAGCGCGGCGGCGACATCCTCGGCGATCTGCGACATGGCCGGGCAGCCCGAGTAGGTCGGCGTGATCACGACTTCGAGCAGGCCGTCGTCCGCGCGGCGGACGTCGCGCAGGATGCCGAGCTCGCGGATCGACACGACCGGGATCTCGGGGTCGGGCACGGCTTCCAGCACGTCCCATGCACGGGCGAGCAGCGGATCGTCGTGACGCGCGGCGGGCGCGGCGTCGGCGGGGGCGGCGGTCTGGACGGACATCGTCGGGCTCCGTGGCGTTGGCCGGTTACCAGGTCGCGCCGGGGTGCTGGCGCGCGAGGCTCTGCATTTCCGCGAGCAGGTAGCCCATGTGCTCCGAGTGCTCGCCCTGCTTGCCGGTCGTCACGTGCATCACGGGCGCCGGCAGCGTGAGCGTCGCCTCGGCGAGCGCATCGTCCACGTCCGCGCGCCATGCGGCTTCGATCGCGGCCGGCGCCGGGCCGATGCCCGGTGCGGCGATCGCGTCGTCGATCGCATCGGCTGCGAAGAATTCGCGCGTGTACGGGGTCAGGTAGTCGAGCGCATCCTGCGCGCGACGGTGCGATTCGTCGGTGCCGTCGCCGAGGCGAACGAGCCACTCGCGTGCGTGCTGCACGTGATAGCGGGTTTCCTTCACCGATTTCGCGGCGATCGCGGCGAGTTGCGTGTCGGTCGACGTTTCCAGCGCGGTCCACACGTGCAGCATCAGCGCCGCATAGAGGAAGTTGCGCACGATCGTCACCGCGTAGTCCTTGTCGGCGTGCGCGGTGCCGGAGACCGGGCCGTAGTGCGGCAGCTCGGCGAGCGTGAAGTTCGCGAACTCGCGCTCGGTACGGAAGTACGCGTAGTCGTCCTCGGTCTTCGTCGCGCCGGTGAGCTGACGCTCGAGTTCGGCCGCGTGCGTATACAGCATGCGCGCCTGGCCGATGAGGTCGAGGCTCATGTTGGTGAGCGCGATGTCTTCCTCGAGGATCGGGCCGTGGCCGCACCATTCGGCGTTGCGCTGACCGAGGATCAGCGCGTTGTCCGCGAGGCGCAGCACGTAGGAGAGGTGTTCGGGCGTGATCGTCATGGCGCGGGCGTTACATGTGGTTGACTTCGTCGGGCAGCGTGTAGAACGTCGGGTGACGGTAGATCTTGTCGCCCGCCGGCTCGAACAGTTCGGCCTTCTCGTTCGGATCCGATGCGGTGATCGCCGACGACGGCACCACCCAGATGCTCACGCCTTCCTGGCGGCGCGTGTAGACGTCGCGCGCCATGCGCAGCGCCATCGACGCGTCGGCGGCGTGCAGGCTGCCGCAATGCTTGTGATCGAGGCCCTGCTTGCTGCGCACGAACACTTCCCAGATCGGCCATTCCTTGTTCATCACTTTCTCCTGATTCCTGAATTCGATGGTGCCGCTCAGGCGGCGTGCTGTTCGGCGCGGGCGCGGCGCTTCGCTTCGTGCGCGAGCGCGGCTTCGCGCACCCATGCGCCGTCCTCGTGCGCTTTCACGCGGGTCGCGAGGCGTTCCTTGTTGCACGGGCCGTCGCCGTTGACCACGCGCCAGAATTCGTCCCAGTCGATCGTGCCGTAGTCATGGTGGCCGCGCGCGTCGTTCCACTTCAGGTCGGGATCGGGCAGCGTGACGCCGAGCACCTTTGCCTGGTCGACTGTCGCGTCGACGAACTTCTGCCGCAGGTCGTCGTTCGAGATCCGCTTGATGCCCCATTTCGCGGACTGGCTGCTGTGGACCGAATCGGCGTCGCTCGGGCCGAACATCATCAGCACCGGCCACCACCAGCGGTTCACGGCCTGCTGCACCATCGCGCGCTGCGCGTCGCTGCCCTTCATCATCGACAGCAGTGCGTCGAAACCCTGGCGCTGGTGGAACGACTCCTCCTTGCACACGCGGATCATTGCGCGCGCGTACGGGCCGTACGTGCAGCGGCACAGCGGGATCTGGTTCATGATCGCGGCGCCGTCGACGAGCCAGCCGATCACGCCGACGTCAGCCCAGGTCGGCGTCGGGTAGTTGAAGATGCTCGAGTATTTCGCCTTGCCTGCGTGCAGCGCGTCGATCAGCGAATCGCGCGACACGCCGAGCGTTTCGACCGCGCTATAAAGATAGAGGCCGTGGCCGGCTTCGTCCTGGACCTTTGCGAGCAGGATCGCCTTGCGCTTCAGGCTCGGCGCGCGCGAGATCCAGTTGCCTTCCGGCAGCATGCCGACGACTTCCGAATGCGCGTGCTGCGAGATCTGGCGAACCAGCGTCTTGCGATAGGCGTCGGGCATCCAGTCTTGCGGTTCGATCTTGCCGTCCGCGGCCATCACCGCATCGAACCGCGCCTGCTCGGGCGACTCGGCTGCGGCGTCGAGCGGCGCGACGTTGCCGGGGATGTCGAGGGATTGCGTGTACATGGCGAGATTCTCGTCCGGTTGAATGTGTGCGCAGTATAAACCAACCGACCGGTCGGTTAATAAATTTCTTGAGGATTTGCGGTGGGACTCGGGTAAACGAGGGACGTGGGGGCCTGATCAGGTTGCGCGAGCGCGGACCGCCGCGTGAATCGCGCGTCTTCTGCGGCACAATGCCCGCTTTCCGATGAGGATTTTGCCGATGTCATTCCGAAGCAGTTTCGCCGCGGCCGTGCTGGGCGCGGCCGTTTTCGTGTCGCCGTTCGCGGCTTCGGCCGCGCCGGCAGGATGGGTCGCCGCGTGGGCGACCGCGTTGCAGCCGATTCCCGACCTTGCCGCACCGCCGCCGCTTTATCGCGCACCCGACGTGGCCGGGCGTACCGTGCGCCAGATCGTCTACCCGACGGTGTCGGGACGGGCCGCGCGAATTCGCATGAGCAATGCATACGGTCACGCACCGCTGGTCGTCGAGGCCGCGAGCCTCGCGCGCGCCGGCAGCGGCGCTGCACTCGCCGGCGGCGCGGCCGTGCCGGTCCGGTTCGGCGGCAAGGCGTCGGTCACGCTCGCGCCGGGCCAGGAACTCGAAAGCGATCCGGTGGCGATCGACGTGGCGGCGGGGCAACCATATGCCATCAGTCTCCAGATGGGACCGAATCAACGGATGATGGTCTGGCACCGTGTGTCGAACCAGTTCAACTATGTCTCTGCGCCGGGCGATCACGTGAACGATCCGGGCGCCGCCGCGTTCCGCACCCGTTTTACCCAATACGCATGGGTGACCGAGCTGGCCGTCGAGGCCGGTTCCGCGCGCGCCAGCGTAGCCGCGATCGGCGATTCGATCACCGACGGGCTGCGTTCGAGCGTGAACCGGAACCGCCGCTGGCCGGACGCGCTCGCGCGTCGGCTGGCGGCGTCGGGCGCCGATTCGATCGGCGTTGTGAATCTCGGCATCAGCGGGAACCGGCTGCTCAGCGATTCCGCGTGCTACGGCACGTCGCTGGGGGCGCGGTTCGAGCGCGATGCGCTGTCGCGCGCGGGCGTGAAGGCAGCGGTCGTGCTGATCGGGATCAACGACATCAACTTCGCGGCGATGCCGCCGCGCGCGGGGCTCGATTGCGACCATCCGCACACACAGGTCACGGCCGCGTCGCTGATCGACGGCTATCGTCGGCTGATCGACGCGGCACACCGCCAGGGTGTGAAGGTCTTCGGCGCGACGCTCACGCCGGCCGGGTTGCCGGCCGGGCGCGAGGCGATCCGGCTCGAGGTGAACCGGTGGATCCGGAGTGGTGGAGGGTTCGACGGCGTGGTCGACTTCGATGCGGTGCTGCGCGATCCGGCGCGCCCGAGCGTGCTGCAGCGTCGATACGACAGCGGCGACGGCATCCATCCGAGCGATGCGGGCTACACGGCAATGGCCGACGCGGTACCGGTCGAGCAGTTGCAGGCTGCCGTGGGCGGCAAGTGACGCGCTCCTATATATAGAGGAAGCGTTGCCGGCGGCCCGGACGCCAATAGCGACACCCGGCCCATTCTGTTCAAAGCCACCGTGCGCGATAGCGCACGGTGGCTTTTTCAAAATAATTTCACGAAGGGGCTTGCGCGAAGGGTGCGGGGTGCATAGAATCACGCCTCTTTCGCGCAAACGGAAACGCGGCGCGGGAGAGGGAAGCGAAGTCGGTGATGTGCAGCAGGTTGGGCGCACGGCTGGCGCAGGAAGATGAACCCCGCAGTCGCAACGGAGCAGTTAAAAAGTTGTTGACGATCTGCGAAACACGGTTCATAATCTCGCTTCTCTGCTGCTGAAAACGCAGCGCTGCTGAGAAACAAACGGTTTCTCGCAGACATGCTCTTTAAAAATTAACAGCCGATAAGTGTGGGCGCTTGATGGAAGCGAGCTGATCTTCGGATCAGAAAGCGAAAGTATCAAGAGTCTCACACTAAAGTAAGTCAGGTTTATGAAGCAATTCATATTCCTGTCAGCTTTGAGTGAGCGACCGGTTCTTAACTGAACCGAAAACAGTAACAGGTTTAAACTGAAGAGTTTGATCCTGGCTCAGATTGAACGCTGGCGGCATGCCTTACACATGCAAGTCGAACGGCAGCACGGGTGCTTGCACCTGGTGGCGAGTGGCGAACGGGTGAGTAATACATCGGAACATGTCCTGTAGTGGGGGATAGCCCGGCGAAAGCCGGATTAATACCGCATACGATCTACGGATGAAAGCGGGGGACCTTCGGGCCTCGCGCTATAGGGTTGGCCGATGGCTGATTAGCTAGTTGGTGGGGTAAAGGCCTACCAAGGCGACGATCAGTAGCTGGTCTGAGAGGACGACCAGCCACACTGGGACTGAGACACGGCCCAGACTCCTACGGGAGGCAGCAGTGGGGAATTTTGGACAATGGGCGAAAGCCTGATCCAGCAATGCCGCGTGTGTGAAGAAGGCCTTCGGGTTGTAAAGCACTTTTGTCCGGAAAGAAATCCTTGGTTCTAATATAGCCGGGGGATGACGGTACCGGAAGAATAAGCACCGGCTAACTACGTGCCAGCAGCCGCGGTAATACGTAGGGTGCGAGCGTTAATCGGAATTACTGGGCGTAAAGCGTGCGCAGGCGGTTTGCTAAGACCGATGTGAAATCCCCGGGCTCAACCTGGGAACTGCATTGGTGACTGGCAGGCTAGAGTATGGCAGAGGGGGGTAGAATTCCACGTGTAGCAGTGAAATGCGTAGAGATGTGGAGGAATACCGATGGCGAAGGCAGCCCCCTGGGCCAATACTGACGCTCATGCACGAAAGCGTGGGGAGCAAACAGGATTAGATACCGTAGTCCACGCCCTAAACGATGTCAACTAGTTGTTGGGGATTCATTTCCTTAGTAACGTAGCTAACGCGTGAAGTTGACCGCCTCGGGAGTACGGTCGCAAGATTAAAACTCAAAGGAATTGACGGGGACCCGCACAAGCGGTGGATGATGTGGATTAATTCGATGCAACGCGAAAAACCTTACCTACCCTTGACATGGTCGGAATCCTGCTGAGAGGCGGGAGTGCTCGAAAGAGAACCGGCGCACAGGTGCTGCATGGCTGTCGTCAGCTCGTGTCGTGAGATGTTGGGTTAAGTCCCGCAACGAGCGCAACCCTTGTCCTTAGTTGCTACGCAAGAGCACTCTAAGGAGACTGCCGGTGACAAACCGGAGGAAGGTGGGGATGACGTCAAGTCCTCATGGCCCTTATGGGTAGGGCTTCACACGTCATACAATGGTCGGAACAGAGGGTTGCCAACCCGCGAGGGGGAGCTAATCCCAGAAAACCGATCGTAGTCCGGATTGCACTCTGCAACTCGAGTGCATGAAGCTGGAATCGCTAGTAATCGCGGATCAGCATGCCGCGGTGAATACGTTCCCGGGTCTTGTACACACCGCCCGTCACACCATGGGAGTGGGTTTTACCAGAAGTGGCTAGTCTAACCGCAAGGAGGACGGTCACCACGGTAGGATTCATGACTGGGGTGAAGTCGTAACAAGGTAGCCGTATCGGAAGGTGCGGCTGGATCACCTCCTTTCCAGAGCTTCTCGCAAAGTTGAGCGCTCACGCTTATCGGCTGTAAATTAAAGACAGACTCAGGGGTCTGTAGCTCAGTCGGTTAGAGCACCGTCTTGATAAGGCGGGGGGCGTTGGTTCGAATCCAACCAGACCCACCATTGTCTGACGTGTCGGTGATCGTTAGCGCTTTGGCGCTTACGAGTACCCCAAGCCGACCGGCTCACACCTGAGGATATTCTGTACATGGGGGCATAGCTCAGCTGGGAGAGCACCTGCTTTGCAAGCAGGGGGTCGTCGGTTCGATCCCGTCTGCCTCCACCAATCTTCAATGACAAGCGTTCGACGTAGTCGAACTTTTGTCATTGGCGATTGAGCCAGTCAGAGTGATATGAGTAACACCATATCGGCTGTCGTTCTTTAACAATCTGGAAGAAGTAAGTAATTTGGATAGCGGAAGCGTCTTGAGATGGACGTGAAAGTTATCCGGGTTGTGATTGTATCGATGTATCTCAAGATGATTCGAACTCTATGTTTGACTCAATTGGAATACGGCACAACGCGAGAACTCAACCTGTAACGAGACAGACTCGTTATAGGGTCAAGCGAACAAGTGCATGTGGTGGATGCCTTGGCGATCACAGGCGATGAAGGACGCGGTAGCCTGCGAAAAGCTACGGGGAGCTGGCAAACGAGCTTTGATCCGTAGATGTCCGAATGGGGAAACCCGGCCCTTTTGGGTCATCCTGGACTGAATACATAGGTCCAGTGAAGCGAACGCGGTGAACTGAAACATCTAAGTAACCGCAGGAAAAGAAATCAACCGAGATTCCCAAAGTAGTGGCGAGCGAAATGGGATGAGCCTTGCACTCTTTATTTGTATTGTTAGCCGAACGCTCTGGAAAGTGCGGCCATAGCAGGTGATAGCCCTGTAGGCGAAAACAGTATGAAAGAACTAGGTGTGCGACAAGTAGGGCGGGACACGTGAAATCCTGTCTGAAGATGGGGGGACCATCCTCCAAGGCTAAATACTCGTGATCGACCGATAGTGAACCAGTACCGTGAGGGAAAGGCGAAAAGAACCCCGGGAGGGGAGTGAAATAGATCCTGAAACCGCATGCATACAAACAGTCGGAGCCTCGTAAGGGGTGACGGCGTACCTTTTGTATAATGGGTCAGCGACTTACGTTCAGTAGCAAGCTTAACCGTATAGGGCAGGCGTAGCGAAAGCGAGTCCGAATAGGGCGTTCAGTTGCTGGGCGTAGACCCGAAACCAAGTGATCTATCCATGGCCAGGATGAAGGTGCGGTAACACGTACTGGAGGTCCGAACCCACTAACGTTGAAAAGTTAGGGGATGAGCTGTGGATAGGGGTGAAAGGCTAAACAAACTTGGAAATAGCTGGTTCTCTCCGAAAACTATTTAGGTAGTGCCTCGTGTCTCACCTTCGGGGGTAGAGCACTGTCATGGTGGGGGGGTCTATTGCAGATTCCCCCGCCATAGCAAACTCCGAATACCGAAGAGTGCAATCACGGGAGACAGACATCGGGTGCTAACGTCCGGTGTCAAGAGGGAAACAACCCAGACCGCCAGCTAAGGTCCCCAAATATAGCTAAGTGGGAAACGAAGTGGGAAGGCTAAAACAGTCAGGAGGTTGGCTTAGAAGCAGCCACCCTTTAAAGAAAGCGTAATAGCTCACTGATCGAGTCGTCCTGCGCGGAAGATGTAACGGGGCTAAGCTATATACCGAAGCTGCGGATGCGTGCTTTGCACGCATGGTAGGAGAGCGTTCCGTAAGCCTGCGAAGGTGCGTTGAAAAGCGTGCTGGAGGTATCGGAAGTGCGAATGCTGACATGAGTAGCGATAAAGGGGGTGAAAGGCCCCCTCGCCGTAAGCCCAAGGTTTCCTACGCAACGTTCATCGGCGTAGGGTGAGTCGGCCCCTAAGGCGAGGCAGAAATGCGTAGCTGATGGGAAGCAGGTCAATATTCCTGCACCATTGTTAGATGCGATGGGGGGGGACGGATCGCGGAAGGTTGTCCGGGTGTTGGAAGTCCCGGTCGCTGCATTGGAGAAGGCGCTTAGGCAAATCCGGGCGCGTAATTCAAGGGTGCGGCGCGAGCTCCTTAGGGAGCGAAGCAATTGGAAGTGGTTCCAAGAAAAGCCTCTAAGCTTCAGTCTAACGATGACCGTACCGCAAACCGACACAGGTGGGCGAGATGAGTATTCTAAGGCGCTTGAGAGAACTCGGGAGAAGGAACTCGGCAAATTGGTACCGTAACTTCGGGATAAGGTACGCCCTTGTAGCTTGACTGGCCTGCGCCAGGAGGGTGAAGGGGTTGCAATAAACTGGTGGCTGCGACTGTTTAATAAAAACACAGCACTCTGCAAACACGAAAGTGGACGTATAGGGTGTGACGCCTGCCCGGTGCCGGAAGATTAAATGATGGGGTGCAAGCTCTTGATTGAAGTCCCGGTAAACGGCGGCCGTAACTATAACGGTCCTAAGGTAGCGAAATTCCTTGTCGGGTAAGTTCCGACCTGCACGAATGGCGTAACGATGGCCACACTGTCTCCTCCCGAGACTCAGCGAAGTTGAAGTGTTTGTGATGATGCAATCTACCCGCGGCTAGACGGAAAGACCCCATGAACCTTTACTGTAGCTTTGCATTGGACTTTGAACCGATCTGTGTAGGATAGGTGGGAGGCTATGAAACCGGAACGCTAGTTTCGGTGGAGCCGTCCTTGAAATACCACCGGTTTGTTTGAGGTTCTAACCTTGGCCCGTGATCCGGGTCGGGGACAGTGCATGGTAGGCAGTTTGACTGGGGCGGTCTCCTCCCAAAGCGTAACGGAGGAGTACGAAGGTACGCTAGGTACGGTCGGAAATCGTGCTGATAGTGCAATGGCATAAGCGTGCTTAACTGCGAGACCGACAAGTCGAGCAGGTGCGAAAGCAGGTCATAGTGATCCGGTGGTTCTGTATGGAAGGGCCATCGCTCAACGGATAAAAGGTACTCTGGGGATAACAGGCTGATACCGCCCAAGAGTTCATATCGACGGCGGTGTTTGGCACCTCGATGTCGGCTCATCTCATCCTGGGGCTGTAGCCGGTCCCAAGGGTATGGCTGTTCGCCATTTAAAGAGGTACGTGAGCTGGGTTTAAAACGTCGTGAGACAGTTTGGTCCCTATCTGCCGTGGGCGTTGGATATTTGAAGGGGGCTGCTCCTAGTACGAGAGGACCGGAGTGGACGAACCTCTGGTGTACCGGTTGTCACGCCAGTGGCATCGCCGGGTAGCTATGTTCGGAAGAGATAACCGCTGAAAGCATCTAAGCGGGAAACTCGCCTTAAGATGAGATATCCCTGGGGACTAGATCCCCTTGAAGGGTCGTTCGAGACCAGGACGTTGATAGGTCAGGTGTGTAAGCGCAGTAATGCGTTCAGCTAACTGATACTAATTGCCCGTAAGGCTTGATCCTATAACAAGTCTGCCTTGTAGATCGGCGCCGTGCGCAAGCACTGGCTGCGATCCAAAGCGACATGTTGGATTCTCGTGTGTGATACACACAACCCCAAAATTACTGCTTCTTCCCGATTGGTCGCGCTGCGAAGCAACGCGACAACCCTCTTTGCCTGATGACCATAGCGAGTCGGTCCCACCCCTTCCCATCCCGAACAGGACCGTGAAACGACTCTACGCCGATGATAGTGCGGATTCCCGTGTGAAAGTAGGTAATCGTCAGGCTCCCTAAGCCAAGAACCCCCGCCCGTAAAGGCGGGGGTTTTTGCATTTCAGCGGCGGAAATGCAGGGCACGCCAAGCAACGGCGGCGCAGTCGGAGCCAGAGTGCCGAAGGTGTTGATCCGGGCAGTGCCGTCCATCTCCAAGATTCGTCAGGCACGCTCAGGCCAATCAGGTTGCCCCACCCGATGGCAGATCGAGCTGCCGTGACCCATCATCACCCCATCTGCTGCTCGCCGCGACGGCGATTAATTCTGCACCCTGGCTGATCAGGCGGCCGGCAAATTTCTTCGCTGCAACCTCATTCCCCGATCTGCTATCACCGGATACGGACTGGCGTAGCGTAGTCCTGCCTTTCAACGATCAGCCATCTCGCCGTGATCGCCGGCATCTTGAGCGCATCCTCGGCCAAAATCACAATTGTCGTTCAACGGTTTCAGGGTGCCGCTTGTGTCTCCGATCGCCGTATCGATTGCCCGCAACGGTCAACATGAAGAATCATCCGGCGATCACTGATCGACTTGCGCCATTCGCATGAGCCAAACATCAACTGTCGCACGCCAGATTTTCGGAGTGTTTTTGCTGCAAGTTGTGAACAACTTGCGCCACGTAAAGCCGCGCGGTTGTATAGCGTCAAGTCGCTATCGGGCGTTATTTCGTATTCAAAATCACTGATTTTTCTGCAAAGTTGCTTCCTTGGGCGCAGTGGAGGTATGTGGCCGGGCGGCAGGCTGCAAGAAGTCAGGCAGCGTCAGGCAGCAACACCCGCGGGCTCGTGAGGTGGCCGTCCTTAGAAACCCACACGGTTGCTCTTGACCGGCACTGGTCGGCTGTCTCGCAACACGTAGATCTCCTCGGCGAGCGAATAGACGGTACCGCCGAGGCAGCCCCGACCTTCTCCCGTTAGCGTGAAGTGCGCACCACCGATATCTACGGTGGTTGATCGTACCGTGCATGTAGTACTTCGATCGCCGAGCGCGAAGTGTTCGGCCGGCGGAAACCGGTGGGTCGTATTCCGATCTTGATCCAGAATCGGCACGAGCATCGCCGGGCAGCAAGTGACGGACGTCGACAACTGCGCGTCGCAGGTCAGCTTTCCGGCGTCCTCGGATGTATGAGGCGCGGCGAAAGCTCCTGCGCCGAAGCCAGCGCAGACATCCGCGTTCAGTTGAGCGAGGCGGGCATGGCACGGACGGGCGGGATGCCGTGTGAACGCCCGCGGATTCGTTGCGACAGGCCGACAAGTTGCTGCTGTTGGCTGGTTTGCGCGACGGATCGGCTGGAGCAATGCTGCATTGCTGAGCGTCCGCCGCGACGGTGCCGCCGCGCGCGAGGCAATCGGGTGCGTGGGGTGCATATCGTTGCCAAGCAGCGGCCGCAGCACGTCGGGGCTGGCCGTGGTCGGACTGATCTTGTCGCGCGTCATTTCCGGAGCCTACTGCGACGAGGTACACCGATACATCATCGAGCAGCCACGAATATGCGGTCGCATCCAGGCTCGTCGCGCGCGCCAGCGACGCCCGTCGAGCCAAGGTGGCCGGCGCCAGCGTCGAGGACAGGTTTCAGCCGCTCATAGGCGGCAAGTGCGGCGGCCTCCTTCGGGCGTCCCCGAGGCGTGGCTGGTCGGCCAATGCCTGTTGGCGGATCTTCACGATCGTGCTCGAGTGACATCAGGCATCTGCTGGACCGGAGGCACATGACGACCATCACAAGAGCGAGCGGGCGTATCAGGATTCGTACCGGGAACGGGCAGGCGACTCGGCATGCATCGCGCCTTCCGGTGAAGCCGGCTAAGACAGGGGGGGAGGGGCCACGATTCCGTGCCGGAAGCCCGCGCCTGGTCTCAGATGCAACTACCGAAAACGCGCGAGAGTCCTGTTGTGCGTACCGCCTGCAGGTTGCGAACAGGCAGCCTGCAGTACCGGATACGAAGCCTCTGTTTTCCATCGATAGAGAGGCTAAAGGCCCTCACGAACACTGAGCGGGGATCATCGAAGCTGCCCGGCACGAAATTTGCGGAAATTTTGCGTCTACCCGCTTGGCATTGTGCGCGAGAGGTCGTATGATGGCGGTCTTTCGTTTTTAGCGCAGATGCAGATCGGCGCTGAAGGCGGAGTCTGACGAAGATGTGGCGCCGATCGGCAATATCTCGTGCTTGCCTTAGCCGGGCAAGGGCGGAGGATCGGTGGTAGCGCAAGTGTCGGGAAGAGGGTTGAAAATAATCTTCCTGATGTGCTTGACAAGAGTGCGATGCACCCCCATAATCGTCAGTTCTCTACGGAGGGGTGCCCGAGTGGCTAAAGGGGGCAGACTGTAAATCTGTTGGCTTACGCCTACGTTGGTTCGAATCCAACCTCCTCCACCAAGATATCAGCGTAGTTGAGCGGTAGGGAATCGTTAGTAGCCCGTGCGGGTGTAGCTCAATGGTAGAGCAGAAGCCTTCCAAGCTTACGACGAGGGTTCGATTCCCTTCACCCGCTCCAGACCGCGAAGTTGAAGCGTAAAGCGCCCATGTGGCTCAGTGGTAGAGCACTCCCTTGGTAAGGGAGAGGTCGGCAGTTCGATCCTGCCCATGGGCACCAGTAGCAAAAAGTCAGTGTCTTGTTTGCGCGCGGCGCAACCTGTGAAATTCCTTTTGGGAGTTGAAAATGGCCAAGGAAAAGTTTGAGCGGACCAAGCCGCACGTGAACGTTGGTACGATTGGTCACGTTGACCACGGCAAGACGACGCTGACGGCAGCGATCACGACGGTTCTGACGAAGAAGTTCGGCGGCGAAGCGAAGGCATACGACCAGATCGACGCGGCACCGGAAGAAAAGGCGCGCGGCATCACGATCAACACGGCACACGTCGAGTACGAAACGGCTAACCGCCACTACGCACACGTCGACTGCCCGGGCCACGCTGACTATGTGAAGAACATGATCACGGGCGCGGCACAGATGGACGGCGCGATCCTGGTTTGCTCGGCAGCAGACGGCCCGATGCCGCAAACGCGTGAGCACATCCTGCTGGCGCGTCAGGTTGGCGTTCCGTACATCATCGTGTTCCTGAACAAGTGCGACATGGTGGACGACGCTGAACTGCTCGAGCTGGTCGAGATGGAAGTTCGCGAACTCCTGTCGAAGTACGACTTCCCGGGCGACGACACGCCGATCGTGAAGGGTTCGGCGAAGCTGGCGCTGGAAGGCGACACGGGCGAGCTGGGCGAAGTGGCGATCATGAGCCTGGCCGACGCGCTGGACACGTACATCCCGACGCCGGAGCGTGCAGTTGACGGCGCGTTCCTGATGCCGGTGGAAGACGTGTTCTCGATCTCGGGCCGTGGTACGGTGGTGACGGGTCGTGTCGAGCGCGGCATCGTGAAGGTCGGCGAAGAAATCGAAATCGTCGGTATCAAGCCGACGGTGAAGACGACCTGCACGGGCGTTGAAATGTTCCGCAAGCTGCTGGACCAAGGTCAGGCAGGCGACAACGTTGGTATCCTGCTGCGCGGCACGAAGCGTGAAGACGTGGAGCGTGGCCAGGTTCTGGCGAAGCCGGGTTCGATCACGCCGCACACGCACTTCACGGCTGAAGTGTACGTGCTGAGCAAGGACGAAGGCGGCCGTCACACGCCGTTCTTCAACAACTACCGTCCGCAGTTCTACTTCCGTACGACGGACGTGACGGGCTCGATCGAGCTGCCGAAGGACAAGGAAATGGTGATGCCGGGCGACAACGTGTCGATCACGGTGAAGCTGATCGCTCCGATCGCGATGGAAGAAGGTCTGCGCTTCGCAATCCGCGAAGGCGGCCGTACCGTCGGCGCCGGCGTCGTCGCCAAGATCATCGAGTAAGCCAGTTATTCGTTGATCGACAGTTTTGGGGCTGGCAATAGCCGGCCCCAGCATGGTTTAGGGGTATAGCTCAACTGGCAGAGCGTCGGTCTCCAAAACCGAAGGTTGGGGGTTCGATTCCCTCTGCCCCTGCCAAAAAATAGCCACGTGTCCTACGTGGCATTTGTTTTAAGGTGTTATGGCGAATCCATCCGTCGAAACTGTAAATACCTCCGGCGATAAGCTAGTGCTGGCCCTGGGCGTATTGCTGGTGTTGGCCGGATTCGTGGGCTTCTTCTGGCTGGCCAATCAGCAGTGGTATGTCCGCGGTGCCGCGTTGGCGGTAGGTATCATCGCTGGCGTGGCCGTCGGGCTGATGTCCGCACCTGGCAAGAGCCTCATCGCGTTTGCCAAGGATTCGTACAAGGAAGTCCGGAAGGTCGTTTGGCCCACCCGCAAGGAAGCAACGCAAACAACACTCGTCGTGTTCGGTTTCGTGCTCGTGATGGCGATTTTCCTCTGGTTGAGTGACAAATCGATCGAGTGGGTAATTTTCTCGGCGATTCTGGGTTGGAAATGATATGAGCGATACTCCGGCATCCCCGAGCGGAAAACGTTGGTACGTCGTGCACGCCTACTCCGGTATGGAGAAGAGCGTGCAACGTGCGCTTCAGGAGCGCATCGAACGTGCTGGCATGCAGGACAAATTCGGTCAGATCCTGGTTCCGACCGAAGAAGTGGTCGAAGTCAAAGGCGGCCACAAGGCTGTGACCGAGCGTCGTTTCTTCCCCGGCTACGTGCTGGTGGAAATGGAAATGACGGACGAAACGTGGCACCTCGTGAAGAACACCGCGAAGGTCACCGGCTTCGTCGGCGGTGCGCGTAACCGCCCGACCCCGATTTCCCCGAAGGAAGTCGAGAAGATCATGTCGCAGATGCAGGAGGGCGTCGAAAAGCCGCGCCCGAAGACCCTGTTCGAAGTTGGCGAGATGGTGCGTGTCAAGGAAGGCCCGTTCACGGACTTCAACGGCACCGTCGAAGAAGTCAACTACGAAAAATCGCGCGTGCGTGTGTCGGTCACCATCTTTGGCCGCTCAACCCCGGTCGAACTCGAGTTCGGCCAGGTCGAAAAAGTTTGATCCCGATTCGGTGGGCAGCCTCGGCTGCCCACCTTCGCGCTTACGGCCCGCGTTACGGCCGTTGAGGAGCGTCAGTAGCCAGCGGCGAAAGCGCGTTATCACTCACCGAACGCCGCCTGGCGTTCCAACGAGGTTTTCAAATGGCAAAGAAGATTGTCGGCTTTATCAAGCTGCAGATCCCTGCAGGTAAAGCCAACCCGTCGCCGCCGGTCGGTCCGGCACTGGGCCAGCGCGGCCTGAACATCATGGAGTTCTGCAAGGCGTTCAACGCGCAGACTCAAGGCATGGAGCCGGGTCTGCCGGTGCCGGTGGTCATCACGGCATTCGCTGACAAGAGCTTCACGTTCGTGATGAAGACGCCGCCGGCGACCGTCCTGATCAAGAAGGCGGCGAAGGTGGACAAGGGCTCGAGCAAGCCGCACACCGACAAGGTCGGTTCGATCACGCGCGCTCAAGCCGAAGAAATCGCGAAGACCAAGATGCCGGACCTTACGGCAGCTGATCTGGACGCAGCCGTTCGCACCATCGCTGGTAGCGCACGCTCGATGGGCATCACTGTGGAGGGCGTGTAAATGGCTAAGATCTCCAAGCGCCGTCAGGCATTTGCCGCCAAGGTTGATCGTCAGAAGCTGTACGCGATCGAAGACGCACTGAGCCTCGTGAAGGAATGCGCGAGCGCGAAGTTCGACGAGTCGATCGACGTCGCAGTCCAGCTCGGCATCGATGCAAAGAAGTCGGACCAGGTCGTTCGTGGTTCGGTCGTTCTGCCGGCCGGTACGGGCAAGTCGGTTCGCGTTGCCGTGTTCGCGCAAGGCGAAAAGGCCGAGCAGGCTCGTGCAGCAGGCGCGGAAATCGTCGGTATGGAAGACCTGGCTGAGCAGATCAAGGCTGGCCAGATGGACTTCGACATCGTGATCGCTTCGCCGGACACGATGCGTATCGTCGGTACGCTCGGCCAGATCCTTGGCCCGCGCGGCCTGATGCCGAACCCGAAGGTCGGTACGGTCACGCCGGACGTCGCAACCGCCGTCAAGAACGCGAAGGCTGGTCAGGTGCAATTCCGTGTCGACAAGGCCGGTATCATCCACGCGACCATCGGCCGTGCATCGTTCGAGCCGACCGCGCTGCGTTCGAACCTGTCGGCGCTGATCGAAGCGCTGCAGAAGGCAAAGCCGGCAACGAGCAAGGGCGTGTACCTGCGCAAGATCGCACTGTCGAGCACGATGGGCGTCGGCGTGCGTGTCGACCAGGCTACGCTGGCAGCACAGTAAGCAAGTATTCAGGCCGCTTCGCTTGCGAAGCGGCCTTCATGGGCTTTGGGCGGTTGTTCGTGCAGCAAGGCGGGCAACCGGTTATCAAAGACCGTTGGTGGGGCGCAGCAGGCAGGCGATCCCTTAATTCAAGCCAACGCAGATGGCGAACCCGAAAAAGTTTTGCAGTGGTGAAGCCGCAGGCCGTGAAGCGATTCGCGGCGTGAGGTGGAAATACTCCTAACGAGGTCGGACGCCGTTGTTGAACGAGGTACGTGAGGTTTCGTGCCGAACGTATCGTTTCTGGAGGCTAACCGTGCCGCTTAATAGAGAAGACAAGCAAGCCGTCGTAGCTGAGGTTTCCGCGCAAGTCGCGAAGGCCCAGACCGTTGTGCTGGCTGAGTATCGTGGAATTGCGGTTGGCGATCTGACCAAGCTGCGCGCGCAAGCGCGTGAGCAAAAGGTTTACCTGCGCGTGTTGAAGAACACGCTGGCGCGTCGCGCTGTCGAAGGTACGCCGTTTGCTCCGCTGGCAGAGCAGATGACTGGTCCGCTGATCTACGGCATCTCGGAAGATGCAATTGCTGCTGCTAAGGTCGTCAACGACTTCAGCAAGAGCAATGACAAGTTGGTCATCAAGGCTGGTTCGTTCGATGGCAAGGTGATGGACAAGGCTGGCGTGCAAGCGCTGGCAAGCATCCCGAGCCGCGAAGAACTGCTCTCGAAGCTGCTGTTCGTTATGCAATCGCCTGTTTCGGGCTTCGCGCGTGCTCTGGCCGCGCTGGCCGAGAAGAAGCAAGCGGAAGCTGCGTAATCGAACGTGCATCAGCGTCATTGATCGCTGGCTGTATCCGAATTCAATTTAGGAGTATTTCAAATGGCAATCGCAAAAGAAGACATCCTGGCAGCAGTCGAAGGGATGACCGTTCTGGAACTGAACGAACTGGTCAAGGCGTTCGAAGAGAAGTTTGGCGTGTCGGCAGCTGCAGTGGCAGTCGCTGGCCCGGCAGGCGGCGGCGCTGCTGCTGCTGCTGAAGAGAAGACCGAGTTCACGGTCGTTCTGGCTGAAGCAGGCGGCAACAAGGTTGCAGTCATCAAGGCAGTTCGCGAACTGACGGGCCTGGGCCTGAAGGAAGCGAAGGACCTGGTTGACGGCGCACCGAAGGCTGTCAAGGAAGGCGTCGACAAGGCTGCATCGGAAGAAGCCAAGAAGAAGCTGGAAGACGCGGGCGCGAAGGTCGAAATCAAGTAAGTTTCGACGCGCTGTGCGAAGGCTGGCGGTATTTTCACCGCCGGCCTTTTTGTGCTTTGTGGGGACGTTATTCTGGCACTCATTCGGGAGCACGAATAATCGGCCCCAGAGGCCAAAGAAAACCGCCTGATCGTTGTCATTGGTCACGATTGGCGGTTCTCTTTGTCTTCTGAAGCGACTGCAGAAGGCAAGTTTGGTCGGGTAGCGGGCAACACAGGCATCCGCTGCCGTCAGCCAGCGGTTGGTAGCGGCCAACCACCAAGCTTCTCGGCTCGTTCAAGCCGTCGGACGGCCATCGGGTCTCAGTCGGTGAACACTCGGGTTTGAAACGTCCAGGTATTCCGCCTCGATAGCACCCGCCGTGATTCGGAGATCGTATGCAATATTCCTTCACCGAGAAGAAGCGCATTCGCAAGAGTTTCGCGAAGCGCCCCATCGTTCACCAAGTTCCTTTCTTGCTGGCTACCCAGCTTGAATCATTCAGCACGTTTCTGCAAGCCGATGTGCTCGCGACGCAACGCAAGCCTGAAGGTTTGCAGGCCGCGTTCACATCGGTATTTCCCATTGTTTCGCACAACGGCTTCGCGCGCCTCGAGTTCGTGAGCTATGCGCTGTCCGCGCCGGCATTCAACATCAAGGAATGCCAGCAGCGCGGCCTGACGTACTGCTCCGCGCTGCGCGCGAAGGTCCGCCTCGTCATCCTCGACAAGGAATCGCCGAACAAGCCGGTCGTCAAGGAAGTGAAGGAGCAGGAAGTGTACATGGGCGAACTTCCGCTCATGACGCCGACGGGCTCGTTCGTCATCAACGGCACCGAGCGTGTCATCGTCTCGCAGCTGCACCGTTCGCCGGGCGTGTTCTTCGAACACGACAAGGGCAAGACGCACAGCTCGGGCAAGCTGCTGTTCTCGGCACGGATCATTCCGTACCGCGGCTCGTGGCTCGACTTCGAATTCGATCCGAAGGACATCCTGTACTTCCGCGTCGACCGCCGCCGCAAGATGCCGGTCACGATCCTGCTGAAGGCCATCGGCCTGACGCCGGAACAGATCCTCGCGAACTTCTTCGTGTTCGACAACTTCACGCTGATGGACGAAGGCGCGCAACTCGAGTTCGTGCCCGAGCGCCTGCGTGGTGAAGTCGCGCGTTTCGACATCACGGATCGCGATGGCAAGGTCATCGTCCAGAAGGACAAGCGGATCAACGCGAAGCACATTCGCGACCTCGAAGCCGCGAAGACCAAGTTCATCTCGGTGCCGGAAGACTATCTGCTCGGCCGCGTGCTGGCGAAGAACGTCGTCGACGGCGATACCGGCGAAGTGATCGCGAGCGCGAACGACGAAGTCACGGAAAGCGTGCTCGAGAAGCTGCGCGAAGCGGGCATCAAGGACATCCAGACGCTCTACACGAACGATCTGGACCAGGGTCCGTATATCTCGTCGACGCTGCGTGTCGACGAAACGACCGACAGGACGGCCGCGCGCATCGCGATCTACCGCATGATGCGTCCGGGCGAGCCGCCGACCGAAGAAGCGGTCGAGGCACTGTTCAACCGTCTGTTCTACAGCGAAGAAGCGTACGACCTGTCGAAGGTCGGCCGCATGAAGTTCAACCGCCGCGTCAGCCGTGACGAGATCACCGGCCCGATGACGCTGCAGGACGACGACATCCTCGCGACGATCAAGATCCTCGTCGAGCTGCGCAACGGCAAGGGCGAAGTGGACGACATCGACCACCTCGGCAACCGCCGCGTGCGTTGCGTCGGCGAACTGGCGGAAAACCAGTTCCGCGCCGGTCTCGTGCGTGTCGAGCGCGCGGTCAAGGAACGCCTCGGCCAGGCCGAAAGCGAAAACCTGATGCCGCACGACCTGATCAACTCGAAGCCGATTTCGTCGGCAATTCGCGAGTTCTTCGGTTCGTCGCAGCTTTCGCAGTTCATGGACCAGACCAACCCGCTGTCGGAAATCACGCACAAGCGCCGTGTTTCCGCACTGGGCCCGGGCGGTCTGACGCGCGAGCGTGCAGGCTTCGAAGTCCGCGACGTGCACCCGACCCACTACGGCCGCGTGTGTCCGATCGAAACGCCGGAAGGTCCGAACATCGGCCTGATCAACTCGCTCGCACTGTACGCGCACCTGAACGAGTACGGCTTCCTCGAGACGCCGTACCGCAAGGTCGTGGACAGCAAGGTGACCGACCAGATCGACTACCTGTCGGCGATCGAGGAAGGCCGCTACATGATCGCGCAGGCGAACGCCGCGATCGACGAGAACGGCACGCTGATCGACGAACTCGTGTCGTCGCGTGAAGCCGGCGAAACGATGATGGTCACGCCGGACCGTATCCAGTACATGGACGTTGCACCGTCGCAGATCGTGTCGGTCGCAGCCTCGCTGATCCCGTTCCTCGAGCACGACGATGCGAACCGTGCACTGATGGGCTCGAACATGCAGCGTCAGGCCGTGCCGTGTCTGCGTCCGGAAAAGCCGGTCGTCGGTACGGGCATCGAGCGCACCTGCGCGGTCGACTCGGGCACGACGGTTCAGGCGTTCCGCGGCGGCGTCGTCGACTATGTCGATGCAGGCCGTATCGTGATTCGTGTGAACGACGAAGAAGCGGTCGCGGGTGAAGTCGGTGTCGACATCTACAACCTGATCAAGTACACGCGTTCGAACCAGAACACGAACATCAACCAGCGTCCGATCGTGAAGATGGGCGACAAGGTCTCGCGCGGCGACGTGCTGGCCGACGGCGCCTCGACGGACCTGGGCGAGCTCGCGCTCGGCCAGAACATGCTGATCGCGTTCATGCCGTGGAACGGCTACAACTTCGAGGATTCGATCCTGATCTCGGAGAAGGTCGTGGCCGACGATCGCTACACGTCGATCCACATCGAAGAGCTGAACGTCGTTGCACGCGACACGAAGCTCGGGCCGGAAGAAATCACGCGCGACATCTCGAACCTGGCGGAAGTCCAGCTCGGCCGTCTCGACGAATCGGGCATCGTGTACATCGGTGCTGAAGTCGAAGCGGGCGACGTGCTGGTCGGCAAGGTCACGCCGAAGGGCGAGACCCAGCTGACGCCGGAAGAGAAGCTGCTGCGCGCGATCTTCGGCGAGAAGGCCTCGGACGTGAAGGACACGTCGCTGCGCGTGCCGTCGGGCATGAGCGGTACCGTGATCGACGTCCAGGTGTTCACGCGTGAAGGCATCCAGCGCGACAAGCGTGCGCAACAGATCATCGACGACGAACTGAAGCGCTACCGTCTCGACCTGAACGACCAGCTCCGCATCGTGGAAGGCGACGCGTTCCAGCGTCTCGCGCGCATGCTCGTGGGCAAGGTCGCGAACGGCGGTCCGAAGAAGCTCGCGAAGGGCACGAAGATCGACCAGGCTTACCTGGAAGACCTCGACCACTACCACTGGTTCGACATCCGCCTGGCGGACGACGAAGCAGCGGCGCAGCTCGAAGCGATCAAGAACTCGATCGAGGAAAAGCGTCACCAGTTCGACCTCGCGTTCGAAGAGAAGCGCAAGAAGCTCACGCAAGGCGACGAACTGCCGCCGGGCGTGCTGAAGATGGTCAAGGTGTACCTCGCGGTGAAGCGCCGTCTGCAGCCTGGCGACAAGATGGCAGGCCGTCACGGTAACAAGGGTGTGGTGTCGAAGATCGTCCCGATCGAAGACATGCCGTACATGGCCGACGGCCGTCCGGCAGACGTCGTGCTGAACCCGCTCGGCGTGCCGTCGCGGATGAACGTGGGTCAGGTTCTGGAAGTGCACCTCGGCTGGGCCGCGAAGGGCCTCGGCTGGCGTATCGGCGAAATGCTGCAGCGTCAGGCGAAGATCGAGGAACTGCGCGTGTTCCTGACGAAGATCTACAACGAGTCGGGCCGCCAGGAAGATCTGGAAAGCTTCACCGACGACGAGATCCTCGAACTCGCGAAGAACCTGCGCGAAGGCGTGCCGTTCGCAACGCCGGTGTTCGACGGTGCGACCGAGGAAGAAATGGGCAAGATGCTCGACCTCGCGTTCCCGGACGACATCGCGGAACAGCTCGGCATGAACCCGTCGAAGAACCAGGTCCGTCTGTACGATGGCCGCACGGGTGAAATGTTCGAACGTCGCGTGACGCTTGGCTACATGCACTACCTGAAGCTGCACCACTTGGTCGACGACAAGATGCACGCGCGTTCGACCGGTCCGTACTCGCTCGTCACGCAGCAGCCGCTGGGTGGTAAGGCGCAGTTCGGTGGCCAGCGTTTCGGTGAAATGGAAGTGTGGGCACTCGAAGCGTACGGCGCGTCCTACGTGCTGCAGGAAATGCTGACGGTGAAGTCGGACGACGTGACCGGCCGGACGAAGGTGTACGAAAACCTGGTCAAGGGCGATCACGTGATCGATGCAGGCATGCCGGAATCCTTCAACGTGCTCGTGAAGGAAATCCGCTCGCTCGGTATCGATATCGATCTCGACCGCAATTAATCGGACTACGGAGAGAAAGCAATGAAAGCTCTGCTCGATCTATTCAAGCAAGTCCAACAGGAAGAAGTTTTCGACGCGATCAAGATCGGTCTGGCTTCGCCTGACAAGATCCGTTCGTGGTCGTTCGGCGAAGTGAAGAAGCCGGAGACCATCAACTACCGTACGTTCAAGCCGGAACGCGATGGTCTCTTCTGCGCGAAGATCTTCGGGCCGATCAAGGACTACGAGTGCCTGTGCGGCAAGTACAAGCGTCTGAAGCATCGCGGTGTGATCTGCGAGAAGTGCGGCGTCGAAGTGACGCTGGCGAAGGTGCGCCGCGAGCGCATGGGCCACATCGAACTGGCCTCGCCGGTCGCGCACATCTGGTTCCTGAAGTCGCTGCCGTCGCGTCTGGGCATGGTGCTCGACATGACGCTGCGCGACATCGAACGCGTGCTGTACTTCGAAGCGTACGTGGTGATCGAACCGGGCATGACGCCGCTGAAGGCGCGGCAGATCATGACCGAAGAGGATTACTACAACAAGGTCGAGGAATACGGCGACGAATTCCGTGCCGAGATGGGCGCGGAAGGCGTGCGTGAACTGCTGCGCGCGATCAACATCGACGAGCAGGTCGAGACGCTGCGCACCGAGCTGAAGAACACCGGCTCGGAAGCGAAGATCAAGAAGTACGCGAAGCGCCTGAAGGTCCTCGAGGCATTCCAGCGCTCGGGCATCAAGCCCGAGTGGATGATCCTCGAAGTGCTGCCGGTGCTGCCGCCGGAACTGCGTCCGCTCGTGCCGCTGGACGGCGGCCGTTTCGCGACGTCGGACCTGAACGACCTGTATCGCCGCGTGATCAACCGTAACAACCGGTTGAAGCGTCTGCTCGAGCTGAAGGCACCTGAAATCATCGTCCGCAACGAAAAGCGGATGCTGCAGGAAGCCGTCGACTCGCTGCTCGACAACGGTCGTCGCGGCAAGGCGATGACGGGCGCGAACAAGCGTCCGCTGAAGTCGCTCGCCGACATGATCAAGGGCAAGGGCGGTCGTTTCCGTCAGAACCTGCTGGGCAAGCGCGTCGACTACTCGGGCCGTTCGGTCATCGTGGTCGGCCCGACGCTGAAGCTGCATCAGTGCGGTCTGCCGAAGCTGATGGCGCTCGAGCTGTTCAAGCCGTTCATCTTCAACAAGCTGGAAGTGATGGGCGTCGCGACGACCATCAAGGCTGCGAAGAAGGAAGTCGAGAACCAGACGCCGGTGGTGTGGGACATCCTCGAAGAGGTGATCCGCGAGCACCCGGTGATGCTGAACCGTGCGCCGACGCTGCACCGTCTCGGTATCCAGGCGTTCGAGCCCGTGCTGATCGAAGGCAAGGCGATCCAGCTGCACCCGCTCGTCTGCGCGGCGTTCAACGCCGACTTCGACGGTGACCAGATGGCCGTCCACGTGCCGCTGTCGCTCGAAGCGCAGATGGAAGCGCGTACGCTGATGCTGGCGTCGAACAACGTGCTGTTCCCGGCCAACGGCGATCCGTCGATCGTGCCGTCGCAGGATATCGTGCTGGGTCTGTACTACGCGACCCGCGAAGCGATCAACGGCAAGGGCGAAGGCCTGTCGTTCACGGGCGTGTCGGAAGTGATCCGCGCGTACGAGAACAAGGAAGTCGAGCTGGCATCGCGCGTCAACGTGCGGATCACCGAAATGGTCCACAACGAAGACAAGTCGGAAGGCGCACCGGCATTCGTGCCGAAGATCTCGCTGTACGCGACGACCGTCGGTCGCGCGATCCTGTCGGAGATCCTGCCGCACGGCCTGCCGTTCTCGGTGCTGAACAAGCCGCTGAAGAAGAAGGAAATCTCGCGCCTGATCAACACGGCGTTCCGCAAGTGCGGTCTGCGCGCGACGGTGGTGTTCGCCGACCAGCTGATGCAGTCGGGTTTCCGTCTCGCGACGCGCGCCGGCATTTCGATCTGCGTGGACGACATGCTCGTGCCGCCGCAGAAGGAAACGATCGTCGGCGACGCCGCGAAGAAGGTGAAGGAATACGACCGCCAGTACATGTCGGGTCTCGTCACCGCGCAGGAACGCTACAACAACGTGGTCGACATCTGGTCGGCGACGTCGGAAGCGGTCGGCAAGGCGATGATGGAGCAGCTGTCGACGGAGCCGGTGACGGACCGCGACGGCAACGAGACGCGCCAGGAGTCGTTCAACTCGATCTACATGATGGCCGACTCGGGCGCCCGGGGTTCGGCGGTGCAGATTCGTCAGCTGGCCGGTATGCGTGGCCTGATGGCGAAGCCGGACGGCTCGATTATCGAGACGCCGATTACCGCGAACTTCCGCGAAGGCCTGAACGTGTTGCAGTACTTCATCTCGACCCACGGTGCACGTAAGGGTCTGGCTGATACGGCACTGAAGACCGCGAACTCGGGTTACCTGACGCGTCGTCTGGTTGACGTCACGCAGGATCTGGTCGTGGTGGAAGACGATTGCGGCACGTCGAACGGCGTCGCGATGAAGGCGCTGGTCGAAGGCGGTGAAGTCGTCGAAGCACTGCGCGACCGTATCCTCGGCCGCGTCGCGGTCGCGGACGTCGTGAACCCGGAAACGCAGGAAACGCTGTACGAATCGGGCACGCTGCTCGACGAAACGGCGGTCGAGGAAATCGAACGCCTCGGCATCGACGAAGTGCGCGTGCGCACGCCGCTGACCTGCGAAACGCGTTACGGTCTGTGCGCGGCCTGCTACGGCCGTGACCTCGGCCGCGGCTCGCTCGTGAACGTCGGCGAAGCAGTCGGCGTGATCGCGGCACAGTCGATCGGTGAACCGGGCACGCAGCTGACGATGCGTACGTTCCACATCGGTGGTGCGGCATCGCGTGCGGCAGTGGCCTCGTCGGTCGAAGCGAAGAGCAACGGTATCGTGCGCTTCACGGCGACGATGCGCTACGTCACGAACGCGAAGGGCGAGCAGATCGTCATTTCCCGTTCGGGCGAAGCGATGATCACCGACGACTTCGGTCGCGAGCGCGAGCGTCACAAAGTGCCGTACGGTGCGACGCTGCTGCAGCTCGACGGCGCGACCATCAAGGCAGGCACGCAGCTCGCCACGTGGGATCCGCTGACGCGTCCGATCATCACCGAGTACGGTGGTACGGTGAAGTTCGAGAACGTCGAGGAAGGCGTGACGGTCGCGAAGCAGATCGACGACGTGACCGGCCTGTCGACGCTGGTCGTGATCGACGTGAAGCGTCGCGGTTCGCAGGCTTCGAAGAGCGTGCGTCCGCAGGTGAAGCTGCTCGACGCGAACGGCGAAGAAGTGAAGATTCCGGGCACGGAACACGCAGTGCAGATCGGCTTCCAGGTCGGCGCACTGATTACCGTGAAGGATGGCCAGCAGGTGCAGGTCGGTGAAGTGCTCGCACGTATCCCGACCGAAGCGCAGAAGACGCGTGACATTACCGGCGGTCTGCCGCGGGTGGCGGAACTGTTCGAAGCGCGTTCGCCGAAGGATGCCGGCATTCTCGCGGAAGTCACCGGTACGACGTCGTTCGGTAAGGACACGAAGGGCAAGCAGCGTCTCGTCATCACGGATCTCGAGGGCAACCAGCACGAGTTCCTGATCGCGAAGGAAAAGCAGGTGCTGGTCCACGATGCTCAGGTCGTCAACAAGGGCGAAATGATCGTGGACGGTCCGGCCGATCCGCACGACATCCTGCGTCTGCAGGGTATCGAGGCGCTGTCGCGCTACATCGTCGACGAAGTGCAGGACGTGTATCGTCTGCAGGGCGTGAAGATCAACGACAAGCACATCGAGGTGATCGTTCGCCAGATGCTGCGTCGTGTGCAGATCACCGACAACGGCGATACGCGCTTCATCCCGGGCGAACAGGTCGAACGTTCCGACATGCTGGACGAGAACGATCGCATGATCGCCGAGGACAAGCGTCCGGCTTCGTACGACAACGTGCTGCTCGGTATCACGAAGGCGTCGCTGTCGACCGACTCGTTCATCTCCGCGGCATCGTTCCAGGAAACGACCCGCGTGCTGACCGAAGCGGCGATCATGGGCAAGCGCGACGATCTGCGCGGCCTGAAGGAAAACGTGATCGTCGGCCGTCTGATTCCGGCCGGTACGGGGCTCGCGTTCCACAAGGCACGCAAGGCGAAGGAATCGTCGGATCGCGAGCGTTTCGACCAGATCGCAGCAGAAGAGGCGTTCGATTTCGGCACGCCGAGCACGCCTGCTGCGGAAGAGCCGCAACAGCACCCGGCAGCCGAATAAGCGCGGGCGGCGCGAGCCGCCTCGCCTCGCTGTCATCGAAACCGCCCGGTTTTGCCGGGCGGTTTTTTTTATCCGTCGTTCACGCGCATGACGCGCTTGCGCATCGCCGGCACCGGCTGCCTGCGAGCGGCGCTCCACATGGCTGCAGGTGCTGTCGCAGGCATCGCGATCGCTTGCGGTACGGCCTCCGCAGGCCCGTCATGCGCGCGAACGAACCCTGTCCGATCGGCCAACGTTGCACGATTCGCCACGCGTCGCGCGAGCGGGTTGTTAAAATTGCGGTCATCCTTCCGCCGTCCTCGTTCTCACTCATGTCCCGCGCCCTCGAAATTCTCGACGAAGTCTTTGGTTATTCCGCATTTCGCGGCCAGCAGGGCGAGATCGTCGAGCACGTCGCCGGCGGCGGCGATTGCCTCGTGCTGATGCCGACCGGCGGCGGCAAGTCGCTGTGCTACCAGATCCCGGCGCTGCTGCGCCGCGAGACCGGGCAGGGCGCCGGCATCGTCGTGTCGCCGCTGATCGCGCTGATGCAGGACCAGGTCGCCGCGCTGCGCGAAGTCGGCGTGCGCGCGGCCTACCTGAATTCGACGCTGTCGGGCGCCGAAGCCGCGGCGACCGAGCGCGCGCTGCGCGAGGGCGAGATCGACCTGCTGTATGTCGCGCCTGAACGGCTGATGACGGGGCGTTTCCTCGAGTTGCTCGAGCGCGCGAAGATCGGCCTGTTCGCGATCGACGAAGCGCACTGCGTGTCGCAATGGGGGCACGATTTCCGTCCGGAATACATTCAGTTGTCGGTGCTGCACGAGCGGTTTCCGTCGGTGCCCCGCATCGCGCTGACCGCCACGGCCGACGCGATCACGCGCGACGAGATCATCCATCGCCTCGCGCTCGACGACGCGCGCGTGTTCATATCGAGCTTCGATCGCCCGAACATCCGCTACCGGATCGTCGAAAAGGACAACGCGCGTTCGCAATTGCTCGACTTCATCCGCGCCGAACACACGAATGCCGACGGCACGACTGACGCAGGCGTCGTCTATTGCCTGTCGCGCCGCAAGGTCGAGGAAACAGCCGAGTGGCTGAAGGCGCAGGGCGTGCGCGCGCTGCCGTATCACGCCGGAATGGAGTTCGAGGTGCGGCAGAAGCACCAGGAAATGTTCCAGCGCGAGGAGGGCATCGTGATGTGCGCGACGATCGCGTTCGGCATGGGCATCGACAAGCCCGACGTGCGCTTCGTCGCGCACCTGGATCTGCCGAAGAGCGTCGAGGGCTATTACCAGGAAACCGGTCGCGCGGGCCGCGACGGGATGCCCGCGAATGCGTGGATGGCGTACGGCCTCGGCGACGTCGTCCAGCAGCGCAAGATGATCGACGAGTCCGACGCGGACGACGCGCACAAGCGCGTGCAGACGTCGAAGCTCGACGCGCTGCTCGGGCTGTGCGAGACGA
Source organism: Burkholderia pyrrocinia (assembly GCF_022809715.1). Taxonomy (NCBI): domain Bacteria; kingdom Pseudomonadati; phylum Pseudomonadota; class Betaproteobacteria; order Burkholderiales; family Burkholderiaceae; genus Burkholderia; species Burkholderia pyrrocinia. The sequence continues at coordinate 333,374 of NZ_CP094459.1, forward strand.
TCTCGTGCCGCCGCGTGCGGCTGCTGAACTACTTCGGCGAGGCGAGCCAGCCGTGCGGCAACTGCGACACGTGCCTCGAGCCGCCCGATTCGTGGGATGCGACGCGCGAGGCGCAGATGGCGCTGTCGTGCGTGTTCCGCGCGCAGCGTTCGAGCGGCTTCAACTTCGGTTCGAGCCATCTGATCGAAATCCTGCGCGGCGGGCGCACCGAGAAGGTGTTGCAGCGCGGGCATGACCAGCTCAGCACGTTCGGGATCGGTGCGTCGCTATCCGAGCCCGAGTGGCGCGCGATTTTCCGGCAGCTCGTCGCGTACGGCTACCTGGCGGTCGATCATGGCGGCTTCGGCGCGCTGATGCTGACCGAGGCCGCGAAGCCCGTGCTGAAGAACGAGGAGAAGGTCACGCTGCGCCGCTACGTGAAGCCGCAGCGCACGCGCCAGTCGTCGAGCCGCAGCGGCACGCGCGTCGATCCGACGGCCGGCATGGGCACGCGCGAGCGCGCACGGTGGGATGCACTGCGCGCGTGGCGCGCGGAAACCGCGAAGACGGACGGCGTGCCGGCCTACGTGATCTTCCACGACGCGACGCTCGCCGAAATCGCGCGCAACGCGCCGGAGACGATCGACGACCTGCGCCATATCCCCGGCATGGGCGTGCGCAAGCTCGAGCGCTTCGGCGACGAGATCATCGACGTCGTCGAATCGGCCTGACACAGGTGTTCCGACCCTTCCGGTAAACCGCGCGGCCGGCCGGCGAATCACGCAAGCCGTTGACTTAGTTGGTATTTCCGGAATATCATGTTTGGTTCCGGTATTCGGTGGGCCGAGTCGCGTTCGAAGGTTCGCGTCCGTTTCGCCGGTTCGGAAGTCAACTGTGCGCCGATTTTCGCTTTGCCCGAAATCGATGTGCAGATTTTGTTCAATTTCAGGAATAAACAATGCCAACCATCAACCAACTGGTTCGCAAAGGCCGTCAGTCGGAAACGACGAAGAGCAAGAGCCCGGCCCTGCAGGACTGCCCCCAGCGTCGCGGCGTGTGCACCCGTGTGTACACGACGACGCCGAAGAAGCCTAACTCGGCACTCCGTAAGGTTGCCAAGGTTCGTCTGACGAACGGCTTCGAAGTGATTTCGTACATCGGCGGTGAAGGCCACAACCTGCAGGAACACTCGGTTGTGCTGATCCGCGGCGGCCGTGTGAAGGACTTGCCGGGTGTGCGTTACCACATGGTTCGCGGCTCGCTGGATACCCAGGGCGTCAAGGACCGTAAGCAAGCGCGCTCGAAGTACGGCGCGAAGCGTGCAAAGGCTGCCAAGTAAGCAGTTTTTGATCAGGGATCGCCTCTGGGCGGTCAAGGCGGGAGTGCCGGATTGCCGGTGCTGTCGAGTAAGTGGTCACCCGGCCAAGCTGGTTAGTCGTGAAGATGTGATCGGGTTTGTTGGTGGCCGCGGAGCTGGATGCAGCTCCAACTGAACAAGTAAAGGAAGAATCATGCCGCGTCGTCGCGAAGTCCCCAAGCGGGAAGTGTTGCCGGATCCGAAGTTCGGCAACGTTGATGTAGCCAAGTTCATGAACATGCTGATGCTGTCCGGCAAGAAGTCGGTCGCAGAGCGCATCGTTTATGGCGCATTCGAACAGATCCAGACCAAGGGTGGCAAGGACCCGCTGGAAGTGTTCACGGTTGCGCTCAACAACGTGAAGCCGGTGGTCGAAGTGAAGAGCCGTCGCGTTGGTGGTGCCAACTATCAAGTTCCGGTCGAAGTGCGCCCGTCGCGTCGTATGGCATTGGCGATGCGCTGGCTGCGCGAGGCTGCGAAGAAGCGCAGCGAGAAGTCGATGGCCCTGCGTCTGGCAGGTGAACTCTCCGAAGCGGCCGAAGGCCGTGGCGGCGCGATGAAGAAGCGCGATGAAGTTCACCGCATGGCAGAAGCCAACCGCGCGTTCTCGCATTTCCGTTTCTAAGCGCCTGGCTGGGCTGTTAGCGGAAATAAATTCCGGGCGGGTGCGCTTTTCAGGCGCCTCGCCCGTTTGTGTTGAAGCATGATGCAGCAGGGCTGCATCATGCCATCCCAGTAGAGGATCAAAGTGGCTCGCAAGACTCCTATCGAGCGCTACCGCAATATCGGTATTAGCGCTCACATCGACGCCGGCAAGACGACGACGACCGAGCGCATTCTGTTTTACACCGGTGTGAACCACAAGATCGGTGAAGTTCACGACGGCGCAGCCACGATGGACTGGATGGAGCAGGAACAGGAGCGTGGCATCACGATCACGTCCGCTGCTACCACGGCCTTCTGGAAGGGCATGGGCGGCAACTATCCGGAACACCGCATCAACATCATCGACACCCCGGGCCACGTCGACTTCACGATCGAAGTGGAGCGCTCGATGCGCGTGCTCGACGGCGCTTGCATGGTGTACTGCGCAGTGGGCGGCGTGCAGCCGCAGTCGGAAACGGTGTGGCGCCAGGCGAACAAGTACAAGGTGCCGCGTCTCGCGTTCGTCAACAAGATGGACCGTACCGGCGCGAACTTCTTCAAGGTCTACGACCAGCTCCGTCTGCGCCTGAAGGCGAACCCGGTTCCGGTCGTGGTGCCGATCGGCTCGGAAGAAAACTTCAAGGGCGTGGTCGACCTGATCAAGATGAAGGCAATCATTTGGGACGAAGCGTCGCAAGGCACGAAGTTCGACTACGTCGACATCCCGGCCGAACTCGCCGAGACCTGCAAGGAATGGCGCGAAAAGATGGTCGAGGCGGCTGCTGAAGCCAACGAAGACCTGATGAACAAGTACCTGGAAGAAGGCGATCTGCCGGAAGCCGACATCGTCAAGGCGCTGCGCGACCGTACGATCGCGTGCGAAATCCAGCCGATGCTGTGCGGTACCGCGTTCAAGAACAAGGGCGTGCAGCGCATGCTCGACGCCGTGATCGATTTCCTGCCGTCGCCGGTCGACATCCCGCCGGTCAAGGGCGAACTCGAAAACGGCGATTCCGCAGAGCGCCGTGCGGCGGACGACGAGAAGTTCTCGGCGCTCGCGTTCAAGATCATGACCGACCCGTTCGTCGGCCAGTTGATCTTCTTCCGTGTGTACTCGGGCGTGGTGAATTCGGGCGATACGCTGCTGAACTCGACGAAGGACAAGAAGGAACGTCTGGGTCGTATTCTGCAGATGCACGCGAACCAGCGCGAAGAAATCAAGGAAGTGCGCGCAGGCGACATCGCTGCTGCGGTCGGCCTGAAGGAAGCGACCACGGGCGACACGCTGTGCGATCCGGCGAACCCGATCATTCTCGAGCGCATGGTGTTCCCGGAGCCGGTGATTTCGCAGGCTGTCGAGCCGAAGACCAAGGCTGACCAGGAAAAGATGGGCCTCGCGCTGAACCGCCTGGCGCAGGAAGATCCGTCGTTCCGCGTGCAGACCGACGAAGAGTCGGGCCAGACCATCATTTCGGGCATGGGCGAGCTCCACCTCGAAATTCTGGTCGACCGGATGAAGCGTGAATTCGGCGTGGAAGCAACCGTCGGCAAGCCGCAGGTTGCCTACCGCGAAACGATCCGTTCGACGGCGAAGGATGTCGACGGCAAGTTCGTCAAGCAGTCGGGTGGTCGCGGCCAGTACGGTCACGCGGTCATCACGCTCGAGCCGAACGAACAGGGCAAGGGCTACGAGTTCTTCGACGAGATCAAGGGTGGTGTGATTCCGCGTGAATACATCCCGGCGGTCGACAAGGGTATCCAGGACACGCTGAAGTCGGGCGTGCTGGCAGGCTTCCCGGTCGTCGACGTGAAGGTTCACCTGACGTTCGGTTCGTACCACGACGTTGACTCGAACGAAAACGCGTTCCGGATGGCCGGTTCGATGGCGTTCAAGGAAGCGATGCGCAAGGCGAACCCGGTCGTGCTCGAGCCGATGATGGCTGTCGAAGTCGAGACGCCGGAAGACTACATGGGCAACGTGATGGGCGACCTGTCGGGCCGTCGCGGTATCGTCCAGGGCATGGAAGACATGGTTGGCGGCGGCAAGATCGTGCGCGCCGAAGTGCCGCTGTCGGAAATGTTCGGTTATTCGACGTCGCTGCGCTCGCTGACGCAAGGTCGTGCAACGTACACGATGGAGTTCAAGCACTACGCTGAAGCTCCGCGCAACGTTGCCGACGCGATCATCAGCGCGAAGTCGAAGTAAATCTGAAGCTATCAACCGATTATTTTTTGAAAGAAGAGAATCATGGCAAAGGAAAAGTTTGAGCGGACCAAGCCGCACGTGAACGTTGGTACGATTGGTCACGTTGACCACGGCAAGACGACGCTGACGGCAGCGATCACGACGGTTCTGACGAAGAAGTTCGGCGGCGAAGCGAAGGCATACGACCAGATCGACGCGGCACCGGAAGAAAAGGCGCGCGGCATCACGATCAACACGGCACACGTCGAGTACGAAACGGCTAACCGCCACTACGCACACGTCGACTGCCCGGGCCACGCTGACTATGTGAAGAACATGATCACGGGCGCGGCACAGATGGACGGCGCGATCCTGGTTTGCTCGGCAGCAGACGGCCCGATGCCGCAAACGCGTGAGCACATCCTGCTGGCGCGTCAGGTTGGCGTTCCGTACATCATCGTGTTCCTGAACAAGTGCGACATGGTGGACGACGCTGAACTGCTCGAGCTGGTCGAGATGGAAGTTCGCGAACTCCTGTCGAAGTACGACTTCCCGGGCGACGACACGCCGATCGTGAAGGGTTCGGCGAAGCTGGCGCTGGAAGGCGACACGGGCGAGCTGGGCGAAGTGGCGATCATGAGCACGGCCGACGCGCTGGACACGTACATCCCGACGCCGGAGCGTGCAGTTGACGGCGCGTTCCTGATGCCGGTGGAAGACGTGTTCTCGATCTCGGGCCGTGGTACGGTGGTGACGGGTCGTGTCGAGCGCGGCATCGTGAAGGTCGGCGAAGAAATCGAAATCGTCGGTATCAAGCCGACGGTGAAGACGACCTGCACGGGCGTTGAAATGTTCCGCAAGCTGCTGGACCAAGGTCAGGCAGGCGACAACGTTGGTATCCTGCTGCGCGGCACGAAGCGTGAAGACGTGGAGCGTGGCCAGGTTCTGGCGAAGCCGGGTTCGATCACGCCGCACACGCACTTCACGGCTGAAGTGTACGTGCTGAGCAAGGACGAAGGCGGCCGTCACACGCCGTTCTTCAACAACTACCGTCCGCAGTTCTACTTCCGTACGACGGACGTGACGGGCTCGATCGAGCTGCCGAAGGACAAGGAAATGGTGATGCCGGGCGACAACGTGTCGATCACGGTGAAGCTGATCGCTCCGATCGCGATGGAAGAAGGTCTGCGCTTCGCAATCCGCGAAGGCGGCCGTACCGTCGGCGCCGGCGTCGTCGCCAAGATCATCGAGTAATATCGACGATCCGCGGATCCCGACGGGGTCCGCGATTCCACGGTATGCGGTTGTACCGTCGAAACCGGGTGTCCAGCTTGCGCTGGCACCCGGTTTTGTTTTTCCGGTGCTTCGTTGCATGGGCCGAGAAACCCGCACCACCGCTCCAGAATTTCGTGTAGAATCGCGGGCTTAGCAGTGGAAGTACTGTCCGGAACCTGATGTCTCGCTCCCCGCAGGCGTCATGTTTCACGTTCTTTTAGTGTCCGGCGATGCAACATCGCCTCGCTCTTTTCAAGGAATCGTCATGCAGCAACAGAAAATCCGCATTCGCCTGAAGGCTTTCGACTATCGTCTGATCGATCAATCGGCTGCCGAGATCGTCGATACCGCGAAGCGGACTGGCGCAATCGTCCGTGGTCCGGTGCCGCTGCCGACGCGCATTCAGCGTTTTGACATCCTGCGTTCGCCGCACGTCAACAAGACGTCGCGCGATCAGCTCGAAATCCGCACCCACCAGCGCCTGATGGACATCGTCGATCCGACCGACAAGACGGTTGACGCGCTGATGAAGCTCGATCTGCCGGCTGGCGTCGACGTGGAAATCAAGCTGCAGTAAGGCTTCCAGCACCGAACGGCTTGCCGGGCGGTGCTAAGTCTTTGTATTGCTTGCGGAAATCGAGGGGTCGGGCTATACTGTTTGGCTTTTCGCGTATTCGCGTAAAAAAGTTGGGCCTTGCGTGCCCGGCATTTTGTAAATCAGCCCCGACCAATCGCAGTCGGGAATGGAGAAAATGATGAGCCTTGGACTCGTAGGTCGCAAGGTTGGCATGACCCGTATCTTCACGGCTGAAGGGGATTCGATTCCCGTCACCGTGCTGGACGTGTCGGACAACCGCGTGACGCAGATCAAGACTGTTGAAACCGACGGCTACACGGCCGTGCAGGTTGCATTCGGCTCCCGCCGCGCCTCGCGCGTGACGAAGCCGCTGGCAGGTCATCTCGCCAAAGCCGGTGTCGAAGCCGGTGAAATCCTCAAGGAATTCCGCATTGACGCGGCCAAGGCAGCCGAGCTGTCGAATGGCGCCGTGGTCGGTGCAGATCTTTTCGAAGTGGGCCAGAAGGTCGACGTGCAAGGCGTGTCGATCGGTAAGGGCTACGCCGGTACGATCAAGCGTTACAACTTCTCCTCCGGCCGTGCCACGCACGGTAACTCGCGCTCGCACAACGTGCCGGGCTCGATCGGTATGGCGCAGGATCCGGGTCGCGTGTTCCCGGGTAAACGCATGACGGGTCACATGGGTGACGTGACCGTGACGGTGCAGAACCTCGAAATCGCTCGTATCGACGCAGAGCGCAAGCTGCTGCTCGTCAAGGGTGCGATTCCGGGCGCGAAGGGTGGCAAGGTTTTTGTCACGCCGGCCGTCAAGACCAAGGGGGCGAAATAATGGAACTCAAGCTCCTGAACGAAAATGGTCAGGAAGGTGCAGTGGTCAACGCATCGGACGTCGTGTTCGGTCGTGACTACAACGAAGCGCTGATCCACCAGGTCGTCGTCGCTTACCAGGCGAATGCTCGCCAGGGTAACCGCGCGCAGAAGGACCGCGAGCAGGTCAAGCACACCACCAAGAAGCCGTGGCGCCAGAAAGGTACGGGCCGTGCTCGTGCCGGTATGTCGTCGAGCCCGCTGTGGCGTGGCGGTGGTCGTATCTTCCCGAACTCGCCGGAAGAAAATTTCTCGCACAAGGTCAACAAGAAGATGCATCGCGCAGGTCTCTGCTCGATCTTCTCGCAGCTGGCCCGTGAAGGCCGTCTGTCGGTCGTCGAGGACATCATCCTCGAAGCGCCGAAGACCAAGCTGCTGGCCGAAAAATTCAAGACCATGGGTCTCGACTCCGTGCTGATCATCACCGACACGGTTGACGAAAACCTGTACCTGGCTTCGCGCAACCTGCCGCACGTGGCAATTGTCGAGCCGCGCTACGCTGACCCGCTGTCGCTGATCTACTTCAAGAAAGTGCTGGTCACGAAGGCTGCGGTCGCCCAGATCGAGGAGTTGCTGTCATGAGCGAGATTCGCAAGAACGATCATCGTTTGATGCAGGTCCTGCTCGCACCGGTGATCTCGGAAAAGGCGACGCTGGTTGCCGACAAGAACGAGCAAGTCGTGTTCGAAGTCGCGCCGGATGCCACGAAGCAGGAAGTGAAGGCGGCTGTCGAGCTGCTGTTCAAGGTTGAAGTTGACTCCGTCAACGTGCTGGTTCAGAAGGGCAAGCAGAAGCGCTTTGGCCGTTCGATGGGCCGCCGCAAGGACGTGAAGAAGGCGTACGTTTGCCTGAAGCCCGGCCAGGAAATCAACTTTGAAGCGGAGGCCAAGTAATCATGGCAATCGTTAAAGTTAAACCGACTTCGCCGGGTCGCCGCGCGATGGTCAAGGTGGTCAACAAGAACCTGCACCAGGGCAAGCCGTTCGCGGCACTGCTCGACTCGCAGAGCTCGACCGCCGGCCGTAACAACAACGGCCGCATCACCACGCGCCATAAGGGCGGTGGCCACAAGCAGCACTATCGTATCGTCGATTTCCGTCGCACGAAGGATGGCATCCCGGCAAAGGTCGAGCGTCTCGAGTACGACCCGAACCGCAGCGCGAACATCGCGCTGGTGCTCTACGCAGACGGCGAGCGTCGCTACATCATCGCCCCGAAGGGCCTGACCGTCGGCCAACAGCTGATGTCGGGTTCGGAAGCGCCGATCCGTGCAGGCAACACGCTGCCGATCCGCAACATTCCGGTCGGTACGACGATCCACTGCATCGAGATGCTGCCGGGCAAGGGCGCGCAAATGGCGCGTTCGGCTGGCACGTCGGCCATGCTGCTGGCGCGCGAAGGCGTCTACGCGCAGGTTCGCCTGCGTTCGGGCGAAATCCGCCGCGTGCACATCGAGTGCCGTGCAACGATCGGTGAAGTCGGCAACGAAGAGCATAGCCTGCGCCAGATCGGCAAGGCTGGCGCGAACCGCTGGCGCGGTATCCGCCCGACGGTGCGTGGCGTTGCGATGAACCCGGTCGATCACCCGCACGGTGGTGGTGAGGGCAAGACGGCTGCAGGTCGCGACCCGGTGAGCCCGTGGGGTACGCCGGCTAAGGGTTACCGCACCCGCAGCAACAAGCGCACGACGACGATGATCGTCCAGCGCCGTCACAAGCGTTAAGGAGTAGGCAATGGCACGTTCTGTTAAAAAAGGTCCGTTCTGCGACGCCCATTTGCTGAAGAAAGTTGAGGCGGCTGCAGCTTCGCGCGACAAAAAGCCGATCAAGACCTGGTCGCGTCGCTCGACGATTCTGCCGGATTTCATCGGCCTGACGATCGCTGTTCACAACGGCCGTCAACACGTTCCGGTGTACATCTCGGAAAACATGGTCGGCCACAAGCTTGGCGAGTTCGCACTGACCCGTACGTTCAAGGGTCACGCAGCCGACAAGAAGGCCAAGAAATAAGGGGCAATCAAGATGGAAGTGAAAGCAATTCATCGCGGTGCCCGCATCTCGGCGCAAAAAACGCGCCTTGTGGCTGACCAGATCCGCGGTTTGCCGGTCGACAAGGCGCTGAACGTTCTGACGTTCTCGCCGAAGAAGGCGGCTGGCATCGTGAAGAAGGTTGTGCTGTCGGCAATCGCGAATGCGGAGCACAACGAAGGCGCCGATATCGACGAGCTCAAGATCAAGAGCATCTACGTCGACAAGGCTGCATCGCTCAAGCGTTTCACCGCGCGCGCCAAGGGCCGCGGTAACCGCATCGAGAAGCAATCCTGTCACATCACTGTGACGGTCGGGAATTAAGGAGCCATACGATGGGACAGAAAATTCATCCGACTGGCTTCCGCCTGGCTGTCAGCCGTAATTGGGCTTCGCGTTGGTACGCGAACAACAACAATTTCGCGGCGATGCTGCAGGAAGACATCGGTGTTCGTGAGTACCTGAAGAAGAAGCTGAAGAACGCTTCGGTCGGTCGGGTCGTCATCGAGCGTCCGGCAAAGAACGCGCGCATCACGATTTACAGCTCGCGTCCGGGCGTCGTCATCGGCAAGAAGGGCGAGGATATCGAACAGCTGAAGACGGAACTGCAACGCCGCATGGGCGTTCCGGTCCACGTCAACATCGAAGAGATCCGTAAGCCGGAAACCGATGCGCAACTGATCGCTGACTCGATCACGCAACAGCTCGAGCGCCGGATCATGTTCCGTCGCGCGATGAAGCGTGCGATGCAGAACGCGATGCGTCTGGGTGCCCAGGGCATCAAGATCATGAGCGCCGGCCGTCTGAACGGTATCGAAATCGCTCGTACGGAGTGGTATCGCGAAGGTCGCGTGCCCCTTCACACGCTGCGTGCCGATATCGACTACGCGACTTCGGAAGCGAAGACGACCTACGGGATCATCGGCGTCAAGGTGTGGGTGTACAAGGGCGACACGCTCGGCCGCAATGACGCACCGGTGGTGGAAGAAGTAGCCGAAGACAAGCGTCCGCGTCGCAATGCGCGTCCGGGCGATCGTCGTCCGCGCCGTGACGGCGAAGGCGGCGCTCCGGGTGCTCGCCGTGGCGCACCGCGCCGTGGCGCCGGCAAGCCCGAAGACGGCAAGACTGGAGAATAACGATGCTGCAACCGAAACGCAGAAAGTATCGTAAAGAGCAGAAGGGTCGTAACACCGGCAAGGCGACGCGCGGCAACGCAGTGTCGTTCGGTGAATTCGGCCTGAAGGCGATCGGTCGCGGTCGTCTGACCGCACGTCAAATTGAAGCGGCGCGTCGTGCAATGACGCGTCACATCAAGCGTGGCGGCCGCATCTGGATCCGGATCTTCCCGGACAAGCCGATTTCGCAGAAGCCGGCCGAAGTGCGTATGGGTAACGGTAAGGGTAACCCGGAGTACTACGTCGCCGAGATTCAGCCGGGCAAGATGCTCTATGAAATGGACGGCGTAACCGAAGAACTGGCACGCGAAGCGTTCCGTCTGGCTGCAGCCAAGCTGCCGCTGAAGACGGCATTCATCGTGCGCCAGCTCGGCGCCTAAGGAGAAAACATGAAGGCTTCCGAACTTCTCCAGAAAGACCAGGCCGCGCTCAACAAGGAGCTGGCGGACCTGCTGAAGGCGCAATTCGGCCTGCGCATGCAACTCGCGACCCAGCAGCTCACGAACACGAGCCAGCTGAAGAAGGTTCGTCGCGACATCGCACGTGTGCGGACCGTCATGACTCAGAAGGCGAACCAGAAATGAACGATAGCGTGAAAACCTCGCTGAAGCGGACGCTGGTCGGTCGGGTCGTCAGCAACAAGATGGACAAGACCGTCACCGTGCTGATCGAGCACCGCGTCAAGCACCCGATCTACGGCAAGTATGTCGTGCGCTCGAAGAAGTACCACGCGCACGATGAAGCGAACACCTGCAACGAAGGCGATCTCGTCGAAATCCAGGAAACTCGTCCTGTTTCGAAGACGAAGGCCTGGACGGTGTCGCGCCTCGTCGAAGCAGCTCGCGTCATCTAAGCGGGCCGTGCGGTAGGCAGTAACAGGCACTTCTCCACGAAGTGCTTGAAATCGCAAAGTTTTTGCTTGCGTGACCAGGGTTATTTGTTATAATCCTGGTCTTCCCTCTTTATGGGAGCCCCGTCGCGGGCGAAGTTGGTGGGGGAAGCGGACTGGCGCCAGCCTGTCCGAAAGATTCACCGAATTGCGATGGCGGGTTTCGTTTGCCGTCGCTGCTGTTCCAACCCAAGCAGCCGATTGGCTGACGGGACCAAGACTGACCGAATGCATCATGGTGGTGCATCCGGATTAAGTTGGGAAAGACAAACCATGATCCAGACCGAATCTCGGCTCGAAGTAGCCGACAACACGGGTGCACGTGAAGTCCTGTGCATCAAGGTGCTCGGCGGCTCGAAGCGTCGTTATGCCGGCATTGGCGACATCATCAAGGTGAGCGTCAAAGAGGCAACGCCGCGCGGGCGCGTGAAGAAAGGCGAAATTTACAACGCCGTGGTGGTCCGCACCGCCAAGGGTGTGCGCCGTCAAGACGGCTCGCTGATCAAGTTCGACGGCAACGCCGCTGTGCTTTTGAATAACAAGCTCGAGCCGATCGGCACCCGTATCTTCGGGCCGGTGACGCGTGAGCTGCGTAGCGAACGATTCATGAAGATCGTTTCGCTGGCGCCGGAAGTGCTGTAAGGAGTCGCGATGAACAAGATTCGCAAGGGTGACGAAGTGATCGTCGTTACCGGCAAGGACAAGGGCAAGCGCGGCGTCGTGCTGGCTGTCGGTGCTGAGCATGTGACGGTTGAAGGTATCAACCTCGTCAAGAAGCATGTGAAGCCGAACCCGATGAAGGGTACGACGGGCGGCGTGGAAGCGAAGACGATGCCCCTGCATATTTCGAACGTCGCACTGGTCGACGCGAATGGCAAGGCGTCGCGTGTTGGCATCAAGGTCGAGGAAGGCAAGAAGGTTCGCTTCCTGAAGACGACCGGTGCCGTACTGAGCGCCTGACGCAGCGGAGTAAAAAATGGCTCGTTTTCAAGAGTTTTACAAAGAAAAGGTTGTGCCCGGCCTGATCGAGAAGTTCGGTTACAAGTCGGTCATGGAAGTGCCGCGCATCACCAAGATCACGCTGAACATGGGTCTTGGCGAAGCGATCGCTGACAAGAAGATCATCGAGAACGCCGTTGGCGACCTCACGAAGATCGCTGGTCAGAAGCCGGTCGTGACGAAGGCGCGCAAGGCAATCGCAGGCTTCAAGATCCGCCAGGGTTATCCCATCGGCGCGATGGTGACGCTGCGTGGTCGTGCGATGTATGAATTCCTCGACCGTTTCGTGACCGTTGCCCTGCCCCGCGTGCGTGACTTCCGCGGCGTGTCGGGTCGTGCTTTCGATGGCCGTGGCAACTACAACATCGGTGTGAAAGAGCAGATCATTTTCCCCGAAATCGACTACGACAAGATCGACGCACTGCGTGGGCTGAACATCAGCATCACGACGACTGCGAAGACCGACGACGAAGCAAAGGCTCTGCTCGCCAGCTTCAAGTTCCCGTTCAGAAACTGAGGTTACCGTGGCTAAACTGGCACTGATCGAACGTGAAAAGAAGCGCGCCCGCCTGGTCGCGAAGTTCGCAGCAAAGCGCGAAGCGCTGAAGGCGATCGTCGAAGACCAAAGCAAGTCGGAAGAAGAGCGCTACGAAGCACGCCTGGAGCTGCAGCAACTGCCCCGCAACGCAAACCCGACCCGCCAGCGTAACCGCTGCGCGATCACGGGCCGTCCGCGTGGCACGTTCCGTAAATTCGGCCTCGCGCGTAACAAGATTCGTGAAATCGCATTCCGTGGCGAGATTCCTGGCCTGACCAAGGCGAGCTGGTAATAGGAGAAACGTAAATGAGCATGAGTGATCCTATCGCCGATATGCTGACTCGCATCCGCAACGCGCAGATGGTCGAGAAGGTATCGGTCGCGATGCCCTCGTCGAAGGTCAAGGTTGCAATCGCGCAAGTCCTGAAGGACGAAGGTTATATCGACGATTTCGCGGTGAAGGCTGAAGGCGCGAAGGCAGAACTGAACATCGCGCTGAAGTACTACGCTGGCCGTCCGGTCATCGAACGCCTCGAGCGCGTGTCGAAGCCTGGCCTGCGCGTCTACCGCGGTCGTAACGACATTCCGCAGGTCATGAATGGCCTCGGCGTGGCAATCGTGTCGACGCCGAAGGGCGTGATGACCGACCGCAAGGCGCGCGCTACCGGCGTCGGCGGCGAAGTCATCTGCTACGTCGCTTAAAGCCGAGGAGAGAGAAACATGTCTCGAGTAGGTAAGAGCCCGATCGCGCTGCAAGGCGCGGAAGTCAAGCTGGCCGACGGTGCAATCACCGTCAAGGGTCCGCTGGGCACCATCACGCAAGCGATCAATCCGCTCGTGAACGTGGCGAACAACGACGGCACGCTGAATCTGTCGCCGGTCGACGAAAGCCGCGAAGCAAATGCACTGTCGGGCACGATGCGCGCGATCATCGCGAATGCCGTGCACGGCGTGACCAAGGGTTTCGAGCGCAAGCTGACGCTGGTTGGCGTCGGTTACCGTGCGCAAGCGCAAGGCGACAAGCTGAACCTGTCGCTGGGTTTCTCGCACCCGGTGGTGCACCAGATGCCGGAAGGCGTCAAGGCTGAAACCCCGACGCAAACCGAAATCGTGATCAAGGGGATCAACAAGCAACAAGTCGGTCAAGTAGCTGCGGAAGTTCGCGGTTACCGTCCGCCGGAGCCCTACAAGGGCAAGGGCGTGCGCTATTCCGACGAGGTTGTGATCCTCAAAGAAACGAAGAAGAAGTAAGGGTGCGCAATCATGGATAAGACTCAATCTCGCCTGCGCCGCGCTCGCCAGACGCGTATCAAGATCGCTGAGCTGCAGGTCGCGCGTCTCGCCGTGCATCGCACGAACACGCACATCTACGCTCAAGTGTTCTCGCCCTGCGGCACCAAGGTGCTGGCCAGTGCGTCGACGCTCGAGGCAGAAGTGCGCGCCGAGCTCGCCGACAAGTCGGGCAAGGGCGGCAACGTTAACGCCGCGACGCTGATCGGCAAGCGTATTGCCGAGAAGGCAAAGGCCGCCGGCATCGAATCCGTCGCCTTCGACCGCTCGGGCTTCCGCTACCACGGCCGCGTTAAAGCGCTGGCTGAGGCCGCTCGCGAAGCTGGGCTCAAGTTCTAAGGAAGGAATTCGTCATGGCAAAGATGCAAGCGAAAGTTCAGGCTGACGAGCGCGACGACGGCCTTCGTGAAAAGATGATTTCGGTCAATCGCGTGACCAAGGTCGTGAAGGGTGGCCGTATTCTCGGCTTCGCCGCACTGACCGTGGTTGGCGATGGTGATGGCCGCATCGGTATGGGCAAGGGCAAGGCGAAGGAAGTGCCGGTCGCTGTCCAGAAGGCAATGGAACAAGCTCGCCGCAACATGTTCAAGGTGCCGCTCAAGAACGGCACGCTGCAGCACGAAGTGCACGGCAAGCACGGTGCATCGGCCGTCCTCCTCGCTCCGGCGAAGGCAGGTACGGGCGTGATCGCCGGCGGCCCGATGCGCGCAGTGTTCGACGTGATGGGCGTTCAGAACGTTGTGGCTAAGAGCCACGGTTCGACGAACCCGTACAACCTCGTTCGCGCCACGCTGGACGGCCTGCGCAAGCAGTCCACCCCGGCAGACATCGCGGCGAAGCGCGGCAAGTCCGTCGAAGAAATTTTGGGCTAAGCCCGGGTGGTCACCATGTCTGAAAAAACTGTCAAGGTTCAGCTCGTTAAGAGCCTGATCGGGACCCGCGAATCGCACCGCGCGACCGTGCGTGGCCTGGGCCTGCGCCGACTCAACTCGGTCAGCGAGCTGCAGGACACGCCGGCGGTCCGCGGCATGATCAACAAGGTCTCGTACCTCGTTAAGGTCATCGCGTAAGCGGCCCTACGGATCAAGGAGTTGATATGGAATTGAATAACCTGAAGCCGGCAGCTGGCGCCAAGCACGCCAAGCGTCGCGTCGGCCGTGGCATCGGTTCGGGCCTCGGCAAGACGGCTGGCCGTGGTCACAAGGGTCAGAAATCGCGTTCGGGCGGCTTCCACAAAGTCGGTTTCGAAGGCGGTCAGATGCCGCTGCAACGTCGTCTGCCGAAGCGCGGCTTCACGTCGCTGACGAAGGAATTCGTCGGTGAAGTGCGCCTGGGCGACCTCGAGAAGCTGCCGGTCGACGAGATCGATCTGCTCGCACTGAAGCAAGCCGGCCTGGTCGGCGAGCTGACGAAGAGCGCAAAGATCATCGCGACGGGTGAACTGAAGCGCAAGATCGTCGTGAAGGGTCTCGGTGCCACCAAGGGTGCGCGCGCTGCGATCGAAGCGGCTGGCGGTTCGTTCGCCGAGTGACACGCGTAGCGCGTCGTCACTTGCATTCATCGGAGAAGGTACTTGGCTAACAGCCCGAGTCTTGCAAAACCCGGTCGAAGCACGGCGAAATTCGGCGATCTGCGTCGGCGAGCGATGTTCCTGCTCCTGGCGCTGATCGTCTATCGCATCGGCGCGCACATTCCCGTGCCGGGCATCGATCCGGATCAACTGGCTAAGCTGTTCCAGAGCCAGGCGGGTGGCATCCTGGGCATGTTCAACATGTTCTCGGGTGGCGCACTTTCCCGCTTCACGATCTTTGCGCTGGGGATCATGCCGTACATTTCGGCGTCGATCATCATGCAGTTGCTGGCGATCGTCTCGCCGCAGCTCGAGGCGCTGAAGAAGGAAGGGCAGGCAGGGCAACGGAAGATCACGCAGTACACGCGGTATTTCACCGTGGTGCTCGCGACCTTCCAGGCGTTCGGTATCGCGGCTGCGCTGGAAAACCAGCCGGGCCTCGTCACCGATCCCGGCATGCTGTTCCGTCTGACGACGGTCGTGACGCTGGTTACCGGCACGATGTTCCTGATGTGGCTCGGCGAGCAGATTACCGAGCGTGGTCTGGGCAACGGTATCTCGATCATCATCTTCGGCGGGATCGCAGCAGGGTTCCCGAATGCCGTCGGTGGGCTGTTCGAGCTGGTGCGTACGGGTTCGATGAGCATCATTTCGGCGATCATCATCGTCGTTCTGATTGCCGCGGTGACTTACCTGGTCGTGTTCATCGAACGCGGTCAGCGGAAGATCCTCGTGAACTACGCGAAGCGCCAGGTCGGCAACAAGATCTACGGCGGGCAGTCGTCGCACCTGCCGCTGAAGCTGAACATGTCGGGCGTGATTCCGCCGATCTTCGCATCGTCGATCATCCTGTTCCCGGCAACGATTCTCGGCTGGTTCAGTACCGGTCAGCCGACGGGAAGCTGGATTTCCAATACGTTGCATAACGTTGCGGAAGCGCTGAAGCCGGGCCAGCCGGTCTATGTGCTGCTGTACACGCTGGCAATCGTGTTTTTCTGCTTCTTCTACACCGCACTGGTGTTCAACAGCAGGGAAACCGCGGACAACCTGAAGAAGAGCGGCGCGTTTGTTCCGGGCATCCGTCCGGGCGATCAGACCGCACGATATATCGACCGCATCCTCACGCGTCTGACGCTGGCCGGTGCGATCTACATCGTCTTCGTGTGTCTGCTGCCGGAATTCCTGGTGCTGCGCTGGAACGTGCCGTTTTATTTTGGTGGAACGTCGCTGCTGATCATTGTCGTCGTCACGATGGACTTTATGGCGCAGGTGCAGTCGTACGTTATGTCGCAACAGTATGAGTCGCTGCTCAAGAAGGCCAACTTCAAGGGCGGCAACATCCCAATGCGTTAATAAGGACTATGGCCAAAGACGATGTAATCCAGATGCAGGGTGAGGTGATCGAAAACCTCCCGAATGCGACCTTCCGTGTGAAGCTGGAAAACGGCCATGTCGTGTTGGGGCATATCTCCGGAAAGATGCGGATGCACTACATCCGCATTCTCCCGGGCGACAAGGTGACGGTTGAGTTGACGCCTTACGATCTGTCTCGTGCGCGGATCGTGTTCCGGGCGAAGTGATTTGAAAAAAGGGTATTATCATGAAAGTGATGGCATCGGTTAAGCGCATTTGCCGCAATTGCAAGATCATCAAGCGCAAAGGCGTCGTTCGCGTGATCTGCAGCTCGGATCCGCGCCACAAGCAGCGCCAAGGCTGACCGCGCGTTTGTTTGCGCTTTTTGTTTGAGGAAAAACAATGGCTCGTATCGCAGGGGTTAACATCCCGAATCACCAGCATACCGAGATTGGCCTGACGGCAATCTTCGGTGTCGGCCGCACGCGCTCGCGCAGCATCTGCGTGGCAGCTGGCGTGGAATTCTCGAAGAAGGTCAAGGACCTGACCGACGCAGATCTCGAAAAGCTGCGTGAAGAAGTGGGCAAGTTTGTCGTCGAAGGCGATCTGCGCCGTGAAGTGACGATGAACATCAAGCGCCTGATGGACCTCGGTTGCTACCGTGGCGTCCGTCATCGCAAGGGCCTGCCGATGCGCGGTCAGCGTACGCGTACGAACGCACGTACCCGTAAGGGTCCGCGTCGTGCAGCGCAAGCGCTGAAGAAGTAAGCGGAACTGACAGTTACAGGAAAACGTAATGGCTAAGGCTTCGAACACCGCGGCGCAACGCGTTCGCAAGAAGGTTAAGAAGAACGTCGCTGAAGGTGTGGTTCACGTCCACGCGTCGTTCAACAACACGATCATCACGATCACCGATCGCCAAGGCAACGCGCTGGCATGGGCGACGTCGGGCGGCCAGGGCTTCAAGGGCTCGCGCAAATCGACGCCGTTCGCTGCTCAGGTCGCAGCCGAGTCGGCTGGCCGCGTCGCGATGGAATATGGCGTGAAGAATCTGGAAGTGCGGATCAAGGGCCCGGGCCCGGGTCGCGAGTCGGCGGTGCGTGCACTGCATGGCCTCGGCATCAAGATCACCGCGATTTCGGACGTCACCCCGATTCCGCACAACGGCTGCCGCCCGCCGAAGCGTCGTCGTATCTAAGAATGTGCTGGCACGCACGTGCTAGCGCATTGCCTGTCGCCGCTCAGCGTCGACGGGCGTTGCTTTTTTGATTGACTAAGCCCACCGT
The DNA here is from genome assembly GCF_022809715.1 of Burkholderia pyrrocinia. NCBI lineage: Bacteria > Pseudomonadati > Pseudomonadota > Betaproteobacteria > Burkholderiales > Burkholderiaceae > Burkholderia > Burkholderia pyrrocinia. The sequence continues at coordinate 351,386 of NZ_CP094459.1, forward strand.
TCGCCCCAAAGGGAGCGGACTAGCGCGGATTTCGATCCGCGTGACTGATTGATAAAGGAATGCAAAGTGGCACGTTATATCGGCCCCAAAGCCAAGCTGTCCCGCCGTGAAGGCACCGACCTGTTCCTGAAGAGCGCGCGCCGCTCGCTCGCCGACAAGTGCAAGCTCGACAGCAAGCCGGGTCAGCACGGCCGTACCTCGGGCGCACGTACGTCCGACTACGGTACGCAGCTGCGCGAAAAGCAGAAGGTCAAGCGTATCTACGGCGTGCTGGAGCGTCAGTTCCGCCGCTACTTCGCTGAAGCCGACCGCCGCAAGGGCAACACGGGTGAAAACCTGCTGCAACTGCTCGAGTCGCGCCTCGACAACGTCGTGTATCGCATGGGCTTCGGCTCGACCCGCGCTGAAGCGCGTCAGCTCGTGAGCCACAAGTCGATCACGGTGAACGGCGTCGTCGCGAACGTCCCGTCGCAGCAAGTGAAGGCGGGTGACATCGTCGCGATCCGCGAAAAGGCGAAGAAGCAGGCGCGTATCGTCGAAGCGCTGTCGCTGGCCGAGCAAGGCGGCATGCCGAGCTGGGTTGCAGTCGATGCGAAGAAGTTCGAAGGCACGTTCAAGCAAATGCCGGAACGCGCTGACATCGCAGGCGACATCAACGAAAGCCTGATCGTCGAATTGTATTCGCGTTAATCCGATTGACGGCCGAGGTACCCCGATTGCGTTGCGCAAGGAAGGGCCTCGGCTGTTTATTTTCTGGTTGTTACCGGTCAGCCTTATCGGTGTAACGAGCCGAGGGTATTGAAAAGGAAAGCCCATGCAAACCAGTTTGCTGAAACCCAAGATCATCGCCGTGGAATCGCTTGGCGAGAACCACGCGAGGGTGGTCATGGAGCCGTTCGAACGCGGTTACGGCCATACCTTGGGCAATGCGCTTCGCCGCGTGCTGCTGTCGTCGATGGTTGGCTACGCGCCGACCGAAGTCACGATCGCGGGCGTGGTGCACGAGTACTCGACGCTTGATGGCGTGCAAGAAGACGTCGTCAACCTGCTGCTGAACCTGAAGGGTGTGGTGTTCAAGCTGCATAACCGTGACGAAGTGACGGTTACGCTGCGCAAGGAAGGCGAAGGCGTCGTCACGGCCGGCGATATCGAGCTGGCTCACGATTGCGAAGTCATCAACCCGAATCACGTGATCGCGCACCTGTCGAAGGGCGGCAAGCTCGACGTTCAGATCAAGATCGAGAAGGGCCGCGGCTATGTGCCCGGCAACGTCCGTCGCTACGGCGAAGACACGGCCAAGATCATCGGCCGCATCGTCCTCGACGCATCGTTCTCGCCGGTTCGCCGCGTGAGCTACGCTGTCGAAAGCGCACGTGTCGAGCAGCGTACCGACCTCGACAAGCTCGTGATGAACATCGAGACGAGCGGCGTGATCACGCCGGAAGAAGCGATCCGTCAATCGGCCCGCATCCTGGTCGACCAGCTGTCCGTGTTCGCGGCACTGGAAGGCACGGAAACGGCTGCCGAGGCACCGTCGCGCGCACCGCAGATCGATCCGATCCTGCTGCGTCCGGTGGACGATCTCGAGCTGACGGTTCGTTCGGCGAACTGCCTGAAGGCCGAGAACATCTACTACATCGGCGATCTGATCCAGCGCACGGAAAACGAGCTGCTGAAGACGCCGAACCTCGGTCGCAAGTCGCTCAACGAGATCAAGGAAGTGCTCGCTTCGCGCGGTCTCACGCTGGGCATGAAGCTCGAGAACTGGCCGCCGGCTGGTCTCGACAAGTAAGCCCGGTTGTTGCTGCAGTTGGCAAAGATGCGGATTTTCCTTTAAAATCCGCATCTTGCTTTTTTCGTTACCGGCCCGTGCACCCTTTGAGGTGCGATAGAAGAGCTGGATCAAAACTTTGAATCAAGGAAACTGAAATGCGCCATCGTCATGGTCTGCGGAAACTGAACCGCACGAGCAGCCACCGTCTGGCTATGCTCCGTAACATGTCCAACTCGCTGATCGAGCACGAAGTCATCAAGACGACGCTGCCGAAGGCGAAGGAACTCCGTAAAGTCGTCGAGCCGCTGATCACGCTCGGCAAGAAGCCGTCGCTGGCAAACCGTCGCCTGGCGTTCAACCGCCTGCGCGATCGTGACTCGGTGGCGAAGCTGTTCGACGTGCTCGGTCCGCGTTTCGCGAACCGTCCGGGCGGCTACCTGCGCGTGCTGAAGTTCGGCTTCCGCGTCGGCGACAACGCACCGATGGCACTGGTCGAGCTGCTCGACCGTCCGGAAGTCGACGAAACGGAAAACGTGCAAGAAGCTGAATAAGCTTCCGGTACGCAGCAGTATCTGAAAGGGGCCGAGCGATTGCTTGGCCCTTTTTGTTTTTGAGACGCCGGCTGCGATCGATTGTCGCAGGCCGGCCCCGGCAGCGTTGCGCGGGCTGCGCTACGATACGGGGCAATCGGCGTAGTTCCCAGATGGGCAACCCGCGCCGGCAGGAGCCGGTAGACCAGCCAGGAGTGCACGGATGATAGTGGTGCTGATGCTGACGACGGTACCCGATGCGGCGACGGCAACTGCGCTCGCCGACGGTGCGCTCGACGCGCGGCTTGCCGCGTGCGTGTCGGAGCTCGGTGCGATCAAGTCGCGCTATCACTGGCAGGGCAAGGTCGAAACGGCCGACGAGATCCAGTTGTTGTTCAAGACGAGCCCCGTGCGGGCGCTCGAACTGGAGCGATTTATTCTTGCGCATCATCCGTACGAGACGCCCGAAATCGTCTCGTGGCAGGCGACGGCATCGGCCGCGTACGGCCAGTGGGTGACCAGCGAAACTCAACGTCTATTTCATGTTTAACGGTATGGCGCTTCCCGTGCGCGTGCGCGCGCTGCGGCTTCTTGCAGTCCTGTTGTCGTTCGCGCTCTTGCTGGGCGGGCTGTCCGTCGCGCGCGCGGCCGACGATTTCCTCGATCCGGCGGTCGCTTTCAAGTTCAGCGCGAGCGAATCGCCGGGACAGGTGGACGTCCGCTTCAAGGTCGCCAACGGTTATTACCTGTATCGCGAGCGGTTCGCGTTCGCGGTGAAGAGCGGGCAGGCGACGCTCGGCGAGCCCCAATTGCCGGCCGGCCATGTGAAGTTCGACCAGACGTTCCAGAAGGACGTCGAGACCTATCGTGACGAAGTCGTGGTGCACGTGCCGGTCAAGCAGGCGTCGGGGCCGTTCGAGCTCGCGGTGACGTCGCAGGGGTGCGCGGACGAAGGGATCTGCTATCCGCCGGCCGAGCACGTCGTGCAGGTCGACGGCGCCGCGCTGGGTGCAGCCGCATCGTCGTCCGGCGAAACGGCTGCCGCGGGCAACTGGCTCGACAAGGTCACGAGCGCCGATTTCGCGCAGTCGCTGCTCGAAGGGCACGGCTTCTTCACGATCGTCGCGCTGTACTTCGTCGCTGGCGTCGTGCTGAGCCTCCTGCCCTGTTCGTACCCGATGATTCCGATCGTGTCCGCGATCATCATCGGCCAGGGCACGCGCGCGACGCATGCGCGCGGCTTCGCGCTGTCGCTGACCTACGTGGTCGGCATGGCGCTGGTCTATACGGTGCTCGGCATCGCCGCGGCGCTGGTCGGCCAGAGTCTCGGCGCGTGGCTGCAGAACCCGTGGGTGCTCGGCGCGTTCGGCGTGCTGCTCACCGCATTCGCCGTATCGCTGATTTCGGGCAAGGACATCGCGCTGCCCGAGCGCTGGCAGAACGGCGCGGCCGGGGCATCCAGCGCGCGCCAGGGCGGCCATTTCGCCGCGGTTGCCGCGATGGGCGCATTGTCGGCGCTGGTCGTCGGCGCATGCATGACGGCGCCGCTGTTCGCGGTGCTCGCCTTCATCGCGCACACCGGCAATGCGCTGCTCGGCGGTGCGGCGCTGTTCGCGATGGGGCTGGGGCTCGGCGTGCCGCTGCTGGTCGTCGGCGTCGGTGCCGGGACGGTGCTGCCGCGTGCGGGCGCGTGGATGGATGGCGTGAAGGTGTTCTTCGGCATCGTGCTGCTCGCGGCCGCGCTGTGGATCGTGTGGCCCGTGCTTGCGGGCGGCCTGAAGATGGTGCTCGCCGCGTTGTGGCTGCTCATCGCGGCCGCGGCGCTCGGGTTGTTCACGCCGAATGCCGGCGCCGCGTCGATCTGGCGCCGCCTGGGTCGCGGCGTGGGCGCCGCGCTCGCGATCTGGGCGGCGACGCTGCTCGTCGGTCTGGCTGCAGGGTCGACCGATCCCGTCAAGCCGCTGGCCGTGCTTGCGGCTCGCACGGTTGCGTCGGGCGGTGCGGCGGCGGGCGCGGCAGCCGCGCAGGACGGGCCCGCGTTCGCATCGGTGCGCTCCAGTAGCGAGCTCGACGCGCTGCTGAAGACGTCGGGCCGGCCCGTGATGCTCGACTTCTACGCCGACTGGTGCGTGAGCTGCAAGGAGATGGAGCATCTGACGTTTACCGACGCGCGCGTGCAGGCGCGGCTCGCGAAGCTTCACCTCGTGCGCGCGGATGTCACCGCGAACAACCCGGATGACCAGGCGCTGCTCAAGCGCTTCAACCTGTTCGGACCGCCGGGCATCATCTTCTTCGACCGCAGCGGCAACGAAATCGGGCGCGTGGTCGGCTATCAGGCGGCCGAGACGTTCCTGCGCAGCCTCGATCGGGCTGCTGTCCCGACGGTATGACGCTGCCCACTGGGGGCGGCTGTGAACCGGGGTGCTCGCGCGGCATGAGCTGACGATTCGACGTCGGCTGGCAGGCGGCCTCGATCGGCGGCAAAAACGGCGGAACACCGAGGTGTCCCGCCGTTTTTCCTTACGCCTGCCGGCGCGCGATCAGCGTTGCGCTTTCAGCAGACGCGCGGCGTCGAGCGCGAAGTACGTGAGCACGCCGTCTGCGCCCGCGCGCTTGAACGCGAGCAGCGACTCGAGCACGACCTTGTCGTGGTCGAGCCAGCCGTTCATCGCGGCAGCCTTCAGCATCGCGTATTCGCCGCTCACCTGGTACACGTAGGTCGGGAAGCGGAACTCGTCCTTCACGCGACGCACGATGTCGAGGTACGGCATGCCGGGCTTGACCATCACCATGTCGGCGCCTTCGTCGATGTCGAGGCGCACTTCGCGCAGCGCTTCGTCACTGTTCGCCGGATCCATCTGGTAGGTCATCTTGTTGCCCTTGCCCAGGTTGGATGCCGAGCCGACCGCGTCGCGGAACGGGCCGTAGAACGCCGACGCGAACTTGGCCGAGTAGGCCATGATGCGCGTATGGATATGGCCGTCGCTTTCCAGCATCTCGCGGACCGCGCCGATGCGGCCGTCCATCATGTCCGACGGCGCGACGATGTCGACGCCTGCTTCGGCCTGCGCACGCGCCTGGTCGACCAGGATCTCGATCGTGTCGTCGTTGATCACGTAGCCGTTCTCGTCGAGCACGCCGTCCTGGCCGTGGCTCGTGTACGGATCGAGTGCGACGTCGGTCAGCACGCCGAGCTCGGGGAAGCGCTTCTTCAGCTCGCGCACCGCACGCGGGATCAGGCCTTCCGGATTGGCTGCCTCGCGGCCGTCAGGCGTTTTCAGCGACGGCTCGATGGCCGGGAACAGCGACAGCACGGGCACGCCGAGTTCGACGCATTGCTCGGCGACGTGCATCAGCAGATCGACGGACACGCGCTCGACGCCGGGCATCGACGGCACCGGCTGCCGTTCGTTGGTGCCGTCGACGACGAACACCGGATAGATCAGGTCGTCGGTGGTCAGGCGGTTTTCGCGCATCAGGCGCCGGGAGAAGTCGTCGCGGCGCATCCGGCGCGGACGATGAAGCGGATGGAAGCTCATGTCGATTGGGCAGAAATCAGGGCAGTAAGGACCTTACGGAACCCTTAGGTCATTTTCGGGAGCGTTGGTATATGATAGCGATCGAGCGGCACGCGTCGCGTGCAACTCCCCGCTTCTCCTCCCTGAGCGGGTGCCTGTCGTTTTTCGATTAGGCTGTTTGACCCGCCGTTAAACGGCGGGTTTTTTTATGAGCCGGCCGAATCCGCAGGCGCCGTCAGGTGCGCGCCGCCGATCCCGGCCGCGCGTTGCCCGATCATTGTGCTACAGGCTCGCTTTTTTCGTCGGCGACGGACGGCCGCACCCAGCTCTCGATCAGCTCATGCGCCTCGTCGAGCCCCGTGCGCTTCAGCGCGGAGAACAGCTGGACCGTCAGCTTGCCCTGGACGCCCTGGTCGCGATACGCATCCAGCCCCTTTTGCGTGGTCCGCAGCGCATTGATGCTTTCCTGCCGCGTCAATTTGTCGCACTTCGTCAGCAGCGTGTGGATCGGCTTGCCGGTCGGCGTGAACCACTCGATCATGCGGCGATCGAGATCGGTCAGCGGACGGCGCGAATCCATCATCAGGATCAGGCCGCAGAGCTGCGAGCGGGTCGCGAGGTAGGACGACAGCAGCATTTCCCAGTGCGCCTTCGCGGCGCCCGGCACTTCCGCGTAGCCGTAGCCGGGCAGGTCGACGAGGTTCGCGACGGGCTCGGCGGCCGGGCCGACGGAGAAGTAGTTGATATGCTGCGTGCGGCCGGGCGTCTTCGATGCGAAGGCCAGCCGCTTCTGGTTGCACAGCACGTTGATCGCCGTCGACTTGCCGGCGTTCGAGCGGCCCGCGAACGCGATTTCCGGCTGTACCGTCGGCGGCAGGTCGCGCAGATGGTTGACGGTCGTGTAGAAGCGGGCTTGATGGAGCAGAAAGGCCATGGGAACCGGAAGGACGGGCGGCGCGAGCCGCTTGGTGGAGGCGGGGTAGCCCCGATAGGCGCGGGAGCTTTCAACACGATATTGTACAATACGGCGGTTTTACCGAAGGCCACCGGGCGCCTGCCTCGCGCTTTTATGTGGCTTCTGCGGTAGACTGGTCGCCGTCGTTTTTTGCAGAACCTCAAATTCCCACAAGACGAAACAGGGTGTGCGAATGAATCGACTGTGCAAGTCTCTGATGGTGCTTCAGGTTGCAGCAGGGTTCGTAGGTATCGTAGCGGAGGCAAACGCGGCGGATGCGGCAAAGCCGGATCTCGACCGCGGCAAGGCGATTGCCGGGCAGGTCTGCGCGTCGTGTCACGGCGCCGACGGCAATAGCGCGTCGGGCAGTTTCCCGAAGCTTGCCGGCCAGCATCCCGAGTATCTGGTCAAGCAGTTGAACGACTTCAAGACGCAGCCGGGCGCGAAGGGGCCGGTGCGTACCAACGCGGTGATGGTCGGATTCGCGAGTGCGCTGAGCGCGGACGACATGCGCAACGTCGCCGCGTACTACGGGTCGCAGACGACGAAGCTCGGTACCGCACGCGATGCGGCGACCGTGCCGATCGGCCAGAAGATCTATCGCGGCGGCATCGCGGAGAAGGGCGTGCCCGCCTGCGCGAGCTGCCACGGGCCGACCGGGCAGGGGCTTCCGGTCCAGTACCCGCGTCTGTCGGGGCAGTGGGCCGATTACACGGTCGCGCAGTTGACCGCGTTCCAGCAGGGAGTTGGCGCGCGCAACAACAACGACGCGATGCATCAGATCGCGACGCGCCTGTCGGACAACGAGATCAAGGCCGTCTCGGATTACATCGCGGGCCTGCGTTGAGCGGCCGGTCGCGAATGGAATGACCGGGCGCCCGAAGGGCGTCCGGAGTCAGAACAAGAAAAGGGTGGGGCGCCGCACCGTTGCGGTTGCCTCGCCCTTTTTTGTCAGCACTCGCCGGGCCAAGCCGGGATGAAGAGGCTTGCAGGCGATGGGGGGCTGCGCCCCCCAGGCGAACACAGTGAGCGTGGGGGCTGTTTCCCCTTAGTCGGAGTTTGAATGAGCGTTACCACGTCGGGGTTGCAGTCGAAGTCGGGTCAGGGTGCGTCGAAGCGCGCGGTCGAGCTACTGAGCTCGATGCGTTTCGCGATCGCGCTGCTGGTGGTGCTGTCGATCGCGAGCATCGTCGGCACGGTCCTGACCCAGGACGATCCGTATCCGAATTACGTGAACCAGTTCGGGCCGTTCTGGGCGGACATCTTCCGCTCGCTCGGCCTGTACAACGTGTACAGCGCGTGGTGGTTCATGCTGATCCTGATCTTCCTCGTCACGTCGATCTCGCTGTGCGTGATCCGCAACGCGCCGAAGATGCTCGCCGATGCGAAGAGCTGGAAGGACAAGGTCCGCGAAGGCAGCCTGCGCGCGTTCCACCACAAGGCCGAGTACACGGCTTCCGGCACGCGCGCGACCGTTGCGGCGACACTCGCCACGTTCGTCACCAAGGCCGGCTACAAGCACGTCGTGCGTGAAACCGACGGCGCGACGCTGATCTCCGCGAAGCGCGGTGCGATGACCAAGTGGGGCTATATCTCCGCGCACCTCGCGATCGTCGTGATCTGTATCGGCGGCCTGCTCGACAGCAACCTGCCGATCAAATTCCAGATGTGGATGTTCGGCAAGAGCCCGGTCAACACGAGCGCGACGATCAGCGAGATCTCGCCCGACCATCGCCTGTCCGCGTCGAACCCGACGTTCCGCGGTTATGCGTGGGTGCCCGAGGGCCAGTTCGTGTCGACCGCGATCCTGAACCAGCCGAGCGGCTCGCTGATCCAGGACCTGCCGTTCTCGATCCAGCTCAACAAGTTCATCGTCGACTACTACACGACCGGCATGCCGAAGCTGTTCGCGAGCGACATCGTCGTGATCGATCGCGAGACCGGCCGGAAGATCCCGGCGCGCGTCGAGGTCAACAAGCCGTTCACGTACAAGGGCGTGTCGATCTACCAGTCGAGCTTCCAGGACGGCGGCTCGCAGATGCAGATGACGGCCTACCCGATGACGGGCGGCAATGCGAAGACCTTCCCCGTGCAGGGCACGATCGGCAGTTCGGCGCCGCTGCAGATGCCGGGCGCCGACGGCGATACGATCGAGTTCTCCGATTTCCGCGCGATCAACGTCGAGAACATGATCGACGCGAACGGCAAGCCGGACGTGCGCGGCGTCGCGAAGACGGCGTCGCTGAAGGAGGCGTTCGACGAACGGCTCGGCTCCGGCGCGAAGACGTCGAAGCCGGTGCAGCTCCACAACATCGGCCCGTCCGTGCAGTACAAGATCCGCGGCAAGGACGGCCAGGCGCGCGAATTCAACAACTACATGTTGCCCGTCGACATGAACGGCGTGCGCGTGTTCCTCGCCGGCGTGCGCGCGAGCCCGAACGACCCATTCCGCTACATGCGGATTCCGGCCGACAGCCAGGATTCGATCGGCGAATGGATGCACCTGCGCGCCGCGCTCGAAGATCCGGCCGTGCGCGCCGAAGCCGCCGCGCGCTTCGCGCAGCGTTCGCTGCCGGGCACCGACGCATCGCTGCGCGGCCGCCTGCAGGACAGCGCAGCGAAGGTGCTGACCCTGTTTGCCGCCAGCGACGACAGCGTCGGCCGCGGCGCCGACGGCCAGCCGATCGGCGGCTTCCAGGCCGTGGCGACGTTCATCGAACGCTCGGTGCCGAAGGCCGAGCAGGAGAAGGCCGCGAGCCTGCTGCTGCGGATGCTCGAGGGCTCGATGTGGGAGGTGTGGCAGATCGCGCGCGAGCGGGCCGGCGAGCCGTCCGCCCAGCAGGGCACCGACACGATCCGATTCGTGCAGAACGCGATCAATGCGCTATCCGACAGCTTTCTGTATGGATCGCCCGTCTATCTGCAGCTAGACTCATTCAAGCAGGTGCAAGCTTCGGTATTTCAGCTGACGCGCGCACCCGGCAAGAATCTGGTGTATCTTGGCAGCCTGCTGCTGGTCGCCGGCATCTTCTCGATGTTCTACGTGCGCGAACGGCGCCTCTGGTTCTGGCTCAAGGATGCCGGCCCGGGTGTCGAGGTGGTGATGGCGATGTCCACGGCCCGCAAGACCTTCGATTTCGAGAAAGAATTCGTGCAGACGCGCGACGCGGCCGGCGTCGCCTTGCGCGCCGCACCTCGCGACGCCGCGCCCGCCGGTGCGGCATCGACGGCCCGCCCGCCTGCCGGCGGCGGTTCCGATTCCGAGAATTCCACCCGGTAACATCATGGATCTCACGCAAGTTTCCTCTTCCCCCCGGGCGTCGGCCCAGGCCCCGGTTTCGGCGCCGCTGTTCGACGACCGTCCGTTTCTCGCGCGCCTGTCGCTGATCGACTGGCTGTTCGCACTGGCGCTCGTGGCGGGAGCGGGTTATGCGCTCGTGCACTACAACGCGCACATGGATTACTACGACAAGGCGGTGATGCTCGGCACCGTGCCGGCGCTCGTCGCGCTCGGCTGGCGCTGGAAGCCCGCGCGGCTGATGATGGCGTCGATCGCCGTGCTGTCGCTGCTGTCGATCCAGATCTACCAGGGCGATCTCGCGCGCGCCGATTCGGCGTTCTTCCTCAAGTACTTCCTGTCGAGCCAGTCGGCGATCCTGTGGATGAGCGCGTTGTTCGTGCTCGCGACGATCTTCTACTGGATCGGCTTGCTCGCGCGCTCGGAAACGGGCGCCGCGATCGGCCAGAAGCTCACGTGGGTCGCCGTGCTGATGGGCTTCACGGGGCTGATGGTGCGCTGGTACGAGTCCTACCTGATCGGCGCCGACGTCGGGCATATCCCCGTATCGAACCTCTACGAAGTGTTCGTCCTGTTCAGCCTGATCACCGCGCTGCTCTACCTGTATTACGAAGGCCACTACGGCACGCGTTCACTCGGCGCGTTCGTGCTGCTGGTCATCAGCGCGGCGGTCGGCTTCCTGATGTGGTACTCGGTCGCGCGCGATGCGCAGCAGATCCAGCCGCTCGTGCCTGCGCTGCAGAGCTGGTGGATGAAGATCCACGTGCCGGCGAACTTCATCGGCTACGGCAGCTTCGCGCTGTCGGCGATGGTGTCGGTCGCGTACCTGATGAAGGAGCGCGGCGTGCTCGCCGATCGCCTGCCGACGCTCGAAGTGCTCGACGACGTGATGTACAAGTCGATCGCGGTCGGTTTCGCGTTCTTCACGATCGCGACGATCCTCGGCGCGCTGTGGGCGGCCGAGGCATGGGGCGGCTACTGGAGCTGGGACCCGAAGGAAACCTGGGCGCTGATCGTGTGGCTCAACTACGCGGCGTGGCTGCACATGCGGCTGATGAAGGGCCTGCGCGGCGCGGTTGCCGCGTGGTGGGCACTCACGGGCCTGCTCGTGACGACGTTTGCATTCCTCGGCGTCAACATGTTCCTGTCCGGGCTGCACAGCTACGGCAAGCTGTAAGATTTCGGCCGCTCGTCCGACTACAAGACCGCCGGTGCACTGCGTGCCCGGCGGTTTTCTTTTGTAACGGGTGGGCGATCCGGGCGTCGAACGGCGCATGACGGGCCGGGTCGAACGCTGATGAAGCGTGCGCGCGGCGCATGCAGGAGGAGCAGCACGATGTGGATCAAACGCCCTTTGCGGAACGTACTGACCGGCGGTGATATTGCGCACAGCGAGATCACGCCGCGCGCGGTGTTCGAGAACCGGCGGCGCGTCTTGCAGGCGGCCGGTCTCGCGGCGGCGGGCGGGCTGCTCGGCGGCAGCGGCGCGGCATTTGCCGCGTATGCGTCGCCCGACGCGCGGGCGGCGAAGCTCGCGGCGAAAACGAACCCGAAGTTCGTCGCGGCCGACAAGGTGACGCCGTTCAAGGACATCACGTCCTACAACAACTTCTACGAATTCGGCACCGACAAGAGCGACCCGGCGCAGAACGCCGGCACGCTGCGGCCGCGCCCGTGGCGCGTGAGCGTCGAGGGCGAGGTGCTGCACCCGAAGGTGTTCGATCTCGACGAGCTGCTGAAGCTCGCACCGCTCGAGGAGCGCGTGTACCGGCTGCGCTGCGTCGAAGGCTGGTCGATGGTGATCCCGTGGATCGGCGTGCCGCTGTCCGAGCTGATCAAGCGTGTACAGCCGACCGGCAATGCGAAATACGTGCAGTTCATCACGCTGGCCGATCCGTCGCAGATGCCGGGCCTCTCGACACCCGTGCTCGACTGGCCGTATTCGGAAGGGCTGCGAATGGACGAGGCGATGAATCCGCTGACGCTGCTGACGATGGGTGTCTACGGGCAGGTGCTGCCGAACCAGAACGGCGCGCCGGTGCGAATCGTCGTGCCGTGGAAGTACGGCTTCAAGAGCGCGAAGTCGCTCGTGAAGATCCGCTTCGTCGACCAGCAGCCGAAGACGAGCTGGAACACGTACGCAGCGAACGAATATGGCTTTTATTCGAACGTGAATCCGAACGTCGATCATCCGCGCTGGAGCCAGGCGACCGAGCGGCGCATCGGCGAGGACGGCTTCTTCACGCCGAAGCGCAAGACGCTGATGTTCAACGGCTACGGCGATCTGGTCGCGTCGATGTATCAGGGCATGGACCTGAAAAAGAACTTCTGAGCGCGACGGTGAGAAACGACATGCCTCCTTCGACGCTGACGCCCGCGCGCGCAGCCGGCACCGGATCGACCGCACGCGCGACCCGGGCCGGTGCGATTCGTACCGGCGCGCCGCGCTGGCTCGTGCCGGCCAAGGTGCTGGTTTTCGCGGCCGGCCTCTATCCGCTTGCGCGTCTCGTGCTGTTCGGGCTGACCGACCGGCTCGGCGCGAACCCGATCGAATTCATCACGCGTTCGACCGGCCTGTGGACGCTCGTGATGCTTTGCATCACGCTGGCCGTCACGCCGCTCCGGCGCATGACGGGCTTCGCGACGCTGCTGCGCTTTCGCCGGATGATCGGGCTGTTCGCGTTCTTTTACGCGACGCTGCACTTCACGACCTACCTGTGGTTCGACAAGTGGTTCGATGTCGTCGCGATCCTGAAGGACGTCGGCAAGCGCCCGTTCATCACGGTCGGCTTTGCCGCGTTCGTGCTGCTGATCCCGCTCGCCGCGACGTCGCCGCGTTCGATGGTGCGCCGGCTCGGCCGCCACTGGGCGACGCTGCACGGCGCGATCTACGCGATCGCGCTGTTCGGCGTGCTGCACTTCTGGTGGATGAGGGCCGGCAAGCACGATCTCGCGCAGCCGAAGCTTTACGCGGCGATCGTCGCCGTGCTGCTCGGCTGGCGGCTGGCCGCATGGGGATGGCGGCGCGTGCGCGCGTGACGGCACGGCCTGCAAAAACAAAAGGCGATGACCGGGAAGTCATCGCCTTGTTTCGCGATCTGCGCGGACGCCGTCGCGTCGTTACTGCGCGACGGCCGAGCCTGACGCCGGCGCGGGCATTTTCGATGCGCCGCTCGACAGTTCGGGCGTCAGCGTGAGCGGCGTGCCGGACGAATCGGGCACACTGTCGGATGACGCGTTTTCATCGGTCGGCTTCACGTCCGACGGCGGGGTGTCCTGCTGCTGGATCGGCTTGGGCAGCGGAGGCACGGTAGGCAGATAGAGCGGGCCGCTTTGACCGCAGCCGGCAAGAATCGCCAAAGCCGCTACAATCGCGCTCATCCGGAAAACGACTCGCATGATCGTCCCTGAACAATTGAACCGATAGAGTTTAGCATGTCCGATACCGAATACCTGACCCGTGCCGAGGCCGTGCTGACGGCCGTCGAGCGTACCGTCGACACCGCGAACGACGGCGACCACGACATCGATCTGGAGCGCAACGGCAGCGTCCTGACGCTGACGTTCGAGAATGGCTCGAAGATCATCGTCAACCTGCAGCCGCCGATGAAGGAAGTGTGGATCGCCGCGAAGGCGGGCGGATTCCACTACCGTTTCATCGACGGCGAATGGCGCGATACGCGCACCGGCACCGAGTTCTACGCGGCGCTCACCGAATACGCGACGCAGCAGGCCGGCCTGCCGATCACGTTCAGCGCGTGACGGCCGGGGCGCCGGGCCCCGAACGTCGTACCAAAAGAAAAAGCGCCCCGCGGTTCATTCACGGGGCGCTTTTTTCATGTCCGGGGCCGCGGGTCAGTGGCCGCGGAACAGGTTCATGATGTCCTGCTTTTCCTGCTCGTCGACGTGCGGCGCCGGCGCCGCTTCGTCGACGTTCTGCGCGGCCGGCGCCTGCGGCACACCGACCGTCGACACGAAACCGTGCCCCGGCGTGAAGTCGGTGAAGTACAGCTCGCTGCCGAGCGACTCGACGCCGTCCGGCACCGTCGGCTTGAACTCCGGCACGCCCTTCAGCGCCGCGCCCATGTAGTCGATCCAGACGGGCAGCGACAGGCCACCGCCGGTTTCGCGATCGCCGAGGCTGCGCGGGTTATCGTAGCCGATCCACGCGATCGCGGCGAGCGTGTGCTGGTAGCCGGCGAACCACGCGTCGTGCGAATCGTTCGTCGTGCCGGTCTTGCCCGCGAGGTCGGTGCGCTTCAGGACGTTGGTCCGCGCGCCCGTGCCGCGCTGCGCGACGCTCTGCAGCAGGCTGTTCATCACGTATGCGTTGCGCGCGTCGATCGCGCGCGGCGCGTTCTGCTCGGCGACGAGCGGCTGCGCGCGTGCGACGATCGCGCCGTTCGGATCGGTGACTTCGGCGATCAGGTACGGATTGACGCGGTAGCCGCCGTTCGCGAAGACCGAGTACGCACCGGCCATCTGCAGCGGCGTGACCTGGCCCGCGCCGAGCGCCATCGGCAGGTAGGCCGGATGGCGCTCGGCGTCGAAGCCGAAGCGCGTGATGTACTGCTGCGCGTACTTCGTGCCGATGTGGTTCAGGATCCGGATCGACACGAGGTTGCGCGAGCGCTGCAGCGCGGTGCGCATCGACATCGGGCCTTCGAAGCCGCCGCCGTAGTTCTTCGGCTCCCACGGCTGGCCGCCCGTTTCGGCGGCGCTGAAATACAGCGGGCCGTCGTTGATCACGGTTGCCGGCCCGAGGCCCTTGTCGAGCGACGCCGAGTAGATGAACGGCTTGAACGACGAACCCGGCTGCCGCCACGCCTGCGTGACGTGGTTGAACTTGTTCTTGTTGTAGTCGAAGCCGCCGACGAGCGAGCGGATCGCGCCGTCCTGCGGGATGATCGACAGGAACGCGCCTTCGACCTGCGGCAACTGCGTGATCGACCATTTGCCGGCGTCGTTCTTCACGACGCGGACGATCGCACCGGGGCGGATGCGGCGGTTCGGCTGCGCGTTGGTCGACAGCGCGCCCGACGCGAAGCGCAGGTTGTCGCCTTCGATCGTCGCCGTGCTGCCGTCGATGAACGCGACCGTGATCTGGCGCGGGCTCGCGGCCGTGACGACCGCGGCAATCAGTTCGCCGTTGTCGGGGTGCTCGAGCAGCGCGTCGTCGATCGCCTGTTCGCGGTCGTCCGCACCGGCCGGCAGCTCGATGAAGCCTTCCGGCCCGCGATAGCCGTGCCGGCGCTCGTAATCCATGATGCCCTTGCGCAGCGCGGTGTACGCGACCTGCTGGTCCGCGGAATCGATCGTCGTGACGACGTTGAAGCCGCGCGTGTAGGTTTCCTCGCGGTACTGCGCGTACATCATCTGTCTGACCATTTCCGCGACGTACTCGGCGTGCACGCTGAAATCGCGGCCCGGGCCCTTGACGACGAGCGGCTGCGCGACGGCCTCGTCGTACTGCTCGCGCGTGATGAAGTTCAGCTCGAGCATCCGCTGCAGGATGTATTCCTGGCGTACCTTCGCGCGCTTCGGGTTCACGACCGGGTTATACGCGGACGGCGCCTTCGGCAGCCCCGCGAGCATCGCCGCCTCCGCGAGCGTGATGTCCTTCAGGTCCTTGCCGAAATAGACCCGCGCGGCGCTCGCGAAGCCGTACGCGCGCTGGCCGAGATAGATCTGATTCATGTAGACCTCGAGAATCTGATCCTTCGTCAGCGCGCGCTCGATTCGGTACGCGAGCAGCATCTCGTAGATCTTGCGCGTGTAGGTCTTCTCGCTCGACAGGAAGAAGTTGCGCGCGACCTGCATCGTGATCGTGCTCGCGCCCTGCGATGCATGGCCGTTCGTCAGCGCGACGAAGCCGGCGCGGATGATGCCGGTGAGGTCGACGCCGCCGTGATCGTAGAAGCGTGCGTCCTCGATCGCGAGGATCGCCTTCTTCAGCGAGTCGGGCACGTCCTTGAAATGGACGACGTCGCGGCGCTCTTCGCCGAATTCGCCGATCAGCACGTGATCGGACGTATAGATGCGCAGCGGCACTTTCGGGCGATAGTCGGTCAGCGCGTCGAGCGACGGCATGTTCGGCCACGCGACGACGAGCGCGTAGCCGAGCACGAGGCCGCCGGCCACGACGAGGGCCACGCACATCGCGGCGAAGCCGAGCAGGACTTTTTGCCACCAGGGACGCTTCTTCGGCTCCGGGGCGGGAGGCGGGGACGTAGGAGTCGTGGATTGCATAGGCATACCGGAAAACAGTCTCGCGATTATAGCTGCCCGGTAAGACCGGTCCTGACACGGGGGCTGCCCGCCGAAAAGCCGCGGGTTGCCGTGTCTTCAGCATAGCCCGCGCGCGGCCCTTTCGAGCCGATGCTGGCCGTTCGGCCGACTGTCGGCCGAACGCGCCGCTTTGCAGAATCTGGTCTCGGAAACGCGGCGTGGGCCGCGACGATCGCGGGAGGCCGGGATGGCGGGACGATGGATGGCGCGGTTCGCGCAGGGCAGGCACGGGGCGACGGGAATCGACGTCGGGGCGGACGAGGTGAGGGTGGTCGCACTGAGCCGGCGCGCCCGTGCTGTCGATGTGCGCGTCGAGGGGCTCGAGCGGGAGCCGGTCGGGTTGGCGGGCGGGCCGGAAGACGCGCGCTGGGCGGCGGTCGCGCGCTCGCTGGCGGCGGCCGTGTCGCGGCTGTCGGCGGCGGGTGTGCGGTGCGAGGCGTGCGGCGTGATGGCGCTGTGCGATGAAGAGATCCGCACCGCGACGCTCGACCTGGCCGGGCGTGACGACGTCGAGGATGCCGCGCGGCAGGCGGCCGAGCGCATTTCGGGGCTGGCGCCGGACAGCCTCGCGTTCGACTGGCGGCAGGATGACGGCGCGCAGTCTGGCGAGATCGAGGTCGCGGTGGCCCCGCTGGCGCTGCTCGAACGGCGGATCGACGTGGCCGCCCAGGCCGGTGTCGACCTGACGGCCGTCGACGGCGAGTCGGCGGCCGCGCTGCGCGCGTTGCGTTATGCGGCGCAGTTCGAGCTCGACGCGCATGGTCCCTATGCCGCGCTCTGGTTCAGCGACTCGGGCGTGCGAGCGTGGCGGGTCGACGGTGCGCTGGCCGCGCAGGTGCTCGCGCTGTCGGGCGGGGTGCCGGAGGCGTTCTCCGACGCATTGCGCCAGCGCGTGCTCGGGGCCGTGCGTTGCGTACTCGTGGCCGGGGACGAGCGGTGCATCGCCCGCTTCGGGACGTCCGTCGCCGATATCGGCGACGTACTCGGCGTAGTTGCGGTGCCGTTCGACTGCACGGGCTGGGATGGGCAGCCGTGCCCGCCCGCCGGCATGCCGGGCGGCCCGGCATTCGCCGTCGCGTTCGGGTTGGCGTTGCGCGGGGTGTGGGAATGATGACCGGTCGCATGCCGGCACGCGCGTCCGGGCCGGCTGCGGTCGATCGTGCGGGGCTCGGCGGTTTCAACCTGCTGCCGTACCGCGAGCGGCTGGCGCGGGCGTTGCGACGTCGCCGGGCCGCGCAGTGCGGGACGGCAATCCTGCTCGGCGTGCTCGGCGCCGGTCTGTGGACGGGCGCTGCCGCATGGCTGCGGTGGCGCGCGGACGCCGAGCGCGCAAGCGTGGAGACGCGGCTGCGGCAGTTGCAGCCGCGGGTGGAAGTTGCGACGCGCGCCGCCGGTGCAGCGGCCGCCGCCGCTCGGCGCGGCGCGCGGGCAGCCGAGCTCGCCGCGCCTTACCGGCGCGTCGCAGCGCTGCTGGCGACGCTGGCGCAGGTGCGAGACGACGCGGTTCGGCTCGACACGCTGCGCACGACACCGACGGGTGCCGAGCTCGATGCGCGCGCCACGAGTTACCGTGCGGCCGAGCGATGGCTCGCCGGGATGGCGCGCGAGCAGCGGGACTGGCGGATCGATATCGACGCGTTGAAGCCTGCTTCGGATGCACCGGTCGCGTCGACGGGGATGCCGTTCCGGTTCTCGGTCCAACTGCGCTGGCGCGATGCGATGTCGTCGCGGAAGGCGGCGGGAGGCGGCGCATGATGGCGATCGCGCATCGGCCTGCGTCGCGCGGTGAAGCATGGCTGCGCGGCATGCGGCGCGTGTCGCCCGAGGCTGCCCATGCGGCCGGCTGCATATTCGCGTTCGCAACCGTGCTGGCAGGCGGGATTCATCTGGCGAATGCCGCCGACTGGAGCGGGCTCGCGCACAGTCGCACGTTGCTGGCAGAGGCGCAGGTGCGTGAGGCCGATGCACAGCGCGTGCTTGCGGTCGCCGGGCAGCGGCGCAACGCAGATCCGGCACCAGCGCGCGATGACCGCTTGTCGCCTGCGCCGGAATGGGGCGCGCTGATGCTCGAACTGGCCGATCTCGCAGCGTCGAGCGGGCTGCGTCGCGTATCGATCGAACCGCAGCAAGCCGGCGGCGCGGCGCCGGACGGCCGGCGCACGGTGCGTATCGCCGCGGATGGCGGTTTTCGCGCGTTGTTGCACGTGGTCGGCGGACTGGCGAGCTTCCCGGTGCTGGCGGTGCCGTCGGCGCTGCGTGTCGAGCGAGGATTGCAGGCGGCGCGCGTGGAAATGTCCGTCGACGTTTTTCCGGCGCTGCCGGCGGCAACTGGCGCTGGCGGCACGGTGTCGGTTCCGGCAGCGGCGCTCGACGAGGACCCGTTCGACACGGCTGGCTTGTCCGCAGCGGATGATCAGGCGGCCCGCCTGGCCGGCACGATTCGCGACGCGCGCGCCGGTCTCGCGCTGTTCGACGGCGGCGACGGCACGTTCACCGCCGTGGCGCCCGGCGAAGCGCTCGGGGCTGCGCGCGTGGTGCGCGTCGAGCCTGCGGCCGTGACGCTCGCGACGGCGGACGGGGCGCACCGGCTCGTCCTCGATGACGGAGGCCGGCCATGATGAAGTATGGATGTCGGGCACTCGCCGTCGTCTGGGCCGGATTGATGGCGGCCGGGGCAAGTGCGTCATTGCCACCGCTGCCGGCCGTCTGGCCAGCAGCGGTGATGGATGCACAGGTGCCGGGCCTGCCGCCGCCCGGAGGCTTGGCCGATGGCGTGGATGATGCCGTGTCGGCGGAGGTCGGCCCGCAACGGTTCGATCACGCGGCTCACGCGGCGCTTCAGGCGGAAACCGCCGCTCCGGCTCCCCGGCTGGAGGGGCCGCCGATCCCGTTGGCGCCGCCGGCCCGGATCAGCGACGACGCGTCACGGCAACCGGGCGACGCGGACGACACGCGTCGAATCTCGCTGAATCTGCAGGGCGTCGGTCTCGCAGCTGCATTCGACGCGTTCGCCCGGTTCACGGGGCTCAATATCGTCGTCGGCGAGCAGGTGCGCGGCACCGTCACGTTACGTCTGAACAATGT
The DNA here is from genome assembly GCF_022809715.1 of Burkholderia pyrrocinia. NCBI lineage: Bacteria > Pseudomonadati > Pseudomonadota > Betaproteobacteria > Burkholderiales > Burkholderiaceae > Burkholderia > Burkholderia pyrrocinia. The sequence continues at coordinate 370,833 of NZ_CP094459.1, forward strand.
TCGCTGGCGCGATGCATTCGACACGCTGCTCGACACGCACGGGCTCGCGATGTCGCGGCGCGGCAACGTGATATGGGTCACACCGGCGGCCGAACTGGCCGCGCGCGAACGCGAGCGCTTCGAGATGCACGCGCGGGCGGCCGATCTGGAGCCGCTCGCGAGCCGTACGTTCGCGCTGCACTACCCGCGCGCGCAGGACGTGCAACGGCTGCTGGCCGGCGCGACCGGCCAGCGCCTGCTGTCGAAGCGCGGCGCCGCGGCGGCCGATCCGCGCACGAACCTGCTGTTCGTCACCGATCTCGAACCGCGTATTGCACAGATCGCGGGCCTGATCGACGCGATCGACCGGCCGTCGCGGCAGGTCCGGATCGAGGCGCGCATCGTCGAGGGCGAACAGGGCTTCTCGCGCAACCTCGGCGCACGCGTCGCGCTGCGTGCGCAGGGGCGCCCGCCGTCGGGCGACGGCACCACGTTCACGGCGGATGCGCGCAACGCGCTCGACCTTGCCGCGCGGCCGCTCGGCGGCTTCGAGGCGGCAACCGCCGGCTTCACGCTGTTCGCCGCTCCGCTCAGCCGCGTACTCGACATCGAACTGAGCGCACTCGAAGCGCAAGGGCGGGGACAGATCGTTTCGCGTCCACGCGTGGTGACCGCCGATCGCGTCAAGGCCATCGTCGAGCAGGGTTCGGAGCTGCCGTACCAGGCGAAGGTCGGCAACGGCGTGAGCGGCGTGCAGTTCCGCCGCGCGACGCTCAAGCTCGAGGTCGAGCCGCAGATCACGCCCGACGGGCGCGTGGTGCTCGACCTGGACGTGACGAAGGACAGCGTCGGCGAGCCGACGGCGGCCGGCCCGGCGATCCATACGAAGCACGTGCAGACGCGCGTCGAGGTCGAGGACGGCGGGACGGTCGCGATCGGCGGGATCTACGAGCAGTTGCACCGGAACGATGTGACGCGGGTGCCGCTCTTGGGCAAAATACCGATTCTGGGCGCGCTTTTCCGGCACCGCGCGCAGCGCGACCAGCGCAGCGAACTGGTCGTCTTCATCACGCCGACCGTCGTCGATGCGCGCTGCGATGCGCGCGGCACGGCTGGCGCGGATCCCGACAAAACGGGGCCGGAAGCCGCCGGCGCAGGCTCGACAAGGCAGCCGCTTTGCCAGTAAGCTGCGCCACACACCAGCAAGATTGAAGCAGAGGAAGCCGTTGCAAGCGCGGGACCCACATGCAAACGTATTTTTCGTCGGCCTTATGGGAGCGGGTAAGACCACCGTGGGCCGTGCGGTCGCGCGTCGTCTCGACAGGACGTTCTTCGACTCCGACCACGAAATCGAGGCCCGCACGGGCGCGCGCATTCCGGTGATCTTCGAGCTGGAGGGCGAGGCCGGGTTTCGCGATCGCGAAACGCAGGTGATCGCCGAGCTCACGCAGCGCGAGAACATCGTGCTCGCGACGGGCGGCGGCGCGGTGCTGCGCCCGGAAAATCGCGAGTGCCTGAAAAGCAATGGCATCGTCGTCTATCTGCGTGCCAATCCGCACGATCTGTGGCTGCGCACGCGCAAGGACAAGAACCGCCCGCTGCTGCAGACCGAAGATCCGAAGGGGCGCCTCGAAGCGCTCTACGAAGTGCGCGACCCGCTGTACCGCGAATGCGCGGATTTCGTCATCGAGACCGGCCGTCCGTCGGTCAATGGTCTCGTCAACATGGTGCTGATGCAACTCGAACTGGCGGGCGTCATCGCCAAGCCGCTACAAGCATGATTACTGTCAACGTCGATCTGGGCGACCGCGCCTATCCGATTCATATTGGCGCCGGCCTGATCGGCCGCGCGGAGTTGTTCGCGCCTCACATCAAGGGTTCGTCCGTCACGATCGTCACGAACACGACGGTCGATCCGCTTTACGGCGACACGCTGCGCGCGGCGCTCGCGCCGCTTGGCAAGCAGGTGTCGACGGTCGTGCTGCCGGACGGCGAGGCGTACAAGAACTGGGAAACGCTGAACCTGATCTTCGACGGCCTGCTGACCGGGCGCGCGGATCGCAAGACGACGCTCGTCGCGCTCGGCGGCGGCGTGGTCGGCGACATGACGGGCTTTGCCGCCGCGTGCTACATGCGCGGCGTGCCGTTCATCCAGGTGCCGACCACGCTGCTGTCGCAGGTCGATTCGTCGGTCGGCGGCAAGACGGGCATCAACCACCCGCTCGGCAAGAACATGATCGGCGCGTTCTATCAGCCGCAAGCCGTGATCGCGGACATCGGCGCGCTGGCGACGCTGCCCGACCGCGAACTGGCGGCCGGCGTCGCCGAGATCATCAAGACCGGCGCGATCGCCGATGCGGAATTCTTCGACTGGATCGAGGCGAACGTCGACGCGCTGAACCGTCGCGAGCCGGCAGCGCTCGCGCACGCCGTGAAGCGCTCGTGCGAGATCAAGGCGAGCGTGGTCGCGGCCGACGAGCGCGAAGGCGGCCTGCGCGCGATCCTGAACTTCGGCCACACGTTCGGCCATGCGATCGAGGCCGGGCTCGGCTACGGCGAGTGGCTGCACGGCGAGGCGGTCGGCTGCGGGATGGTGATGGCGGGCGACCTGTCGGTACGGCTCGGCATGCTCGACGAAGCGTCGCGGCAGCGGCTCGACGCGGTGATCGCGGCCGCGCACCTGCCGACCCGCGGGCCCGCGCTCGGCGATGCGCGCTATATGGATTTGATGCGCGTCGACAAGAAGGCTGAAGCCGGCGCGATCAAATTCATCCTGCTGAAGCGATTCGGCGATACGCTGATCACGCAGGCGCCGGACGAAGCCGTATTCGCTACACTGGCGCAGACAACCCGGTAACGGCGGCCCGGATGCCCCGGCGCCCCTGACATGGAGGAGACGTGAGCGAGACATCCAGCAGCACACTGCCCGAAGCCGGCCGCGCATCCGCTGCGCCGGTGGCCGAGCCGCCGACGCTGGCGGCGCTGGAAGCCCATCTCGCTCCGTATGCCGCCCACGCGTCGCAATCGTGTGGCCGCCGCCATCCGGAAACGCCGCCGGCGGCGCGCACCGAATTCCAGCGCGACCGCGATCGCATCGTCCATTCGACCGCGTTTCGCCGGCTCGAATACAAGACGCAGGTCTTCGTCAATCACGAAGGCGACCTGTTCCGCACGCGCCTCACGCACAGCCTCGAAGTCGCGCAGATCGCGCGCTCGGTCGCGCGCAACCTGCGCCTGAACGAGGATCTCGTCGAGGCGATCTCGCTCGCGCACGATCTCGGCCATACGCCGTTCGGCCATGCCGGCCAGGACGCGTTGAATGCATGCATGCGTGACCACGGCGGCTTCGAGCACAACCTGCAGAGCCTTGCCGTCGTCGACGAGCTCGAGGAACATTACGGCGCGTTCGACGGGCTGAACCTGTGCTTCGAGACGCGCGAAGGCATTCTGAAGCACTGCTCGCGCGAGAACGCACGCAAGCTCGGCGCGCTCGGCGAGCGCTTCCTGCAGGGCCGGCAGCCGTCGCTCGAAGCGCAGCTCGCGAACATCGCGGACGAAATTGCCTACAACAATCACGACGTCGACGACGGCCTGCGTTCCGGCCTGATCACGATCGAGCAGCTCGCGGAAGTCGAGCTGTGGCAGCGCCACTACGAAGCGGCGCTCGCCGAATTCCCGCATCTCGAAGGCCGCCGCCTCGTGCACGAGACGGTACGCCGCATCATCAACACGCTGATCGTCGACCTGATCGACGAGACGACGCGCAATCTCGCGCGTGTCGCGCCCGCGTCGCTCGACGACGTGCGCGCCGCGCCGCCGCTCGTGTCGCACAGCGCGACGGTCGCCGCGCAGGCGGCCGCCCTCAAGCGTTTCCTCTTCAAGAACCTGTATCGCCACTACAAGGTGATGCGCATGGCGAGCAAGGCGCAGCGCGTCGTCACGGGGCTGTTCGACGCGTTCATCGACGATCCGCGTCTGCTGCCGCCGCCGTACCAGTCGGACGACACAGCGCAGCAGCCGCGTCTCGTCGCGCACTACATCGCCGGAATGACCGACCGCTTCGCGCTGAAGGAATATCAGCGCCTGTTCGTCATCAACGACAACTGACTGTCACAAACGATCACTAGACTTCGCCGGTTCAATGGCGACGGGAATGTTGCATACGCTGTTGGTAACGTTTTCATAGGAGAGGTCGATGAAGAAGAAGCCTGCGGGGACCATGGTTCGTTCGATCGCGCTCGGCGGCGCGCTGATGTTCGGGGTGCAGCACGTGGCGTTCGCCGCGACGGAGATCCAGTTCTGGCATGCGATGGAGGCCGCGCTCGGCGAGCGGGTCAACGCGATTGCCGAGCAGTTCAACGCGTCGCAGAGCGACTACAAGATCGTGCCGGTCTTCAAGGGCACCTACGATCAGGCGCTTGCTGCCGGCATCGCCGCCTATCGCAGCGGCAACGCGCCGGCGATCCTCCAGGTCTATGAAGTCGGCACGGCCACGATGATGCAGGCGAAGAAGGCCGTCGTGCCCGTCTACGACGTGTTCAAGCAGGCCGGCGTGCCGCTCGACGAAAAGGCGTTCGTGCCGACCATCTCGAGCTATTACAGCGACGCGAAGACGGGCCATCTCGTGTCGATGCCGTTCAACAGCTCGACGCCGGTGCTGTACTACAACAAGGACGCGTTCAAGAAGGCCGGGCTCGACCCGAACCAGCCGCCGAAGACGTGGGACGACGTGAAGGCCGATGCCGAGAAGCTGCGCAAGTCGGGGATGGCGTGCGGCTTCACGACCGGCTGGCAGGGCTGGATCCAGCTCGAGAACTACAGCGCATGGCACGGGCTGCCGTTCGCGAGCCGCAACAACGGTTTCGACGGCACCGACGCGGCGCTCGAATTCAACAAGCCGCAGCAGATCGCGCACGTCGCGTTCCTGCAGCAGATGGCGAAGGACGGCACGTTCACGTACGCGGGCCGCAAGGATGAAGCATCGGCGAAGTTCTACAGCGGCGACTGCGGGATCCTGACGACGTCGTCGGGCGCGCTCGCGAACGTGCAGAAATTCGCGAAGTTCAGCTACGGCACGGGCATGATGCCGTACGACGCGAACGTGAAGGGCGCGCCGCAGAACGCGATCATCGGCGGCGCGAGCCTGTGGGTACTGGCCGGCAAGGATCCGGCGACCTACAAGGGCGTCGCGAAATTCCTCGCATACCTCGCATCGCCGGCCGTCGCCGCGAAGTGGCACCAGGACACGGGCTACCTGCCGGTCACGACCGCCGCGTACGACCTCACGCGCCAGCAGGGCTTCTACGCGAAGAACCCGAGCGCCGAAACCGCGATCAAGCAGATGCTGAACAAGCCGCCGCTGCCTTACACGAAGGGGCTGCGTCTGGGCAACATGCCGCAGATCCGCACGATCGTCGACGAGGAGTTCGAGCAGGTCTGGGCGCAGAAGAAGTCGCCGAAGGACGCGCTCGATTCGGCGGCCTCGCGCGGCGACGAACTGCTGCGCCGCTTCGAGAAGTCGGGCGGCTGAGCACGCATCGCTTCGTGCCGCCGGCCGCGCCGCGCATGCGTGCGTGCGTGCGGTCCGGCGGCGCGGTTTCCTTTCCGTTTCGCCTGACCGGATATCCGCGATGCAATCCCGTTCCCGCTTCGGTACGAGCCTGGTGCCGTACCTGCTGATCGCGCCGCAGCTCGCGATCACCGCCGTGTTCTTCCTGTGGCCGGCCGGCGTCGCGCTGTGGCAGTCGACGCAGATGCAGGACGCGTTCGGCACGTCGAGCGAATTCGTCGGCTTCGCGAACTTCACGCACCTGTTCGCCGATCCGCTGTACCTCGATTCGTTTCGCACGACGCTCGTGTTCAGCTCGCTCGTCACGGTGAGCGGGCTCGTCGTGTCGCTGCTGCTCGCCGCGTGCGCCGACCGCGTGATCCGCGGCGCGCGCGTGTACCGCACGCTGCTGATCTGGCCATACGCGGTCGCACCGACGATCGCGGCCGTGCTGTGGGCATTCCTGTTCAACCCGAGCATCGGCCTGATCACCTATGCGCTCGCGAAGGGCGGCATCGTGTGGAACCATGCGCTGAACGGCGAGCAGGCGATGTTCCTCGTCGTGCTCGCGTCGGTGTGGAAACAGGTGAGCTACAACTTCCTGTTTTTCTACGCGGGCCTGCAGGCGATCCCGCGCTCGCTGATCGAGGCGGCGGCGATCGACGGCGCGGGGCCGGTGCGGCGCTTCTTCAACATCGTGTTGCCATTGCTGTCGCCGACGAGTTTCTTCCTGCTGGTCGTGAATCTCGTCTACGCGTTCTTCGACACCTTCCCGGTGATCGACGCGGCCACCGGCGGCGGCCCGGCGCAGAGCACGAAGACGCTGATCTACAAGATCTTCGCGGAGGGCTTCCAGGGGCTCGACATCGGCAGCTCGGGCGCACAGTCGGTCGTGCTGATGATCATCGTCGTCGGGCTTACGGTGATCCAGTTCCGCTTCGTCGAACGCAGGGTGCAATACGCATGATCGAAAATCGCAAGGGCTTCGACCTGTTCTGCCACGCGGTGCTGGTCGCGGGCATCGTGCTGATCGTGTTCCCCGTCTACGTCGCGTTCTGCGCGGCGACGATGAATGCGCAGGAAGTGTTCACGGTGCCGCTGTCGCTGGTGCCGAGCACGCATCTGTTCGAGAACATCGCGTACATCTGGGGGCACGGCAGCGGCGGCACGACGGCGCCGTTCGGCCGCCTGCTCGTGAACAGCTTCGCGATGGCGCTCGGCATCGCGGTCGGCAAGATCGCGATGTCGATCCTGTCCGCGTACGCGATTGTCTACTTCCGCTTCCCGTTCCGCAACACGGCGTTCTGGCTGATCTTCGTCACGCTGATGCTGCCGGTGGAAGTGCGGATCTTCCCGACCGTGCAGGTCGTGTCGACGCTGCACCTGACGAACACCTACGCGGGGCTCACGCTGCCGCTGATCGCATCGGCGACCGCGACGTTCCTGTTCCGCCAGTTCTTCATGACGCTGCCCGACGAGCTGATGGATGCCGCGCGCATCGACGGCGCGGGCGCGCTGCGCTTCTTCTGGGACGTCGTGCTGCCGCTGTCGAAGACGAGCATCGCGGCGCTGTTCGTGATCACGTTCATCTACGGCTGGAACCAGTATCTGTGGCCGATCCTGATCACGACGGAGGCATCGCTGTCGACCGCGGTGGTGGGCATCAAGACGATGATCGCGAGCGGCGACGCCGCGACCGAATGGCAATACGTGATGGCGGCGACGCTGCTGGCGATGATTCCGCCGCTCGTCGTCGTGCTGGCGATGCAGCGCTGGTTCGTGCGCGGCCTCGTCGATTCCGAGAAATGAATGACGGACGGCAACCGGGAGAAAGACCAAGTATGGCTGCGCTGAGCTTGAAGGGCGTCAGGAAATCCTACGACGGCAAGCAGCATGTGCTGCATGGCATCGACGTCGAGATCGCCGACGGCGAATTCATCGTGCTGGTCGGCCCGTCGGGCTGCGGCAAATCGACGTTGCTGCGGATGATCGCGGGGCTCGAGAGCGTGACGGATGGCGAGATCGCGATCGGCGAGCGCGTCGTCAACGCGCTGGAGCCGAAGGATCGAGACATCGCGATGGTGTTCCAGAACTATGCGCTGTACCCGCACATGACGGTCGCGCAGAACATGGGCTACGGGCTGAAGATCCGCGGGATCGAGCGTGCGGCGATCGACTCGCGGGTGGCCGCGGCCGCGAAGATCCTCGAGCTCGAGCCGCTGCTCGCGCGGCGGCCGCGCGAGCTGTCGGGCGGCCAGCGGCAGCGCGTCGCGATGGGGCGCGCGATCGTGCGCGAGCCGTCGGTGTTCCTGTTCGACGAACCGTTGTCGAACCTCGACGCGAAGCTGCGCGTGCAGATGCGGCTCGAGATCCAGCGGCTGCATGCGCGGCTCGCGACGACGAGCGTCTACGTGACGCACGACCAGATCGAGGCGATGACGCTCGCGCAGCGTGTGATCGTGATGAACCGCGGCTACGCGGAGCAGATCGGTGCACCGGTCGACGTGTACGAGAAGCCGGCGACGGTGTTCGTCGCGGGCTTCATCGGCTCGCCCGCGATGAACCTGATGCACGGCCGGCTGTCGGACGACGGCGCGACCTTTACGGTCGCGGGCGGCGGCCCCGCGCTGCCGGTCGCCGGCGCGCCCGGTATCGGCGCGGAGATCGCCACCGGGCGCGACTGGGTGCTCGGCGTACGCCCCGAACACATGACGCCGCAGCCGGGCGTCGCGCAGGCGACGCTGCCCGTCGACTCGTGCGAGCTGCTCGGCGCCGACAATCTCGCGCACGGCCGCTGGGGCAACCACGACGTCGCGGTGCGCCTGCCGCACGCGGACCGTCCGGCGCGCGGCACGGCGCTGGCGGCCGCGCTGCCCGCGCACCGGCTGCATTTCTTCGATCCCGAAACCGGCAAGCGTGCCGGCTGAACCTGCTGCATTTGCCGAGAGGCCGACGATGACTTCCCGTACCGACTGGCCTTATCCGCGCGTCGTCGCCCATCGCGGCGGCGGCACGCTCGCGCCGGAGAACACGCTCGCCGCGCTCGACGAGGGGGCGCGACGCGGTCACCGGATGGTCGAGTTCGACGCGAAGCTGTCGGCCGACGACGTGACGTTCCTGCTGCACGACGACACGGTCGACCGAACCTCGAACGGCCAGGGGGCAGCGGCGGGCATGCGTTATGCGGCGCTGGCCGCGCTCGACGCGGGCGCATGGCTCGACGCGCGCTTCGCGGGCGAGCGGATGCCGACGCTCGAGGCGGCGGCGGCGCGCTGCATCGCGCACGGCCTGGCCGCGAATGTCGAGATCAAGCCGTGCCCGGGGCGCGAGCGCGAGACGGGGCAGCGCGTGGCGGCCGACGCGGCCGCGTACTGGCGCGATGCCGAGATCCCTCCGCTGCTGTCGTCGTTCTCGTTCGATGCGCTGCAGCAGGCGCGCGCGACCGTGCCGGCGCTGCCGCGCGGGATGCTCTACGAGGCCGTGCCGGACGACTGGCATGCGCAGGTCGTCGACGCGCTCGGCTGCGTATCGTTGCATGCAGACCACAAACGGCTCGATGAACCGCTCGTGCGCGCGATCAAGGCGGCCGGGCTGCGCATCCTGGTGTACACGGTGAACGACCTCGAACGGGCGCGCGAACTCGCGCGCTGGGGCGTCGACGCGGTCTGCACTGACCGGATCGACCTGATCGCCCCCGATGCGCTGGACGATATCGCGTAGCGGGGCCGGTCCCGCGCGATGGCGGGTGCGGGAAGACCCTGAGACAAAAAAACGACGCCCCGACGGGAATCCCGCCGGGGCGTTTTGCATCGTGGAGACGTTACGTCACGAAAATTCCGCTACAAATTGCAGCAGGATTAACCATTCCCCAAATATTCGACTACGCTTAGAAGCGGTAGCCGACGTTCAGATACGTGACGATCGGGTTGAGCGAGATCTTCGCTTTCGACGTTTCGGTCAGGGTGCCGACCGGCGTCCGGCGGGCCGTCGTGAAGGTCGCGGTCACGCTGACCGGGATGTACGAGATCGACAGGCCTGCGAACCAGTGTTTCGTGAAGTTGTACGAGAAGCCGGCGTTGAAGACGGGCGCCCACTGGTTGCTGGTCGTTGCGCTGGTCGGGCCGCCGAGCACGCCGTTCTCGAACGTGCCGTTCGTGATCTTTGCGCCGGTGAACCAGACATACGTCGCGCCGACGCCGACATACGGACGGAACTTCGCGTTGGCGTCGTTGAAGTGGTAGCGAAGCAATACGGCGGGGCTCCACTGGTACGCACGGCCGAGTACGCCGAACTTTTCGAACTGACCCTTGCCGGTAATGTCGAACTTCGGCGGTATCCCCATAACGAGCTCGGTGGAGATGTGGTCGGTGACGAAGTAGCCAGTTGCGAGCCCAAGCGTGTCGGCGTCATTGATGCCGGCGCCCGTGTTGGGAATCGATTGGTTGATGGGCGTGCCGCCAACGCGGTACACGAACAGCGGGTCGCTGCTGTCCTGCGGCGACAGGTGGAACCAGCCGGTGCTGACGTAGAAATCACCTGCGGATTGTGCGTGTGCCGTACCGCCCGCAAACGTGAATGCGAGCGCTGCGGCCCCCGTAATGGCCAGTTTTCGTTTCATTGTGTCTCCTCCGATCAAAGGCGTGCTCATTATGACGACTGCGTTTAAAACCAAACAAGCTCGTAAGTTAGAGTTTTCACCCTAGGATTAGTACGACCGTACGTATCCGCGCACCGACAGGACGGGCATTCTACGCAGGTGCGCATTTTCGGACCTCCGGGTATTTCCTAACGCGTTCAAACGGACATTCAGCATGGCACGGTTAGCACGACTCTACGTTCCCGACCAGCCGCAGCACGTGATACTGCGCGGCCTGGATCAGCAACCCGCGTTCGTCGACGACCAGGACTACGAACTCTTCATCGATTGCCTGAAGGCCGCCGCGCGCGATCATCACCTGTCGGTGCATGCCTATGTGCTGCTGCCGCGCCAGGTGCAACTCCTCGTGACGCCGAGCGACGAGGCGAGCCTGCCGAAAGCGATGCAGGCCGTCGGTCGCCGCTACGTCGCGCATTTCAACCGGCGCTATTCGCGGCGCGGCACCCTGTGGGAAGGCCGCTATCGCGCGACCGTGATCGAAGGCGAGCGCTATTTCCTGCTCGCGAGCCGCGTGGTCGAGATGAGCCCGGTGCGCTCGCAGCTCGTCGCGACGCCCGAAGCCTATCGCTGGTCGAGCTACCGGCATCACGTCGGGCTCACCGTCGACAGCCTGATCACCGACCATCCGCTCTACTGGGCGCTCGGCAACACGCCGTTCGACCGCCAGCGTGCGTACAAGGAGCTGTGCGAGCAGCCGCTCGACGAGCGGCAGGCCGACCAGTTGCAGCAGGCGACGCTGAAGGGCTGGGTGCTCGGCGGCGAGAACTACCGCGAGTGGGCGGCGCGCACCGCGAACCGGCGCGTGTCGCCGCTGCCGCGCGGACGCCCCAGAAAGGTGCGCGAGAACACGCCGCCGATCCAGCAATAACGCGGGAACGGCGGCCGGGAAGCGGCGCTGCGGGCGCCGCTTCTTTTTGCACCAAAACGATACAGCCCCAATAAAACAGCACCAGATCGAAGCATCCGTTTAATTGGGGTTCGATCAAGCTGTTTTTGTTGCTATTCCTTTGATTCGTCGCGTATATTCCGAATTCCGGTGGCCCGGGCGAAGCATGCCCACCCACTGTCGGCCGCGCCGTCTCCCGTCGGGAGCGGGATCGACGGCAACAACAAAACGGTTCAACGGCCCTCCAGGCCCCCTTTACGACGGTGTCCCCATGAACGACCACCAGCAGCCGCTCGCCGCGGTGCCCGCCGCACAAGGTCTGTACGACCCGCAAAACGAACACGACGCCTGTGGCGTCGGCTTCGTCGCTCACATCAAGGGCAAGAAGAGCCACGAGATCATCCAGCAGGGTCTGAAGATCCTCGAGAACCTCGATCACCGCGGCGCGGTCGGCGCCGATCCGCTGATGGGCGACGGCGCGGGCATCCTGATCCAGATTCCGGACGCGTTCTATCGCGAGGAAATGTCGAAGCAGGGCGTGATGCTGCCGCCCGCCGGCGAATACGGGGTCGGGATGATCTTCCTGCCGAAGGAAAACGCGTCGCGTCTCGCGTGCGAGCAGGAGCTCGAGCGCACGGTGAAGGCCGAAGGCCAGGTCGTGCTCGGCTGGCGCGACGTGCCGGTCGACCATGCGATGCCGATTTCGCCGACCGTGAAGGCGAGCGAGCCGCTGATCCGCCAGATCTTCATCGGCCGCGGCAAGGACATCATGGTGACGGACGCGCTCGAGCGGAAGCTGTACGTGATCCGCAAGACGGCGAGCCACCGCATCCAGGCACTGAAGCTCAAGCACGGCAAGGAATACTTCGTGCCGTCGATGTCGGCGCGCACGGTCGTCTACAAGGGGCTGCTGCTGGCCGGCCAGGTCGGCGTGTATTACCGCGACCTGCAGGACGCGCGCGTCGTGTCGGCGCTCGCGCTCGTGCACCAGCGCTTCTCGACCAACACGTTCCCGGCGTGGGAACTGGCCCACCCGTACCGGATGATCGCGCACAACGGCGAGATCAACACCGTGAAGGGCAACGTGAACTGGCTGAACGCGCGTACCGGCGCGATCGCGTCGCACGTGCTCGCCGACGATCTGCCGAAGCTGTGGCCGCTGATCTACCCGGGCCAGTCGGACACCGCATCGTTCGACAACTGTCTCGAACTGCTGGTGATGGCCGGCTACCCGCTCGTGCACGCGGTGATGATGATGATCCCGGAAGCGTGGGAACAGCACACGCTGATGGACGAGAACCGCCGCGCGTTCTACGAATACCACGCCGCGATGATGGAGCCGTGGGACGGCCCGGCCGCGATCGCGTTCACCGACGGCCGCCAGATCGGCGCGACGCTCGACCGTAACGGCCTGCGTCCGGCGCGCTACATCGTCACGGACGACGACCTCGTGATCATGGCGTCGGAAGCCGGCACGCTGCCGATCCCCGAATCGAAGATCGTCAAGAAGTGGCGCCTGCAGCCGGGCAAGATGTTCCTGATCGACATGGAACACGGCCGCATCATCGACGACAAGGAACTGAAGGACAACCTCGCGAACGCGAAGCCGTACAAGAGCTGGATCGACGCCGTGCGCATCAAGCTCGACGAGATCGAGCCGAAGGCCGAGGAAGTCGCGGCCGGCCGCACGCAGGGCGCCGCGCTGCTCGACCGCCAGCAGGCGTTCGGCTATACGCAGGAAGACCTGAAGTTCCTGATGGCGCCGATGGCGCTGCAGGGCGAAGAGGCCGTCGGTTCGATGGGCAACGACTCGCCGCTGGCGGTGATGTCGAACAAGAACAAGACGCTCTATCACTACTTCAAGCAGCTGTTCGCGCAGGTCACGAACCCGCCGATCGACCCGATCCGCGAGAACATGGTCATGTCGCTCGTGTCGTTCATCGGCCCGAAGCCGAACCTGCTCGACACGAACAACATCAACCCGCCGATGCGTCTCGAAGTGTCGCAGCCGGTGCTCGACTTCAAGGACATCGCGAAGATCCGTGCGATCGACCAGTACACGGGCGGCAAGTTCAGCGCGTACGAACTGAACATCTGCTACCCGGTCGCTTGGGGCAAGGAAGGCATCGAGGCGCGCCTCGCGTCGCTGTGCGCGGAAGCCGTCGACGCGGTGAAGTCGGGCTACAACATGCTGATCGTGTCGGACCGCAAGACGGACGCCGAGCACGTCGCGATTCCGGCGCTGCTCGCCACGTCGGCGATCCACACGCACCTCGTGCAGCAAGGGCTGCGCACGAGCACGGGCCTCGTCGTCGAAACGGGCTCCGCGCGTGAAACGCACCACTTCGCGCTGCTCGCGGGCTACGGCGCGGAAGCCGTGCACCCGTACCTCGCGATGGAAACGCTCGCGAAGATGGCCGAGGGCCTGTCGGGCGACCTGTCGCCGGAGAAGGCCGTCTACAACTTCACGAAGGCAGTCGGCAAGGGCCTGCAGAAGGTGATGTCGAAGATGGGCATCTCGACGTACATGTCGTACACGGGCGCGCAGATCTTCGAAGCGCTCGGCCTGTCGAGCGACCTCGTCGAGAAGTACTTCAAGGGCACGGCGTCGAAGGTCGGCGGCATCGGCCTGTTCGAAGTCGCGGAAGAGGCGATCCGCCTGCACCGCGACGCGTTCGGCGACAGCCCGGTCCTGCGCGACATGCTCGACGCGGGCGGCGAGTACGCGTACCGCGTGCGCGGCGAAGACCACATGTGGACGCCGGATTCGATCGCGAAGCTGCAGCACGCGACGCGCAGCAACTCATACCAGACGTACAAGGAATACGCGCACCTGATCAACGACCAGACCAAGCGTCACATGACGTTCCGCGGCCTGTTCGAGTTCAAGGTGTCGCCGGCGAAGGCGATTTCGATCGACGAAGTCGAACCGGCGAAGGACATCGTCAAGCGCTTTGCGACGGGTGCGATGTCGCTCGGTTCGATCAGCACCGAAGCGCACGCGACGCTCGCGATCGCGATGAACCGGATCGGCGGCAAGTCGAACACCGGCGAAGGCGGCGAGGACGAAAAGCGCTATCGCAACGAACTGCGCGGCATTCCGATCAAGTCGGGCGAGACGCTGAAGTCGGTGATCGGCGACGAGATTGTCAGCGACATTCCGCTGAAGGACGGCGATTCGTTGCGCTCGAAGATCAAGCAGGTCGCGTCGGGCCGCTTCGGCGTCACCGCCGAGTACCTCGCGTCGGCCGACCAGATCCAGATCAAGATGGCGCAGGGCGCGAAGCCGGGCGAAGGCGGCCAGCTGCCGGGCCACAAGGTGTCCGAATACATCGGCAAGCTGCGCTATTCGGTGCCGGGCGTCGGCCTGATCTCGCCGCCGCCGCACCACGACATCTACTCGATCGAGGATCTGGCGCAGCTGATCCACGACCTGAAGAACGTGAACCCGAGCTCGAGCATCTCGGTGAAGCTGGTGTCGGAAGTGGGCGTCGGCACGGTCGCGGCCGGTGTCGCGAAGGCGAAGGCCGATCACGTCGTGATCGCCGGCCATGACGGCGGCACGGGCGCATCGCCGCTGTCGTCGGTCAAGCACGCCGGTACGCCGTGGGAACTCGGCCTCGCCGAAACGCAGCAGACGCTGGTGCTGAACCGCCTGCGCGGCCGCATCCGCGTGCAGGCCGACGGCCAGATGAAGACGGGCCGCGACGTCGTGATCGGTGCGCTGCTCGGCGCGGACGAATTCGGCTTCGCGACGGCACCGCTCGTCGTCGAAGGCTGCATCATGATGCGCAAGTGCCACCTGAACACGTGCCCGGTCGGCGTCGCGACGCAGGATCCGGTGCTGCGTGCGAAGTTCAAGGGCCAGCCCGAGCACGTCGTGAACTACTTCTTCTTCGTCGCCGAGGAAGTGCGCGAGATCATGGCGCAGCTCGGCATCGCGAAGTTCGACGACCTGATCGGCCGCGCCGACCTGCTCGATACGCGCAAGGGCGTCGAGCACTGGAAGGCGAAGGGCCTCGACTTTTCGCGCGTGTTCTACCAGCCGGAAGAATGCGAGGACGTCGCGCCGCGTCACGTCGACGTGCAGGATCACGGCCTCGAGCGTGCGCTCGACCACGTGCTGATCGAGAAGGCGAAGGCCGCGATCGAGAACGGCGAGCATGTGTCGTTCATCCAGCCGGTGCGCAACGTGAACCGCACGGTCGGCGCGATGCTGTCGGGCGTGATCGCGAAGAAGCACGGCCATGACGGCCTGGCCGACGACGCGGTGCACATCCAGCTGAAGGGCACGGCCGGCCAGAGCTTCGGCGCGTTCCTCGCGAAGGGCGTGACGCTCGATCTCGTCGGCGACGGCAACGACTACGTCGGCAAGGGCCTGTCGGGCGGCCGGATCATTATCCGGCCGACCAACGACTTCCGCGGCAAGTCCGAGGAAAACATCATCTGCGGCAACACGGTGATGTACGGCGCGATCGAAGGCGAAGCGTTTTTCCGCGGCGTCGCGGGCGAGCGCTTCTGCGTGCGCAACTCGGGCGCGACGGCGGTCGTCGAAGGCACGGGCGACCACGGCTGCGAATACATGACGGGCGGCACGGTCGTCGTGCTCGGCGAGACGGGGCGCAACTTCGCGGCCGGCATGTCGGGCGGCCTCGCGTACATCTACGATCCGGAAGGCATGTTCGCGGCGAAGTGCAACAAGTCGATGGTCGCGCTCGAGCCGGTGCTGCAGCAGGCCGAGCAGGAGCGCACGGTCGATCGCGCACTCTGGCACGCAGGCACGACGGACGAAGCGCTGCTCAAGGGGCTCGTCGAGCGTCATTTCCAGTTCACGGGTTCGCCGCGCGCGAAGTCGCTGCTGGAAAACTGGGACGCGGCGCGCCGCCAGTTCGTGAAGGTGTTCCCGCACGAATACAAGCGCGCGCTGGGCGAGATCGGTGCGAAGAAGGCAGCGAAGGAAGTGCTGGCCGCCTGAGCGACGAACGACATAGCGAATGCCGCGCGCGCATGATTGCCGCGCGCGGCTCCCCCACCCGATACACCGAACAGAAGAGCACCTTATGGGCAAGGCAACCGGTTTTCTGGAGTTCGAACGCCGCCACGAGGCGTACGAAGCACCGCTCACGCGCGTGAAGCACTACAAGGAATTCGTCGCGGCACTGACCGACGCGGACGCGAAGGTCCAGGGCGCGCGCTGCATGGATTGCGGCATCCCGTTCTGCAACAACGGCTGCCCGGTCAACAACATCATCCCGGACTTCAACGATCTCGTTTACCGCCAGGACTGGCAGCAGGCGATCGAAGTCCTGCACTCGACCAACAACTTCCCGGAATTCACGGGCCGCATCTGCCCGGCGCCGTGCGAGGCCGCGTGTACGCTCGGGATCAACGAAGACCCGGTCGGCATCAAGTCGATCGAGCACGCGATCATCGACAAGGCCTGGGCGGAAGGCTGGGTGAAGCCTGAGCCGGCTGCGCACAAGACGGGCAAGAAGGTTGCCGTCGTCGGCTCGGGCCCTGCGGGCCTCGCCGCCGCGCAGCAGCTCGCGCGCGCGGGCCACGACGTGACGGTGTTCGAGAAGAACGACCGTGTCGGCGGCCTGCTGCGCTACGGGATTCCCGATTTCAAGCTCGAGAAGTGGCTGATCGACCGCCGCATGCGCCAGATGGAAGCGGAAGGCGTGACGTTCCGCACCAGCGTGTTCATCGGCAAGGATCCGCTGCCCGAGTCGATCGGCAGCCTCGCGAAGGAAACCATTTCGCCGGACACGCTGAAGGAAGAATTCGACGCGGTCGTGATCGCCGGCGGTTCGGAAACGCCGCGCGACCTGCCGGTGCCGGGCCGCGAGCTCGCGGGCGTTCATTTCGCGATGGACTTCCTGCCGCAGCAGAACCGCGTGAACGCGGGCGACAAGCTCGTCGACCAGCTGCTCGCGAAGGGCAAGCACGTGATCGTGATCGGCGGTGGCGATACGGGTTCGGACTGCGTCGGCACGTCGAACCGTCACGGTGCGAAGCAGGTCACGCAGTTCGAACTGCTGCCGCAGCCGCCGGAAGAGGAAAACAAGCCGCTCGTGTGGCCGTACTGGCCGATCAAGCTGCGCACGTCGTCGTCGCACGAGGAAGGCTGCGAGCGCGACTGGGCGGTCGCGACGAAGCGTCTCGAAGGCAAGAACGGCAAGGTCGAGAAGCTGATCGCGGTGCGCGTCGAGTGGAAGGACGGCAAGATGCAGGAAGTGCCGGGCTCCGAGTTCGAGATGAAGGCCGATCTCGTGTTGCTCGCGATGGGCTTCACGCAGCCGGCAGCGCCCGTGCTCGACGCGTTCGGCGTCGCGAAGGACGCGCGCGGCAATGCGCGTGCGGCGACCGAAGGCGATCGCTCGTACTACACGTCGGTCGACAAGGTGTTCGCGGCAGGCGACATGCGTCGCGGCCAGTCGCTGGTGGTGTGGGCGATCCGCGAAGGCCGCCAGTGCGCGCGCTCGGTCGATGCGTACCTGATGGGGCATTCGGAACTGCCGCGCTGAGCTGAATACCGCGAGCGGGTTTCGACGAGAGCCGGGCGTCCGAAAGGGCGCCCGGTTTTTTTGTGGGGCCGGCGGGCGGCGATGGACCGACCGCATGCGGTTCGATGCCGGCCGGCGAGCGACGTCATTGCATCGGCGCTGCCGGGTTGAGCGGAAACATTTGAATCTTCCCGAAGCCCGTGACGCGATGCTCGCAATCGATCGTAGCCATGTAGCTTGCTTCGCGCGACTTCAGATCGAATGCCCACCAGCCGAGCTTGTCGGCATGGTAGCGGGGTGTGCCGGCGAATTCGATTGCGTCCGGATCGATGCCGTGCACTTTGACGAACGTGAGAATTTTCGCCTCGAGTTCCGCGACGGAGGCGTCGGGACAATAGCCGTCGTCCCGCTCGTATCTGGCAATCCCGACGACGAGGAACAACACGACGAGCGCGATGGCTGAAGCGCCGAGAATCAGTACGAGACGAATGGCGTGGCGAGTGAAGGTCGAGATCATGAGCGCGTCCGGAGATTGTTCTGGTCGGTGAAGTTGAATCCCCCTCGCACCCCGTTTCGGCGATCCGGAACGGTGTCCGGGTCTGGTGTCGGACGAGCGGCATCCGAAAGATATTTCGACGTCCGGATTTTCCAGCCGAGTGAGCGAACCTGCTGCCAAGTTCGGTTGTATGGTCGCGCCGACAACACGCAATTTCGCGAAGCGTCGTCTAACCTGATGACATCCAGCCGCGATTTTTCGACATCTCATATCCTTTCGTTTTGTAATAATCCTTGAAAACTGTCATATCATGTCGCCCCTCGGGCCGCGTTCGCGGTGGTCGCATGTGACTGACCCTATTTACAAGGACTCTGGATGGAAGCATTCGTGCATGGGCTGATCGACGCCGTCAACGGCGTGTTGTGGAACTACGTGCTGATTGCGCTGCTGCTCGGTGCCGGTGCGTGGTTCACGGTGCGGTTCCGGATGATCCAGCTGAAGGCGCTGTTCCTCAGCATGAAACTGGTCGGCAGCAAGGGCGAGCCGGGCAGCATCTCGTCGTTCCAGGCGTTCGCGACCGGGCTCGCGAGCCGCGTCGGCACCGGCAACATCGCCGGCGTCGCGGTCGCGCTGACGGTCGGCGGGCCGGGGGCGATCTTCTGGATGTGGATGACGGCGCTGGTCGGGATGTCGTCCGCGTTCGTCGAGGCGACGCTCGCGCAGATCTTCAAGGTGTCGCACCCGGACGGCAGCTATCGCGGCGGCCCCGCTTACTACATCCAGACCGGCCTGCGTTCGCGCGGCTTCGGCGTGCTGTTCTCGCTGTCGCTGATCCTCGCGTTCGGCTTCGTGTTCAACGCGGTGCAGGCCAATGCGATCGCCGATGCGTTCCATACGTCGTTCGGCTGGAGCCGCGAGACGGTCGGCCTCGGTCTCGTGCTGCTGAGCGCGCCGATCATCTTCGGCGGCATCCGCCGCATCGCGACGGTCGCGCAGGTGATCGTGCCGCTGATGGCGATCGGCTATCTCGGGCTCGCGGTCTACGCGGTCGCGACGCACATCGCATTGGTGCCGGACGTGATCGCGCTGATCGTGAAGAGCGCATTCGGCCTCGAGCAGGCGGCGGGCGGCCTGACGGGCTATGCGGTCAGCCAGGCGATCGCGATCGGCGTGAAGCGCGGGCTGTTCTCGAACGAAGCAGGGATGGGCAGCGCGCCGAACGCGGCCGCGACCGCGAGCACGCGGCACCCCGTCACGCAGGGGCTGATCCAGATGCTCGGCGTGTTCGTCGACACGATCGTGATCTGCAGCGCGACCGCGTTCGTGATCCTGCTGTCGGGCCAGTACGAGCTCGGCACCGGCATGGAAGGCGCGGCGCTCACGCAGCGCGCGATCTCGAGCCACGTCGGCGACTGGGGCGGCATCTACATGGCCGTCGCGATCTTCTTCCTCGCGTTCTCGTCGGTGATCGGCAACTACGCGTATGCGGAAGGCAACGTCGAATTCATCACGAAGCGGCGCGGCGTGCTGCCGCTGTTTCGCGTCGCGGTGCTCGGGATGGTGATGTTCGGCAGCGTCGGGCAACTGCCGCTCGTGTGGGCGATGGCCGATACGAGCATGGGGCTGATGGCGATCGTCAACCTGATCGCGATCCTCGCGCTCGGCAAGTATGCGCACGCCGCGTGGGCCGACTATCGCCGCCAGCGCGCGGCAGGTATCGCCGATCCGGTGTTCACGCGCAACACGATCCCGGAACTCGCGCGCGTGCTGCCGGCCGACGTGTGGGGCGAGCACGGTCCGCTGCCGCAGCGTCCGGTTTCGGCCGAAGCGGCGAGCGCGCCGCGTGCCGCGGTGAGCGAGTCATGAACGGCGACCGGCTCCGTGCGTTCGTCGCGCTGATGCCCGATGCGGCGTCGCGCGACGCCCTGCACGCGTTGCCGGTCACCCGCGGTGCGCGGCGCACGCTGCCCGCGCAACTGCACCTGACGCTCGCGTTCATCGGCGCGATCGAACGGGAACGGTGCGACGCGCTGGCCGCGCACCTGCCCGCGCTCGCAGCCGCGCATGCGCTGCCGCTGCTGCCGGTCGAGCGGATCGCGTGGTGGCCGAGCTTGCCGCGCGCGAGGCTGATCGTCGCGGAACTCGAGGCCGATCCGGCCTGCGTCGCGCTGAATGCCGGGCTGGCGGCGCTGCTGGCTGAACTCGGCGTGCCGGTCGACCGGCGGCCGTTCAGGCCGCACGTGACGCTCGCGCGGCTGCCGCGTGACGCGGTCGGACAGCCCGCGCACGGCGGCGCGCCCGGGCGGCCGGTCGTGCTGCGCATCGAAGCGCTGACGCTGTTCGAAAGCCGGCTGTCGCACGAGGGTGTGTCGCATCGGCCGATCGTATCGGCGCCGATCGCATGGGCGGACGGCCGGGCGGTGCGGTGAGCGGTGCTCGCGATGCATGGCGATGGCTGCGCGTATCGCGCCAGCGCATCGCGTCGACGGTGTCGCCCGGCGCCGAGCCTACCGGCCGTAGCGCGCGAGCGTCAGGCCCGACAGGTCGATCTCCGGCTCGCGTCCGGTGACGAGATCCGCGACCACCTTGCCCGAACCCATCGACATCGCCCAGCCCGTCGAGCCGTGGCCGACGTTGAGCCAGAGCCCGTCGATCCCGCTCGCGCCGAGCAGCGGCGGCCCGTCGGGCGTCATTGGCCGGCGGCCGACCCAGAAACGCGCCGATGCGCGATCGGCCGCGTGCGGGAACCAGTCGTCGAGCACCTTCATCAGCGTATCGAGCGCCTGCTGCCGCAGCGCCGCGTGCCGGTTGCCGAGCTCCGCGGTGCCCGCGACGCGCAGCGTCGGGCCGAAGCGCGTGATCGCCGTCTTCAGCGATTCGTCCATCAGCGCGGCGTGCGGCGCCTTTTCATCGTCGACGACCGCGAGCGTCGCCGAGTAGCCTTTCACCGGATACAGCGGCACGTCGATGCCGTGCGGCCGCAGCAGGCCGGCGCTGTCGACGCCGAGCGCGACGACGATCGCGTCGGCGGCGAGCGGGGCATCACTTCGTGCGGCGGCGCCTTCGTCCAGTGAATCGATCCTCACGCCGCGCACGCTGTTGCCCGCGACGTCGAGCGCGCGGATCGCGGTGCGAAAGCGGAACGTGACGCCATTCGCTTCGCACAGCGCGCGCAGTTCGCGCGTGAAGCGTGCGCAGTCGCCGGCTTCGTCGTCGGGCAGGTAGATGCCGCCGACGGGCGCCTGCCGTGCCCAGCGCAGGCCCGGCTCGATCGCCGTGCAGCCGGCCGCGTCGAGTTCGCGAAACGCGATGCCGGCATCGCGCAGCACCTTCAGCGCGGGCTGCATCATCTCGACGTCGAATGCGCCGCGCAACAGTTGCAGGTAGCCGCGACTCGCGCCGTAGTCGAACGGATAACGGTCGCGAAACGCATGCAGGCACGCGCGGCTGTAATACGCGATGCGCTGCATGCGCTGCTTGTTCACGCGGAACCGCTCGAACTCGCATTCGCGCAGCCAGCGCGCGATCCAGCGCCACTGCGCGGCGTCGAGCGTCGGCCGGAAGATCAGCGGCGAAGCGGGCTTGAACAGGTACTTGAGGATCTTGCCGGGCATTCCCGGCGCGGCCCACGGCGTCACGTAGCCGGGCGCGATCACGCCCGCGTTGCCGAGGCTCGTCGCCTGTGCGACGTCGGCCTCGCGTTCGATCACGGTGACGTCGCAGCCTGCTTCGCGCAGGTGCCACGCGGTGGTGACGCCGATCACGCCGGCGCCGAGAACGATCACGTGCATGCGGTTTCCGGAACGAAGAGGGCGCTCACGACGCGACGGCCGGATCGTCGACGAGCGACTTGCCGCGCGTTTCCGGCAGCACGAGCGCGGCGACGATCACGAGCAGGTAGCCGCCGCCCGCGACGAGGCCGATCGCCTTCACGAGCGACATCGATTGCGACAGCGAGCCGACGAGGATCGGGAAGAACGAGCCGAGCCCGCGGCCGAGGTTGTAGCAGAAGCCCTGGCCCGAGCCGCGGATCGCACCCGGATACAGCTCCGACAGATACGCGCCGACGCCCGCGAAGATCCCCTGCACGACGATGCCGAGCGGGAAGCCGAGCAGCAGCATCGCGGTATCGGTGATCGGCAGCATCGTGTACGCCATGCCGAGCGAGAACGAGCCGATCGCGAACAGGATGAACGACGCGCGGCGGCCGAGCCGGTCGGACAGGATCGCGCCGACTACGTAGCCGACGAACGAGCCGACGATCAGCACGACGAGATAACCGCTCGTGTTGAACACGGACAGGTGGCGGACGGTTTTCAGGTAGGTGGGCAGCCACGTCGTGATCGCGTAGTAGCCGCCGAGCATCCCGGTGCACAGCGCGCTGCCGAACAGCGTCGCGCGCAGGTGCGGCGGCGAGAAGATCTCGAGGAAGTGGCCCGACACGCGGCCTTCGTCGCGGGCGCGGCGCGTGGCCGTGTAGATGTCGGGATCGCTGACGTTGCGGCGGATGTACAGGATCCACAGCGCGGGCACGATGCCGATCCAGAAGCACGCGCGCCACGCGACCTGCTCGGGCAGCAGCGCGAAGAACGCCCAGTACAGGATCGCGGCCGCGGCCCAGCCGAACGACCAGCTGCTTTGCACGGTGCCGACGGCCTTCGCGCGATGCTCGGGCGAGCGGATCGTCTCGGCCATCATGATCGTCACGACCGACCATTCGCCGCCGAAACCGAAGCCCTGCAGCGTGCGCGTCGCGAGCAGCTGCCAGAACGAATGCGTGAAACCGGACAGGCACGTGAACAGCGCGAACGTCGCGATCGTCCACTGCAACACGCGCACGCGGCCGTAGCGGTCGGCGAGGATGCCGGCGGCCCAGCCGCCGACTGCCGACGAGATCAGCGAACTCGTCGCGATCATCCCGGCCTCGCTCTTCGTCATTCCCCACGTGGCGATCAGCGTCGGGATCAGGAACGAGTAGATCATGAAGTCGAACGCATCGACCGCGTAGCCGCCGAATCCGGCGTACAGCGTCTTGCGCTCGCGCGACGACAATTCGTTGAACCACTGGAATGCCTGCATGCTTGCCGCCCCCTCTCGTCTCGTCTCGTCTCGCACTGCCGCGTGGCGGTTATTTTACGGTCGCGATGCGGCCGGCCAAAAAGGCCGATGCAGGTTCGTGCGGGAAAGCGGGTAGACGGGAAGGAGGGGGCGATGCCGCTTCAGAGCGTCAGGCCGCCGTCGACGTGGATGACCTGGCCGGTGATCTGCCGCGCCGCGTCCGACAGCAGGAACGCGATCAATGCAGCGACGTCGTCGGGTTCGGCGATCCGGCCGAGCGGTGTCGCCTGTTCGGCCTGCGCCCACGCGGCGGCGTTGCCGGCGCTCGGCCCGTGGTCCTTGCGCGTGAAGCCGGGCGCGACCGCGTTGACGGTGATGCCGCGCGCGGCGAATTCGGCGGCCGCGGTGCGCACCAGCGACTCGAGCGCGGCTTTCGCGGCGGCGGTGGCCGCGAACGGCGCATCGGCGCGGTAGCGGTGCGCGACGAACGAACTGAGCGCGACGATCCGCGGCGCGGCCGACGCTTCGAGCAGCGGCCGCGCGCGGCCCGCGAGCGCGGAGAACGCGCCGGGCATCGCCGCGAAGGCGGACGCGAGCGCATCCGCGGAAAGATCGGAAAAGGCCTGCCGCGCGGCGAAGCCGGCGTTCGCGACGAGCTGGTCGAGCCCGCCGAAGCGCGCGGCGGTTGCATCGACGAGCGTGGCCGCGACGCCCGGCGCGGCGAGATCGCCGGTGAGCGTGATGCATTGCGCGCCGGCCGCCGTGCAGGCGCGCTCGACTTCGGCGAGCCGGGCCCGCGCCGCATCGTCCGCGCCGCGCGCGTGCAGCGCCAGCGCGATGCCGGGCGCCGCGAGCCGCCGCGCGAGCGCCGCGCCGATCCCCGAGCCTGCGCCGGTGATCAGCGCGATCCGCACGATGTGCGCGGCGCGTGCGCTCACGCAGCCACCTTGTCGCCGGCGTTTACGCGCTCGACGTTGATCGTGCCGACGTGGAACGCGGCCAGCGACTCGCGATGCGCGATGCTGACGATCGCGGCTTTCGGCAGCCGTTCGGCGAACAGGTGGTACAGGCGTGCCTCGTTGTCGGCGTCGAGCGCGCTGGTCGCTTCGTCGAGGAACAGGAAGTCGGGCTTGTGCAGCAGCACGCGTGCGCCGGCAAGGCGCTGCTGCTCGCCCGGCGACAGCACGCGCGTCCAGTGCGCGGTTTCGTCGAGGCGCTCGACGTAATCCTCGAGGCGGCATGCGCGCAGCGCGTCGCGGCACGCGTCGTCGCTGAACGTGTCGGGTGTCGCCGGGTAGGTGAGCGCGGCCTTCAGCGTGCCGATCGGCAAATAGCTCGTCTGCGGCACGAACATCATCCGCGCGCCGACCGGCGCGTCGATCGCACCGTCGCCGAACGGCCACAGGCCCGCGAGCGCGCGCATGAACGTGCTCTTGCCGGAACCCGACTTGCCGATCACGAGCCAGCGCGAACCCGGCTCGATCGTGACGTTGCCGATCTCCGCGAGCGCGTTGCCGTTCGGCAGCGCGAGCTTGAGCGACGACGTCGACAGCTTGGCCGCGTCGACGTAGTGCAGGTTGATGCCGCCGTGCTCGGTCGCGGGCGACAGGCTTTCCTTCAGGTGCGACGTGCCCATCACGCGCTTGAATTCGCGCAGACGGTTGACGGTGGCGCGCCATTCGACGAGGGTCGAGTAGCTGTTGATGAACCACGAGAACGAATCGCTGACGGTGCCGAACGCGGACGAGATCTGCATCAGCACGCCGAACGAGAACGCGCCCGCGAAGTACCGCGGCGCGGCGACGACGAGCGGGAAGATGATCGCGATCTGCCCGTAGAAGCTCAGCACGAACGTGAGGCGCTTCGTGTACTTCATCACGCGCCACCAGTTGTCGCGGATGCGCATGAAGAGGTTTTGCGCGTTGCCGGTCTCGGTTTTCTCGCCGTCGTAGAACGCGATCTGCTCGGCGTTCTCGCGCACGCGGATCAGCCCGAAGCGGAAATCGGCCTCGACGCGCTGCTGCTGGTAGTTGATCGACACGAGCGGATGGCCGACCTTCTGGATGATCAGCGAGCCGACCACCGCGTACAGCGCGGCCGCCCACACCATGTAGCCGGGAATCGAGATCGGCGTGGCGCCGAGCGTGAACGTCAGCGCACCGGCGAGCGACCACAGGATCGTGATGAACGACACGAGCGTGACGACCGTCGACAGCAGGTCGAGCGACAGCGCGAGCGTCGTGGTCGAGAACGACTGGAGGTCGTCGGTGATCCGCTGGTCGGGGTTGTCCGCGAGGCGGTCGCGTTCGATCCGGTAGAACGCGCGATCGCCGAGCCACTGGCCGAGAAAACGGTCGGTGAGCCACTGGCGCCAGCGGAAGCCGAGCATCTGCCGCAGGTAGCGGCCGTACACCGCGAGGATGATGAACGCGAACGCGAGCGCGGAGAACTGCATCAGCAGGTGCGGGAAGTCGTGGACGTCCTTCGACTGCAGCGCGTTGTAGAACTCGGCGTTCCACTTGTTCAGCCGGACGTTGATCCACACCACGCAGAGGTTGATCGCGATGATCGTGACCAGCAGCCCCCACGCGATTTTCCATTCGGACGATACCCAGTAGGGCTTGATGAGGCTCCATGCGGATACCGGGCGCTCGTCCTGCGGCGCGTCGGAGGCGGCGGAGCGGACGGGGTCGATCGATTGGGTCATGTGCTTCCTGATGAGTAGCCGGCGCGCGGGCCGGGCGAAGCCGGGTGCGCGCCGCGATACGGCATGCCGGGGCGAGGCGCCGACTGACGGCGGGCGTTGCGGATGGTCGCCCGCGCGTCTTAAACGGCGCTTAAGGGCCGGCGGTGACGCGGCAACCGGCCGCTCGCGCGGCCGGCCTGCGGGCATTGTGCCAGAGCGGCGCAGCGCGCCGGCGAATTTGCCGCAGGGGGACAGTTTGCGGCGCTTTCCGCTTTTATGGTCTAATGGCCGACGACGAAACAGGGGTGCTTTGCATGCGGCCGGCGGAAGTTCAGCGCGGTGCGGCGAGGCTGAGAAAGACCCTTCGCACCCGATCCGGGTAATACCGGCGAGGGAAGTTTCTGATCCCGCCGGGCCGCGCTGGCTGCCATCCCACATGGTCAGCGCCCGAGTCCCGCCCGGCCGGCCTTTGCTGCCGGTTTCGTCCTTTGGGTACGCGCATTGCGCGTTACGGAAGGAATGATGACCGCACAATCTTCAGTCTTTTGCATGGCTCCCGGCCCGATGTCGCGTGCGTTCGCACGGGACGGCGCGTGCGCGTCGACGTTCGTCGTGCGCGCCCGCGCGGTTCGCGAGGAGCGTGCGCGATGAACGTCCAGGATTCACGGCCAGCACGGCCCGATTTCGCGGTGCTCGGCGGCGGCCTCGTCGGCCGCCTGATCGCATGGCGGCTCGCGGGCGACGGGCATCGCGTCGCGCTCTACGAGCGCAGCGGCCCGGACGGCGAGCAATCGGCCGCGTGGATCGCGGCCGCGATGCTCGCGCCGCTCGCGGAAGCGGCGAGCGCGGAGCTGCTGATCACCGAGCTCGGCGCAGCTTCCCTCGCACGCTGGCCGCAGTGGCTCGCCGAGCTGCCCGAACCCGTGTTCTTCCAGCATCACGGCACGCTCGTCGTCTGGCATCACGCGGACCGCGCGGAGGCGCCGCTGTTCGAGCGGCGGGTGCGCGCGAACGCGCCGGCCGACCTGTTCGACGGCGGCTTCGTGACGCTCGCGGGCGCACAGGTCGATGCGGCCGAGCCCGCGCTCGCGGGCCGCTTCGCTCGCGGCCTGTTGCTGCCGCGCGAAGGCCAGCTCGACAACCGTCAGGCGCTGCGCGCGCTCGCGGCGGGCCTCGTCGAACGCGGCGTCGACCTGCACTGGCACGTCGCGATCGACGACGCGAACCTGCCCGCCGCGCATTTCACGATCGATTGCCGCGGGCTCGGCGCGAAACCAGCGCTGCCCGCGCTGCGCGGCATCCGCGGCGAAGTCGCGCGCGTGCATGCGCCCGGCATCGGGCTCACCCGGCCCGTGCGGCTGCTGCATCCGCGCTATCCGCTGTATATCGCGCCGAAGCAGGACGATCTCTACGTAATCGGCGCGACCGAGGTGGAGGGCGAGGACATGTCGCCCGTCAGCGTGCGCTCCGCGCTCGAACTGCTGAGCGCGGCGTTCTCCGTGCATCCGGCGTTCGGCGAGGCGCGCATCCTCGAACTCAATGCGCAGTGCCGGCCGACGCTGCCCGATCATCGCCCGGCGGTGATCTGGGACGGCGCGTCGACGCTCGCCGTCAACGGCCTGTACCGGCACGGCTTCATGATCGCGCCGGAAGTCGCGCACGCGGCGGCGGCGTTCGCCGAAGCCGCACTCGGCGGCGCGTTCGGCGATGCCGACGCGTTCGCCGCGTGGCGCGCTGCCGCGCGCTGGCCGACGCTCCTTCATCACCGCAACGACGCGCGCCAGCCGGCCTGACGCGCGCCGCCGATAGAATCCGACCAAGCCTCATGGATATCCAGATCAACCAACAGACCCTGACGCTGCCCGACGGCGCGACGGTGGCCGACGCGCTCGCCAAGTACGGCGCGCGTCCGCCGTACGCGGTCGCGCTGAACGGCAACTTCGTCGCGCGCACGCAGCATGCGGCGCGCGCGCTCGCGGCGGGCGACAAGCTCGACGTCGTGCACCCCGTCGCGGGCGGCTGAGCGCCGCCGGTTCGTCCCCGCATTTCCAGGAAAACGACATGACGTCCCTCACATCCGCCGACGCGCTGACGCTGTACGGCGAAACCTTCGCGAGCCGCGTGCTGCTCGGCACGTCGCGCTATCCGTCGCTGCAGTCGCTGTCCGATTCGATCGCCGCGTCGCGGCCGGGGATGGTGACGGTCGCGCTGCGCCGCCAGATGACGGGCGGCACGGCCGAAGCCGGCTTCTTCGACCTGCTCAAGCGCCACGCGGTGCCGCTGCTGCCGAACACGGCCGGCTGCCAGACCGTCGCCGAGGCCGTGACGACCGCGCACATGGCGCGCGAGGTGTTCGGCACCGACTGGATCAAGCTCGAGCTGATCGGCGACGACTACACGCTGCAGCCCGACCCGGTCGGGCTGATCGAGGCCGCCGCGCAACTGGTGAAGGACGGTTTCAAGGTGCTGCCGTACTGCACCGAGGATCTCGTGATCGGCCGGCGCCTGCTCGACGTCGGCTGCGAGGCGCTGATGCCGTGGGGCGCGCCGATCGGCACGGGCAAGGGCGTTGTGAACCCGTACGGCTTGCGCGTGCTGCGCGAGCGGTTGCCCGACGTGCCGCTGATCGTCGACGCGGGGCTCGGCGTGCCGTCGCACGCGTGCCAGGTGATGGAGTGGGGTTTCGACGGCGTGCTGCTGAACACGGCCGTGTCGCAGGCCACGCACCCCGAGATCATGGCGCGCGCGTTTGCGCAGGGCGTCGAGGCCGGCCGTGCCGCGTATCTCGCCGGGCCGATGGACGCACGCGAAACCGCGCACGCGAGCACGCCGGTCGTCGGGATGCCGTTCTGGCACCAGGACGGGGGCGACGCATGAGCGCGCGTTTCGCCGACACATTCTGGCCGCCGGCCGACGAACTGGCCGAAGCGGCCGAGCGGATTCGCGCACGGCTCGGCGACTGGCCGGGCACTGCGGCACCGTGGCGGCTTTGCATGGCGGCGCCCGACATGCCGGCCGACGGCGACGTGCTGATCGTGTCGGCCGGCGACCGCACCGCGCAGGCGCGTGCGTCGGCCGCGTCGCGGCCGGCGTCGCCCGATGCGGTCGCGATCGAATTCGACGAGCAGGGCGCGGTGCTGCATGCGGCGGGCGCGCGCTACGCGCTCGACGCCGCGCATCCGCTCGCGGACGACTGGATCGCGGCGCTCGCCGCATTCCTCGATTGCGGCTTCGCGCCGGTCGACGCACTGGTGCTCGCGCTGGCGTGGCGCGACGGCGACGAGACGCGCGCGGCCGACGCGTGGCCGGTCGACGCCGCGCGGTTCCCGCGCGTCGCCGGGCTGCCGGCCGCGCCCGAGCCCGCGTTCGCGCCATGCCCGGCGCAGCTCGGCCTCTATCCGGTCGTGCCGGACGCCGAATGGGTCGAACGCGTGCTCGATTGCGGCGTGCGGACCGTGCAACTGCGCGTGAAAGGTGCGACGCCGGACGCATTGCGCCGGGAAATCGCGCGTGCGGTCGCGGCCGGGCGTCGTTATCCCGATGCGCGCGTGTTCATCAACGATCACTGGCAGATCGCTGCAGATGAAGGTGCGTACGGCGTTCATCTGGGTCAGGAAGACCTCGAGACGGCCGATCTGGCCGCGATCGCGCGCGCGGGCCTGCGGCTCGGGCTGTCGAGCCATGGTTATTACGAAATATTGCGGGCGCTGCACGAGCGCCCGAGCTATCTCGCGCTCGGCCCCGTGTACGCGACCGCGACCAAGGCCGTTGCCGCGCCGCCGCAGGGCCTCGCACGGATTGCCCGCTACGCGCGCTTCGCGGGCGCGCGGGCGCCGCTCGTCGCGATCGGCGGAGTGGGGCTCGACAGGCTGCCGGACGTGCTGGCGACGGGCGTCGGCAGCGTCGCGGTGGTCAGTGCGGTCACGGGAGCAGCCGACTATCGGACAGCGCTTATTGCATTGCAGCAATGTTTTCCCGGACAATTTGACAATCATTGACCGCAGGGCCCGGAACGGCGTCACGACATCATTCCAATGCAGGCCCTATAATTCGGCGTTCTGCGTAAAAGGACTGTCAGCTCCGTGAGCCCCACTCCTACCGAGACCCTGCTGGAACTTCGCGATGTCGACTTTGGCTACGGCGACCGCCTCGTCCTGTCCAACCTGAACCTGCGTTTCGGGCGCGGGCAGGTCGTCGCGGTCATGGGCGGGTCGGGTTGCGGCAAGACGACCGTGCTGCGCCTGATCGGCGGCCTCGTGCGCGCGCGCCGTGGCCAGGTGCTGTTCGACGGCGCCGATGTCGGCGCGCAAACGCGCGACGGCCTGTATGCGCTGCGCCGCAAGATGGGCATGCTGTTCCAGTTCGGCGCGCTGTTCACCGACATGTCGGTGTTCGAGAACGTCGCGTTCGCGCTGCGCGAGCACACCGACCTGCCCGAAGACCTGATCCGCGACCTCGTGCTGATGAAGCTCAACGCGGTCGGCCTGCGCGGCGCGCGCGACCTGATGCCGTCCGAGGTGTCGGGCGGGATGGCGCGCCGCATCGCGCTGGCGCGCGCGATCGCGCTCGATCCGCAGCTCATCATGTACGACGAACCGTTCGCGGGCCTCGATCCGATCTCGCTCGGCATCACCGCAAACCTGATCCGCACGCTGAACCAGGCGCTCGGCGCGACGTCGATCCTCGTCACGCACGATGTGCCGGAATCGTTCGCGATCGCCGACTACGTGTATTTCCTGGCCAACGGCGGCGTGCTCGCGCAGGGCACGCCCGACGAGCTGCGCGCGTCGACCGACCCGAGCGTGCGGCAGTTCATCGACGGCGCGCCGGACGGGCCGTTCAAATTTCATTACACGAGCCCGCCGCTTGCAGCGGATTTCGGGCTCGGCGGAGGGCGCGCATGATCAGCGCGATCGGACGTTACGTCATCGGCGGCCTCGAGCGCACGGGCTACGGCACGCGCCTGTTCGTGCGCCTCGTGCTGGAATTCTTCCCGCTGCTGCGCCGGCCGCGGCTTGTCACGAAGCAGATCCACTTCCTCGGCAACTATTCGTTCGTGATCATTGCCGTGTCGGGGCTGTTCGTCGGCTTCGTGCTCGGCCTGCAGGGGTATTACACGCTGAACCGCTACGGATCCGAGCAGGCGCTCGGCCTGCTGGTCGCGCTGTCGCTCGTGCGCGAGCTTGGGCCGGTCGTCACCGCGCTGCTGTTCGCGGGCCGGGCGGGCACGTCGCTCACCGCCGAGATCGGCCTGATGAAGGCCGGCGAGCAGCTCACCGCGCTCGAGATGATGGCGGTCGACCCGATCAAGACGGTGATCGCGCCGCGCATGTGGGCGGGCATCATCGCGATGCCGTTCCTGGCCGCGATCTTCAACGCGGTCGGCGTGCTCGGCGGCTACTTCGTCGGCGTCGTGCTGATCGGCGTCGATCCGGGCGCGTTCTGGTCGCAGATGCAGGGCGGGGTCGAGGTCTGGGCCGACGTCGGCAACGGCGTGCTGAAGAGCATCGTGTTCGGGTTCGCCGTGACCTTCATTGCGCTGTACCAGGGGTATGAAGCGAAGCCCACGCCCGAAGGCGTGTCGCGCGCGACCACCAAGACGGTCGTGTTCGCGTCGCTCGCCGTACTCGGCCTCGATTTCCTGCTGACCGCGCTGATGTTCAGCTAGGCCTCAGCCAAGCCATATTTTGGGATGACGATGAAAAAGACTGCTCTCGACTTCTGGGTCGGCCTGTTCGTGGTGGTGGGCTTCCTTGCGGTGCTGTTCCTGGCGCTGAAGGTCGGCAACATGAGCTCGCTGTCGTTTCAGCCGACCTATGCGGTGAGGATGAAATTCGACAATATCGGCGGGCTGAAGCCGCGTGCGGCCGTGAAGAGTGCCGGCGTCGTGGTCGGCCGCGTGAAGTCGATCGGCTTCGACACGAACACCTACCAGGCGCTCGTGACGATCGATGTCGACGGCCAGTATCAGTTCCCGAAGGATTCGTCGGCGAAGATCCTGACGTCGGGCCTGCTCGGCGAGCAATATATCGGCCTCGATCCGGGCGGCGACACCGAAATGCTGAAGGCAGGCGACACGATCACGATGACGCAGTCGGCGATCGTGCTCGAGAACCTGATCGGCCAGTTCCTGTACAGCAAGGCCGCCGATGCGGGCGGCGCGAAGCCGGCAGCCGGCGCGTCGGCCGCGCCCGCTCCGGTGGCGGTGCCGGCGTCCGCCGTGTCCGCTGCGTCCGGTTCGGCAGCGCAATAACCACACGAGAGAATACAAGAGGGGAATGACCATGCAGACGATCCGCATCAGGCACGCCGCGCTCGCGGTGGCGGCAGTCGCCGCGTTGAGCGGTTGCGCGACCGTGCAGACGCCGACCAAGGGCGATCCGCTCGAAGGCTTCAACCGGACGATGTACAAGTTCAACGACACGGTCGACACGTACGCGCTGAAGCCGGTCGCGCAGGGTTACCAGAAGGTCGTGCCGCAGCCGGTGCGCGACAGCGTGACGAACTTCTTCTCGAACATCGGCGACGTCTACGTCGCCGCCAACAACATCGTGCAGTTGCGGATCGCGGACGGCGTCGGCGACATCATGCGCGTCGTGATCAACACGGTGTTCGGCGTCGGCGGCCTGTTCGACGTCGCGACGATCGCGAAGCTGCCGAAGCACACGGCCGACTTCGGGGTCACGATGGGCCGCTACGGCGTGCCGTCGGGCCCGTATCTCGTGCTGCCGCTGCTCGGCCCGAGCACGGTGCGCGACACGGCCGGCCTCGGTGTCGACTACGTCGGCAACCCGCTGACCTATGTGAAGCCGGACGGCCTGAGCTGGGGCCTGTTCGGCGTGAATCTCGTCAACACGCGCTCGAACCTGCTCGGCGCGGGCGACGTGCTGGACGCCGCGGCGCTCGACAAGTATTCGTTCGTGCGCAACGCGTACCTGCAGCGCCGCCAGATGCTGATCGACAATGCGCGCGGCGAGGCAGGCTCGACGGCAAGCAACGACGCGCTGCCGAAGTACGACCTGCCGGACGACGGCGCGGCACCGGCGGCCGGCGCGGCCGGTTCGGCGGGTGCAGCGGCGGTGGGTGGTGCGGTGGCACCGGCGGGCGCATCGGGCACGGCGGTTGCTGCCCCGGCATCGGGCGCGGCCGTTTCGCCGAACCCGGCCAGCGAAACGAACGTGCCGGCGATGCAGGTGGCGCCGCCGTCTCCGGGCGGGTTCCGCTTCCCGAGCATCCGGCTGCACTGACGGATTTACATTCGTTACAGCCGGAAACGATTCAGTCGGTAGCGCGCGCGAACTTGCGCGTAAGCTACCTTCTCCAATCTTTGCATCGACTCATTCATGCAGGTCACTATGATGAAAAAACTGTTCCTGATCCCCGTTTTCGCGGCGCTGTTCTCGTTCGGCGGCGCAGCTCACGCGCAAGTCGACCAGTCGAACCCGCAGGCGCTGATCAAGACGGCGACGCAGCAAGTGCTCGACGAAGTCAAGCAGCAGACGATCAAGCAGGGCGACACCAATCGCATCATTACGATCGTCAACAAGGACATCCTGCCGTACACCGATTTCCGCCGCACCACGCAGCTCGCGATGGGCCGCAACTGGCGCACGGCGACGGCCGAGCAGCAGCAGCAGATTCAGGAGCAGTTCAAGCTGCTGCTGATCCGCACGTATTCGGGCGCGCTCGCGCAGCTGAAGCCGGACCAGCAGATCCAGTACCCGCCGTTCCGCGCGGATCCGGCCGATACCGACGTCGTGGTCAAGACGGTCGCGATGAACAACGGCCAGCCGGTCCAGATCGATTACCGCCTGTACAAGTCGTCGAACGGCTGGAAGGTGTATGACCTGAACGTGCTCGGCGCGTGGCTGATCCAGACGTACCAGCAGCAGTTCAACGAGAAGATCCAGCAAAGCGGCGTGGACGGCCTGATCCAGTTCCTGACGCAGCGCAACCAGCAGCTTGCCTCCGGCAAGCAAGCGTCGTGAGCGGCTTCGAAGCCGGCTCCTCGCTGACCGTCGCGAGCGCGAAGTCCGCGCTCGCGGACGGTCTTGCGCGCGTCGGCGCGGGTGCGACCGCCGTCGATTGCGCGGCGCTGACGCAGTTCGATTCGTCCGCGCTCGCCGTGCTTCTTGCATGGCAACGCGCCGCCAAATCGCGCGGCGCGACCCTCGACATCCTCAATCTCCCCCCGAAGCTCGCCAGCCTCGCGCGCGCCTATGGCGTCGACGCGCTCATCGAAGGCGCCGAGCGACATTGACGCTGTCCGACCGGAGCCTGCCGCGCCAGCCGGCGCGCGCAAGCTTCGGGCCGCGCGCCTTCTGCGCCGGCTCCACCAGCCGGTTTGCCCTATAATCAAGCGTTTTGCGGGGCAGCCAATCGGCGTCCGGCCCCCATTTTCTTTCGCAGCAAGCACAGAATAGGCGTCGCGGCCATTGCGTCGCGCACAGTCATGTCAGCCATAGAAATCCGTCATGTCAAGAAGCGCTACAAGTCGCTTCAGGCGCTCAAGGGCGTCAGCCTGTCGGTCGAGGAAGGCGAGTTTTTCGGTCTGCTCGGCCCCAACGGCGCAGGCAAGACCACGCTCATCAGCATCCTCGCCGGGCTTGCCCGGGCCGACGAAGGCAGTATCTCGGTGCTTGGCCACGACGTCGTCAAGGACTTCCGTGGTGCGCGCCGCGCACTCGGCGTCGTGCCGCAGGAACTCGTTTTCGACCCGTTCTTCACCGTCCGCGAGACGCTGCGCATCCAGTCCGGCTATTTCGGGCTGCGTCGCAACGACGACTGGATCGACGAAGTGATGGCCAATCTCGACCTCACCGAGAAGGCCGATGCGAACATGCGCGCGCTGTCGGGCGGGATGAAGCGCCGCGTGCTCGTCGCTCAGGCGCTCGTGCACCGGCCGCCGGTGATCGTGCTCGACGAGCCGACCGCCGGCGTCGACGTCGAATTGCGCCAGACGCTGTGGAAATTCATCTCGCGCCTGAACCGCGAGGGTCACACGATCGTGCTGACCACCCATTACCTCGAGGAAGCCGAGTCGCTGTGCGACCGCATCGCGATGCTGCGCCGTGGCGAAGTGGTCGCGCTCGACCGCACCGACGCGCTGCTGCGCCGCTTCGCGGGGCTGCAGCTCTACCTGCGCCTGGCGACCGGCGCGCTGCCGGCCGAGCTGCGCGGGCTGGAGACCGATCCGGCCGCACGCGCGCCGGGCGAGCACCTGCTGCGCCTCACGAGCTACGACGATGTCGAACGCATCCTCGCGCAGTGCCGCGCGGCGGGCTGCACGTTCGACGAGATCGAGGT
The DNA here is from genome assembly GCF_022809715.1 of Burkholderia pyrrocinia. Taxonomy (NCBI): domain Bacteria; kingdom Pseudomonadati; phylum Pseudomonadota; class Betaproteobacteria; order Burkholderiales; family Burkholderiaceae; genus Burkholderia; species Burkholderia pyrrocinia. Next base: position 405,955 of record NZ_CP094459.1, read on the forward strand.
CCGCAAGGCCGACCTCGAGGATGTGTTCGTCCAGGTGATGAACGGGGCCGAGGTGATCGAGGGTCTGGCATGAGCGGTTTTCAAACGCTGTTCTACAAGGAACTGCTGCGCTTCTGGAAGGTGTCGTTCCAGACCGTGTGCGCGCCGATCGTGACGGCGCTGCTGTATCTGACGATCTTCGGCCACGCGCTGTCGGGCCGCGTCGAGGTGTATCCGGGCGTCGAGTACGTGAGCTTTCTCGTGCCGGGCCTCGTGATGATGAGCGTGCTGCAGAACGCGTTCGCGAACAGCTCGTCGTCGCTGATCCAGTCGAAGATCACCGGCAACCTGGTGTTCATGCTGCTGCCGCCGCTGTCGTACCGCGACATCTTCGGCGCGTACGTGCTCGCGTCCGTCGTGCGCGGGCTCGCGGTCGGCGCGGGCGTATTCGTCGTGACGATCTGGTTTATCCCGATGCATTTCGCGGCGCCGCTGTTCATCATTGCGTTCGCGCTGCTCGGCTCGGCGATCCTCGGCACGCTCGGCTTGATCGCCGGGATCTGGGCCGAGAAGTTCGACCAGCTCGCCGCGTTCCAGAACTTCCTGATCATGCCGCTGACGTTCCTGTCCGGCGTGTTCTATTCGACGCACTCGCTGCCGCCCGTGTGGCGCGAGATCTCGCGTCTCAATCCGTTTTTCTACATGATCGACGGCTTCCGCTTCGGGTTCTTCGGCGCGTCCGACATCAACCCGTTCGCGAGCCTCGCGATCGTTGCCGGTTTCTTCGTGCTGCTCGCGATGGTCGCGATGCGGCTGCTCGCGACCGGCTACAAACTGCGTCATTGATATCGACAGGCAGCGGCCGCCCCGGGGCGGCGCGCGCCGACAGGAGCCTTACACCATGTTGCCGACTCCCGAACAGGTCAAGCAATACATCGCCGGCGGCCTCGCCTGCACGCATCTGGAAGTCGAAGGCGACGGCCAGCATTTCTTCGCGACGATCGTGTCGGCGGCCTTCGAAGGCAAGCGGCCGATCCAGCGGCACCAGCTCGTCTATGCGGCGCTCGGCGATCGCATGAAGCAGGAAATCCACGCGCTCAGCATGAAGACGCTGACGCCCGCCGAATGGCAGAACGCATAACCGGAATTCACTGAGTGCAAGTCACCGTCAACGAGCGCGACGCCGTCCAGAGCGTCGCCACGGCACACCCGGCCGCCAACGGGGAATTGCAGGGACATGGGATGGACAAGCTCGCGATCGAAGGCGGCCGCCGCCTGTCCGGCGAGATCGTCGTGTCGGGCGCGAAGAACGCCGCACTGCCGATCCTGTGCGCGGGGCTGCTCACCGCCGATCCGGTCGATCTCGACAACGTGCCGAACCTCAAGGACGTGCGCACCACGCTGAAGGTGCTGAACCAGATGGGCGTGAAGAGCGAGACCGACGGCTGCCGCGTGCAGCTCGACGCGTCGCGCGTCGACAACCTCGTGGCGCCGTACGAGCTCGTGAAGACGATGCGCGCGTCGATCCTGGTGCTCGGGCCGCTGCTCGCGCGCTTCGGCGAGGCGAAGGTGTCGCTGCCGGGCGGCTGCGCGATCGGCGCGCGTCCGGTCGACCAGCACATCAAGGGCCTGCAGGCGATGGGCGCCGAGATCAGCATCGAGCACGGCTTCATCGAAGCGCGCGCGAAGCGCCTGAAGGGCGCGCGCATCGTGACCGACATGATCACGGTGACGGGGACGGAAAACCTGCTGATGGCCGCGACGCTCGCGGACGGCGAAACGGTGATCGAGAACGCGGCCCGCGAACCGGAAGTGAGCGATCTCGCACACTTGCTGGTCGGGATGGGCGCGAAAATCGACGGCATCGGCACCGATCGCCTCGTGATCCAGGGCGTCGAGCGCCTGCACGGCGCGCGCCATTCGGTGATTCCCGACCGCATCGAGGCCGGCACGTTCCTGTGCGCGGTCGCGGCGGCGGGCGGCGACGTGATGCTGACGGGCGTGCGCCCGAATATCCTCGACGCGGTGATCGACAAGCTGCGCGAAGCCGGCGTATCGATCGAGGAAGGCGACAGCTGGCTGCGCGTGAAGATGGACCGCCGGCCGTCGGCGGTGACGATCCGCACGTCGGAATACCCGGCGTTCCCGACCGACATGCAGGCGCAGTTCATGGCCCTCAATACGGTCGCGACGGGCACCGCGCAGGTCGTCGAGACGATTTTCGAGAACCGCTTCATGCACGTGCAGGAGCTGAACCGGCTCGGCGCGAACATCACGATCGACGGCAACACCGCGCTCGTGACGGGCGTCGAGAAACTGTCGGGCGCGAACGTGATGGCGACCGACCTGCGCGCGTCGGCGAGCCTCGTGATCGCCGGGCTGCGTGCCGACGGCGAAACGATCGTCGACCGCATCTATCACCTGGACCGCGGTTACGACCGCATGGAAGCCAAACTGACCGCCGTCGGCGCGAACGTGCGCCGCCTCTCCGGGAGCCAAGCATGAGCGTGCCGCTGACCCTCGCCCTGTCGAAGGGCAGGATTTTCGAGGAAACCCTGCCGCTGCTCGCCGCAGCCGGCGTGCAGGTGGCCGAGGATCCGGAAACGTCGCGCAAGCTGATCCTGCCGACGACCGACCCGAACCTGCGCGTGATCATCGTGCGCGCGAGCGACGTGCCGACCTATGTCGAATACGGCGCGGCCGATTTCGGCGTGGCCGGCAAGGACGTGCTGGTCGAGCACGGCGGCTCGGGCCTGTACCAGCCGATCGATCTGAACATTGCGCGCTGCCGGATGTCGGTGGCCGTGCCGGCCGGTTTCGACTACGCGAACGCGGTGCGCCAGGGCGCGCGCCTGCGGGTCGCGACGAAGTACGTCGAAACCGCACGCGAGCATTTCGCGGCGAAGGGCGTGCACGTCGACCTGATCAAGCTGTACGGCTCGATGGAGCTCGCGCCGCTGGTCGGCCTGGCCGACGCGATCGTCGACCTCGTCAGCTCGGGCGGCACGCTGAAGGCGAACAATCTGGTCGAGGTCGAGGAGATCATGGCGATCTCGTCGCGCCTCGTCGTGAACCAGGCTGCGCTGAAGTTGAAGCGCGCGGCGCTCAAGCCGATCCTCGACGCGTTCGAACGCGCGTCGCAGAATGGCGGTTGAGCGCATCACCGTAACGGAACTCCCATGGCCATCACCATCCGCAAACTCGATTCGACGAGCGACGGCTTCGACGCCGCGCTGCGTGCGGTGCTCGCATTCGAAGCGAGCGAAGACGAGGCGATCGAGCAATCGGTCGCGCAGATACTCGCCGACGTGAAATCGCGCGGCGACGCCGCGGTGCTCGAGTACACGAACCGTTTCGACCGGCTGAACGCGGACAGCGTCGCCGCGCTCGAACTGCCGCAGGATGAACTGCAGACGGCGCTCGACGGCCTCGCGCCGAAGGCGCGCGCGGCGCTGGAAGCGGCCGCGGCGCGTGTGCGCGCGTACCACGAGAAGCAGAAGATCGAGTGCGGCACGCATAGCTGGCAATACACGGAAAGCGACGGCACGGTGCTCGGTCAGAAGGTCACGCCGCTCGACCGCGTCGGCCTGTACGTGCCGGGCGGCAAGGCCGCGTATCCGTCGTCGGTGCTGATGAACGCGATTCCCGCGCGCGTCGCGGGCGTCGGCGAGATCGTGATGGTCGTGCCGACGCCGGACGGCGTGAAGAACGACCTCGTGCTCGCCGCGGCGCTGCTCGGCGGCGTCGATCGCGTGTTCACGATCGGCGGCGCGCAGGCGGTCGGCGCGCTCGCGTACGGCACGGCAACGGTGCCGCCCGTCGACAAGATCTGCGGGCCCGGCAATGCATACGTCGCGTCGGCGAAGCGCCGCGTATTCGGCACGGTCGGCATCGACATGATCGCGGGGCCGTCGGAAATCCTCGTGCTGTGCGACGGCACGACCGATCCGAACTGGGTCGCGATGGACCTGTTTTCGCAGGCCGAGCACGACGAACTCGCGCAGTCGATCCTGCTGTGCCCGGACGCCGCGTTCCTCGAGCGCGTCGAGAAGGCGATCAACGAGCTGCTGCCGTCGATGCCGCGCCAGGACGTGATCCGCGCGTCGCTCGAAGGCCGCGGCGCGCTGATCAAGGTGCGCGACATGGCCGAGGCATGCCGGATCGCGAACGACATCGCGCCCGAGCACCTGGAAATCTCGGCGCTGGAGCCGCAGCAATGGGGCCAGCAGATCCGCCACGCGGGCGCGATCTTCCTCGGCCGCTACACGAGCGAGAGCCTCGGCGACTACTGCGCGGGCCCGAACCACGTGCTGCCGACGTCGCGCACCGCGCGCTTCTCGTCGCCGCTCGGCGTGTACGACTTCATCAAGCGCTCGAGCCTGATCGAGGTCAGCGCCGAAGGCGCGCAGACGCTCGGCGAGATCGCGTCCGAACTCGCGTACGGCGAGGGGCTGCAGGCGCACGCGAAGAGCGCCGAGTTCCGGATGAAGGGGTAACCCGCGCGTTCTGCGCGGGGCCGGGGCGGGCGCCGACGCGCCGCCCCCGGTTGAGGAGACGCAGCGCAGGGCGGCAGCCGCCGCCTTGCCGACCATTTGATGCCGGCGCGACGCACGCCGGCTTGAAACCATGACGACGCCACAAGACATCATCCGCCGCGACGTGCTCGCGATGACGAGCTACCCGGTGCCGGACGCGAGCGGGTTCGTGAAGCTCGACGCGATGGAGAACCCGTATCCGCTGCCCGAACCGCTCGCCGCGGCGCTCGGCGAGCGTCTCGCGCAGGTCGCGCTGAACCGCTATCCGGCGCCGCGCCCGGCCGCGCTGCTCGACAAGCTGCGCCACGCGATGGGCGTGCCGGCCGCATGCGACGTGCTGCTCGGCAACGGGTCGGACGAAATCATCAGCATGATCTCGGTTGCGTGCGCGCAGCCGGGCGCGAAGGTGCTCGCGCCGGTGCCGGGCTTCGTGATGTATGAACTGTCCGCGAAGCTCGCGCAGCTCGAATTCGTCGGCGTGCCGCTGAAGGCCGACCTGACGCTCGACGTCGACGCGATGCTCGCGGCGATCGCCGAGCACCGCCCGGCGATCGTCTATCTCGCGTACCCGAACAACCCGACCGGCACGCTGTACGACGATGCCGACGTCGAGCGGATCGTCGCGGCCGCGCGGCACAGCCTGATCGTGATCGACGAGGCGTACCAGCCGTTCGCCGAGCGCTCGTGGCTGCCGCGCGCCGCCGAATTCGACAACGTCGTCGTGATGCGCACGGTGTCGAAGCTCGGCCTCGCGGGCATCCGCCTCGGCTATCTGGTCGGGCGGCACGCATGGCTGACCGAATTCGACAAGGTGCGTCCGCCTTACAACATCAACGTGCTGACCCAGGCGACCGCCGATTTCCTGCTCGACCACCTCGACGTGCTCGACGCGCAGGCGGCCGAACTGCGCGCGGAACGCACGCGCCTCGCGCAGGCCGTGGCCGCGCTGCCGGGCGCGACGGTGTTCCCGAGCGCCGGCAATTTCCTGCTGGTGCGCGTGCCGGACGCGGCCGCCGTGTTCGATGCGCTGCTCACCGAGCGGGTGCTGGTCAAAAACGTGAGTAAAATGCATCCGTTACTGGCCGAATGCGTGCGGCTGACCGTCGGTTCTCCCGACGAAAACGCCCGCCTGCTGGCCGCTTTGAAACTCGCGCTGCCCGGTTGAGCCCAGGGCGCGGCGGCGCGCGACGATCAATCCCCATTTACATCAGACTCAATCAAGGAATTGCCATGCGTGTGGCGGAAGTCGTTCGCAATACCAGCGAAACGCAGATCCGTGTGAAGCTCGATCTCGACGGCACCGGCCGGCAGAAGCTGGCCACCGGCGTGCCGTTTCTCGACCATATGCTCGACCAGATCGCGCGACACGGTCTGGTCGATCTCGAGGTCGAAGCGCATGGCGACACGCATATCGACGACCACCACACGGTCGAGGATGTCGGCATCACGCTCGGGCAGGCCGTCGCGAAGGCGATCGGCGACCGCAAGGGCATTCGCCGCTACGGCCATTCGTACGTGCCGCTCGACGAGGCGCTGTCGCGCGTCGTGATCGACTTCTCGGGCCGGCCGGGCCTCGAATTCCACGTGCCGTTCACGCGTGCGCGGATCGGCACGTTCGACGTCGACCTGTCGATCGAATTCTTCCGCGGTTTCGTGAACCACGCGGGCGTCACGCTGCACATCGACAACCTGCGCGGGATCAACGCGCACCATCAGCTCGAGACGGTGTTCAAGGCTTTCGGCCGTGCGCTGCGCGCGGCGGTGGAGCTGGACGAGCGTGCGGCGGGGCAGATCCCGTCGACGAAGGGCAGCCTCTGAACTTCCGAACGGACGGACGCCAAGGACAACCTCACGGCTTCGGCGCGCGCGCCGGCTTGCGATGGATCTGCTCAAATCGTTCATTTCGCTGCTTGCGCTGATCAATCCGATCGGCGCGGTGCCGTTCTTCCTGAGCCTGACGGCGCAGCAGACGGACATCGAGCGGCGCCGCACGATCCGGATCGCGTCGGTGTCGGTGTTCTGCGTGATGACGGTGACGACGCTGCTCGGGCAGCAGATCATCGACTTCTTCGGCATTTCGGTCGGCTCGCTCGAAGTGGGCGGCGGGATCATCATGCTGCTGATGGCGATCAACATGCTGAACGCGCAGATCGGCAACACGCGATCGACGCCGGAGGAGCGCCACGAGGCCGAGCTGAAGGACAACATCGCGGTCGTGCCGCTGGCGATTCCGCTGCTCACGGGCCCCGGCTCGATCAGCACGGTGATCATCTATGCGGCGAACTCGCGTCACTGGTATGAGCGGGCGGGGCTGATTGCGATCGGCGCGGTCCTGGCTTTGCTGTGTTTCGTCGCGATGCGGCTCGCCGAGCCGATCGCGAACTGGATCGGCCGCACGGGCATCAACATCGCCACGCGGCTGATGGGTCTGATGCTGTCGGCGCTGGCGGTGGAATTCATCGTCAATGGACTGAGGGCGCTACTGCCTGCACTGAGATGAAAACTTCGATTGCGATTGTGGATTATGGGATGGGTAACCTGCGCTCGGTCGCGCAGGCGCTCAAGAAGGCCGAACCGGCCGCCGACGTGGCGATCGTCGACACGCCGGCCGCGATTCGCGCGGCCGACCGCGTCGTGCTGCCCGGCCAGGGCGCGATGCCCGACTGCATGCGCTGCCTCGGCGAATCGGGCCTGCAGGAGGCCGTGATCGAGGCGTCGCGCACGAAGCCGCTGCTCGGCGTGTGCGTCGGCGAGCAGATGCTGTTCGACTGGAGCGCGGAGGGCGACACGAAGGGCCTCGGCCTGCTGCCGGGCAAGGTCGTGCGCTTCGAACTCGACGGCCGGCTGCAGGACGACGGCTCGCGCTTCAAGGTGCCGCAGATGGGCTGGAACCGCGTGCGTCAGACGCAGCCGCACCCGCTGTGGGACGGCGTGCCCGACGACGCGTATTTCTACTTCGTGCACAGCTATTACGTGACGCCGGACAACCCGGCGCATACGGTCGGCGAAACGGCCTACGGTGCGCCGTTTACGTCCGCGGTCGCGCGGGATAACCTCTTCGCGACCCAATTTCACCCCGAGAAAAGCGCGGAGGTCGGGTTGCGTCTGTATCGCAACTTCGTACACTGGAAACCGTGAACGTCGCGTGCGTGCCACAATCGGCGGGCCGGAGAGGCCCGTCTTGCGGGGCTCGCGCGCCTAAGCGCCGAAAGAGTTGTACTAAACTAGCGAGACGGCGCGGTACCGGATTGGCCGGTACGCGCCGGATTCTTTTCTTCCTCCACGACGATACCCGATTGCTATGTTGCTGATTCCGGCCATCGATCTCAAAGACGGTCAGTGTGTGCGCCTGAAACAGGGCGATATGGACCAGGCCACGATTTTCTCCGAGGACCCGGCGGCGATGGCCCGCAAATGGGTCGATCTCGGCGCCCGGCGGCTCCATCTGGTCGACCTGAACGGCGCGTTCGCCGGCAAGCCGAAGAATCTCGAGGCGATCGAAGCGATCCTCGACGAAGTCGGCGATGAAATCCCCGTACAGCTCGGCGGCGGCATCCGCAGCCTCGAGACGATCGAGAAGTATCTCGACGCGGGCCTGTCCTACGTGATCATCGGCACGGCGGCCGTGAAGGATCCGGGCTTCCTGCAGGACGCATGCACCGCGTTCGCCGGCAACATCATCGTCGGGCTGGATGCGAAGGACGGCAAGGTCGCGACCGACGGCTGGAGCAAGCTGACGGGCCACGAAGTGATCGATCTCGCGCAGAAGTTCGAGGACTACGGCGTCGAGTCGATCGTCTACACGGACATCGGCCGCGACGGGATGCTGCAGGGCATCAACATCGAGGCGACCGTGAAGCTTGCGCAGGCGGTCGGCATTCCGGTGATCGCGAGCGGCGGCCTGTCGAACCTCACGGACATCGAGAACCTGTGCGAAGTGGAAGAGCACGGCGTCGAAGGCGTGATCTGCGGCCGTGCGATCTACTCCGGCGATCTCGATTTCGCGGCCGCGCAAAAGCGCGCGGACGAACTGAACGGCGAGCTCGACAACGCGTAAGCGCGGTTGTCCCGTTCGCCGGGGCTGCCCGCAGGGCGGCCCCGACCGGAAGCCTCGCGCGAGGCTTCCGTAACCGGCCGTCCCATCGCGGCATTTGGCGCAACATCATGGCTCTAGCTAAACGCATCATCCCCTGCCTGGACGTGACCGCCGGGCGTGTCGTCAAGGGCGTCAATTTCGTCGAGCTGCGCGACGCGGGCGACCCCGTCGAAATCGCCCGCCGTTACGACGACCAGGGCGCCGACGAACTGACGTTCCTCGACATCACCGCGACGTCCGACCAGCGCGACCTGATCCTGCCGATCATCGAGGCGGTGGCGTCGCAGGTGTTCATTCCGCTGACCGTCGGCGGCGGCGTGCGCGCCGTCGAGGACGTACGGCGCCTGCTGAACGCGGGCGCGGACAAGGTCAGCATGAATTCGTCGGCGGTCGCGAACCCGCAACTCGTGCGCGACGCGGCCGACAAGTACGGCTCGCAGTGCATCGTCGTCGCGATCGACGCGAAGCGCGTATCGGCCGACGGCGAGACGCCGCGCTGGGAAGTGTTCACGCACGGCGGCCGCAAGGGCACGGGCCTCGACGCGATCGAATGGGCGCGCAAGATGGCCGAGCTCGGCGCGGGCGAGATCCTGCTCACGAGCATGGACCGCGACGGCACGAAATCGGGTTTCGACCTCGCGCTCACGCGCGGCGTGTCGGACGCGGTGCCGGTGCCGGTGATCGCATCGGGCGGCGTCGGCTCGCTGCAGGATCTCGCGGACGGCATCAAGGATGGCCGTGCCGACGCGGTGCTGGCCGCGAGCATCTTCCACTACGGCGAGCACACGGTCGGCGAGGCGAAGCGCTTCATGGCCGACCAGGGCATCCCGGTGAGGCTGTGATGAATACGGAAACGAAATCCCTGCCCGCGTGGCTCGACAAGGTCCGCTGGGACGACCACGGCCTCGTGCCGGTGATCGCACAGGAAGCATCGACGAACGACGTGCTGATGTTCGCGTGGATGAACCGCGAGGCGCTGGCGAAGACGATCGAGACGCAGCGCGCGGTCTACTATTCGCGCTCGCGCAAGCGCCTGTGGTTCAAGGGCGAGGAGTCGGGCCACGTGCAGCACGTGCACGAGGTGCGGCTCGACTGCGACGAGGACGTCGTGCTGCTGAAGGTCGAGCAGGTGTCGGGCATCGCGTGCCACACCGGCCGGCATTCGTGCTTCTTCCAGAAATTCGAGGGCACCGTCGACGACGGCGACTGGGTCGCGGTCGAACCGGTGCTGAAAGATCCCGAACACATCTACAAATGACGCAATCGACCGAAGACACGCTGCTGCGCCTCGCGGCCGTGATCGATAGCCGCAAGGGCGGCGACCCCGATCAATCGTACGTATCGCGCCTGTTCCACAAGGGCGACGACGCGGTGCTGAAGAAAATCGGCGAAGAGGCGACGGAAGTCGTGCTGGCCGCGAAGGACGTGCGCCAGGGCGGCGCGCCGACCGCGCTCGTCGGCGAGGTGGCCGACCTGTGGTTCCACTGCCTCGTGATGCTGTCGCACTTCGACCTGAGCCCGGCCGACGTGATCGCCGAGCTCGAGCGCCGCGAAGGGTTGTCGGGCATCGAGGAGAAGGCGCTGCGCAAGCGCCGCGAGCGCGAGGAAAACGGCGGGTGACACGCATCGGCCCGCCGCGGTGGCGACAGTGCGGTAAGCTGTAAGAATTGTCATCTAACGGGGGTAGCATCATGACCGATACGCCAAGCCAGTTTCCGCCGCCGTCGGTGCCGGGGGCCGCGGACGCCGAACGCCTGAACGGGTTGCGCACGCTGACTCACGTGCTCTATGGCCTCTATGCGTTTCATTGGCTGACGGGCGGCGTCACGGGCATCATCGCGATCATCATCAACTACGTGAAGCGCGGCGATGTGGCCGGCACGCCGTACGCCGATCACTTCGAGTGGCAGATCCGCACGTTCTGGCGCGCGCTGATCGCCTATGTGATCGGGTTCGCGCTGGCGTTCGTGGTGGTCGGATTCGCAGTGATGTTTGTCACATGGATTTGGACGCTGTACCGTATCATCAAAGGTTGGCTGTACCTGAACGACAACAAGACGCTCGATCCGCAGGCGTGGTTCTGACCGGCCGCGGCGGGCGTTTCGCAGGAGCAACATGAGTCACGATCCGAATTGCCTGTTCTGCAAGATCGCGGCAGGCGAGATCCCGAGCACGAAGGTGCACGAGGACGACGAATTCGTCGCGTTCCGCGACATCCGCCCGGCGGCCGAGACGCACGTGCTCGTGATTCCGCGCCGGCACCTGCCGACGCTGTCGGCGGTGAGCGACGGCGATGCGCCGATGCTCGGCCGGCTGATGTTGTTCGTCGCGCGCCTCGCCGACCAGCTCGGCGTCGCGTATACGGGAGGCGAAACCGGTTTTCGCACGGTGATCAACACGGGCCCCGGCGGCGGGCAGGAGGTTTACCACCTGCACGCGCATATCCTGGCCGGCCCGCGTCCGTGGCATCGGATGGGTTGACGGCGCGGGGCGTTTTCCCCGCATCGATAGTCGAAGCCGGCGCGTCGCCGGCGATTTGCGCCGCGCAGCGGCGTGGTTGAGGAGAGGTTTCATCATGGGTGGATTGAGCATTTGGCACTGGCTGATCGTGCTGCTGATCGTCGCGCTGGTTTTCGGTACGAAGAAGCTGCGCAACATCGGCAACGATCTCGGCAGCGCGGTTAAGGGCTTCAAGGACGGCATGAAGGAAGGCGAAACGCCGGCCGACGCGCAGCAACTGCCGCGCTCGGGCTCGGTCGACGTCAACGCGAAGGAAACGACGCGTTCCGATTCGAACAAGGCGTAACGCCGGCACGCTGACAGGCATTCGCGATGCTGGATCTCGGTCTTACGAAGATGGCGCTGATCGGCGTCGTCGCGCTCGTGGTGCTCGGCCCCGAGCGCCTGCCGCGCGTCGCGCGTACGGCAGGCGCATTGTTCGGCCGCGCGCAGCGGTACATCAACGACGTGAAGGCCGAGGTCTCGCGCGAAATCGAACTCGACGCGCTGCGGACGATGAAGACCGATTTCGAGTCGGCCGCGCGCAATGTCGAGACGACGATTCACGACAACCTGCGCGAGCACGAGAAGGAACTGAACGACACGTGGCATTCCGCGGTCGGCGGTCTTAACGACGCTTCCGGCGATGCCGGGTCGTACGGTTCCGATACGCCGGCGGCGCCGTCGTGGCGCGGCAGTACGGCCGCGCTCGCGCCGAAGCGCCGCAACTGGCGTGTCAAGCAGGCGGCGACGCCTGTCTGGTACAAGCGCGCGATCACCCGCCGCACGCACGTGCAGTCGGGCGCCGCGCGTGTCGCGCGCCACCAGCCGGCCAGCCTGCGCCGGCCGACGCGCTTCTTCTGAGTCGAGCGCATGCTCGCTCGTCAATCCTACCGAGGGCCGGTGTGAGCGACCCCCAGCAGAACCCGGGCGACGCCCCGGAAGAAACCTTCATTTCCCATCTCGTCGAGCTTCGCGATCGCATCATTCGCGCGGGGCTGGCCGTGATCGTCGTGTTCCTCGGGCTCGTCTACTGGGCGCCCGACATCTTCAAGCTGCTCGCGCGGCCGCTGATGCAGAACCTGCCGAAGGACGGCAAGATGATCGTCACCGACGTCACCGGCTCGTTCTTCGTGCCGATGAAGGTCACGATGCTCGTCGCGCTCGTGATCGCGCTGCCGGTCGTGCTGTACCAGATCTGGGCGTTCGTCGCGCCGGGGCTGTACCAGCACGAGAAGAAGCTCGTCGTGCCGCTCGTCGGCAGCAGCTACTTCCTGTTCCTGTGCGGGATGGCGTTCGCGTACTTCTTCGTGTTCCCGACGATCTTCCGCGTGATGGCGCACTACAACGCGCCGCTCGGCGCCGAGATGACGACCGACATCGACAACTATCTGAGCTTCGTGCTCGGGATGTTCATCGCGTTCGGGGTCACGTTCGAGGTGCCGATCGTCGTCGTGCTGCTCGTCCGGATGGGCGTGCTGACGGTGAAGAAGCTGAAGGAGATCCGGCCGTACGTGATCGTCGGCGCGTTCGTCGTCGCCGCGGTCGTCACACCGCCGGACGTGTTCTCGCAACTGATGCTCGCGCTGCCGCTGATCGTGCTGTACGAGGCCGGGATCCTGGCCGCGCGGTTCTTCGTACCGAAGAAGCGGGCCGAAGAGGGCGAGGCGGAGAACGGCGAAGCCGCGAGTTGACGACGGTGCGCCGGGCGGCGCGCGGCGGATGGCCTTCTTCCGGCCATGCCTGTGCGGCCCGGTGGCGTTGTGGGCGGGAAAGCGGGCGTTGAAGCCATGTCCGCGGCAACAAGGTCTTCGATGCAAAGCAAAAGGGCAGCCACCGGCTGCCCTTTTGCGTTTCCGTTCACGGTCGGCACGCCGACCGTGAACGTCATTCGGTATCGCTGTCCTGTTCGTCGAGCGCCTGCTTCGGCGGCGGCGGGCGCTTGCCGATCACGACGTTCACGTCGAACTCCTTGCCCTTGCGCACGACGTGCACCTTGGTCGGCGTGCCCGGCTTGATCTGCGCGACGACGTTCAGCAGCTTCGTCGTATCGGTGATTTCCTCGCCGTTGACCGTGACCAGGATGTCGCCCGGCTTGATGCCGGCCTTGTCGGCCGGGCCGCCCTGCAGCACGCCCGCGACGATCGCGCCCGATTTCTGCTGGAGCCCGAACGACTCGGCGATCTCCGGCGTGACGTCCTGCGGCTCGACGCCGATCCAGCCGCGCGTGACCGAACCCGTCGTGATGATGCTTTCGAGCACGGTGCGCGCAGTCGATACCGGAATCGCGAAGCCGATGCCGAGCGAGCCGCCCGAGCGCGAGTAGATCGCCGTGTTGATGCCGAGCAGGTTGCCGTTCACGTCGACCAGCGCGCCGCCCGAGTTGCCGGGGTTGATCGGTGCGTCGGTCTGGATGAAGTTCTCGAACGTGTTGATGCCGAGGTGGTTGCGGCCGAGCGCGCTGATGATCCCCATCGTAACCGTCTGGCCGACGCCGAACGGGTTGCCGATCGCGAGCACGACGTCGCCGACCCGCGACTGGTCGGAGCGGCCGAGCGTGATCGTCGGCAGGTTCGTCATGTTGATCTTCAGCACGGCGAGGTCGGTCTCGGGATCGCTGCCGATCACCTTCGCGGTGGCCGTGCGCCCGTCGGCGAGCGCGACCTCGATCTGGTCGGCGCCGTCCACGACGTGCTGGTTCGTTAGAATGTAACCTTCAGGGCTCACGATAACGCCCGAGCCGAGGTTGGCTGCCGGTTCGTCCTGCTGCTTGCGGGCGTTGCGGTCGCCGAAGAAGTAGCGGAACAGCGGATCTTTCGCGCGCGGGTCGGGCGGCAGCGAGCCGTCCTTGCTGGAGAATACGTTGACGACGGCCGGCATCGCCTTCTGCGCGGCTTCGGCGTACGACGTGGTCGCCGGCGCGCCGCCGATGCCCGGCGCGACTTCCCGCAGCGCAACGATCGGCGTCGCGAGCTGCTTGCCGAGCTGTCCTTGCCGTTGCAGCCATTGCGGCTTGAGCGTCACGACGATGAACATCAGCGCGAGCAGCACGGTAACCGCCTGCGCGAAGAACAGCCAGAAGCGTCTAAGCATCTGAATGGATTAGAGGTTTATATGGATCGGATCGAACTTGAATTGTACTTGAACAATACCCTTGAAACCGCGCGCTTCAAGGACTATTGCCCGAACGGTCTCCAGGTCGAAGGGCGCCGCAAGATCGAGAAGATCGCCACCGGCGTGACGGCGTCGCTCGCGTTCCTCGAAGCCGCGCTCGAATGGGGGGCAGATGCCGTGCTCGTCCATCACGGCTATTTCTGGCGCAACGAGGCGCCGCAGATCACGGGCCGCAAGTACCAGCGCCTGAAGCTGCTGCTCGCGAACGACCTGAACCTGTTCGCGTTCCACCTGCCGCTCGACGCGCATCCCGAATTCGGCAACAACGCGCAGCTCGGCGAGAAGCTCGGGCTGATCGGCGAGCAGCGTTTCGGCGACGGCGACCTTGGCTGGATGGCGACGCTGCCGATGCCCGTCACGCTCGAGCACTTCGTCGCGAAGGTCGAGCGCACGCTCGGCCGCACGCCGCTCGTGTTCGGCGATCCGGACCTGCAATTGCGCCGCATCGCGTGGTGCACGGGCGCCGCGCAGAGCTATTTCGACGCGGCGATCGACGCCGGCGCGGACGTGTTCCTGACGGGCGAGGTGTCCGAATACGTGACGCACACGGCCGCCGAAAGCGGTGTCGCGTTCGTTGCGGCAGGGCACCATGCGACCGAACGTTACGGAATCCAGGCGCTTGGCGCCCACTTGTCGGAAGAATTCGATCTCGAACACCTTTTTATCGATATTCATAATCCGGTCTGAACGCCGGATTTGCGGCAGCGCATCGAAATTCCGAAATGTAGCAGGCGCTTAAAAGAGGAATGATTTAATCGCTCCGGTAGTGGGGGATAACCCTTAACTATCAAACACTTCGAAGGGATTTTCATCTCCGGGCCTTGTAAATGACGACTCCATTCGAGCAAACTAGCGGCGGAATGGAAAGTCGTGACGGAAAATCCAACTCAGAAGTGGGGCGTGTGATGCGAGACAAGGAAGAGAAACGCGTCGACAGCGGCCGCCGTACCTGGCTGATTGCGACATCCGTAGCAGGTGGCGTGGGAGGCGTAGCCACCGTCATACCTTTCGCGGCGTCGCTTGCGCCGTCCGCGAAAGCGAAAGCGGCCGGTGCACCGGTCGAGGTCGACATCAGCAGCCTGAAGCCCGGCGAGATGGTCACCGTGCCGTGGCGCGGCAAGCCCGTCTGGATCCTGAATCGCACCGATTCGATGCTGGCCGACGTGGTCAAGGCCGACAAGGAAGTGGCCGATCCGACCACGAAGTCCCCGTATTCGATGCCGTTGCCCGCGTATTGCGCGAACGAATATCGCGCGCGGACCGATCGCAAGAACATTCTCGTCGTGATGGCCGTATGTACGCACCTCGGCTGCACGCCTAGCCAACGCTTCACGCCGGGGCCGCAGCCGAACCTGCCGGACGACTGGCCGGGCGGTTTCCTGTGCCCGTGCCACGGTTCGACCTACGACCTCGCCGGCCGTGTGTTCAAGAACAAGCCGGCGCCTCAGAATCTCGACATCCCGCCCTACATGTTCACGTCGGCGACGACCCTCGTGATCGGCAAGGACGAGAAAGGAGAAGCGTGATGGCCGCCGACAACAAGGAAGTCTCCACGACAGGTCTCACCGGCTGGATCGACCAGCGCTTCCCGCTCACGTCCACGTGGAAGAAGCACGTTTCCGAGTACTACGCGCCGAAGAACTTCAACTTCTGGTACTTCTTCGGCTCCCTCGCGCTGCTCGTGCTCGTCAACCAGATCGTCACGGGCATCTTCCTGACGATGAACTACAAGCCCGACTCGACGCTCGCGTTCGCGTCGGTCGAGTACATCATGCGCGAGGTGCCGTGGGGCTGGCTGATTCGCTACATGCACTCGACCGGTGCGTCGATGTTCTTCGTGGTCGTCTACCTGCACATGTTCCGCGGGCTGCTGTACGGGTCGTACCGCAAGCCGCGCGAGCTCGTGTGGATCTTCGGCTGCGCGATCTTCCTGTGCCTGATGGCCGAGGCGTTCTTCGGCTATCTGCTGCCGTGGGGCCAGATGTCGTTCTGGGGCGCGCAGGTGATCGTGAACCTGTTCTCGGCGATCCCGTTCGTCGGCCCGGACCTGTCGCTGTGGATTCGCGGCGACTACGTCGTGTCCGACGTCACGCTGAACCGCTTCTTCGCGTTCCACGTGATCGCGATTCCGCTGGTGCTGGTCGGCCTCGTGATCGCGCACCTCGTCGCGCTGCACGAAGTGGGGTCGAATAATCCGGACGGCATCGAGATCAAGGCGAAGAAGGACGAGAACGGCATTCCGCTCGACGGCATTCCGTTCCATCCGTACTACTCGGTGCACGATTTCCTCGGCGTGTGCGTGTTCCTGATGGTGTTCGCGCTGATCGTGTTCTTCTCGCCGGAGATGGGCGGCTACTTCCTCGAGGCGAACAACTTCGTCCCGGCGAACCCGCTGCAGACGCCGCCCGAGATCGCGCCGGTCTGGTACTTCACCGCGTTCTACGCGATGCTGCGCGCGACCACCGACCCGTTCAAGCTCGTGCTGATGATCGTGATCGCGGTGCTCGGCGTGCTTGCGCTGATCCGCGCACGCGGCAAGTGGAAGGCCGGGCTGCCGGTGCTGGCCGCGGCGATCGTCGTGTTCATGTACCTGACGGAGTCGAAGTTCTGGGGCGTCGTCGTGATGGGCTCGGCGGTGATCACGCTGTTCTTCCTGCCGTGGCTCGACCGCAGCCCGGTGAAGTCGATCCGCTACCGGCCGCTGTTCCACAAGGTGTTCCTCGGGATCTTCGTCGCGGCGTTCCTGACCCTCGCGTTCCTCGGCACGCGGCCGCCATCGCCGGCTGCGACGCTGATCGCGCAGGCCTGCGCGCTGATCTACTTCGCGTTCTTCCTCGGCATGCCCGTCTGGACGCCGCTTGGCACGTTCAAGCAGCCGCCGGAGCGGGTGCGCTTCAAGCCCCATTAACGTGAGCGAGGAGAGAACGACATGAAGAAACTGCTTTCGACACTCGCGCTTATCGGGGCGACCGCGTGTGCGCTGCTGGCGGCGCCGGCCGTGCGGGCGGAAGGTAATTTTCCGCTCGACCGGGCGCCCGATAACACGGAAAATCTCGTTTCGCTTCAGCACGGCGCGCAATTGTTTGTAAACTATTGCCTGAACTGCCACAGCGCGAACCTGATGCGCTACAACCGTCTGACGGATCTGGGCATATCCCAGAAGGAGATCGAAACGAATCTCCTGTTCACGACCGACAAGGTCGGGAACACGATGTCCGTCGCGATGCGGCCCGAAGACGCGAAGAACTGGCTCGGCACCTCGCCGCCCGACCTGTCGGTCGTGGAGCGCGCGCGCGGCCGCGACTGGCTGTATACGTATCTGCGGAGTTTCTACCGCGACGATACGCGGCCGACCGGCTGGAACAACGCGGTGTTCGAGAACGTCGGCATGCCCCATGTATTGTGGCAACTGCAGGGGCAGCGCATTGCCAAATTCGAAGACAAGACGGACGAGGAGACGGGCGAGAAGGTCCACACGCTCGTCGGCTTCCAGCAGGTCACGCCGGGGACGCTGTCGTCGCCGGACTACGACGCTGCGGTTGCCGACCTGGTGGCCTATATGACATGGATGTCCGAGCCGGCCCAGCAGACCCGCAAGCGCCTCGGCGTGTGGGTGCTGGTCTTTCTCGGTGTCCTGACTTTCCTGGCCTGGCGGCTCAATGCCGCGTACTGGAAAGATATCAAGTAAACACGCCTGACCGGCGTGGGGCCGGCGCAACGCGGAACCCGTGAAAGGGGTTTCGCCGCGTGCCGGCCCTCGGCTTTTTTGAGGAAACGCAAATATGATGGTTCTGTATTCCGGCACAACTTGCCCGTTCTCCCAGCGTTGCCGGCTGGTGCTGTTCGAGAAGGGCATGGACTTCGAAATCCGTGACGTCGACCTGTTCAACAAGCCGGAAGACATTTCGGTGATGAACCCGTACGGTCAGGTGCCGATCCTGGTCGAGCGCGACCTGATCCTGTACGAATCGAACATCATCAACGAGTACATCGACGAGCGCTTCCCGCATCCGCAACTGATGCCGGCCGACCCCGTGCAGCGCGCACGCGCACGCCTGTTCCTGCTCAACTTCGAGAAGGAGCTGTTCGTTCACGTCAGCACGCTCGAGAATGAGAAGGGCAAGGCAGCGGAGAAGAATCACGAGAAGGCACGCCTCGCGATCCGCGATCGCCTGACGCAGCTCGCGCCGATCTTCGTGAAGAACAAGTACATGCTCGGCGAGGAGTTCTCGATGCTCGACGTCGCGATCGCGCCGCTGCTGTGGCGTCTGGATCACTACGGCATCGAGCTGTCGAAGAACGCTGCGCCGCTGATGAAGTACGCGGAGCGGATCTTCAGCCGTCCGGCCTATATCGAAGCACTGACGCCGTCCGAAAAGGTCATGCGTCGTTGATGATGCAATGAAGGCAAGACGGAGCGGGCGGCGCGGCGTGCCGCGCGCCCGCTCCGGGTTCGAGGATTGTGATGCAAGAGATTTCAACGAAGCCTTATCTGCTGCGCGCGTTGTACGAGTGGTGCACCGATAACGGTTACACGCCGCATATCGCGGTGAGGGTCGACAACTCGACGCGCGTGCCGCGTCAGTTCGTGCGTGACGGCGAGATCGTGCTCAACATCAGCTTCGAGGCGACGAGCCAGTTGCAGATGGGCAACGAGTGGATCGAGTTCACTGCCCGGTTCTCCGGGAAGGCGCACAAGATCGAGATTCCGGTTGCCAACGTGCTCGCGATCTATGCGCGCGAGAACGGGCAGGGGATGGCGTTCCAGGTCGATGCGGTCGCGGGCGAAGGTGAGGATTCGGGCACGTTCGACGAAGACGCTGTGCAGGCGGATGACGTGCAGCGCGACGAATCGTCGGCCACGCTGACGCCGGTCGCCGACAGCGGCGCGAACGAGGAACCCTCCGAAGGTGCCGACGAACCGCCGAAAACCGACGGCGACGGCTCGAAAGGCGGCAGCAGACCTCGCCTCAAGATCGTGAAATGAGGTAGAATCTCGCGCTTACGCCGGCTTAGCTCATCTGGTAGAGCAGTTGATTTGTAATCATCAGGTGGCGGGTTCGAGTCCTGCAGCCGGCACCATATTGAACGAAGGGCCGGGAGATTTATTCTCCCGGCCCTTTGTCTTTTCTGCTTCGCAAGGCGACATATGTGACGTCGGCCGCATGCCTGCTTCGGCACACGGAATGTGCCGAAGCAGGCATGCGGGATTTCCTTCGCGACCCGGCGCCGCGCATCGCTAAGCGATGCCGTTGCGCCGCAGCCAGTCTTCCAAGCAGTGCCTGCATACCGATTTCCCGCTTTCGAGCAGGTGGATGCTGCGGTCGCCCGATTCCATTCGATAGATGCCTGCGGAAAGATCGATATCCGGTCCCAACACACGAAGAAGGAAGGCTTCGTCGAACCAGAATTCGTTTTCTGCTTTCGGTGAAATCACGACTACCTTGATTAGCCGACCGTGCGGCACCGCGTCACGCCGATCGATCAAGGCTGCCGTGGTTGGCGATGTGCGCGAACCGAACGCAATCCCGTGGATGTCGCACTTGACGAGCGGGCCGCTCACAGTCGCATTGTCGGCGACGATCGCCGTGTCGAACGCGCGTGACACGGGCGTCGGCGAGTGCGGTTGTTCGCCTGATCGTACGAGCAGCTCATCCAGGCAATCCGGGCAAACGGGCGCGCACGCCTGGTCGAGCAACGCGATCTTTCGCAGCTCAGTAACATGTGCGACGCCGTCGACAGAGTTGGCGGCTACCGCATGCTCGTCCAGATCCGCGCGAGTCATCCATGCAACATGACTCCGTTTGGGGCGATCCAGCGAGACCCGCACCAATTCATCGGGTTCGAATCGTCCGCGCTCGCGGATCCGGTCGCCGACGCGTTTCGCTGCCACGGTGAATGGCCGGACGCCGTGCCTGGGGCACAACGTTGGAGACATCATCTGTCGTTACCTCGTCATCGATTACTTCACACGCGGGCCGACGCCATGTCGGTTGAGGAATGCCCACGCACGCTTGCCCCCCGCCGGAACGTCGGCTCCCCCGGCGTTGAGCACGTCCATCACGTGCGTCATGCAGCTGTTGTTGGACACGTCATAGGCGCCGTCTGATACCTTCGCGCTACCGGCGCGTCTCTTGTCGCGCCGGAATTTCTGTGCTGCACCGACGTCCGGTATATCGAAGGTGGCACTGTTGACCGGTTCACCTGACGTTAGGCTACTGACGCGTACGATCCAGGTTTTGTCACCGTCAATGTCCTGTTCACTGTGCACGTTGCCGGATATGGTCTTGACCGTGTAATGCCCGGTAGCACCACCGATATGGTGGTATCAGTAGATCACGCATTTGCGCAGGATCGTCTGGCCAAGGGCATCGAGCTCGAAAAGAGCACGCCGAAAGACCTCAACAACGAGTTCCACATTACCTTTGCTCAGAAAAAGAAAAATGCAGATCGTTAAGACGTGGTGCATCACCGTCCTGGTTTCGGTGCTGGCGGGCGGCAGTACCGTCGCATTTTCCCGACCGTTGGTGCAAGACTGCCTGACACAGGCCGAGGTCAAGCAGATGGACCGCGACTTCTGGGCGACTTTCCCGTCGCTGGACGGTTTCGCCGCCTACGCAGCGCCGAAGTTTTCGCTGGGTACCAATATCACGGAGCTTTCGCAGTCGCTTGCAGCAACTGCGAGCGGTCCTGCGCGGGCGCGTGTCGTCGCCGCATTCCTTGCCCAGCATCCGGACGTGTTCGGATCGTTCAAGACCGCGCACGACTCGGCATACCTCTACTATCCCGGGCACGATCACAGTCCGGATGCCGTGCGTACTTCGTCGACGTTCCCTGTCGGGCAGTGCGTTTCCGAATTCAATTACTCGACCGATCTGAGTCATGCCCAGTGCGTCGCCGGGCAGCGTATCCGGGCATACAGTCTGTCGTTCATCAAGGACAAGGGGCGCGTGATGCTGCGAACGGGCGTGCTCGGACTCGACTCCTGCAACTGAACTGCGCGCCGCTGCACGGACTGACGCCCTGAGGCTTCTGTCGGGTAAGCGGCATGGCGGCGGCAAGTTGCGACAGTCCTGCGCGTAGAGGCAGATAGCGTCACATCTGCCTGAACAACCCCGCATACGCGCGACTGACCGGCAGCATCTCCCGCTGCCCGCGCACGCGAATCCGCAACCTTCCGAGCAAGTCGCGCTCGACCCGATCGATCGCCGCATACGCGACGATCACGCCGCGGTGCACCTGCGCGAATCGCTCCGGGTCGAGCCGCTGCATCAGTTCCTTCAACGGCGTGCGAATCACGAGCCGTTCGCCGGCTGTGACGACTTCCGTGTACTTGTCCGAAGCCTGGAAATACAGCACGTCGTCGACCGATACGAGCCGCGTCGCATCCTTCACGCCCACGGTCAGCCAGTGGATCGGTGCGGCGTCTCGCGATTGCGCCGCCTGCGCGAGCGCATCGGCGTGCGCGACGGCCGGCCCGCCGCGCTGGAGCTTCGCGATACAGCG
Source organism: Burkholderia pyrrocinia (assembly GCF_022809715.1). Classification (NCBI taxonomy): domain Bacteria; kingdom Pseudomonadati; phylum Pseudomonadota; class Betaproteobacteria; order Burkholderiales; family Burkholderiaceae; genus Burkholderia; species Burkholderia pyrrocinia. The sequence goes on from NZ_CP094459.1 coordinate 427,744, forward strand.
CAACAGCCGCTCGTCCGTCACCGGTTTCAGCAGGTAGTCGACCGCCGCGCGATCGAACGCGTCGACCGCATATTCGTCGTAGGCCGTGACGAACACGGCATGCACGTCGGGCACCAGCGCAGCCAGCTTCAACCCGTCGATGCCGGGCATCCGGATGTCGAGAAACGCGATGTCCGGGCGCGGCGACGCGTTCAACGCGGCCAGCGTTTCGACGCCGTTGCGCGGCATCGCGACGATCTCCAGTTCGGGCCAGAGCTGTCGCAGCCGCTGCGCGAGCGATGCGGACAGGTTCGGTTCGTCGTCGGCGATGAGGGCGCTCGGCATGTCATTCGATCGGAATCAGCAGGGTGGCGGTGACACCGTGCGCGGCGCCGGTGTTCGTCTCGACGGTGACGCGGCCGCGCTCGCCGTGCAGCGTCCTGATGCGCGCGGCGACGTTGGCGAGCCCGACGCCGCCATGCAGGTGCGTGTCGCTTTTACCGAGGCCGACGCCCGTGTCGATCACGTTCAATTCGAGCCTGTCTCCTCGCATCCTTCCGCGAATGACGATTACGCCGCCGTCGATCGACGGCTCGATCCCGTGCAGCAGCGCATTCTCGACGAGCGGTTGCAGCAGCAGCGGCGAGAACGGCAACGTGTGCAGATCCGCCGGCACGTCGATCGCATACGACAGCCGCTCGCCGAGCCGGATCGACGCGATCTTCAGCAACGCGTCGACGAGTTCGAGCTCTTCGCCGAGCGTCGACGTCGCATTGCGCGTGCGTCGGAGGCTCGCACGCAGGTATCGGTTCAGGCTGTCGAGCATCGTCGATGCGCGCGCCGGATCTCGCTCGATCAGGCTCTGCACGTTCGCGAGCGTATTGAACAGGAAGTGCGGTTCGATCTGCGCCTGCAGCAGCGCCAGGCGCGCGGCCGTCTCGGCCTGGCGTGCTTCGGCGGCTTCGCGCCGCTCGGTTTCGAGCGTCGCACGCATGCGCATGGATTGCAGGAACAGCGACACGCACACGAACAGGACAGCCGAGACCAGGAACGACGACCCGTAGTTGTCCCACGTGACGATGCGTGCCGAACCGAACACATGCGGCACCGTCCCGCCGACGATCGCCGCCGCGATCTCGAATCCGGCGAAAACGCTGACCGGCGCGATCACGACGGCCTTCAGCGCGAGCCCCGACACGCGTGGCAGCAGCCGGTTGGCGGCAACACTCAACAGCAGCGCGCAGAAGCCGACAGCGTTGGCGACGACGAGGTAGGAGACGACGGGTTCGTTGAAATGGATGACCCAGAAGCCCAGGCCGACGACCGAGTTGAAGCACACAAGCCCGAGCAGCGCGATCGGATCGCGCAGCCATCGCGGCGCGCTGCCGGCGCGCGGCTGCGGAATCGGCGAAGTGTCGGGCGTGGCTCGCATGGTGTCGGGTGAGTGTGGGCGCGCGATGCGCATAGGGCCTGACCTTACCGCCGGATGTGCAGGCAGCGCACGAACTGCGACGAACGGTGCGCGGCTTCGACGAAGCGCATCGGCCGCCGACGGTTGGCCGGTTTCGGTCACGAGTTTAGTGGAACGCGTTGCAGAAGGACATCGGGCGACACCGGTTTCGCGCCGCGCACGAAACGCCGATCGGTCGTCGAAGCTGGGCCTTTCAGACATTTCCGGCTGCCGGATTCGATGGTGTGCCAATCCTTCCGGTTCGCCGAACGACCGTCGCCACGACGCGCAATTCGTCCGCGAATTCCTGCCTCCCGTCGCAAGCCGTGCCGCCGGAAAGGATCGGACAGTACGGTGTAGCCGTGTCCATACCGATCAGGCGACTCCAACCATGTCCGCGCTCTTTCACCTGAAGCCTTACGTGTATGTGATGTTCTGCATGCTGCTCTACATCGGCGTCAAACGCTGTTTCCCGCGCGAGGTGCCGGCGGCACGACCGCTGATCTCGCCCGTTGCGTTCGGGATGCTCGGCATCGTCAGCCTGAACGGACTTTTTCCACGCGCCGGCGTCGACGCGAATGCGATCGCGCTGGCCGCTGTCCTGACCGGCGCCGCGCTGGGCTGGCTGCATGCGAGCCGCTGGCGGCTCGCGTACCGTGCGACGTCGTCGGGCTTGCGCGTGCGCCTGCCCGGCGATGCGAGCCTGCTCGTCACGCTGATGCTGACTTTCGTCGCCGAAACCTGCATGCATTACGCGGTTGCCGCACGCGAGCCGTGGGCAGCCGCGAGCGGCTTCGCGATGTTGTCGTTCGCGGTTTGGGGCGTGCTCGTCGGGATGCCGCTCGGGCGTGCGGTGAACGTGGTCGTGCGCTGCATGCGCGATGCAGGCGAATCGGCACGCAGCGGCATCCCGTATTCGATCGATCCGCGCTGACGGGCGGGCGCGACAAGGAAAGCGGGAAAGCGCGCGGCTGGCGGACACGAACGCGAGGCAGTTCATCTTCGGCAACCGGATCGGCATCGGGCCTGACGCGCGTGCGATGCGCGCCGTTGCGCCCCCGTTTTGCTGTCACGGTCGCGTCACGATGCGCCCATAAGGTTGCACGTTCCCGTCTTGGCGGCATCGCCGGAACCGGGGCGTGCGCAACCTGCTTCCGACGACGTGCCCGCGTCGCAGGCGGGCAACCGGGATCTCGCTCCCGGCGGCGCACCGTCCATGCCCCCCACCATTTCATTCGAAAGCAGGATCGACGCCGATTCGAACCGGATCGCGAACGATCAGGAGACCTGGACCATGTTGAGTCCGCATGAATTCTCGATGCTGCTGCGCATTGCGCGTACGCCGGACAGCGTCGATCAATCGAATCCGGCCTTCGCCGTGCTGGTTGAAAAGCGGCTGGTCGTCGATACGCAGGTGCGCATGAGCGCGGTAGCCGTGCGCCCGGCGCTGACGCCGATCGGCCAGATGCTGCTGGCGCGCTTCGACGAAGCGGCCTGAGAGGAAGCGTCACGCCTTCATCGAGACGAAGGGCGTGACGCATCGAAACGCCGAACCGCTTACTGCGCGACCGGCACCGTCACGTCGCTGCCGAACCAGTGCATCGAGATCTTCTTCAGCGTACCGTCCTTTTGCAGCGAAGCCAGCGCGTCGTTGATCGCCTTCTCGAACTTCGGGTTGCCCTTGCGGAACGGGATCGCCATTTCCTGCTTGCCGCCGTTCAGCACCGCGCCCGCGCGCAGCGGCAGGTTCGACGTCTTGATCATGTACGGCAGCATCAGGCGATCGTCGAGCGTCGCCTCGATCCGGCCCGCGGCGAGGTCGCGCAGCTTCTCCGGCGCGCCCGGATACGTCTGCACCTCGATGCCCGGCACGGTGCGCGCCATCTGGTCGTAGTTGGTGCCGAGCGTCACGCCGAGCTTCTTGCCCTTGAAATCGTCGAGCGACTTGAAGTTGCGCGTGTCGTCCTTGCGCTGGATCAGCTGCGCGGCCGAGTACGTGTACGGCTGGCTGAAGTCGAGCACTTCCTTGCGCTGCGGCGTGATCGTGACCTGGTTGACGATCACGTCGAACTTGCCGGCCTGCAGGCCCGCGATGATGCCGCTCCATTCGGTCGGGATGAACTGCGTCTTCACGCCGAGCTTGCCGGCGACCGCGTTCGCGACGTCGACGTCGAAGCCTTCGAGTTGACCCGACGTGCCGCGCGAGTTGAACGGCGGATACGTGCCTTCGAGGCCGACGCGCAGCACGCCGGCTTTCTTCACCGAATCGAGCAGGTCGTCCGCGTGCGCGGCGACGGCCGTGAAGCCGAGGGCCGACGCGAGCAGCAGGCCCGACAGCAGGAACTTCGAACGTTTCATCGCAGATCTCCAGTGTTCAGTACGGTGTTGTGGTGAGCGCCGGGCGCCGGCCGCGCCCGGTGGGCCGTAATACGGGCACGTAGACACTACTCGCAACCGCGCCGCGCCGGAAGTCGAATTGGCCCTGATTGCAATCGATTTCATGGGGGAGAGGCGACTGACTTACTGTGGCGTGGACAGGAATCGGCTCGGCTGGGGCGAGCAATTCGGTGAGCAGTCCCGCTCGGATATTTTCCGATTGCACTCGAAATGTTCTTTTAAATCAGGTCATATTTCGGGTTCGTGCTGTAATTTGTCTGTAAAATCGCGCGAGCGGAATCAAATGCCGGCGCCATCCGAGGGCGCGTCAAAAGAAGAAAAGGCCGTAGTCATGAACATGCAGAACACAATTGCCGCATTGCGCGGCGGGTTGCTTCAGCAGGACCGGCTGCTGAAGCTCGACACGCCGTTGGGGGCCAATGTCCTGACCGTGCAGCGGGTGGTCGGCCGTTCGCGCATCGGGCGCGCGTACGAGTTCACGCTCGACGTGCTGTCGACCGATAGCGATCTGGAACTCAAAAAGCTGATCGCGCAGCCCGTCACGTTGTGGATCCAGCAGAGCGACCGCAGTTACCGGCCGATCAACGGATACGTGCATACCGCGCGCCGGCTGGGCGCCGACGGCGGGCTCACGACATATCAGCTCGCGTTCGCCGATTTCACCCATTTCCTGAAGTTCCGCCGCGATCAGCGGCTCTGGAACGACGCGACCGTCGACCAGATCATTTCCGACGTGCTGAACAAGCATCCGCAAGCGCAGGGCCATTTCCGCTTCGCATTGTCGAAGCCGCTGCCGAACCGTTCGTACACGCGCCAGCACGACACCGACTGGCATTTCGTGCATCGGCTGATGGAGAACGAAGGGCTCTACTGCGCATGGCAGCAGGCCGACGACGGCAAGTCGCATACGCTCGTGATCACCGACAACCTGCAGGCGTTCGCGCCGCTGTCGCCGGAGGCCGTGCGCTTCTATCACGGCGGCGCGGCCAGCGAGGCCGACGCGTTCACGCAATGGTCGGGCACGCGTACGCTGCAGAGCGTGACGCGCACGACGCGCACGTTCGACTACAAGAATCCTTCGCAGCCGTCGAACCCGAAAGGCACGTCGCTGCCGACGATGGGCGGCCAGGGCGAGTTGCCCGATCAGCTCGAAGTCTACGAGTACACGGGCGCTTATACATACCTGGACCAGACGCGCGGCGACCATCTGACGAAGGTCAGGATGGAGGAATGGGAGTCGCAGGCAAAGCGCTTCCATGGCGCGGGTGGCGTGCGCGCGATCGATGCGGGCCGGCGCTTCACGCTGGCCGACCATCCCGAGCACGATCGCGATCCCGCTGATCAGCGCGAATTCGCCGCGATCGAGGTGGCGTGGTGGATCGAGAACAACCTGCCCGTCGCGAGCGACGGCGCGGACTTTCCATATAGTCTGCGCGAGGCATTGACGCAGGTGCAGGAGCGCTACGGCGCCGATCCCGCATTTCGCGTGCCGCACGAGGATGGCTCGACCGGCTTCTATCTCGTCGAAGTCGAAGCGCAACGCGCGAGCGTGCCGTATCGCAGCCCGTTCGAGCATCACAAGCCGGAGATGCATCTCGAGACGGCGATCGTCGTCGGGCCGCAGGGCGAGGAAGTCTATACGGACGCGTTGAACCGGATTCGCGTGCAGTTCGTGTGGGACCGCCTGAACCCGGGCAACGAGAACGCGTCGTGCTGGGTGCGCGTCGTGCAGTCGGATACGGGGGGCGGCTACGGCGGCGTGCACGTGCCGCGCATCGGCGAGGAAGTACTGATCGACTACGTCGGCGGCGACTGCGACCGCCCGCTCGCGGTCGGGCGCGTGTACAACGGCGCGAACCAGCCGCAGTGGCATACCGACGGGATCCTGTCCGGATATCGGTCGAAAGAGTATTCGGGCGGCGGCTACAACCAGCTCGTGATGGACGACGCGACCGGGCAGAACCGCGTGCAGCTGATGAGCAGCAGCGCGAACAGCCTGCTGCATCTCGGCTACATCATCGACCAGAGCGGCAATTCGCGCGGCGCGTATCTCGGCAGCGGGTTCGACCTGCGCTCGGATGCGTACGGCGCGGTGCGGGCGAGCCAGGGCCTGTACGTGACCACGCATCCGAAGGCGGCGAACAGCCAGCCGCTCGACGTGAAGGAGGCGCAACAGCAGCTCGTGACGGGCGAGAGCCTGGTCGAGGCGATGTCGGGCGTGAGCGAGCAGCATCAGGCGGAAAGCCTGAAGGACGCGCAGGACACGATGCGCGCGTTCACGGACGCGACGCAGGACAGCGCATCGGGCAGCGCGTCCGGCGGACGCACGGCGGGCGGCGGCACGGGCAACGCGAACGCGTTCAAGGAACCGGTGATGCTGTTCGGCAGCCCGTCGGGAATCGGGATGTCGACGCAGCAGTCGGTGCATGTGGTCGCGAACGATCACGTGAACGTCGCGAGCGGGCAGAGCGTGCACGTTGCGGCGGGCAAGTCGCTGATCGGCAGCATCGGGCAGAAGCTGAGCCTGTTCGTGCAGAACGCGGGGATGAAGCTGTTCGCGGGCAAGGGCAAGGTCGAGATCCAGGCGCAGTCGGACAACGTCGAGGTGACCGCGCAGAAGGCGGTGAAGATCGTGTCGGCGACCGACCGGATTGAAATCGCGGCCGATCAGGGAATCTTGCTGACGAGCGGCGGCGGGTATATCCGCATTCAAGGCGGGAACATCGAGATTCACACGCCGGGTGCGGTGGATGTGAAGGGCGCGTCGCATACGTTCGCTGGGCCGGCGAGCATGGGGTATCCGTTGCCGAGCCCGCGGCCCGATCAGCCGGGGCAACTGGAGTTGTTTCACAAGTACGTGAACGGCGAGGCCGTGAAGGGCGGGTTGTTCACGGTGAAAGACGTGAACGGCGCGGTGCTGAAGAAGGGTGCGCTCGACAACAGCGGCTACACGGTCGTGAGCGGGCTGCCGCCCGGTGCGGTGCGTGTCGAGTTCGGCAAGGACCCGCGCGAGTCGGATCAGCCGGCGAACTACTTCAAGCAGGCGAAGTGGCCGGCGGAGCCCGTCGAGCCGTCGCCGGAAGCGGCGCAGGCCACGGCGACTGGGCAGCTTGCCAGCCAGTTGCAGGGGATGACGCCTGCAGCGGCAACGGCTGCCATGGGGCTCGTGAGCGGCGGTGGCGCAGGTGCTGCGCTGGGCGGGCTGGCGAGTTCCGCGTTGCCGGCTGCGGCGACTGCGCTGGGTGGGGCGGGCGTGGCGTCTGCGTTGCAGACGGCTTCGAGCCTGAGCGGTGCCGCGAAGCAGGTGGCCGGGATGGTGCAGGCTGCACGGCAAGGCGGGCTCGCGGCGCTGGCCGCGCCGGCGGCGAACGCAGCATCCGGGGCGCTGCAGGGCGCATTGCCCGGTGTCGCGGGGATTGCGGGCAAGGGCGCGACGACGGTGGCGTCAGCGGCCGGTGCGACTGGCATGAAGCTGCCGACGAGCGGGTTCGGCGGACCGCTGAAATCCTGAGAGGGCGGCGCGTCAGCCGTCAAGAACAACTAAATCGCGATTTGAACGAAAAACGACATGGCACAACAACTTCCACCGGGCGCCGAGAAGGAACAGGCTGTTTCCTGGCTCAGTGATATTTCGCCGAAGGATGTCGCGGCGGGGGGCGATCGCTTCAATCAGTGGTTGCTCCGCATCAGCGGCAATCACATTTCGTTCGAGGATCTCAAGACCGTTGCAAGCGCGGTACCGATCATCGGCAACCTGATGGCGTTTTACGATGCGGTGTGCGACATCGTGACGATCATCGAGAAGCGCAGCGCCAATTTGCTCGATTATCTCGGGCTTGCGATCAACCTGATCGGCGTTATTCCAGTTCCGCCGCCGCTGGCGTCGTTCCGCCTGTCGGCGCGGCCGCTGCTCGGGCTCGTGCGCAATCAGTTGCTGGTGTCGCGCGGCAATCTCGGCGCGGCGATCATTTCGGTGCTCGTCACGCACGTCAATGCCGCAGCCGCGACCGAAATCGAAAATTTCCTGAAGACGCTGCAGGACGTTCTTGTCGAGCTGCTGAACGACTGCGCTGCGAAAGCGCAGGAATTGATGGTCGGGCTTGCGACCGGACTGGAACTCGCGCTCAAAGGACAGCTTTTCGACAGCAGCGCAAACGTGCAGCGTACCAAGCAGATCGCGCGGAAGATGGACGATCGGTCCTGGTACAACCCGATGCTGGTGGTCGACGCGTTCGAGTACGGCTACGAAGGGTCGATCGCGCTGGGCAAGGACGTCGGGAACGCGACGGCCGGGGCTGCCGCAAAGCTCGCGCCGGATTCGTGGCTGCAACCGTTCCGCGATATCGTTACGTTCCTGAAGACCGAGGCACCGAAGGTCGCGAAGGCGATCCGCGATCTGAACGGCAGCGAAGAGGGCAAGATGCTGTGGCTCATCGCGCAGCTGGTCCAGGCGGTTGCACAGGTACGTTTGCGCGGGAAACCCCACGAAAAGACGGCGGATGTGCCGCCCGGAGGCAAGGGGAAGGCGCGGAACGATCGCCCTCAGGAGCCGGTCGGCATGACCGGGCAGCAAGCGCGAGCGGGCGGTGCGGGCCAAAGTCCATGCAAGGGTTGCCAGATCGGCGCGTCGCCTGCATCGATCGATTTCGCATTCGGCGACGAGACGTTCACGCATACGGATTTCGAACTTCCCGGTGCGTTGCCGCTCGTCTGGGCTCGCACGTATCGATCGCGTCTGTCTGCATACGACGACGGCGAACTCGGCGCGCGCTGGCTTACGCCCTATACGACGCGCATCGATGTCGACGGCGATACCTGGTTCTATCGAGACGCGAGCGGACGCAGCATCGAATATCGCGCGCTTGCCGTCGGTGGCGTGCATGACGATCTCGCGGAGAACCTGACGCTGTCGCGCCTTGACGATACGTGGCTCACGATCGCGTACGGTTACGACGCATTGCACGTGTATGAACGGCGCGGCGATGCATTCCGGCTGGCGATGCAGAAGGATCGCGCGGGCAACACGATCACGCTCGATTACGATGCGCTCGACCGCGTCGCGCGGTTGATCGACGCGAGCGGCAACGTGCTGTCGTTCGAGCACGACAAGCACGGGCGGATCGTGCTGATCGAGCAAGTGCTCGATGGCGGCGAGCGTCGCACGCTTGCGCGCTACGCATACGATGACCAAGGCGATCTCGTGCGCGCTACCGATCGGCACGGCAACGCGTGGAGCTATGAGTACCATCGACATCTCGTCACCCGCTACACCGATCGTACCGGCCGCGGGATGACGCTCGAATGGGACGGTGCAGACGCTGACGACAACGCAAATGCGAAATGCGTGCGCGAGTACGCGGACGACGGCAGCCTCGACATCCGTCTTGCGTGGCATCCGAACATTCGTCTCACCTACGTGACCGACGCGCTCGGTCAGATGACGCGCTACTACTACAACATCAACGGCTACGTTTACCGGATCGCCTATCCCGACGGAAACGAGGAATGGTTCCGGCGCGACGCGCACAACAATCTGACGCTGCATATTCTGCAGGATGGCAGCATCGAGCAGATGAGGTACGACGCGCGCGGCAACCTCACGTGGCACGAGCGTCCGGACGGCAGCATTGTCGAGATGGGTTACGACGACAAGGACCAGATGGTTCGGCTCGTCGATCCGAACGGCCATGTCTGGCAGCGCAAGTACGACGATGCAGGCAATCTCGTCGAGGAGATCGATCCGCTCGAGCACTCGACGAAGTACGCATACGGCGACAAGGGATTGCCGACGCAAATCACTGACGCGAAAGGCGGTACGAAGATACTCGAGTACAACAAAGCTGGGCAGCTTGCCAGCTATACGGATTGTTCTGGCAAGAAGACAGAGTGGGCATATGACGATGTCGGTCGCGTGATCTCGACGAAAGACGCAGCGGGCAGCATTACGGCCTATCGCTACACATCGAACGGCCAATTGGCAGAGGCCCGTTCGCCTGCCGGTGTTGAGCAGTTGAATTTCGACGCCGAAGGCCGTTTGCTGCGGCACACCGATCAGTTGAATCGATCGACGCGATACAGTTATGACGCAGCTGGGCGAGTTGCAAGCCGCACTGATGCGCTCGGTCAGATGCTTGCGTATCGCTATGACCGTCTTGGTCGGCTCAGCGTATTGACCGACGCGAATCACGCAACGTATCAATTTCACTACGATCCGGCGAGTCGACTGATTGAGGAGGTTGGTTTCGACGGTAAATTGACACGCTATGAGTACGATCCTCAAAGTGGCAGCTTGGTCGCCGTGCACGAGGCCGGCAATGTGACAACCGTCGATACCGACGCGAACGGCCGTCTGCTCAAGCGTACGGCAGGCGAGAGTGAGGAGCGTTTCGCGTATGACGCTAGTGGTCGCCTGATCGAGGCCTCGAACCGCTATAGCCGCGTACAATTTTTCTTCGATGCGGTCGGCAACCTTGTGCGTGAGCATCACGCCTATCGGGTGTTCGGCGAGCAACGAAGCTACGTGTGGCATCACGAGTATGACGAGCTTGGCAATCGGCGACGCACTGTGCGGCCGGACGGTCATTCGATCGACTGGTTGATTTACGGCTCCGGCCACGTGCATGGGATGCTGCTTGATGGCGAGGAGCGTGTGCAGATCGAGCGGGACGATCTTCATCGCGAGACGGTGCGGATGTTGTCGAGCAAGATTGGGCAGCGCACGAACTACGATCCGGCAGGACGCATGCTGCAGCAGACGATCCAGCGGGCAACGTCGCCCGCACCGCTTGCCGAGCGGTGTTACCGGTATGACGCGGCAGGACAACTGTCTCGGATCGAAGACAGTCGCAAAGGCGGAATCGACTATCGATACGATCCGGTCGGGCGACTGACCGAGGCGATCAGTCCGGTTGCGACGGAACGGTTTGCATTCGATCCAGCGGGCAACATTGTCGATCCGGCGCATTTGCTGACGGAGCGCGCATCGCGGCCAAGTCCCGTGCGGCCAGAGAATACGTTGCCAGCCGAGGTGCCGAAAGTGGTCGGCAACTTGCTGAGGAAGTATGCCGGGATGCATTTCGAATACGACGAAAGGGGGAACCTCATTCGTAAGCGTACGCCGGCGGGTGAGCAGGTGTACGAGTGGGATGGGTTCAACCGCCTTCAGGCGGCGCATGTGACTGAGACGCTGCGGCAGTGCGAGGCAAGATATTTTTACGACGCGTTCGGGCGGCGGATCGCGAAGGAGATGAACGACGAGCGCACCGTGTATGGATGGGACGGCGACACGTTGGCGTACGAAAGTGATGCTACGCGCAGCACGCACTACGTATACGAGGCTGGCTCGTTCGTGCCACTCGCACAATACGTGACGGACCGGGTGGCGGGAATTCCGACACCGGGGTGGAAAAGCACCGATCGGTACGTACCAGAGGAAGATCCGTTACAGAGAGTGCCGGAACGGACCAGCGACGCGGCGGTATTCTATTACCACTGTGATCATATCGGCTCGCCGCAACTGATGACCGACGAGTTGGGTGATGTGGTGTGGGAGGCGTCATACAAGGCCTGGGGTGAGGCGCACGCGGTGATCGAGCGTGTTTCGAAGGTGGCAGGGACTGCGCCGAGGAATCTGCTGCGGTTTCAGGGGCAGCAGATGGATGAGGAGACGGGCCTCGCTTACAGTCGGCACCGGTACTACGACGCAAATGTCGGGCGATTTATCAGCGCCGACCCTATTGGCTTGGCCGGTGGGCTGAATATCCACCTATATGCGCCGAATCCGGTGGGTTGGACCGATCCGCTGGGTTTGTCTCCGGCGACTTTGCTGAAGAATATTGCAGCCGTTAGAGCTGGTCGGAGCGTGACAGTTTGCTCGTTCAAAGAGGCGGCAGCCACGTTGTTCGGGGCGTTCCCTGACGCGCAAAAGTCTGCGGGCTCGGGAAACAAGTCAGCGGAGAAAACCTCTAGAGATAAGGCTGCCTTCAAGGCAAATCGACAGAATGAGAGTGGTCGAGCGTCATATCATATGGATTATCAGGTCAATCCTGAAACGGGGGTTTTATATGGGCATGAATCGCTTCCAGACGGGCATCCGCATAAAACAACGCCGCACATTAATGTGATTACGCCTGATGGTGATAGGCTTGATATCTTTGTTGAGCAAAAAAAAGCGTGCCCATTGAAAAGGAAATGAAATGAGTGAGTGGCAGGTTGACTTTGAAAAGGTGGCTGGCAAGATCGGCGGGAAGAAGGGTTTGTGGGTTAATCGAAAGTATGAGCTCGATGGCGAGCCCGCAAGCAGTGAGTTTTTTATAAAAAAAACGGAGGCTGGATTTAAAGTCGGGTTTGATGATTATTTCGATAAGTATGAGGATGCTGTTGATCTGTATTTTGTTTACTTGAGGGCGAATTTTTCAGAATTGAAGCGTGCTGTCGAGTTTGCGTTGCGCGAAGGGTTTGTTGGTGTTGATGAATTGATGGGGTGATTGGGCTGTTTCTTAATATTGCTACTCAGTCTCAACGCCAGAGAGGGAGCGGTGGAAATTATGCAGCGGAGCGCTGTGTCGCATATAGGGCTCTTCGGCAAGCAGGTCTGTCAGAGAGCGAGACGCGTTGCCATATCATGCGGAGCGATGCTCACTTTGCCAACTTGGATGTGACTGGTGATGCGCCAATCCGAATACCGGGAAATCGAAGCAGTTCGGCTGGGATGTGGTAGCGTGAACGGATGGATTACGTCGGCGATGGTTCTGGAAATCATCAAGATATGTGCTCTGATTTCAAAGAATGATTTTTTCGCTTGGAGGAAGAGGGAAACTTCGAAGTGAGTGCGCCATCCGAAATAAAGACTGTGATTTTGGAGTGCCTGGGAGGGAATTCCCCGAGTGAGAGCGACCTGGTGCGAGTCGGAGTCCCGGATGAGAATTATGTTCTCAGTCATTCCGCCGTGTACGAAATAAATCCCAGTTCGCCATCGGATCGTGACAAGCGAATTCAAATGAATTTGATAGTCGATGGTTTTGAGAGCGACCTGACTCTGATTTTGCGTGCTCACAAGCGAGAAGGGGGGGATGAAGTTCGTATTTACGGTGCTCCCACGCTTTAGGCCGGCACGGGCCGCGTGCGCATGACCGACAAGCTCGAAGGCCTGAATGTCGGTCTGGCACTACGAATATGACGAGCTGGGCAATCGTCGGCGGACTGTACGGCCCGACGGTCACGCGATCGACTGGTTGATGTAGGGATCAGGGCATGTGCACGGGATGCTGCTGGATGGCGGGGAGCGCATGCAGTTTGAGCGTGATGAGCTCCATCGCGAAACGGTGTGGATACTTGTCGAGCAAAGTCGAGCAACGTACGCACTATGATCCTGCGGGGCGCGTGCTGCAGCAGACGATTCAGCGCTCGACGTCGCCCGTACCGCTCACCGAGCGGCGGTATCGCTAACGCGAATCGACGGCAGCCGCAGGGGGGGGCACTGACTATCGGTATGACCCGGTTGGACGCCTGATCGAAGCCGTCAGTCCGGTCGCGGAGGAGCGATTCGCGTTCGATCTGGCCGGTACGTACCGGAGGACGATCCCCTGCAAAAAGTGCCGGAGCGCCGGGCGGAAGCCAAACTGTTCTATTACCACTGCGACCAGATCGGGACGCCGCAGTTGCTGACGGATGACGTCGGTGACATCGTGTGGGAGGGGGCATACACGGCGTGGGGTGAAGTGCGGGAGGTGATCACGCGGGCGTCGACGACCGAGGGGGGCATGCCGAGGAATTCATTGCGATTCCAAGGGCAGCAGGCGGACGAAGAGACGGGGCTCGCCTATAACCGGTATCGGTATTACGATCCTGCAACAGGGCGATTCATCTCAAAGGACCCTATAGGACTTGATGGAGGTATCAACGCTTATCAGTATGCTCCGAATCCGATCGAGTGGGTCGACCCGCTTGGCTTGGCTCGAATTCCGAAATCGGTTAAGGATAAAGTTGCGCAAGAGAATCAAGATTTCTTTGGAAAGGCGACGTGCGAATGCTGCGGCGTTGATGTTGTTCCAGGAAAGAAGAGTCAGCGAGGCGTTACACCGCCAACCAATGAGCGTCAGTTTGACCATATTGAACCAGACGTGCTAGGCGGTGCGAATGATGAGGCAAATACTCAGGTTCTGTGCCGTAAGTGTAATAGGCGACTGTGGGACAGAATCAAGGATAACTTCAAGCGACTCAATCGCTTGGGGCGTACGCCATGCGATAGCTGAAGAGGGAATATGCGAGAAATTCGGAAGATTATTTTTAGATTGAAGAAGGATGAAGATGGATATCCTCCGATGGAATTTGAATCCATGTGGGGGATATTTTCGGATGAGTCATCGTGTGTCGTCGACAATGTGCCGTATTACGTGTATGGAGTAAGTAAAGGAGACGCGGTGGCGATAGAGAATGTCGATGGTGAGCTGTTTGTTTCATCTGTAATTTCTCGGGGAGGGCATTCAATTTTGAGAGTGTTTGCCGAAGATCCAGGCACCAAAGCGTCACTCATTTCTGAGTTGAAATTGCTTGGGGCGCAGTGCTCTGCCACGAGGGGGCTCTCCCTTTTTGCCGTTGATATTCCTCCGGAAATTGACTTTACAAAGATTGACGCATTTCTCGCGTCTCGATGTGATGGCGAGCATCTCGCATATGAAGACGCATGTTTGCAGCACGGTGGCATCGATGGTGATCGGGTACGAGAATGCGAGTCGCTTGCGTCAGTTCCTCTACGACTGCACTGAGGTGCGTAATGCATTGAGAGAGTTACCACCCACCCTTTAATGCTGTCTTCCAGATCGATGCATCGAGTACCAAGGGGAAGAATTAATAGTGTTGGACGCTCGGTTTTCCGGCGATGTTGAAGAATCGCGTATGGTCGGCATACAGTTGCCCATTCAATGAAGTCACGGAAATCGCTCGCTGGGATTCGATCAAGGGCCGCTAACGCGGTCTCTGATGTATGCGGTCACATGTGGGAGGCGTCGTACAAGGCGTTAGGGCGAAGCGCGGGAGGTGATTGCTCGGTTGCCGAAGACAACGGGAATCGTGCGGAGGAATCCGGCGCAGTTTTAGGGACATCAGATTGATGACGAGACGGGGATCGCTTATAACTGGTATCCGTACTACGTATCGAAGCGATGGTCGGCTCGTATCGAAGGACATCATCGGGCTGGTGGGTAGGATCAACTTTGATCAGTATGCTAGATAATCTAGCAGTGCTGGATTGATCGACTTGAGTTCGCGAAGCGATGCGGGTGATCATGTAGCGTTGAGCTACACCTAATCAACCGGGTCCCCGATCGTCTGGCTATCAGAGTTCTCACATCATGCAGCGCGTTGGGTTGTCGCCGCGGCTTCGTAAGCGAGGTTGGGAATTGTCCGATTTGGATAGCCAACTGGAAGATTGACGTTTTGGACTGGTGAAGTCGCCTATGCGAATAGTAATTGTGCCTTTAATCCTTCTCGCGCTTGCGACAGCTTCACATGCTTACGATTTTCGGCCAAGAGCCGCCGCCTCCCCTGATCTGACGCATCCAAAGCTCTTCAAAGCCAACGGCCTGAGCTTCCAGCTCCCTGCGGACTGGAAGGTCACGGCAAACGATCGACTCCGGGACACCGATGGCCGGGGCGTCAGTATCGAAGCCGACAAGTCCGCACTCGAAGTACTGAATCTGGACGTTGTTGTTCAGGTGCTGCGAACCAAGGTCGCACCTTCGTTCGAAGGTACTGCGCAATATCTTTACGAGAGCCAGGTGGACGACAAGTCCGCTCAATACACGAAGCCGGACTTTGCGCCGATCATGCTGAGCGACAAATACCCAGCGCTCGCTTCGCGCTATACGCACAAGATCTTCAACGACGATGAGCTCTATGCGCATCGTCTCGATCTCGTCACCAGCAAGGTCTGCGGCAAAGGTTGGACCTGCGTTGTCTTCTCGTCGGGATTGGCTGCTAACGAGAGCGCTGCGAAGCAAGGTATGGCCAAGATCTATGAAACGATCCGCTATCAACCTTGATATAGCGCGATCGATTCGCACGCGTCGTGACAGTTTTCGTGGCCGTTCAGTCCTCACGAGAAAGCAGCCGAGCAGGCTGCGTCTGTATCGGGGTGGCATCCGCATATCGTGACGCGGCGAGGCATCGTCAACGTGACCTGCCCGGGCGAGCGTCGGAACCGTCAACGTTCGAAACGTCGAGTGTCGAATTTCGTGGTTCATTGGCATAATCACGGCCTTTGACGATACGGATGCGCTGGATGCCACTGTTTCGCGTTCCAGGTGCCGCAGGGCGATAGGACACATCCGCCGAACCCGCAGGGATTCGTTGACGGCACCTGGGTGAAGCGTTCCCGTGCAGCGTGATTCGAATCGGCCGCCGCTTTTATCCGATGCCACGAACGTAATGCCTACCTCGACCGATACGGCGACTGCAGTCAGCCTGAAACAAGTCCTAGAAACCCCCGGCGATTTCTCCGGATGGCTCTGTCTGCCGCCGATGCCGTGGACGCTCGATACCGAGGGCGCATTCTCCGACGACACGAAGGACGCTGACGAACACACGGCGCCCGTCATCGCAACCCAACCCGGCTGGCAGATCACATTGAACAGCTCAACGATCGAGGACATCGTGATCAACGCGCATGACCAGATCGACGAACCTACGCTTGCGCAGTTGTTCGATGCGTTCGTGTTCTACGTCGAAAACGACGCATTCATTCTTTTCTGACGACGCGCAACGAGCGCGCCGAAACAAAAAAAGGACCGCTCAGCGGTCCTTTTCCTCATGAGGCGACGCTCTCGCGAAGCACCCATCAAGGCAACGAAATCGTCAAATTAGCCGACTCCGGCCCCACCTTGATCACCTGCGAATAAGGCGCGAGCGCCTGCAGCGTCTTGTCCTTCAGATACGAGTTGAGTCCGAGGAACCCAAGCAGCGCAACCAGCGCAAACACCGCCCCGATCGCCCAAACCGGCACCTCGCGCTTCAACCGGTGCGCGATCTGATCCGGCAACGGCCAGTGCGGCGCAAACGGAGCCCGCTTGCCCTTCATATGCGCGATCTCGTCCCCCAGCCGCGCCGTCAGATAAGCGAGCTTCTCCGGCCCTTCGAGCAGATACTTCCCCTGGAATCCGAGCAGCAGGCACATATGAAACACCTCGAGCGACTGCAGCCGCGCCGCGCCTTGCGCACGACATTCCTCGAGATACTGAAAGAACTTCTCGCCCGCCAACTGCTCGCCGAACAGCACGAGCTGCAGCGGCCGGCGCTCCCAGTCCGTGCGGATCTTGTACTGCGACGACAGCACCATCTCGTCGATGGCCGCGCAGAACGCGAACTTCGCGGCGTACACATCCTCGGCGGCGATATTCAGCTTCTTCGCGCCGCGCTCGAAATCCGACAGGAATTCCTGGATCCGCGTGCTGAACTCGCTCGCGCTGTCCGGCTCGCGGCCGTTCTTGAGCAGGAACAGCATGAAGAAGCCGTCGTACAGCAAGTCGAGCAGCGAACGGGCCTGGAACGCGGAGTCCGTCGACGCCGGAGTATGCATGGGTGCCGGCGCGTTGTCGCCGAACAGGGAAGGCGCGTAGCTCATGATGTGACCGCGATCAGTTCGAACTTCAGGTCATTGATGCCAGTCGGCGCATAGATCATCGCGGACTGGGCCTGCAGCATGCGCTCGTACAGCGCGCCGCGCGAATCGAGCGAGAAGTAGCACGCGCCCGGCCGCACCGGAATCGCGGGCGGCACCTGCGGCGTGTACGACAGCCGCACGCCGGGCATCGCCGACAGTACGAGCTTGTCGACGTCGTCGGGCGCACCGACCTTGAAGCGGGCCGGCACGGCATCGACGAGCTCGACGCTCGGCATGTCCGCGGACACCGCCAGGTAGAACTCGGTCTTGTCGTCGATCTTGCCCGAATCGAGGCGGCCGAGGTGGAACGACGGACGCACCTCGTCGAGCGTGATCGCGAAGTAGCGTGTCGAGATCACGGTGTCGAGCAGTTCGCGCAGCATCAGGTCGAGACGTGCAAAACTCGGCCCCGGATCGTCGTGGCGGTACACGGGCAGGTCGGCGAGCGTATAGCCCTTCGAGAACGTCATCAGCTGGCCCGCGAGGCGCAGCAGTTCCTGGAACAGCCGCTCCGGATGCAGCGCCGCGTGCTGGTGCAGGTGCGCGAGCGTCGCGAACGCGGCGTTCGCGGTATGCAGCAGCCAGAACGACGCGATGTCACCCGAGCGGAATTCGATGATGTTCTTCGACGGCTCGCGGTGGAACCCGTACAGCGCGTTCACCTTCGCCTGCAGCGCGTCGACCAGCTGGCGCAGCCGCTGGTGCAGGATCGGCGACGCGTCGATCGCGAGGCACGGCGGCACGAAGCTGTCGTCGATCTCGAAACCGGACGTCGCAGTGCGGCGCACGCGCACGAGCGGCACCGACAGCAACTGGTCGCGCGGTTCGCTGTGCGCGATCAGCTTGACCTGCGTCTTCAGGAACGTGATGTCGGCTTCGGCCGCGTCGGTGAAGTTGTCGGCGACGCTCGTCTGCTCGCTGACGAAGCGCGTCATGAAGCCTGCGGCCGGATCGTCGCTGTAGTTGGTGCCGTTCTCGCGCAGCGGGTGCAGCGCGAGATAGAACACGAATTCGTTGATGCCGTCGGGCAGCGTGTCCAGCGCGATCGGCGGCGGCAGGTCGTCGGCCTGCGGCGCGGCATACAGCGCGCCGTCCGGGAACACGAGCGCGAGATCGGCAACCCGCAGCACGTTGCTGCCGAGTGCGTCGCGGTCGATGCGCACGGAGCGCACGCCCCAGTTGTACGGCTGGATCGCCTGGATGGACTCGAACAGGCGCGCCTCGTGGTACGCGTCCTGTCGCTGAAAGTGTTGAGGCCGGAGGAACAGCCCTTCCCCCCACAGCACCTTGGCCGAATAACTCATGTCAAATCCGGTTAATGTGGCGTTGCGATGTAATCGATTTGTTCGTGCCCGAATTAAATCGCCAATTGTTAACTCTTGTTAATTGACATTCGTGCGTCATGTTTAACCGCAGGACACCGAGGAAAGCATATTCAGCGGTTGTGAAGGCGCACCCTGTTGCGGTGCGATGACGGTGCCGTCGGTGACCGTCATCGCGCAATTATGCAGGCCGATGATTATGCCGGATTTCTCCGACTTCGCCGGATCGAACGTCAGTTTCCATCGTTGCAGTGCGGGATCGCGGAACAGCGCGACGATGCCGAATGCCTGCGCTTCGCGCGAGACTTTTTCGGTCGCCGTATAGCGCTGGCCCGGAATCAGCGTGATTTCACGCACATTCAGCAGGTCGGCGCCGAGCGCGGCCTTTTCCTTGGTCGGATCGGTAAACGCGTCGAACGGCGCCTGCTGGAACGACGTCGGATCCTTCAGCGCGTAGAGCCGCACGACGAGCGCGAGCGGCTTGTGGTCGGTCGCGGCATTCAGGTTCGGCGCGGCGGCGAGCGTGATCCCGAGATTGCGCGGCGGCTTCTGCGAGTCCGGCAGCTCGGGCTTGCCGATGCCGGCGGCCTGCATCACGGCGCTTGCGGCCGAGCCGAGCAGCGGGGCGGCCGCGCATCCGGCCAGAAGGGCGCAGGCAACCAGCGGCAGCGCGTAGCGAATCATGGACGATCTCATCGTGTTTCCGGCGTGCCGCCTTTATCCCTGTCAAAACTGCCGGGTATTTCCGCGTTCGCCGCGCATCCCCGACATTGAATCGCTCAACTATTAAGCACGCCTGCGTCGCGGCAAGCGCCCGGAAATTTTTTCCGCCACCCGGGCGGCGCGTCGTGCGGCCAGTAAAACTTGCGCATCCCGGCCGAAGGAAAAACCGCCGCGAGCCCGCAGCGAGAGGTCATTCGAGGGGGTAGCGCCCGGTTTTAAAAGGAATTACTCTTCACACGACGATTGAATTATGAAAAATTGATCGGTACTATACCCGCGCGCTTCTTGCAAAGCAAAAGAACCAGATTCTCAACGATTTTAAAACTCACGCGCCGGTGGATATAACGATGAAAGACCGTCTCTTCGCAAAACTGTCTGGGGTAGTGCTGGCTTGCGGCGTGATCGCCGGCTGTGCGAGCCAGTCGACCACGCCGCCGAGCGCCGAGGTTTTCAACAAGTCGCTGGCCGATGCGGACGCCGTTGCGAAGTCGGGTGATCAGGACAAGGCCCTCGGCCTGTACCAGCAGCTCGCGAAGTCGGATCCGACGCGCGAGGAGCCGTGGTCGCGCATCGCGCAGATCCAGTTCGCACAGAACCACTACGGGCAGGCGATCGTCGCCGCCCAGGAAGCGCTGCAGCGCGATGCGACCGACCGTCAGGCGAAGAGCGTGCTGGCCGTCGCCGGCCTGCGGATCGCGACGCAGTCGCTCGGCGAATTGCGCCAGGATGCGTCGCTCGCGGGCGACGCGAAGTCGGACGCGCAGACGCTCGCGAAGCAGCTGCGCGACACGCTGGGCGAATCGGCGCTGTTCCCGCCGGAGCAGAAATCGCAAACGAAGAAGATCCGCCGCCCGATTCACCGCCCGAAGGTGGCAGCCGGCGCGGCGGCAGCAGCGGACAGCGGCGCCACGACGCCGCCTCCGCCCCCGCCGACGTCGAGCGGCAGCGCGCCGCAGAAAGGCGGCGCCGACCCGTTCAGCGCGCTGCGCAACTGACGCGAAAGCAACTGACGCGAAAACCACAACTAACCTGGGAGCCGTCGATGGCCAAGAAAGAAAGCATTCAGAAAAGCTTGCAGAAAATACGGCCGCCGCGCGTCCAGCTGACCTATGAGGTCGAGAAGGGCGACGCGATCGAGGTGAAGGAGCTGCCGTTCGTCGTCGGGGTCGTCGGCGATCTGGCGGGCCAGTCCGAAATCGAGCAGCCGAAGCTGCGTGACCGCAAGTTCGTCAATATCGACCGCGACAACTTCGACGACGTGATGAAGGCGATCGAGCCGCGTGCCGCGTTCCAGGTGGAAAACCGCCTGAGCCCGGAAGGCGGCAAGTTCGCGGTCGACCTGAAGTTCCGCTCGCTGTCGGATTTCAGCCCGGACGAAGTCGTCGAACAGGTCGAGCCGCTGCGCCGCCTGCTCGAGGCACGCTCGAAGCTCGCCGACCTGCGCAACAAGCTCGCCGGCAACGACAAGCTCGAGGATCTGCTGTCCGAGGTGCTGAAGAACACGCAGCAGCTGCAGGAGCTCGCGAAGGGCACCGGCGGCGACAAAGACGGCGAATGACGACGGAGTGTTGAGATGAACCAGCAAACGGCTGCGGCCCAAGCCAGCGGCGCGGAATACGCCGCCGGGACCTCGTTGCTCGACGACATCGTCGAGAAGAGCAAGGTCGCGAAATCCGATTCCGAACATGCGCGTGCGAAGGACCTGATCGGCGAACTCGTGCACCAGGTGCTCGACGGCACGGTGATCGTGTCGGACAACCTGTCGGCCACGATCGACGCGCGCGTCGCGGAACTCGACCGCCTGATCTCGACGCAGCTTTCCGCGGTGATGCACGCGCCGGAATTCCAGCGCCTCGAAAGCACGTGGCGCGGGATGGATTACCTGGTCAAGGAAAGCAATACGGGCCAGACGATCAAGATCAAGGCGCTGCACGCACCGAAGCGCGACCTCGTGCGCGACTTCAAGGGTGCGAGCGAGTTCGACCAGAGCGCGCTGTTCAAGAAGGTCTACGAAGAAGAATTCGGCACGTTCGGCGGCTCGCCGTTCGGTGCGCTGATCGGCGATTACGAGATCTCGCGCCAGCCGGAAGACATGTACTTCATCGAGCAGATGTCGCACGTCGCGGCGGCCGCGCACGCGCCGTTCATCGCGTCGGCGTCGCCCGAGCTGCTCGGCCTCGAGTCGTTCTCCGACCTCGGCAAGCCGCGCGATCTCGGCAAGGTGTTCGATACCGTCGAATACGCGAAGTGGAAGTCGTTCCGCGACGCCGAGGATTCGCGCTACGTCGGCCTGACGCTGCCGCGCTTCCTCGGCCGCCTGCCGTTCAATCCGAAGGACGGCCAGACCGCGGAGAACTTCAACTTCGTCGAGGACGTCGACGGCACCGAGCACGACAAGTACCTGTGGTGCAACGCCGCGTGGGCGTTCGCTGCGCGCCTGACGGCCGCGTTCGACGACTTCGGCTGGTGCGCGGCGATCCGCGGCGTCGAAGGCGGCGGCCTCGTCGAGGACCTGCCGACCCACACGTTCAAGACCGACGACGGCGAAGTCGCGCTGAAGTGCCCGACCGAGATCGCGATCACCGATCGCCGCGAGAAGGAGCTGAGCGACCTCGGCTTCATCCCGCTCGTCCATTGCAAGAACTCAGATTACGCCGCGTTCTTCGCTGCGCAGTCGGTGCAGAAGCCGAAGAAATACAGCACCGACAGCGCGAATGCGAACGCCGTCCTGTCCGCCCAGCTTCAGTACATCTTCTCGGTATCGCGCGTCGCGCACTACCTGAAGGCGATGATGCGGGACAAGATCGGCAGCTTCGCATCGGCGCAGAACGTGGAGACTTTCCTCAACCGGTGGATTTCGCAGTACGTCCTGCTCGACGACAACGCCTCGCAGGAACAGAAAGCGCAATTCCCGCTGCGCGAGGCATCCATACAAGTGTCGGAGATTCCGGGCAAGCCGGGCTCGTATCGTTCGGTCGCATTCCTGCGCCCGCACTTTCAGCTCGACGAACTCTCGATTTCTCTGCGACTTGTCGCTGATCTGCCCAAACCGGCAAATTCATAAGCGAGTAAATCGCCCGGGCGGGCCGCCTGGGTAGGACGTTAAAACCACCTCTTTGGGGAGTCGAAGGGCCATGTTACATATGCACTTGCAGTTTGGTAGTCCGGCGGTGAAGGGCGAATCCGCGGACAAAGACCATCAGGGCTGGATCGAACTGAAATCGTGGGATCACTCGATCGTTCAGCCGCGTTCGGCAACCGCATCGACCGCTGGCGGTCACACGATGACGCGTTGCGAGCACGGCGACATGATTTTCACGAAGGAAATCGATTCGTCGAGCCCGCTGCTGTACCAGCACGCTTCGGGCGGCACCACGTTCGACGAGGTGACGGTCCATTTCTCGCGCGCAGACGGTGAAGGCAAGCGCGTGCAGTATCTGGAAGTCAAGCTCAAGTACGTGATCATCTCGAGCATCGCCCCGAGCGTTCGCGAAGAAGGTCTGCCGCTCGAGACGTTCTCGCTGAAGTACGCGGCCGTGCAGTGGAAGCAAACCCAGCAGAAGATCGGCGGCAACCAGGGCGGCAACACGCAGGGCGCCTGGAGTCTGACGAAGAACGACAAGACCTACGCGGTCTAAGGTCGGTTGCGGCAACGGGGCGCACGGCGTCCCGTTGCCGTTTTCGTAGTTCATACCGGCCGATGAAACGATTCGAACCCAGTTTTCTCGACAAGCTGTTCGACGACGAACCGCACCTGCCGGCCTCGGCAGCGATGCGGCAATTGTCGCTGGACGAGCTCAAGACCACGGTCGCCCGCGACGTCGAGGCGATCCTCAACACCCGTATCGCGCACACCGAGAACGAGCTGGCCGCGCTGCCGGAATGCCAGAAATCGGTGCTGACCTACGGGCTGAACGATTTCGCGGGGCTGAGCCTCGCGAGTCACTACGACCGCGCGTTCATCTGCAAGTCGATCCAGCAGGCCATCGCGCGCCATGAGCCGCGCCTGCAGCAGGTACAGGTGACGTTCGAGCTGAACGAGCAGGCGACCAATGCGCTCTACTTCGCGATCCAGGCGCTGCTCGTCGTGCACCCGGCCGAGGAGCCGGTGAATTTCGACGCGATGCTGCAGCCGTCGACGCTGCAGTACTCGGTCACGCGCGCACGCGCCGCGAGAATGCAGTAAATCAAGCCGCCGAGCGGGCCGGACCGCCCGGTGGTCGATCAGGTCCGGCAGGAAATATTGAGGTTCGGGGTCGTCGATGGAAGAATTGCTGCCGTATTACGAGCGCGAATTATCGTTTTTGCGGCGCTATTCGCGAGATTTCGCCGAACGCTATCCGAAGATCGCGGCGCGGCTCGCGTTGTCCGGCGAGCATTGCGAGGATCCGCACGTCGAGCGGATGATCGAGTCGTTCGCGCTGCTCGGCGCGCGCATCAACAAGAAGCTCGACGACGACTACCCCGAATTCACCGAAGCGCTGCTGGAAGTGCTGTATCCGCACTACCTGCGGCCGTTCCCGTCGTGCTCGATCGCGCAGTTCACGCCGGCGTCGCCCGGCCAGCAGACCGAGCCGGTCGTGATCGGCCGCGGCACCGAGCTGAAGAGCCGCCCGATCCGCGGCGTGCAGTGCCGCTTCCGCACCGCCTACGACGTGACGCTCGCGCCGATCCGCATCTCGGAAGCGCGCTACACGCCGGTCGCGCTCGCGCCGAGCGCGACGGTGCTGCCGTCCAACGCGACGGGCGTGATCTCGATCACGTTCGAGTCGCTCGCTGCGCAGCTCGATCTCGGCGCGCTGAAGGTGCCGACGCTGCGCGCGCATCTGCACGGCGAGCAGTCGTTCGTCGCCGCGCTGACCGACTGCCTGTTCGTCAACGTGCTCGGCGCGTATGTCGAGCCCGAACGCAACGGCCGCTGGACCGCGCTGCGCAAGCTGCCGATCGAGCAGGCCGGCTTCGACGAAGACGACGCATTGATCGATTACCCGGCGAAATCGCATCCCGCGTATCGCCTGCTCACCGAATACTTCGCGTTCCCCGACAAGTTCGATTTCGTCGATTTCGACCTCGCGGCGATCGCGCGCGCGTCGGGCCGCTGCCAGCGCGCGACGCTGCATCTGGTGCTGCAGGACGTGCGCAGCGATTCGCACGTCGCGCGGCTGCTCGAGCTGCTGACGGCAAGCCACTTCCGGCTGTTCTGCACGCCGATCGTCAACCTGTTCCGGCAGCACGGCGAGCCGATCCGCATCACGCACCGCGCGGTGTCCTACCCGGTGATCGCCGAGGCGCGCCGCGCGTTCGCGTACGAGGTGTACTCGATCGACTCGGTGAAGCTCGTCAGGCAGCAGGCGCATGAGGAATCGGTGATCGAGTTCCGGCCGTTCTATTCGCTGCATCACGGCGAAGCGGCGCGGATCGGTCACTACTGGTTCGCGCGCCGCAACGACTGGGTCGCGCAGAAGAGCCCCGGCTACGAAACCGAGATCTCGATCGTCGACATCGACTTCGAGCCGACGTCGCCGCAGACCGACACGCTGAGCCTCGACCTCACCTGCACGAACCGCGACTTGCCGGCGATGCTCGCGTTCGGCCTCGAAGGCGGCGACCTGTTCCAGGAAGGCGGCGCGCAGACCAGCGGCATCTCGATGCTGCGCCGCCCGACGCAGAGCGTGCGCTTCGAGCGCGGCCGCGCCGCGCACTGGCGGCTCGTGTCGCACCTCGCGCTCAATCACGTGTCGCTGGTCGCGCACGGCCTCGCGCCGCTGAAGGAAATGCTGACGCTGTACGACCTGCGACGCACGGCCGTGTCGATGCGCCAGATCGACGGCCTCGCCGGCATCGAGCAGCGCGGCGCGGTGCAGTGGCTGCCCGGCAAGCCGTTCGCGACCTTCGTGCGCGGCATCGAGATCCGCCTGACGATCGACGAGGAACACTTCGTCGGCGCGAGCCTCGCGTCGTTCGTGCGCGTGCTCGACAGCTTCTTCGGGCTTTACGTCCACCTCAACAGTTTCGTTCAACTAGTCGTCGTGTCGAAACGCACCGGCGAGGAGATCATCCGATGCAAGCCCCGGACCGGCGAATCGATCCTGGCGTAGTCGACGCGCTGCTCGACGAGCCGCACCGCTTCGAATTCTTCCAGGCGGTGCGCGTGCTCGAAGGGCTGTTCGCGCGGCAGGCGTCGGATGCCCCCGGCGCATGGCGGCAGGGCGATGTGGTCGCGCAACGCATCGAATTCCGCAACACGCTGTCGCTCGGTTTTCCGCCGAGCGAGATCGAGGGCGCGCGCTCGTTTGGCGACGACGGCACGCTGCTCGATTCGGGCGAGCAGCGCGGTGCCGCGCTCGCGGCCGGCGAGCTCGGCCACGTCGAGCTGACGCCCGCGTTCTTCGGGCTGCTCGGCGGGCAGGGCGCGCTGCCGCTGCACTACACCGAGCAGATCGTCGCGCGCGAGCACCTGAAGCGCGACCACGCGGCGCGTGCGTTCTTCGACGTGTTCTCGAACCGCGCGACCGCGCTGTTCTATGCGGCGTGGAAGAAATACCGGCTGCCGTTCCACTACGAGCTCGACCGCGACGAGCGCTACCTGCCGCTGCTGCTCGCGATCGCGGGCGTGCCGAGCGACGAGGTGCGCGACAGCCTCGCGGCCGGCGCGGGCGGCGTGCTCGACGAAGCCGTTGCCGGCTACGCGCTGGCCGCGCGGCACCGGCCGATGTCGGCCGCGTACCTGCAGCGCACGCTGTCCGACTATTTCCGCGTGCCGGTGAAGATCGACCAGTTCGTCGGCAAGTGGTACGACGTGCCGCCCGACCAGTTGAGCGTGCTCGGCGAGGTCAACGCGGTGCTCGGCGCGACGGCGCTGGTCGGCGAACGCGTGTGGCAGCGCGACATGCGCGCGCGGATCGTCGTCGGCCCGCTGTCCAAGCGCGACTACGAGGCGTTCCTGCCCGGCGGCGCGCACGCCGTCGCGCTCGAACGGATGCTGACGCTGCTCGCCGGCGTCACGCTCGAATACGAGGTGAAGCTGGTGCTGAAGCGCACCGAGGTCGGCGCGAGCGTGCTCGGCGCGGGCTCGCGGCTCGGCTGGGACGCGTTCCTCTGCACGCGCGACGCGATCGAGGATCGCTCGGACGCCCGCTACGAACTGCACGTGATTCACTGATTCCTAACGACAACAAACACGCAATCGAACCTGAGATCGACGCCATGAGCACGCCTCTGAAGACCCTGATCACGAAACTGAACCCGCTGTGCCGGCACGCGGCCGAGCGCGCGGCGAGCGCGTGCCTGGCGCGCGGCCACTACGAGGTCGATCTGGAGCACCTGTTCCTCGCGTTGCTCGAGGAGCCGGCGGGCGACCTGCCGCTCGCGCTGCGCGCGAGCCGCGTCGATCCGCATGCGCTGCGCGCGGATCTCGAGCGCGAGCTGACGCGCCTGAAGACCGGCAACACGCGTACGCCGGTGTTTTCGGTGCACCTGATCGCGCTGTTCGAACAGGCGTGGCTGATCGCATCGCTCGATTCGCAGCTCGGCCGCATCCGTTCGGGGCACCTGCTGCTCGCGCTGCTGACCGCGCCGGACCTCGCGCAGTTCGCGCAGCGGATGTCGTCGCAGTTCGCGGAAGTGAACGTGACGGACCTGAAGCACAAGTTCGACGAGATCGTGGCAGGGTCGAGCGAAGCCGAGCCGCGCCAGGCCGATACCGACGACGGCGGCGTGGCGCCGGCCGTCGACGGTGCCGCGCCCGCAGCCGGCCCGTCGAAGACGCCCGCGCTCGACACGTACACGACCAACCTCACGCAGCGCGCGCGCGACGGCAAGATCGATCCGGTGATCGGCCGCGAAGCCGAGATCCGCCAGGCGATCGACATCCTGATGCGCCGCCGCCAGAACAATCCGATCATGACCGGCGAGGCCGGTGTCGGCAAAACCGCGGTCGTCGAGGGCCTCGCGCTGCGGATCGCGGCCGACGATGTGCCGCCGCCGCTCTCCGGCGTCGCGCTGCACGTGCTCGACATGGGGCTGCTGCAGGCCGGCGCGAGCGTGAAGGGCGAGTTCGAGAACCGGCTGAAGAGCGTGATCGACGAAGTGAAGAAGAGCGCGCATCCGATCATCCTGTTCATCGACGAGGCGCACACGATCATCGGCGCGGGCGGCCAGGCCGGCCAGAACGATGCGGCGAACCTGCTGAAGCCGGCGCTTGCGCGCGGCGAGCTGCGCACGATCGCCGCGACGACGTGGAGCGAATACAAGAAGTACTTCGAGAAGGACGCGGCGCTCGCGCGGCGCTTCCAGGTCGTGAAGGTCGAGGAGCCGAGCGAGCCGCTCGCGGCCGCGATGCTGCGCGGCATGTCGGGCCTGATGGAGAAGCATTTCAACGTGCGGATTCTCGACGACGCGATCACCGAGGCCGTGCGCCTGTCGCACCGCTACATCAGCGGCCGCCAGCTTCCCGACAAGGCGATCAGCGTGCTCGACACCGCATGTGCGAAGGTCGCGCTCGCGCACAGCGCGACGCCGGCCGCGATCGACGACACGAAGAAGCGCATCGAGCGGATCGACGCGGAAATCGCGTCGCTGGAACGCGAGGCAGCGGGCGGCGCGCCGCACGACGAGCGGCTCGGCGAGCTGCGCGGCGCGCGCGACACGGCGCTGGAGCAACTCGTAAAGGACGACGCGCGCTACGAAGCCGAGCGTGCGATCGTCGCCGAGATCACCGAATTGCGTGACACGCTCGACAAGGCGCGCGGCCCGTCCGAGGACGGCCAGCCGGTCGACGTGCAGGCGACGCGCGACAAGCTCGCGGAGCGCGTCGCGGCGCTGCACGCGCTGCAGGGCGGCGAGCCGATGGTGCCGCTGCAGGTGGATGGCCACGTCGTCGCCGAGATCGTCGCCGCGTGGACGGGCATTCCGCTCGGCCGGATGGTGAAGGACGAGATCGACACCGTGCTGAACCTGCAGCCGCTGCTGACCGCGCGCGTGATCGGCCAGGACCACGCGCTCGACGCGATCGCGCAGCGCGTGCGCACCGCGACCGCGAACCTCGAGGATCCGAACAAGCCGCGCGGCGTGTTCATGTTCGTCGGGCCGTCGGGCGTCGGCAAGACCGAGACGGCGCTCGCGCTGGCCGACATCCTGTACGGCGGCGAGCGCAAGATGGTCACGATCAACATGAGCGAGTACCAGGAAGCGCACAGCGTGTCGGGCCTGAAGGGCTCGCCGCCCGGCTATGTCGGCTACGGCGAGGGCGGCGTGCTGACCGAGGCCGTGCGCCGCAACCCGTATTCCGTCGTGCTGCTCGACGAGGTCGAGAAGGCGCACCCCGACGTGCTCGAGATGTTCTTCCAGGTGTTCGACAAGGGCACGATGGACGACGCGGAAGGGCGCGAGATCGATTTCCGCAACACGCTGATCATCCTGACGTCGAACGTCGGCTCGTCAGCGGTGATGCAGGCGTGCCTGAACAAGCCGGCCGAGGAGTTGCCCGATCCGGACGCGCTCGCCGAGACGCTGCGCCCGCAGTTGTACAAGACGTTCAAGCCCGCGTTCCTCGGCCGGATGAAGGTCGTGCCGTACTACCCGATTTCCGACGACGTGCTGGCCGAGATCATCGAGCTGAAGCTCGAGCGGATCCGCCGCCGGATCGACGCGAACCACAAGGCCGCGTTCGAATGGGACGAGTCGCTCGTCGAGGCAGTGCTCGCGCGCTGCACCGAGGTCGATTCGGGTGCCCGTAACGTCGACCATATCCTGAACGGCACGCTGCTGCCGGAGATCGCGGGCCACGTGCTCGGCCGGATCGCCGACGGCGCGGCCATCGCGCGCATCGCGGTGCGCGCGGACGAGGCGGGCGAATTCGCCTATACGGTCGAATGAGCCCCCGCGCGCGACATCTGATGCATCAACGGATTCACTGAACCATGCCGATCAATCTCCCCGACCTGCTGACGCCGATCAGCGATGCGTCGCCCAGCGGCGACGACCTGCTGTTCTCGAACGAATTCGACGCGATCCAGGACGCGCGGCGCTACGACGATCCGACGCTCGACCAGGGCGAATGGGTGACCGAGATCAAGGAGGCCGACTGGGGCTTCGTCGTCGACCATGCGGGCGAGCTGCTGCGCACGCGCACGAAGGACCTGCGGCTCGCCGTGTGGCTGACCGAGGCGCTCGCGCTCGAGGACGGCGTCACCGGCCTCACCGAAGGCTATGCGCTGCTCGAGGGCCTGTGCCGCGAGTTCTGGGACACCGTGCACCCGCTGCCCGAAGGCGACGACACCGAGTACCGGCTCGGCAACGTCGCGTGGCTGGCCGGCCGCACGGCCGAGCTGCTGCGCGCGGTGCCGTTGACGGACGGCGCGTCGAACGCGTTCAGCACGCTCGACTGGGAAGTGGCGCAGCACGTCGCGCAGTCGATCAAGCGCGACCCCGAACACGCGGACGACATCGCGCGCGGCAAGCCGTCGATCGACCAGATCGATGCGTCGCGGCGCGTGACGTCGATCGCGTTCTACACGGCGCTGCTGGCGAACCTGAAGGCATTCGAATTCGCGCTCGACGCGTTCGAGGAGCGGCTCGTCGAGCGCGCGGGCGATTCGGCGCCGAGCTTCCGGCAGGCGCGCGACGCGTTCGAGACCGTGTACCGGCTCGCCGAGCGCTTTGCGCGCGAGCAGGGCTATACGGGCAGCGCGCCGCACACGCAGGCGGCGCAGCAGGCGCAGCCCGAGCGCATCGAGCCGGTGTTCGGCAATTCGATTCAGACCGAGGAGACCCACGTGCAGTCGCAGACCGCTTTGCGTCCTCCGGTGACGCAGATGATCGCCGGCATCCAGAACCGCGCGCAGGCCGTCGACCAGTTGCGTGCGGTGGCGCGTTATTTCCGCCAGACCGAGCCGCACAGCCCGGTCGCGTACCTTGCCGACAAGGCGGCCGAATGGGCCGACATGCCGCTGCACAAGTGGCTCGAGAGCGTCGTGAAGGACGACGGCTCGCTGTCGCATATTCGCGAGCTGCTGGGGGTGAGGCCGGACGAGCAGTCGTGAGCGGCTGCCTGTTGACCTGAGAGCGCGTGCCCGGCGGGCTCGCGGCAGACAAGAACAGGATTGACGCATGAACGTGAGCGAACTGGCACAGGCGATTCGCGGTGGCCTGATTCAGCAGGACCGCCTGCTGAAGGTGGACATTCCGTCGTTACCGAACAATGCGCTCGTGCCGCGTCGGGCCGTGACCCGTTCCGAACTGGGGCGCGATTTCAGCGTCTCGCTCGATCTCGTTTCCACCGCGAGCGACATCGAGCTCAAGACGCTGATCGCGAAGCCGATGACGCTGTGGATCCAGCAGGCGAACCAGTCGTATTTGCCGATCAACGGTTATATCCATACGGCGCGCAGGCTCGGCGCGGACGGCAGCCTGTCGAGCTACCAGCTGACTTTCGCGTCGTGGATGCACTTCCTCAAGTTCCGCAGCGACATGCGGTACTGGCAGGACCAGAGCGTCGACGCGATCCTCGCCGATGTGTTCGACGCGCATCCGCAGGCCAAGGGGTGGTATCAGTTCGCGCTGTCGAAGCCATTGCCGTCGCGCTCGTACTGCCGTCAGAGCGAAACCGACTGGAACTTCGTGCATCGCCTGATGGAAGACGAAGGGCTGTTCGGTTTCTGGCGGCATAGCGAGGACGGCAACGCGCACACGCTCGTCGTGACCGATGACCTGCATGCCGTCGATGAACTGTCGCCGAAAACCGTCAGGTTCGACCACTCGGGAACGGGTAGCGAAACCGCCGGCTTCACGCAATGGGCAGCGTCGCGGACCTTGCAGAGCACGTTGCATACGACGCGTACGTTCGACTATAAGTCGCCGTCCTCGCCGGGCAACCCGAACGGCACGACGTTGCCGACGAAGGCCGGTCAAGGGGATCTGCCGGGCCAGGCCGAAATCTACGAATACACCGGCGCGTATACGTATGCGGGCCAGGACCGCGGCGAACATCTGTCGAAGATTCGCCTCGAAGAATGGGAGTCGCGTGCGAAGCGCTTCTTCGGCGTGGGCGGCGTGCGCGGGATCGACGCCGGCCGGCGCTTCACGCTGGCGGATCACCCCGAGCACGACCGCGATGCGGCGCAAGACCGGGAATTCGCGGCATTGAAGGCGTCGCGGTACATCGAGAACAACCTGCCGATCTCGGACCACGAAGCGAATTTTCCGCACAGCCTCCAGGATCGGCTTGCGCAGGTGAAAGCCGGCCACGGTGAGGCGGCCGCATTCGAAGTCGGGCATGACGACGGTTCGGCCGGGTTCTATCTCGTCGAAGTCGAAGCGCAACGCGCGGCCGTGCCGTATCGCAGCCCGCTCGAACATCGGAAGCCCGCGATGCAGCTCGAAACGGCCGTCGTCGTCGGGCCGAAGGGCGAAGAGGTCTACACGGACGCACTGAACCGGATCAAGGTCATGTTCGTCTGGGACCGGCAGAGCGACGGTCGCGAAAACGCGTCGTGCTGGGTGCGCGTCGTGCAGTCGGATACCGGCGGCGGTTATGGTGGCGTTCATATTCCGCGGGTCGGCGAGGAGGTGATGATCGGCTACATCGGCGGGGACTGCGACCGGCCGATCGTGATGCATCGCGTCTACAACGGCGCCGCCAAGCCGCAGTGGCATAGCGACGGAATCCTGTCGGGCTTCCGGTCGAAGGAGTATGCGGGATCGGGTCACAACGAGATGGTGCTCGACGACGCGACCGGGCAGAACCGGGCGCGCCTGTTCAGCAGCAGCGCGAATTCGCTGCTGCATCTCGGCTATCTGATCGAACAGAGCGGCAACACGCGCGGCGCGTATCTCGGCTCGGGTTTCGACCTGCGCACGGATGCTTACGGTGCGGTGCGTGCGGCACAAGGGCTGTATGTCACGACGCATCCGAAGCAGGCGAACAGCCAGCCGCTCGATGTGAGCGAAGCGCAGCAGCAGCTCGCCAATGCCGACGGGTTGCTCGAGTCGATGTCGCAGATCAGTGAAATGCATCAGGCCGAAAGCCTCGGTACCGGGCACGATGCGCTGAAGCAATTCACCGATGCCACGAAGAACAGCGTGGCGGGGGCGTCATCGGGCGGCAGGACCGCCGGCGGCGGGACGGGGAGTGCGAATGCGTTCAAGGAGCCGGTGATGCTGTTCGCGAGCCCGGCGGGGATCGGGATGGCGTCGCAGCAGTCGGTGCACCTGTCTGGCGATCAGCAGGCCAATATCGTCAGTGGCCAAAGCACCTTCATCACCAGCGGGAAGTCGTTGATCGCCGGTATCAGGGATCGCATCAGCCTGTTTGCCCAGAATGCCGGGATCAAACTGTTCGCGGGCAAGGGCAAGGTCGAGATTCAGGCGCATGCGGACAGTATCGAGATGACCGCGCAGAAGGTCGTCAAGATCGTGTCGTCGACCGAGAACGTCGACGTGGCCGCCAAACAGGAGATCCTGCTGACCTCAGGCGGCGCGTACGTGCGGATCAAGGGCGGCAACATCGAGATTCACGCGCCGGGGAAGATCGACATCAAGGGCGCCCAGCACGCATTCAGCGGCCCGACAAGCATGCCGTATCCGCTGCCCGCCATGCCGGGCGGCACGTGCAAGCAATGTGTGCTGAATGCGCATAGCGGGCGCGAATCGATGGTCGAGGCGGATTGATGGGTGACGTGAGCAACATCGGCAACGCGGGCGATGGGAGCGATGCAGCCGACATGAGCGAGGCCGTCGACGCCGCGCCGAATCCGCGGGAGCCGGAATGGCCGGCATTTCTGGAGGCGCTGAAGGCGTCGCTGACGGGCGAGACCAGCGAGGGCCGGCCGATGCGACTGTACGCGATCGTCGATACGCGCGGTTATCAGGAGCTGGATACGCAGCTCGTGACGGTGCACGGCCTGCGCTACGCGTCGCTCTGGACGGATACCGGTCTCGACGCCTATACGGATATCGCACCGTACCTGATTGCCTTCGACCGCCAGGCACTCGACGACGAGGGAGGCGAGCAACATCGGCTGCTGCGTCAGCTGTGGCTGGATGCGGTCGATCTGCACGCGGTGACGTGGCTGTGGTCGACGTGGTCGTTCGATGCGCTCGATGCGCATCTGCGCAGATATGTGAAGTACGCGCTGCCGAACGGTCGCGCGTATTACCTGTTCTTCTTCGACAATCATGTATTCGGACGGCTACGGCTGGTGTGGAGCGATACGCAGGCGCAGCAGTTCGCTGCGCCGTTCGGCGAGATCCGCTATCGCAATCGGCGGCTTGAGGAAGTCGTGTGGCGCAACGATGCGCCGGCGTCTGCCGGGGCCGCGCAGGCAGGCGATGTGCAGGGCTTGAGCGAAAAGCAGCATGCGCAACTGATCGAACTCGGCTATCCGGACAAGCTCGTGCTGAAGTTTCGCGAGACGATGGCGGCGGCGGTCGATCACCTGTCCGATGGCGAACTGTACGAGCAGGTTGTCGAGCAACTCGATCGCGCAGCGGGGCACGGGATCTCCGGCGAAGCGGAGCTGCTCTGCTACGTGGTGATGGGCGTGCAGGTTGCACCGAAGTTCGACGAGCATCCGGCGGTCAAGGCGAGCCTCGAAGCGGCGTCACGCGGGGAAACCGGCGTCGACACGGCGCTGATGGCGATCGACGATGCGACGTGGGATGCGATTCGCGATGCGCATGAGCGGGAATTGCTGGAGGCGCGCGGTGGCGTGGCGTAGGTCGGTGCTGGCGGTGGGCCTGGTTGCGGTGGCTTGGAGCGCGTGCGGGAAATCGGAGCCGGTGTATAGCGGGATTTCGGTGATCGCTCACAACTATCTGCCGTACAACCTGGATGGATTTACGATCAGCGATGCTTACGGAAACAAGGCGGGTGGTGGGAATAGCTTGCCGGGTGGCGGAGGGGGAGTGACTTGTTGCTACAAGCTCCAAGGTACTGAGTTCACGGTCAAATGGAACTATGTCGACGTCGACCAGTGGCACAAAGGTAACGAGGAGACGCTTCACGCCGAGGCAAAGGTCGTAATGCCGCCATCGCAGGCACCGGAGAAGGTGGGCGATCGAATTATCGAGGTTCATTTTTACCCCGATCGTCACGTCGAGCTGCAGTTTCCCGGCGCACTGATGGATGCGTCACGCATTCCGATGATCAATGTGTCACGTTGGATGTCGAGCCACTATCAGGCGCAGTTGAGCAAACGATACGACGAGCGTGACGATCAGCAGTTTCGCCGCATTGTCCGCGTGGTAGCGATGGCATGGTTGAAATACCGCCTCACCGATCTCGACGATCTGCAGCAGTACGCGTACTACAACCTACTCGTGAACAGCCGGTTCGATGCGCATCCTGAGGTTCAGCGCGTCCTGCAGTCAACCACCGGCAAGCCGGGGATGTTCGCGAAGTCGATGCAGTCGCTGCCGAAGCGCGTGTTGTCCGTGTTGGCAAACGACGAGTTCGAAGCGGCGGCGGTGCCGGCGATATCCGATGGCTTGCTGCCACCGCCGCATGCGGCGGATGTAGAGCAATGAGATTGCCGATTCTGGTGAGTCGTGTTCTGGCAGGGGGCTTGCTCGCGGTGGCCGTGACTGCATGCGGGAAGTCGGAACCGACATACAGCGGGATTTCCGTCATTGGCCGGAATTATCTGCCGTACAACATGAGTGGCTTCACCATTACCGATGCATTTGGAAACAAGGCGAGCGGAGGTGGCGACGACCCACCGGGAGCGGGGGGCGGTAGCGTGAAATGTTGCTACAAGCTCAAGGGCACGGAATTTTTCGTCAAGTGGAACTACTACGATGTCGACCAATGGCACAAAGGGGACAAGCAGATGTTCCACGGCGAGACGAAAGTGTCGATGCCGCAGTCCCAGTTGCCCGACGAGGTGGGTTCCCGAATTCTCGAAGTGCATTTCTTCCCGGACCGGCATGTCGAGTTCCAGCTTCCCGGCAAGATCCTTGACGATTCACGCCTGCCGATAGTCGATGTCGTGAGATGGATGAAGCAGTATCAGGCGCAACTGGACAAGCGATACGACGAACGCGAAGACCAGCAGTTTCGTCGTATTGCCCGTATCGTTGCGTCTGCGTGGTTGAAATACCGTCTGACCGATCGTGACGATCTGGAGCAGTACACGTACTTCGGTTTGCTCGTAAACAGCCGATTCGATGCCCATCCCGGGGTTCAACGCAGCTTGCAGACGGCGGCCGGTCAGCCGGGTGCGGTCGCGAAGGCAATGCAATCGCTGCCGAAGAATGTGCTGTCCGCGTTGACGAGCAACAACTTCGAACCCGTGACTGTCCCGCTGATTCCGGACGGCTTGCTGCCGCCGCCGCGTGCGGAGGCGGCGCGGCATAGCTGATTGCGTCGGGAGCGGTTCGGGCAATGAGAGGCGGAGGCGCCTGACGACACAGGTGAGCGATACCGATGCAATCGATACGTCGGCAGGGCATGCTGGGCAATATTCGGAAGGAAAACATCAGTGAATAGAGCAATGAGATTTTCGAGTCTGATGAGTCGTGTTCTGGCAGGGTGTCTGCTCGTGATGGCCATGGCGGCATGCGGCAAGTCGGAGCCTACATACAGCGGGATTTCGGTTATGGCCCAGAACTATCTGCCCTATAACCTGGATAAATTCACGATCACCGATGCTTATGGCAACAAGGCTAGCGGCGGTGGCGACAGCATGCCGGGTGGCGGTGGGGGCGTGACTTGTTGCTATCAGCTCAAGGGGACCGATTTCACCGTCAAATGGGACTACTACGACGTTGACCAGTGGCATAAGGGGGACGAACAGACGTTTCACGCCGAAGCAAAGGTTGCGCTGCCTCCGTCAAAGGTTCCGGAGAATGTGGGCACCCGAATTCTTGCGGTTCATTTTTATCCGGATCGTCACGTTGAGCTTCAGTTTCCCGGCGCGCCGACGGATGACTCGCGTATTCCGATGATTGATGTGTCTCGCTGGGTTGCGAGTCACTACCAGGGGCAGTTGAACAAGCGATACGACGAGCGCGAGGATCAGCAGTATCGTCGCATTGCGCGCATTGTCGCCGCTGCGTGGCTGAAATACCGGCTAACCGATGTCAACGATCTTGAGCAGTACGCGTATTTCGATCTACTCGTGAATAGCCGATTCGACACGCACCCCGAGGTCCAGCAGATACTGAAAACTACCGGTAGCAAGCCCGGTTCGTTCTCGAAGTCGATGCAAGCGCTGCCACAGAGCGTTTTGTCTGAACTGAAAAGCGATAAATTCAAGGCGGTTGCGGTGCCGGCCGTTCCCGTGGGGCTCTTGCCGCCGCCGCGGGCAGAGGAGAAAAACCATGGCTGAGAAAATCAAGCTCGACCCGGACGATACGACTCCAACATCGGTGTACATACAGGTTGCCCGCCAAAACGCGACCATGTATCCGAAGGGCGATTGCCTGCCGTGCGGAGCAACGATACGCATGGGATTCTTCTTTGATGCATTTGGCCGCAATCGTGACATTGACGATTCGGCGAGCTCTCAGTACTCGAACATTTCGCGGCTCTGGGAAGCACATCGTGAAATGAAGGACGAGCGACGGCCTGTGAACCAGTTCTGGTATCGCTACTATTACTCGGGCCTGGGTACACCGCTGAACAACGACAGCGATACCGACGCTGTGGGCAATGCAGTCAAGGCTGCAGCCATGATAGGGGCGAAGAAAGCCGTTGGTGCTGCAAAAAAGATTGGCGAGTCATATGCGCGAGTCAAGGCGCCGATTGATCAGGCCGACCTTGGCAAGCGCGCCAAGGCGGCGGG
Organism: Burkholderia pyrrocinia; assembly: GCF_022809715.1. Lineage (NCBI taxonomy): Bacteria > Pseudomonadati > Pseudomonadota > Betaproteobacteria > Burkholderiales > Burkholderiaceae > Burkholderia > Burkholderia pyrrocinia. Next base: position 465,055 of record NZ_CP094459.1, read on the forward strand.
GATGGAGATTCTCGGGGGGGACTTTTCATTCCGGCCAATCGAGAAAGCATTCGAGGATTTCCGCAAGGATATCGAACGCATTCCCGCACAGGCACGGCGCATCACGAACGTGCTGAACGCGTCGCCGGAACGACTCTGGGAACGGACCAAGGCTACCGGCAGGCTACTGTGGCGCAACGCCAAGAATGACGCCAAGGCTAATATCAGGGGTAACCCGATCAAGACGGCATTGGCGGTTGCACGCGGCCTTTTCGTCGGACTGGTGATGGAGAATGTGCCGATCGCACGTGACAACGCGGTCATGGCAGAAGTCTTCGGAACGGGCGTCGATACCCGCCTTATCGCTGCGAAAAAACAGTTCGAGGCTGCATACAAAGAAGTGAAACAGAAGATGCCAAAGATCCGCGTCATTGAGGTATCGGTGTTCGGCGCGGATCGCGGCTGCGTACTGGCTCGGGCGTTCGTCAACGATTTGGCAGAGAAGTACAAGCGCAGGGACGATACAGATCTGGCAATCGACGGCGTCTCCATTCAAATCAAGTTTGTCGGTTTATTCGACGCAGTTTCGTCGATCATGTCGGAAGAGGCTGGCGAACTGATCGGAATGGTGCCTTATATGGGCCTGATCAAACCAAACTATAAAGACCGCCACCTTGGCATACCCGCGAGCGTGCAGCGCTGTGTTCATTTCGCTGCTGCTCATGAAATGCGTTTCTATCAGCGCCTTGACAGTCTGGAAAAGACGCGCGGCGAGCAGTTTCTTTATCCTGGAACGAGTTGCGATGTCGTTGGCGGTGCGGTGAGTGGTTCGCTCGGTCTGAATGCGGAGCTGATGAGGATACCGCTTCGCGACATGCTGCTGGAGGCACTGAAGGCCGGTGTGGCGATAGACATGATGGAGGATCTGTACCTCCATAAGCGAAAGACCTTTGACAAGTTTTCGATCGCTCACCCCATCAACTGCGACGGCAAGCAATACCGCATCAAGCAACTCGTCGACGCCTACCGCGCACTCATCCCTCGCAAACCTGGTGTCGATTTCGTCGAGCACTCGAAAGTATTCCTGCGCTGGATTGCCGTCCGCTACCAGGACCCCGAGTTCCGTCGCACGATGTCCGATCCGGTTGCCGACTGGAAGCGAAACATGTCCGACGCCGACCTGCAGCGCAAGACGGCGAAGTCTCAGCTCGACTGGGAACTGCAGCGGCAAGGCATCAACATGAGCATGCTGGCCAGCCGCAGCCAGGCCGACCAGGCGACGTTGCGCGGAATGAAAGCGGCCAGCGACGCGGCGCAGAAGCGTTACGAGAAGCTGATCGCGGAAGCACCGAAGGACTACACGACCGTGTGGGAGCGACTTCACAAGGAGTCGGAAAAGATGCTGCGCCGCGCGTCCCTTCAGGACGGCCTGCGGCAATCTGCGGAGCGCATCCGCAACATGCCGGATTCGTGGGATTCCAACAACAAGGCGAGCGCGGATGCGGTCGAGGCGTTCATGCTACCCGAAGCCCAGATGGAGCTCGTGTCGGCCTGGAAGGAAGGGATCGACGGCAAGCACCCGCTTCCGCCGGACGTGATGGCGCTATTCGACATGCTCGTCCACGATACGTTGCTGACGAGCTGGCAGGACCACGTGCTCGCGCCGTCGCTGTACTTTCGCACGCGGGACAAGGACGAATTCGGCTCGTCCGATATCGAAAAGGAAGCAAAGAAGCGCAAGAAGGACGATCTTGCAGCCGCGCGTATCGACCAGGCTGCCAAGCAAAGCCAGGAGTGGGCGAGGGGCTACAAGGGGGGCGCAACCCCCACCCATTGAGGGCCGTTCACTGCAAAAGAAAACGGGCGGCGCATCGCTGCCGCCGCCCGTCGTGTGCCGTGCTGCCCCGCAAAGGAGCAGCCGATCGATCCGTTACTGCCCCACCCGGAACTCGATCCTCCGATTCCGCGCCCTTCCATCCGCCGTGTCGTTCGGCGCGATCGGCTGATCCGGCCCGACGCCCGTCGTCGTCATCTGCTGCGGCGGGATGCTCTTCGTGATCAGGTAACCCTTCACCGCGTCCGCGCGCGACTGGCTCAGCGCGATGTTCGACGTCCGGTTCCCCGAGTTGTCGGTGTGGCCGATGATGTCGACCGTGCGGTTCTGCATCTTCGCGAGCGCGGCCGCCATCTGGTCGAGGATCAGCTTGCCCTGCGGCGTCAGCGTCGCGCTGCCCGTCTCGAACTCGATCGTCCGGTTCGCGAGCGTCTGGTCGAGCACGCCCTGCTCGGATGCCGACACGCGCAGCCCGTTCTTGATCGTGTAGGTCGGGTTCAGCGTGTTCGCCATGTCGCTCGCGAGCTGCTGGCGCTGCGCCTCGTTGTGCACCTCGCCCTTCATCTCGATCTGCGTGCCGTTGATCTTCAACTGCCCCTTGCTGATCTGCTTGAGCTGCGCGCCGAGCAGCTTCTGCACGTTCGCGCTCCAGTTCGGCGGCGTCGCGACGTCGCCGACCTCGATCTGGTCGACGACGTTCGCCGCGCCGTAGGTATCGCGCAGCTTCTGCAGCACGGCGGCCTTGGTCGCCTCGTCGGGCACCTTGCCGCCGGCGACGACCTGGCCGGGCGCTGCGTTCGCGGGCGGCGGCGTGATGGTGCCGGCCGTGCCGTGCACCACCGTGCCGGACGCGGTCGCAGGCGCGGCGCCGGGGTTCGGGTTCGACGACGGCAGTGCGGTCGTCGCGACCGAGCCGTTGCCGACCGGCGTGACGGTCGCGCCGGTGTTCTGCGCGAAGGCTGCGCCGCTGGCAACGAGGCCGGCGGCTAACAGAGCGGCGAGGGCGGGCGACAAGCGCGGGCGCCGGGCGTGAATCGTGCGATGCATCCCGTCAGCCTCCGATGAACGCTTCGCGGAACGCGTCGATCGCGACGCGCAGCGAGAGTTGCGGTTGGTCGAGGTAGCTGACGAGCTTGCTGATCTGGTGATCGTTTTGCGCATGGGCGTCGATCCACTCGGGATCGTCGATGTCGATGTTGTGGGCGGCGTAGGTCTGCGGATCGACAACGCTCAGCAGCGTCTTCGCCGACGCGCCGTTGAAGCCGATGATCAGGCGTTCGCGTTCGGCGATCGAGCCGATGAAGATCGCGAGCTCGAAGTCGGCCTGCGCGACGAACGGCGCGATCAGTTCGAGCCAGAACGCGGCGACGAGGCTGCGATAGAACGGATCGACCGGCAGCGGCAGCGTGAGGCCGCGCTCGATGTGCGACGAGCCGCTTTGCATCACCGGCCGCAGCAGCGAGCCGAGCGCGAGCATCGCGCCGCGCAGCCGCACGGGGTGGCCGCTTTCGAGCAGCATCTGCTGCAGGCCATACAGCGACTGGTGTTCGACGAAATCGTTGAAGGTGCCGTCATGCGACGTGCCCGGGCCGCCGACGTCGATCGGCACCTGCGTGTCGCCGAGCGCCTGCAGCGCGCCGGGCGGCTCTTCCTTGCCGAGCAGCGGCGGGATCTGCGTGGCGACGCGCGACCACAGCCGCGCGAACGCGAGCGGGCTGCGCGCGAGGAACGCGAGCGGCCGGTCGACCTCGAGCGCGGTTGCGCCGAGGAACGGGAAGCGGCGCATCGACACGTCGTGGCTCGCGACCATGTGGCCCGCGATCGCGAGCTTGCTGCGCGAGCCGAGGAACGCGAAATGCATCGGCTTCGCATCCTCGTAGACGAGCTTCCAGCGCGGGTCTTCCGCGAGCAGTTCGAGCGCCTGCGCGATCCAGCGATCGAGCGTCTGCAGCAACTGCGGATTGTGCGGGCTCTTCACGAAGTCGCCGCGCGACGGAATCTTGCCGAAGTAGGCGATTTGCGCCTGTACGGTTTGCGTCATTGCGCCCCCTGTGCATTCGTTGCGTTGGCGGCCGCGATGGCCGGCGCTGCGCCCGGCGTGCCCGTGCCGGACTGGGTCGCGTTCTGCGCGGCGCCCGCGCTCGCGTCGGCGACCGACGACGGCAGTTGCAGGCCGCGCAGGCTCTGCTGCTGCGGCTGGTCGCCGCCGCCGCCCGTCGGTTGCGACGTGCTGATGATGCGCATCGTCACCGACACGTTCACGCTGCCCTGCACCCACGTCAGGTCGAAGGTGCCGTCCGGACGGCGCTTGCGCTGCGCCGAGTTGATCAGCTTCTCGAGGCCGTAGCGGCCCGGCTCGTTGACGAGCTGCACCGTGCGGCCGTCGAAGGTCGTCGCGGACAGCGTCGCGCCCGGCGAGCCCTGCGGGTTCGGCCACACGAAGTTGGTCCACTGCGGCGGCGTGTTGCGGTAGCGCAGTTGCTGCCCGTCGATCGCGATCGTGTATTCCGTCGTGCCCGTGCTCGGCTGCGGCAGGATCTGGAACACCGTCTGCGGCTCGGACGCCGCGGCCGCGCCGCCTGCCGCCCCGCCCGCGAGCGGGGCGACCCAGCGCGCGAAGCCGTTCGTGAAGTCCGGCGTGAGCCCGATGCCCATGTCGCCCCACGTGCGGGCGGCGAGCGTGTCGCCGCGGCGCACCGCGAGCGGCCCGAGCGTCGTGCCGACGAACTTCGCGATCGAGCCGTCCGGACCGAATACCTGCGCGATCTCGCCGGCGCCGGCCTCGACCTTCGCATTGGCCGCGAACGGGTACTTCGTCGCGAGCGAGTTCTGGAACGGCTGGTAGACCTGCGCGTTCCACACCTTGTTGACTTCGGCGCTGGCCGGCTGGATCACGACCGCGAACGCCTGCATCAGCGGCCGCACGAGCAGCGGGCGCAGCGACTTGCGTTGCGAATCGGTGAGGCCCGTCAGCATCTGCTCGTCGACGAGCTTCAGCGACTCGGCGAGTTCCGAACCGTTGCCGTCGAGCGTCTGCTGCATCAGCTGGCGCGCGCCGGGGCCCGGGTCGCCCTGGTTCTTGATCACGTTGAAGCGGGTCCGGACCTTCGACAGCGAATCCATGTAGCCCTTGAGCATCGACGTGCCGTCATGCGTCGCGACGATCCGCGCGAGCCCGATGAACTCCTGGCCGACCGGACCCATCGGCACCTCGGCCGGATTGCCGTTGATGTCGATGTTGGCGGCCGCCACCTGGCCGGCCTGCGAGCGCGAGAACAGTTGCTTGACCCAGTTCACGACGCCCGTCTGCGCCTTCTTGATCGCCACGTTCGCGAGCGACGGGTTGTCCCACGACGTCTGGTCGTACGCGGTCTCGAGGATCTTGCGGATCGGCGAATCCTGCGGGTCGCCGAGGCGGTTCATCCCGTCGACGGCCTGGCCGAAGCTGCTGAAGCCCTGCACCGCGATGCCCTGCATGAACTTCTGCCAGTGCTGCGCGTACTCGGTCTTGTACATGCCGACCAGCGTCTTCTGGATTTGCTCGGGGCTGCCCTCGAGCGTCAGGTCGTCCTGCGTCGACGTGTTCAGCACCCAGTCCTTCGCCTGCAGTTCCTTGGTCGCCGCGTCGCGGATCGCCGGCTGCACGTAGTCGAACCACGCTTCGCGCGTGAACGTGCCCGGAATCGCGTAGCTGCCGGCCACCAGCCCCTGGTTGCCGTCGCCGACGATGCGCGCGATGGTCATCGGCGCGAAGCGGGTCGACGCGCGCGCCTTGATTTCCTCGTAGACGCGCTGGCGGGCCGGCATGCCGCGCACCACGCGGCGCAGGTTCTCGCGGGTCTGGTCGACGAGCGCGAGGTTCGCGTCGATCATCGGCCAGTCGTTGTCGTTCACGCGGGCGAGGTAGAACGAGATCATGCGCTCCGCGCTCTTGATCATCTCGTCACGCGGCATGTTGCCGCGATTCGTCTCGAGCCAGCCGCGCCAGAAGCGGGCGAGCTGGTCGGTCAGGTGCGCCTGCTCGACGTGGCGCTTGTCGGACAGCATCAGGTACGTCTTGAGCGCGTTGTACGCGTCCTGCACGTTGGTCGGCGACGCGTCGCTGTAGAGGCCGCCCTGCGGCGCGGCCGGCTGTTGCGGCGCGGCGGCCGGCGCGGTGCCGGACGCGGCCGGTGCGGCGCCTGCCTGCGGTGCTGCGCCCGCCGCGTTCGTCGAGACCGGCATCGTGCCGCCCTGCACGGCGCCCGATTCGGGCGGGCGGGTCATCGGCACGAGCTGCTCGGGGTGCGCGTTCACGTCCTTCATGAACGACGCGAGGTTCTGCGACACGGGGGCCAGCAGGATCTGGCGCACGCCGTTGTAGTACTCGGTCAGCAGGTGCTGCTCGAGACGGTCGCCCTGGTACAGGCCGAGCGACACCGACAGTGGCTTGTCGCGGCGGAACTGCTCGAGCTGCTCGATCCGGTCTTCCAGGATGTCCATCGCCTGCAGGCGCGACTGCAGGTCGTTGCGGCCCTGCTGCAGGCGCGTGACGTTGTCGAGGTCGGCCTGCACGTTCGAGACCAGCTGCTGGTTGCCGATCGTCGACCAGGTCCAGCCGCCGAGCGCGAGCGCGAGCGCCGCGACGAAGCCGAAGAAGGTCGCGTAGCGCAGCCGCGTCTTGGTCGGGCTGGCGAACTGGCGCACCGTCTGGCGGTCCGCGAAGATCACCTTTGAGAACAGGTCGCGCAGGAAGAAGCCGTTCTTCGAGAACGCGCTGTGCGGCTTCGGCAGCGCGGTTGCGTCGAGGCCGAAGCGGTGCGCGATGCGCTGCGCGGCCGCGCTGTTGGTTTCGCCTTCCTGCAGCGCGCTGGTGAAGTAGAAGCCGCGGAAGATCGGCTTGTACTGGAACGGGTTGTTCTCGAACAGCGTCGCGAGGAACGCGCGCAGCGACGGCTTGATCGTCGAGAATTCGAGCGGGAAGCTCAACTGGCCCGGCGACAGCTGGTTGCCGCGCGACAGCGACAGCTGCGCGACGCTGATCTCCTTCAGCCCTTCGTAGAGTTCCTCGAAGTGCGTGTCGAACTGCGCGACCACGTCGCGCTTGTCGTCGGGCTCGTAGGGCAGCGTGGCGCCCCACACGCGGTCGTACTCGTGCTTGTCGCTGCTGCTGAAGAATTCGGTGAAGCCGGTGATCAGGTCGGCCTTCGTGAACATCACGTAGACCGGCGCGAACACCTCGAGCTTTTCCGTCAGCTCCTGAACGCGCTGGCGGAGGTTTTTCGCGAGGTTGATCGCGAATTCGGGGCGGTTGCCGGTGAGTTCGGCGATGCTCGCGGTGACGATGATGCCGTTGATCGGCGCCTTCGGGCGATAGCGCTTGAGCAGGCCGAGGAAGCCGAGCCACTCGCTGCGGTCTTCCTCGTGCACCGAATAGCGGCCGGCCGTGTCCAGCAGGATCCCTTCGGTCGTGAAGAACCAGTCGCAGTTGCGCGTACCGCCGATGCCGTGGATCACGGCGCTGTTCTTGTCCGCGAACGGGAACTGCAGGCCGGAATTGAGCACGGCGCTGCTCTTGCCCGCGGCCGGGTTGCCGATCACGATGTACCACGGCAGTTCGTACAGCGCGGAGCCGCCCGAGACCTGGCCGATCTTCGACGTCTTGATCGTCTTCACCGCGTCCGACAGGCGCGTGCGCAGCACGTCGAGGTCGGCCGTCTTCGCGTCGGGCGCGAGCGCGGCGGCGGCGGCGGCGGGTGCGGCGATCTTGCCGGTTTCCGCCTGCTCTTCCAGCACCTGGCCGAGCTGCTGGTTCGCGCGCTTCACGCGCCAGCGGCGCCACAGCGCGACGACGAGCCACAGCGCGAGGATCGCCGCGAACGCGATCGCCGCCCACAGGAGCGGCAGCTGCAGCATGTCGGCGACGATGAAGAGGATGGCCGCTAGCGCGACGATCCCGACGATCGAGAGCGTACGCGGATGAGTCAGCACGTTGAGGATGCGTTGCATAGGACGTTCAGGTTCCGGTGCGATTCGGTGAGGCGACGCAGGCGCGCCGAGCGGCAAGGGTGGCGCCGCGATGTGTCGCCATGCTGTCAAACGGGATGAAGGGGGCCGGCATCAATGCGCCCGCGGCATCGGAGAAGGCGCGCGCATTAATGAAAGGACGCTGTGAGATTTAAAACGGAAGCGGCGGCCGCAAAAAATCGCGCACCGGAATGCCCGATTTTTTGCGTCGCCCGTATCGTTTCCTGCCGGGATATTAAAAAGCCCCATGCCGCCCTCATTATTTCCTGTCCGGCAGCCCTGGCTAGCTGCCGCGTCCCAGTTTAAAACCGGGTTTATGGTATTCCACGTGCCCGAGATCCATCATTTTCCAGCGGCCCCCCCAGGTCAGGCCGACCTGCTCGGCGACCTGGCCGTACAACTGGTAGCCGCGCATCGCCCACGGATCTTTCTCGGAAATGACCAGCTTGCCGTCGCGCAGGAATGCATTGTCGGCCGCCAGCCCGAATTGGTGATAACTCTGGAAGGCCGCCGCATTGGTCACGTTGCTGCCCATCTGCGCCAGCCGGTTTTGCCGTTCCGGGCTCCGGTAACCTTCCAGCAGCGCCATTTCATAACCGTATTGTTCGTGCATGATCTTGTAGACCAGCAGCAAACGCGTACGGAAATCCGGGTCCAGCAGGTTCCAGTCGCGGCTCGCATCCTTCAGCGCCGGGCGCACCTGTTCGACTTCCCGGGTGGCGAAGACTTCCGGCGGCAGCGGCGGAGGCGGCACGAGCTGTTCGCCCTGCAGCAGCGCGGCGATCTTCTCGTCGGGCACGCGCGCCGTGTCGTCGTACTGGAACAATTGCCGGCCGCGTAACGCAATGGCGACCAATGGCGGCGTCGCAAGAATACCTGCCGATACCGTAATCATCAAGCGCCGCCGAACCAGTAAATTTTGCACATCGTTTAATGCGCCGCGCGTAGCGCTTGCCGATTTAACAATCTGACTCCGCGTACGCGTGGCGCGATCGTTCGCACGGCGCGTAAGACGGCCGTGAAACTGGGCGACGGATTCGAAAACCGTCGCGCGGATACCCGGTAAAAGCAACAGTGCCGCAACCGCGACGGCAAGGGCGAAATAGGCGACGAGTGCGACGGCAATCAACGAAATCCCCGGAAATTGGAATTGATTGTGTTTTGCAATGCTTGCTCTTAGAATCAGGCTGCTTTGAGAGGCCGGGCTATATTATCGCGGTGAATTAAACCAGGATTCAATGAGACGCTGAATGAGTGCGCCGGAAAATTCAAATTCGAAAACTCCACCCAGCCTGCTGTCCGATACTAAACCGGAAGGCAACGGAGGAGCTCAGCAGTCTCGCATTCTCGCGAATCTGGAAGGGCGTGTCACGCCGCCCGCCGAACCGGCGCGCCGTTCGCTGAAGGCACCGATTGCGGCCGTCGTGGCATTGGTGGTTGCCGTCGGCGGCTGGGGCGCATGGCGCATGCAGCAGCATTCGGGCGAGCAGGCCGTCGCTGTCACGGCTGCAGCCGCGCCCGCAGCGGCCGAGCCGGCCAAGGCCGCACCGGCCAGCGGTGCCGCCGTGCAGGTCGCGCAGAATGGCGCGTCCGCCGCGCAGCCGGCCACGATCGTCAACGACGATTCGGCTTCCCGGACCGTTGCGTCCGCATCGTCCGCGTCCGGCGCGGACAACAGCCGCCTGTCGCGCGCGCTCGCCGATGGCGCCGACGACGCATCGGGCACAGCCACGGCCGGCGCTGCCGCAGCCGCCACGGCCGCAGCGGCAGCGACGACGAAAACTGCGAAGGCCGACGCCGCGAAGAGCACGAAGGTCGCGCAGGGCAAGGCCAACACGAAGGCCGAGACGAAGGCTGAAGCCCGCAAGCATCGCAAGGAACAGGAAGCCGAGCTCGCGCAGGCGAAGAAGCGCCGCGATGCGGCGTCGACGCGTACCGCGAATGCGAAGGCGGCCGGGAAGGACGATCCGGATGCCGATCTGCTCGCTGCGCTCGTCGCGCGCACGAAGCCGGCCGACAAGAAACTCGCCGCGCAGAAGGCGCAGGCCGTGCCGACCAAGACGGCGGCGGCGACCGGTTCGCTTGGGGCGCGCGTGAAGGAGTGTTCGGAGCGCGGCTTCTTCGAGGATCAGTTGTGCCGCTGGCGCGTCTGCGACGGCCACTGGGGCAAGGACCCGGCGTGCCCGAACGCCGCGCAGTCGGAGACGCGGCAGTAACGCGTCCTGCGCATGCCGCGATGCCGTATCTGCGCCGCCCGTTGGGCGGCGCGTTGCTTTTGGGCATGGAAGCTGCCGGTATCATGCGGCGTGACACTGTCACGAGTGCGTCACGCCCGTCGGGCATACGTCTCCTTTCTTTTCCCGGCGCGGGCCCGCGACCCGCGATGTGCGGCGCGCCGCGCATCGCACGACTTTCGACACGATGGACCTGATCGTACAGACTTACGGCGCCGATACGTCCGGCATGGTGTGCGGCTTCCGCTTCGTTCCGGGCGGATCCGGCGCAATGCTCGACGCCGATGCGGCCGCCGCGTGGCTGCACACGTGCCGCGAGCGCGACGCGGTCGCGTCGGACGATTTCGTCTGGCTGCACTTCAATCTCGCGCACGGCGCGAGCGAGCGCTGGATGCGCACGCATCTCGGGCTGCCGGACAGCTTCTTCGCATTCCTCCACGAAGGTTCGCGCTCGACGCGCATCGAGCAGGAAGACGGCGCGTTGCGCGCGATCGTCAACGACGTGATGTTCAACCTCGAGCTGACGCCGTCGGAGATCGCGACGCTGTTCGTCCACGTCGAGCAGCGCATCATGGTCACCGCGCGGCTCAAGCCGCTGCGCTCGGTCGACACGCTGCGCGCATGCGTGCGCGACGGCGAGCAGTTCCGGTCGCCAGCGGAACTGCTCGTGCACCTGCTGCGCGACCAGGCCGACCTGCTGATCCAGATCATGCGGCGCACGAGCATCGACGTCGATCGCATCGAGGATCGCTTTTTGTCGCAGCGGCTTACGTCGAGCCGCATCGAACTCGGCGCGATGCGCCGCACGCTGACACGCCTGCAGCGCATGCTTGCGCCCGAGCCCGGGTCGATCTTCCGGCTGCTCGCGAAGCCGCCCGCGTGGCTGCACGTGGAAGACACGCAGGAGCTGCGCGAATCGACCGAAGAGTTCTCGCTGGTGCTCGGCGATCTGTCGGGGCTCAACGAGCGGATCAAGCTGTTGCAGGAAGAGATCGGGTCGCGTCTCGACGAGCAGAACAACCGGACGCTGTTCACGCTGACGCTCGTGACCGTGATCGCGCTGCCGATCAACATCGTCGCCGGCTTCTTCGGGATGAACGTCGGCGGCGTGCCGTTCTCGGAGAACAAGCACGGCTTCTGGCTGATGGTGCTGCTCGTCGCGGGCTTCACCGCGCTCGCCGCATGGTGGGCGTTCCGACGTCGCGACGATCGCTAGCGCCGGCGCCGTTTCGGCGCGTCAGCGCAGCAGCGCGATCGCGCGTTCGCCGATCACCATCCCGAGCAGGCCGACGAGCGCGACGAGCGGCGGGGCCGGCGAGCGCACGTGCAGCAGCGCATACAGCACGCCGACGCCGAGGCCCACCGCGAGCGAAGTCAGGTAATCCATCATGGCGGTCTCCCGTGCGGTCCGGCGTCAGGGCTTGAGGATGACGCGCTCGCGCGCACCGGCCAGCACCGCGCGATACGCGTCGTGTGCGCGTTCGAGCGGGTACACGTAGTCGTCGCCGATCGGGAACGGGCGCAGCGTGCCGTTGCCGAAGCCGGGTGCGAGCGTGTCGAGGATCTGCGCGACCGCGGCGCCGCCGAGCTGCAGCGAATCGATACCCACGTACGTATGCTGGCCGCGATAGAACGCGAAGATGTCGAACGGCACGCTGCGGTCGATCGTCGAGATGAAGATCTGCCGCGCACCGATCGCCATCGATGCGTTCGCTGCTTCGAAATACGGGCTGCCGACCGTGTTGTAGACGATGTCCGCGCCGCGGCCGCCGGTCGCCGCGTGCACGGCATCGGCGACGGGCCAGCGCGACGCGTCGATCATGTGCACGTCGCCCGATGCATGGCCGCGATAGCCGCCGGGGCCGCGCTCGACGCCGATCACGGTCGCGCCGCGCGCGGTCGCCAGCTGGATCGCGGCCTGGCCGACCTTGCCGTTTGCACCGAACACCAGCACGACGTCGTCGGCCGTCGGCATGCCGGCCCGGCGCAAACCCTCGTATGCGGTGACGAACGGCACACCGACGCCGGCCGCTTCGTCGAGCGTCAGCACGGCCGGCTTGCGGCGCACCAGTGCCGCGTCGAGCACGAGCCATTCCGCGTGCGAGCCGTCGCGCCCCACGCCGAGATCGCCGCCCGATCCCCACACGGGCGCGCCGATCGACTCGGCCGGGCCGCTGCGCACGATGCCGGCCCAGTCGCGCCCGGGCGTGCGCGGCCACACCGCGTGCGGCATGCGGCCGAGCGCGGCCTTCACGTCGCTCGGGTTGACGCCGGCCGCGCGCACCTCGATCAGCATCTGGCCGTCGGCCGGCACGGGTTGGTCGATTTCCCTGACGCGCGCGTCGAGCGACTCGATGTCGGCGGCGGGGGCGTCGAAGCGGATGCTGCGCATGATGGTCTCCGTGGCGGATGGCTGCCGCGCTGCCCGGCGGGCCGGCGCGTGCAACGAGTGGAAAGGATGAATGCAGTCTAGTTGGGGCGGTTTGACACGGAAATATGCAAAGGTGGATGATTGTTTTGCGATTTGCGCATAGCAAAACCCGAGGCCCCCTGAATGGACGACTTCCTTTCCCCGCATCTGGCGCTGTTCGTCGACGTGGTCGACCAGCAGAGCTTCTCGGCGGCCGCGCGCCGGCTGGGCGTCGCTGCGTCGTCGGTCACGCGGCGCATCGACCGGCTCGAGGCGCAGCTCGGCATCCGTCTCCTGCATCGCACCACCCATGCGCTGCGGCCGACCGAGGCCGGGCAGTTGCTGTACGGGCGCGCGCTGCGGATGCTGGCCGAGCTGCGCGGCCTGCAGGAAGACCTGCACAGCCAGCACGACGAGCCGAGCGGGCTGCTGCGCGTCGACTGTCCGGCGCCGTTCGGCCGCCTGCACTTGATGGCCGCGCTGGCCGCGTTCATGCAGCGTCATCCGGCGCTGCAGGTCGACCTGGTGCTGACCGACAGCATGGTCGACCTGCAAGGAGCGCGGCTCGGTTCCGACGTCGATCTCGCGGTGCGCATCGGCCCGCTCGAGGACACGCGCTTCGTCGCGACCGTACTGGCGCCGCAGCGGCGCGTGCTGTGCGCGAGCGCGGCCTACCTCGCGCGGCGCGGCGAGCCCGAATCGCCCGACGCGCTCGCCGGACACGACTGTCTCGCGTGGCATGGCGCGCCGCCGCCGGGCGCCTGGCGCTTCGGCGACCGCCGCCACGTGCCGGCGCAGCCGCGGTTTCGCAGCAATCATTCGGAGGCGTTGCTCGAAGCCGCGATCGACGGGCTCGGTCTCGCGCACCTGCCGACCTGGCTCGCCGGGGATGCATTGCGCGACGGACGGTTGCGCGCGGTGCTGCCGCAGTATGCGGCGGCGCCCGAGCACGCGACGATCCACGTGTTGCGCCAGCAGGCGCGCGGCAGCGCGCGTGCGTCGCGGCTCGTCGCGTTCCTGGCAACGTGGTTCGCGCAGCCGGCGTGGGATGCCGCGTGGGCGTGAGCGCAAGAAGGCGCGTCGGGCGATAGCGCCGCGCCGACAGAAAAAAGGGCCTCGCTCGCGAGGCCCGTCAAAGGTCGGGAGGAGGTACGCCGGCCGGCGCCGCAGGCTGCGCGGCACCGGCCGGACGCGCACCGTTACTGCGTCACTACCTTGCGCGGCTTGAAGATGCCCTGGTATTGCAGGGCCGGGCGTTCCTTCGTCGCCGGCGCGATGCCGCCGAAGGTCGGCGTCTGGCGCAGCTTCATCGCGGCCGGCGAAGCGACCGAACCGATCGACGTCGAGCGCGAAGCCGGCGCGAGGTTGTTCGCGACCAGCAGCGCGGCCTCGCTCTTCAGGTTCGACAGCAGCACCGGATCGGACGAGCCGTTGACCTGCGTGAGCAACCCGCTCCAGGCCGCGTCGCTGTAGTTCACGACGTAGTAGTCGAGCCCGCTCGGGTCCGCGACCACGCCCGTGCAACCGTCGATCCGCGTTTGCGTCTGCGTGTCCTTCAGCGCGAGCGTCGTGCGTTGCGCGAGACCCTGGCCGTACGCGAGCGTGATCGGCACCGTCCACTGCAGGCCCGGATACGCGTTCTTGTTCGGGAACGGCTGCTGCTTCAGCGTGACGATCGTCTGGTTCTTCGTCAGGTCGCACTGCGTGTCGAGCGAGATCAGCGGCACGCCGGTCTGGCGCACGTAGCTGTCGCCGATCGCGCCGACCGACTGGCCGCTCGCCTTCGACAGCGCGTCCCACAGGCGCTTCGGCGTGCCGTTGCCGAACGAGTAGTCGACCAGGTACTGCTGCAGACCCTTGCGCAGCGTCTGTTCGCCGAGATAGTTCTCGAGCGTCTTCAGCACGTGGCCGCCCTTGTCGTACGTGAACGCGCTGGCGCTCAGCACGAAATCGTTCGACGCCCAGCCGTTGAAGTTCGGCGCGACCGGGAACGCGTTCGGGCCGATGTCACGATTGATCACGCGGTACTTGTTCTTCACCTGGTCGAGCCAGCTGAACTCGTCGGGGAAGAACTGGATCGTCGTCTTCGTCTCGAAGAACGTCGCGAACGATTCGTTGAGCCACACGTTGTCCCACCAGTCGGTCGTGACGAGGTCGCCGAACCACTGGTGCGCGACTTCGTGCGTCAGCACCTCGTTGCCGTAGCGCGACATCGGCTGGCCCGGCTGCGGCAGGATGTCGTCGGCGAACTCGAGGATCGACCCCCAGTTCTCCATCCCGCCGAAGTTCAGGTCCTTCTGCTCCTTGAACGCGTCGTTCGCGGCGACCGTGTCGAACTTCGTCAGCGGCAGCGCGATGCCGGTGTAGCGGTAGTAGTAGTCGAGCGCCTGCTTGGTGCGGTCCATCGCCGGCTTCGCCCAGTCCTTCATGCCCGGCGGCGTGAACACGCGCAGGTGCAGGCCGCCCTTGCCGCCCGGCAGCGGGCTCGTGAAGTCGTCCTCGTAGGTGTCGAACAGGCCGCCGCCGAAGAACAGCAGGTACGACGGCATCGGCGGGGTCTTCTCGAACTGCACGAGCTTGTAGCCGCCGCCGATGCTGGTGGACGGCTTCTCGGCCGCGTTCGACACGACGCGCCAGCTTTGCGGCACTTCGGCCGTCACTTCATAGGTCGGGCGGAACGCCGGCTCGTCCCAGCCGGGGAACCACTGGCGCGCCAGGTTGGTTTCGCCCTGGGTGAGGATCGCGCCGCTCGTCGTGCCGTCGGTGCTCTTCAGGTCGACGCGGAAGATGCCTTCCGCGGCCGAGCAGCCCGGATACGGATCGTCGCCGCAGCTGCCGCCCGTCTTCGTGACGGGATCGTCATACGACTTGAAGTTGATGATGCCCGACCACTCCATGTGCAGCGAATAGTTGCCCGGCGAGATCGTGCCGCTCACGGGGCGCAGCTGGTAGAAGTCGCCCTTGTCCTGCGGCGTCGCGATCAGCTGGATGTTGCCCGGCTGCAGCGTGATGCGGCCGTTCGTGAACTTGATCCGGTGGCCGGCGATCACGATGTTGTTGACCGGCTTCAGCACCTTGATCTCGACGTCGGCGCGGCCGTCGAACGCGTTCAGCGCTTCGTTCGGGCGGAACCACAGCCGGTAGTTCACGGGTACGACGGTGTCCGGCAGCTCGACAGGCGACACGCTCTTGTCGACGTTGGATGCGCTCGGCGGAGCGGTGACGGCGGGCGACGAGCCCGAGTGCGGCGCGCCGGCGGAGCTGAGCGCGGAAGCCGAGCCCGCGCCGCCGTCGTCGCCGCCGCACCCGGCGAGCGCGAGTGCGGCGACGAGCGGCAGATAACGCATCTTGCGAATGTTGATCGACATGACTGAAACCTCGATTGTTGAAAGAATCGTTCAGTGCTGCGAAAACGCCGGCAAAAGCAATCCCCTCGCCGTTAATCAACAGCGATGAAAATGCCAATGACGGATTATTCGAAAAAGACGGCGGCCGACTACGTGAAGGTAATCATGGTTTACTGCCCCCTCTGGATTTCCGGATGTCGGTTAACTTGCCGGTTCAAAATGGACGAGCGCGTGTTGTACTGAATTGATTTCGCGCGCACGACACGGGGCCGCACGCCCGGCACGGGCGCGCAATCCCTTTGAACCGACGACCTACGGGGCTGGCCGGGCCAGTCCGCAGGACGGAAGGAAGGCGGGTCGCCGTTCCGTAAATTCGCCGTCATGCGGCTTCAAGGTTTGTCGGCCAGCTCGAAGGATGCGTAAATATACTTGATGGTTTTAGGTAAAGGAAACGAAAAATTTAGAAGATGCATCTATTGAATTTTTCCCGCTTCATTGAATGCTGGAAGTCATTAATACGCTTTCCGTTTAGCCGATGGCTTCGTAGTTTTAATCTATTAACGATCTGGCGAGGTTGCGAAAACTACGAAATCCGGCGTGCCGCGGCACGCTCGGTACAATGCATCGACGACCCGTTCACCGATTGCCGCGAGGAGACCTTCCGATGCCACGAGCCCTGTTCCGTATCGCGCCGCTGCGCGCCGTGCTGCTGCTGTTCGCCGCCGTGTTCCTGCTCGGCGGTTGTGCGGGGCTGACGCGCGACCCCGTGCGCGTGTCGGTCGCCGGGCTCGACCCGCTCGTCGGGCAGGGGCTCGAGATGCGTTTCAGCCTGAAGCTGCGCGTGCAGAACCCGAACGATGCGCCGATCGAGTACGACGGCATCTCGGTCGCGCTCGACCTGAACGGCACGCCGTTCGCGAGCGGCGTCAGCGATCGCTCGGGCACCGTGCCGCGTTTCGGCGAGGCCGTGCTCGACGTGCCGGTTTCCGTGTCGGCATTCGCCGCCGCGCGGCAGGCGTGGAACCTGCCCGGCGCGGCTGCGAACGGCGAGCTGCCGTATGCGCTGCGCGGCCGGCTCGCCGGCGGCGTGCTCGGCACCGTGCACTTCAACGACGCGGGCACGCTGCGCCTGCCCGCGATGCCGGGATGGGGCGGATAGCCCGGGCGCCGCGCGGATGCCGGCGCCATGCCGGACGAAGCGGCGCGTGCGCGCCGGCCCTGACGATTCCTGACGATTGAATTGCACCGGCCTTGCGTTTTCCCGGCGGGATCGCGCTTAAACTGGCCGGGTCCGGAGGGCCGGACGAACTTTCACCCGAGGGGATCCCAATGGCAGCGAAATTCGTCATCAAGAAAGCGAGCGACGGTCAGTTCCTGTTCCACCTGAAGGCCGGCAACGGCGAGATCATCCTGCGCAGCGAGCTCTACAAGACCAAGGCGTCTGCGGAGAACGGCGTCGCGTCGGTGCGCAAGAACGCGCCGGACGACGCGCGCTACGAGCGCAAGACCGCGAGCAACGGCCAGTTCATGTTCAACCTGAAGGCCGGCAATCACGAGATCATCGGCACGAGCGAACTGTACAAGGCCGAAGCGGGCCGCGAGAACGGCATCGCGTCGGTGAAGCAGAACGCACCCGACGCGGCGCTCGACGACGAGACCTGACGCGCGCGTCCCGGGCGGCGGTGCGTGCCGCCGCCCGCGCTTTGCCGCGCGGGCAAAGCGCGGTATGGTGTGAGCCGCGCGGCGCGATGCCGCCGCCCGTTGAAGCCAACCGTAACCGAGTTCGCGTGACCGATTTCCCCGTTTTCCACTGGACCGACGCCGACGGCGCCGATCATGCCGTGCGCTGGCGCTCCGAAGCCGGTGTGCAGCCGCCGAAGCGCGCGGTGCCCGCCGACGACCGCCTCACTGCCGACGCGGCCTACCGCCTTGCGTGCGAGGGTACCGCGCTCGTCTGGCAGGGCGACTTCCAGAATGCGCGCCAGCTCGTGCAGGCGATGGCGCGCCGCGTCGAGCGCAAGCCGAAGAAGGCGAAGGCCGCGGCCGGCGCCGACGCATTCAACCTGCATCGTCTCGCGCAGTCGCAGCGCGCCCGCACGCTCGGGATGCTATTGATCCCGCTCGACGCCGATTACACGATCCCGCTGCGCCGCGCGCCCGACGTGCGCGCCGCGTGCGAGGAGGCGTACGGGCCGGGCGGCGCGCCGTCGGTCGTGTCGCTGCGCGAACTGCTCGGCCTCGTCGGCGCGCATGAGTGGCGCAAGAAGGGCGTGCCGATCCCGGCGCTCGGCGGCGCGCCGATCCATCCGCACTACGGCGTGTTCTCGCCGGTGCGCGGCGAATATGTCGAACTCGTCGCGCGCGCGCCGCTGCCGGCGACGTCGCTCGCGTTCGACGTCGGCACGGGCACCGGCGTGCTCGCGGCCGTGCTCGCGTCGCGAGGCGTCGAGCGCGTCGTCGCGACCGACCAGGATCCGCGTGCGCTCGCCTGTGCGCGCGAGAACGTCGCGCGGCTCGGTCATGCGGATCGCGTCGACGTCGTCGAGGCCGACCTGTTTCCGGCCGGCCGTGCGCCGCTCGTGGTCTGCAACCCGCCCTGGGTGCCGGCCCGGCCGAGCGCGCCGATCGAATACGCGGTCTACGATCCCGACAGCCGCATGCTGCGCGGTTTCCTCGCCGGGCTCGCCGCGCATCTCGAGCCGGGCGGCGAGGGCTGGCTGATCCTGTCCGATTTCGCCGAGCACCTCGGCCTGCGCCCGCGCGACACGCTGCTGCAATGGATCGACGAGGCGGGCCTGGTCGTGCTCGGCCGCGACGACATCCGCCCCGCGCACCCGAAGTCGACCGACGCCGACGATCCGCTGCATGCGGCACGCCGCGCCGAGGTCACGTCGCTGTGGCGGCTCGGCGCCCGAGCCTGACCGCGCATTTTCGGTAAACTGTCACTCTCCCTCACGAATTCCCGCCGCCGGGCCGTGGTCGACCGACCGTGGCCCGGCGCCGCATCACGATGTCGAACAAGACCCACGAAATCCGCCCGGAGCAATCCGTCGAGCTGCTGAAGGAACTGCACATCCTCACCCGCGACGGGAAGCTGAACCAGGACAGCCGCCGCAAGCTGAAGCAGGTCTATCACCTGTTCCAGTTCATCGAGCCGCTGCTGGCCGGCGTGCAGGCCGACAAGGGCAGCGTGACGCTCGTCGATCACGGCGCCGGCAAGTCGTATCTCGGCTTCATCCTGTACGACCTGTTCTTCAAGCAGCAGCCGGGGCACGGCACGCCGGCGTTCGCATCGCACGTGTACGGGATCGAGACGCGCGAGGAGCTCGTCACGCGCTCGGCCGAGCTCGCCGCGCGGCTCGGGTTCGGCGGCATGTCGTTCCTGAACCTGTCGGTCGCCGATTCGATCACGTCGCCGCAGCTGCCCGAAACGGTCGACGTCGTCACCGCGCTGCACGCGTGCGACACGGCAACCGACGACGCGATCCGCTTCGCGCTCGCGAAGCGCGCGCAGCACATCGTGCTGGTGCCGTGCTGCCAGGCGGAAGTCGCGGGCGTGCTGCGCCGGAACAAGGGCAAGTCGCTCGCGAACGCGCTGACCGAGGTGTGGCGGCATCCGCTGCATACGCGCGAATTCGGCAGCCAGATCACCAACGTGCTGCGCTGCCTGCAGCTCGAAGCGCATGGCTACCAGGTCAGCGTGACCGAGCTGGTCGGCTGGGAGCATTCGATGAAGAACGAGCTGATCATCGCGCAGTACAAGAACCTGCCGCGCCGGCGGCCCGGCGAGCGGCTGAACGAGATCCTCGGGATGTTCGGGCTCGCCGAACTGAACGAGCGCTTCTTCGTGCCGGAGGCCGCGGCAGCGGGCGGCGAGGCCGTCGAGCCGGCCGAAGGCTGACGCGCGGGCGGGCCGAACCGCGTAGCGGCCGGCGCGAGCGCGCGGCGCATCAGACGTCGTCGCCCGGCCGGCGCATCCATTCGCGCCAGCCGTCGTGGCCGAGGCGGCGCAGCGTTTCCTGATTCTTTTCATAGATCGCGGACGCGTCCGGGAACGCGTCGACCGCACGCGCGATGCTGTCTTCGCGCAGCAGGTGCAGGATCGGATACGGCGCGCGGTTCGTGTAGTTCTCGATGTCGTCGGGGTCGCTGCTTTCGAACCGGTATTGCGGATGGAAGCTCGCGATCTGCAGCACGCCGTCGAGCCGCAGTTGCTGCACGAGCCGATCGGCGAAGAACAGCGCATCGTTGTAGTCGACGAAATCGGCGAACGCATGCGGGAAGATCACGAGCGTCGTGTCGACCTGCTGCGGGTCCGCCGCGTCGAGCGCGCGCAGCTCGGTTTCGAGCTCGGCGAGCGCGTCTTCCAGCGTCGTCGCTTCGCTGATCGCGTAGCGCACCTGTTCCTTCACATAGACGCTTTTCGCGAACGGGCACAGATTGAGCCCGATCACCGCACGCGCGAGCCAGTGCCGCGTGGCAGCGAGGATGTCGTCGTGCGATTCGGGGCGGGTGTCGGTCATCGTGAAACCAGTCGGGCGGTGGAGCGGAGAGGGCCGCATTGTAGCGGGCACGCCGGGTTCGGGCGTGCGCCGCCCGTCATGCGCACGCGGCCTCGATCAACTGCGTGACGAGCGCGGGCGCGATACCGATCGGCGTTTCGCCGTGCCGGTAGGTCTGGCTCGCCGCATAGATGCCTTCGACCACCAGCGCGAGCGCATCGGCGAGCGCCTGCGGCTGGCGGGCGCCGGCGTCTTCGCACAGCGCGACGAGCCGCTTCATCAACTGTTCCTTGTTCTGCGCGACGCGCTCGCGCGCCGGGTGCGACGCATCCGGGAATTCCGCGGCGACGTTGACGAACGGACAGCCGCGATAGTCCTTCTGCGTCGCGCGCTCGGCAAGATCGACGAAATACTGGATCAATTGCGCCTTCGGCTGGCCCGGATGCTTGGCGACGCTCGTGTCGAGACGCTCGAAGAAGCACGCGTCCATCCGCTCCAGGTACGCGAGGATCAGCTCGTCCTTCGACGAGAACTGGCGGTACAGGCTCATCTTGTTGACGCCCGCGCGCTCGACGACCGCCTCGACGCCGACCGTGCGAACGCCTTCCCGGTAAAACAGCTCCTCGGCGGCGCGCAGCAGGTGCTCGTGCGCAGTGGCCCCGTCGATCGGCCGGCGCGTGCGGCGCGCCAGCGGTTTGGCGGCTTCGATGCCGGACATGATGACCCTCGACTACGTGATGAATTGCTTGACATGTTACCGACTGGTAACTACGATCGCAACACAGTTGTGACCGGTCGGTAACAATGCTGGTCGGATCGACAGACAAATGCCAAGCGTCGGCCCGGGTCAGCCGATGCAGTGTGCGGCGGAGGTGGCCTGGCTGGGTAGGGCGGAGCAGGTGCGATGGCGCCGGAGCCGCCAACTGGAGAAGATGACGATGAACTGGGCGGTGACACGAATCGGCGGGCGCTTCCACTACGGATGGCTCGCGGCGGCGGTGGTATTCCTGATCCTGCTGGCGGCAGCCGGCACCCGCGCGACGCCGAGCGTGCTGATGGTGCCGCTCGAACGCGAACTCGGCTGGAGCCGCGCGGCGATTTCGCTGGCGATCTCGGTGAACATCGCGCTGTACGGGCTGACGGGGCCGTTCGCGGCCGCCGCGATGCAGCGCTTCGGGCTGCGCCCGACGATCCTCACCGCGCTCGTGACGATGAGCGCGGGCGTCGCGCTGTCGTCGATGATGACGCAGAGCTGGCAGATGGTGGTGATCTGGGGCCTGATGGTCGGCTGCTCGACGGGCGTCGTCGCGCTGACGCTGTCCGCGACCTTCGTCACGCGCTGGTTCCATGCGCGGCGCGGCCTGGTCATGGGCATCCTGACCGCGAGCACGGCCACCGGCCAGCTCGTGTTCCTGCCGATGCTAGCGGCGATCGCGCAGCGCCATGGCTGGCGGCCGGTCGTGCTGGTCGTCGCGGTAGCGGCCGCGATCGTGATTCCGCTCGTCGCGTTCCTGCTGCCCGAACGGCCGGCCGACGTGCAGTTGCGCCCGTACGGCGAGCCGGCCGATGCGCCGCCCGCGCTCGACGCGACGAAGGACAACCCGCTCGCGGTCGCGTTCCGCACGCTGCTGATGGCGAGCCGTTCGCGCGACTTCTGGCTGCTGTTCTTCAGCTTCTTCATCTGCGGCGCGAGCACCAACGGCTACGTCGGCACACACCTGATCGCGATGTGCAGCGACTACGGGATGACCGAAGTGCAGGGTGCGTCGCTGCTCGCGGCGATGGGCGTGTTCGACCTGTTCGGCACGACGCTGTCGGGCTGGCTGTCCGATCGTTACGACAACCGCGTGCTGCTGTTCTGGTACTACGGGCTGCGCGGGCTGTCGCTGATCTACCTGCCGCATGCGTTCGGCATCGATTTCTTCGGGCTGCCGCTGTTCGCGATGTTCTACGGGCTCGACTGGATCGCGACCGTGCCGCCGACCGTGCGGCTCGCGACCGACGTGTTCGGCAAGGCCGCGGCGCCGGTCGTGTTCGGCTGGATCGTCGCCGGCCACCAGCTCGGCGCGGCATTCGCGGCGCTCGGCGCGGGGCTGCTGCGCGCGAGCCTCGGCACCTACACGATCGCGTCGATGATCTCGGGCGGGTTGTGCATCGTCGGTGCGCTGATCGTGCTGCGAATCAACCGCGGCCCGTCGCGTGCGGCAGCGCAGGCAGCCTGAGCACGGTGGCCCGGCCGGCCGCACCGCATGCGGCCGGCCATTGCAGGCACGGTGATTTGCATAGCGCGGGAGGATCGGGCGCGCAAACGCTCAAGCGGGTATGCTTGCGGTTCGCCAGGCGTTCGCGCCCCTTCATCGATGTCAGCGAGGAACCGCATGTCCGTCAAACCTGCTCCCACCACTGTTTCGATTCACGATCTGATCGCGGGCCGGTGGAGCCCGCGCGCGTATTCGGATGAACCCGTCAGCGCCGGCGATCTGCACGCGGTGCTCGAAGCCGCGCGCTGGGCGCCGTCCGCATACAACGCGCAGCCGTGGCGCTTCATCGTATTCGAGCGCACGCAG
The DNA here is from genome assembly GCF_022809715.1 of Burkholderia pyrrocinia. Classification (NCBI taxonomy): domain Bacteria; kingdom Pseudomonadati; phylum Pseudomonadota; class Betaproteobacteria; order Burkholderiales; family Burkholderiaceae; genus Burkholderia; species Burkholderia pyrrocinia. Next base: position 487,934 of record NZ_CP094459.1, read on the forward strand.
GACGAAGACGCATTCAAGCGCGCATTCGCGACGCTGGTGCCGTTCAACCAGGGCTGGAATGCGCCGGCGCCCGTGCTGATCGCGGTGACCGCGCATACGCTTTCGCCTAAGGGCGAACCGGCGCCGACCGCGCTGTACGATGCAGGCGCCGCGGCGATGTCGCTGGTGCTGCAGGCGCACGCGCTCGGCCTCGCCGCGCACCAGATGAGCGGTTTCGACGCGAAGGCGTTCCGCGACGCATTCGCGATTCCGGCCGACGTCGCGATCGTATCGATCATCTCGCTCGGCCACTACGGCAACGTCGACAAGCTCGATCCCGTGCTGCGCGATCGCGAGAAGGCGCCGCGCACGCGCCATGCGATCGGCGAAGTCGTGTATGCGAGCGCGTGGAAGAAGAGCTTCGACGCGGCAGCCTGACCTGCCAGGCGGGCGGCTGCATCGTGCATCCCGTCCGCGCGCATCTCCGGCGCGCCAGGCCGCGCGCCGTCGTCACCGAAGCCCGTTCCGCGGCACCGGTGGCGGGCCCGGTTGTGATCCCGCGGGCTTCATGTTAAAAAGCCCGTCCTTTCCGTTTTCGCGCCGGCCCTGCTGCGGCAACTTCCCATGACTTACTGCGCGATCGATTTCGGCACGTCCAATTCCGCCGTGGCGCTGCCCGACGGCGACGGCATGCGCCTCGCGCCCGTCGAGGGCGACCACCTGACGCTGCCCACCGCGATCTTCTTCAACAACGACGAGGAGACGGTCGAGTACGGCCGCGCGGCGCTGGCGTCCTATATCGACGGTTTCGACGGCCGGCTGATGCGTTCGATGAAGAGCATCCTCGGCTCGCCGCTCGCGGAAACGACGACCGATCTCGGCGACGGCAGCGCGATCGCGTACACCGAAATCATCGCGCGCTTCCTGACGCACCTGAAGCGCAAGGCCGAAGCGCGCGCGGGCGCGCCGATCGGCCGCGCGGTGCTCGGCCGGCCCGTGTTCTTCGTCGACGACGATCCGCGCGCCGACCGTCTCGCGCAGGATCAGCTCGAGGCGGCCGCGCGGTCGGTCGGCTTCGCGGACGTTCACTTCCAGTACGAACCGATTGCCGCCGCGTTCGACTACGAATCGCGCCAGCAGGCCGAACGCCTCGTGCTCGTCGCCGACATCGGCGGCGGCACGTCCGACTTCTCGCTGGTGCGCGTCGGGCCCGAGCGGATGGTGCGGCTCGAGCGCAAGGACGACGTGCTGGCTCACCACGGCGTGCACGTCGCGGGCACCGACTATGACCGGCGTGTCGAGCTGGCGGCGATCCTGCCTGCGTTCGGCTACCGTTCGCTCGACCCGGAAGGGCGCGAGCTGCCGAACAAGATCTACTTCGATCTCGCGACCTGGCACCTGATCAATACGGTCTACACGCCGAAGCGGCTCGGCGAGCTGAAGCTGATGAAGCACCTGTACCAGGATGCGCGGCAATACGACCGGCTCACGAGCGTGGTCGAGCAGCGGCTCGGGCATGCATTGATGGCGCGCGCGGAAGAAGCGAAGATCGGCGTCGCGGCGGGCGGGGAGACGATGATCGACCTGAACGACGTGGAAGAAGACCTGCTGATCGCGTTCGATTCCGATCGTCTCGTCGATGCGAGCCGTGACGACACCGCGCGCATCGTCGACGCCGCGCGCGAGACGGTGCGGCTCGCGGGCGTTGCGCCGCGCGACGTCGGCGCACTGTATTTCACCGGCGGCTCGACGGGGCTCGCGTTCCTGTCGGGTGCGCTCGCGGGCGCATTCCCGGATGCGCAGCCGGTATTCGGCGACCGCCTCGCGAGTGTCGCGACGGGGCTCGGCATTCACGCGCAGCGGCTGTTCGGCTGAATGCAGGCAGCCGCATTCCGCCGTGCCGGATTGGCGCACAAAAACAAAAAGCCCCGCCGAAGCGGGGCTTTTTTACATCAAATCTCGCGCAGAACTTACAGCGGCTTGATGTTCGCAGCTTGCAGACCCTTCGGGCCCGTCTTCACTTCGAACTCGACCTTCTGGTTTTCTTGCAGCGTCTTGAAGCCTTCGGTGCGGATTTCCGAGAAGTGCGCGAACAGATCGTCGCCGCCGCCTTCCGGGGTGATGAAGCCGAAGCCCTTTGCGTCATTGAACCACTTGACGGTACCGGTTGCCATGTTACTTGTTCCTAAAAAGATAAAACGGGGCCGAAGCCCATGGGGTGCGGAAAATCAAGGAAGGGGTAATAGGACCAACCGGAGTACCGTTGATGGGCGAACTACGAAAGAACCAATTCACTCGCCGCTTGAAATCCTGCGAAGTCCTTTATACGGCTAATCGATCGTGTGGTCAACCGTATTTCCATGCTCTCAGGGTTATTGCGTATATCAGGTTTACAAAGCTTGCAGGCGATGCGAATTTTTTGTAGGGGCCGAACGATTTTGGCGCCACGTTCGAGGTGCAACCGTTAAACTACGCGCCGCGCGGACGGGTTGCCCCGATCGGATGACTCGTCCCCCCAAGAATGCGTGCGCGGTGCAGTCCGAGCCGATCCCGGACTGCGGGCCGACCATGCTTTTTGAGACACAGGAGAGGATGTGAAGAGTTCTATTCAACGGAACATCGGCCCGTTTGCATTGATGCTGACGGGGCTGGGTTCGATTATCGGCTCGGGCTGGCTGTTCGGCGCCTGGAAGGCCGCGAAGATTGCCGGTCCGGCGGCGATCTGCGCATGGATCATCGGCGCGGTCGTGATTCTCGCGATTGCACTGACTTACGCCGAACTGGGCGCGATGTTCCCCGAGTCGGGCGGCATGGTGCGCTATGCGCGCTATTCGCACGGTTCGCTGGTGGGCTTCATCAGCGCATGGGCCAACTGGATCGCGATCGTCTCCGTGATCCCGATCGAGGCCGAAGCGTCGATCCAGTACATGAGCACGTGGCCGTATCCGTGGGCGCACAGCCTGTTCGTGAACGGCGAGTTGACGACACCCGGGCTGCTGCTGTCGGCCGTGCTGGTCGTCATCTACTTCATGCTGAACTACTGGGGTGTGAAGGCCTTCGCGCGTGCGAACACCGCAATCACGATCTTCAAGTTCCTGATCCCCGGCCTCACGATCCTCGGCCTGATGCTGACGAGCTTCCATTCGGAGAACCTCGGCACTGCATCCAATGCAAGCTTTGCGCCGTACGGCTGGTCGGCGGTGCTGACCGCGGTCGCGACGAGCGGCATCGTGTTCGCGTTCAACGGCTTCCAGAGCCCCGTGAACCTCGCGGGCGAAGCGCGCAATCCGTCGCGCAGCGTGCCGTTCGCGGTGATCTCGTCGATCCTGATCGCGCTCGTGATCTACGTGCTGCTGCAGGTGGCCTACATCGGCTCGGTGAATCCGGCCGACGTCGCACAGGGCTGGTCGCACTTCAACTTCTCGTCGCCGTTCGCGGAACTCGCGATCGCGCTGAACCTGAACTGGCTCGCGATCCTGCTGTACGTCGACGCGTTCATCAGCCCGAGCGGCACCGGCACGACCTACATGGCGACGACCACCCGGATGATCTACGCGATGGAGCGCAACAACACGATGCCGAAGATGTTCGGCAACGTGCACCCGCTCTACGGCGTGCCGCGCCAGGCGATGTGGTTCAACCTGCTGGTCTCGTTCATCTTCCTGTTCTTCTTCCGCGGCTGGAGCTCGCTCGCGGCAGTGATCTCGGTTGCGACGGTGATCTCGTACCTGACCGGCCCGATCAGCCTGATGGCGCTGCGCCGCGCGGCGACCGACATCGAGCGCCCGCTGTCGATTCCGCTGATGAAGCTGATCGCACCGTTCGCGTTCGTCTGCGCGTCGCTGATCCTGTACTGGGCGAAGTGGCCGCTGACGGGCGAAATCATCCTGCTGATGATCGTTGCACTGCCGGTGTATTTCTACTTCCAGGCGAAGTCGGGCTGGACCGGCTGGGGTGCCGACCTGAAGGCCGCATGGTGGCTGGTCGCGTACCTGCCGACGATGGCCGTGCTGTCGCTGATCGGCAGCAAGGAATTCGGCGGTCACGGCTATCTGCCGTACGGCTGGGACATGCTGATCGTCGCTGCGATTTCGCTCGTGTTCTACTTCTGGGGCGTGAGTACCGGCTACCGGACCCAGTATCTCGACGAGCGCGAGACGCACGACGAGATCCTCGAAGGGGTCGGTGTCTGACGCGTGACCTGCCGCCGGATTCGGCGGCGGCGGGAAGCAGTGAAAAAACCCGCCCGGGCAATGCCCGGGCGGGTTTTTTGTTTGTTGTCGCCGGTTGTCTCGCGGAATTCAGGCGGCCGCGCTCGCGAACACGTAGTTCGTCATCGCGAGCACGCGCTGGTAGGTGCCGAGCGACTGGATGCCGAGCTGGTAGTCGTCGTCCGCCGCGCCGAGCGCCGTGAACACCGGCAGCAGATGTTCGTCGGTCGGATGCATCAGCGCCGCATGCGGTGCCTGCCGGCGGTAGTCGAGCAGCGCGTCGACGTCGCGCGCGGCGAGCTTCTCCTCGAACCAGCCGGTGAATTCCGCCACGCGCGGGTCCGCATCCTCGGGCGCCGCGCCGAAATCGGCTGCGCGCAGGTTGTGCGTGATCTGGCCCGAGCCGATCACCATCACGCCTTCGTCGCGCAGCGGCCGCAGCGCGCGGCCGAGCGCGAAGTGGTGGGCCGCGTCCGCGCGCGGCTGGATCGACAACTGCGCGACCGGCACGTCGGCCTCCGGGAACATCAGCAGCATCGGCACCCACGCGCCGTGGTCGAGCCCGTGCTCGGTCGTCGCGGTCGCGATGCCGGCTGCGTTCAGCAGCGCGGCCGCTCGCTCGGCGACGTCAGGGGCGCCCGGCGCCGGATAGCGGATCTCGTACAGCGCGCGCGGAAAACCGTAGAAGTCGTGGATCGTTTCCGGGTGTGCGGCGACGCTCGCGACCGGCTGTTGCGTGCCCCAGTGCGCGGACAGCATCAGTACCGCGCGCGGGCGCGGCAATTCGGCGCCGAGGTGCGTGAACGCACCGGACGGCAGCGTCGGGTCGATCGGCAGCGTCGGCGCGCCGTGGGACAGGTACAGCGAAGGCAAGCGGTTCATGGCGGTGGCCTGCAAAAGGGTTTGCCTGTGACTATAGGCGTGCACCTGACATTGATAAATCCGCGCCAGAGAATTTGATTGATGCTTGTTTGTTGATAATCGTCGCGATGCAATGCGTTCTGGTGTGGGTAGACGTCAGTACGCGTGAAATCGAATGAATTGCCGATTGAATCGGTGAAGATGCGCGAAGAAGCGGGTGTGGCGATCGGCTTACTGCGCGTGCCGGATGCCGGCCCACGGTGTCGTCAGCGGTGCGCTGAGCGCGAACAGGTCGAGCACGCGGGTGACGGTCTGGTCGACGAGTTCCTCGATCGTCTTCGGCATCGCATAGAACGCGGGCAACGGCGGAAACACGATGCCGCCCATTTCGGTGACGGCGGTCATGTTGCGCAGATGCGCGAGGTTGAACGGCGTTTCGCGCACCATCAGCACGAGACGGCGGCGTTCCTTCAGCGTGACGTCGGCCGCGCGCGTGATCAGGTTGTCGGACAGCCCGTGCGCAACGCTCGCGAGCGTCTTCATCGAGCATGGCGCGATCACCATCCCGTCGGTCGCGAACGAGCCCGACGCGATCGTCGCGCCGACGTCGCGCACCGAATGCACGACGTCCGCACGGCTTTCGACATCGGCCTTCGGCAGCTTCAGTTCATGCTGGATGTTGAGCCAGCCGGCGTTCGAAATCAGCAGATGCGTTTCGACGCCGCCGGCGGCGCGCAGCAGGTCGAGCAGCCGCACGCCGTAGATCGCGCCGGTGGCGCCGGTGATCGCGACGATCAGCCGGCGTGGCGGCGCGCTGGGAGATGCCATCGAAAGGGTGGGACGGGTCGGGCGTGTTAAGCGGCTGCGAACAGTTGCTGCAGCTCGCCCGACTGGTACATCTCCATCATGATGTCCGAGCCGCCGACGAATTCGCCCTTCACGTAGAGCTGCGGGATGGTCGGCCAGTTCGAGAATTCCTTGATGCCCTGGCGGATTTCGTCGTCCTCGAGCACGTTGACCGTCTTGAACTGGTCGACGCCGCAGGCCTTCAGCACCTGCACCGCGCGGCCCGAGAAGCCGCACATCGGGAATTGCGCGTTGCCCTTCATGAAGAGCACGACCTGGTTTTCGTCGACGATTTGCTTGATACGTTGTTGGGTGTCCATGACTGACCTTGCGTTTGCGGGGCGTTAGATCGAAATGATAGCGGATTTCAACCGGGCGGGCCGGGCATCAGCCCGGCAGGCGGCCGCCGGTCGTGCGTTCGATCGCAGCCAGATCGGCGAGCGATTCGACTGCGACGAAGCCGTGCGACGACAGCACTGCGCGGACGGCTTCGGCCTGGTCGTAGCCGTGCTCGATCCACAGCGTGCCGCCCGGTTTCAGGTAGGCGCCGGCGCCCGCGACGATCGTGCGGATCGCGCTGAGGCCGTCGGCGTCGTCGGTAAGCGCGCCGCGCGGCTCGAAACGCAGATCGCCCTGCGCAAGGTGCGGATCGTGCTGCGCGATGTACGGCGGGTTGCTGACGATCGTGTCGAATGCGAGCGCCGGATCGAGCGCCGCGTACCAGTCGCTCTGCAGCCAGTGCAGCGGGCCGCCGGGGCGGTGCGCGTCGAGCAGCTTGCCGGCGTTGCATTGCGCGACTGCGAGCGCGGCCGGCGAACGGTCGAGCGCCCACACGCGTGCATCGGGACGCTCGGCCGCGATCGATACGGCGATCGCGCCGCTGCCGGTGCCGAGATCGAGCACGGCCGGATGCGGCAGCCCGTCGATCGCGTCGAGCGCGGCTTCGACGAGCAGTTCGGTTTCGGGGCGCGGGATCAGCACGTCGGGCGTCACGTCGAACGGCCGGCCGAAGAATTCGCGCATCCCGACGAGCTGCGCGACCGGCTCGCCGGCCACGCGGCGCGCTTCGAGCGCGCGATAGCGTTCGACCGCGGCAGCGTCGAGCGGCGTGTCGCCACGCGTAATCAGTTGCGTGCGGGTCCAGCCGAGCGCGTGCGCGAGCAGCACGCGCGCATCGACCGCGTCGAGCGGCGACGCGCGCAACAGTTCGTCGGCGGTAGTGTCGGGCATCGCGGCCTCAGTCGGCGTCGCCGAGCGACGCGAGCAGTTCGGCCTGGTGCTCGCTGACGAGCACACCGATCAGTTCGTCGAGATCGCCGTCCATGATCGCCTCGAGCCGGTACAGCGTCAGGTTGATCCGGTGGTCGGTCATCCGGCCCTGCGGGAAGTTGTACGTGCGGATCCGCTCCGAGCGGTCGCCGGAGCCGATCAGGCTCTTGCGCGTCGCCGCTTCCTTCGCGTGCTGCTCGTGATACTGCTTGTCCTTGATGCGCGCGGCGAGCACCTTCAGCGCGCGATCCTTGTTCTTGTGCTGCGAACGGTCGTCCTGGCACTCGACGACGATTCCGGTCGGGATGTGCGTGACGCGCACCGCCGAATCGGTCTTGTTGATGTGCTGGCCGCCCGCGCCGGACGCACGGAACGTATCGATCCGCAGGTCGGCCGGATTGATCTCGATCTCGCCGATCTCGTCGGCTTCCGGCATCACCGCGACCGTGCACGCGGACGTATGGATGCGCCCCTGCGTCTCGGTCGCCGGCACGCGCTGCACGCGATGGCCGCCCGATTCGAACTTCAGGCGCGAATACGCGCCCTGGCCCGCGATCCGCACGATCACTTCCTTGTAGCCGCCGAGATCCGACGCGCTCTCCGACATCATCTCGACCTGCCAGCGATGGCGTTCCGCGAAGCGCAGGTACATGCGCAGCAGGTCGCCCGCGAACAGCGCCGATTCGTCGCCGCCCGTGCCCGCGCGGATTTCGAGGAAGATGTTGCGATCGTCGTTCGGATCCTTCGGCAACAGCATTTTCTGCAGCTCGACCTCGAGGCGGGCCATGCTTTCTCGCGCGCTGCGGATCTCGTCCTCGGCGAAATCGCGCATCGACGGATCGGCGAGCAGTTCCTGCGCGGCCGTTTCGTCGCTGCGCGACTGGCGCCACAGCGCGTACTGCTCGACGACCGGGCCGAGTTCCGCATGTTCGCGCGTCAGCTTGCGGTACTGGTCGAGATCGGCCGTGACGTTTTCGCGGCTCAGCAGGTCGTTCAGTTCGGCCAGCCGTGTGGACAGCTGGTCGAGCTTGCGTTGCATGCTCGTCTTCATGGTGTGGAGCGGCGCTCCCGGGCAAGGGTATTCGGAAAGGATAGGCCGGCTCGCGGCCGGCGGCAGGGCAACCGGCCGGCGCTAGTGGCCGGACTGGTCGTTCGACCGCGGCGCGTGCTGGTAGAAGCCACGCATCAGGTCGATCAGCGAATCGCGATCGGCGCCGTTCACGCGGTTGAGCGCGCTCGTCGGGCCGTGGATCAGCTTGTTGGTCAGCGCCTGCGACAGCGCTTCGAGCACGGCGGCCGGATCGTCGCCGCGTGCGAGCAGCTTCTGTGCCTTGTCGACTTCGGCACGGCGCAGCGCGTCGGCCTGCGTATGCATGTGACGAATCACCGGCACGACGCTGCGCGTGTCGAGCCATTGCATGAAGTTCTGCACACGCGTCTCGATGATCGATTCAGCCTGCGCGACCGCCGCCTGGCGCGATGCGTTGCCTTCGCGCACGATCGCGCCGAGATCGTCGACGGTGTAGAGGAACACGTCCTTCAGCTTGCCGACCTCGGGCTCGATGTCGCGCGGCACCGCGAGGTCGACCATGAAGATCGGCCGGTGGCGGCGTGCTTTCACCGCACGCTCGACCGCGCCGAGGCCGATGATCGGCAGCGTCGACGCCGTGCACGACACGATGATGTCGAATTCCTGCATGCGGGCCGGCAGATCCGACAGCGGCATCGCGCGGCCGTTGAAGCGTTCGGCGAGCCGCTGGCCGCGTTCGGCCGTGCGGTTCGCGACGACGAGTTCGCGCGGGCCTTGCGCGGCGAAGTGCGTCGCGCACAGCTCGATCATCTCGCCGGCGCCGATGAACAGCACGCGCTGATCCGACACCTTTTCGAAGATCCGCTGTGCGAGGCGAACCGCGGCGGCGGCCATCGACACCGACTGCGTGCCGATCTCGGTCGTGCCGCGCACTTCCTTCGCCACCGCGAATGTGCGCTGGAACAGCTGGTTCAGATAGGTGCCGAGCGCGCCGGCTTCCGTCGCGGTGCGCACGGCGTCCTTCATCTGGCCCAGAATCTGCGTTTCGCCAAGCACCATCGAATCGAGGCCGGATGCGACGCGGAATGCATGGCGGACCGCTTCCGACTGCGGTAGCGCGTAAACATGCGGGGCGAGCTCGTCGACGGGAATCCGGTGATACTCCGACAGCCAGCGGAGCGCGCCTTCACGTGCTGCGCGATCGTCGGTCGCGCAATACAGTTCGGTGCGGTTGCAGGTGGAGAGGATCGCCGCTTCGGGCGTGTTGGGTGCCTGGGGCCCGAGAAACACGTTCTTGAACGTGACGAGAGCCGGCTTGATCTGCTCGAGCGGAAACGCCACGCGTTCGCGCAGGGCGACAGGCGCAGTGTGGTGATTGATTCCGATCGTGAGGAGTTGCATATCGAGGGCTATCGTTTAGCCCCATATTATAGCGTTTCAGCGATTTCCTCACTCGCCGCATACCGGGCATCGGTGTGGCACGGCCGGGAATTTGGGGGCTCGATCGGCACGCGTTCGAGCTGGTAGCCATAGCCGTAGAGCGGCAACAGGCGGTAGCCATGCTCCGGAAGCAGCTGCAACTTGCTGCGCAGCCGGGACGCATGCGTATCGAGCGTGCGCGACTTCATGTCGCGGCGGCGGGCCCACACCGTTTCGAGGATATGGGCGCGCGACACGGGCCGCGACAGGTTCGCGAACAGCAACTGCGCGAAGCGGAACTCCTTGGGCGTGAGTGAAACGATTGCGTTGCCGAAGCGCACAAGGCAATGCGTGGCGTCGAATGCGTATTCGCCATACATTTCGCGCGAGCGGGTCGGCGGCCGGCGCACGCCGGCGCGCCGGCTCAGCGCGTTGACGCGCGCGAGCAGTTCGGGCCCGCTGACGGGGCGCACGAGGCAATCGTCGGCGCCCGCGTGCAGGCACGATACGATTTCGCTTTCGCGCGGCAACTGCATCACGGCGATGGCCGGCAGCCCGGGCAGGATCGCCTGCGCGCGCGGTATGACTTCCTCGGCGGGCTGGTCGCCGGCCCAGTTGCCGGTGATCAGCATGTCGCAGGTGTCGGTGGCGAGCCATTCGAAGAACGCCGTGCTGGACGAAAACGCGTGGCACACATGACCGCCTGCAAAGAGCAGGCGGTTCAGGAGCGCGGCATGACGCGCCTCCGGATCGATCAGAGCGATTCGCATGAGAGTTTCTTCAATACGGCAGCCGGTGCGCGCTTGCCATAACGTCGAGTCGGCCCCTACACTCGAACGTTCGCGGCGCCCGGCTGGTCTCGGGTTCGATGGATGAATCGATGCTAGCCGCTGGCAACGTTCACGCCTATGGGACGAATCTGAATTTATAGAAGGCGTCGAATGAACTGGTTTGGAATCCTTGTCCTGGGAGCGGCCGTCGGGCTGTTCGGCCGATGGCTGCACCCGATGCGGCGCACGGGCCGGCCGGCGTGGTGGATCGCGGTACTCGTCGGCATCGTGGGTGCGGCTGCCGCCCGCATGGCCGGCAATCTCTCGGGACTGTTTTACGATGGCGAGACGCTCGAATGGCCGGTCTGCACCGGCGTCGCGTTCCTTGCCGTAGCCGTGACGGTCGCGCTGTCGGCCCGTCGCTGAATGCTCTCAGGTGAAATCATGAATGCCCGTCTTCCCGAAGTCTCGTCGGTGCCGGCCCGCCTCGCGCTGCTGCGCGGCGCCATGGCCCGCGAGGATCTGGCCGCCTATCTCGTGCCGTCCGCCGATCCCCATCTGTCCGAATACCTGCCCGAGCGCTGGCAGGCCCGCCGCTGGCTGTCCGGCTTCACGGGCTCGGTCGGCACGCTGGTCGTGACCGCGGATTTCGCGGGGCTGTGGGTCGACAGCCGCTACTGGGTGCAGGCCGATGCCGAACTGGCCGGCACGGGCGTGCAGTTGATGAAGATGACGGGCGGGCAGCAGAGCGCGCCGCACGTCGACTGGCTCGCGCAGAACGTGGCAGCGGGCGCGACGGTCGGCGTCGACGGCGCCGTGCTCGGCGTCGCGGCCGCGCGCGGGCTGACGGCCGCGCTGAGCGCGCGCGGCATCGCGCTGCGCACCGACCTCGACCTGCTCGACGCGATCTGGCCCGAGCGCCCGGGGCTGCCCGGCGACGCGGTGTTCGAGCACGCGGCGCCGCAGGCGGACACGACGCGCGCGAGCAAGCTGGCCGAAGTGCGCCGCGCGATGCACGCGCAGGGCGCGCAGTGGCATTTCGTGTCGACGCTCGACGATCTGGCCTGGTTGTTCAACCTGCGCGGCGCCGACGTCAACTTCAATCCCGTATTCGTTGCGCACGCAATGATCGGTGCCGATCGCGCGACGCTGTTCGTCGCCGACGGCAAGGTGTCGCCGGCGCTGGCCGCGTCGCTCGCGCAGGACGGCGTCGACGTCCGTGCATACGATGCCGCACGCGCATCGCTCGCGGCGCTGCCCGACGGCGCGACGCTGCTGGTCGACCCGCGCCGCGTGACGTTCGGCACGCTCGAGGCCGTGCCGGCCGGCGTGAAGCTCGTCGAGGCCGTGAATCCGTCGACGTTCGCGAAGTCACGCAAGACGTCCGCCGAGATCGAGCACGTGCGCGTGACGATGGAGCACGACGGCGCCGCGCTCGCGGAATTCTTTGCGTGGTTCGAGCAGGCCGTGAACCGCGAGACGATCACCGAACTGACGATCGAGGAGAAGCTCACGGCTGCGCGCGCACGGCGCCCCGGCTATGTGTCGCCGAGCTTCGCGACGATCGCCGGCTTCAACGCGAACGGCGCGATGCCGCATTACCACGCCACGCCCGAGTCGCACGCGACGATCGCCGGCGACGGCCTGTTGCTGATCGATTCGGGCGGCCAGTACGTGACGGGCACGACCGACATCACGCGCGTCGTGCCGGTCGGCACCGTCAGCGACCTGCAGCGGCGCGATTTCACGATCGTGCTGAAATCGATGATGGCGCTGTCGCGCGCACGCTTCCCGCGCGGCATCCGCTCGCCGATGCTCGACGCGATCGCGCGCGCGCCGATGTGGGCGGCCGGGCTCGACTACGGCCACGGCACGGGGCATGGCGTCGGCTATTTCCTGAACGTGCACGAGGGCCCGCAGGTCATCTCGCACTACGCGCCGGCCGAGCCGTACACGGCGATGGAAGAGGGGATGATCACGTCGATCGAGCCGGGCGTGTACCGCCCCGGCCAGTGGGGCATCCGGATCGAGAACCTGGTCGTGAACCGCGCGGCCGGGAAGACCGAGTTCGGCGATTTCCTCGCGTTCGAGACGCTGACGCTGTGCCCGATCGACACGCGCTGCGTGCTGATCGAGATGCTGCACGACGAAGAGCGCGCGTGGCTGAACACGTATCACGCGACGGTGCGCGAGCGCGTCGGCCGGCACCTGAGCGGCGACGCGAAGGCATGGCTCGACACGCGCACGCAGCCGATCTGACGCGACGTGCGATAACGGCCGGACGACGGCCGAACAACAATAGCGAGGGCAACACATGGCGGACACCGCAGTGATCGTGGTCGACATGCAGCGCGGACTGGTGGAGCGGGCGCAGCCCGCGTACCGGCTCGACGACGTGGTGTCGGGCATCAACCGGTTGACGGCGGCGGCACGCGCGGCGAACGCGCCCGTGTGCTTCGTGCAGCACGACGGCGACGCGGACGACGACATCGTGCCCGGCACGCCGGGCTGGGAACTGCATGCGGGGCTGGTCGTCGGGAGCGACGACTGGCGCGTGCGCAAGCAGGTGGGCGACTCGTTCCACGACACGCCGCTCGCGGCGCAGCTCGACCGCCACGGCATCCGTTCGGTGCTGATCTGCGGCTATGCGACCGAGTTCTGCGTCGATTCGGCCGCGCGCCGTGCGGCACTGCTCGGCTACCGGACGACCGTCGTGTCCGACCTGCATACGACGAACGAGCGTGCGCACCTGTCGGCCGCGCAGATCGTCGCGCATCATCACTTCGTCTGGGCAAACAATTCGCTGTCGGGCAACGCGGTCACGCCGCGTCCGCTCGCCGACGTGCTCGCCGCGGAGTTCGCATGACGATCAAGGCGGTGGTGTTCGATTTCGGCGGCGTGCTGATCGACTGGAGCCCCGACTACCTTTACCGGCAACTGATTCCCGACGAGGCCGAGCGTCGCTGGTTCCTCACGCATGTCTGCGCGATGGACTGGGTGATTCGCCAGGACGGCGGGCAGACGATCGAGGAAGGTACGGCCGAGCTCGTCGCGAAGTTTCCGGAGCACGAGGTGCTGATCCGCGCGTTCTACGCACGCTGGCACGAGATGATCGGCGGCGTGCTCGACGAAGGCGCCGCGCTCGTCGACCGGCTCGACGCGCAGGGGATGCCGCTGTTCGGGCTGACGAACTGGTCCGCGCAGACGTTTCCGTATGCGTGGGACAACTTCCCGGTCCTGCGGCGGTTCAGGGACATCGTCGTGTCGGGCCGCGTGAAGCTCGTGAAACCCGATCCGGCGATCTACCGCGAGATGCACGCGAGAATCGATCCGCACCTGCCGGGCATCGCGCCGCGCGAGCTCGTGTTCATCGACGACAACGCGAAGAACGCCGCGGCCGCAACGGCGCTCGGCTGGCACGGCATTCATCACACGAGCGCGGCGCAGACTGAGGCGCGGCTGCGCGAACTGGGCGCGCTCGCGTAGGCGGCGGGCGAGCGATCGTCAGATGAAAAAAGCGGGCCACGAGCCCGCTTTGTCATTTTGCCGATCCGGAAGGAAGCGGCCACCTTCGGCATCCGGCCCCGCGTTGCCGCAGTGCCGGGCGCCCGGGCCGCGCCGCTCAGCGGGTGATCGGCTTGTAGCGCAGTCGGTGCGGCTTCGCGGCTTCCTCGCCGAGGCGCGCGCGCTTGTCGGCTTCGTACTCCTGGTAGTTGCCGTCGAAGAACGTGACCTGCGAATCGCCTTCGAACGCGAGGATGTGCGTCGCGATCCGGTCGAGGAACCAGCGATCGTGCGAGATCACCATCACCGAGCCCGCGAATTCGAGCAGTGCGTCTTCCAGCGCGCGCAGCGTTTCGACGTCGAGGTCGTTCGACGGTTCGTCGAGCAGCAGCACGTTGCCGCCCGAGATCAGCGTCTTCGCGAGGTGCAGGCGGCCGCGTTCGCCGCCGGACAGGTTGCCGACGATCTTCTGCTGGTCGCCGCCCTTGAAGTTGAAGCGGCCGATGTACGCGCGCGACGGCGTCTCGTACTTGCCCACCGTCAGCACGTCGGCGCCGCCCGAGATTTCCTCGAACACGGTCTTCGAGCCGTCGAGCGCATCGCGGCTCTGGTCGACGTACGCGAGCTTCACCGTCGGGCCCATCACGACCTCGCCCGAATCCGGCTGCTCCTTGCCCGTCAGCATCCGGAACAGCGTCGACTTGCCGGCGCCGTTCGGGCCGATGATGCCGACGATCGCGCCGGCCGGGATCTTCAGGTTCAGGTTGTCGATCAGCAGGCGGTCGCCGAACGCCTTGCTGACGTTCTTGAACTCGATCACTTCATTGCCGAGGCGGTCGCCGACCGGAATGAAGATTTCCTGCGTCTCGTTGCGCTTCTGGTATTCCTGGCTGTTCAGCTCCTCGAAGCGCGCGATACGCGCCTTCGACTTCGCCTGGCGGCCCTTCGGGTTCTGGCGCACCCACTCCAGTTCCTTCTTGATCGCCTTCTGGCGCGCCGACTCCGACGCTTCTTCCTGCTTCAGGCGCTCTTCCTTCTGGTCGAGCCAGCTGCTGTAGTTGCCCTTCCACGGAATGCCGTGGCCGCGGTCGAGTTCGAGAATCCACTCGGCCGCGTTGTCGAGGAAGTAGCGATCGTGCGTGACGGCGACGACGGTGCCCGGGAAGCGCACCAGGAACTGTTCGAGCCAGTCGACCGATTCGGCGTCGAGGTGGTTGGTCGGTTCGTCGAGCAGCAGCATGTCGGGCTTTTCGAGCAGCAGCTTGCACAGTGCGACGCGGCGCTTTTCGCCGCCCGACAGGTGCTCGATCTTCGCGTCCCACGCCGGCAGGCGCAGCGCGTCGGCGGCCACTTCGAGCTGCTGCTCGGGGCTGCCGCCGTCGCTCGACGCGAGGATCGCCTCGTACTTCGCCTGTTCGGCCGCGAGCGCGTCGAAGTCGGCGTCCGGCTCGGCATACGCCGCGTAGATTTCTTCAAGCTTCTTGTTGGCCTGGAACAGGTCGCCGAGGCCTTCCTCGACGGCTTCGCGCACCGTCTTCGTCGGGTCGAGCTGCGGTTCCTGCGGCAGGTAGCCGATGTTCAGGTTCGGCATCGGCGTCGCTTCGCCTTCGATGTCCTTGTCGACGCCCGCCATGATGCGGATCAGCGTCGACTTGCCCGAGCCGTTCAGGCCGAGCACGCCGATCTTCGCGCCCGGAAAGAACGACAGCGAGATGTCCTTCAGGATCTGGCGCTTGGGCGGCACGATCTTGCCGACCCGGTTCATCGTGAAAACGTATTGGGCCATTTGGGTGTGAAAGTCAGAAGTTGAGACGGCCGCGCAGCGCGCTGGCAGGGCGGCGTCGGGTGATTCGGTACGGAGCGTGCCGCGCAAGGCGCGGCGGCGTCGCCGAGTGGCGGCGGCGCGAGCGGCTATTGTACTTCGCCGCCGGGTGTCGCTGGCACGACGCAGGCATTCGGGCGCGCGGCGTTCACAGCCACGCGGCGACGCCGCCGTGCCCCGAGCACGTGCCGCGCCGGTGGCGGCTGAAGCTGTACGTGCCGTCGCGGCAGCGCGCGCTTGCGCCGTCGGGCACGCGGCCCGATTTCGAATGGGCGGGCGCATGCACGGTTTCGCCGTCGCGGTTGCGATACGTGTCGTGACGGTCGAGATCGGCTTCGTTGCCGTAGCCGTTGCCGTAGCCGGGCGGTGCGCGGTACGCCTGCGCGGAAGGAGGCAGGGCGGCGCACGCAACGAGGAGCGCGATCGACAGCGTCGCGACGTGTGTCGCGCGGCGGAGCAGGGCAGGCATGGTCTCTCTCGGTCTGTTGTTATCGATGTCGGGCCGATGGCCCGCGCCGCATGTTAGCCGATCGGCCATGGATCGGCGCCGGCGCCTCGCGGTGGAGCGACGTCAAGCCGCGCCGGACATCGATGCCGCGCCGTTGGCCTGTGCGGCGTCGAGAATCCAACGGCGGAACGCGGCGATCTTCGGCCGTTCCGCGTGATGCGGCGGATAGACGAGGTAGTACGCGAAATCGTCGAGCCACGCGACGTCGGCGAGCTGCACGAGCCGGCCGCTTTCGAGCTCGCCGCGCACCATCGCGGCCGGCAGCAGCCCGGCGCCCTGGCCGGCGACGATCGCCTGCAGCAACAGGCCCGAGTCGTCGAACGCGGGGCCGCGGGGCGGGCCGAAATCGTCGATACGCTGTGCGCCGAACCAGATGTGCCAGCCCTTGCGCTCGGCATCGTGCAGGTGCGGCCAGCCGACGAGATCGGCCGGTGTCGCCGGCATGCCGAGCCGCGCGACGAGTTCGGGCGACGCGAGCGCGACGATTTCCACCGTCAGCAGGCGTTCGCTGCACAGCCCGATGTAGCGCCCGAGGCCGTGACGGATCGCGACGTCGACGCCGTCGCGCGCGAAATCCGCGAGTGCATGGCTCGTGACGATCTGCAGGTCGACGTCCGGGCACGCGTGCCGGAACTGCGCGAGGCGCGGCACGAGCCACGCGGACGCGAAGAACGGTGTGACGCTCACCGTCAGCACGCCGCTGTCGGCGGCACCTGACACGCGCTGCGACGCATCGGCGATCTGCCGGAACGCATTGCGCACCGGCGGCAGGTAGTCGCGGCCGGCGGCCGTCAGCAGGATGCCGCGGTTGACGCGCTCGAACAGCTGCACGCCGAGATGCGTCTCGAGCGTGCGGATCATCTGGCTCACCGCGCCGGGCGTGACCGACAGCTCCTCGGCCGCCGACTTCACCGACAGGTGGCGGGCGGCCGCTTCGAATGCACGCAGCGCGTTGAGTGGTGGCAGACGGGAACGATTCATTCAGTTTTTCTAAAGCGAAAGGCCGACGAAATATCGTTTGAGACGACGCGTACGCGCGAGTACCGTTGTCGCATCGGATCGCATTCTTCAGGGCTGCCTCGCGGCGGCCGATGTGATCAACATAGTTCAACTATATCCATGAGGCAATCCGGACGCCGCGCGGCGTCCGGAGGGACCTGAGAGGAGCATCGTCATGAACCGTCCGGGCGCGTCGCGCCTTTTCTACGGCTGGTACGTGGTCGCGGCCGCGTTCGCCGTCACGTTCGTCGGGTTCGGCAGTGCGTATACGTTCAGCGCGTTCGTCGAGTCGCTGCAGCGCGATTTCGCCGCATCGCGCGGGCAGATCTCGCTCGTGTTCTCGCTCGCCGGCTTCCTGTATTTCGGCTTCGGCATCGTCAGCGGGCCGCTTGCCGATCGCTTCGGCTCGCGGCGGCTCGCCGTCGCCGGCATGCTGCTGACGGGCGCCGGGCTCGCCGCCGCCGGCGCCGCGCACACGCTGCTGCAGGTTTATGTCGCGTATGGGCTTGGCGTCGGTCTCGGCGTCGGCTGCGCGTACGTGCCGGCGGTCGGCGCGGTGCAGCGCTGGTTCATCCGCCGGCGCGGCTTCGCGTCGGGGCTCGCGGTCGCGGGGATCGGCGTCGGCACGCTCGCGATGCCGCCGCTCGCGTCCGCGTTGATCGCGCATGTCGGCTGGCGCGGCGCGTATTTCACGCTGGCAGCGATCGCGGTGGTCCTGGGGGCAGGCATGTCGCTGCTGATCGAGAACGATCCGCGCGGGCGCGGGTTGTTGCCGGATGGCGATGCGGCCAGCGACGGCGGCCGGAATACCGGTGCTTCCGGAGCCGGCGCGGCCGCCACGACGGTGCACGCTGGCGCGACGGTGCGCGAGGCCGTCACGTCGCGGCCGTTCGCGAGTCTCTACGCCGCCTGTCTCGTATGCTCGTTCGGCGTATTCGTCCCGTTCGTCCACCTCGTGCCGTACGCGCTCGATCATGGCGTCGCGCCATCGACGGCCGTGCTGCTGCTCGGCGCGATCGGCGTCGGCAGTACGGCCGGCCGCTTTTTCCTCGGCGGCCTCGCCGACCGCTTCGGCCGCCGCGCATCGCTGCTCGCGATGTTCGCGGGCATGACCGTTGCGCTCGTCGCGTGGGCGGGCGCCGGCACCGTTGCGACGCTTGCCGCGTTCGCACTCGTGTTCGGCGTGTTCTATGGCGGCTGGGTCGCGGTGCTGCCGGCGGTCGTGATGGACTATTTCGGCGGCCGCAACGTGAGCGCGATCATCGGCATCCTGTACACGAGCGTCGCGTTCGGCACGCTGATCGGGCCGGCCGCTGCCGGCTTCATCTATGACGCGGGGGGCGGCTATCTCGTGCCGATCCTCGCGAGCGCCGTCGCGAATGCGATCGCGTTCGCCATCGTCGCGACCACCGGACGCGCGCCGGTGGCCGCGCGAGCGACCGGCGGATAGGCGCACATCGCTGGGCGCGCCGCGCGATTTCCGATAGGGTGGCCGGACCGTCAACCGTCGACCAACGGTCGAGGAGGCATCGTGACATTCGACGAAGTCCGGCAGATCGCGCTGGCGTGGCGCGGCGTCGAGGAAGGCACGTCGTACGGCACGCCCGCACTCAAGGTGAAGGGCAAGCTGCTCGCGCGGCTGCGCGAGGACGGCGACACGCTCGTCGTCAAGGGCGTCGGCCCCGACGAACGCGCGTGGCTGATCGAATCGGAACCCGACGTGTATTACGTGACCGATCACTACGCGGGCTCGCCGATCGTGCTGGTGCGCCTGTCGGCCGCGCATCCCGACGCCGTGAAAAACCTGCTTCTGCGAGAATGGCACGCCATCGTGCCTGCCAAATGGCGGGACGAAGCCGCGCGCGGCGGGAACTGAGCGTCCGGCGCGCGACGCTGCGGGATTGCCTTTGACGGAAGCGCCCTGACGGCGCGCGAGCCGGCGCCGACCCGACCAGGCGTTGCATCGGTTCGCGTCGATGCAACAAGTGGTCCCATCGAAATTCTTCAATTGGTTCTTAGTGAAGAACCGTTTGATGCTTACACTCCTTCGCTTCGAAGGCGGCTGACGAAAGCCGACGGAACGGGCGCACGCGATGCGCCGGCGCCTCGTGCGCCGCATCGCCCACGCAGCTTCGCAGACTGCGCGGCGCGTCCCACCGGAACGGTCCCCGATCCGGCCTCGGGCCTGCATGCAATGCAGGCGCCGTGCCTGGCCCGGCTCAAGAACGACAACTCCCCGCGCCGCCTTCACGCGACACCCGGTCGTACCGGAACCGTTTTTTGGAGAGAGACAGATGAGTGGAAGCAACACAGGCCTCGGCACGGGCCTGAAGCAGCGTCACGTGACGATGATGTCGATTGCCGGCGTCATCGGCGCGGGCTTGTTCGTCGGCTCCGGCCACGCAATCGCGGAAGCCGGTCCGGCGTCGATACTCGCGTATGCGATCGCGGGCGTGCTGGTCGTCCTGGTGATGCGCATGCTCGGCGAGATGGCCGTCGCGCATCCGGACAGCGGGTCGTTCTCGACCTATGCCGATCGCGCGATCGGCCACTGGGCCGGCTTCTCGATCGGCTGGCTGTACTGGTGGTTCTGGGTGCTCGTGATCCCGATCGAGGCAACGGCTGCGGCAACCATCCTCAATGCATGGTTCCCGGGCATCGCGACCTGGATCTTCGCGCTCGGCATCACGCTGCTGCTCACCGTCACCAACCTCTTTTCCGTCAAGAACTACGGCGAATTCGAATTCTGGTTCGCGCTGATCAAGGTCGTCGCGATCGTCGTGTTCCTGTGCATCGGCGGCGCGGCGATCGTCGGGATCATTCCGGCGCCGGCCGTATCGGGCGTGTCGAACCTGTTTGCGCATCAGGGCTTCATGCCGAACGGCGCTGGTGCGGTGCTGGCGGCGATGCTGACGACGATGTTCTCGTTCCTCGGCACCGAGATCGTGACGATCGCGGCCGCCGAATCGGACAACCCGCAGCGCCAGATCGTGCGTGCGACGAACTCGGTGATCTGGCGCATCACGCTGTTCTATCTCGGCTCGATTCTCGTCGTCGCGGCCATCGTGCCGTGGAACGACCCGCTGCTGCCGAAGCACGGCTCGTATCAGCGCGCGATGGAGCTGATCGGCATCCCGAACGCGAAGGCGATCATCGACGTGATCGTGCTCGTGTCGGTCGCGAGCTGCCTGAATTCGGCGCTGTACACGGCGTCGCGGATGCTGTTCTCGCTGTCGAAGCGCAAGGACGCGCCTGCGTTCCTGCATCGCACCGATTCGACCGGCACGCCGCGTGCGGCCGTGCTCGCGTCGACGGCATTCGGCTTCGTGACCGTGATCGCGAACTACCTGATGCCGGAGCAGGTGTTCGGCTTCCTGCTCGCGACGTCGGGCGCGATCGCGCTGCTCGTGTATCTCGTGATCGCGATCTCGCAGCTGCGGATGCGCAAGACGCTCGAATCGAGCGGCGCCGACCTGACGCTGCGGATGTGGATGTTCCCGTGGCTCACGTGGGCCGTGATCCTGTTCATCTGCGGCACGCTGACCGTGATGTTCGTCAGCGAGGCGCACCGGATGGAAGTCGGTGCGACGGCCGTGCTGGCGTTGATCGTGTTGTTGGCGTCGTGGCTGAACAAGCGCGGCCGCGATGCGCAGGCGGATGCGGGGCGGCGGGTGTCGGCGACGTGATGGAGTGATGTGACGGCATGGCGGTGAGCCGCCTGTCATGAACGTGGCCCGATCGGCGTTAGCCGGTCGGGCCATTTGTTTTGTCGAGGTAAACGGATGCACTTACCCGTGGCAACCCCGGGCGGTCGGCAATAGGGCGCGGCGTTGAAATTTGGAGTCGCAAAAATCGAATTCGTCTGATTTCATCGACGACGGCAACTTCATACATTGATCACTTCGACAACCGAAGTGAATGATGAAATCGACGCGCGATCAGCGGTCGTGCCGGGAGGGTGGCAGATGGCGAATGAGAACATGCGGTTGAGTGAAGCGGGTTGGGCTGAACTGCGTCTGCGGGAAAGCGCGGTCATGGCGTACTACAACGATCAGGCGAACAACTGTACCTATGGCGTCGGGACGCTTGCTCATACCGGGCCGTGCACCCCGGAAGAACTGCGGAGGCCGGTTACGCCGGTGCAAGTGAATGCGCAACTCGCGGTCCGTGTCGGCCGGGCGGAGGCCGCCGTGCGACGCCATGTCCCGACTCGGCAATTGACGCAGTTGCAATTCGACGAACTCGTCAGCTATACCTACAATGCCGGCAACACTGGCGCACTGGCCGCGCTCCGTTCCGCGAATCAGAGCAACGACGCTGGCGTGGTGTCGCACATGAATCAGCGTGTCTGGATTCATCCGCGAGACGCGAATGGGCGCCGCCTGGCACCTGTTCGTTCGACCGGCCTTGTCAACCGGCGTCGGCTCGAATCGGCGCCGTTCCAGCCACAGCAGGGGGCGCAGTGAGAAGGGCCATGATCGGGTTGTTCGTGCTGGCGTCGGTGAGTGTGTTTGCCGGCCAGACGCCGGCCGATGAGATAGCGGCACGCAGCGGTTTGCCGGCGAGCGAGGTCGACGCGCTGCTCAGCGACTGCGATTCGAATCAGACAAGCATGAATTTCTGTGCGTGGCGCGATCAACTCGTCGCCGAGCGAGAATTGCAGCAGGTTGTCGACAAGCAGGTGAATCAGCAGCCACAGCGCAAGAAGGCGCTCGATGTGCGGATCGCAAAGTGGAAGAAGGCGCGCGACACATCATGCGAAAAATCGGCGCGCAAAGCATGGGGCGACGGTTCGATGCGTCCTGCAGCACAGGCGATCTGCGCGACGGCGGCGACGAAGGAAATGACGAAAAAATTGTCGGCGAGCGCTTCCCGCAAACCTTCATGAGTCGCTTGGGAATAAAGAAAGGCCCGCTGCTCGCGGGCCTTTCCGGGTTTCTGTGACACTGCACGAAACAGCGTCGGTTGATACGCTCAGACGTTGAACAGGAAGTTCATCACGTCGCCATCGTGCACGACATATTCCTTCCCTTCCGCGCGCATCTTGCCGGCTTCCTTCGCGCCCTGTTCACCCTTGTAGGCGATGAAGTCGTCGAACGCGATCGTCTGCGCGCGGATGAAGCCGCGCTCGAAGTCGGTGTGGATCACGCCGGCCGCCTGCGGCGCCGTGTCGCCGGTATGGATCGTCCACGCGCGCACTTCCTTCACGCCCGCGGTGAAGTAAGTCTGCAGGCCGAGCAGCTTGAAGCCCGCGCGGATCACGCGGTCGAGGCCCGGCTCTTCCATGCCCATGTCGGCGAGGAATGCTTCCTTGTCCGCATCGTCGAGATCGGCGATTTCCGCCTCGATCGCCGCGCACACGGCGACCACCGGCGCATTCTCGCTCTCCGCGTACTTGCGCACCGCATCGAGGTGCGGATTGTTCTCGAAACCGTCGTCCTTCACGTTGGCCACATACATCGCCGGCTTCGCGGTGATCAGGCAGAACGGCTTGAGCAGCGCCTCTTCGTCGTCCGACAGCGCGAGGCCGCGCACGGCCTTGCCCTGGTCGAGCTGCGCGCGCACCTTGTCGAGCACCGCGACGAGCTTGGCCGCTTCCTTGTCGTTGCCCGACTTCGCGGCCTTCGAATAGCGCGTGAGCGCCTTCTCGACGGTGCCGAGGTCGGCGAGCGCGAGTTCGGTGTTGATCACCTCGATGTCGTCGATCGGGCTGACCTTGCCGGCGACGTGAATGACGTTCTCGTCCTCGAAGCAGCGCACGACGTGCGTGATCGCATCGGTTTCGCGGATGTTCGCGAGGAACTGGTTGCCGAGGCCTTCACCCTTGCTCGCGCCCGCGACGAGGCCGGCGATGTCGACGAATTCGACGACGGCCGGCACGACACGCTCGGGGTTGATGATCTCCGCGAGCGCCTTCAGGCGCGTATCGGGCACTTCGACGATGCCGACGTTCGGCTCGATCGTGCAGAACGGGTAGTTCTCGGCGGCGATGCCGGCCTTGGTCAGCGCATTGAACAGGGTGGACTTGCCGACGTTGGGCAAGCCGACGATGCCGCATTTGAGGCTCATGGAATCCTTCGAACGGGTAAAGCGGCGCGGCCGGACAGGGCACGGCGGCGCGGGAAAAAGGGCGGCCGGCGCTTGGGGCGCGTCGAGCCGACGGTCAAAGGCGCTATTGTACCGTGCCGACGCCCCGGTTTCCGGGCTTGCGCCGATCGGTCGATGCGGCGGGCCGCCGCGCCGCCGCGTCCACCTGCGATTCTGCTGATTTCCCGCAAAGTCCGGCCGCGTAAGGGTTTGGCCCCACGGCTATAATGCCCGCCATGACTGCCCACCACTCCTTCGACGTCGCCGTGGTCGGCGGCGGGCTCGTCGGCAAGACGGCCGCGCTCGCGCTGACCCAGTCCGGCTACAAGACTGCCTTGCTTGCCCAGCCGGCCACGCCGCGCCCCGCCGATCTCGCGTTCGACACGCGCGTGTACGCGCTGTCGTCCAGTTCGCAGGCCTTGCTCGAGCGGCTGCGGGTCTGGCAGGCGCTCGACCACGGCCGGCTCGCGCCTGTTTACGACATGCGTGTGTACGGCGATGCGCACGCCGAACTGCATTTCTCCGCGTACCAGGCCTCCGTGCCGCAGCTCGCGTGGATCGCCGAATCGTCGCTGGTCGAGACGTCGCTCGATGCCGCGCTGCGGTTCCAGCCGAACCTCACGTGGTTCGATGCGCGTGCGCAGGGCTTCGACGTGCGCGACGATGCGGCCGTGCTCACGCTGTCGTCGGGGCAGGTGCTCGAAGCCGACCTCGTCGTCGGCGCGGACGGCGCGCATTCGTGGGTACGGTCCCAAATGGGGGCCAAAGTAGAACGGCGCGACTACCGGCAGACGGGCGTCGTCGCGAACTTCAAGGCGTCGCTGCCGCACCGCGAGACGGCTTACCAGTGGTTCCACGAAGGCGAGATCGTTGCGCTGCTGCCGTTGCCGGACGGCCACGTGTCGCTGGTATGGTCCGCGCACACCGCGCATGCGGACGAACTGCTCGCACTCGATCCGGCGCAGCTCGCGGCCGAGGTCGAGCGCGTGTCGCATGGCCAGGTCGGCACGCTCGAATGCGTGACGCCGGCCGCCGGCTTCCCGCTGGCGTTGCAGACGGTCGACAAGCTGATCGCGCCGCGCGTCGCGCTCGTCGGCGATGCCGCGCACCTGATCCACCCGCTCGCGGGGCAGGGGATGAACCTCGGCCTGCGCGACGTCGCGGCGCTCGCCGACGCGATCGCCGGCAAGGAAAGCTTCCGCAATCTGGGCGATACGGTGCTGCTGCGCCGCTACGAGCGTTCGCGCCGCGAGGACATCCGCGCGCTGATGGTCGCGACCGACGGCCTGCAGCGGCTGTTCGCGGTGCCGGGCCCGCTCGCGAAGGCCGTGCGCAACGCGGGCATGGCGTTCGTCGGCGCGCAGCCGCTCGTGAAGCGCTGGCTCGTGTCGGCCGCGCTCGGCTGATCGAACCTTCGGCCGATTCGCCGGTCGGACTCGGTTCCGTTACGGCGTACACTGTGCCGTGCATACCGATTGAGCTGAAGGAAGATTTCGATGAAAAAAACGATCCGGATCGCGTCGCTGGCGCTGGCCGTCACGATGGCGACGCTGGGCTGCACCGCGCAGGCCGACCAGACCACCGATAAGCTGAAAGCCACGCTGCAGGCCCGACTCGGCAACGACGCGCCGATCAAGAGCGTGTCGAAATCGCCGGTCGCGGGCCTTTACGAAGTGAACCTCGGCTCGCAGATCATCTATAGCGACGCGGCGGGCGACTACGTGCTGCTCGGCGACCTCGTCGACACCAAGACGCACAAGAACCTGACCGACGCACGCCTGTCCGAAATCAACAAGATCGACTTCGCGAGCCTGCCGTTCGCGAATGCGATCAAGGTCGTCAAGGGCAACGGCGCACGCAAGATCGCGGTGTTCTCCGATCCGAACTGCCCGTACTGCAAGAAGCTCGAGACGACGCTGCAGTCGGTCGACAACGTCACCGTCTACACGTTCCTGTACCCGGTGTTGTCGCCGGATTCGACCGCGAAGTCGAAGGCGATCTGGTGCGCGACCGACCGCGCGAAAACCTGGCAGGGCTGGATGCTCGATCACCGTGCGCCGTCCGGCGCCGGTACCTGCGATACCAGCGCGCTCGACAAGAACCTCGCGCTCGGCCGCGGGATGAACGTCACCGGCACGCCGACGATCTTCCTGCCGGACGGCCGCCGCCTGCCGGGCGCGGTATCGGCCGACCAGCTCAACCAGGCGCTCGCCTCGAGCAAGTAACCGACCGACACGCCGGGCCACGTGGCCCGGCCAGCGAGGGGCGCCCGCATGATCTGCCGGCGCCTCTCTTCGTTTTCGCCGCCGTATTCGACCGATTGCCACGATGACCCAGCCGATCCGTTATTCGATTGTCCCGAAAGATCTTGCCGCGCACCTGTTCGAAGTGTCGGTGACGGTCGCCGACCCCGACCCCGAAGGCCAGCGCTTCTCGCTGCCGGTGTGGATTCCGGGCAGCTACCTCGTGCGCGAGTTCGCGCGCAACATCGTGACGCTCGGCGCGTTCAACGACGCAGGCCGCAAGGTGCGGATCGCGAAGACCGACAAGCATACGTGGCAGGCCGCGCCCGTGACCGGCGCGCTGACGCTGCGCTACGACGTGTATGCATGGGACCTGTCGGTGCGCTCTGCGTATCTCGACGAATCGGGCGGCTTCTTCAATGCGACGGCCGTGTTCCTGAGCGTCGCCGGCCGCGAGGACGCGCCGTGCGAAGTCGACATCGCGAAGCCGTCCGGCGCGGCATTCCGCGCGTGGCGCGTCGGCACCGCGCTGCCCGAGGCGCGCGGCACGAAGCGCTACGGCTTCGGTGCGTATCGCGCAGCGAACTACGACGAGCTTTCCGACCATCCGGTGACGATCGGCGAATTCGCGCTCGCGACGTTCGACGCGCACGGCGTGCCGCACGACATCGTGGTCGCGGGGCGCGTGACGCAGCTCGACCTGGAGCGGCTGCGTACCGACCTGAAGCGCGTGTGCGAGGCGCAGATCGCGTTGTTCGAGCCGAAGTCGAAGAAGGCGCCGATGGACCGCTACGTGTTCATGACGCTCGCGGTCAGCGACGGCTACGGCGGCCTCGAGCATCGCACATCGACCGCACTGATCTGCAACCGCACCGACCTGCCGGTGAAGGGGCGGCCCGAGACGACCGAAGGCTATCGCACCTATCTCGGCCTGTGCAGCCACGAGTACTTCCATACGTGGAACGTGAAGCGCATCAAGCCGGCGGCGTTCGTGCCGTACGACCTGACGCGCGAGAATTACACGTCGCTGCTGTGGCTGTTCGAAGGCTTCACGTCGTATTACGACGACCTGATGCTGGTGCGCAGCGGGCTGATGTCGCAGGACGAATATTTCGCGGCGCTCGGCCGCACGATCGGCGGTGTGCTGCGCGGCACTGGGCGACTCAAGCAGAGCGTCGCGGAAAGCTCGTTCGACGCGTGGATCAAGTACTACCGCCAGGACGAGAACGCGACCAACGCGATCGTCAGCTACTACACGAAGGGTTCGCTCGTCGCGCTCGCGTTCGATCTCGCGATCCGCGCGCAGACGCGCAACCGGAAGTCGCTCGACGACGTGATGCGCCTGCTGTGGCAACGCTACGGGCGCGATTTCTATCGCGGCAAGCAGGCGGGCGTCGCGGAAGACGAAGTCGAGACGCTGATCGAAGAGGCGACGGGCGTCGCGCTCGGCCGCCTGTTCGCCGACGCCGTGCACGGCACGCGCGACCTGCCGCTCGGCGAGCTGCTCGCGCCGTTCGGCGTGACGCTCGCGCCGGATATCGCGAATGGCGCGGCCGCGAAGCCGACGATCGGTGCGCGCTTGCGCGGCGGCGCGGACTGCACGTTCGCGGCTGTCTATGAAGGCGGCGCCGCGCATCGCGCGGGGCTGTCGGCCGGCGACACGCTGATTGCGGTCGACGGGCTGCGCGTCACTGGCACCAACCTCGATGCGCTGCTCGCGCGCTACCGGCCGGGCGACAAGGTCGAGGTTCACGCGTTTCGCCGCGACGAGCTGCGTACCGCGAAACTGAAGCTCGACGGTCCGGAGATCACGCGCTACCGGCTGACGTCGGCCGCGAAGCCGGCCGCGGCATCGAAGGCCCGGGAAGCCTGGCTGAAGGGCTGAGTGCACGGCAGCGGCAATCGGGGCGCGATCGAGGATTGTTCTGCTGCTGCAACAATCCGTCGCCCTGAACCCGCTTTTTCCGGCAAATGCGGCCACGCACAATGGCGTCACTCGCGCTACCGAAGCGCAACCCAACCGGAGCATGACATGACGACCATTCTGCAAATCAATTCCGCTGCGCGTTCGCAAGGCGCGCAATCCACGCTGCTGGCCAACGAACTGACGGCAAAGCTGCAACAATCGAACCCCGGCGCGAAGGTCGTGGTTCGCGACCTGCTGGCCGACGCGCTGCCGCACCTCGACGAATCGGTGCTCGGCGCGTTCTTCACGCCGGCCGACCAGCGCAGCGCGGAGCAGAATGCGATCGTCGCGAAGAGCGATGCACTGATCGCCGAGCTGCAAGCCGCCGACATCATCGTGATCGGCGCGCCGATGTACAACTTCGGCATCTCGTCGCAACTGAAGACGTACTTCGACTGGATCGCACGCGCAGGCGTCACGTTCCGCTACACCGAGAACGGTCCGGAAGGCCTGATCAAGGGCAAGAAGGTCCACGTGGTGACGGCCCGCGGCGGCAAGTACGCCGGTACGCCGAACGACAGCCAGACGCCGTACCTGCGCACGTTCCTCGGCTTCGTTGGCATGACCGACGTGAGCTTCATCTTCGCGGAAGGCCTGAACCTCGGCCCGGATGCGCAGAGCGCCGCGCTCGCCAGCGCACGCGAAGCGATCGCTGCCGCGTAAGGTCGATGCGGGTGCGACGCACCCGCTGCATCGCCAGAAAAAAACGCCGCGTCCCTGAAGGGGCGCGGCGTTTTTGCATTTTGGCCGGCGACAGAACCGGCTCGACCGTTACGCGAGCGTCTCGGCCGCTTCCGGCAGGCGCCAGTCGATCGGTTCGCGGCCTGCTTCGACCAGATAGTCGTTCGCGAGCGTGAAATGGCGGCAGCCGAGGAAGCCGCGGTGCGCGGACAGCGGCGACGGATGCGGCGCCTCGAGCACGCAATGCGCACTCGTGTCGAACAGTGCGCGCTTCGCCTGCGCGTGCGCGCCCCACAGCATGAAGACGAGCCCGCGATGGCGGCCGGCGAGTTCGCGGATCAGCGTGTCCGTGCATTGCTCCCAGCCGCGCTTCGCGTGGCTCGCGGCCGCGCCGCGCTCGACCGTCAGCACGGTGTTGAGCAGCAGCACGCCCTGGCGCGCCCACGTGTCGAGGCAGCCGTGGCGCGGCGTGTCGTGACCGAAGTTCGCGGCGATTTCCTTGAAGATGTTGCGCAGCGACGGCGGCGTGCGGACGGCTGGCGGCACCGAGAACGCGAGGCCGTGCGCCTGCGGCGTGCCGCGATCGTCGCCGTGGTACGGGTCCTGGCCGAGGATCACGACCTTCACGTCGTCCGGGCTCGTGAGGCGCAGCGCGCGGAACACGTCGGTCGGGTAGACCGTCTTGCCGGCCGCACGCTCGTCGTCGACGAAGCGGCACAGCGGCGCGTACGCGTCGCTGTCGGTAAACGGTTTCAGCACGTCGCGCCAGACGGCCGGCAGCGCGTCGAATTGCGCGGCGAGGTGCGGGACGTCGGCGGCAACGGGCTTCGGCGCCGTGGCGGCCGGGGCCGGCGCGGCGGCTTTCCTAGCGGGCTTGCGCCCGGCCGCGGGCGACGCGGAAACCGGGGACGGAATATCGGCCGGTGCCGTTTCCGGCACGGGATCATCGAACAGCGACGCCTGTTGCGGCGCGCGGGAAGTCTTGCGGGTTGCCATGCGTGATGCGTGTTTATTGCGCGCGCAGCCGGTAGCCGCGCTGCGCCTTGCTGATGTTTTCGGGAGCGAGGCCCGGCAGCGCCTGCTGCAGTTCGGCGGCGAGCGTCGCGAGCGCCGCTTCCGGGCCGTCGATCAGTTCGAGTTCGATTTCGCTGATCGGTTCGCGGCGCGTTTCGTGTTCCGCCTGGACGACGATTTCGCCGAGGTCCACCGCGGCTTCGACGGTTGCGCCGCCGATTGCGATGCGCCACAGCGTACGCGAAAAATCCGTGCGGAACAGCGCGGACAGCGCGCCGGCCGCGTCGCTCAGCGCTGCGGCGGCTTCCGGCACGTCGCAGGCCGCGACGAGCGCATCGATCTCGAGCGCGTCGCCGGCCACCGGCAGTTCCCATTCGTGGCGGCGATGCAGGCCGCCTTCCGCGCTGCCGACCGTCTTGAACGTCTGCAACCAGCCGTGCGGCGTGCGGCGCACGCGCACCGCGCTCTTCGAGCGGGCCAGCGCGAGATCGGGCGTGTCGTAATAGACATTCGCGAGCGTGATGTCTTGACCGGGTTCGCCGGTCAGCGTCTCGAAGAAGCGCCGCGCGGCATCGGCCTGGCCGGCCGGCAGCGCGAGCTTGATTTCCTTTTCGATCGCCATCAGAAGAACATCCGCGCGAGTTCCTCGCCCGGCTGGTCGGCGCGCATGAACGCTTCGCCGACGAGGAACGTGTTCACGTTCGCCGCGCGCATCGTGTCGACGTCGATGCGCGACAGGATGCCCGATTCGGTCACGACGATGCGGTCCGGCGGAATCATGTCGAGCATGTCGAGCGTGGTCTGGATCGACGTCTCGAACGTGCGCAGGTTGCGGTTGTTGATGCCGAGCAGCGGCGTCTTGAGCGTCAACGCCTGCTCCATCTCGTTGCGGTCGTGCACTTCGACCAGCACCGCGAGGCCGAGCGAGTGCGCATACGCTTCGAGATCCTGCATCAGCGGCGTGTCGAGCGCGGCGGCGATCAGCAGGATCGCGTCGGCGCCCATCGCGCGCGCCTCGAGGATCTGATATGCGTCGACGATGAAGTCCTTGCGCAGCACGGGCAGCGCGCAGGCTGCGCGCGCCTCTTCGAGGTAGCGGACGCTGCCCTGGAAGAACTGCTCGTCGGTCAGCACCGACAGGCACGCGGCGCCATGCGCCGCATACGAGCGCGCGATGTCGGCCGGCACGAAATGCTCGCGCAGCACGCCCTTCGACGGGCTTGCCTTCTTGATTTCGGCGATCACGGCGGCATCGCCGGCCGCGTGCTTCGCACGCAGCGCACCGACGAAGTCGCGCAGGTCGCGCGCGGATGCGTCCAGCTTCAGTGCCTCGAGCGGCGTGCTGCGCATGGCCGCCGCGACTTCTTCGCGCTTGACGGCGATGATTCGGTCGAGAATGTCGCTCATGTGGGTTCCTGCTTGAGTCGTAAGGGGAGTCAGCGCTTGAACTGCTGCGTGAAGCGCACGAGTTCGTCGACTTTCGCGCGCGCCTTGCCGCTCGCGATCGCTTCGCGGGCGAGCTGGATGCCGTCCGCGATCGATTCGGCGACGTTCGCCGCATAGAGCGCGGTGCCCGAGTTCAGCGTGACGATCTCGCGGGCGACGCCCGGCTGGTTGTCCAGTGCGCCGAGCAGCATCGTGCGCGATTCTTCGGCATTTTCCACCTTCAGCGTGCGGTTCGACACCATCTGCAGGCCGAAGTCCTCCGGATGGATCTCGTATTCGTGCACCTTGCCGTCGCGCAATTCGCCGACGAGCGTCGCGGCGCCGAGCGACACCTCGTCCATCCCGTCCTTGCCGTACACGACGAGCACGTGCTGCGCGCCGAGGCGCTGCATCACGCGCACCTGGATGCCGACGAGGTCGGGGTGGAACACGCCCATCAACTGGTTCGGCGCGCCGGCCGGATTGGTCAGCGGGCCGAGGATGTTGAAGATCGTGCGCACGCCGAGCTCGCGGCGCACGGCCGCGATGTTCTTCATCGCCGGGTGATGGTTCGGCGCGAACATGAAGCCCATGCCCGTTTCGGCGATCGACGCGGCGACCTGGTCCGACTGCAGGTCGATGTTCACGCCGAGCGCCTCGAGCACGTCGGCGCTGCCGGACTTGCTCGACACGCCGCGGTTGCCGTGCTTCGCGACCTTCGCGCCGGCCGCCGCCGTGACGAACATCGACGCGGTCGAGATGTTGAACGTGTGCGAGCCGTCGCCGCCGGTGCCGACGATGTCGACGAAGTTCGAGTTGTCCTGCACGTCGACGTGGTTCGCGAATTCGCGCATCACGGTCGCGGCGGCGGCGATCTCGCCGATCGTCTCCTTCTTCACGCGCAGCCCGGTGATGATCGCGGCAGCCATCACGGGCGACATGTCGCCGCGCATGATGAGCCGCATCAGGTGCAGCATCTCGTCGTGGAAGATCTCGCGGTGTTCGATCGTGCGCTGCAGCGCTTCCTGCGGGGTAATCGTCATCATGAGGCTCCCGTCAGGCGGCTTGTGCGGCCGCGGCGCGGGCCTGCTTCAGGAAATTCTCGAGCAGCGCATGGCCGTGCTCGGACAGGATCGATTCCGGGTGAAACTGCACGCCTTCGACCGGCAGCGTCTTGTGGCGCACGCCCATGATTTCGCCGTCGTCGGTCCATGCGGACACCTCGAGGCATTCGGGCAGCGATTCGCGCTCGATCGCGAGCGAGTGGTAGCGCGTGACGTCGAAATGCTTCGGCAGGTCGGCGAACACGCCGCGGCAGTCCGTTTCGATCCGGCTCACCTTGCCGTGCATGATGGTCTTCGCGCGCACGACGCGGCCGCCGAATGCCTCGCCGATCGCCTGGTGGCCGAGGCAGACGCCGAGGATCGGCTTCTTGCCCGAAAATTCGCGCAGCACGTCGAGCGTGATGCCCGCGTGCTGCGGGTTGCTCGGGCCCGGCGACAGGCAGATCGCGTCGGGATTCAGGCGCGCGATCTCGTCGAGCGTGATTTCGTCGTTGCGGTACGTGTGCACGTCCTCGCCCAGTTCGCCGAAGTACTGGACCAGGTTGTAGGTGAACGAGTCGTAGTTGTCGATCATGAGCAGCATGGTCAGTCTCCGGTCAGAAGTCGCTATCGAGGCCGTCCTGGACCTGTTCGGCCGCACGCAGCACTGCGCGCGCCTTGTTCTCGGTCTCTTGCCATTCGGATTCGGGCACCGAATCCGCGACGACGCCGGCCGCCGCTTGCACATACAGGTTGCCGTTGTGGATCAGGCCCGTGCGGATCGCGATCGCGAGATCCATCTCGCCCGAGAACGACAGGTAGCCGACTGCGCCGCCGTACAGCCCGCGCTTGATCGGCTCGAGCTCGTCGATCAGCTCCATCGCGCGTACCTTCGGCGCACCGGACAGCGTGCCGGCCGGGAACGTCGCGCGCAGCACGTCGTAGTTCGTCATGCCGGGCTTCAGCTTGCCTTCGACCGAGCTGACGATGTGCTGCACGTGCGAGTACTTCTCGATGACCATCTTGTCGGTCACCTGCACCGAGCCGATTTCCGCGATGCGGCCGACGTCGTTGCGCGCGAGGTCGATCAGCATCACGTGCTCGGCGATCTCCTTCGGATCGTTGAGCAGTTCGGTCGCGAGTTCCGCGTCGCGCTCGGGCGTGTTGCCGCGCGGTCGCGTGCCGGCGAGCGGGCGAATCGTGACGATCTGGTCTTCGCCGCGCTTTTCCTGGCGCACGAGGATTTCCGGCGATGCGCCGACCACGTGAAAATCACCGAAGTTGTAGTAGTACATGTACGGCGACGGATTCAGCGAACGCAGCGCGCGATACAGCGACAGCGGATTGTCGCGGTACGGCTTGGTCAGCCGCTGGCCGACCTGGATCTGCATCAGCTCGCCGGCCGCGATGTATTCCTTCGCCTGGCGCACCGCGGCCAGATAGTCTTCCTTCTTGAACTCGCGGAACGTCTCGGTGCGCACGCTCGCCGACGTGACGGGCGGCTGCACGGTCGTGCGCAGGCGCTGCTTCAGTTCGCGCAGGCGCTGTTTCGCCTTCGCGTAGGCTTCCGGCTGGCCCGGGTCCGCATAGATGATCAGGTAAAGCTTGCCGGCGAGGTTGTCGATTACCGCGACTTCCTCGGTCAGCAGCAACTGGATGTCGGGCAGGCCGAGATCGTCGCGCGGCGCGGTGTTTGCGAGCTTCTTCTCGATGTAGCGCACCGCGTCGTAGCCGAAGTAGCCGGCGAGACCGCCGCAGAAGCGCGGCAGGCCCGGACGCTGCGCCACCTTGAAGCGCGCCTGGAACGACTCGATGAACTGGAACGGGTCGCCGTCATGCGTTTCGACGACCTGGCCGTCGCGCACGACTTCCGACACGCCGTTGCGGGTGCGCACGAGCGTGCGTGCGGGCAGGCCGATGAACGAGTAGCGGCCGAAGCGTTCGCCGCCGACCACCGATTCGAGCAGGAACGAGTTGGCGCCCGCGCGTTCGGGCTGGGCCAGCTTCAGGTAGAGAGACAGCGGCGTTTCGAGATCGGCGAGGGCTTCCGCGATCAGCGGGATGCGGTTGTAGCCTTCGTTCGCGAGCGATTGGAATTCGAGTTCGGTCATGTTCCGGTCCTGTTCGGGACGAGCGGCGCGTGCGCCAGGGATCACTTGACGCTGCGCGGGTTGCCGTCGGCGAAAGGGCGGTCGATCGAGAAGTGCCTGTTGCCGGCCGGCAGTCCGGGCGTGAACGTCGCGAGCCTGCGGCCGATCCTGAACGCAAGCGTTCGGACGCGGTGGAACTCGAGGTGGTGCGACGATCGGCGCGCGGATGCGCAGCGAGATAAAAAACGGCGCTGAAGACGTGCTTCAGCGTACCTCATCGAAGAGGTTAGCGCGACCAGCGACGCCAGGGCCAGGCTCCCCGGTCGATGCTGCTCAGACTCCGTTTTTTATTCAGAAACATGCGGATGGAAGAAATAATCAGAGGGTTGGCCGGCCGGCGTTGTGCGCGGTGATCGCGCGGGCTGCGACCAGCAACGAATCGACTATACCATCCGAATTTATCGTTTGTATAGCTTTGCCGTGGTTGTAGCCGTACGGCACCGTCAGCGTCGCCATCCCGGCCGCACGGCCCGCCAGCGCATCGTTTTCCGAGTCGCCGATCGCGACCGCCGCGTCCGGCGCGACGCCGAGTGCGTCGCAGGCCGTCAGCATCGGCAGCGGGTCGGGCTTCTTGCGTGCGACGCTGTCGCCGCCGAGCACGATGCCGAAGCAGTCGGCCAGCCCGTATTGTTCGAGCAGTTCGACCGCGAAGCGGTGCGGCTTGTTCGTCACGCACGCGAGCCGGATGCCGGCCGCGCGCAGCGCGTCGAGACCGGCGGCCACGTCCGGATAGAGGCGCGTATGGCGGCCGTTGATCTTCGCGTATTCGGTCTGGTAGATCGCCAGTGCGTCGTCGAAGCGCGCGTGCGCCTCGTCGGCCGGGAAGCGCGGCTTCAGCACGCTCCGGATCAGGTGTTCGGAGCCCTTGCCGACGTAGCCGATCACTTCGTCGCGCGACGTGGCCGGTGCGTCGAGCCGCGCGAGCATCCCGTTCAGGCCGGCCGTGAAATCGTCGGCCGTGTCGACCATCGTGCCGTCGAGATCGATCAGCGCCGCGTCGATGCGCGGCGCGGCGAAGCGGATCGGGGCGGCGTTCGTTGCGGCCCCGGCCGGCGCACGGCCGGCGAGCGACGATTCGGCCACGGCGTCAGCTCCGCTCGACGGTGGCGAGCGCGGCGCGCATCTCGTCGATCACCTTGCGGTAGTCGGGCTTGCCGAAGATCGCCGAACCCGCGACGAAGGTGTCGGCACCGGCCGCCGCGATTTCCGCGATGTTGTCGGTCTTCACGCCGCCGTCGACCTCGAGCAGGATCTCGCGGCCCGTGCGCTCGGTGTACGCGTCGATACGTGCGCGTGCTTCGCGAAGCTTGTTCAGCGTTTCCGGAATGAACGACTGGCCGCCGAAGCCGGGGTTGACCGACATCAGCAGCACGAAGTCGAGGCGGTCCATCACGTGGTCGAGGTAGTTCAGCGGCGTGGCCGGGTTGAATACGAGGCCGGCCTTGCAGCCGTGGTCGCGGATCAGCGACAGCGTGCGGTCGATGTGATCGGAGCCTTCCGGGTGGAAGCTGATCAGGTTCGCACCGGCCTTCGCAAAATCGGGCACGATCCGGTCGACCGGGCGTACCATCAGGTGCACGTCGATCGGCACCTGCACGTGCGGGCGGATCGCTTCGCACACGAGCGGGCCGATCGTCAGGTTCGGCACATAATGGTTGTCCATCACGTCGAAGTGGATCCAGTCGGCGCCGGCGGCGACCACGTTGCGGACTTCTTCGCCGAGCCGTGCGAAATCGGCCGACAGGATGCTGGGAGCGATGCGGAATTGGGTCATGGCAGGGGGAGCGGGGACGTTGCGGCGCAAAACCGACATTCTACCGCCCGGCGGCCGGCTCGCGGCGGCAGGCCGTGCGGTTGCGGCCCGATTCCGCATCAAGCAGAATGCCGAACCAAAGCGGCGCGTCCGCGGCCCCGTCGCCCATGCCGGCACGGACAGTCACCCTCCAGTGGAAACACCATGAGTCAGTATCAGTTCACCGTTTCGGTGAAAACCAGCTACTTGCCGGAACAATCCGACCCCGATCGCCGTCAATACGCATTCGCGTACACGCTGACGATCCGCAACACGGGGCAGGTCGCGGCGCAGCTGATCGCGCGTCACTGGATCATCACGGACAGCGAGAGCCACGTGCAGGAAGTGAAGGGGCTCGGCGTCGTCGGGCATCAGCCGCTGCTGCAGCCGGGCGAGCATTTCGAATACACGAGCTGGGCCGTGATCGCGACGCCGGTCGGCACGATGCGTGGCGCGTACTTCTGCGTGGCGGAGGACGGCGAGCGTTTCGAGGCACCGGTCGACGAGTTTGCGCTGCACATGCCGCGCACGCTGCATTGAGCGTACGGAGCGCGTCAGCGCGGCTGGCGATCGTTGTTGCGGGCGTGCTTCTTTCTGCCCGACGACGTCCACACGACGATGAAGATCAGCAGGGCAAGCGCTACGAAGGCTTCGAGCGCGAAGATGAGCATCGGATATTGGTCGAGAAAATCTGACATGGCGGTTTCCATCAAGAACGGACATTGTATGTGGTTTGGGCCCCGGCTAGCCGGCTGGGTTGCGGCGGCCGCGGCGGCGGCGCTGCTTGCAGCGTGCGGCGGCGCGCCGACGCGAACGTCTGCGCTGAAACCGCCGACCGGCACGGCGATCGTGTCGGGGCAGGTTGCCGCGAAGCGGCTCACGCCGGTTGCATGGCAGCAGGTGCCGGGCTGGCAGGACGATTCGCTGCTCGGCGCGACGGCTGCGCTGCGGCAGAACTGCGCGCGGCTAGCGCGCCAGCCGGCCTGGCAGCGCGCTTGTGCGGCCGCCGACCGGCTCGACGAACTCGACGTCAGCAGCGCACGCACCTTCTTCGAAACGTATTTCACGCCGTTCCAGCTCGCGAACACCGACGGCACGCTCGACGGGCTCGTGACCGGCTATTACGAGCCGCTGCTGCATGGCTCGCGCGTGCGCCGCGGCCCGTATCAATACGCGCTCTATCGCTGGCCGGCCGGTTATCGCGCGGGCGCCGCGCTGCCTGCGCGCGCGCAGCTCGAGCGCGCGGGCATCCTGAACGGCAACGAACTCGTGTGGGTCGACGATCCGATCGAGGCGTTCTTCCTGCAGGTGCAGGGCTCGGGGCGCGTGCTGCTCGACGATGGTTCGGTGATGCGGGTCGGCTTCGGCGGCACCAACAACCAGCCGTACCGCTCGATCGGCAAGTGGTTGCTCGATCGCGGCGAGCTGACGCCCGCACAGGCGACGATGCAGGGTATCAAGGCGTGGGCGAAGGCGAATCCGAACCGCGTCGATGCGTTGCTCGACACGAATCCGCGGTTCGTGTTCTTCCGCGACATGCCGACCAAGGAAGACGCGCCGCACGGCGGCGCGGACGGCCCGATCGGCGCGCTCGGCGTGCCGCTGACGGCGGAGCGGTCGATCGCGGTCGATCCGTCGTCGATCCCGCTCGGCACGCCCGTGTTCCTGCAGACCACGCGTCCGCTGACGAATACGCCGATGAACCGGCTCGTGTTCGCGCAGGATACGGGCTCCGCGATCAAGGGCGGCGTGCGGGCCGACTATTTCTGGGGACTCGGTGACGACGCAGGCGACCAGGCCGGCCGGATGAAGCAGGTCGGCCGGATGTGGCTGCTGTTCCCGAATTCGTGACGTGAGGCGGCGCCGGCTGCTCGGGGCCGCCCGCGCATGAGGTGCGGCATTCGTGGGCGCGGCGGTGCGCGTGGAGTGCGTCGGTTTGAGAGCGGTGCACCCGTGTGGTTTGAGTCTGTGTGATGCGCCTGTCGCGTTGAACGACGTCGCGGAACACAATAAATAGCCCGATTGGCGTTGGCCGATCGGGCTATTTTTTTGTTGCGCAACGGGATTGCCTCTCCGCGCGACGCACGCGCAGCGTCTGCCGTCAGCCCTTGCGCTTGTCGACGACGCGGCGCGCCTTGCCGACCGAGCGCTCGATCCCGTTCACGGGCAGCACGTTGATCACGGCCGTCACGCCGATCAGCGACTTGATGTCATGCGCGAGCGCCTGTTTCGCCGCGTGGATCGCCGCCGTATCCGGAGCGGTGTCGGGACAGGGCTCGACGTTGAGCGTCAGCACGTCGAGCGGGCCTTCCTTCGTCAGTACGATCTGATAGTGCGGTGCGAGCGCGCGCTGCTTGAGCAGCTGTTCCTCGATTTGCGTCGGGAACACGTTGACGCCGCGCACGATCATCATGTCGTCCGAGCGGCCGGTGATCTTTTCCATCCGGCGCATCGTGCGAGCGGTGCCGGGTAACAGGCGCGTGAGGTCGCGTGTCCGGTAGCGGATGATCGGCAGCGCCTCCTTCGTCAGCGACGTGAACACGAGCTCGCCGAATTCGCCGTCCGGCAGCACTTCGCCGGTTTCCGGATCGATGATTTCCGGATAGAAGTGATCTTCCCAGATGGTCGGACCGTCCTTGGTCTCGACGCATTCGGACGCGACGCCGGGGCCCATCACTTCGGACAGCCCGTAGATGTCGACCGCGTCGATGCCCATCCGCTGCTCGATCGCGACGCGCATGTCGTTGGTCCATGGCTCCGCGCCGAAGATGCCGATGCGCAGCGAGCTCTGCACGGGATCGAGGCCCTGGCGCTCGATTTCGTCGGCGATCGACAACATGTAGCTCGGCGTCACCATGATGATGTCGGGCCGGAAATCCTGGATCAGTTGTACCTGCTTCTCGGTCTGGCCGCCGCCGAACGGGATCACGGTCAGTCCCGCACGTTCGGCGCCGTAGTGCGCGCCGAGCCCGCCGGTGAACAAGCCGTACCCGTAGCTGACGTGTACCTTGTCGCCGCGACGTGCGCCGGCGGCGCGGATCGAGCGCGCGACGAGATTCGCCCACGTGTCGATGTCGCCGGCCGTATAGCCGACGACCGTCGGCTTGCCGGTCGTGCCCGATGACGCGTGGATGCGCGAGATTTGGTCCTGCGGCACGGCGAACATCCCGAACGGGTAACTGTCACGCAGGTCGCCTTTCGTCGTGAACGGGAAGCGCGACAGGTCGGCGAGCGTTTTCAGGTCGTCGGGATGCACGCCCGCATCGTCGAACTTGCGACGATAGACGGGAGAGTGGTCATACGCATGCCGGAGCGACCACTTGAGGCGTTCGAGCTGCAGCGCGGTCAGCTCGTCGCGTGAGGCGGTCTCGATCGGCTCGAGCGGTAGCGGGGTAGTCATGCATGTCTCCAGTGTTTGTTATGTGCGAGCCGTTGACGTCAGCGGTCTTCCGGGATGACCGTGCCCTTGATCTGGGCGGATTTGCCGCGAAACATCGCGACCGTTTCGCCTGTCTGGTTCGTGACACGGATGTCGTAGATGCCTTGGCGGCCGGCGCGCGCCTGTTCGATCGCCTCGGCCGTCAGCACGTCGTTGCCGTGCACGGGGCGCAGGAATTCGATCGAGCAGCCGGCAGCGACCGTGTTCAGGTTGTACGAGTTGCACGCGAACGCGAACGTCGAATCGGCGAGCGTGAAGATGATCCCGCCGTGGCAGGTCTGATGCCCGTTCAGGAATTCGGACCGCACGCGCATCTGCAGGCGTGCGTAGCCGGCGCGTACTTCCGCGATTTCCATCCCGAACGCGCGGCTGCATGCATCGGCGTCGAACATGGCCTGCGCGGTGGCGCGGGCGAGCGCATCGGGATCGAGCGTGGCGGTGGCGGCCGTCATGTCAACGCCCCTCGAAGCGTGGAGCACGCTTCTCGACGAATGCCTTCACGCCTTCCGCGTAGTCGTGCGACTGGCCCAGCTTGCGCTGCATGTCGCGTTCCAGGTCGAGCTGCTGGTCGAGCGTGTTCGTGACGCTGTCGCGCATCGATTGCTTGATCGATGCGATCGCGAGCGTCGGCTGCTGCGCGAGCTGGGTCGCGAGCTGGCGGGCTGATGCGGCGAGTGCGTCGTCGTCGACCGCACGCCAGATCAGGCCCCACTGTTCGGCCTGTTCGGCGCCGAGCTTGTCGCCGGTCAGCGCGAGCCCCAGCGCACGTGCCATGCCGACGCGTTGCGGCAGGAACCATGTGCCGCCTGAATCGGGCACGAGCCCGATCTTGACGAAGGCCTGGATGAAACTGCTCGAGCGGGCGGCGAACACGAGATCGCATGCGAGCGCGAGATTCGCGCCGGCGCCGGCTGCCGTGCCGTTGACGGCGGCGATCACCGGCAGCGGCAGACGCTGCAGGCGGCGGATCAGCGGATTGAAATGCTCGTCGATCAGCGTGCCGAGGTCGGTGGACGCGCCCGGCGTGAAGTCGAGGTCGGCGAGGTCCTGGCCCGCGCAGAAGCCGCGTCCCGCACCCGTCAGAATCAGCGCGCGTGCGCCGGCCGCTTCGACTTCATCGAGAGCCGACTGCAGTTCGCGATGCATCGCCCGCGTGAAGCTGTTCAGCTTGTCGGGGCGGTTGAGGGTGATCGTGGCCACGCGCGCGGCCTGATCGATATCCAGCTGAATCGCCTGATAGGACATGCAGTGTCTCCTTCATGACTTCGTTATAGGCGCGCGGCGCATCGGTTACACGCGTTCGATCGCGAGTGCGATGCCCTGGCCGACGCCGATGCACATCGTACAGAGCGCAAAGCGGCCGCCCGTACGCTCGAGTTGATGGAGCGCCGTGGTCACGAGCCGGGCCCCCGATGCGCCGAGCGGGTGACCGAGTGCGATCGCGCCGCCATTCGGGTTCACGCGCGGATCGTCGTCGGCGACGCCGAGCATGCGCAGTACCGCGAGACCCTGCGACGCAAACGCCTCGTTCAACTCGATCACGTCGAACTGGTCGATGGTCATGCCGAGCTGGCGCAGCAGTTTCTGCGTGGCCGGCGCGGGGCCGATGCCCATCACGCGCGGCTCGACGCCTGCCGTCGCCATGCCGATGACGCGCGCGCGGCGGCGCAGGCCGTACTGATCGGCTGCCTGTGCATTGGCGAGCAGCAGCGCGCACGCGCCGTCGTTGACGCCCGATGCATTGCCGGCCGTTACAGAGCCGTCGGGACGCACGACGCCCTTCAGCTTCGCGAGTGCTTCGAGCGACGTCTCGCGCGGATGTTCGTCGCGCGACACGACCACCGGATCGCCCTTCTTCTGCGCAATCGTGACGGCGACGATTTCCTCGGCGAGCGTGCCGTCCTGCTGCGCACGCGCGGCCTTCTGCTGGCTGCGCAGCGCGAACAGGTCCTGGTCGGCGCGGCTGATGTTGTAGTCGACCGCGACGTTCTCGGCCGTCTCCGGCATCGAATCGACGCCGTGAAGCTGCTTCATCAGCGGATTGACGAAGCGCCAGCCGATCGTCGTATCGTAGATGTCGGCCTGGCGCGCGAACGCGCTCGTGGCCTTGCCCATCACGAACGGCGCGCGCGTCATGCTCTCGACGCCGCCGGCGATCATCAGGCGCGCTTCGCCCGACTTGATCGCGCGCGCGGCCGTGCCGACCGCGTCCATCCCGGAGCCGCACAGCCGGTTCAGCGTCGTACCCGGCACGGCGGTCGGCAGGCCCGCGAGCAGCGCCGACATGCGCGCGACGTTGCGGTTGTCTTCGCCTGCCTGGTTCGCGCAGCCGTAGATCACGTCGTCGATCGCCGTCCAGTCGACGTTGCGGTTGCGCTCGATCAGCGCCTTGAGCGGCACCGCGCCGAGATCATCGGCACGGACATCTTTCAGGGCGCCGCCGTAGCGGCCGATGGGGGTGCGAATCGCGTCGCAGATGTAGGCGTCTGTCATGGGCGTATCGATGAGCAACGAACCCGCCGGGTGGCGGATTCGTTCATGGTAGAGAACTTGGCGGCGTTTGCACGTCCGCCGTTCGGGTTATGCCGTTTGGCCGGCTTCCGCGGGTACCGCCTTCGGGGCAACATGGACGCGGCTTTGCACCACACGGAACCGGTTGGCGACGAATGCCGGGTCGGCCAGCGCCGCGTTGGCAGCCGGGTTGGCTCCCGTGCCGTGGAAATCGGAGAACGCGGCCGACTGGTTGACGAACACGCCGCCCGTCAGATTGATCGACAGCGCGACACTGCCGCGCACTGCTGCATCGTGGGCGGCGTCGACGATTGCGTCGTCGGTGCTGTAGACGGAGAGGGTCAGCGCGCCGTGTTCCGCCGCGATTTCACCGGCGAGATCGAGCGACTGCGCGGTCGAGTCGGTCGCGATCACGAACGAGATCGGGCCGAACCACTCCTGCGTGAATTTCTCGCGATCGGTCACG
Source organism: Burkholderia pyrrocinia (assembly GCF_022809715.1). Taxonomy (NCBI): domain Bacteria; kingdom Pseudomonadati; phylum Pseudomonadota; class Betaproteobacteria; order Burkholderiales; family Burkholderiaceae; genus Burkholderia; species Burkholderia pyrrocinia. The sequence continues at coordinate 529,969 of NZ_CP094459.1, forward strand.
TCGAGTTGCAGCACGAGCGGTGTGCGCACACGGGCATCGGGGAACGCGGGGTGCTGAAGGGCCACGCTGTCGGCGAGTACGCGGCCGAGCTGGCGGGCGTCGTCGATACGTGCGGTCACGCCGTCGTTCTGAATTGCGCCGATCAGTTCGACCGAGCGTGCCGGGTCTCCGGTGAGTTTTTGCACGGCAACCGCGATGGCTTGCGCGACTTCGTCGAAGCTCGCATGGCCGTCCGCCGTCCGAATGCCGTCGCGCGGCACATAGATGTTCTGCGGCGCCGTGCACATCTGGCCGGAGTACAGCGCCAGCGAGAACGCAATGTTCTTGGCTGCGGCCTTCAGGTCGTCGGTCGAGTCGATCACGATCTGGTTGACGCCGGCCTTCTCGGTGTAGACCTGTGCCTGGTGGGCATGGCGTTCGAGCCACGTGCCGTTCTGCGTGCTGCCCGTGAAGTCGATCAGCTTGATCTCGGGGCGCAGCGCGAGGTCCTGAACGAGGGCGCCGTCGTTGGGCTCGGTCGCAAGGAGCGTGACGACGTTCGGATCGAACCCGGCTTCGCGCAGCACGTCGCGGGCGATCCGGACCGTGATTGCAAGCGGCAGGATCGCACCCGGATGCGGTTTGACGATCACGGTGTTACCGGTTGCCAGATCGGCGAACAGGCCTGGGTAGCCGTTCCAGGTCGGGAACGTGCAGCAGCCGAGCACGAGCCCCGTGCCGCGCGGGACGATCGTGTAGCGCTTGTGCATCGCGAGCGGCGGGTTCTTGCCTTGCGGCTTTTCCCAATGCGCATCGGCCGGGATGCGGCGCAGTTCGTCCCATGCATAGGCGACAGCCTCGAGCGCACGATCCTGCGCGTGCGGGCCGCCGGCCTGGAACGCCATCATGAATGCCTGCCCCGTGGTGTGCATCACGCTGTAGGCGATCTCGAAGCTCGCGCGGTTCAGGCGCGCGAGGATTTCGAGGCTGACGCCGATCCAGGCGCTGGGGCCGGCTTCGCGCCACGTGCGTTGCGCGGCGGCTGCGGCGGCGATCAGTGCGTCGGGCGTCGACTTCGGATACCGGATGCCCAGTGCGATGCCGTACGGCGATCGCTCCGCGCCGACCGCTTCGCCGGACGCCGGCTGGTCGAGTGCGAACGTCTTGTCGAGGTGCGACTTGAAAGCTGCTTCGCCGTCTGCGTTCGCGCTTTCCCCGTACACTTTGGGACTCGGCATTTCGGCGAACGGGCTCCAGTACCCGCGGCTCTCGATGGCGGCGAGTGCGTGCTTCAGCGTGTCTTCGTGCTTCGTGAACAGTGCATGGGTCATGGCGGCGGCCTGATGGACGATGAGAGGGGTTGGATCGATTAATTAACCGACCGGTTGGTCGGAGAATGTTAGCATCAAACTATTCGCATGTGCGAGGCGTTTCTCATTTCATTGATCGAGGAGAAATAGATGGCTTACGAGAACATCCTGGTGGAGACCCGGGGGCGTGTCGGGCTGGTTACGCTGAACCGTCCGAAGGCGCTGAACGCGCTGAACGATGCGTTGATGGATGAGTTGGGCGATGCACTGAAGGCGTTCGATGCGGACGACGGCATCGGCGCGATCGTCGTGACGGGGAGCGAGAAGGCGTTCGCAGCCGGCGCGGACATCGGCATGATGGCCACCTATTCCTATATGGATGTTTACCGGGGCGACTACATTACGCGCAACTGGGAGACGGTCCGTCAGATCCGCAAGCCGATCATTGCCGCGGTGTCGGGTTTCGCGCTGGGCGGCGGTTGCGAGCTCGCGATGATGTGCGACATCATCTTCGCGGCGGACACGGCCAAGTTCGGCCAGCCGGAGATCAAGCTTGGCGTCATGCCGGGCGCAGGCGGCACGCAGCGTTTGCCGCGCGCGGTGTCGAAGGCGAAGGCGATGGACATGTGCCTGACCGCGCGCTTCATGGACGCCGCCGAAGCGGAGCGAGCCGGGCTCGTGTCGCGCGTGCTGCCGGCCGACAAGCTGCTCGACGAGGCGGTTGCGGCCGCGGCGACGATCGCCGAGTTCTCGCTGCCGGCGGTGATGATGGTCAAGGAGTCGGTGAACCGCGCGTACGAGACGACGCTGGCAGAAGGTGTCCACTTCGAGCGCCGGCTGTTCCATTCGCTGTTTGCGACTGAGGACCAGAAGGAAGGGATGGCGGCATTCGTCGAGAAACGGAAGCCCGAGTTCAAGAACCGCTAAGTGGGCTGCGCAGCGGCAGCTGTCTGGCGACTGGTTGGCACCGGTTGCGGCGTAGTCGCCCGGCCCGTCGAGCCCCAAGTCACCGTGCGCGATAGCGCACGGTGACTGTTTCAAAATAATTTCACAAAGGGGCTTGCGCGAAGGGTGCGGGGTGCATAGAATCACGCCTCTTTCGCGCTAACGGAAACGCGGCGCGGGAGAGGGAAGCGATGCTGTTGTGGGGTTGGTGGTAGCGAGCCCGAGCAGCACACGAAGATGAACCCCGCAGTCGCAACGAAGCAGTTAAAAAGTTGTTGACGAGCTGCGAAACACGGTTCATAATCTCGCTTCTCTGCTGCTGAAAACGCAGCGCTGCTGAGAAACGCGAAGTTCCTCGCAGAAACGCTCTTTAAAAATTAACAGCCGATAAGTGTGGGCGCTTGATGGCAGCGAGCTGATCCTCGGATCAGAAAGCGAAAGTATCAAGAGTCTCACACTAAAGTAAGTCAGGTTTATGAAGCAATTCATATACCTGTCAGCTTTGAGTGAGCGACCGGTTCTTAACCGAACCGAAAACAGTAACAGGTTTAAACTGAAGAGTTTGATCCTGGCTCAGATTGAACGCTGGCGGCATGCCTTACACATGCAAGTCGAACGGCAGCACGGGTGCTTGCACCTGGTGGCGAGTGGCGAACGGGTGAGTAATACATCGGAACATGTCCTGTAGTGGGGGATAGCCCGGCGAAAGCCGGATTAATACCGCATACGATCTACGGATGAAAGCGGGGGGACCTTCGGGCCTCGCGCTATAGGGTTGGCCGATGGCTGATTAGCTAGTTGGTGGGGTAAAGGCCTACCAAGGCGACGATCAGTAGCTGGTCTGAGAGGACGACCAGCCACACTGGGACTGAGACACGGCCCAGACTCCTACGGGAGGCAGCAGTGGGGAATTTTGGACAATGGGCGAAAGCCTGATCCAGCAATGCCGCGTGTGTGAAGAAGGCCTTCGGGTTGTAAAGCACTTTTGTCCGGAAAGAAATCCTTGGTTCTAATATAGCCGGGGGATGACGGTACCGGAAGAATAAGCACCGGCTAACTACGTGCCAGCAGCCGCGGTAATACGTAGGGTGCGAGCGTTAATCGGAATTACTGGGCGTAAAGCGTGCGCAGGCGGTTTGCTAAGACCGATGTGAAATCCCCGGGCTCAACCTGGGAACTGCATTGGTGACTGGCAGGCTAGAGTATGGCAGAGGGGGGTAGAATTCCACGTGTAGCAGTGAAATGCGTAGAGATGTGGAGGAATACCGATGGCGAAGGCAGCCCCCTGGGCCAATACTGACGCTCATGCACGAAAGCGTGGGGAGCAAACAGGATTAGATACCCTGGTAGTCCACGCCCTAAACGATGTCAACTAGTTGTTGGGGATTCATTTCCTTAGTAACGTAGCTAACGCGTGAAGTTGACCGCCTGGGGAGTACGGTCGCAAGATTAAAACTCAAAGGAATTGACGGGGACCCGCACAAGCGGTGGATGATGTGGATTAATTCGATGCAACGCGAAAAACCTTACCTACCCTTGACATGGTCGGAATCCTGCTGAGAGGTGGGAGTGCTCGAAAGAGAACCGGCGCACAGGTGCTGCATGGCTGTCGTCAGCTCGTGTCGTGAGATGTTGGGTTAAGTCCCGCAACGAGCGCAACCCTTGTCCTTAGTTGCTACGCAAGAGCACTCTAAGGAGACTGCCGGTGACAAACCGGAGGAAGGTGGGGATGACGTCAAGTCCTCATGGCCCTTATGGGTAGGGCTTCACACGTCATACAATGGTCGGAACAGAGGGTTGCCAACCCGCGAGGGGGAGCTAATCCCGGAAAACCGATCGTAGTCCGGATTGCACTCTGCAACTCGAGTGCATGAAGCTGGAATCGCTAGTAATCGCGGATCAGCATGCCGCGGTGAATACGTTCCCGGGTCTTGTACACACCGCCCGTCACACCATGGGAGTGGGTTTTACCAGAAGTGGCTAGTCTAACCGCAAGGAGGACGGTCACCACGGTAGGATTCATGACTGGGGTGAAGTCGTAACAAGGTAGCCGTATCGGAAGGTGCGGCTGGATCACCTCCTTTCCAGAGCTTCTCGCAAAGTTGAGCGCTCACGCTTATCGGCTGTAAATTAAAGACAGACTCAGGGGTCTGTAGCTCAGTCGGTTAGAGCACCGTCTTGATAAGGCGGGGGCGTTGGTTCGAATCCAACCAGACCCACCATTGTCTGACGTGTCGGTGATCGTTAGCGCTTTGGCGCTTACGAGTACCCCAAGCCGACCGGCTCACACCTGAGGATATTCTGTACATGGGGGCATAGCTCAGCTGGGAGAGCACCTGCTTTGCAAGCAGGGGGTCGTCGGTTCGATCCCGTCTGCCTCCACCAATCTTCAATGACAAGCGTTCGACGTAGTCGAACTTTTGTCATTGGCGATTGAGCCAGTCAGAGTGATATGAGTAACACCATATCGGCTGTCGTTCTTTAACAATCTGGAAGAAGTAAGTAATTTGGATAGCGGAAGCGTCTTGAGATGGACGTGAAAGTTATCCGGGTTGTGATTGTATCGATGTATCTCAAGATGATTCGAACTCTATGTTTGACTCAATTGGAATACGGCACAACGCGAGAACTCAACCTGTAACGAGACAGACTCGTTATAGGGTCAAGCGAACAAGTGCATGTGGTGGATGCCTTGGCGATCACAGGCGATGAAGGACGCGGTAGCCTGCGAAAAGCTACGGGGAGCTGGCAAACGAGCTTTGATCCGTAGATGTCCGAATGGGGAAACCCACTCCTTTTGGAGTATCCATAGCTGAATACATAGGCTATGTGAAGCGAACGCGGTGAACTGAAACATCTAAGTAACCGCAGGAAAAGAAATCAACCGAGATTCCCAAAGTAGTGGCGAGCGAAATGGGATGAGCCTTGCACTCTTTATTTGTATTGTTAGCCGAACGCTCTGGAAAGTGCGGCCATAGCAGGTGATAGCCCTGTAGGCGAAAACAGTATGAAAGAACTAGGTGTGCGACAAGTAGGGCGGGACACGTGAAATCCTGTCTGAAGATGGGGGGACCATCCTCCAAGGCTAAATACTCGTGATCGACCGATAGTGAACCAGTACCGTGAGGGAAAGGCGAAAAGAACCCCGGGAGGAGTGAAATAGATCCTGAAACCGCATGCATACAAACAGTCGGAGCCTCGTAAGGGGTGACGGCGTACCTTTTGTATAATGGGTCAGCGACTTACGTTCAGTAGCAAGCTTAACCGTATAGGGCAGGCGTAGCGAAAGCGAGTCCGAATAGGGCGTTCAGTTGCTGGGCGTAGACCCGAAACCAAGTGATCTATCCATGGCCGGATGAAGGTGCGGTAACACGTACTGGAGGTCCGAACCCACTAACGTTGAAAAGTTAGGGGATGAGCTGTGGATAGGGGTGAAAGGCTAAACAAACTTGGAAATAGCTGGTTCTCTCCGAAAACTATTTAGGTAGTGCCTCGTGTCTCACCTTCGGGGGTAGAGCACTGTCATGGTTGGGGGGTCTATTGCAGATTACCCCGCCATAGCAAACTCCGAATACCGAAGAGTGCAATCACGGGAGACAGACATCGGGTGCTAACGTCCGGTGTCAAGAGGGAAACAACCCAGACCGCCAGCTAAGGTCCCCAAATATAGCTAAGTGGGAAACGAAGTGGGAAGGCTAAAACAGTCAGGAGGTTGGCTTAGAAGCAGCCACCCTTTAAAGAAAGCGTAATAGCTCACTGATCGAGTCGTCCTGCGCGGAAGATGTAACGGGGCTAAGCTATATACCGAAGCTGCGGATGCGTGCTTTGCACGCATGGTAGGAGAGCGTTCCGTAAGCCTGCGAAGGTGCGTTGAAAAGCGTGCTGGAGGTATCGGAAGTGCGAATGCTGACATGAGTAGCGATAAAGGGGGTGAAAGGCCCCCTCGCCGTAAGCCCAAGGTTTCCTACGCAACGTTCATCGGCGTAGGGTGAGTCGGCCCCTAAGGCGAGGCAGAAATGCGTAGCTGATGGGAAGCAGGTCAATATTCCTGCACCATTGTTAGATGCGATGGGGGGACGGATCGCGGAAGGTTGTCCGGGTGTTGGAAGTCCCGGTCGCTGCATTGGAGAAGGCGCTTAGGCAAATCCGGGCGCGTAATTCAAGGGTGCGGCGCGAGCTCCTTAGGGAGCGAAGCAATTGGAAGTGGTTCCAAGAAAAGCCTCTAAGCTTCAGTCTAACGATGACCGTACCGCAAACCGACACAGGTGGGCGAGATGAGTATTCTAAGGCGCTTGAGAGAACTCGGGAGAAGGAACTCGGCAAATTGGTACCGTAACTTCGGGATAAGGTACGCCCTTGTAGCTTGACTGGCCTGCGCCAGGAGGGTGAAGGGGTTGCAATAAACTGGTGGCTGCGACTGTTTAATAAAAACACAGCACTCTGCAAACACGAAAGTGGACGTATAGGGTGTGACGCCTGCCCGGTGCCGGAAGATTAAATGATGGGGTGCAAGCTCTTGATTGAAGTCCCGGTAAACGGCGGCCGTAACTATAACGGTCCTAAGGTAGCGAAATTCCTTGTCGGGTAAGTTCCGACCTGCACGAATGGCGTAACGATGGCCACACTGTCTCCTCCCGAGACTCAGCGAAGTTGAAGTGTTTGTGATGATGCAATCTACCCGCGGCTAGACGGAAAGACCCCATGAACCTTTACTGTAGCTTTGCATTGGACTTTGAACCGATCTGTGTAGGATAGGTGGGAGGCTATGAAACCGGAACGCTAGTTTCGGTGGAGCCGTCCTTGAAATACCACCGTTTGTTTGAGGTTCTAACCTTGGCCCGTGATCCGGGTCGGGGACAGTGCATGGTAGGCAGTTTGACTGGGGCGGTCTCCTCCCAAAGCGTAACGGAGGAGTACGAAGGTACGCTAGGTACGGTCGGAAATCGTGCTGATAGTGCAATGGCATAAGCGTGCTTAACTGCGAGACCGACAAGTCGAGCAGGTGCGAAAGCAGGTCATAGTGATCCGGTGGTTCTGTATGGAAGGGCCATCGCTCAACGGATAAAAGGTACTCTGGGGATAACAGGCTGATACCGCCCAAGAGTTCATATCGACGGCGGTGTTTGGCACCTCGATGTCGGCTCATCTCATCCTCGGGCTGTAGCCGGTCCCAAGGGTATGGCTGTTCGCCATTTAAAGAGGTACGTGAGCTGGGTTTAAAACGTCGTGAGACAGTTTGGTCCCTATCTGCCGTGGGCGTTGGATATTTGAAGGGGGCTGCTCCTAGTACGAGAGGACCGGAGTGGACGAACCTCTGGTGTACCGGTTGTCACGCCAGTGGCATCGCCGGGTAGCTATGTTCGGAAGAGATAACCGCTGAAAGCATCTAAGCGGGAAACTCGCCTTAAGATGAGATATCCACGGGACTAGATCCCCTTGAAGGGTCGTTCGAGACCAGGACGTTGATAGGTCAGGTGTGTAAGCGCAGTAATGCGTTCAGCTAACTGATACTAATTGCCCGTAAGGCTTGATCCTATAACAAGTCTGTTTTACAGACAGCGGTTGAATGACCGCGATGTGCTGATACGCACAACCCCAAAATTACTGCTTCTTCCCGATTGGTCGCGTTGCGAAGCAGCGCGACAACCCTCTTTGCCTGATGACCATAGCGAGTCGGTCCCACCCCTTCCCATCCCGAACAGGACCGTGAAACGACTCTACGCCGATGATAGTGCGGATTCCCGTGTGAAAGTAGGTAATCGTCAGGCTCCCTAAGCCAAGAACCCCCGCCCAAAAGGCGGGGGTTTTTGCATTTCAGCGGCGGAAATGCAGGGCACGCCAAGCAACGGCGGCGCAGTCGGAGCCAGAGTGCCGAAGGTGTTGATCCGGGCAGTGCCGTCCATCTCCAAGATTCGTCAGGCACGCTCAGGCCAATCAGGTTGCCCCACCCGATGGCAGCTCGAGCTGCCGTGACCCATCATCACCCCATCTGCTGCTCGCCGCGACGGCGATTAATTCTGCACCCTGGCTGATCAGGCGGCTGGCAAATTTCTTCGCTGCAACCTCCTTCCCCGATCTGCCTATCACCGGATACGGACTGGCGTAGCGTAGTCCTGCCTTTCAACGATCAGCCATCTCGCCGTGATCGCCGGCATCTTGAGCGCATCCTCGGCCAAAATCACAATTGTCGTTCAACGGTTTCAGGGTGCCGCTTGTGTCTCCGATCGCCGTATCGATTGCCCGCAACGGTCAACATGAAGAATCATCCGGCGATCACTGATCGACTTGCGCCATTCGCATGAGCCAAACATCAACTGTCGCACGCCAGATTTTCGGAGTGTTTTTGACCTGAGACGGAATTTTGTGACCAATCAGGCAGTGAGTCTCGTGTCGATATTATCGGAATCCAGCCAGGCTCGACGGACCGTAGCGGGAGGTTGATAGCGATGTGCGCTATGGGGCCGGCGCTCGTTGTAGAACTGCCGCCAGCGTTCGATGAGCACCTTGGCCTCGGCGCGGCTGCGGAACCATTCCCGGTTCAGCAATTCGTCGCGCAGCTTGCCGTTGAAGCTCTCGACGAACCCGTTTTGCCACGGACTGCCGGGCGCGATGAAGGCCGGGCCGATTTCAGCATCTCGCAGCCAGCGCATGACCTTGGCAGCGGTAAATTCGGCGCCGTTGTCCGACCGAACGAATGCGGGCTTGCCGTACAGCCGCATCAGTCGCGACAGCGTCAGAATCACATCCTGCGACCGCAGGCTGGCGTCGACCTCGATCGCCAGGCACTCGCGGGTGTATTCGTCGATCACGCAAAGCATCTTCAACGCCCGCCCATCCACCAGTTGATCGTGCACAAAGTCGTAACTCCATACCGAATTGGGTTGTGTCGCACCGGGCAGGCGAATGTCGTTGCCACAACGACGACGGCGAGGACGCCGCCGCGGAATGTTGAGCTGCAAGGCTCGCCACATTCGCCGCACGCGCGATTCGCCCAGCGCCAGCCAAGCCGACATCCGCCGGTAGCCGAAACGCGGCACTTCCTGAGCGGCCGCGATCAGTCGCTCGCCCAGGCTCCGATCCTTCTCCGGTTGCTTGAGCGTATAGGTTGCCACCCGGCGACTCAGCCCCAGGTAGCAACATGCCTTGCGTTGCGAGAGCCCCCGCCGAGTCAGGACTTCCAGCGCTTCGCGCCGGCCCGTCGGGGTGCTCATTTTTTTCGGCTGAATTCCTTCAGGCCGTCGATCACCAGCATCTGCTCGGCGATCAGGCGCTTGAGCCGATCGTTCTCCGATTCCAGCTCCTTAAGTCGACGCGCGTCAGCCACGTCCATCCCGCCGAACTTGTTGCGCCAACGATAGAAGGTCTGTTCCGAGATGTTGTGGCGCTTGCACAGATCCTTCACCGGCTCATCCCGGCTCTCGGCCTCTCGCAAGATGCGGATGATCTGCTCGTCGGTAAATCGCTTCTTCATCGAGTTCTCCTTGCCTCTAGGATAAAAGAGAACTCACTTGCCAAATGGCTACAAGAAACGCCTCAGGTCAGACTAAATAACCCAAGATCCGTACGAAATAAACGCTTTATCCGGCGTGCCCACGTAAAATTTGCGAATCCCCATCTCTGCATTCAAAACGATGAACGCCGCCACACAGGTAGCCCGGGCCGTTTGCCCGCACGATTGTCCGGACACGTGCGCCATGCGTGTGACCGTCGAAAACGGCAAGGCGATCAAGGTCACGGGCGATCCCGACCATCCGCCGACGCAGGGCGTGTTGTGCACGAAGGTCAGCCGATATGCCGATCGGGTTCATCATCCCGATCGCCTGACGGTCCCGCTCAAGCGTGTCGGCGCGAAGGGGGAGGGGCGCTTCGCACCGATCAGCTGGAGCGAAGCGTTCGACGAGATCGGCCGCCGCCTCGGTGAAATCGCCGCGCGCGAACCCGAAGCGATCGTGCCGTACAGCTACGCGGGGACGATGGGACTCGTGCAGGGCGAGGGCATCGCCCAGCGGCTCTTCCACAAGCTCGGCGCATCGCGGCTCGAACGCGCGATCTGCGCGGCCGCCGGTGCAGCGGGGCTGCGTTACACGTATGGCGGTAGCCTCGGCATGCACCTCGAGCATTTCGAGGAAAGCGAGCTGATTCTGATATGGGGCGCAAACCCGATCGCGTCGAGCCTGCACTTCTGGACGCGTGCGCAGGAAGCGAAGCGCCGTGGCGCCCGTCTTGTCGCGATCGACCCGTATCGTTCGCTGACAGCGGAGAAATGCCATCAGCACATCGCGTTGAAGCCGGGTACCGACGGCGCCTTTGCGCTCGGCATGATGCACGTGCTGATTACCGAAGACCTGCTCGATCACGACTACATCGCCCGCCATACGCTCGGTTTTGACGCACTCAAGGCGCGGGCGATGTCTTATCCGCCCGAACGCGTCGCGCAGATCTGCGGCATCGACGCGTCGGAGCTGATCGACCTTGCTCGTCGTTACGGTGCGACCCGCAAGGCGTCGATTCGCCTCAACTACGGCATGCAGCGCGTTCGCGGCGGCGGTAACGCCGTGCGCGCGATTGCGAGTCTGCCGGCGCTGACAGGGGCCTGGCGGGATCGGGCTGGCGGGCTGTTGCTCTCGTCGTCGGAATCCGCGCCGGTCAACCAGCAGGCACTGCTGCGCCCGGATTTGATGCCGGGTTGGCCGCACAAGCTGCCGCGCATCATCAACATGAACGCGATCGGCGATGCGCTGTTGCACGCGGGTGACGCAACGTTCGGGCCCAAGGTCGAGGCGGTGATCGTGTACAACTCGAATCCGGTGGCAGTCGCGCCGGATTCCTCGAAGGTTGCAGCAGGGTTTGCGCGCGACGATCTGTTCACGGTCGTTCTCGAGCATTTCAAGACCGATACCGTCGATTTCGCCGACATTGTGCTGCCGGCGACCACGCAGCTGGAGCACCTGGACGTCCACAAATCGTACGGCCACACCTATGTGATGGCAAACCTGCCGTCGATTCCGCCGGTCGGAGACGCGCGGCCGAACACAGAGATCTTTCGCGGCATCGCGCGCAGCATGGGGCTCGACGAGCCGGCGCTTTATCACAGCGACGAAGAGGTCGCGCGCGCGGCGCTCCGGTGGGACGATCCGGCGCTCGACAGCGACTGGGACACGTTGAAGCGGGAAGGCTGGCTGAAGCTGAAGCTGCCGGACGCACCGTTCGCGAATGGCGGTTTCCGCACGCCATCCGGCAAGTGCGAGTTCTACAGCCCGCGGCTCGAGCAGATGGGCATGGACCCCGTTCCCGATTACCTGCCGCCTTTCGAATCGGCCGAGGCCGCACCCGAACTCGCCGCGCGCTATCCGCTCGCGATGATTTCGCCGCCGGCCCGCCACTTCCTGAACAGCACGTTCGTGAACGTCGACAGCCTGCGCACCACGGAAGGCGAGCCGCACCTCGACATGCACCCGTCCGACGCCAGTGCGCGCCGCATCGCGGACGGCGACGTCGTACGCATCTTCAACGACCGCGGATCCATGCAGGCGCTCGCGAGAATTACCGATCGCGCACGTGCTGGGCTCGTTGTCGGGTTGTCGATCTGGTGGAAGAAGCTGTCGCCGGACGGCAGGAACGCAAACGAAGTGACGAGCCAGGCGCTGACCGATCTCGGCAATTCGGCGACGTTTTACGATTGTCTTGTGGAAGTTGAGCGAATTTGATCGAATATTCCCGTATGATCAGACGATTTTTCGCGGAAGTTCGAAGTGGACATCTAACCCTGTTGTCTCGGGACGGGCGAGCCGCTACGATGCGTTTTAGCACGACCATTCGAAAATCTGTGAGGAGACGCGCAGTATGGAAAAAATTTGGCTGAAATCGTACCCACCCGGCGTTCCAGCCGAAATTGACGCGTCTCCTTATCCGTCCGTCCCGGACCTCCTCGACGAAAGCTTCCGGCAGTATCGCGATCGCACGGCATTCGTCTGCATGGGCAAGGGCATCACGTACGGCGAACTCGACAAGCTGTCGCGCCAGTTCGGCGCGTGGCTGCAATCCCGTGGTCTCGCGCGCGGTGCGCGCGTCGCGATCATGATGCCGAACGTGCTGCAGTACCCGGTGACGATCGCCGCGGTACTGCGCGCCGGCTATACCGTCGTCAACGTCAATCCGCTCTACACGCCGCGGGAGCTCGAACATCAGTTGAAGGACAGCGGCGCCGAGGCGATCGTCATCCTCGAGAATTTCGCGTCGACGCTGCAGGCCGTCATTGCGAATACGGCCGTCAAGCATGTCGTCGTCGCGTCGATGGGCGACTTGCTGGGCATCAAGGGATGGCTCGTCAATTACGTCGTGCGCAACGTGAAGAAGATGGTGCCTGCGTGGCAGTTGCCGTCGTTCACGCGCTTCAAGGCAGCGCTGTCGGAAGGCGCGCGACAGGCGTTCAAGCCGCAGAAGATCGGCCCCGACGACGCCGCGTTCCTGCAATACACGGGCGGTACGACCGGCGTCGCGAAGGGTGCGACGCTGCTGCACCGGAACATCGTGTCGAACGTGCTGCAGGCCGGCGCCTGGCACCATCCGGCTCATGAGAAGTACCCGGAGGTGAAACAGTTCGTGACGGTTGTCGCGCTGCCGCTGTATCACGTGTTCGCGCTGACCGTCTGCGGTTTCCTGACGATGCGCACGGGCGGGATGGGCATCCTGATCCCGAACCCGCGCGACATCGGCGGGATGATCAAGGAACTGAAGGGCTACCAGATCTCGACGATTCCGGCCGTCAATACGCTGTACAACGCACTGCTGAACCATCCCGAATTCAGTCAGCTCGACCTGTCGAAGCTCGTGATCGCCAACGGCGGCGGCATGGCGATCCAGGAGAGCGTCGCGAAGCGCTGGTATGAAAAGACCCATACCGCGATCATCGAAGGATACGGGCTGTCCGAGACGTCGCCGGTGGCGACCTGCAACCCGGTGACGGCGACCGAATACAGCGGGACGATCGGCTTGCCGCTGCCGTCGACCGAAGTGGCGATTCGCGACGACGCCGGCAACGACGTCGCGCTCGGCGAGCCCGGCGAGATCTGCATCCGTGGGCCGCAGGTGATGGCCGGCTACTGGAACCGGCCCGACGAGACCGAGAAGGTCATGTTCCCGGACGGCTTCTTCAAGACTGGCGACGTCGGCGTGATGGATGCGCGCGGTTACGTGAAGATCGTCGACCGGAAGAAGGACATGATTCTCGTGTCCGGCTTCAACGTGTATCCGAACGAAGTCGAGGACGTGGTGGCGTCGCATCCGGGCGTGTTCGAGGTGGCGGCCGTCGGCGTGCCGGACGAGCATTCCGGCGAAGCGGTGAAGCTGTTCATCGTGAAGAAGGACCCAGCGCTCACCGACAAGGATATCCTTGCTTACTGCAAGGAGCGGCTCACCGGGTACAAGCGGCCGAAACTGGTCGAGTTCCGCACGGAGCTGCCGAAAACGAACGTCGGCAAGATCCTGCGGCGCGAGCTGCGCGACGGACGCGCGTAACGGACGCGCGTAGCAGCGCGGTTGAACGGAAGAGCCCGGCTTGTGCCGGGCTTTTTTGTTTGCGGCACGGATCGGAAGAGGTGGTTTCCCGCAGCGGCCGGCGTCTGGCCGTGGGTTTTCGCGCAGCGAACGGACACGGAGCTCCGGCGATGCGTGCAACGCGACCGGCCGGTCCGCCGCGCACCCGTCTTGCCACCGCACCGGAAAAGAAAAAGGCGCCCGAAGGCGCCTTCAATATGCTGCGGCTTGTCAGACAAGCTGATTAGAACTTGTGACGGATGCCGACGCGTGCTGCGACCTGGTTGCTGGTGCTCGAACCTGCGAGACCGTTGATCGCTGCCGTTGCCTGAACGACATTGCCTTTCGCGTCGAGCGCGTTGCCCGATGCGTGCTGGTACACGCCGATCACGTAGACGTCGGTGCGCTTCGACAGGAAGTAGTCGACGCCCAGCGAGCCTTGGTGGTACTTGGCTGCCGAGTTGCCGTCGATCTTGCTGCCTTGCGTGTAGTCGTACGCTGCGCCGAGAATCAGCGCCGGGGTCAGCTGATACTTGAAGTTGATTTCGCCGTTGTTGAACGTCGCGGTCTGGTTCACGAACGGACCGACCGAGAAGCCCTTGAACTTCGTGTTCGAGTACGTCGCGCCGATCGTCGCTGCGCCGAACGTGTAAGCGCCGCCTGCACCGATGACCTGGTACGTGTTCGCGTTGTTCGCGTATGCGCCGTAGACCGGCGACGATACCGCCGTCGTCGCAGCCGTCGAGCCGTTGTTGAACATGCCGCCGAAGTTGCCCGGCGTGCGTGCGTTCAAGTAGCCGACACCCAGGACCAGCGGGCCGTTGTTGTAGCCTGCGCCGAGCGACCAGACCTGGTTCTTCGAGAACTGGCCTGCCTGACCGCCGAAGCTGTACAAGCCGCCGAACGTGAAGCCGCCGTACGACGGGCTCGTGAACTTGACCGCGTTGTTTACGCGATAGGCGTTGTTGAAGTTGTCGAGGTCGCCCGGGTGAGCGGCGATGTAGCCGCCCCACTGGTCGCCTGCCTCAAGCGGGCCGACGAAGTCGACGACGGAGTCGTACTGACGACCCAGCGTGACCGTACCGTACTGGCTCGACAGGCCGACGTAAGCCTGACGGCCGAACATCAGGCCGCCCTGACCAAGCTTGCCGCTGTTCACGTCGAAACCGTTTTCGAGGGTGAAGATTGCCTTCAGGCCGCCACCGAGGTCTTCGGTGCCGCGCAGGCCGAAGCGGCTGCCTTGCATCACGCCGCTGGCCATGCTGTACAGGTGCTTGCCACCCGCGTTGTTGTTGAAGAGCAGGCCTTCATCGATGATGCCGTAAAGCGTCACGCTGCTTTGCGCATGAGCAGCGCCAGCGAACGCGCCCAGCGCGACGAGCGCGAGAAGCGACTTTTTCATTAACGGATCTCCAAGAATCACTGAATTTTTTTGGCGGGGCAGATAGTTATGTTCTGTTGACGGGCCCCATCAACTTCGCAAGAAGTCGCACGTAATGTAGCAAAACCGTTTTTTGCCACAAAGCGAAATGCCGCAGCTCAAGGTCGCCATGTTTCCTTTATGCAACAATGGTTAAAATCACGGGTTAACCGCAATTTCCGCTGAATAATCAAGTCGGATACGCAGCGGACTCGTGCTCTCGCCGCCCGCGGCGGCACATGCAGCCAGGAGAACAGGATGGTGTTGGATGAACTGATCAGCGAATTCGATCGCGGCCTGCGATCGCTGACCGGCATTAGCCGGATGAGCCGGCCGGTGCCCGCGCCGGCCGCCGCGCCGGACGTCGAGCTGACGCCCGCGGAGCGTACGCATGCCGCAGGGCTGATGCGCGTGAACCACGTCGGTGAAGTCTGCGCGCAGGCGCTCTATCAGGCGCAGAAACTCACCGCGCGCACGGCGTCGGCGAAGGCGATGTTCGAGGAGGCCGCGCGCGAGGAGGAGGACCACCTCGCGTGGACTGCGCACCGCCTGAAAGAGCTCGATTCGCGTCCGAGCCTGCTGAACCCGCTGTGGTATGCCGGCGCGCTCGCGATCGGCGTGGCGGCCGGCACGCTCGGCGACAAGGTCAGCCTCGGTTTCATGGCCGAGACGGAGCGGCAGGTCGAGAGTCACCTGGAAGGCCATATGTCGGAGCTGCCGGCGACCGATACGGCGTCGCGTGCGATCGTCGACCAGATGCGCATCGACGAGGTGAAGCACGGCAAGGCCGCGACCGACGCCGGCGGAATCGAACTGCCGCTGCCTGCGCGGATGCTGATGCGTGCCGCGTCGAAAGTCATGACGAGCACTGCATACTATCTGTGAGATTTGCGCCGGGCGACGCATGACGTCGCCCCGGCTCACCGCCCCCGATACCGCCCGTTTATTCCACGTTTTCCCTCCCCCGAAAGCCCCGTCCGCACGCCCGTCTGGCCCGTCTTTCTCATGTATCACCTTCACATGTTGCACTAGCTCATTCATTTATAACGGTTTTTGGAATGAGGGGGCGCATGAGCATGTGCGCGTAAGTCCTTGTTCTAACTAACAAAATTCGTCAAAAAAGCGGGCCGCTCCCTTGACCGTGCCACACCCTTCCTCTAAAGTGGGAGACAGTGTGAGAAAGTGTATTTTTGTGTGATTTGGCGGGCTATTCCGGCTAAATTCTCAGCATTGGTCGGGTACTTCGGTGCCCTGAACGGGAGAGCGGAAAGTGTTCCAAGGGGCGTCGGCGCTGACGCTCGATGCGAAAGGGCGGATGTCGGTGCCGGCTCGCTATCGCGAAGCGCTGCAAGGACAGGCAGAAGGACGGGTGACTGTGACCAAGCACCCGGACGGCTGCCTGTTGCTGTTTCCGCGCCCCGAATGGGAAGTGTTCCGCGCCAAGATCGCCGCGCTGCCGATGGACGCGCACTGGTGGCGGCGAATTTTTCTCGGCAATGCGATGGACGTCGATCTCGACAGCGCGGGCCGGATTCTTGTATCGCCCGAGCTGCGCATGGCAGCCGGACTGGAAAAGGAAGTCATGTTGTTGGGAATGGGTAGTCACTTCGAGCTGTGGGATTCGCAGACCTACAACGCGAAGGAGCAGGCGGCGATGGCGCAGGGCATGCCCGACGCGCTGAAGAATTTCACGTTCTGATTGCGGTGACGGAGACGCCCGCGATGGGAAACGAATTGCAGCATCGGACAGTGCTGTTGGATGAAGCGGTCGAGTCGCTCGTGACGCGGCCGGACGGCGTTTATGTCGACGGCACGTTCGGGCGCGGCGGCCACAGCCGCGCGGTGCTCGCGCGGCTGGCGGCGGCCGGGCGGCTGATCGCGTTCGACAAGGATCCGAGGGCGATCGAGACGGCGCAGGGCATCGAGGATGCGCGCTTCTCGATCGTGCATGACAGCTTTGCTTCGATGCGCGACGCGCTTGCGGCGCGCGGCGTCGAGAAGGTGTCCGGTGTGTTGCTGGACCTGGGCGTGTCCTCGCCGCAGGTGGACGATCCGGCGCGCGGCTTCAGCTTCCGCGCCGATGGTCCGCTGGACATGCGAATGGATCCGACGCGTGGCGAGTCGGCGGCCGAATGGCTCGCGCGGGCTTCGGTGCAGGAATTGACGGAGGTGATACGAGATTATGGGGAAGAACGGTTTGCTTTTCAGATTGCAAAGGCGCTTGTTGCTCGCCGGGCAGAGTCCGACCGTCTTGGGCCTCTCGACACCACGGGCGAGCTTGCCCAAATCGTGGGTCACGTCGTCAAAACCCGTGAGAAGGGCAAGGATCCGGCAACCCGCACCTTTCAGGCTATACGGATTCACGTCAATCAAGAGCTTGCGGACCTGCAAGTCGTACTAGACGCGGCACTGTCGTTGCTGGAGCAAGGGGGGCGGCTGGTGGTCATCAGCTTTCATTCACTCGAGGACCGGATCGTCAAGCGATTCATGCAGGCGCACGCCAGTGCGCCTGCGGTCGATCGTCGCCTGCCGATCCGTGCCGTCGATCTCCCGAGCCCGCCGCTCAAGATCATCAGCCGCCAGTTTCCGAGTGAAGCGGAGGTCGCCGCGAATCCGCGCGCCCGGTCCGCCGTGATGCGCATTGCGGAGCGCGTCACGCCATGAGCCGCTTCAATATCTTCCTGCTGATCATCGTGATGGGCTGCGCGCTGTCGGTCGTCAACTCGACGAACCAGCAGCGGCAGATCTTCATCCAGCTGCAGCGCGCGCAGTCGCAGGAGCGTCAGCTCCAGCAGGATTACGCGCAGCTTCAATATCAGCAGAGCGCGCTGTCGAAGACGTCGCGCATCGAGCAGCTTGCGAACGATTCGCTGAAGATGCAGCCGATCACGACCGGCCGCACGCAATACCTGACGCTGCCGCCGGGCGCCGCGAAGGCGATCGACGCGCCGATCCCTGCTTCGGCCGACACGGCCGGCAAGGGCAAGGGGGGCGCGCGATGAAGCCGTCGCAAAAGCGCCAGAACGTGAAATTCACGTCGAGCCCCGTGCTGGGCGTGCATCTGCCGATGTGGCGCTCGAAGCTCGTCGTGTTCATGCTGTTCATGGCGTTCGTCGCGCTGGCCGCGCGGGCGTTCTGGATCCAGGGGCCCGGCAACGCGTTCTACCAGAAGCAGGGCGAAAGCCGCTACCAGCGCACGCTCGAGCTGCCCGCGACGCGCGGCAAGATTCTCGACCGTAACGGGCTCGTGCTCGCGACGAGCCTGCCCGTGCGCGCAATCTGGGCAATTCCCGACGCGGTGCCGGACGATCTCGATGCCGACAAGGTCAACCAGCTCGGCAAGCTCCTCGGCATGACGTCGAAGGAGCTGCGCGTGAAGCTGTCGCAAGACAAGGGTTTCGTCTACGTAAAGCGCCAGGTGCCGATCGACATCGCGGACAAGGTCGCCGCGCTCGACATTCCGGGCATCTATCAGCGCAACGAATACAAGCGTTTCTATCCGGAAGGCGAGATCACCGCGCACCTGATCGGCTTCACGAACGTCGAGGACGAAGGGCAGGAGGGCGTCGAGCTCGGCGACCAGAAGATGCTGTCCGGCACGTCGGGCGTGCGCCGCGTGATCAAGGACCGGATGGGGCACATCGTCGAGGACGTCGCCGAGCAGATCCCGCCGCACAACGGAACCGACGTCGACCTGTCGATCGACAGCAAGATCCAGTACATCGCGTACGCGAACCTGAAGGCCGCCGTCGAGAAGTTCAAGGCGAAGGCCGGCGCGGCGATGGTCGTCGACGTGCGCACCGGCGAGGTGCTCGCGCTCGTCAACTACCCGACGTACAACCCGAACGACCGCTCGCGCATGACGGGCGAGCAGTTGCGCAACCGGATCATGACCGACGTGTTCGAGCCGGGTTCGATCATGAAGCCGTTCACGGTGTCGCTCGCGCTCGACCTGCATCGCGTGACGCCGAACACGCTCGTCGAGACGGGCAACGGGCATTTCGTGCTCGACGGCGCGCCGATCACCGACGACGCGGGTTTCGGCACGCTGACGGTCGGCGGCGTGATCCAGAAGTCGAGCAACATCGGCGCGACGAAGATCGCGATGACGATGCGGCCCGAGGAAATGTGGAATATGTATACCAGCATCGGCCTCGGCCAGGCGCCGAAGGTCGGCTTCCCGGGCGCGGTGGCCGGCCGCCTGCGGCCGTGGAAGAGCTGGCGCCGCATCGAGCAGGCGACGATGTCGTACGGCTATGGCCTGTCGGTGTCGCTGTTCCAGCTCGCGCGGGCGTACACGGCGATCGCGCACGACGGCGAGCTGATGCCCGTGACCATTTTCAAGACCGACCCCAACCAGCAGGTCGCGGGCACGCAGGTGTTCAATCCGACCACCGCGCGCGAAGTGCGCGCGATGCTCGAGACGGTGGTCGCGCCGGGCGGCACGTCGCCGGATGCGGCCGTGCCGGGTTATCGCGTCGGCGGCAAGAGCGGTACCGCGTACAAGCATGAAGGCCATGGCTATACGCGCAAGTACCGCGCATCGTTCGTCGGCATGGCGCCGATGCCGAATCCGCGCATCGTCGTCGCGGTGTCGGTCGACGAGCCGACCGCCGGCAGCCACTTCGGCGGCCAGGTGTCCGGCCCCGTATTCTCGGCGATCGCCGGCGACACGATGCGTGCGCTGAACGTGCCGCCGAACATGCCGATCAAGCAACTGGTCGTGTCTGACGATTCGCCGGCAGCACCTTCCGCAGCGGGGCCGCAAAAGCTGGCCGCGGGTGGCGGTGCGAAGCATATGATCGTGTCCAGCACGACGCGTAATTCACCAGGAGTTGTTCGATGAGCGCCGCCCGCAGTTCCCATCCGGCGCATCAGCAGATCGCAGCCGCGCTTGCGTGGCTGCGTCAGCATGTGGCCCCCGCCGCGCAACTGCATGCCGACACGCGCAGCCTCAAGGCTGGCGACGTGTTTGTCGCGTATGCAGTCGACGGGGCAGACAACCGCGCCTTCATTACCGATGCCGTCGCACGCGGCGCGGCCGCCGTGCTGTATCAGCCGGAAGGGCTGGCCGCTGCGCCGGCCGTGCCCGTCGCGCTCGCGGTGCCGGCGCTCGACCAGCTTGCCGGCGAGATCGCCAGCGGCTGGTATGGCGACCCGAGCGACAGCCTGCTCGCGGTGGGCGTGACCGGTACGAACGGCAAGACCTCGTGCACGCAGTGGATCGCCGCCGCGCTGACGGCGCTGCACCAGCCGTGCGCGGTAATCGGCACGCTCGGCAGCGGGATGCCAGGCCAGCTCGTGCCGACGGGCTTCACGACACCCGACGCGTCGCAGCTTCAGCGCAGCCTTGCGCAGTTGCGCGACGCGGGCGCGCGGGCCGTGGCGATGGAAGTATCGTCGCACGCGCTGCATCAGGGGCGCGTGAACGGTACGGCGTTCGACATCGCGGTATTTACGAATCTCACGCAGGATCACCTCGACTATCACGGCACGTTCGACGCGTACGAGGCGGCGAAGGCGAAGCTGTTCGCATGGCGCGGCCTGCGCGCGGCGGTCGTCAACCGCGACGACGCAGCCGGCCAAAACCTGCTCGAGAAGCTGGCCGGCCGCGTGCGCACGATCGCGTACGGGATCGGCGACGCGCAGGTGCCCGACGCCGATCGCGAACTGGTCGCGCTCGACGTGCGCGCCACCGCGACCGGCACGGCATTCCGCCTGCGTTCGTCGTGGGGCGACGCGGACGTCGAAGTCGGCACGCTCGGCACGTTCAACGTCAGCAACCTGCTAGCCGTGCTCGGCTCGCTGCTCGCGGCCGACGTGCCGTTCGACGCGGCACTCGCCGAGATCGAACGGCTCGAGTCCGTCAACGGCCGGATGCAGCGGCTTGGCGGCCGGCTGCAGAACGACGAACCGCTCGTCGTGATCGACTACGCACACACGCCCGACGCGCTCGAGAAGACGCTCGACGCGCTGCGCCCGATCGCCGCGGCGCGCGGCGGCCGGCTCGTCTGCATGTTCGGCTGCGGCGGCGATCGCGATGCGACGAAGCGGCCGCTGATGGGCGCGATCGCGGAACGGCTCGCCGACGAAATCGTCGTCACGAGCGACAACCCGCGCAGCGAAGATCCGCAGCGCATCATCGACCAGATCGTCGCGGGCATGACCATGCCCGCTCGCGCACGTCGTATCGAGGATCGCGCGAGCGCGATCCTGCAGGCGGTGCGCGGCGCCGCCCGCGAGGACGTCGTCGTGCTGGCCGGCAAGGGCCACGAAGCGACGCAGGAAATCATGGGCAAGAAACGTACGTTCTCCGATCAGGATCACGCGCGGCTCGCGCTGGCAGCGCGAGCGACGCACGGCAAGGGAGGCGGCGAATGACGATGCTCAGTCTCGACGAAGCCGCTCGCCTGATTCCCGGCGCAACCGTTCACGGCGACGCGGGCGTCACGTTCGACCGTGTGTCGACGGACAGCCGCACGGTCGGCCCGGGCGACCTGTTCGTCGCGCTGAAGGGCGAGCGCTTCGATGCGCACGACTTCCTCGGCGATGTCGCGGCGCGCGGTGCTGCCGCGGCGCTGGTCGCGCACGTGCCGGCGGGCCTCGCGATGCCGGCGATCGAAGGCGGCGAAACGCGTGCCGCGCTCGGCGCGCTCGCGCACGGCTGGCGCAAACGATTCCCGCTGCCGCTCGTCGCGGTGACGGGCAGCAACGGCAAGACGACCGTCAAGGAAATGATCGCGTCGATCTTCGCGGCGGCGGTTGGCGCCGACGCGCGGCTCGCAACCGCCGGCAACCTGAACAACGACGTCGGCCTGCCGCTGACGCTGCTGCGCCTGTCGGCCGCGCATCGCCTCGCGGTGATCGAGCTCGGGATGAACCACCCGGGCGAGACCGAAATCCTCGCGCGCCTCACGGCGCCGACGGTCGCGCTCGTCAACAACGCGCAGCGCGAGCACCAGGAATTCATGGCGACGGTCGAAGCCGTCGCGCTCGAACACGCGGCCGTGATTCACGCGCTGCCGCCGGACGGCGTCGCGGTGTTCCCGGCCGACGATGCGTACGCGGGCATCTGGCGCGTCGCGGCGACGGGCAACCGGATCCTCGATTTCGCGCTGAACGATGCCGACCGGCAGACCGAAGCGCAGGTCACGGGCCGTCTGCAAGGCGGCGAACTCGCGATCGACACGCCGGCCGGCGCCGTCACGGTGCGGCTGCGTGCGCTCGGCGAGCACAACGCGCGCAACGCGCTGGCCGCGACGGCCGCGGCGCTGGGCGCCGGCGTCGCGCTGTCGGCGATCAGGCAGGGCCTCGAATCGTTCGAGCCGGTCAAGGGCCGGCTGCAGGTGAAGCAGGCGATCGCCGGCAGCCTCGCGGGCGCGACGGTCGTCGACGATACGTACAACGCGAACCCCGATTCGATGCGTGCCGCGATCGACGTGCTCGCCGCGCATCCGGCGCCGCGCGTGCTGGTGATCGGCGACATGGGCGAAGTCGGCGACGAAGGGCCGGCGTTCCATCGCGAGATCGGCGCCTATGCGCGCGAGCGCGGGATCGACGCGCTGTTCGCGCTCGGCGATGCGTCGCGCGATGCCTGTACGGCATACGGCGACACGGCCCGCCATTTCGACGACGTCTGCGCGCTCGTGTCGGCGCTGCTCGCGGCGGGCTACGGCGCGCAGGCGACGGTGCTCGTGAAGGGCTCGCGGTACATGAAGATGGAGCGCGTGGTCGACGCGCTGACGAACCAACCCGCAGCGGGCGCGACGCCCGCTGCCCACTGAGTAGAAGGAAGGAAGCATGCTGCTGGCGCTGGCGCAATGGCTGCAAGGAGACGCAAGCTTTTTGCGCTTGTTCACGTACCTCACGTTCCGGGCGGTGATGGCCACCATCACCGCGCTGGGGATCGGGCTCGTGTGCGGACCGTGGGTGATCCGCAAGCTGACGCAAATGAAGGTCGGGCAGGCCGTGCGCAAGGACGGTCCGCAGACGCACCTCGTCAAGTCCGGCACGCCGACGATGGGCGGCGTGCTGATTCTGATCGGCATCGCGGTCGCGACGCTGCTGTGGGGCGACCTGACGAACCGTTTCATCTGGATCGTGATGCTCGTCACGTTCGGTTTCGGCGTGATCGGCTGGGTCGACGATTACCGCAAGGTCGTCCACAAGGATCCGCGCGGGATGTCGTCGCGCGAGAAGTATTTCTGGCAGTCGGTGATCGGCCTGTTCGCGGCCGTCTACCTCGCCTTCAGCGTGTCCGAGGCGAACAACGTGCGCGTGTTCGACCTGTTCATGGCGTGGGTGCGCAGCGGGCTGTCGATGGGGCTGCCGGCCCGCGCCGACCTGATGCTGCCGTTCCTGAAGTCGATCAGCTACCCGCTCGGCGTGTGGGGCTTCATCGTGCTGACCTACTTCGTGATCGTCGGCGCGAGCAACGCGGTGAACCTGACCGACGGCCTCGACGGCCTCGTGATCATGCCGGTCGTGCTGGTCGGCGCGTCGCTCGGTGTGTTCGCGTACGTGATGGGCAGCGCGGTGTATTCAAAATACCTGCTGTTCCCGCACATCCCGGGCGCGGGCGAACTGCTGATCTTCTGTTCCGCGATGGGCGGGGCAGGGCTCGCGTTCCTCTGGTACAACACGCACCCCGCGCAGGTGTTCATGGGCGACGTGGGCGCGCTGGCGCTCGGCGGCGCGCTCGGCACGGTCGCGGTGATCGTGCGCCAGGAAATCGTGCTGTTCATCATGGGCGGCATCTTCGTCGCGGAAACGCTGTCGGTGATGCTGCAGGTTTCGTGGTTCAAGTACACGAAAAAGCGCTACGGCGAAGGGCGGCGCCTGCTGAAGATGGCGCCGCTGCATCACCATTTCGAATTGTCCGGCTGGAAGGAAACGCAGGTGGTGGTGCGTTTCTGGATCATCACGTTGATGCTGTGCCTGTTCGGTCTGACCACCCTCAAGCTGCGGTAAAGGAAAGGTAACAAGGATGTCTGGCGAGATGTTTGGAGATCGGCAACGGCCGATGGTGCTCGTACTGGGGCTCGGGGAATCGGGTCTCGCGATCGCGCGATGGTGCGCGAGGCACGGGTGCCGGCTGCGGATTGCCGATACCCGCGAGGCACCGCCCAACCTTGCCGCGCTGCAGGCCGAAGGCATCGATGCGGAGTTCGTCGGCGGGCCGTTCGCGCCTGCGTTGCTCGACGGCGGCGTCGAGATCGTCGGGCTGAGCCCGGGCCTGTCGCCGCTCGAGCCGGCGCTCGCGGCGCTGGTCGCGGCCGCGAACGAGCGCGGGATCGCGGTGTGGGGCGAGCTGGAGTTCTTCGCGCAGGCGCTGCGCGCGCTCGGCACGAGCGGCTACCAGCCGAAGGTGCTCGCGATCACCGGCACCAACGGCAAGACGACGACGACGAGCCTCACGGGCCTGCTGTGCCAGCGCGCGGGCAAGAAGGTCGCCGTCGCAGGCAACATCAGCCCGGCGATGCTCGACCGGCTCGCGGGCGCGATCGACGAAACGGCGCTGCCCGACGTGTGGGTGCTCGAACTGTCGAGCTTCCAGCTCGAGACCGCACGCACGTTCGCGCCCGATGCGGCCGCGATCCTCAACATCACGCAGGACCACCTCGACTGGCACGGCAGCTTCGACGCGTACGCGCACGCAAAGGGCCGGATCTTCGGCGCGACGACGACGCGCGTGCTGAACCGCGACGACGCGGCCGTGATGAAGTTCGCGCCGGCAGCGGGCGTGGCCGACGCGCCGCGCACGGTCACGTTCGGCCTGAACGAGCCGACCCAGGACGGCGACTACGGGCTGTCGCGCGACAACGGCATCGCATGGCTGGTGGAAGCCGTCGATCGCGAAGCGCCGGAGGAAGCGGCGCCGACCCGCCGGCGCAAGCGCGACGCCGCGCATACGCCCGACATCGCGCAGAAGCGCCTGATGCCGGCCGACGCGCTGCGGATTCGCGGGCTGCACAACGCGGCGAATGCGCTGGCCGCGTTCGCGCTCGCGCGTGCGATCGATCTGCCGGCTGCGCCGCTGCTGCACGCGCTGCGCGAATACCGCGGCGAAGCGCATCGCGTCGAGGTGATCGCGACGATCGACGACGTGGACTACGTCGACGACAGCAAGGGCACGAACGTCGGTGCGACGGTTGCCGCGCTCGACGGGCTCGCGCAGAAGATCGTGCTGATCGCCGGCGGCGACGGCAAGGGGCAGGATTTCGCGCCGCTGGTCGCGCCGGTCGCGCGCTGGTGCCGCGCGGTGATGCTGATCGGCCGCGATGCGCCGGCGATTCGCGACACGCTCGCCGAAACGGGCGTGCCGCTCGCCGATCACGCGACGCTCGAAGGTGCGGTGCATGCAGCGGCCGACCTGGCGGAGCCGGGCGATGCGGTGCTGCTGTCGCCCGCGTGCGCGAGCCTCGACATGTTCAGGAACTACGCCCATCGCGCGGACGTGTTCCGTGCGGCGGTCGACGAAATCGCCATCGACAAAGGAGCGACGCCATGAGCTGGTCCGATCGCCTCGTCTCCCGTTTCAACGACCGGCGCGATGCCGGCGGCAACGCCGCGGGCGGTCGCGTCGCGTCGGCCACGCGCGCCGCGACGGGCGGCCTCGCGAGCGTCGTCAACGGCGTGCGCCCGAGCCGCTCGCGGATGCTCGACTTCGACTACTCGCTGCTGTGGGTGGCGATCGCGCTGCTCGGGCTCGGCGTCGTGATGGTGTACTCGGCGTCGATCGCGATGCCCGATTCGCCGAAATACGCGTCGTATCACGATTACGCGTTCCTGATGCGCCACTGCGTATCGCTCGTCGTCGCGTTCATCGCGGCGGTGATCGCGTTCCGCGTGCCCGTGTCGACGTGGGACAAGTACGCGCCGCATCTCTTCCTGATCGCGCTCGTCAGCCTCGTGATCGTGCTGATCCCGCACGTCGGCAAGGGCGTGAACGGCGCGCGCCGCTGGATTCCGCTCGGCATCACGAACATGCAGCCGTCGGAAGTCATGAAGCTCGCGGTGACGATCTATGCGGCGAACTACACGGTGCGCAAGCAGGAATACATGCAGAGCTTCGCGAAGGGCTTCCTGCCGATGGCCTGCGCGGTCGGCCTCGTCGGCGCGCTGCTGCTGCTCGAGCCGGACATGGGCGCGTTCATGGTGATCGCCGCGATCGCGATGGGCGTGCTGTTCCTCGGCGGCGTGAACGGCAAGCTGTTCGGCGGCCTCGTCGCGACGGCAGTCGGTACTTTCACGATGCTCGTTTGGCTGTCGCCGTGGCGTCGCGAGCGGATCTTCGCGTATCTCGATCCGTGGGACGAGCGCTACGCGCAGGGCAAGGCCTACCAGCTCACGCACTCGCTGATCGCATTCGGCCGCGGCGAGTGGTTCGGCGTCGGCCTCGGCGGCAGCGTCGAGAAGCTGAACTACCTGCCCGAAGCGCATACCGACTTCATCCTCGCGGTGATCGGCGAGGAGCTCGGTTTCATCGGCGTGATGGTCGTGATCCTGCTGTTCTACTGGATCGTGCGCCGCGCGTTCGAGATCGGCCGCCAGGCGCTCGCACTCGACCGCACGTTCGCCGGGCTGACGGCGAAGGGCATCGGCATCTGGTTCGGCGCGCAGACGTTCATTAACATGGGCGTGAACCTCGGGCTGCTGCCGACCAAGGGCCTGACGCTGCCGCTGGTGAGCTACGGCGGGTCCGGCATTCTGCTGAACTGCGTCGCGCTCGCGGTGCTGCTGCGGGTCGACTACGAAAACCGGGTGTTGATGCGCGGAGGGAAGGTATGACCTCCTCGCGACGCACGCTGATGGTGATGGCAGGCGGCACCGGGGGCCACGTGTTCCCGGGGCTCGCGGTTGCGCACCGGATGGAAGCGGCGGGCTGGCGCGTCGTGTGGCTCGGCAATCCGGCCGGGATGGAAGCGACGCTCGTGCCGAAGCACGGCATTCCGATGGAGTACGTGCGGTTCGGCGGGCTGCGCGGCAAGGGCTTGAAGACCAAGCTGACGCTGCCGTTCAACCTGCTGCGCGCGTGCTGGCAGAGCCTTGGCGCGCTGCGCCGCGTGCGGCCGGACGTCGTGCTCGGGATGGGCGGCTACATCACGTTCCCGGCGGGCGTGATGACCGCGCTGTCGGGGCGTCCGCTCGTGCTGCACGAACAGAATTCGATCGCGGGCCTGACGAACAAGGTGCTCGCGAAATTCGCGAAACGCGTGCTCGTCGCGTTCCCCGGCGCACTGCCGCACGCGGAATGGACCGGCAACCCGATTCGCACGGAACTTGCGCGCACGGAAGCGCCCAAAGCACGCTATGCCTCGCGCAGCGGCCCGCTGAACGTGCTGGTCGTCGGCGGCAGCCTCGGCGCGGCTGCGCTGAACGAAGTCGTGCCGCGCGCGCTCGCGCTGCTGGCGCCGGGCGAACACCCGCGCATCGTGCACCAGGCCGGCGCGAAGCATATCGACGCGCTGAAGGCGAATTATGAAGCGGCCGGTTTCACGGCCGGCGATGACGTGCGGCTCGTGCCGTTCATCGATGACATGGCGGCCGCGTATGCGGCGGCGGATCTCGTGATCTGCCGCTCGGGCGCGATGACGGTGTCGGAGATCGCGGCGGTGGGCGTGGCGGCGCTGTTCGTGCCGTTCCCTTACGCGGTCGACGATCACCAGACGACCAACGCCGCGTTCCTCGCCGATGCGGGCGGGGCGGTGCTGGTGCAACAACGCGACCTGTCGGCGGATTTGCTCGCCGACTGGCTGCGCGGCCAGACGCGGGCGTCGCTCGCGGACATGGCGGAGCGTTCGCGCTCATTGGCGAAGCCCGAGGCCACCGATGAAGTCGCGCGCGTTTGCGCGAAGGTGGCCGGCGCGAACCTGGAAATATTGCAATGAAACATATCGTCAAACACATTCATTTCGTCGGGATCGGCGGCGCGGGCATGAGCGGCATCGCCGAAGTGCTCGTCAACCTCGGCTACGAGGTCAGCGGCTCGGACCTGTCGCGCAACGCGGTGACCGATCGTCTCCAGGCGCTCGGCGCGCGGATCGCGATCGGCCACGACGCGGCGAACATCGAGGGCGCGAACGCGGTCGTCGTGTCGACGGCCGTGCGTTCGGACAACCCGGAAGTGCTGGCCGCACGCCACCAGCGCGTGCCGATCGTGCAGCGCGCGGTGATGCTCGCCGAACTGATGCGCCTGAAGCAGGGGATCGCGATCGCCGGCACGCATGGCAAGACCACGACGACGAGCCTCGTCGCGAGCGTGCTCGCGGCCGGCGGCCTCGATCCGACCTTCGTGATCGGCGGACGGCTGATCAGCGCCGGCGCGAACGCGCGGCTCGGCACGGGCGACTTCATCGTCGCCGAGGCCGACGAGTCGGACGCGTCGTTCCTGAACCTGTATCCGGTGATCGAAGTCATCACGAACATCGACGCCGACCACATGGACACCTACGGCCACGATTTCGCGCGGCTCAAGCAGGCGTTCATCGAATTCACGCAGCGCCTGCCGTTCTACGGCAGCGCGGTCGTGTGCGTCGACGATCCGAACGTGCGGCAGATCATCCCGTTCATCTCGAAGCCGGTCGTGCGCTACGGCCTGTCGCCGGACGCGCAGGTGCGCGCGGAAGACATCGATGCGCGCGACGGCCGGATGTATTTCACGGTGATCCGCGAAGGGCGCGCACCGCTCGCGGTCGTGCTGAACATGCCGGGCCTGCACAACGTGCAGAACGCGCTCGCGGCGATCGCGATCGCGACCGACCTCGGCGTGGCGGACGACGCGATCCAGCAGGCGCTGGCGGAATTCAACGGCGTCGGCCGGCGCTTCCAGCGTTACGGCGAAGTGCCGACCGCGGACGGCGGCCAGTACACGCTGATCGACGATTACGGCCATCACCCGGTCGAGATGGCCGCGACGATCGCGGCCGCGCGCGGCGCGTTTCCGGGCCGCCGCCTCGTGCTGGCGTTCCAGCCGCATCGCTACACGCGCACGCGCGACTGCTTCGACGATTTCGTCAACGTGCTGTCGACGGTCGATGCGCTGGTGTTGACGGAAGTCTACGCGGCCGGCGAGGCCATGATTTCAACGGCCAACGGCGACGCGCTGTCGCGCGAGCTGCGTGCGGTGGGGAAGGTTGACCCGGTGTTCGTCGCGACGGTCGACGACGTGCCGGACGCATTGGCGAAGGTCGCGCAGAACGGCGACGTGGTGATCACGATGGGCGCGGGTTCGATCGGCGGCGTGCCGGCGAAGCTCGTGCAGAACACACAACAGAAGGCATGACATGAGCGGGATCGATCCGAAACGTTTCGGCAAGGTGGCGGTGTTGTTCGGCGGCGAATCCGCCGAGCGCGAGGTGTCGCTCACCTCGGGCCGCCTCGTGCTGCAGGGCCTGCGTGACGCGGGCGTCGATGCGCATCCGTTCGACCCGGCCGAGCAGCCGCTGTCGGCGCTGAAGGACGAAGGCTTCGTGCGCGCGTTCAACGCGCTGCACGGCGGCTACGGCGAGAACGGCCAGATCCAGGGCGCGCTCGATTTCTACGGGATCCGCTACACGGGCAGCGGCGTGCTCGGGTCGGCGCTCGGTCTCGACAAGTTCCGCACGAAGCTCGTGTGGCAGCAGACGGGCGTGCCGACGCCGCCGTTCGAGACGGTGATGCGCGGCGACGATCTCGCGGCGCGCGCGCCGGAAATCGTCGCGAAGCTCGGCCTGCCGCTGTTCGTGAAGCCGGCGAGCGAAGGCTCGAGCGTCGCGGTGCTGAAGGTGAAGACGGCCGACGCGCTGCCGGCCGCGCTGCAGGAAGCCGCGACGCACGACAAGATCGTGATCGTCGAGAAGAGCATCGAGGGCGGTGGCGAATACACCGCGTGCATCGCCGGCGATCTCGACCTGCCGCTGATCAAGATCGTGCCGGCGGGCGAGTTCTACGACTACCACGCGAAGTACGTCGCCGACGATACGCAGTACCTGATCCCGTGCGGCCTGCCGGCCGAACAGGAAGCGGAGCTGAAGCGCATCGCGCGCCGCGCGTTCGACGTGCTCGGCTGCACCGACTGGGGCCGCGCGGATTTCATGCTCGACGCGGCCGGCAATGCGTATTTCCTGGAAGTGAACACGGCCCCCGGGATGACCGACCATTCGCTGCCGCCGAAGGCTGCGCGCGCGGTCGGCATCAGCTATTCGGAGCTGGTCGTGAAGGTGCTGTCGCTCACGCTCAACGACTGACGCAGGAACGAAACGACGTATGTGGAACAACGTTCGCCAACTTAACCTTGCCGCCAGCGCGCTGTACGCGCTGCTGCTGCTCGTGTTGGCGGCGGCCGGCTGCTACTGGCTGATCCAGCGCCCGACGTTCGCGCTGCGGGAAATCCGGATCGACGGCGACACCGAGCACATCAACTCGCCGACGGTGCGCGCGGGCGTGGTCGGCCGGCTGAAGGGCAATTTCTTCACGGTCGATCTCGATACGGCGCGCGCCGCGTTCGAGCAGATGCCATGGGTGCGGCACGCGAGCGTGCGCCGGGTGTGGCCGAATGCGCTGGCTGTCACGCTCGAGGAGTACAAACCGCTCGGGACCTGGGGCAGCGACCAGCTGGTGAGCGTCGACGGCGAGCTGTTCACCGCGAACCAGGGCGAACTGGACAAGGAGCTGCCGGCGTTCGACGGCCCGGAGGGCAGTGCGAAGGAAGTCGTCACGCGGTATCGCGACTTCGGGAAATGGTTTGCGCCGCTGAAGGCGGCGCCGGAAGAAGTGACGCTGTCGGCGCGGTACGCGTGGACGGTGAAGCTGTCGAACGGCATGCAGGTCGAGCTTGGCAAGGAACGCAACAGCGACACGCTGCATGACCGGAGCCAGCGCCTTGTCGCGGCCTGGCCGGCCGTCACGGAGCGTTGGGGCAACGACATCGAGTACGCGGACCTGCGCTATCCGAACGGATTCGCGATTCGCGCGGCAGGCATGCGGTTCCTGACCGATACCGACAAGCGCAAGAAGTAACGAGAGATCACACGCAAGAGCACTTTATGAGCAAAGACTACAAGGATCTGCTGGTTTCCCTCGACATCGGCACGTCGAAGGTGGTGGCCATCGTCGCCGAGCTGAAAGGCGAGGGTCACTACGAGGTGATCGGCCTCGGCCAGAGCGAGTCGAAGGGTCTGAAGAAAGGTGTGGTGGTCAACATCGAGGCCACCGTGCAGTCGATCCAGCGCGCGCTCGAGGAAGCCGAGCTGATGGCCGACTGCAAGATCACCAACGTGTTCACGGGGATCGCGGGCAGCCACATCCGCAGCTTCAACTCGAGCGGGATGGTCGCGATCAAGGACAAGGAAGTCACGCAGACCGACGTCGCGCGTGTGATCGAGACCGCGAAGGCGATCAACATCCCGACCGACCAGCAGGTGCTGCACATCCTCACGCAGGAATTCATCATCGACGGCCAGGAAGACGTGCGCGAGCCGATCGGGATGAGCGGCATCCGCCTCGAGGTGAAGGTGCACATCGTGACGGGCGCGGTGAGCGCCGCGCAGAACATCGTCAAGTGCGTGCGCCGCTGCGGGCTGGAAGTGAACGACCTGATCCTGCAGCCGCTCGCGTCGTCGCTGGCCGTGCTGACGGAAGACGAGAAGGATCTCGGCGTGGTGCTGGTCGACGTCGGCGGCGGCACGACGGACATCGCGATCTTCGCCGAAGGCGCGATCCGCCACACCGCGGTGATTCCGATCGCCGGTGACCAGATCACGAGCGACATCGCGATGGCGCTGCGCACGCCGACGCCGGATGCGGAAGACATCAAGGTCGGCTACGGGATCGCGAAGCAGGCGCTCGCCGATCCGGACGAGATGGTCGAAGTGCCGGGCCTCGGCGAACGCGGCCCGCGCACGCTGTCGCGCCAGGCGCTCGCGGCCGTGATCGAGCCGCGCGTCGAGGAACTGTTCTCGCTCGTGCAGCAGGTCGTGCGCGAGTCGGGTTACGAAGAACTGCTGAGCTCCGGCGTGGTCATTACCGGCGGTGCCGCGATGATGCCGGGCATGGTCGAGCTCGGCGAAGACATTTTCCTGAAACCGGTGCGCATCGGCGCGCCGGAGTATGCAGGCGGCCTCTCCGACGTCGTGCGCAATCCGCGCTACTCGACGGCGATGGGGCTGCTCGTCGAAGGCAGTGCTCAGCGCATGCGCGGCCGCAAGGTCGCCGTGCAGTCCGGCAACGCGGGGCAGGTTTTCTCGCGGATGAAGGAATGGTTCCTGAGCAATTTCTGACGAACCGAATCGAAATTCGCGCTGGTGCCGGCGGCTGGCGCGCGACAGGGGGTTGCCCGATCTCCTGCCGAATAACGGCCGATTAGCAGTCATTCTCTTGACGGAGGCAACATGGAATTCGAAATGCTGGAAACCGAGACCAACGGCACCATCATCAAGGTGGTCGGCGTTGGCGGCGCTGGCGGCAATGCCGTCCAGCACATGATCAACCGCGGCGTGCAGGGCGTCGACTTCATCGTGATGAACACGGACGCCCAGGCGCTGTCGCGTTCGCGTGCATCGTCGGTGATCCAGCTTGGCAACACGGGCCTCGGCGCCGGTGCGAAGCCGGAAATGGGCCGTGCGGCAGCGGAAGAAGCGCGCGAGCGCATTGCCGACGCACTGCGCGGCGCGCACATGGTGTTCATTACGGCCGGCATGGGCGGCGGTACGGGCACGGGCGCGGCACCGGTGGTCGCGCAGATCGCGAAAGAGATGGGCATCCTGACGGTCGGTGTCGTCAGCAAGCCGTTCGAGTTCGAAGGCGGCAAGCGGATGCGCGTCGCCGAAGCAGGTTCGCAGCAACTGGAGGATCACGTCGACTCGCTGATCGTCGTGCTGAACGACAAGCTGTTCGACGTGATGGGCGACGACGCCGAGATGGACAAGTGCTTCCAGTGCGCGGACGACGTGTTGAACAACGCGGTCGCAGGCATCGCCGAAATCATCAACGTCGACGGCCTCGTGAACGTCGACTTCGAAGACGTGAAGACGGTGATGGGCGAGCAGGGCAAGGCGATGATGGGCACGGCGACGGTCGCCGGTGTCGATCGCGCACGCCTCGCGGCGGAACAGGCCGTGGCGAGCCCGCTGCTCGAAGGCGTCGATCTGTCGGGCGCGCGCGGCGTGCTGGTCAACATCACGTCGAGCCGTTCGCTGCGCCTGTCGGAAACGCGCGAAGTGATGAACACGATCAAGAGCTACGCGGCGGAAGATGCCACGGTGATCTTCGGTGCGGTGTACGACGACGCAATGGGCGATGCGTTGCGCGTGACGGTCGTGGCAACGGGTCTGGGCCGTGCGGCGAAGAAGCAGCAGTCGGCTCCGATGACGCTGCTGCGCACGGGTACGGACAACCAGCCGGTCAGCGCGGTGTCGCATGGCTATGCGCAACCGCATCACGTCAGCACGGCCGACTACGGCGCGCTCGATACGCCGGCGGTGTGGCGCAACTCGCGCGAAACCGCGGCATCGCACGTGCAGGCGCTGCAGGAGAAGGGTGTCGACACCTACGACATCCCGGCTTTCCTGCGCAAGCAGGCTGACTGACGCAAACACAGGCGAAGCCGCGGCGGATTCGCCGCGGTATCGCCGGCGTGACGGATGCTGCGGACCACGACAGGCCGCGTCGGATGCGACGCCGGGCCGGGAAGCGTGCCCTCTTCGCTTCGGCGGGGCGGGATGGGCCGTGCTGTCCGCAACACGCCGAAAAACCGTATCGCTATGAGGGACCAGCCATGATTCAAGTGGGCGACGCGCTGCCCGACGTGCAGTTGTTCGAGTTCATCGACGACGCGCGCGAAGGGTGCACGCTGGGGCCGAATGCCTTCAGCGTGCGCGACCAGGTTGCGGGAAAGCGGGTGGTGATCTTCGGATTGCCGGGCGCTTTCACGCCGACCTGCTCGGCGCAGCATGTACCGGGCTACGTCGAACACGCCGAGCAACTGCGCTCGGCGGGTATCGACGAGATCTGGTGCGTGTCCGTCAACGACGCATTCGTGATGGGCGCATGGGGACGTGATCTGCACACCGCGGGCAAGGTGCGCATGATGGCGGACGGCAGCGCGGCTTTCACTCATGC
This sequence comes from Burkholderia pyrrocinia, assembly GCF_022809715.1. Lineage (NCBI taxonomy): Bacteria > Pseudomonadati > Pseudomonadota > Betaproteobacteria > Burkholderiales > Burkholderiaceae > Burkholderia > Burkholderia pyrrocinia. The sequence continues at coordinate 564,256 of NZ_CP094459.1, forward strand.
GCTGGGGCTGACGCAGGATTTGTCCGCGCGTGGCATGGGAATTCGTTCCCTGCGCTATGCGATGGTGATTGACGGCGGTGTGGTCAAGACGCTGGCCGTCGAGGCGCCGGGCAAATTCGAAGTGAGCGATGCGGCGAGTGTTCTCGCGACGTTGACGTCCTGATCGTGCGGTGCGCCGTTGCCTGCCGGCAACGCTGCTCACCAGCCTCAGGACGGTTGTAACACGGGCTGATGACCGGAAACGCCTCCGTTCCGGGCATCGGCCCGTCCCGTATCGGCGCGGGTAAACTGCCGAAACAGGTTGATACGCAGTTTCAAACAGCGTTGAATAGGGAATTACGCTATAATCTCATCTATCGAATATAACTCCTGATTGATATCTTCAATCAAGACGAAGAACACCATGCTGAAGCAGCGCACCATCAAATCGATCGTGAAGACCGTGGGTATCGGTCTGCACTCGGGCCGCAAGGTCGAACTGACGCTCCGTCCGGCGGCGCCCGGCACGGGCATCGTCTTCTCGCGCGTCGACCTGCCCACGCCCGTCGATATTCCCGCATCGGCCATGTCGATCGGCGACACGCGGCTCGCGTCGGTGCTGCAGAAGGATGGCGCGCGCGTGTCGACCGTCGAGCACCTGATGTCGGCGTGCGCGGGGCTCGGCATCGACAACCTGTATGTCGACGTGACGGCCGAGGAAATCCCGATCATGGACGGCAGTGCCGCGTCCTTCGTGTTCCTGATCCAGTCCGCCGGCATCGAGGAGCAGAACGCGCCGAAGCGGTTCATCAAGGTGACGAAGCCGGTTGAAATCCGCGACGGCGACAAGTTCGCGCGTCTCGATCCGTTTTTCGGCTTCAAGCTGAAATTCACGATCGACTTCCGTCACCCGGCCGTCGACAAGACCGGCCAGGAACTCGAGGTCGATTTCGCGAACACGTCGTACGTGCGCGAGATCGCGCGCGCGCGCACGTTCGGGTTCGCCCATGAAGTCGAAATGATGCGCGAGCTCGGCCTGGCGCGCGGCGGCAGCATGGACAATGCGATCGTGCTCGACGAGTACCGGATCCTGAACAACGACGGGCTGCGCTACGACGACGAGTTCGTGAAGCACAAGATGCTCGACGCGATCGGCGACCTGTACGTGGTCGGCCATCCGCTGCTGGCGTCGTACACCGCGTACAAGTCGGGGCACGGGCTGAACAACGCGCTGCTGCGCGAACTGCTCGCGCACGAAGACGCATACGAGATCGTCACGTTCGACGATCCGCAGGCCGCGCCGAGCGGCTTCGCGTTCGACGCGCAGACTGCGTTCGCCTGACCGGCGTTCGGCACCAGCAAAAAAACGGCCTGCGGGCCGTTTTTTTATTGGCAGGCCGCCGCCGGCGGCGCGCTCAGCGTGGCGATTTCGCGCCGTGCCGTGCCGCCATCCTTGCGAGCGCGGCCTGCAGCGGCGACGGTTCGAGGTGGTCGGCGAGGTCGCGCAATGCGGCGGCACCGACCGAGGTCATCCGCGCCTGCTTCACGTGCGGCGGCTCGGGCGCGTCCTTCGGACGCACGCGCACGCGCAGCGTCGCGACGGGCCAGCCGCGCTTCTGGAGATCGCCGAGCAGCCGCGGCTCGACCTGCCGCAGCCGCGCGGCCAGCGCATTGTGAGCGGCAAAGAGGGTCAGGGTGCCGTCCTTGACGAACCCCGGTTCGACATGATTCGCAAGATAGTCGGGCAGGAGCGCGGACAGATCGCGCTGCAGCGACGCGATCTGCTCGACGCCGGCGCGCAGCGCAGTGAACGCGTCGGTGCGGCCGAGCACTTCGGACACGGGTTGCGGGCGATGCGCGGCGAGCGGGCCGAAACGCTTGGAAAATCGGTTCATCGAGGCATTCTTCGGGCGCGCACGCGCGCGGACGTTGACGCCGATTGTACCCGCGCCGGCCCGTGCACGGGCGGCTTTCGCCCCGTCCGCCCGGCCTCGGCGCGCAATGCCCGTCCGGCCGAGACGCGGGCGCACGCGTCCTCGCGTGCTAAAATTCACCGTTTGAGTCCACTAATTCGCTAAGCCGCCGAGGCTCGGGCGTCGGGGCGTGCAATACGCGCCGGACGCCGGTGCTGCGACGCAGGATCCGATCCGATGACAACCGGTTTTCTCCAGAAAATTTTTGGCAGCCGCAACCAGCGGCTCGTCAAGCAATACCAAAAGACCGTCACGACGATCAATGCGCTCGAAACGCAGATCGAGAAGCTGACGGACGACCAGTTGCGCGGCAAGACGGATGAATTCCGCCAGCGGGTCGCGGCCGGCGAGTCGCTCGACAAACTGCTGCCCGAAGCGTTCGCGGTCTGCCGCGAGGCAAGCCGTCGCGTGCTGAAGATGCGGCACTTCGACGTGCAGTTGATCGGCGGCATGGTGCTCCACTACGGCAAGATCGCGGAAATGCGCACCGGCGAAGGCAAGACGCTCGTCGCGACGCTGCCCGTGTACCTGAATGCGCTGGCCGGGCGCGGCGTGCACGTCGTGACCGTCAACGACTACCTCGCGCAGCGCGACGCCGAATGGATGGCGCGCCTCTACAACTTCCTCGGTCTGTCGGTCGGCATCAACCTGTCCGGCATGGAGCACGACCAGAAGCAGCAGGCCTACGCGGCGGACATCACGTACGGCACGAACAACGAGTTCGGCTTCGACTACCTGCGCGACAACATGGTCTACGAGACCGACGCGCGCGTGCAGCGGGCACTGAATTTCGCGGTCGTCGACGAAGTGGACTCGATCCTGATCGACGAGGCGCGCACGCCGCTGATCATCTCGGGCCAGGCCGAGGATCACACCGAACTGTACGTGCGGATGAACGCGCTGCCGCCGCTGCTCGAGCGCCAGATCGGCGAGGAGAAGGCCGACGGCACGGGCGTCGAGAAGCCGGGCGACTACACGCTCGACGAGAAGTCGCGCCAGGTGTTCCTGACGGAATCGGGCCACGAAAAGGCCGAGCGGCTGCTCGCCGAATGGGGCCTGATCGGCGATGGCGAGAGCCTGTACGCGCCGCAGAACATCACGCTGATGCACCACGTGTACGCGGCGTTGCGCGCCCACACGCTGTTCTACAAGGACCAGCACTACGTCGTGCAGAACGGCGAAGTGGTCATCGTCGACGAATTCACGGGCCGCCTGATGGCCGGCCGCCGCTGGTCCGACGGCCTGCACCAGGCCGTCGAGGCGAAGGAACACGTGAAGATCCAGAGCGAGAACCAGACGCTCGCATCGATCACGTTCCAGAACTACTTCCGGATGTACGCGAAGCTCGCGGGCATGACGGGTACCGCGGATACCGAAGCGTACGAATTCAACGAGATCTACGGTCTCGAGACGGTCGTGATCCCGACCAACCGTCCGCCGAAGCGGATCGACAAGCAGGACCAGATCTACAAGACGGCCAAGGAGCGCTACGACGCGGTGATCCGCGACATTCGCGACTGCTACGAGCGCGGCCAGCCGGTGCTGGTCGGCACGACGTCGATCGAGAACTCCGAGCTGCTGTCGCACCTGCTGAAGCAGGCCGGGCTGCCGCACGAAGTGCTGAACGCGAAGCAGCACGAGCGTGAAGCCGCGATCGTCGCGGAAGCCGGGCGTCCGAAGCGCGTCACGATCGCGACCAACATGGCCGGTCGAGGCACCGACATCGTGCTCGGCGGCAACGCCGAGAAGCAGGCCGCGTTCATCGAGGCCGACGAAGCGATCCCGGCCGACGAAAAGGCGCGCCGCATCCAGCAGTTGCACGACGAGTGGGAAACGCTGCACGAGCAGGTGAAGGCCGCGGGCGGCCTGCACATCATCGGCACCGAGCGCCACGAATCGCGCCGGATCGACAACCAGCTGCGCGGCCGTGCGGGCCGCCAGGGCGATCCGGGCTCGTCGCGCTTCTACCTGTCGCTCGACGATCCGCTGCTGCGCATCTTCGCGGGCGATCGCGTGCGCTCGATCATGGATCGCCTGAAGATGCCGGAAGGCGAGGCGATCGAGGCCGGCATCGTCACGCGTTCGATCGAATCCGCGCAGCGCAAGGTCGAAGCGCGCAACTTCGACATCCGCAAGCAGCTGCTCGAATACGACGACGTGTCGAACGACCAGCGCAAGGTCATCTACCAGCAGCGCAACGAACTGCTCGAAGCACACGACATCACCGAGACGATCACCGCGATGCGCCACGGCGTGATTACCGAAGTCGTCCGCCAGTTCGTGCCGGAAGGCAGCATCGAGGAGCAGTGGGACGTGCCCGAACTCGAGGAAGCGCTGCGCAACGACTGGCAGCTCGACCTCGCGATCCAGGAAATGGTGAACGAGTCGACGTCGATCACGGCCGAGGAGATTCTCGACGCCGTGACGACGGCCGCCGACGAGCAGTACGACGCAAAGGTCGCGATGGTCGGCCGCGAATCGTTCAGCGCGTTCGAGCGTTCGGTGATGCTGCAGACGGTCGACCGCCTGTGGCGCGAACACCTTGCGGCGCTCGATCACCTGCGCCAGGGCATCCACCTGCGCGGTTATGCGCAGAAGAACCCGAAGCAGGAATACAAGCGCGAAGCGTTCGAGCTGTTCGCCGCGATGCTCGACGCGATCAAGCAGGAAGTCACGCGGATCGTGATGAACGTGCAGATCCAGTCGCCGGAGCAGCTCGAGGAAGCGGCCGAGCAGATCGAGGAGCGCAGCGGCCATCTCGAGAACGTCGAGTACCAGCACGCCGAGTTCGCTGAAGCCGCCGCACCGGTGGCCGGCGGGGCAGCCGTTGCGGCTGCTGCTGCGACGGCCGACATGGTCGGCAGCGCAATGGCCCACAGCGGCCCCGGCGGCGAGCAGCCGAAGGTCGGCCGCAACGATCCGTGCCCGTGCGGCAGCGGCAAGAAGTACAAGCACTGTCACGGGAAGCTGTCATGATCGACGGCGGCGCGCGTCACGCGCGCCGCTTCGTTCGCAGCTTCGAGTGAGTGATGTGAGTTGCGGCGGCCCGCGCGTGCGGCCGCCGGTTCTTCCAATCGATGCCGGCGTGTGCCGGCATTTTCCATCCGGCAGGTGTGCCCCATGGCTGTCAATTTTCCGTCGATCGATCCCGCCCAACTGCATCCCATCGCCGGCGTCACGCTCGGTTGGGCGGAAGCGAACATCCGCAAGCCGAATCGCAAGGACGTGCTGGTCATCTCCGTCGACGAAGGGGCGACGGTCGCGGGCGTGTTCACCGAAAACCGTTTCTGCGCCGCGCCGGTCACCGTCTGCCGCGAGCATCTGGCGAAGGTGCGCGCGGGCGGCGCGGGCATTCGCGCGCTCGTCGTGAATACGGGCAATGCGAATGCCGGCACCGGCGAGCCGGGCCTCGTGAACACCCGCGAGACCTGCACGGAACTCGCGCGCCTCGCGGGCATCGAGCCGGCGCAGGTGCTGCCGTTCTCGACCGGCGTGATCCTCGAGCCGCTGCCGATCGACCGCCTGAAGGCCGGCCTGCCGGCCGCGCTCGCGAACCGCAAGGCCGCGAACTGGTTTGACGCCGCGCAGGCGATCATGACGACCGACACGCTGCCGAAGGCAACGTCGCGCCAGGTCGCGATCGATGGCCATACGGTTACGCTGACGGGCATCAGCAAGGGCGCCGGCATGATCAAGCCGAACATGGCGACGATGCTCGGCTTCCTCGCGTTCGACGCGAACGTCGCGCAGCCGGTGCTCGACACGCTCGTGAAGGAAGTCGCCGACCGCTCGTTCAACTGCATCACGATCGACGGCGACACGTCGACGAACGACTCGTTCATCCTGATCGCGTCGGGCAAGAGCACGCTGCCTGCAATCACGTCGACCGATTCGCCGGCCTATGCAGCGCTGCGCGATGCGGTGACGGAAGTCGCGCAGGTGCTGTCGCAACTGATCGTGCGCGACGGCGAAGGCGCGACGAAATTCATGACGGTGCAGGTCGAAGGCGGCAAGAGCGTCGCCGAATGCCGCCAGATCGCGTACGCGATCGGCCATTCGCCGCTCGTGAAGACGGCCTTCTACGCATCCGACCCCAACCTCGGCCGGATTCTCGCGGCGATCGGCTATGCGGGCGTCGCGGATCTCGACGTCGGCAAGATCGACCTCTATCTCGACGACGTGCTCGTCGCGAAGGCCGGCGGCCGCAATCCGGCCTACCAGGAAGAGGACGGCCAGCGCGTGATGAAGCAGAGCGAAATCACGATCCGCGTGCTGCTCGGCCGCGGCGACGCGCAGGCCACCGTGTGGACGTGCGACCTGTCGCACGATTACGTGAGCATCAACGCGGATTACCGCTCCTGACCGGGAGTGTTCGAACGACATGGACAAGCTTGAACAGTTTCTGACGCGCGCGGAAGCGCTGCTCGGCCGGCTCGAGGGGATGCTGCCGCCCACGCCGGCGGCCATCGACTGGAACGCCGCGCACGCGTTCCGCTGGCGCAAGCGCCAGGGGCGCGGCTACCTGCAGCCGGTGCCGGCCGTATCGTCGATCACGCTCGGCGACCTGTACAACATCGATCGCCAGAAAGGGCTGATCGAGCAGAACACGCGGCAGTTCGTGCAGCAGAAGCCGGCCAACAACGTGCTGCTGACCGGCGCGCGCGGCACCGGCAAGTCGTCGCTGATCAAGGCGTGCCTGAACGCGTATGCGAAGGACGGGCTGCGCCTGATCGAAGTCGACAAGGACGATCTGCACGATCTCGGCGACATCGTCGACCTGATCTCGCAGCGTCCCGAGCGGTTCATCGTGTTTTGCGACGACCTGTCGTTCGAGGAAGGCGAATCGGGTTACAAGGCGCTGAAGGTCGCACTCGACGGCTCGATCGCCGCGCAGTCGGACAACGTGCTGATCTACGCGACGTCGAACCGCCGCCATCTGCTGCCCGAGTACATGAGCGACAACGAGTCGTACAAGCATCTCCCGGATGGCGAGATTCATCCCGGCGAAGTCGTCGAGGAGAAGATCTCGCTGTCGGAGCGCTTCGGCCTGTGGGTCAGCTTCTATCCGTTCAAGCAGGACGACTACCTCGGCATCGTCGCGCACTGGCTGCGTCATTTCGGCTGCGCGGATGCGGAGATCGAGTCCGCGCGCGGCGACGCGCTCGTATGGGCGCTCGAGCGCGGTTCGCGGTCGGGGCGCGTCGCGTGGCAATTCGCGCGCGACTGGTCGGGTCGCAAGGAGCAGGCATGAGCACGGATTTCGCACAGGGCGCCGTGCGCGCGCCGGATGGCCGCAAGGTGACGGAAGTCGCGGTTGGGGTGATGGTGCAGCCGGATGGCCCGGTCGGCCGCTGCCGTTACCTGCTCGCGCAGCGGCTGCAGGGCAAGCCGTATGAAGGCTACTGGGAGTTTCCGGGCGGCAAGCTGGAGGCCGGCGAGAGCGTCGAGGACGCGCTGGCGCGCGAACTGCACGAGGAACTCGGCATCGTCGTCACGGCGAGCCATCGCTGGCACACGCTCGAACACGATTATCCGCACGCGTACGTGCGGCTTTATTTCTGCAAGGTGACGGGCTGGACCGGCGAGCCGCACAGCAAGGAAGGGCAGGCGTTCGTGTGGCAGCAACTGCCGGTCGACGTCGCGCCGCTGCTGCCGGCGGCGCTGCCGGTGCTCGAACTGCTCGAGAAGGAAGCGGCGTCGCAATGATGCCGCGGCGGCCTGCCTGAAAGGCGGGCCATATCGCCGGCGGGCGGTGCCGCGCGCCGCTCAGCTGTCGCGGCGGTCGTCCGTGCCGTCTTCTTCCGACGAAGGGCCTTCGTCGGACGTACCGCCGATCCGGTACTTTTCCGCAGCCCAGGCGCCGAGGTCGAGCTGCTTGCAGCGAGCCGAACAGAACGGGCGGAACTGATTTTCAGGGATCCAGCGCACTTCGGCGCCGCACGACGGGCATTTCACAACGGTAGTCATACGAAAGCGTCGATCCGGCACGCGGCCGTTACAGATTGCACAGAGTCAGGTGGAACGGTACGTCGATGTCCACCGCGCGCGGCCGCACATCGCCGTCCTGCATGGTGAACCGTACCCACAGCATGTATTTGTTCGCGCTCGCTTCGGGAATGACGCGCAACTCCGGCGGCACGCGCACCTGCATCAACTGGTACGTGCGGCCGGACAGCATCTGCTGGTAGCTGCCCTGCATCGCCATGACCTTCGACGCCTGGCCCGATTCGCGCGCGAGGCGCAGCACGATCGACGCGGCGTCGCGCAGCGGCAGCATCGGCATGATCCACTTCGCGATGTCCTGGCGCCGCTGCTCGGCGGGCCATTGCTGCCACGCGTAGTACGACGGCAGGTCGAACTTGCAGGTGCCGCCGGGAATCACCGCGCGACTGCGGATGCTGGCGAGCCACTCGTTGTCGATGAGGTGCTGCCCGGTCTTGCCCTGCATCTGCGCGAGATTCGCGAGCGTCTGCTCGATTTCGCCGAGCACGGCTTCGAGCGCGTTCTGCTCGATGCCCGGATTACCGCGAAAGGGGGCGAGCGTCTGGCGTTGACGTTCGAGCTCCTTCATCAGATCCGATTTCAGGTCCGCGCGGCCGGTTACCTCGGCGATTTCGAACAGCGTCGTCAGCGCGACGTGGTGTTCACGCGGGTCCTCCTGAGCCAAGAAGAACGCGAAGCGCTCGAACAGGTCTTCGAGGCGCAGCAGCGTGCGAATTCGCTCGTTGAACGGATACTCGTAAAGAATCAAGCGCGCTCGCCTCTAGGGTAGGAATTGAAACAATGCAGCACATTCTAATGCTCACTCTCTACCCTAGCAACGCACCAATTTCGTACGCCATCACGATCGCGCACGAGGGTCAGTGCGCGGCGGCCGCGAATCCGAGATAGCGTTGGTGCAGCGCATCGACCTGCGCGGCGAGCGCATCGGGCGTCGTCGCGTCGTTGACGATCACGTCGTCGGCCGCCGCGAGACGGGCTTCGCGCGTCGCCTGTCTCGCGATGATCGCCTCGACCTGCTCGCGCGTGAACCCGTTGCGCTGCATCACGCGCGCGATCTGCGTCTCGACCGGGCAGTCGACGACGAGCACGCGATTGCTGCGCGCCTTCCAGTTGCCCGACTCGACGAGCAGCGGCACGACGAACATCACGTACGGGCCCTGCGCTTCGCGTGCGTCGCGATCGGTTTCCGCGCGGATCAGCGGATGCGTGATCGCTTCGAGGCGCCGGCGCGCGTCGTCGTCGCTGAAAATCAGTGCACGCATCTTCGCGCGATCGAGCGAACCGTCCGCGGCAACGAAGCTGCGGCCGAATGCCTGTTCGATCGCAGGCATCGCGAGGCCGCCGGGCGCGGTGATGCGGTGGGCGATCAGGTCGGTATCGACGAGCGATGCGCCGCGGGCGCCGAACAGGTCCGCGACGGTCGTCTTGCCGCTGCCGATGCCGCCGGTGAGTCCTACTGCGAACATGTCAGCCTCCGAGCGCCGCGTAGAAAGGGGTGCCGAAAAACAGCGTCGCGACGCCGCCCGCCGCGAGGAACGGGCCGAACGGAATCGGCTCCTCGAAGCGCATGCGGCCGCGCCAGGTCGCGACGAGCCCGACGGTCGCGCCCGTCACCGCGGCGAACAGCACGACCTGCGGCAGTGCGGCCCAGCCCATCCACGCGCCGAGCGCGGCGAGCAGCTTCAGGTCGCCGAAGCCGATGCCCTCGATGCCGCGCAACCATTTGAACAGCCAGTAGATCGACCACAGGAACAGGTAGCCGGCCATTGCGCCGATCACGGCCGAGCGCAGCGACGTGAACGTGCCGCCGAGGTTCAGCACGAGCCCGGCCCAGAGGAGCGGCAGCGTCATCGAATCGGGCAGGTAGCCGGTGCGGATATCGATCGCGCTCATCGCCAGCAGCGCGGCGCACAGCGCGAAGGCGGCAAGCGCGGCGACGGTCGGGCCGAACGCGGCGAGCGAGCCGGCGGCGAGCAGTGCGCACGCGAGTTCGACAAGCGGATAACGGATGCCGATCGCGTGGCCGCAGCGGCGGCAGCGTCCGCGCAATATCAGGTAGCTGACGAGCGGGATGTTTTCCCATGCGCGCAGCACGTGGCCGCAATGCGGGCATGCGCTGCGCGGGCGCCACAGATCGTAGCGCGGCGGATAACCGTCATCGGGGGCGGTGCCGGCGTTGCCGGTCGCTTCGGCGATCTCGGCCTGCCATGCGCGCTGCATCATCACGGGCAGCCGGTGCACGACCACGTTCAGGAAGCTGCCGATGCAAAGGCCGATGACGACCGCGAACGCATACTGCAGCGCGGGCGGCAGCATCGCCAGCGCGAACAGCGTGCTCTCGGGCGAATCGGGAACGGCGGACAGGGGCGCGGGCGTCATGAGGCTCAAGGTTCGGACTAAAAGGCGACAGAATCGGTTGCGATGCTACACCACGTTGCCGAGCTGAAGGATGGGCAGATACATCGCGATCACGAGGCCGCCGACGAGTGCGCCCAGTACGATCACGATCAGCGGTTCGCCGAGCGCCGCGAGCGTATCGAGACGCGCGTCGAGCTGGCGTTCGCACAGCGCGGCGAGGTCGGCGAGCATCGTGTCGAGCGCGCCGGTCTCCTCGGCGACGGCGATCGGCTGCACGACGTCGTCCGGAAAGCAGCCGGCCGACTGCATCGCATCGGCGAGACGCGCGCCGCGCAGCACGCGTGCCGCGATGTGCGCGGTGGCCTGCTCGAACACCGGATGGCCGGCCGTGCGCTCGAGCGTGGCGAAGGCGTCTGCGAGCGGCACGCCGGCACCGAGCAGCGTCGCAAGCGAGCGGCACCAGCGTGCGGCTGCGAACCGCGTGAGCGCGCTGCCTGCGAGCGGGGCGTGCAGCAGGCGCCACGCGAGCGCATGGCGCAGCGGCGCCGAGCGCCGAAGCGCGTGATGAGCGGCAAGCCCCGTTGCCGCGGCACCGGCCACGAGCACACCGCCCCACGCCGACAGCGCGGAGGACAGCGCAAGCAGTGCACGGGTCGGCGCCGGCAGTGCGGTGCCGAATCCGTCGAAGATCTGCCGGAACGTCGGCACGACCCACACCATCAACGCAGCCGAGATCGCGAGCGCGAACAGGATGACGGCTGCCGGATACGCGAGCGCGGCACGCAGCTTGCGCCACTGCGCGTCGGCACGCTCGCGGTGTTCCGCGACCCGTGTCAGCACGATGCCGAGCGAGCCGGACGCTTCGCCGACCTCGATCAGCTGGCGATACAGCGTGCCGAACTGCGCGGGATAGCGGGCGAGCGCATCGGCGAAGCGCTGCCCGCCGACGATCTCGCGGGCGAGGCCCGCGGCGATGCGCGGCACGCCGTCGCGCGTGCGCGTGCGCGCGAGCATCTCGAGCGACGGCGCGAGCGGCAGCCCGGCCTGCAGCAGGCTCGCGAGCTGGCGCGTGAAGCGCGTGATGTCGCGTGCGCCGGCCGTCGGCGGCCGGGCCGGCCCGCGGACGTCGAGCGACAGCACCGCGATGCCGTCGCGCGCGAGCGCGGCGCGCGCAGCCGCGGCGTCGAAGGCAATGACGGCCCCGCGGCGCGGCGTGCCGTCACGGCGGCGGCCGCGCCACGCGAAGCGGGTTTCGCGTGGCGGCGTGCGCATGCTCAGGCCGCCGGTGTCACGGCGACGGCTTCCGCGATGCTCGTCGTGCCGTCCCGGACGCGCGCGAAGGCCGCGTCGCGCAGATTGCGCACGCCTTCGGCCGCCGCGCATTGCGCGAGTTCGCCGACGCTCGCTCGCGCGACGATGCGTTCCGCCAGTTCGGGCGATACCGGCATCGTCTGATGCAGGCCGATGCGGCCGCGATAGCCGATACCGTGACACGCGGAACAGCCGCGCGCGACGAACGGCCGCCATCCGGCTGCCAGGGCCGCCGGGTCGCAGCCGGCTTCCCGCAGTACGCGCGCCGGTGCGTCCGAGTGCATGCGGCACGCGACGCACAAGCGCCGGACGAGGCGCTGCGCGGTGACGAGGTGCAGCGCGGCCGCGAGGTTGTACGGCGCGACACCGATGTCGAGCAGCCTCGCGACGGCGGCCGGCGCGTCGTTCGTGTGCAGGGTCGACAGCACGAGATGGCCGGTCTGCGCGGCCTTGATCGCGACGTCGGCGGTCTCCGCATCGCGAATCTCGCCGACCATGATGATGTCCGGATCCTGTCGCAGCAGCGCGCGCAGCGCCGTCGCGAACGTGAGCCCTGCCTTTTCGGCGACACCGACCTGGCTGATGCCGTCGAGCTGAATCTCGGCGGGATCCTCGACCGTGCAGACGTTGTGTGCGTCGCGATCGAGCATCTGCAGCGCGCAGTAGAGCGACAGCGTCTTGCCGCTGCCGGTCGGGCCCGTGACGAGCACGAGGCCGTGCGGTGCACGTATCGCGGCTTCCATTGCTGCTGCCTGCTGCGCGTCGAAGCCGAGGCGGGCGAGCGTCAGATCGGGCGGCAGCGTTTCGAGGCGACGCAGCACGAGCTTTTCGCCGAACAGCGTGGGCAACGAACTGACGCGATAGTCGCCGCGCGTGCCGCCGTCGATCGCGATGCGCAGCCTGCCGTCCTGCGGCAGCCGCCGCTCGGCGATGTCCATGCGCGCGAGGACCTTGATCCGCGTGACGAGCGCGTCGCGCAGGTGTAACGGCGGCCGCGCATGTTCGTGCAGCACGCCGTCGATGCGCAGGCGGATGCGCCAGCCGGCTTCGAACGGTTCGACGTGGATGTCGGATGCGTCGCGCACGCGTGCCGCGTGAAGCGTGTCGGTCAGCAGCCGCACGGCCGGTGCGTCGTCGAGTTGGGCCGCGTCGAGCGCGTATGGTGCGGCGGCGGGCGACGCATCGGAGTGGGCGGGCGGCGGCTGCGTGCGCAGCGGCGCCCCGGGAGGAGGGAAATGCATGTGAGCCGGCGCGTCGGCCGCCTGTTGAACGTGATCTGCAGATGGTCGCGCGTCGCGGGCGGCGCCGGCAGTCGGCCGTTCGGCTAACGCAGGGCGGTGCGTGCGGTGCGCGCGCCGCGCGGCTTGAAGAGCTTGACGGTGCGCACGGCCTGGTCGTCGCTGCGCATCACCTCGAGCATCACGTCGCCGATTTTCAGGCACACGTCGTCTTCCGGAATTTCCTCGAGGGTTTCGAGAATCAGCCCATTCAGCGTCTTCGGCCCGTCGGTCGGCAGCTTCAGGTGCAGCCAGCGGTTCAGTTCGCGCAGCGGCATGCCGGCCGTGACGATGCATTCGCCGTTCTCGTCCCAGCCGCCCGCGCGTTCGCTGCGCGGCATCGACGTCGTGAATTCGCCGATCAGCTCCTCGATGATGTCTTCGGGCGTGACGAGCCCTTCGAGCTCGCCGTATTCGTTGACGACGAGCGCGGTACGCTGCCGGGTCTCCTGGAAATACTGGAGCTGCTGAACCACCGGCGTGCCCGACGGCACGTAGTACGGCTCGGCGAGCAGCGAGCGCAGCGTTTCGCGGTCGAACTCCTGGTTGTGCAGCGCGGTCAGCGTCTTGCGCACGTGCAGCACGCCGAGCACCTTGTCGATGTCGCCTTCGTAGACGACGAGCCGGTTGTGATAGCAGGTTTCGAGCTGGTGCAGGACGTCGTCGAGCGGCGCATAGAAGTTGAGCGATTCGATCTGGCGGCGCGGCACCATCACGTCGTCGACCGTGATGTTCTCGAGGTCGAACAGGTTGAGCAGGATGCTGCGGTGCTTGGTCGGCATGAAGCTGCTCGACTCGAGCACGATGGCCCGCAGTTCGTCGGTGGACATCCGCTGGTCGCGGCCCTTCTTCGTGTTGATGCGCAGCACCCACAGCACGCCGTTCGCGAGCGCGTTGACGAACCAGACGACCGGCTTGAACACGCGCATCAGCGGCGCGATCACGAGGCTCGCGGGCAGGGCGATGCGTTCGGGGAAGGTCGCGCCGACGATCTTCGGCGCGATTTCCGCGAACACGATGATCAGGAACGCGACGATGCCGGTCGCGATCGACAGCGCGAGATTGTTGCGGCCGAACGTATGGAGCGCGAGCGACGTCGTCAGGACCGGGATGATCGTGTTGAACAGGTTGTTGCCGATCAGGATCACGCTGAGCAGCAGGTCAGTACGCGTGAGAAGCCCCTGGGTGGTCTTCGCGCCGAGTGCGCCCTGGCCGGCGAGATGCTTCAGCCGATGGCGATTGAGCGCCATCATCGCGGTCTCGGAAATGGAGAAGAAGCTGGAACAGAGGAGAAGCAGGAAGACGGCGCCGATTTGCGCCCATAAGGGAATTTGGTCCACGCGTCGGAAAGGGCAGTGAAGGACAGGAATGGAGGGAATATAGCAGAGGCCGGCGACCGCGATGTGTCGTGCGCGACACGATGGGCCCGCAGCGGCCGGGCAAAAAAAAACCGTGCACGCAGTGCACGGTTTTTTACAAATCTGGTCGGGGTGAGAGGATTCGAACCTCCGGCCTCTACGTCCCGAACGTAGCGCTCTACCAGGCTAAGCTACACCCCGATTTGGACTCTTCCGATTTCGCAGTCTTCTTCAAGACCGCTGCGTCGTCGAGCAAGAACATAACTATAACGACGTTTCTTCGAAAATGGAATACCTTGGCGAAGAAATTTTTCGAGACGGGGGAATCGCACCGTGTCGAACGTGCGTCGTCGCAGCAGTGGCGACGACGCACGCAATGCGTTTACGACTGCCGCGACGTCGAGTACGAGCACAGCGCGAGCAGGCTCTCCTTATAGATCGAATCGGGGAACGCGGCGATCGCTGCCGCTGCCGCCTGCGCTTCCTGGCGTGCGCATTCGAGCGTGTGATCCAGCGCGCCCGAACGTGTGATCGCTTCGAAAATCGTGTCGAAGCGATCGGTGCCGCCCTGTTCGATCGCCTCGCGTGCAAGCGCCGACTGTTCCGGCGTGCCGCGTTCGATCAGGTAGATGAGCGGCAGCGTCGGTTTGCCTTCGCGCAGGTCGTCGCCGGCATTCTTGCCCATCGCCTCGACGGTGCCCGCGTAGTCGAGCCAGTCGTCCATGATCTGGAACGCGGTGCCGATCCGGCGGCCGTATTCGGCGGCGGCGGCTTCGGTCGGCGCATCGGCGCCGGCGAGCACCGCGCCGAGACGCGCCGACGCCTCGAACAGTTTGGCTGTCTTGTAGCGGATCACCTGCATGTAGCGCGTTTCGTCGACGTCCGCGTCGTGCATGTTGAGGAGCTGCAGCACCTCGCCTTCGGAAATGATCGTCGTCGCTTCGGACAGGATCTCCATCACGCGCATCTTGCCGACGCCGACCATCATTTCGAACGAGCGCGAATAGAGGTAATCGCCTACCAGCACGCTCGCCGCGTTGCCGAACAGCGCGTTGGCGGTCTGGCGGCCGCGGCGCAGCTCGGATTCGTCGACGACGTCGTCATGCAGCAGCGTGGCCGTATGGATGAACTCGACGACGGCGGCCAGCACGTGCCGCTGGTGCGACGTCTCGCCGAGCGCGCCGGCGACGAGCAGCAGCAACGCCGGACGCAGCCGCTTGCCGCCCGCGCCGATGATGTACTCGGCGATCTGGTTGATCAGCAGCACGTCGGACGCGAGGCTTTGCCGGATAACGCGATTCACCTGCTCCATGTCGCTGGTGATCGGAGCGAGCAGGTGGGCGGCGCTGAGGGTGGGGGAGGCGGTGGACGACGACATGATGATGGAATTGGGTGATGCCGCGGATTATAAGTCGAATCCGAGATCTCCCGGTCTGTCGGACGTGCCGCAGCCGCGATTTTGGCCGTCCGGCCGAGGCCGGCGTACGGCAATCGTCGATCGGTTTTGACTTGGGTGCTAACCCCATGTATAATCACGTGTTTTCCGCGCGTGGTGTGCGGAAAAATTGGATCCAGAGTGAGGTTCTCAATGTACGCGGTCATAAAAACCGGCGGCAAGCAGTACAAGGTTGCCGTTGGCGAAAAACTCAAAGTAGAACAGATACCGGCTGACATTGACGCTGAAATCACGCTCGACCAGGTTCTCGCAGTGGGCGAAGGCGAATCGATTAAGTTCGGTACGCCGCTGGTCAGTGGGGCTTCCGTCAAGGCCACCGTTGTGTCGCACGGTCGTCACGCCAAGGTCACCATCTTCAAGATGCGTCGCCGGAAGCACTACCAAAAGCACGGCGGCCACCGCCAGAACTACACTGAGCTGCGCATCGACGCGATCAACGCGTAAGCGCCTCGGTTAAGGAGCAATCAGATGGCACACAAAAAGGCAGGCGGCTCTTCCCGGAACGGCCGCGACTCCGAGTCGAAACGTCTCGGCGTGAAGGTGTACGGCGGCCAGGCAATCAATGCCGGCGGCATCATCGTGCGTCAGCGCGGCACGCGCATGCACGCAGGCGAGAACGTCGGCATGGGCAAGGATCACACCCTGTTCGCGCTGGTCGACGGTCACGTGAAGTTCGCGACGAAGGGCGCGGACAAGAAGCATCTGGTCATCGTCGTCCCGGCGGCTGCCTAAGTTCAGGCACCCACGGGCTTCGAGCCGAAAGGCCCCGCAGTCTTCGCGGGGCCTTTTTTATTTGGCCGCCGGGCGCATGTGCGTTCCGGCGACCGTCGTGCAACCGGCGTACGATCGGCCGAACGGCAGATTGTTCAAGCGCGCCGGCGCGCGGCACAATAGCGGAAATACTGGGCGGAGTGACGAATGAAGTTCATTGACGAAGCACGAATCGAAGTCATCGCCGGCGACGGAGGCGATGGCAGCGCGTCGATGCGCCGCGAGAAATTCGTCCCGTTCGGCGGGCCGGACGGCGGCGACGGCGGCCGGGGCGGTAGCGTCTACGCGATCGCCGACCGCAACATCAACACGCTGATCGACTACCGTTACGCGAAGAAGCACCTGGCGCGCAATGGCGAAAACGGTCGCGGCTCGGATTGCTACGGCAAGGGCGGCGACGACGTCACGCTGCGCATGCCGGTCGGCACGATCATCAGCGACATGGATACCGGCGAGCTGATCGCCGACCTGACCGAGCACGACCAGCAGGTGATGCTCGCACAGGGTGGCTCTGGCGGCCTCGGCAACCTGCATTTCAAGTCGAGCACGAACCGCGCGCCGCGTCAGAAGACAGACGGCAAGCCCGGCGAGCGGCGCATGCTGAAGCTCGAGTTGAAGGTGCTCGCCGATGTCGGCCTGCTCGGTATGCCGAACGCGGGCAAGTCGACGTTCATTTCGTCGGTGTCGAATGCGAGGCCGAAGATCGCCGACTACCCGTTCACGACGCTCGCGCCGAATCTCGGCGTGGTGCGCGTCGGCCCGAGCAAGAGCTTCGTGATCGCCGACATCCCGGGGCTGATCGAGGGCGCAGCCGAAGGCGCGGGCCTCGGGCATCAGTTCCTGCGTCACCTGCAGCGCACCGGCGTGCTGCTGCATCTTGTCGATCTCGCCCCGTTCGACGAAAGCGTCGATCCGGTCGCGGAAGCGACTGCGATCGTCGGCGAGCTGCGCAAGTACGATGAGGCGCTGTACGAGAAGCCGCGCTGGCTCGTGCTCAACAAGCTCGACATGGTGCCGGAAGACGAGCGCGAGGCGCGCGTCGCGGATTTCCTCGAGCGCTTCGGCTGGGACGGCCCCGTGTTCGAGATTTCGGCGCTGACGGGGCAGGGCTGCGAAGCGCTGTGCTACGCGATCTACGATTACCTGTCCGAGCATTCGGACGCGCATCGCGCGGCGGAGGCGGAAGATCTCGCGGCGGACGTGCGTTTCCGCGATGCGCCGCCTGCGAACGGCGGTGCAGTGCCGGGCGACGACGCCTGAGCGGTTCCGGAATGCGCCGGGCGTGCCGCCCGGCGTCGGCGTTCAATCGCGCCCGGCCGGGCAGGCATCAGATACAGGAGACAGTGCAGGATGCGTTCGATCATCGCGGATTCGAAGCGATTGGTGGTGAAGGTGGGCTCCAGCCTCGTGACCAACGACGGCAAGGGGCTCGATCATGCTGCAATCGGCCGCTGGGCCGCCCAGATCGCCGCGCTGCGCGCTCAGGGCAAGGAAGTCGTGCTCGTCAGTTCGGGCGCGATTGCCGAAGGGATGCAGCGGCTCGGCTGGAGCAAGCGGCCGCGCGAAATCGACGAGCTGCAGGCCGCCGCCGCAGTCGGCCAGATGGGGCTCGCGCAGGTCTATGAAAGCCGTTTCACCGAACACGACATCCGCACCGCGCAGATCCTGCTCACGCACGCCGACCTGGCGGACCGCGAGCGTTACCTGAATGCGCGTTCGACGCTGCTCACGCTGCTGCGGCTCGGCGTCGTGCCGATCATCAACGAGAACGACACGGTCGTTACCGACGAAATCAAGTTCGGCGACAACGACACGCTCGGTGCGCTCGTCGCGAACCTGATCGAAGGCGATGCGCTGATCATCCTGACCGACCAGTCGGGGCTGTTCACGGCCGATCCGCGCAAGGATCCGAACGCGACGCTCGTCGCCGAGGCCAATGCGGGCGCGCCGGAACTCGAGGCGATGGCGGGCGGTGCGGGCTCGAGCCTCGGCCGCGGCGGGATGTTGACGAAGATTCTCGCGGCGAAGCGTGCGGCGCACAGCGGCGCGAACACCGTGATCGCGAGCGGTCGGGAGTCCGACGTGCTCGTGCGTCTGGCGGCCGGCGAGGCGATCGGCACGCAACTGATCGCACGTACCGCGCGGATGGCGGCGCGCAAGCAATGGATGGCCGATCACCTGCAGGTGCGCGGCCATGTCGTGATCGATGCCGGCGCGGTCGAGAAACTGACGGCCGGCGGCAAGAGCCTGCTGCCGATCGGCGTGACCGGCGTGCAGGGCGCGTTCGCGCGCGGCGAGGTGATCGCGTGCGTCGGTCCCGACGGGCGCGAAGTGGCGCGTGGGCTCACGAACTACAGCAGCGCCGAGACGAAGCTGATTCAGCGCAAGCCGAGCGGCGAGATCGAGACCGTGCTCGGCTACATGCTGGAGCCTGAACTGATCCATCGCGACAACCTCGTGCTGGTGTGACTGTCCGCTCCGGATCCGGTAGCCAAATAAAAAGCCCGCGTGATGCGGGCTTTTTGCATGGTGCGGGACGGAGCAGGCGGCTCGTGCCGCGTACCGTCAGCGCAACTGGCTCATTGCGGTGCGGTGAAACCGGATGTTCTCCAGGATCTGCTTGGTCGAGCCTTGCGGCATCTTGTTCGCGCAGAAATAGTCCTGATAGAGCGACGAGTGGTACGCATTCAGTTCGCCGTTCTCGATGCGCCGCCAGTCGTTCTCGACCGTGCGGTCCCAGCCGTCGTGTTCCGCATTCAGGCCGGCGTACTGCCGCCATTCGTAGGTGTCGCAGCGGATGCCTTCGTAGTTCACATTGCGCGCGCCGGCCGGGCTCGTGATGACGACGGCGTAGCGCACGACGCCATCGGTGCCGACCGCGAGCGACTTCGCATCGACGAAGAACTTGAGCGGCGTGTTCTGCGATACGTTGAACGGCAGCAGGTCGCCCGTCTGCGGCAGCGGCGGCAGTGTGTCGACCGCGTTTTCCTTCCAGGTGCCCTGGCGGTCCAGCAGATACACGAACTCGCTGTCATCCTTGTTGGTCGGCGTCTTCGAATTCGCGCAACCGGCCAGCATGGCCGCTGCGGCAATCGATGCGAGCGCGAGAGCAATCGCTTTCAATATGCATTCCTCGTAAAAAAAGGGCGCGACACAAGGTCGCGCCCGGTCATGCAGTCCGACTCGTCATTTGCCGACGATCACGTGGGGCGGCATCTCGTCGAGCGTGCCCGCTTCCACTTCGATCTCCGAACAGACTACCGATGTGTCGACAATCGTCAACGTCTGCTGGGCCTGTGCGCCGATGACGCGCGGATAGCGCGACAGACGCGGCCCGCGCGGCTTTTCGGCTCGCTGCGCCGGGCGGCGCAGGAAGCGCGACAGTTCCGTCAGCGCCAACTGATAGACATCCCGCTTGAACTCGATCACCGCATCGAGCGGCACCCAGTACTCGTTCCAGCGCCACGCATCGAACTCCGGGTGATCGGTCGCGCGCAAGCAAATGTCGCAATCGCGTCCAACCATCCGCAGCAGGAACCAGATCTGCTTCTGGCCGCGGTAATGACCGCGTACTTCGCGTTTGATGAACTTGTCAGGCACCTCGTAACGCAACCAGTCGCGAGTGCGGCCGATTATCTTGACGTGTTCCGGATGCAGGCCCGTTTCCTCGTGCAGTTCCCGGTACATCGCCTGCATGGGGGTCTCGCCGTACTTGATCCCACCTTGAGGAAACTGCCAGGAGTGCTCGCGGAGCCGCTTGCCCCAAAACACCTCGTTGCGCGCGTTCAAGAGGATGATGCCGACGTTCGGGCGAAAGCCTTCACGATCCAGCATACAACCACCTTCGAATCCTTTAAAATTGCTTTGATTATAAACAGATAACGGGCGCTGCGCACCGTGACGGAGCGAATCCGCGCGGGGCACACCGGCTGAATTGTCCCTGATTAGTCTGCTACGTCATCTGCGCCATCGTCGTTCGTCGCGCGCAGCTTTTTCACCTTGAAACTTTTTCGGGCGCCCCGCCTGGGGGCGCCGTTTTTGGAACCGTCCGCATGAAAGCTTCCCGTTTCTTTATCGGCACCCTGAAAGAAGCACCCGCCGACGCAGAGATCGTCAGCCACAAGCTGATGGTACGCGCCGGCATGATCCGTCGCGTCGCCGGCGGCATCTATAACTACCTGCCGGTCGGCCTGCGTTCGATTCGCAAGGTCGAGGCGATCGTGCGCGAGGAAATGAACCGGGCGGGCGCCATCGAGCTGCTGATGCCGGCCGTGCAGCCGGCCGAGCTGTGGCAGGAATCGGGCCGCTGGGAACAGTACGGCCCCGAGCTGCTGCGCTTCAAGGACCGCAAGGACAACGATTTCGTGATCGGGCCGACGCACGAGGAAGTCGTCACCGACATCGCGCGCAACCAGATCAAGAGCTACCGGCAGATGCCGGTGAACTTCTACCAGATCCAGACGAAGTTCCGCGACGAGATCCGTCCGCGCTTCGGCGTGATGCGCGGCCGCGAATTCATCATGAAGGACGCATATTCGTTCGACAAGGATGCGGCCGGCCTGAACGAGTCGTATCGCAAGATGTACGACGCGTACGTGCGCATCTTCACGCGCCTCGGCCTCGAGTTTCGTGCGGTCGCGGCCGACAGCGGCTCGATCGGCGGCAACTTCTCGCACGAGTTCCACGTGATCGCCGACACCGGCGAGGACGCGATCGCCTACTGCCCGACGTCCGAGTTCGCGGCGAACATCGAGGCGGCCGAAGCGCTGCCGCTGATTGCCGAGCGCGCTGCGCCGGCAGAAGCGATGGAAAAGGTCGCGACGCCGGGCAAGGCGAAGTGCGAAGCCGTCGCCGAACTGCTGGCCATCCCGCTCGAGCGCACGATCAAGTCGATCGTGCTCGCGACCGACAACGAAGGCGCCGAGCCGACCATCTGGCTCGTGATGCTGCGCGGCGACCACGACCTGAACGAGATCAAGGTGTCGAAGCTGCCGGGCCTGAAGAACCACCGCTTCGCGACCGAACAGGAAATCGTCGAGTGGTTCGGCACGCCGCCGGGCTACCTCGGCCCGGTCGGCACGAAGAAGCCCGTGAAGGTGATCGCGGACCGCACGGTCGCGAACATGAGCGACTTCGTCGTCGGCGCGAACGAGGTCGACTATCACATCGCGGGCGTGAACTGGGGCCGCGACCTGCCCGAGCCGGACGTCGCCGACGTGCGCAACGTGCAGAAGGGCGACCCGTCGCCGGACGGCAAGGGCGTGATCGACATCTGCCGCGGCATCGAGGTTGGCCACGTGTTCCAGCTCGGCACCAAGTACTCGGAAGCGCTGGGCGCGACGTTCCTAGACGAGTCGGGCAAGCCGCAGCCGATGCTGATGGGCTGCTACGGCGTCGGCGTCACGCGCATTCTCGGCGCGGCGATCGAACAGAACTTCGACGACCGCGGCATCATCTGGCCGGAGTCGATCGCGCCGTTCGAGGTCGTGCTGTGCCCGATGGGCTATGACCGCAGCGAAATGGTGCGCGAGACCGCCGACAAGCTGTACGCGGAACTCGTTGCGGCCGGCATCGACGTGATCCTCGACGACCGCGGCGAGCGTCCGGGCGTGATGTTCGCCGACTGGGAGCTGATCGGCGTGCCGCATCGCCTCGTGATCGGCGAGCGCGGCCTGAAGGAAGGCAAGATCGAGTATCAGGGCCGCCGCGACGCCGAAGCGACGCTGCTGCCGGTCGACGCGGCCGCGGCGACGGTCGCGGAGAAGATCCGCGCCGCGCTCGCGCACTAAGCGCGGCGACCGGGGGACACGATGGAATACACGTTCCTGTCGGCCACCGTGCTCCTGGTGCTGATCACCGATCCGCTCGGCAACATCCCGCTGTTCATTACGGCGATGCGGGACGTGCCGCGCGAGCGGCGCGTGAAGCTGATCCTGCGTGAAGTGGGGATCGCGTTCGTGATCCTGCTGTTCTTCATGGTGGTCGGCGACCGCTTCCTGCGGATGATGAACCTCACCGACCTGTCGTTGCGGCTCGGCGGCGGGATCGTGCTGTTCCTGATCGCACTGCGGATGATCTTCCCGCATCCGGACGGCGCGCTCGGCAGCGATCCGCGTGCGGGAGGCGAACCGTTCATCGTGCCGCTCGCGATTCCGGCACTCGCCGGGCCGTCGGCGCTCGCGACGGTGATGCTGCTGACGTCGCAGGCGCCGGGCAAGATGTTCGAGTGGGTCGGCGCGCTGACGGTCACGATGCTCGTCTGCGCGGTCACGCTGGTATTGGCCGAACGGATCCAGCAGTGGCTCGGCGAGCGGACGGTCGCGGCGTTCGAGCGGCTGATGGGCCTCGTGCTCGTCGCGATTTCGGTCGAGATGCTGCTGGCCGGCATCCGCGCGTTCGTGCACCAGCTGTAGGGCGGCGCGCACACGAAAAAAAGCGGCGCTCCGGGAAACCGGAGCGCCGCTTTCTTTTATATAGCGGGCAGCGCGGCGATCAGACGTTCGCGGTCAGCGCGCGGATCGTCGGCAGGTTGCGCCAGTAGCCCTTCGCATCCATCCCGCAGCCGAACACGTAGCGGTCCGGCACCGAGAAGCCGCAGAAGTCGGGGTGCAGCGGTTTGGCCTTTGCGAGCGTCTTCTCGCACAGCACGGCCGACATGAAGCGCTGCGCGCCCATGTCGAGGATGCGGTCGCGGATCGCGGCCATCGTCTCGCCTTCGTCGAGGATGTCGTCGAGCACGAGCACGATCCGGTCCTTCACCGACTCGCGCGGCGCGACGCGCCAGTGCATCTCCGGGCTGCCCTGCGTCGTGTTGCGGTAGCGGGTCAGGTGGATGTAGTCGAATTCGAGCGGGAAATCGAGATGCGGCAGCAGCATCCCGGTAAACACCGCGGCGCCGCCCATCACCGAGAGAACGAGCGGGAACGCATCGCCGATCTCGGCGCGGATCGCGTCGGCCATCCGGGCGATCGACGCGTTGACGGCGTCGGCCGAGACGATCTCTTCGGAGTGGTCGAAAATGTGGAGGGCTTCTTCGCGGTTCATGTGTTCTGGCGGGCAGTCGGTATACAAATAAGGATGAAGCAGAACGGACGGCGCGCGCTACAGCAAAAACCCGCGCGCCGGCCGACGGGCGGAATCAGCGCATGCCGGGCATCATGCCCTTCAGGCCGCGCATCATCTTCTGCATGTTGCCGCCCTTCAGCTTCTTCATCATCGTACGCATCTGGTCGTACTGGTTCAGCATCCGGTTGACTTCCTGCACCGGCACGCCCGCGCCGGCCGCAATGCGGCGCTTGCGCGTCGCCTTGATGATTTCGGGTTTCGCGCGCTCGGCGGGCGTCATCGAGCTGATGATCCCTTCCATCCGGCGGATCTGCTTTTCGGCCTGGCCCATGTCGGCGCCGGCCGCCGCCTGCTGGAATTGCGCGGGCAGCTTGTCCATCAGCGACGACAGGCCGCCCATGTTCTTCATCTGCGAGATCTGCGCGCGGAAATCGTTCAGGTCGAAGTCGCCGCCCTTCTTGACCTTGTCGGCGAGCTTCTGTGCGGCCTGCACGTCGACGCCGCGCTGCGCTTCCTCGACGAGCGCGAGGATGTCGCCCATGCCGAGGATCCGGTTCGCCATCCGGTCGGGGTGGAACACCTCGAGGCCGTCGAGCTTTTCGGCGACACCGACGAACTTGATCGGCTTGCCCGTGATGTGGCGCACCGACAGCGCGGCGCCGCCGCGCGAATCGCCGTCGAGCTTGGTCAGCACGACGCCGGTGAGCGGCAGCGTGTCGTTGAACGCCTTCGCGGTGTTGACCGCGTCTTGGCCGAGCATCGCGTCGACGACGAACAGCGTTTCGGCCGGCTTCAGCGTGCTGTGCAGCGCGGCGATTTCCTGCATCATCGCCTCGTCGATGCCGAGGCGGCCGGCCGTGTCGACGATCAGCACGTCATGGTAGTGGCGCTTCGCCCAGTCGACGGCCGCCAGCGCGATGTCGACGGGCTTCTGGTCCGGCGTCGACGGGAAGAAGTCGGCGCCGACCTGTTCGCTCACCGTTTTCAACTGCATGATGGCGGCCGGACGATACACGTCGCACGACACGGTCAGCACCTTCTTCTTGTACTTCTCGCGCAACAGCTTCGCGAGTTTGCCGACGGTCGTGGTCTTGCCCGCGCCCTGCAGGCCGGCCATCAGGATCACGGCGGGCGGCGTGACCGCGAGATTCAGCTCGGCGGCCTTGCCTTCGTAGTCGCCGCCGATCACGGCGGTCAGTTCCTTCTGGACCACGCCGACGAGCGCCTGACCCGGCGACAGGCTGCTGATCACTTCTTCGCCGAGCGCCTTTTCCTTGACCTTGGCGATGAATTCGCGGACGACCGGCAGCGACACGTCGGCTTCCAGCAGCGCGAGACGCACCTCGCGGAGCATCTCCTGCGTGTTGGCCTCGGTGAGCCGGGCCTCGCCGCGCAGCGTCTTGACGACGCGCGCCATCCGTTGAGTGAGATTGTCGAGCATGGGGAGCGATGGACAGTGGGGCCCGAAGGCGCGGCGGAACCGAACAAAGGGAGCCGTCGCGGGAAGGGGGCCTAGTGTAAACTTCGAACATGGATATTGTACTGTATGCCCTCACCGCATTCCTGTACGGCGGCCTCGCCGTCGCAGGCTGGCGCACGCACCGCCAGGGTGCGACGCCGCTCGTCGCGAGCGTGCCGGCCGTGCCGGTTCCCGCGTCCGCCGCGTCCGGGATGAGCGGGGCCGGCCGCGCGCTGCTGTTCGCCGCGCTCGTCGCGCACGGCGTGCTGCTCCACATGACGATTTTTCCGAACGACGCGATGGTGTTCGGCTTCGCGTTCGCGCTGTCCGCGATGTTCTGGCTCGGCGCCGGCATCTACTGGATCGAGAGCTTTTTCTTCCCGCTCGACAGCCTGCGCCTGCTGGTACTGCCGCTCGCGTGCGGCGCGTCGCTGCTGCCGCTGGTGTTCGGCGGCGTGCGGGTGCTGCCTTATGCCGCAGCGCCGCTGTTCAAGCTGCACTTCCTGATCGCGAACATCGCGTACGGCCTGTTCGCGATCGCGGCGCTGCACGCGATCCTGATGCTGATGGTCGAGCGGCGCCTGCAGTCGCTGCGCAACGGCGGGCGCGACGGCTCGACCGGCTGGATCGCGAGCTGGCTCGAAACGCTGCCGCCGCTGCTCACGCTCGAGAAGCTGCTGTTCCGCCTGATCGGCGCCGGCTTCGTGCTGCTCACGCTGACGCTCGCGTCGGGCATCCTGTTCAGCGAGCAGGTCGACGCGCGCGCGCTGCGGCTCGACCACAAGACCGTGTTCGCGATCCTGTCGTGGCTGATGTTCGGCGGCCTGCTGGTCGCCCGCAAGACATCGGGCTGGCGCGGGCGCGGCGCCGCGCGCTGGGTGCTCGTGTCGTTCGCCGCGCTGCTGCTCGCGTATGTCGGCAGCCGGTTCGTTTTCGAGGTGCTGCTGCACCGTTCCGTGGTTTGACCGCAGGTTTCCGATGCGACAGATTCTTCTCCTGATTCTTCTCTTCTTCGCCGGTTCGTGGCTCGCACGCAAGCTGCGCCAGGCCCAGGAGCACGCGCAGGCACGCACCGGCCGCGGCGCGGGTGACGGCGGCGCGCCGGGTGCCGGCGCTGCGCGCCCGAACGGCGACACGCGGTCGCTGCCCGAGCCGATGGTGCGCTGCGCCGAATGCGGCGTGCATGCGCCGAAGGGCGACGCCGTCGCCGCGGGCGGCGAATACTTCTGCAGCGCCGAGCACGCACAGCGCCACGCCGCGCGCGCGAGCGGTCACGACGCACGATGAGCGGCGCGCCGCCGTTGTCGGTCGACGCGAACGGCTGGGTGCGCGAAGCGCGCCATGCGCCGTCGCCGAACTTCGAGGCGCGGCCCGCGGGTGCGGTGCCGACGCTCGTGGTCGTCCACAACATCAGCCTGCCGCCCGGCGAATTCGGCGGCGACGCGATCGAGGCGCTGTTCCTGAATCGCCTCGACTGCGATGCGCACCCCTATTACCAGAGTCATCTGCGCGGGGTGCGCGTGTCCGCGCACTTCCTGATCCGCCGCAGCGGTGAGCTCGTGCAGTTCGTGTCGTGCGACGAGCGCGCGTGGCACGCGGGCTCGTCCGAGTTCTTCGGTAGGGCGCGCTGCAACGATTTCTCGATCGGCATCGAGCTCGAAGGCGCGGACGACGTGCCGTTCGACGACGCGCAGTACGCGATGCTCGCCGCGCTCTCGCGCGCGCTCGCCGCACGTTATCCGGTCGACGCATTCGCGGGGCACTCGGACGTCGCGCCGGGTCGCAAGACCGACCCGGGCCCGCATTTCGATTGGCAACGCTTCGCGAGCGATGCCGGTTTTTCCGCCGGATACTTTCCTTTCCGTCAGTACTGATCGCGGGGTTTTTTGACCGGAGAAAGTTTTTTCTCCGACCAATGCCTTGTCGTGTCGGCGCGCGAGCGATGTCAAGACCTCTATCGCAAATTATCCGTTTTGACCTCGTCCGAATGTCCACTATACTTGGTGCCAGTTGAGCAGTTCTGCACTAGATATAGTGTGTGTCGCAGGGGAAACCCCGAGCGGCACCGGCCGGCGGGCAACGCCGGCGGACGGGGTTCTCAGGGCGGCGCGTCGGGCCGGGCGGTCAGAGCGTCGCGATCAGCGCAGCGAATTTCGACGGGGCAGGGTACACATGACGAAGCACACGACCGGCTCGGTTGTCGCGCATCGACCGAACCGGCTTCCCCGACGCATCGCTCGCCTCTTACCGCTCGCGCACCGCATTGCGCAGCGTTCGTTTTAATCCGCGGTTCTCTCCGCACCATCCAACACCAGGAGCTTTGCACATGCAAACCACCGACAACGCGACGTCCCAGTACGAGAGCGCCTCGAGCCGTCCGCTCGGCGGGACCGAACAGGGCGCGCAAGCGCTCGCGCCGCAAGCCACGTTCGCCGACTACAAGGTGATCCGCCGCAACGGCAGCGTGGTGTCGTTCGAGCCTTCGAAGATCGCGATCGCGGTGACCAAGGCTTTCCTGGCCGTCAACGGCGGGCAGGGCGCGGCATCGGCGCGCGTGCGCGAGCAGGTCGAACAGCTGACGCACAACGTGGTGCGCGCGCTCGTGCGCAGCCGCCCGAACGGCGGTACGTTCCATATCGAAGACATCCAGGACCAGGTCGAACTCGCGCTGATGCGCGGCGGCGAGCACAACGTCGCGCGTGCGTACGTGCTGTATCGCGAGAAGCGTCACCTCGAGCGCCAGCATGCGGGCGAGGAGGCAGCGGCGGCAGGCGGCGAGTCGAGCACCGGCATCAACGTCGTCGACAACGGCGTCTCGCGTCCGCTCGACATGAACGCGCTGCGCGCGCTGATCGTGTCGTCGTGCGATGGCCTCGGCGCTGCGGTTAACCCTGAGCCGATCGTCGCGGAGACGGTGAAGAACCTGTACGACGGCGTGCCGATGAGCCAGGTCTACGACTCGGCGATCCTCGCTGCGCGCACGATGATCGAGAAGGACCCGGCATACAGCCAGGTCACGGCCCGCATCCTGCTGCACACGATCCGTCGCGAGATCCTCGGCGAGGAAGTGGTGCAGGCCGAGATGTCGGCCCGCTACGCGGAATACTTCCCGCAGTTCCTGAAGCGCGGCGTCGACGCCGGCCTGCTCGACGACAAGCTGCTGCAGTTCGACCTGAAGCGCCTCGGTGAAGCGCTCGACGCGAACCGCGACCTGCAGTTCGGCTACCTCGGCCTGCAGACGCTGTACGACCGCTACTTCCTGCACGTCGACGGCACCCGCATCGAAATGCCGCAGGCATTCTTCATGCGCGTCGCGATGGGCCTGTCGCTGAACGAGATCGACCGCGAAACGCGCGCGATCGAGTTCTACAACGTGCTGTCGAGCTTCGACTTCATGAGCTCGACGCCGACGCTGTTCAACTCGGGCACGCACCGCTCGCAGCTGTCGTCGTGCTACCTGACGACGGTCGCGGACGATCTCGACGGCATCTATGAAGCGCTGAAGGAAAACGCGCTGCTGTCGAAGTTCGCAGGCGGTCTCGGCAACGACTGGACGCGCGTGCGCGCACTCGGCTCGCATATCAAGGGCACGAACGGCAAGTCGCAAGGCGTGGTCCCGTTCCTGAAGGTCGTGAACGACACGGCCGTTGCGGTCAACCAGGGCGGCAAGCGCAAGGGCGCGGTCTGCGCGTACCTCGAATCCTGGCACCTCGACATCGAGGAATTCCTCGAGCTGCGCAAGAACACGGGCGACGATCGCCGCCGTACGCACGACATGAACACGGCGAACTGGATTCCCGACCTGTTCATGAAGCGCGTGATGGAAGGCGCCGACTGGACGCTGTTCTCGCCGTCGACCTGCCCGGACCTGCACGACAAGTTCGGTGCCGATTTCGAGAAGGCTTACACGGCTTACGAAGAGAAGGTCGCGCGCGGCGAGATCAAGCTGTTCAAGAAGATCCCGGCGCAGCAGCTCTGGCGCAAGATGCTCGGCATGCTGTTCGAGACGGGCCACCCGTGGATCACGTTCAAGGATCCGTGCAACATCCGCTCGCCGCAGCAGCACGTCGGCGTCGTCCACTCGTCGAACCTGTGCACGGAAATCACGCTGAACACGAGCGACACCGAAATCGCGGTGTGCAACCTCGGCTCCGTGAACCTGCTCGCACACCTGGTGAAGCAGGCCGACGGCAGCTACGCGCTCGACCACGACAAGCTGAAGCGCACGATCAGCGTCGCGATGCGCATGCTCGACAACGTGATCGACATCAACTACTACGCGGTGCCGAAGGCGCGTAACTCGAACCTGAAGCACCGCCCGGTCGGCATGGGCATCATGGGCTTCCAGGACTGCCTGCACCTGCTGCGCACGCCGTACGCGTCGGAAGCGGCGGTCGAGTTCGCCGATCGCTCGATGGAAGCGGTCTGCTACTACGCGTACTACGCGTCGACCGAGCTGGCCGAAGAGCGCGGCCGCTACTCGAGCTACCGCGGCTCGCTGTGGGATCGCGGCATCCTCCCGCAGGACACGCTGAAGCTGCTGACGGAAGCGCGCGGCGGCTACGTCGAGGTCGACACGTCCGAGTCGCTCGACTGGACGACGCTGCGTTCGCGGATCGCCGCGCACGGCATGCGCAACTCGAACTGCGTCGCGATCGCGCCGACGGCGACGATCTCGAACATCATCGGCGTGTCGGCGTGCATCGAGCCGACCTTCCAGAACCTGTACGTGAAGTCGAACCTGTCGGGCGAATTCACGGTGGTGAACGAGTTCCTCGTTCGCGACCTGAAGGAACGCGGCCTGTGGGACGAAGTGATGGTCGCCGACCTGAAGTACTTCGACGGCATGCTGTCGCGCATCGACCGCATCCCGGCCGACCTGCGCGCGATCTACGCGACCGCGTTCGAAGTCGATCCGACGTGGCTGGTCGAAGCCGCATCGCGTCGCCAGAAGTGGATCGACCAGGCGCAGTCGCTGAACATCTACATGGGCGGCGCGTCGGGCAAGAAGCTCGACGAGGTCTACAAGCTCGCGTGGCTGCGCGGCCTGAAGACGACCTACTACCTCCGCACGATGGCGGCGACGCACGTCGAGAAGTCGACGGTCGCACACGGCGCGCTGAACGCGGTGCCGACGGGTGGTTCGAGCAGCGGCGGCGCGCAAGGCGCGGCAGGCGGCTTCGGTGCGGCAGGCGGCGATGCGTCGTCGGGCGCGATCGGCGCAGCGGCGGCACTCGCGCCGGTCGAGGCCGACGGTCCGGTGTGCACGATGCGTCCGGGCGATCCGGGCTTCGACGAATGCGAAGCGTGCCAGTAACGCAGCGCGCCTGACCTGAAGATGTGCCGTGCGGCGCGCACGACGACCGATCGAGGTTGAAGTGTGCGCCGCTCTCAACTAAAAAAATGATAAGGAATCTGTAACGCGGCACCAGCGTTGCAGGCAGCGACAAGCGATCGAAACATCCCCGACGACGTCGCGTTTCGATCAGCGTTCGATGCGTCGAGCGCACCTCGCGATACACGCGCGACACACGTCGCGCTCTGCATGAACGACGATGCGTTGCTCAAAGTGTTGTATCGAGGTCGCAACGCGAATCGAAAAAAGGATTTTTCGTGAGCGAACCCTTTTATCGCTCAGGAAAAGATGGTACAAACCGTTCTAAATTGATGGTGAGAATTTATGCTCAACTGGGATGACGAGAAGACTGCCGTAACTCCCGCGAGCGGAGCGCAGCACAATGCGATGCGCGCCCCCGCAGGAGTGGCTGTCGGAATGCAGGCTGCGTCGCCTGCCGCCCATCAGGTCCGCGACATTTTCGAAGGCGATCTTGCGGTGCCGCCGCAAGCATCGGCTGTTCCCGCCGGCGGTTCGGAAGCGCGGGTCAATGTCGCCGACAAGCGCATCATCAACGGCCAGACTGACGTCAATCAGCTGGTGCCGTTCAAATACAAGTGGGCGTGGGAAAAGTATCTGGCCGGTTGCGCGAACCACTGGATGCCGCAGGAAATCAACATGTCCCGCGACATCGCTCTGTGGAAGGACCCGAACGGTCTGACCGAGGACGAGCGCCGCATCGTGAAGCGCAACCTCGGCTTCTTCGTGACGGCCGATTCGCTCGCGGCGAACAACATCGTGCTCGGCACGTACCGCCACATCACGGCGCCCGAGTGCCGGCAGTTCCTGCTGCGCCAGGCGTTCGAAGAGGCAATCCACACGCACGCATATCAATATATTGTCGAATCGCTCGGTCTCGACGAAGGCGAGATCTTCAACGCGTACCACGAGGTCGCGTCGATCCGCGCGAAGGACGAATTCCTGATCCCGTTCATCCACACGCTGACGGACCCGGCCTTCAAGACCGGCACGCTCGAAGCGGATCAGAAGCTGCTGAAGTCGCTGATCGTGTTCGCCTGCATCATGGAAGGCCTGTTCTTCTATGTCGGGTTCACGCAGATCCTCGCACTCGGCCGCCAGAACAAGATGACGGGTGCTGCAGAGCAATATCAGTACATCCTGCGCGACGAGTCGATGCACTGCAACTTCGGCATCGACCTGATCAACCAGATCAAGCTCGAGAACCCGCATCTCTGGACCGCGGAATTCCGCGCCGAGATTCGCGAGCTGTTCAAGCAGGCTGTCGAACTCGAATACCGCTACGCCGAGGACACGATGCCGCGCGGCGTGCTGGGTTTGAACGCGTCGATGTTCAAGAGCTATCTGCGCTTCATCAGCAACCGCCGTTGCCAGCAGATCGGCCTCGATCCGCTGTACCCGAACGAGGAAAACCCGTTCCCGTGGATGAGCGAGATGATCGACCTGAAGAAGGAGCGCAACTTCTTCGAGACGCGTGTGATCGAGTATCAGACGGGGGGCGCGCTGTCCTGGGAATAACCCGCAGCAGCGAACCCGTCACATGATGGAGCAGCCGGCGGCCTCTCGGCCCCGGCCCAAGGTTTAGGAGCAAGAACGCCTGATGCAAAGCATGCCCGGTGCCTTAGCGGCCCAACGACACGACAGGCACTTTGCGAACCCTTCAGTGGGATGGGCAAACTTCCCTCCGGATAAAGCGGACGGCCGTGTGGCGGTCCGCTTGATCAAGCGATTAGGGGTAGCGGCGCGAGGTGCGCCGGCTACCGACTTGATTTGGCGCGCGAGGCCATGTGGTCACGCGCGCCATACCGTATTCATTAGCGTAAGCGCGCGGTATCCGCGTACGCCGATGAATAGCCCGCTTCGAAGCGCACGTCCTGAACAGCGTCCGCGGGAAGCGGGTTTTGACGAAGGGTGTAGTTTGAACTGACTCTCATCTGAACCTGAAGGAGAACAACATGGCTACCGCCAAGAAGAAACCGGCTGCTAAGAAAGTTGCTGCCAAGAAGACCGTCGCGAAGAAGGCCGCTGCTCCGGCGAAGAAGGCCGCTGCAGTGAAGAAGGTTGCTGCGAAGAAGGTCGCGGTGAAGAAGGTTGCCGCGAAGAAGGCAGCACCGGCGAAGAAGGCCGCTGCGAAGAAGGTTGCGGCAAAGAAGGTCGCAACGAAGAAGGTTGCAGCCAAGAAGGTCGCAGCGAAGAAAGTCGCAGTGAAGAAGGTTGCTGCGAAGAAGGCAGCGCCGGCCAAGAAGGCCGCTGCGAAGAAGGTTGCAGCCAAGAAAGTCGCAGTGAAGAAGGTTGCTGCGAAGAAGGCCGCACCGGCCAAGAAGGCTGCTGCCAAGAAGGCCGCGCCTGCGAAGAAGGCTGCTGCCAAGAAGGCTGCGCCTGCGAAGAAGGCCGCTGCGAAGAAGGCTGCACCCGCCAAGAAGGCTGCCCCTGCTGCGAAGAAGGCTGCCGCTCCGGCGAAGAAGGCTGCTGCTCCGAAGAAGGCCGTCGTGAAGAAGGCTGCACCGGCAACGACCGCGTCGACCGCATCGGTTGCGCCGGCATCGGGCGTGAAGACCGCGCTCAACCCGGCAGCGGCATGGCCGTTCCCGACCGGCAGCCGTCCGTAATCGCGGCTGACCAGCATCACCCGGGCACTCACGTGGTGTCCGTGGGTTGAGTAGCGCTACTCAATCAGTCCCGCCATCTGGCTCAGGTGGCGGGATTTTTTTCGTCCGTATTCGCCCATGTACCGGCCGCGGCGAGTACGGACGAAAAAAAACGCATGTGCAGCTTCGCACATGCGTTCGACTGCGGCTTGCGCCGCATGCTGAGGTACCCGGTTAGTGCGTGACGCGCGTGACGCCGCCGCTCGACAGCAGCCGCACACGCTCGCCGGCGCGGAACGCTTCGCCGCTTGCTGCCTGCGTGATCGAGCGCAGGTCGCCGTTGTCGAGGCGCACGGTGATTTCGACACCGTTCGCCGTGCTGAGGTTTTCGCCGACCGCGTTGCCCGCGACCGCACCGACGAGACCGCCGGCGATTGCCGTCAGGATCGATCCCTTGCCGCCGCCGATCGCGCTGCCTGCGACCGCGCCGAGTGCGCCGCCGCCGAGCGTGCCGATCGCGCTGCCGCCGCCGTCGGACTGGATGCGAACCGCACGGACGCTTTCGACCGTGCCCATGCGGACCGTCTGTTCGCGCTGCGCCTGGCCGACGCTATAGACATCTGCCGAACCGGGTGCCGTGAAGCAGCCGGCGAGGGTCAGCGTGGCAGTCAGCATGGCCGCGAGCGTGAGGTTTTTTTTCGTCAACATTTTGGCTCTCCCACAATATTCATTTGAGACTGTAACCGAATGCAGCCTCGAAGCGCGCGTCGATTTCGGTGCGCGTCAGTACGTAAGTCTGGGGCCCCTGGTGAGCGATCTTGATCGAGCCCATCAGGCTCGCGAGGCGGCCCGTGGTTGCCCAGTCGAGGCCGTTCTCGATACCGTACAGCAGGCCGCCCCGGAAGGCATCGCCGCAGCCGGTCGGATCGACGACACGCTCGGCCGGCACAACCGGAATCTGCTCCGTGCCCTGCTTGTGGCGGATGGTCGCGCCGTGCTCGCCACGCGTAATGACGAGGGCGTCGACCCGGCTGGCGATTTCGTCTTCGGACCATCCCGTTTTGTCGCTCACCAGCTTGGCCTCGTAGTCGTTGACCGCGACATAGGTCGCAAGTTCAATGCTGCGGCGCAGCGTCGCGCCGTCGAACAGCGGCAGGCCCTGGCCAGGATCGAACACGAACGGCACACCGGCCTTGGCGAGCTCTTCCACGTGCTGCACCATCCCGTCGAAGCCGTCGGGGCCGACGATCGCGAGCTTGATGTCCGGCGCGTCGCCCGCATGGTTCAGGTGCGACTGCATCATCGCGCCGGGGTGGAACGCAGTGATCTGGTTGTTGTCGAGATCGGTCGTGATCATCGCTTGCGCCGTGTACGTATCGGGCAACACGCGAACGTGATCGCAGCGCAGGCCGAGCTGGTCGAACCGGTCGAGATACGGCTGCGCGTCGAGCGCGCCCATCGTCCCCATCATGCGCGCATCGCCGCCGAGCAGGTGCAGCGCGTACGCGATGTTGCCCGCGCAGCCGCCGAATTCGCGGCGCATCGTCGGCACGAGGAAGCTCAGGTTGATGAGGTGCACCTGGTCGGGCAGGATGTGCTCGCGGAACCGCCCTTCGAAGGTCATGATGGAGTCGTAGGCGATCGAGCCGCAAATCAGCGTAGCCAAGGTGTGCGTTCCTGTAGAAATGAGAGGCCCTGCGCGACAGCGCCGCGCGGAGGGCGCGGCGCGGCAGGGGACAGCGGGGAAATGCTTACTTCAGTGCGGCGAGCGCGGCGTCGTAGTTCGGCTCGTCCTTGATCTCGCCGACGAGTTCCGCGTGGATCACCTTGTCCTGCGCGTCGAGCACGACGACGGCACGTGCGGTCAGGCCGTTCAGCGGGCCGCTCGTCACGTCGACGCCGTATGCGTTCGCGAACGCGCGGCCGGTGCGGAACGTCGAAGCCGTCACGACGTTCGCGAGGCCTTCGGTCGTGCAGAAGCGCGTGGCGGCGAACGGCAGGTCGGCGGACACGACGACCACGACCGTGTTGTCGAGCGACGACGCGGCTTCGTTGAACTTGCGGGTCGACGTCGCGCAGGTCGGCGTGTCGAGGCTCGGCACGATGTTCAGCACCTTGCGCTTGCCGGCGAAGCTGGCGAGCGACAGGTCGGCGAGGTCCTTGCCGACCAGCTTGAAATCGGCGGCTTGGGCGCCGACGGCCGGGAACGTGCCGGCGAGATCGATCGGGTTGCCACCCAGCGTAACTTTGCTCATGTTCGTGCTCCGAAATAGCGCGCCGCTCGGGCGCGCGGGTTGAGACGGGCGCGCAGGCGCGCGCCGCGGCGCGTCACGGATAGAAGATCTGGACGCGGAAATTCGAGGCGGGCGTGCCGTTCGTTTCGACGCGGACGATCATCGTCTGCGTCTTGCCGGGCGGCAGCCCGGCGTCGATCGGCGTGCCCGGGCGCACGTAGTCGCGCGGCGCGAGCACGCGGCGCACGGTCACGTGATTGGTGTCGTCGAGCAGCGTCAGTTCGAGCGACGGGTACGCGAGCGCGACACGGTAGCGGTTCGTCAGCGGCACCTTCAGCTCGAGCACGCGCGGGCCGTCGAGCTGGCGCAGGTCGGTCGCGTCGAGCCGCAGGCCGTCGATCGCGCGCGGCGGCGCGACCGTGCAGCCGAGCGGCGCGCAGGCCTGACGGAACCAGCCCTGCGTGACGGGCCAGTAGATCATCAGCGTCTCGCGCTGCCACCATGCGAGTTGCGCAACGAGCAGGAAGGCCAGTACTGCGGCGACCAGGCCGCCGAAAAAGCCGCCGAGCAACCCGCGCCGCTGCGGCGCGCGCGTCTCGCGCGTGACGGCGAAGGGCGGGCGATCGTCGTCGGTCAGCGCGGCCGGGAACGGCGCGGCGGGCGCGTCGGTGATCGCGGCCGGTGTTTTGTCGTGCCGGGCGACGGCGTCGGGCTCGGATCCGGTTTCGGGTGCGGTTACGGCCGGCGCCGGAGCGAACGCAAAACGCGGCTCGCGCGGCGCGCGCTCGTCGTCCGGTACGGCGAAGTGCGCGTGGCCCACGGGTCCGGTGTCGTCGGTAGCGGCTTCTGCTTCCGACGGAATGTGGGCGACGAAGCGGGGCTCATGCGGGTCGCGTTCGACCGGGGGCACGACGGGCGCGGGCGATGCTTCGGCTTCCTGTTCCGTCTGCGTCGAATGCGGTTCGGCCGGTTGCACGGCGTCGGCGGATGCATCGAGCTCGGTCGGGGACGGGAACGGCGCGGGCGTACCCGACAGGTGAACGATGCCGGCTTCGGTGGACGGGAGCGCGAGCGGCACCAGCGGCGCGGCGCGCACGGTCTGCACGTTGTGCTGCAGCGACGGATCGACGCCGGCGTCGAGCCAGGGCGCCCACATGTCCCAGCCTTCGGGCTTGTAATCGGTGTCGGACGGCAACCCGGCCGGCGCGTCGGCGGCGAACAGCCGTGCGGGCGTGGCCTGATGGTGCGCGTCGCCGTTCTCCGGCGCGGCAGCCGTTTCGGTCAGTGCCGGTTCGGGCTGCTGCGCGTGCTCGGGAACGAGCGATTCCGACGCGTTGAAGACTTCGTGGCAACGCCCGCAGCGCACGAGCCCTTCATGCAGCGAGAGCTGTTCCTGCTGCAGTCGGAAGACGGTTTCGCAATGGGGGCAGCGCGTCGCAAGAAGCATGTCGAGCCGGGCGGCCTGCTGGCCAGAGTGAAGGACAGCGCTATTCTAATGGCTTTCCCGCCGGGTTCCGGCAAGGCAGACCCAACCTTCGTGTTCGCGCCAGACCGAGATGTCGATGTAGCGCGCATAGACGGCTGCGACTTCGTCCGCCTGGCGCGCGAGCACGCCCGACAGCGCGATGCGCCCGCCCGGTTTGACCTTGGACGCGAGCATCGACGCCATCAGCTTCAGCGGGTTCGACAGGATGTTCGCGACGACGATGTCGAATTCGCCGTCCGGGCACGCATCGGGCAGCCCGTACGTGACTTCCGCGCGATTGCGTTCGCTGTTCTGCCGTGCCGATTCGACCGCCTGCGGATCGATGTCGATGCCGATGACGGGGGTCGCCCCGCATTTTTTCGCGAGGATCGCGAGAATGCCGGAGCCGCAGCCGTAGTCGAGCACCGACTGGCCGGGCTTCACCGACTGTTCGAGCCATTCCATGCAAAGGCGCGTGGTCGGGTGGCTGCCGGTGCCGAACGCGAGACCGGGGTCGAGTTCGAGTACGAGCGCGTCGGGATCGGGCGCGTCGTGCCACGACGGCACGACCCAGATCCGCTCGCCGATCGGGATCGGCTCGAACTGCGATTGCGTGAGCCGCACCCAATCCTGTTCCTCGACTTCGCGGACGTCGAATTTCGGTGCCTCGGCGAGGCCGATCTCGTTCGCGGCCGCCGCGAGCAGCACGGCCGGCTCATGGTCGGGCGACAGCAGCGCGACCACGCGCGAGTGCTGCCACGCGGTGCGATCGGGCACGAGGCCGGGCTCGCCGAAGAGCGGCTGTTCGTCGGGCGTGTCGGCGTCGGCGTCCTCGACGGACACCGACAGCGCGCCGAGGTCGAGCAGCGCGTCGGACAATGCCTCCGCATGCTCACGGGCCAGTTCGACGACGAGTTCGCGATAGCTCATGCTTACGCTTCTTCCGGTGCGACCTGCTGCTTCTGCGCGAGCCGGTTTTCGAGGTAGTGGATGCTGGTGCCGCCTTCGACGAACTTCGAGTCGATCATCAGCTCGCGGTGCAGCGGGATGTTGGTCTGGATGCCTTCGACGACCATTTCCGACAGCGCGATGCGCATCCGGCTGATCGCCTGCTCGCGGGTCGCGCCGTAGGTGATCAGCTTGCCGATCATCGAATCATAGTTCGGCGGCACGAAATAGCCATTGTAGGCATGCGAGTCGACGCGCACGCCGGGGCCGCCCGGCGTATGCCACGACGTGATCCGGCCCGGCGACGGCGTGAACTTGAACGGATCTTCTGCGTTGATCCGGCATTCGATCGCATGTCCGCGGAACTGGATGTCGCGCTGGCGCAGCGCGAGCTTCTCGCCGGCCGCGATGCGGATCTGTTCCTGCACGATGTCGACGCCCGTGATCAGTTCCGACACCGGGTGCTCGACCTGCACGCGCGTGTTCATCTCGATGAAGTAGAACTCGCCGTTTTCGTACAGGAATTCGAACGTGCCCGCGCCGAGGTAGCCCATCTTCTTGCACGCGTCCGCGCAGCGGTCGCCGATGCGGTCGATCAGGCGGCGCGGAATGC
This sequence comes from Burkholderia pyrrocinia, assembly GCF_022809715.1. NCBI lineage: Bacteria > Pseudomonadati > Pseudomonadota > Betaproteobacteria > Burkholderiales > Burkholderiaceae > Burkholderia > Burkholderia pyrrocinia. The sequence goes on from NZ_CP094459.1 coordinate 602,488, forward strand.
CCGGTGCCGGTGCTTCCTCGATCACCTTCTGGTGGCGGCGCTGCATCGAGCAGTCGCGCTCGCCGAGCCAGATCGCGTTCTTGAACGCGTCGGACAGCACCTGGATCTCGATGTGGCGCGGGTTCTCGAGGAACTTCTCCATGTACACCTGCGGGTTGCCGAACGCACGGCCGGCTTCCTCGCGGGTCATGTTGACCGCGTTGACGAGCGCGGCCTCGGTGTGCACGACGCGCATCCCGCGCCCGCCGCCGCCGCCTGCCGCCTTGATGATGACCGGATAGCCGATCGCGCGCGCAATCTTGACGATCTCCTTCGGATCGTCCGGCAACGCGCCTTCCGAGCCCGGCACGCACGGCACGCCGGTCTTGATCATCGTCTGCTTGGCGGTGACCTTGTCGCCCATCATCCGGATCGTTTCCGGGCGCGGGCCGATGAACGTGAAGCCCGACTGCTCGACGCGTTCCGCGAAATCGGCGTTCTCCGACAGGAAGCCGTAGCCGGGATGGATCGCCTCGGCATCGGTGACTTCCGCGGCGCTGATCAGCGCCGGCATGTTCAGGTAGCTCAGGTTCGACGGAGCCGGGCCGATACAGACGGCTTCGTCCGCGAGGCGCACGTACTTGGCTTCCTTGTCGGCTTCCGAGTAGACGACCACCGTCTTGACGCCGAGCTCGCGGCACGCGCGCTGGATGCGCAGCGCGATTTCACCGCGATTGGCAATGAGGATTTTTTCAAACATAGCGAGTATTCGTCTCTTCGAGGGGCGCGCGAACGGCGCCTGGCGAGCATCGGCGGCGCGCGGCCGGAAGGCCGCGCAGCGGGCTTAGCCGATCACGAAAAGCGGCTGGCCGTATTCGACGGCCTGGCCGTTCTCGACGAGGATTTCCTTGATCACGCCGGCCTTGTCCGACTCGATCTCGTTGAGCAGCTTCATCGCTTCGATGATGCAGATCGTCTGGCCTTCCTTGACCGTGTCGCCGACCTGGACGAACGGGTCTGCGCCCGGCGACGGCGCGCGATAGAACGTGCCGACCATCGGCGACGTCACGACGTGGCCTTGCGGGACGGCCGGCGCGGCTGCGGCGCCGGCTGCCGGTGCAGCGGCACCGTCGGTCGGCAGCGCGGCCGACGGAGCGGGCGCGCTGATTTGCGGGGCATACCCAGCCGTCGGCTGTACGTAGACCGGCGGTGCGTTCTTGACGATGCGCACCTTGCCTTCGCCTTCCGTCACTTCCAGCTCGGAGATGCCGGATTCGGAGACGAGGTCGATCAGAGTTTTCAGCTTACGAAGATCCATCGGGAATTCCCCTTTCAATACGTGAAAGCGCCGGTTAGGGGCCGGCGCTGAATCTAGATCGCGAATTCAGCCGCGCGACGTGCCTTGCAGCTTGTCCAGCGCGTACTCGAGCGCGTACAGATAACCTTTCCAGCCGAGCCCGCAGATCACGCCTTCGGCCTGGTCGGAAAAGTAGGAGTGGTGCCTGAACGCTTCGCGGCGATGCACGTTCGACAAGTGAACCTCGACGAACGGGATGCCAACGCCGGCGATCGCGTCCCGGATCGCGACGCTCGTGTGCGTATACGCGGCCGGATTGATCAGGATGAAATCGGTCTGTTCCTCCCGCGCGGCCTGGATGCGGTCGACCAGCGCGCCTTCATGGTTGCTCTGGAACGACGACAGTTCGGCGCCGGCTTCCCGGGCGCGCGCGGCAAGCGCCTGATCGATCTGCGCCAGCGTGACGCGGCCGTACACCTCCGGTTCCCGGGTGCCGAGAAGGTTCAGGTTCGGGCCGTGCAGCACCAGCAATCGTGTCATGGTCGCTTCTATTTCTGCGGAATTGCGCGAACTTTAGCGCTATTTAGAGAAATTTGTCTAGTTTTGCCGAACGGCCGAATTCGCCGGACCTGCAAGAATTACCGGTGCGGATGCAAAGTATCGGCGAATTCACGCGAAATTGCGGCGATCGACGGGCAAATTGCCGCGAACGTGCGGGCCGGCGTTCGGGCAGGTTACAGCGCGTCGAGCGTCTTTTTCAGCTCGGCCGGCTGGATTTGTCCCAATTTTGTCTCGCGAATCTTGCCGGTTTCGTCGATGACGACCGTAAACGGCAACGCGCCAGCCGTATTCCCGAAATTACGGGCCAGATCGGCGCCCGCATAACCGCTGACGAAAACCGGATAGTCGACCTTCACTTTCTGCAGAAAGTTCTTCACGTTCTGCTCGGAATCGACGCCGATCCCGATGAAACGGATGCCTTTCTGTTTGTACTGATGCGACAGCGCGACGAGCTCGGGCATCTCTTCGACGCACGGGCCGCACCACGACGCCCAGAAATTGACGACGACCTTCTGGCCCTTGAAGGCGGACAGCGTAGCCGGCTTGCCGTCGACACCCGTCAGCGCCGCCGCCCACAACTGGTCGACCGGGCTGCCCGCTGCGGCGGGCGAGGCGACGGCGGCGCCGTCGTCGGCATTGCCGCGGAACCAATGGCCGGCGGTAATCCCGCCGGCGACGGCGGCGGCCGCGACCACCGCGAGCGCCAACATGCGTTTCATCATCATCGTTGAATCATTCAGGTTCGGAAGGGGCTTTGCCTGCTTCGACGAGCGTGCGCAGCGCGGCGGCATCCGCACGGGCGACCCGGCCGCGCGAGTCGGCCTTGACCGCGCCGCGCAGGTCGTCGCTCGCATAGAGCGCGAGGTGGATGCCGATCGCGTCCACATCGCGCCGCGGGCGCCACAGGAAGCTCAGCGTCTCGACGTCGCCGCGGCCCGCGAAGTGCCGCGTCTCGGACACGTCGTACTGGATGTTCTGGTTCAGCAGGTAGATCGCGACGTCCTTCGGGTTGTCGGTGAATGCCTGCAGATGGATATCCGAATGCGCGTTTGCGGTGCCGTTCAGCACGGCGCCCGTCACATACGGACGGAACTCGGCGAGCCGGCGCATCCAGTCGAGCGCGATCTCGCGCAGCAGACGCAGTTCGTCCGGCTGCGTGTCGCTCTGGAACAGTGCGAGGTACTCGCGCAGTTCTTCCTCGATCTGATCGTTATCCGGCAGCCATTCGCCGGCAACGCGCGAATCGCCGAGCAACTGGCGCGCGGCCTTGCGTTTCGCGCCGGCATAGTCCAGCCCGTCCTCCGCGATCAGGCGGGCGGCGGACTGGGCGATTTCCTCGCGGACGCGCCGCGGGTCGACAAGAGGTTTGCGAGACATGATCCGGCAATCATACTAGATCGCCGCGGCGCCCGAACGCGGGTGCGGCGGCCTGCCGCCCGGTGCGCCGGCGGCGTTCGCGCGCATCGTTCCGGCCGCCGGGCACGGCAGGCCGTCAGTTACAATACTGCTCTTTGTGTCGCGGCGACGAGCGCCGGTCGCACGGCCTGTCCGGCGCGCCGCAGACGCATCTTTTCCGAATCGACGGCGCCCGGCGGCGCGAAAGCATTCATCTATGCACATCCACATTCTTGGCATCTGCGGCACCTTCATGGGCGGTCTCGCCGTACTCGCGCGCGAGGCGGGCCACACGGTGACGGGTTGCGACGCGGGCGTCTATCCGCCGATGAGCACGCAGCTCGAGGCGCAGGGCATCACGCTGATCGAGGGCTACGGCGCCGAACAGATCGACCTGAAACCGGACCTGTTCGTGATCGGCAACGTCGTCACGCGCGGTAATCCGCTGATGGAGGCGATCCTCGATCGCGGCCTGCCGTACGTGTCGGGCCCGCAGTGGCTCGGCGAGCACGTGCTGGCCGGCAAATGGGTGCTCGCGGTCGCGGGCACGCACGGCAAGACGACCACGTCGTCGATGCTCGCGTGGCTGCTGGAAGACGCGGGCCTGAACCCGGGTTTCCTGATCGGCGGCGTGCCGCTGAACTTCGGCGTGTCGGCGCGGCTCACCGATTCGAGCTTCTTCGTGATCGAGGCCGACGAATACGATACGGCGTTCTTCGACAAGCGCTCGAAGTTCGTCCATTACCGGCCGCGCACCGCGGTGCTGAACAACCTTGAATTCGATCACGCCGACATCTTCCCGGATCTCGCCGCGATCGAAACGCAATTCCACCACCTTGTGCGCACCGTGCCCGGTGTCGGCCGGATCGTCACGAACGGCCGCTCGGACGCGCTCGAGCGCGTGCTGGCGCGCGGCTGCTGGAGCGAGGTCGAGCGGTTCGGCGTCGACGGCGGCTGGCAGGCGTTGCCGGCCGAGGACGGCGTGCCGGTCGACGAGCGCTTTGCCGTGTATTCGCACGCGGAGCGTGTCGGCGAAGTCGCGTGGCAGGTGCAGGGCGATCACAACCGGATGAACGCGCTCGCGGCGATCGCCGCCGCGCGCCACGTCGGCGTGCCGCCCGCGCAGGCCGCGGCCTCCCTCGCGGCGTTCCGCAACGTGAAGCGCCGCATGGAAGTACGCGGCAGCGTGGACGGCGTGACCGTCTACGACGACTTCGCGCACCATCCGACCGCAATCGAAACCACGATCGCCGGCCTTCGTGCGCGCATCGGCAGCCGGAATGCCCGCATCCTCGCGGTACTCGAGCCGCGCTCGAACACGATGAAGCTGGGCGTGATGAAGGCGCAATTGCCCGCGAGCCTGGCCGATGCCGATCTCGTGTTCGGCTACGGCGCGCCGACCGGGCGTGACGCGCTCGGCTGGAATCTCGGCGAGGCGCTCGCGCCGCTCGGCGACAAGGCGCGCGCGTTCGACGATCTGCACCTGCTGGTGAAGGCCGTCACCGAGGCCGCACGCCCGGGCGACCACGTGCTCGTGATGAGCAACGGCGGCTTCGGCGGCGTGCACCAGAAGCTGCTCGATGCGCTCGGGAGCCGCACGTGATCCTGTATCTGCACGGCTTCCGGTCGTCGCCGGAATCGCAGAAGTCGCGGCTGCTTGCCGCGCGCATGGCCGAACTCGGCCGCACGGCCGAGTGGCGGTGCCCGTCGCTGTCCGTGTCGCCGCTCGACGCGATCGCCGTCGCGGAAGCCGAGGTTGCCGGTGCGCGCGACGTGACCGTCATCGGCAGCTCGCTCGGCGGCTATTACGCCACGTGGCTGGCCGAAAAGCACGGCTGGAAGGCCGTCCTGCTGAATCCGGCCATCGTGCCGCAGCGCGATCTCGAGCAGCATCTGGGCGAACAGCCGCTGTGGCACGGCGGCGGCACGATCGTCGTCGAGCGCCGTCACCTGCACGAGCTCGACGCGCTGCGCGTGCCGGCGATCACGCGTGCCGAGCGCTACTATCTGTTCGCGGCGACCGGCGACGAAGTGCTCGACTATCGAGAGATGCTGGCCCATTACCCGGGCGCGAAAACGCGCGTGATCGAAGGCAGCGATCACGGCATCAGCGAATTTGCCGACTATGTCGACGACGTTCTCGCGTTTTGCGACGGAAAAGCGCGATAAACCGGCCGCGTGCCGATCGAATCCCCATCATCATGCGGCGCCGCCGATGCGGCGTCCGGCAGTCTGAACGAGAGTACTGAGTGAACGTTTTCTTCGAGGAATCGGGCAGTTTCAAGGCGGGCAGCGTGCTGTCGCGCCAGGGCGACGCATTTCAGGTCGAGTTGCCCGGCGGGCGGCGTGCGAAGGTGCGCGCGAAAGACGTGCTGATCGAATTCGACAAGCCGGCCGCGGGCGAACTGATGCAGGAGGCCGACACGGCCGCGCAGCAGATCGATCTGGATTTCCTGTGGGAATGCGCGCCGGCCGACGAGTTCGCGTATACGGCGCTGGCCGAGGAGTACTTCGGCGCGGCGTACGGCCCGGTCGAGCGCGCGGCGCTGGTGCTGCGGCTGCATGGCTCGCCCGTCTACTTCCGCCGCAAGGGGCGCGGCCAGTACCAGCGCGCGCCGGAAGAGCAGCTCAAGATGGCGCTCGCGGCGCTCGAACGCAAGCGCCAGCAGGCGCTGGTCCAGGCGCAGTATGAAGAGGAACTGAAGGCCGGCAAGCTGCCGGAAGCGTTCGCGGGCAAGGTGCTCGGGCTGCTGACGCGGCCGGACAAGAACGCGATCGAATACAAGGCGATGGAAGCGGCGGCCGGCGCACGCGGCGTGTCGCCGGCGCGGCTGATGCTCGACTGCGGCGGCATCGCGTCGCCGCGTGCGCTGCACGAGGCGCGCTTCCTCGCGGAATTCTTCCCGCACGGCACGGGCTTTCCGCCTGTCGCGGTCGGCGCGCTGCCGGACGACCTGCCGCGCGCGAACGTCGAGGCGTTCTCGATCGACGACATCACGACGACCGAAATCGACGATGCGTTCTCGGTCGAACACCTGTCCGACGGCCGCGTGCGGATCGGCGTGCACATCGCGGCGCCGGCGCTCGGCATCGTGCGCGGCGACGCGGTCGACGCGATCGCGCGCACGCGCCTGTCGACCGTCTACATGCCGGGCGACAAGATCACGATGCTGCCGGACGACGTCGTCGACGTGTTCACGCTGAAGGAGGGCGATTACCGCCCGGCGCTGTCGCTGTACATCATCGTCAACCGCGAAACGCAGGACATCGTCGCGAACGAGACGCGTGCCGAACTCGTGTTCGTGAAGAACAACCTGCGTCACAACACGCTGGACGAGCTCGTCAACGAAGAGACGCTCGCGGCCGGCACCGGCGACTACCCGCACAAGGACGACATCGCCGTGCTGTGGCCGCTCGCGCAGGCGCTGTTCGAGAAGCGCCAGCTCGCGCGCGCGGGCTACGGCCTGAAGCGCGAAGTGCAGCGCAACACCGACTACAACTTCTACGTCGAAGGCGAGCACGTGTCGATCACGCCGCGCCGCCGCGGTTCGCCGCTCGACCTGATCGTGTCCGAGCTCGCGATCCTCGCGAACTCGACCTGGGGCGCATTCCTGCACGACCACACGGTGCCTGGCATCTACCGCTCGCAGCGCGGCTTCGGCGCGCCGGGCCCGAAGCGCACGCGGATGCAGACGACGGCCGCGCCGCACGAAGGCCTCGGCGTGCCGCAGTACGCATGGAGCACGTCGCCGCTGCGCCGCTACGTCGACCTCGTGAACCAGTGGCAATTGCTCGCGTGCGTGCAGCATGGCGTCACCGCCAAGCTCGCCGCGCCGTTCAAGCCGAAGGACGCCGACCTGTACGCGGTCGTGCAGGGCTTCGACGACACCTACACCGCGTATGCCGACTACCAGCGCCGGATGGAATATTTCTGGTGTCTGCGCTGGCTCGCGCAGGAGCAGAAGAAGCAGGTCGTCGCGAGCGTCGTGAAGGGCGATCTCGTGCGCCTCGAGGAAATTCCGCTGCTGCTGCACGTGCCGGGGCTCGGCGTGCATGCGCGCGGCACGCGCGTGCTGCTCGACGTGATGTCGCTCGACGAGCTGACGATCGAGGCGTCGGTGCGGTTGCTGAACGTGCTCGACGCGCCGACCGTGACCAGCGGCGATGCGGCCGAGGAAGAGGATGACGCCGAAAGCGGCGACGACACGCTGATCGACGCGGAAGACGCTTCGGCCGAAACCGAGGCGGAAGCGCTGGCCGAAGCGGACGGTGCGGCGGCAGGTGACGGTGGCGAAGCCTCGCGCGGCAACGACGGCGAACAGGGGCGCGCATCATGAACGCGGTTGCGTCGACGAGCGGCGCCGACCGCTACGTGGTGTTCGGCAACCCGGTGGCGCACAGCAAGTCGCCGTTCATCCACGCGCAGTTCGCCGCGCAGACCGGCGAGGCGATCGAGTACGCGCACCGGCTCGCGCCGGTCGACGGCTTCGAAGCGGCCGTGCGCGCGTTCGTCGCCGAAGGCGGTCGCGGCGCGAACGTGACGGTGCCGTTCAAGCTCGAAGCGCACGCGCTCGCCGACACGCTGTCGCCGCGCGCGGCGGCGGCGGGCGCGGTGAACACGCTGCGCATCGACGCCGACGGAAGCATCTACGGCGACAACACCGATGGCGTCGGTCTCGTGCGCGACATCGAAGCGAACCTCGGCGTGTCGCTCGCGGGCGCACGCATCCTGCTGCTCGGTGCGGGCGGCGCCGCGCGCGGGGTCGTGCTGCCGCTGCTCGAGCGCGCGCCGCTGTCGATCACGATTGTGAACCGCACCGCAAGCAAGGCCGAGGCGCTCGTCGGCCAGTTCATGCAGGCCGCACACGATGCGGGCTGCACGCTCGCGGGCGGCGGCCCCGATGTGGTGCGCGCGGAGCCGTACGACGTGATCGTCAATGCGACGGCCGGCAGCCTCGATGCCGCGCTGCCGGCGTGCGACGCGGCCGCATTCGGCGCGGGCACGCTGGCGTACGACATGATGTACGGCGCGCAGCCGACCGTGTTCATGCAGCATGCGGCGTCGCTCGGCGCACGCACGGCCGACGGGCTCGGGATGCTCGTCGAGCAGGCGGCCGAATCGTTCTTCATCTGGCGCGGCGTGCGGCCGGACGGTGCACCGGTACTTGCCGCGCTGCGCCAGGCGCTCGCGGCGAGCTGAACGGAGCGCGGCACGTGGTGGCGGTAAGCAGCACGCAGCGCACGCGAGCGGTGAGCCCGGCTCGCTGGATCGTCTACGCGGGTGCGGTGTTCGCGGGCGCGTGGCTCGCGACGCAGCTGTTCTATCTCGCGCAGATCGCGTTGTGGTCGTTCGTGAACCCGGGTTCGACCGCATTCATGCGCACCGACGCGTGGTGGCTGTCGCGCGACAAGCCGCCTGCGCAGATCCAGCACCAGTGGGTGCCGTACGACCAGATCTCGCGCAACCTGAAGCGCGCGCTGATCGCATCCGAAGACTCGACCTTCGCGACCAACAACGGCTACGACGTCGATGCGATCCTGCAGGCGTGGGAGAAGAACAAGGCGCGCGGCCGGATCGTCGCGGGCGGTTCGACGATCACGCAGCAGCTCGCGCGCAACCTTTTCCTGTCGCGCGAGAAGAGCTATATCCGCAAGGGGCAGGAGCTCATCATCACGTGGATGCTCGAAACGGTGCTCGACAAGGAGCGGATCTTCGAGATCTACCTGAATTCCGTCGAATGGGGCCGCGGCGTGTACGGTGCCGAAGCGGCCGCGCGCTATTACTACAGGATTCCCGCGAGCCGGCTCGGCGCGTGGCAGTCGGCGCGTCTCGCGGTGATGCTGCCGAAGCCGCGCTGGTTCGACGCGCATCGCGGCTCGGCCTACCAGGCACAGCGCGCGGCAATCATCGCCCGCCGGATGGGTGCGGCCGCGCTTCCGCAATCGGAGTGAACGGCGCGCTCGCGCCGCCGCATTGTCCGTTCTGCCGTCAATGCGCCATTGGTGCGCTGCAGCGCATTCCTGTCGCGTGCATTTCGGGCCACATCCTTTAGACGAATTCATCTATTTCGCTTTGCTGAGCAATGCCCGTGACTGCGCGATTTTGTTTGCCGATATGGCGCGAAATCCGCGCTTTTTTAGTATTCCCGGGTAAACACGAAAGACGTTGAAAGCAGCGCGAAATGCAACGTTTCGCGAACCGAAGCATTCCTGAAAGGTGTGCGCCGCACCGGCCGCCGGCCAAATATTTCAAAATTTTTCAAAGCCGATGTGCTCGCGTATATTGGCCAGCGCCTCGGCTTATCGGCCGCAATCGAGGCGGGGGGCGGCTTATCCGGCTGCTCGACACAAAAAACATCCGAGAGAAGGAAAGCAACGATGCCAGCGAGCAAAGCGAAGCTGTTGTTGGGGGTGGTTTTTTCTTCGCTGATTCTGACGGCCTGCAACGACGACGTGACATCGTCCGCTGCTGCGAGCGCCGACAACTCAGCCGATCCCGCCAGTCAGGTGGACAGGGCGTACAACGATCCGAACAGTTATTCGTCGAGCGCGAACGCGTCGCTCGACGCCTCCGCCGCGGTCGAAAAGGCCGCCGTCACGCATCACCAGATCACGCTGAACGGCAAGACGATCCGCTACACGGCCACGGCCGGCCACCTCGTCGCGCGCAATCCGCAGACGGGCGCGCCCGAGGCATCGTTCTTCTACGTCGCCTACACGGCCGACAACCAGCCCGCGGCGAAGCGGCCCGTCACGTTCCTGTACAACGGCGGCCCCGGCTCGGCATCGGTGTGGCTGCACCTCGGCTCGTTCGGCCCGCGGCGGGTCCAGACGGGCGACCCGAACGCGAACGCGTCGACGTTCCCGTTCGTCGACAACCAGGAAAGCCTGCTCGACACGACCGACCTCGTGTTCGTCGATGCGATCGGCACCGGCTTTTCCGAAGCGATCGCGCCGAACACGAACCAGACGTTCTGGGGCGTCGACCAGGACGCCGGCGCGTTCCGCGATTTCGTGACGCGCTACCTGACCGTGAACCAGCGCAACGATTCGCCGAAATACCTGTTCGGCGAGTCGTACGGCACGCCGCGCACCGACGTGCTCGCGAACCTGCTCGAGACGGCCGGCGTGAAGCTTGCCGGCATCGTGCTGCAGTCGTCGATCCTGAACTACAACACGAACTGCGATATGGCGAGCGACTATGTCGGCAACTCCAACAACGGGTCGAGCCCGGTGAGCTGCGCGGGCTTCGCGCCGTCCTACGGCACCGTCGGCGCGTACTACCAGCTCGACAATCCGAACCCGTCGAACCTGCCGCAGTATGCGGACCAGATGCGCCTGCTGACGGCCGGCAGCTACGCGCCCGCCGTGAACGCGTACCTGGCGAGCCATACGCCGCCGCCGCCGAATCTCGTCACGACGATGGCGAACTCGACCGGCGTGAAGCAGGCGCTGTGGAACGCGAACTTCAACGTGATCCCGACCTTCTTCGACAACAGCTTCCAGCTGTCGCTGATTCCGGGCACGCTGATCGGTCGCTACGACGCGCGCGTGAACGTGCCGGTGTCGAGCCCGCTCGCGGCGGACGGCGATCCGTCGAGCACGTTCATCACGAAGCCGTTCACCGACACGATCGGCAGCTACCTGCCGAACGAGCTGAAGTACACCGCGCAGTCGGCCTACTCGTTGAGCAGCAATGCGATCAACACATGGGACTGGACGCACGACGGCCTCGCGATGCCCGACACGATCCCCGATCTGGCCGCTGCGCTGACGCTGAATCCGTCGTTGAAGGTGCTGTCGCTGAACGGGTATCACGACATCGCGACGCCGTTCTACCAGACCGAGCTCGACCTCGCGCGGCTCGGGACGCAACCGAACCTGACGATCAAGGACTATCAGGGCGGACACATGGTCTATCTCGACGATACGTCGCGTCCGCAGGAGAAAGCCGACCTCGTGACCTTCTACAACGCGGCCGCGCACTGATGCGATACGCGACGCCGGCGAATGGCGCCCCCGGCGGCGCCTCGCCTGCCGTCGACGACCTCATTCCAGACTGGAGCCTGATATGAAGAATCGTTTCATCGTCGTTGCCGCGGCGCTCGTTTGCGCCGCCGCTGCAGCATCCGTATCCGCGTTCGCTCAGGAGAGCGACGCTGCCGCACCGGCGCGTGCGCGCCAGGCGCAGCTCGGCGATCCGTACGTGCCGCCGGCCGCGCGCAAGCCGACCGCCGGCACGCAGACGACGGGCGCCGCGCTGCATGCGCAGGTGGTGCGCAAGCTCGCGCGGCAGTTCGACTCGGCCGATACGCAGAGCACAGGTTCGATCACCGAGGCGCAGGCGCGCGCGGCCGGGCTCGGTTATGTCGCGAACCACTTCCGGCAGATCGATTCGGGCGGCAGCGGCCGCGTGTCGTTCGCCGACGTGCAGCGCTATATGCAGGCACGCAGCACGAGCCAGCAGTAAGCGCGGCGCGTGGTGAACAAACGGGGGCGGAACCTGCTGCGCGGCGGGTTCCGCCCCCGTGCACATGGCGCGGCCGTCGCGTCACGCGCGCAGCGTATCTCGCCTGAATTCTCATTATCTGGACAACGCATTCAAATATTGGAGACGAGTGCGTGCGCTCCTACAATCCGAAGCACATCGACAGCTTCGGACCCACGCATCGCGCGGCGCCCGACGCACACGGAGACACATTCCATGAAGTTCGCCGGGCGCCTTATTCGGTGCATCGACCGCCGCCACGCCGCAGCATCGGACGCAGTTCCGGCGCCGCGCGAGCGGCTTCACCGATTCCGTTGAAGAAGCCCGCCCCATGACCAAGATGCCCGACTCCCTTGCCCTCGATGCCCGGCGCGCGACGCCGGACGATGGGTCGCTGACCGACAGCATCGGCGCGACCAGCACGCCGCTCGATCTCGCCGCACAGCAGGCCGGCACGCAGACGCTGCTGCGCGGTCTCGCGATCCTCGAGGCGATCGCGAACGGCGCGCGCGACATGCGCGCGATCGGCGCCGCGCTCGGCACGACACGCAGCACGACGCACCGCCTCGTCAGCAGCCTCGTGCAGGCGCGCTACCTGCGCCAGGTGCAGGGCGGCTACCTGCTCGGCCCGAAGCTGATCGAGCTCGGCACGATCGCGCTCGAGCAGATGCCGCTCACCGCGGTGGCGCGGCCGCATCTCGAAGCGCTCGCGGAAGCGACGCTCGACACGATCCATCTCGGCGTGCGCGACGGCGACGACGTGCTGTACATCGACAAGATTCCCGGCACGCGCGGCCTCGAGATGCGCTCGCGCGTCGGCCACCGGATGCCGCTCGCATCGACGGGCATCGGCAAGGCGATGATGCTCGACCTCGATCCCGACCTGTGGCGCTCGCTGTTCGAGGCCGCGCGGCGCGCGCTGGCCGGCGTCAATTTCAAGCCCGACAACCGGCCGGAGACGAGTGCGTTCCTGCAGCGCATGGCCCATTACGCGGCCGGCGGCTATACGTTCGACCTCGAGGAGAACGAGGCGTCGATCCGCTGCGTGGCCGCGCCGATCCGCGACGCATCGGGTGCGATCGTCGCGGCCGTGTCGGTCGCGAGCACGATTCCGTACATGCCGCACGACCGGATGGACGAACTGATTCCTCTCGTGCAGCGCGAAGCGCGAGCCATTTCCGCGGAACTGGGCTGGAGCCCGCCGCAGGGTACCCGCAGGATCAAACGATGACGACTTCGACCCGGGCCGTTCCGGTTGCCAGCTCCGCCACCCCGTCGCTGATCGCGCTCGACTGGGGCACGACGTCGCTGCGCGCGTATCTGTACGACGCGCACGGCGCGCTCATCGACACGCGCAGCCGCGCGGCGGGCGTCATGCACGTGCCGGGCGGCGGCGCGCGCGCGTTCGACGCGGTGTTCGAGGACGCCTGCGGCGACTGGCTCGACCGCACGCCCGGGCTGCCGGTGCTCGCCGCCGGGATGGTCGGCAGCGCGCAGGGCTGGCGCGAGGCGCCGTACGTCGCGGTGCCGGCCGGCGCCGACGCGCTTGCCGCGGGTCTTATTACAGTGACGACGTCGCGCGGCGCGACGGTATCGATCGTGCCGGGCGTGATCGCGACGGGCGAATTGCCCGACGTGATGCGCGGCGAAGAAACGCAGATATTCGGCGCGCTCGCGAGCGATCCCACGCTTGATGCAGATCGTTCAGGGGTACTGATCGGCTTGCCGGGTACGCATGCCAAATGGGCGTGGGTCAAGGACGGGCTGATCGAGCGCTTCCAGACCTTCATGACGGGCGAGCTGTTCGCGGCGCTGCGCGACCACACGATTCTCGGCCGCACGATGCGCGCGGGTGCGTTGCCCGATCATGCGGCGTTCGTGCACGGCGTGTCGGTCGCGCGCGGCGCGCAGCGCACGGGGCTGCTCGCGACGATTTTCAGCACGCGCACGCTCGGCCTGACCGACCGGCTCGCGCCCGACGCGCAGGGCGACTACCTGTCCGGCCTGCTGATCGGCCATGAGCTCAATGCACTCGACGCGATGCTCGCGGAGCGCGGCATCGCGCTCGCGGACCAGCCGCTGCTGCTGATCGGCGACGACGGCTTGTGTGCGCGCTACGTCGATGCGCTCCAGGTATTCGGCCACACGCACGCGCGGGTCGTCGCGCATGCGACCGAGCGCGGCCTGTGGCGGATCGCATCGCGCGCCGGGCTCGTGCGCGCGGACGGCGAGCCTATCCTGGCCGACCAATGAACTGATTGCAGAGGAACCCAGTCATGCCGTCCGACCTTACGTTGCCCGCGCCGTACACGCCCCACGCCGCACTGATGCGCGCGTTCGATGCGTGCCCGCTGATCGCGATCCTGCGCGGGATCACGCCCGCCGACGCGGCCGACCACGGGCATGCGCTTTACGAAGCCGGCTTCCGGATCGTCGAGGTGCCGCTCAACTCGCCGGATCCGTTCGACAGCATCGCAAAGCTGCGGCGCGCGTTGCCCGACGATGCGATCGTCGGCGCGGGCACCGTGCTGCGTGCCGAGTATGTCGACCGCGTGCAGGACGCGGGCGGCGCGCTGATCGTGATGCCGCACAGCGACGCGGCGGTGATACGCCGCGCACGCGAGCGCGGCCTCGCGAGCGCACCGGGCGTCGCGACGCCGACCGAAGCGTTCGCGGCGCTCGCGAACGGCGCCGACGTGTTGAAGATGTTCCCGGCCGAGCAGCTCGGCGTGACGGTCGTGAAGGCATGGCGCGCGGTGATCGACCGCGCGGTGCCGCTGATCCCGGTCGGCGGAATTTCGCCGGACAACATGCAGCCGTTCCTCGCGGCCGGCGCGAACGGCTTCGGGCTCGGCTCGGCGCTGTACCGGCCCGGCCAGGCGGCCGACGCGACCGCGGCGAACGCGCGCGCGTTCCAGGCCGGATTGCGCGTCGCGCGCGGCGGAGCCGCATGATGGGCCGCCTCGCGGGCAAGGTCGCGATGGTGACGGGCGCGGGCCGCGGAATCGGCGCCGCGATCGCCCGAGCGTTCGCGCGCGAAGGCGCGGCCGTCGCGCTCGTCGATCTCGACTTCCCGCAGGCGCAGCACACGGCCGCCGCGATCGCGCACGACGTCGACGGCGCGCGCGTGCTGCCGCTGCACGCGGACGTCGCGCGTCAGGATGCGGTGCGCGATGCGCTCGCGCAGACCGAAGCGGCATTCGGCCCGCTCGACGTGCTGGTGAACAACGCGGGCATCAACGTGTTCGCCGATCCGCTGACGATGACCGACGACGACTGGCGCCGCTGCTTCGCGGTCGATCTCGACGGCGTGTGGCACGGCTGCCGCGCGGCGCTGGAAGGCATGGTCGAGCGCGGCCGCGGCAGCATCGTGAACATCGCGTCGACGCATGCGTTCCGGATCATCCCGGGCTGCTTTCCGTACCCGGTCGCGAAACACGGCGTACTGGGGCTCACGCGCGCGCTCGGCATCGAATACGCGGCGCGCAACGTGCGCGTGAACGCGATCGCGCCGGGCTACATCGAGACGCAGCTCACGCGCGACTGGTGGGACGCGCAGCCCGATCCGGCTGCCGCGCGCGCCGAGACGCTCGCGCTGCAGCCGATGAAGCGGATCGGCCGGCCCGACGAGGTCGCGATGACGGCCGTGTTCCTGGCGTCCGACGAGGCGCCGTTCATCAATGCCGCGTGCATCACCGTCGACGGCGGGCGCGCGGCGCTGTATCACGACTGACGCAACGATTCGAAAGACCGCACGTGCGACGGCCGCGCGCACGCTGCGTCGAAACCAACAAGCGGCTGCATCCTGTTCGATGAAAACAAGGAGACACTGGAGATGAAACGCAGAACGTTCGTAACGCTGGCCGCGGCAGCCGCGGTGGTGATGGGTAGCCCGGTTGCGCACGCGGCAGACCCGGTCAAGATCGGCTTTCTGGTGAAGCAGCCGGAAGAGCCGTGGTTCCAGGACGAGTGGAAGTTCGCCGAGATGGCGGCGAAGGAAAAGGGCTTCACGCTCGTGAAGATCGGCGCGCCGTCGGGCGAAAAGGTGATGAGCGCGATCGACAACCTGTCCGCGCAGAAGGCGCAGGGCTTCATCATCTGCACGCCCGACGTGAAGCTCGGGCCGGGCATCGTCGCGAAGGCGAAGTCGCACAACCTGAAGATGATGACGGTCGACGACCGCCTCGTCGACGGCGCGGGCAAGCCGATCGAAGCGGTGCCGCACATGGGGATCTCCGCGTACAACATCGGCAAGCAGGTCGGCGACGGCATCGCGGCCGAGATCAAGAAGCGCGGCTGGAACGTGAAGGAGGTCGGCGCGATCGACATCACCTACGAGCAGCTGCCGACCGCGCACGACCGCACGAGCGGCGCGACCGACGCGCTGGTGGCCGCCGGTTTCCCGAAGGCGAACGTGATCGCGGCGCCGCAGGCGAAGACCGACACCGAGAACGCGTTCAACGCGGCGAACATTGCGCTCACGAAGAACCCGCAGTTCAAGCACTGGGTCGCGTACGGCCTGAACGACGAGGCCGTGCTCGGCGCGGTGCGTGCGGCCGAAGGGCGCGGCTTCAAGTCGGACAACATGATCGGCATCGGCATCGGCGGTTCCGATTCGGCGCTGAACGAGTTCAAGAAGCCGCAGCCGACCGGCTTCTACGGCACCGTGATCATCAGCCCGAAGCGTCACGGCGAGGAAACCTCGGACCTGATGTACTCGTGGATCACGCAAGGCAAGGCACCGCCGGCGCTGACGCTGACGACCGGCATGCTCGCGACGCGCGACAACGTGTCGAAGGTGCGCGAGGAGATGGGGCTCGCGTCGAAGTAAGCGGCCCGCCGGCTGCCGCGGCGATGCGGCGGCCGGCGGTCGATCGATTGGGAAGTGAGGAGACGACGTGTCAGCGGCACTGCGTTTTGACAATATCGGCAAGGTATTTCCCGGCGTGCGCGCACTCGACGGCATTTCGTTCGACGTGCATGCGGGCGAGGTGCATGGCCTGATGGGCGAGAACGGCGCGGGCAAGTCGACGCTGCTGAAGATTCTCGGCGGCGAATACCAGCCCGATGCGGGCAGCGTGCTGGTCGACGGCCAGCCCGTGCAGTTCGCGAGTGCGGCGGCGTCGATCGCGGCCGGCATCGCGGTGATTCACCAGGAGCTGCAGTACGTACCCGACCTGACGGTCGCGGAAAACCTGCTGCTCGGCCGCCTGCCGAACGCGTTCGGCTGGGTGAAAAAGCGCGAGGCGAAGCGCTACGTGCGCGAGCGGCTCGCCGCGATGGGCGTCGACCTCGATCCCGACGCGAAGCTCGGGCGGCTGTCGATCGCTCAGCGGCAGATGGTCGAGATCTGCAAGGCGCTGATGCGCAATGCGCGCGTGATCGCGCTCGACGAACCGACGAGCTCGCTGTCGCATCGCGAGACCGAGGTGCTGTTCAAGCTCGTCGACGACCTGCGCGCGCAGGGCCGCGCGCTGATCTACATCTCGCACCGGATGGACGAGATCTACCGGCTGTGCGATGCGTGCACGATCTTCCGCGACGGGCGCAAGATCGCGTCGCACGATGCGCTTGCCGACGTGCCGCGCGAGCGGCTCGTCGCCGAGATGGTCGGGCGCGAGATTTCGGACATCTACCATTACGCGCCGCGCGCGCTCGGCGACGTGCGGTTTTCCGCCGAAGGCGTCGACGGCCCGGCGCTGCGCGAACCCGCGAGCTTCTCGGTGCGCGCGGGCGAGATCGTCGGTTTCTTCGGGCTGGTCGGCGCGGGCCGCAGCGAACTGATGCGGCTCGTGTACGGCGCGGACCGCCGGCGCGCGGGCGTGCTGACGCTCGACGGCGCGCGCATCGACGTGAAGCGCACCGGCGACGCGATCCGCCACGGCATCGTGCTGTGCCCCGAGGACCGCAAGGAAGAAGGGATCATTGCGATCGCATCGGTCGCGGAGAACATCAACATCAGCTGCCGCCGCCATTCGCTGCGCGCGGGGCTGTTCATCGACCGCAAGACCGAAAGCGAAACGGCCGACCGCTTCATCCAGCGGCTGAAGATCAAGACGCCGAACCGGCGGCAGAAGATCCGCTTCCTGTCCGGCGGCAACCAGCAGAAGGCGATCCTGTCGCGCTGGCTCGCGGAGCCCGACCTGAAGGTCGTGATCCTCGACGAGCCGACGCGCGGGATCGACGTCGGCGCGAAGCACGAGATCTACGACGTGATCTACCGGCTCGCGGAGCGCGGCTGCGCGATTGTGATGGTGTCGTCGGAACTGCCGGAAGTGCTCGGCGTGTCCGATCGCATCGTCGTGATGCGCGAAGGCCGGATCGCGGGCGAGCTGCCGCGCGAACAGGCGAACGAGCACGCGGTGCTGAACCTCGCGCTGCCGCAGACGAGCGCCGCCCAGGCGGCCTGACGCGGCGCACGACATTCGAATCGACCAGGCGCGGCGTGGGCCGCGCGATGCAGGAGCAGGAGACACAATCATGCAAGTCAGGGAAAACCTCGCCGGCGCAGCCGTGAAGCAGTCGGCCGACGCGCTGGTTCCACAGCAAAGCGACCGGCAGAAGTGGTGGCAGCACCTCACCGAGTACAGCCTCATCGCGATCTTCGCGGTGATGTTCATCACGATGTCGCTGACGGTCGATCACTTCTTCTCGATCGACAACATGCTCGGCCTCGCGCTGTCGATCTCGCAGATCGGCATGGTCGCGTGCACGATGATGTTCTGTCTCGCGTCGCGCGATTTCGACCTGTCGATCGGCTCGACCGTCGCGTTCTCGGGCGTGCTGTGCGCGATGGTGCTGAACGCGACCGACAACACGTTCGTCGCGATCATTGCGGCGGTCGCGGCCGGCGCCGCGATCGGCTTCGTGAACGGCGCGGTGATCGCGTACCTGCGCATCAACGCGCTGATCACGACGCTCGCGACGATGGAGATCGTGCGCGGGCTCGGCTTCATCGTGTCGAAGGGGCAGGCGGTCGGCGTGTCGTCGGATACGTTCATCGCGCTCGGCGGCTTGTCGCTGTTCGGCGTATCGCTGCCGATCTGGGTCACGCTGCTGTGCTTCATCGCATTCGGCGTGCTGCTGAACCAGACCGTGTACGGCCGCAACACGCTCGCGATCGGCGGCAACCCCGAGGCGTCGCGGCTCGCCGGGATCAACGTCGAACGCACGCGCGTGTACATCTTCCTGATCCAGGGCGCGGTGACCGCGCTCGCGGGCGTGATCCTCGCGTCGCGCATCACGTCGGGCCAGCCGAACGCCGCGCAGGGCTTCGAGCTGAACGTGATCTCCGCGTGCGTGCTCGGCGGCGTGTCGCTGATGGGCGGCCGTGCGACGATCTCGGGCGTCGTGATCGGCGTGCTGATCATGGGTACCGTCGAGAACGTGATGAACCTGCTGAACATCGACGCGTTCTACCAGTACCTGGTGCGCGGCGCGATCCTGCTCGCGGCGGTGCTGCTCGACCAGCTGAAGAACCGCGGCGTACGCGACTGACCTGATTTCACGGAGACGAACCGCATGACCATCGACACTTCCGCGCACGACCCGCACGCCGCGAGCCATGCGCGCTTTGCGCGATACCCGAGCCTCGAGGATCGCGCGGTGCTGATCACGGGCGGCGCGACCGGCATCGGCGCGTCGTTCGTCGAGCACTTCGTGCAGCAGGGCGCGCGCGTCGCGTTCGTCGACCTCGATGCGGCCGCCGGCGCCGCGCTGGCGGAAAGCCTCGCGCACGCACGTCATGCGCCGCTGTTCATCCAGTGCGACCTGACCGACATCGATGCGCTGCGCCATGCGATCGACGCGATCCGCGCGCGCATCGGCGCGATCGCGGTGCTCGTGAACAACGCGGCGAACGACACGCGCCACGCGATCGGCGACGTGACGCCCGAGTCGTTCGACGCGGGCATCGCGGTGAACCTGCGCCACCAGTTCTTTGCCGCGCAGGCGGTGATCGACGACATGAAGCAGCAAGGCGGCGGCGCGATCGTCAATCTCGGCTCGATCAGCTGGATGCTGAAAAACGGCGGCTATCCCGTCTACGTGATGGCGAAGGCGGCCGTGCAGGGCCTGACGCGCGGCCTCGCGCGCGACCTCGGTCCGTTCGGCATCCGCGTGAACTCGCTGGTGCCCGGCTGGGTGATGACCGACAAGCAGCGCCGGCTGTGGCTCGACGACGCGGGCCGTGCGGCGATCAAGGCCGGCCAGTGCCTCGATGCCGAACTGCTGCCGGCCGACCTCGCGCGGATGGCGCTGTTCCTCGCGGCCGACGACAGCCGGATGATCACCGCGCAGGACGTGATCGTCGACGGCGGCTGGGCCTGACCGTTCGCACCGACCCGCATCGTTTCTTCGACGAAGGAAAGGAGCTCATCATGACCGCCACGCCCTCGCGCGCATCGTCGTCCACGAGCCAGTCGCGCCGTGCCCGCCTGGCCGCCGCCGCGCAGCCGGTCAGCCCCGGCCCGCAGACGGCCGCATTCGCGCAGGGCGTGGGCGCCGCGCATGCGGCGGCCGTCTCGCTGTCGAATGCGTCGCTGCGGCTCGACGTGCTGCCGCATCTGGGCGGCGGCATCGCGCGCTTCGACTGGCGCGGCGACAACGGTGCGCTGGTGCCGGTGTTTCGCCGCTGCGAGCATCCGGAGACGGCGACGGACCCGAACGAGCTCGCGTGTTATCCGCTGCTGCCTTACTCGAACCGGATCGGCGGCGCACGCTTCGAATGCGACGGGCGCAAGGTCGCGGTGCCGCGCAACCGGCGCGACGAGCCGCTGCCGATCCACGGCGACGGCTGGCTCGCGCCGTGGCAGGTGGACGAGGCGACCGACACGACGCTGCAGTTGTCGCTCGATCGCGCGGCTGGCGCGCCGTATGCGTTCCGCGCGATCCAGTCGTTCGAACTCGACGACACGACGCTGTCGATCGCGCTGACGATCGAGAACGCGGGGCGCGCCCGGCTGCCGTTCGGGCTCGGCGTGCATCCGTTCCTGGTGCGCGACGCGGTGACCGAGCTGGCCGCGGCGGCCGGCGGGCTGTGGTTGTCGGGCTCCGATTTCCTGCCGGTGCGGCACGTGAGCGTGCCGCCGGCCTGGCAGTTCGGCGTCGCGTATCCGCTGCCGGGTGCGCTCGTCAATCACGCGTTCACCGGCTGGGGCGGCCACGCGACGGTGAGCTGGCCGCGCCGCGGGCTGTCGCTGACGGTCGCGGCCGACGCCGACGCGTACGTGCTCTATACACCGCCCGGCGAGGATTTCTTCTGCTTCGAGCCGGTCGATCATCCGATCAATGCGGTGAACCTGCCGGGCGGCGCAGCCGCGCACGGAATGACGCTGCTCGCGCCGGGCGAGCGGCTCACGCGGCGTTTCGCGTTCACCGTCGGGCGCGCCGATGCGCGCGGCAATGCCGCGACTCGCGAGGCGCGCCGAAGACGCGGGTAAAATACGCGGTCTACCAATGGTTTGCCGCGAGTACCCGCCATGTCTTCCCCGCTTACTTTCATCGAATCGCTGCGCGCCGCGTGGCAGCGCACGAATTCGCTGCTGTGCGTCGGCCTCGATCCCGAGCCGTCGCGCTTTCCCGTGCAGTTCGACGGCCAGCCCGACGCGATCTTCGAATTCTGTCGGCAGATCGTCGACGCGACCGCGCAGTACGCGAGCGCGTTCAAGCCGCAGATCGCCTATTTCGCCGCGCATCGCGCGGAAGACCAGCTCGAACGGCTGATCGCGCACATCCACCTTCAGCATCCGGGCCTGCCCGTGATCCTCGACGCGAAGCGCGGCGACATCGGCAGCACGGCCGAGCAGTACGCGCGCGAAGCGTTCGAGCGCTATCGCGCGGACGCGGTCACGGTGAACCCGTACATGGGCTACGACTCGGTCGAGCCGTACTTCGAGCACGACGGCAAGGGCGTGATCGTGCTGTGCCGCACGTCGAACCCGGGCGGCTCCGACCTGCAGTTCCTGGAAACGGGGGGGCGGCCGCTGTACCAGGTCGTCGCGGATCTCGCGGCGAACAAGTGGAACGCGAAGAACGGCCAGCTCGGCCTCGTGGTCGGCGCGACGTTCCCGAAGGAAATCGAGATCGTGCGCGGGATCGTCGGCGACATGCCGCTGCTGATCCCCGGCATCGGCGCGCAGGGCGGCGACGTGCAGGCGACCGTCAGCGCCGGCCGCACGGCCGACGGCACGGGCATGATGATCAACTCGTCGCGTGCGATCCTGTACGCGAGCAACGGCGAGGATTTCGCCGAAGCCGCGGCGCTCGCCGCGCAGAAGACCCGCGATACGATCAACGCGCATCGCTGAAATGCACGGGCCGCCCGTTCGGGCGGCCGACTTTCCGGCAGGCCCGCACCGGCGGGCCGGTGCCGCTTTCCCGCTCAACTTTCCTGCTTCCTCCGCCTGCCCGGTCAGCCCTCGCGCTCGTCGAGCAGCTTCAATAGCCCGCGCAGCGCATGCACGGCCGCCTGCGTGCGGATCTGTTCGCGGTCGCCCTTGAACACGAGCGTTTCGACGTCGGTATGAAGCCGGTTGCTCCAGCCGAACGACACGGTGCCGACCGGCTTTTTCTCGCTGCCGCCCGCCGGGCCCGCGATGCCCGTGACGGACAGCGCGACCTGCGCGCGGCTGTTGCGCAGCGCGCCTTCGGCCATCGCGCGCGCGACGGGCTCGCTGACGGCGCCGTGCTTGTCGATCAGGTCGGGCGGCACGCCGATCATGTCGATCTTGGCCTGGTTCGAATACGTGACGAAGCCGCGCTCGAACCACTGGCTGCTGCCGGAGATGTCGGTGATCGCCGCGGCGATCATGCCGCCGGTGCAGGATTCGGCGGTGGCGAGCGTCAGGTGCTCGTCACGCAGCTTGTTGCCTGCGCGGATCGCAAGCTGGTGGACGACGGAATCGGTTGGCATGCGCGTCGGGAAACGGGAGTCGGGAAATCGGTCAGCCGACGACGGAGCGCCACAGGGCGATCACGAGCAGCGTCATGAACGCGGCGACCAGGTCGTCGATCATGATGCCGAGCCCGCCTTTCAGGCGGCGGTCGAAATAGCGGATCGGCGGCGGCTTGAGCATGTCGAAGAAGCGGAACGCGACGAACGCCCACAACTGGCCGATGAAGGTCGCCGGCGTGACGAGCAGCATCACGAGCCAGATCGCGACGATCTCGTCCCAGACGACGGCGCCCGGATCGGACGTGCCCATCTTCCTCGCGGTGAAACCGGTGATCCACGTGCCCGCCGCGAAGCCGGCCGCGATCAGCACCCACCATTCGGGTACCGTCAGGTAGCGGCTCAGCACGACGAACGTGAGCCAGCCGAACAGCGAACCGAACGTGCCGGGCATGATCGGCGCGAGCCCGCTGCCGAAACCGAGCGACACGAGGTGCGCCGGATGCGACAGCATGAAGCGCGCGCTCGCGCGCTTCGGCGCATTCCCGTTCGGTGCGGCGCCGGGTTCGGCCGCGGCGTGCGCGGGCGTCGGGTCAGTCTGCATGGAAGTGGTCGAAGCCGTGCAACGTGAGAGCCAGGGGCGCGCCGGCGGCGTCGCGCCACGCGATCGCGGGCCGCTCCGACGGCGCGGACAACGCGCGTATTGTACCGATTCGCGCGACCGGCACGCCGGCCGTCGCGCCGGCCGCTTCGACCGCCGCGCGGGCCGCGGCCGGGGCCGTGAAGCACAGCTCGTAGTCGTCGCCGCCCGCCAGCGTGCAGCGGCGCTGCACGTCGGGCGGCAGCGTCGCGAGCGCGGCCGAGCGCGGTACCGCGTCGGCGTCGATCTCGGCGCGCACGTTCGAGCGTGCCAGGATGTGCTGCAGGTCGCCGGCGAGGCCGTCGGAGATGTCGAGCGCCGCGTGCGCGACACCCGCGAGCGCGAGGCCGAGCGCGACGCGCGGTTCGGGGCGCTCGAGCGCGTGCCGGAACGCGGCCGCTTCGTTCGCGCCGGCCGCCCATTCGCCGCGTGCGACGCCGAGGCCGGCGCGTGCGTCGCCGAGCATGCCGGACACCCAGACGTCGTCGCCGTCGCGCGCGGCATCGCGCCGCAGCGCCGCGTCGGGCGCGACTTCGCCGAATACGGTCACGCACAGGTTCAGCGGCCCGCTCGTCGTGTCGCCGCCGACCAGCTCGCAGCCGAATCGCTCGGCGAGCGCGAACAGCCCGTTGCTGAACGCCTCGAGCCACGCCGCGTCGGCGCGCGGCAGTGCGCACGCGAGCGTGAACGCGCGCGGCTCGGCGCCCATCGCCGCGAGGTCGGACAGGTTGACCGCGAGCGTCTTGTGGCCGAGCGCGTCGGGCGCGACGTCGGGGAAGAAGTGGCGGCCCTCGACCAGCATGTCCGTCGAAATGGCCAGCAATTTCCCGGATCGAGGTGCGATCAGCGCGCAATCGTCGCCGATGCCGAGCGTCGACGCGCGTGCGCCCTGTGCCGCGCGGCGCGCGAAGAAGCGATCGATCAGCGAAAACTCGGAGAGGGCGGCTGGCACGGCGGGTGGATCCGATACGGTTCAGGGAACGGCATTGTACGAGGCGAACGGCGGCGTTCCTGCACCGTTCGGTTCATTTTTGTCGCGGCTGTCGCACCCGAATCGCCGGTCTGGCGGCCTTCGATTGGCGCTACAATGCCGTCGAACAGTTATTCTAATCCGCCCGTCACGAGACACATGTCCACCCAAGCCTCCTCCAAAGCCAAGCTCCGCGAAGCCGCGCTCGACTATCACGAATTCCCGACTCCGGGGAAGATCGCGATCGCCCCGACCAAGCAGATGATCAACCAGCGCGACCTCGCGCTCGCATATTCGCCGGGCGTGGCGTATGCGTGCGAGGAGATCGTCGAGAACCCGCTCAACGCGGCGCGTTTCACCGCGCGCAGCAACCTGGTCGGCGTCGTCACGAACGGCACGGCGGTGCTCGGTCTCGGCAACATCGGCCCGCTCGCGTCGAAGCCGGTGATGGAAGGCAAGGCCGTGCTGTTCAAGAAGTTCGCTGGCATCGACGTGTTCGACATCGAGCTGAACGAGTCGGACCCGCACAAGCTCGTCGACGTGATCGCCGCACTGGAGCCGACCTTCGGCGGGATCAACCTGGAAGACATCAAGGCGCCTGACTGCTTCATCGTCGAGCGCGAAGCGCGCAAGCGGATGAAGATCCCGGTGTTCCACGACGACCAGCACGGTACCGCGATCGTCGTGGCCGCGGCCGTCACGAACGGCCTGAAGGTCGTCGGCAAGGACATCAAGAAGGTGAAGCTCGTCGCGTCCGGCGCGGGCGCGGCCGCGCTCGCGTGTCTCGACCTGCTGGTCGACATCGGCCTGCCGATCGAGAACATCCTGGTGACCGACCTGGCCGGCGTGGTCTACAAGGGCCGCACCGAACTGATGGACCCGGACAAGGAGCGTTTCGCACGCGAAACCGACGCGCGGACGCTGGCCGAAGTGATCGAAGGCGCGGACATCTTCCTCGGCCTGTCGGCCGCGGGCGTGCTGAAGCAGGAGATGGTGAAGGGCATGGCCGAGCGCCCGCTGATCCTCGCGCTCGCGAACCCGACGCCGGAAATCCTGCCGGAACTCGCGCTCGAAGTGCGCCCGGACGCGGTGCTGGCCACGGGCCGTACCGACTACCCGAACCAGGTCAACAACGTCCTGTGCTTCCCGTTCATCTTCCGCGGCGCGCTCGACGTCGGCGCGACGACGATCACGCGTGAAATGGAGATCGCGGCCGTCAATGCGATCGCCGAGCTCGCGCAGCAGGAACAGAGCGACATCGTCGCGACCGCGTACGGCATCCAGGATCTGTCGTTCGGCCCCGAATACCTGATTCCGAAGCCGTTCGACCCGCGCCTGATCGTGAAGATCGCGCCGGCCGTCGCGCAGGCCGCGATGGACGGCGGCGTCGCGACGCGCCCGATCGAGGACATGGAGGCGTACCGCGTCCATCTGCAGCAGTTCGTGTATCACAGCGGCACGACGATGAAGCCGATCTTCCAGATCGCGCGCAGCGCGCCGGCGGAGAAGAAGCGCGTCGTGTTCGCGGAAGGCGAAGAAGAGCGCGTGTTGCGCGCCGTTCAGATCATCGTCGACGAAAAACTCGCGACGCCGATCCTGATCGGCCGGCCGTCGGTGATCGAGCACCGTATCCAGCGCTACGGCCTGCGCCTGAATCCGGGTGTCGACTTCACGGTCGTCAACACCGAGCACGACGAGCGCTACCGCGACTTCTGGCAGTCGTACCACAAGCTGATGGCGCGCAAGGGCATCAGCGAGCAGCTCGCGCGCGTCGAGATGCGCCGCCGCACGACGCTGATCGGCGCGATGCTGGTGAAACGGGGCGAAGCGGACGGGATGATCTGCGGCACGATCAGCACCACGCACCGCCACCTGCACTTCATCGACCAGGTGATCGGCAAGCGCCCCGGCTGCAGCGTTTATGCGGCAATGAACGGCCTCGTGCTGCCGGGCCGCCAGATCTTCCTGGTCGACACGCACGTGAACGTCGATCCGACCCCGGAGCAACTGGCCGAGATCACGATCATGGCCGCGGAAGAAGTACGCCGCTTCGGTATCGAGCCGAAGGTCGCGCTGCTGTCGCATTCGAATTTCGGCACGAGCAACGCGCCTTCGGCGCAGAAGATGCGCGATACGCTCGCGATCCTGCACGAAACCGCACCGGAACTGAAGGTCGACGGCGAGATGCACGGCGACGTCGCGCTCGACGCGGCGCTGCGCAAGGAAATCCTGCCGGAATCGACGCTGGAAGGCGACGCGAACCTGCTGATCCTGCCGAACATCGACGCCGCGAACATCGCGTACAACCTGCTGAAGACGGCCGCCGGCAACAACATCGCGATCGGGCCGATCCTGCTGGGTGCTGCCCAGCCGGTGCACGTGCTGACCGAATCGGCGACCGTTCGCCGCATCGTCAACATGGCGGCGCTGCTGGTCGCCGACGTGAACGCCGCGCGCTGAGCGAAAACGAACGCGCCAGGCCGGTCGAACCGGCGTGGCGCGTCGGGCGAAATTGTAAACAAAAGCAAAAAGAAGCGTGCCCGCAATGGGCACGCCGTCGGGCAGGGCGCAAACGCGCTTCCCTCAAAGCAACAGCAGCATCTCTCCACTCCAGGTAACGAGCGTGGCAAGGAGGCAGGGTCTTGCCATACGAAAGATGCCGCCTGCATTTTATCTTATGTAAGATAAATGTAGTGCAAATTCGGTAAGAAATACGCACATCCGCGCGTCGTCGGGCTTTCGATTCCCAAACGGACATTGATTCGCGCGGCCAATAACGCTACGCTAACGCCTTTGTTGGTCGTCAACTACTTGATTTAACAGCGGGAACCCTGGTTCATGGCACGCAAGTGGCTCCGCAACGGCGCGCTCGCGTCCGTCTTCGCGATGTTCGCGATGGGTATCGTCGGCACGCCGACGGGCAGTCTGGTTTCCGCCGCTTACGCACGGGAGGCCGTTTCGGCCGACGTGGCCGCCAGCGGGCTCGATACGATCCCGACCGCCCGTCTTCCGCGCGAGGCCGTGACCACGCTGGGACTGATCGGCGCCGGCGGCCCCTATCCGTACGAGAAAGACGGCGTCGTGTTCGGCAACCGCGAGCGGATTTTGCCGAAGGCGAAGCGCGGCTACTACCATGAGTACACGGTGCCGACGCCGCGTGCCCGCAATCGCGGCGCGCGCCGGATCGTCTGTGGCGGGCCATTGCGCCGGATCGACAACTGTTATTACACGGGCGACCACTACAACAGTTTTAAACGTATTGTTGAATGACTTCGGGACGAATGGCATGAGCGACTCCATCTACGCGCACGATTCGGCGGCGGCGGAACTGTTCGCGGCCGGCGACGGCAACCTGTTTCAGCGCGTGATTCAACTGAACGCGGCGGCACAGGCCGTCGGCGCGCCGGAGCAACAGGAAGCCGAGCCCGGGCTTTCATCGAACGAGGAGCCTATGAGCCTTTTCACGACCGTGCGACCCAATCTCGTGCAGTCGATCCGCGCGTTCCGCGTGCAGGATCTCGCCGACGAAGCCGGTCGGCTCGGCCAGCACTTCCTGTACGCGTATTGCGGCGCCGCGCAGTCGAAGCAGGAAGTGATGGAAACGATCGCGACGTCGTTCCTGTTCCCGAAGCATTTCGGGAAGAACTACGACGCGCTGTACGACTGCCTGACCGACCTCGTCGCGAAGGCCGGCGCGCAGCCCGGTTTCGTGATCGTCCTCGAAGGGCTGCCGATCGCGCAGAAGTTCGACAAGGAAGGGCGCGAGACGCTGCTCGACGTGTTCCGCGAGGCGGCCGAGTTCTGGGCCGAGCGCAAGGTCGCGTTCCGCGTGTTCTACTCGTTCGCGTAAGCGCGAATCGGCCTGCGGCTCGCCGCGGCCGGCACGGCGAAAAGCCCGCTTCGAGCGGGCTTTTTTGCGTGTGCGCGGCCGGCCCGACAAAATTCCTTATCGATATCGAGCCGTTGAAAGCGGCGCGCTAACGCGCATCGCCGCGCGTCGACGTCATGCTGCGGCGCCTGCCCGGTCGCGCATCACCATCCGCCCCAGCGCGCTGCCAATGCCGCGAGCACGGCCGCGCCGGCCGTCTCGGTGCGCAGCACGCGCGGGCCGAGCGACAGTGCTGTGAATCCGCGTGCGCGCGCCGCGTTTTCCTCGTCCGGCGACAACCCGCCTTCGGGCCCGATCAGCAGCGTGACGGGCGCTCCGGGCGGCGTGTCTGGCAGCGACGCGAACGGGATGCTCGCGCGCGGCGACAGCAGCAGCCGCAGTTCGCCGTCGGCCGGCGCGGCCGACAGCGCATCGAGCCACGCGTTGAAGCCGAGTACCGGCGCAACCTCGGGCAAGCGGTTGCGCCCGCACTGTTCGCACGACGCGCGCACGACGCCGCGCCAGTGCGCGACGCGCTTGTCCGCGCGTTCGCCTGCGAGCTTCACGACGCCGCGTGCGGTCGACAGCGGCACGATCGCCGCGACGCCGAGCTCGACGGCCTTCTCGATCACCCAGTCCATCTTGTCGCCGCCGGCGATCCCTTGCGCGAGCGTCACGCGATAGGGCGGCTCGGCCTCGGCCGGCTCGAACGCGTCGATCTGCGCGAGTGCGCTGCGCTTGTCGATCTCGACGAGCCGCGCGCGGTATTGGCCGCCCGTGCCGTCGAACAGCGCGAGCACGTCGCCGGGCTGCAGGCGCAGCACCTGAGCGTGGCGCGCGACGTCGGCCGGCAGCGCGAGCGTGGCGTCGGCGCGCAGTGCCGCGTCGACGAAAAAGCGCGGCACGGCCGCGGTGGTGGTGGCTTCGTTCATGCGTGTGGCGGTTTCGGTCATGCGTCGAGATGGCGCGCGAGCGCCCAGCGGTAGCCGTCGAGATCCTCGATCTGCGCGAACCGGTCGCCCCAGAACTGGTCCTGCGGCGCGCTCAGCGATTTCGCGCCCGCGTCCAGCGCGCGCTGCCAGGTTGCGTCGACATCGTCGACGTACAGATAGAACGACTGCGGCGCGGTGGCGTGCGCGCTTTTCGGCGTGAGCGCGATCGAGCCGAATGCACCTTCGGGTGCGAACATCACGATCAACTGGCCGCGGTAGACCATCTCGACGTGCATGATCGCGCCGTCCTCGTCGTGCACGTCGCGCAGCTCGAAGCCGAATGCGGCCTTGAAGAAATCGATGGCCGCGCGCGCGTTGCGTACGGCCAGGTATGGCGTCAACCAAGGCACGTTGGCCGGACGTGGATCGGTCATCGGTAGTTCTCCTGCATGGGGGAAAGCGGAACGGCTCGGCTGCCCGGACGCTCAGCGGCGAGCGCCCAGTGTATCGCGCAGCGTGTGCGGCAGGGCAAAGAGGGACGCATGCAGCCGCGCGTCGTAGTAGCGCAAGCCCTGGACGTGGCGCGCGGCGAGCCGTTCGTCGATGTCGTGCGCGAACAGCGCGGCCGCATCGAGCGTGTCGCTCGCGATCGCCATCAGCCACTGCGAACCGTACAGCGGCACGTGCGCGGACAGCGGATCGACGACCGCGAAGCTCGCGCGCAGGTCGTCGAGCAGCGCGGCGATGCGCGCGGCGTGGAACACCGGCGAGCCGAGATGCATCGAGATCGCGCCGCACGGCGTGAGGATCCGCTTGAGCCGCGCGTAGAACGCGCGTGTGTAGAGGCCGGCCGCCGGCGAATCGGGCGGCGTGAGGTCGAACACGACGAGATCGAAATGCTCGATGGTCGACTCGACGAAATGCGCGGCGTCGCCGATCACGAGCTCGACGCGCGGGTCGTCGAGCGCGCCCTGGTGCACGTCGTCGAGATAACGACGCGCCATCCCGACCACCTCGTCGTCGAGCTCGGCGATCACGATCCGCTCGATGCACGCGTGCTTGAGCAACTGGCGCGCCGCACCGCCGTCGCCGCCGCCGAGCACGAGCGCCTTCTTCGGTGACGGATGCGCAAGCGCGGCCGGGTGCGTCATGCACTCGTGATAGACGTATTCGTCGCCGACCGACGTCATCGGCCGGCCGTCGAGCGTAAACAGGCGGCCGAGCTGCGGGGTTTCCCAGACTTCGATCTGCTGGTGCAGGGACGCGACGCGCGCGAGCCGCCGGGCATTCGGGAAGCCGTAGGTGGCATCGGGCGTGGGGTGAAAGAGTAGCGTGGTGCTCACGGGCGGGCCGCTAGGGGCAGTCGGTTCTGACGTCTGAATTATAGGAGGCGCGCGGTTTGGCGGAAAACCGTGCCGGAACACCGCGCGCCGACAAGGGAAATGTCGGCCCATCTGTTAAAATGACGAGCTTTGCAGCCCCGTCCGTAGGCTCCGTCCGCTTCGCGTCCGTCAGGCGCCGCACCGCGCGCCGGGAACGATTGACGCTCGAGCTTCCGGATGCCGCCGTGCCCCCGTTTCCTCGACTCGTTCTCCGGACTCGACATGACGACTTCGTCTCCCGCCTCCACCACCCTGATGGCCAACGCGATCCGTGCGCTCGCGATGGACGCCGTCCAGCAAGCGAACTCCGGCCACCCCGGCATGCCGATGGGCATGGCCGAAATCGGCGTCGCGCTCTGGTCGCGCCATCTGAAGCACAACCCGACGAACCCGCACTGGGCAGACCGCGACCGCTTCGTGCTGTCGAACGGCCATGGCTCGATGCTGCTGTACTCGCTGCTGCACCTGACCGGCTACGACCTGCCGATCGAAGAGCTGAAGAACTTCCGCCAGCTGCACTCGAAGACGCCGGGCCACCCGGAATACGGGATCACGCCGGGTGTCGAGACGACCACCGGCCCGCTCGGCCAGGGCCTCGCGAACGCGGTCGGCATGGCGCTCGGCGAAGCGCTGATGGCCGACGAGTTCAACCGTGACGGCGCGAAGATCGTCGATCACCACACGTACGTGTTCCTCGGCGACGGCTGCCTGATGGAAGGCATCTCGCACGAAGCCTGCTCGCTCGCGGGCACGCTGAAGCTGAACAAGCTGATCGCGCTGTACGACGACAACGGCATCTCGATCGACGGCGACGTCGTGAACTGGTTCCACGACGACACGCCGAAGCGCTTCGAAGCGTACGGCTGGAACGTGATCCCGAACGTGAACGGCCATGACGTCGACGCGGTCGACGCGGCGATCGCGAACGCGAAGCTGTCGGACAAGCCGACGCTGATCTGCTGCAAGACGGTGATCGGCAAGGGCGCGGCGACCAAGGCCGGCGGCCACGACGTGCACGGCGCGGCGCTCGGCGCGGAAGAAATCGCGAAGACGCGCGAAGCGCTCGGCTGGAAGTGGGAGCCGTTCGTGATTCCGCAGGAAGTCTATGCGGCATGGGACGCGAAGGAAGCCGGCAAGCGTGCCGAGAACGACTGGGACGCGACGTTCGCGCAATATCGCGCGAAGTTCCCGGCAGAAGCCGCCGAATTCGAGCGCCGGATGGCCAACCAGCTGCCGGCCGACTGGGCGCAGAAGGCTGCGGCGATCATCGCCGGCGCGAACGAGCGCGCCGAGACGGTCGCGACCCGCAAGGCTTCGCAGCAGGCGATCGAAGGGCTGGCCGCTGCGCTGCCCGAACTGCTCGGCGGCTCGGCCGACCTGACCGGCTCGAACCTGACCAACTGGAAGGCGTCGAAGGCGGTTCGCGCGAATCCGGAAGGCGCGGGCGTCGTGCTGGGCAACCACATCAACTACGGCGTGCGCGAATTCGGCATGAGCGCCGCGATCAACGGCCTCGCGCTGCACGGCGGCCACAAGCCGTTCGGCGGCACGTTCCTGACGTTCTCCGACTACAGCCGCAACGCGCTGCGCGTGGCCGCGCTGATGAAGGTGCCGTCGATCTTCGTGTTCACGCACGATTCGATCGGCCTCGGCGAAGACGGCCCGACGCACCAGTCGATCGAGCACGTGTCGAGCCTGCGCCTGATCCCGAACCACGACGTGTGGCGTCCGGCCGACACGGTCGAGACGGCCGTTGCCTGGACGCACGCGGTTGCCGCGGATCGTCCGTCGAGCCTGATCTTCAGCCGCCAGAACCTCGCGTTCAACCCGCGTACCGACGCGCAGATCGCCAACATCGAGAAGGGCGGCTACGTACTGAAGGACTGGGACGAGGAAATCGTCGCGCGCAAGATCATCTTGATCGCGACGGGTTCGGAAGTCGAGCTCGCGATGAAGGCCGTCGAGCCGCTCGCGCAGCAGGGTATCGCGGCGCGCGTCGTGTCGATGCCGTCGACCAACGTGTTCGACCGCCAGGACGCCGAATACCGCGAACGCGTGCTGCCGCACGGCGTGCGCCGCGTCGCGATCGAAGCCGGCGTGACGTCCTTCTGGCACAAGTACGTCGGCCTCGAAGGCGGCGTCGTCGGGATCGACACGTTCGGCGAATCGGCGCCGGCCGGCGTGCTGTTCAAGTACTTCGGCTTCACCGTCGAGCACGTCGTCGAGACGGCCAAGGCCGTGCTGGCCTAAAAGCAATTCGCGACGCGCGCCACCCGTTGCGCGCGTCGCACCGTGAAGCTGCACGAAACGAATTTTTTCAGCCATCAGGAGATAGACCATGACGATTCGCGTCGCAATCAACGGCTACGGCCGTATCGGCCGCAACACGCTGCGCGCGTTTTATGAAAACGGCAAGAAGCACGATCTCGAGATCGTCGCGATCAACGACCTGGGCGATGCGAAGACCAACGCGCACCTGACCCAGTACGACACCGCGCACGGCAAGTTCCCGGGCGAAGTGTCGGTCGACGGCGACTACCTCGTCGTGAACGGCGACAAGATCCGCGTGCTGGCGAACCGCAACCCGGCCGAACTGCCGTGGGGCGAGCTCGGCGTCGACGTCGTGATGGAGTGCACGGGCTTCTTCACGACCAAGGAAAAGGCAAGCGCGCACCTGAAGGGCGGCGCGAAGAAGGTGATCATCTCGGCGCCGGGCGGCAAGGACGTCGATGCGACGATCGTCTACGGCGTGAACCACAACGTGCTGAAGGCCGAGCACACCGTCATCTCGAACGCATCGTGCACGACGAACTGCCTCGCGCCGCTCGTCAAGCCGCTGAACGACAAGATCGGCCTCGAAACCGGCCTGATGACGACGATCCACGCGTACACGAATGACCAGGTGCTGACGGACGTCTATCACGAAGACCTGCGCCGCGCGCGTTCGGCCACGCACAGCCAGATCCCGACGAAGACGGGCGCTGCTTCGGCCGTCGGCCTCGTGCTGCCGGAACTGAACGGCAAGCTCGACGGTTACGCGATCCGCGTCCCGACGATCAACGTGTCGATCGTCGACCTGTCGTTCATCGCCAAGCGCGACACGACGGTCGAGGAAGTCAACGCGATCATGAAGGAAGCGTCGGAAGGCTCGCTGAAGGGCATCCTCGGCTACAACGACGCACCGCTGGTGTCGATCGACTTCAACCACAACCCGGCTTCGTCGACGTTCGACGCGACGCTGACCAAGGTGTCGGGCCGCCTCGTCAAGGTGTCGAGCTGGTACGACAACGAGTGGGGTTTCTCGAACCGCATGCTGGATACGGCTGTCGCGTTCGCGAACGCGAAGTAATCCCGCACGTTGCGCGGCCGCGGCAACGCGGCACGCGCGGCGAACGAGCCCGGCCCGGTTTTCCGGCCGGGCTTTTTTGTTGTCGCGAGCCGCGAATGCGTCGTCACCGCGCCGCCGTCACCTGCTCGAGCGCGTCGACGAACGCACGCTTCAGCGGGCTGTCGAGGTCGGTCCATGCGAGGCCGATGCCGGTGCGGTAGCCGGCCAGGTCGAGCGGCCGCGCGAGCACGTTCGGCGGCAGCGCGCTGGCGGCTTCCGCCGGGATTAGCCCGATGCCCATCCCCGCCGCGACGAGCGCGAGCATCGTCGTGAATTCCCCGAACTCCTGCGCGATCTCGAGCGTCGTGCCCGCGCGGCTCAGCGCGAGCAGCATGTCGTCGTGAAAGCCGGGCGCATAGCGGCGCGCGAGCACGAACGCGGGCTGGCCGCGTAGCGCCGCCGGCGGGATCGTGTCGTGCGCGACGAGCGGATGGTCGAGCGGCAGCGCGACGACGAAGCCTTCTTCCAGCACCACGCGCGTGTCGATGCCCGCATACGCGGCCGGCAGCCGGATCATCCCGAAATCGATCCGCCGGTCGCGCAGCGCGGCGATCTGGTCGGGCGTCGGCATGTCCTTCAGTTCGAGCGCGATCAGCGGATAGCGCTCGCGCATCGTGCGCAGCACGGCCGGCAGCAGCGCGGGCAGCACCGACGACACGAACGCGATCCTCAGCGTGCCGATCTCGCCGCAGCTCGACAGCCGCGCCATCTGTTCCGCGCGCGCGGCCTGCTGCAGTGTCGCGCGCGCTTCCGGCAGGAACACGCGCCCCGTGTCGCTCAGTTCGACCTTGTGGCGGTCGCGCTCGAACAGCCGCGCACCGAGCTCTTCCTCGAGCGCCTTGATCTGCATGCTCAGCGCAGGCTGCACGATGAACAGGCGCTGCGCCGCGCGCCCGAAATGCAGCTCTTCCGCGAGCGTGACGAAGGCGCGCAATTGCTTGAGTTCCATGGGCGGCGGGCAGGAGAGGGCGGTAATCAGATTTCATGATAACCGGATCAAAAAAGACCATTGGCGCAGCCTCGGGCCGGCAGCAGAAGATACCGTCGACGCGAGACCGGCCGCGACGGGCAGCCGGCTCCACTGGCACGAGGAGACATGCATGACCAACGCACTTGAACGGTTCCGTCTCGACGGCCGCCGCGCACTGATCACGGGTTCCGGACGCGGGATCGGGCTGACGCTCGCCCGCGGGCTCGCGGAAGCCGGCGCGGCGATCGTCATCAACGATCGTAATGAAGAGAAGGCTGCGACGCTCGCGCGCCATTTTCGCGACGAAGGCTTCGCGGCCGACCATGCGGTGTTCGACGTCGCCGAGCATGCGCAGGTGCGCGCGGCGATCGACGACTTCGAGGCGCGCGTCGGTGCGATCGACATCCTCGTGAACAACGCGGGCATCCAGCGCCGCGCGCCGCTCGACGCATTCGAGCCCGACGACTGGCATGCGCTGATGCGCGTGAATCTCGACGGCGTGTTCAACGTCGCGCAGGCCGTCGCGCGTCACATGATCGCGCGCGGCCATGGGAAGATCATCAACATCTGCTCCGTGCAGAGCGAGCTCGCGCGGCCGACGATCGCGCCGTACGCGGCGTCGAAGGGCGCGGTGCGGATGCTGACGAAAGGGATGTGCGCCGACTGGGCGCGCCACGGCATCCAGGCCAACGGCCTCGCGCCCGGCTATTTCGAAACGGAGCTGAATCGCGCGCTGGTCGACGACGCGGCGTTCTCGGACTGGCTGTGCAAGCGCACCCCGGCCGGCCGCTGGGGGCGCGTCGACGAGCTGTGCGGCGCGGCGATTTTCCTTGCGTCGGCCGCATCCGATTTCGTCAACGGCCAGACGCTGTTCGTCGACGGCGGCCTGACGAGCGCCGTATAGGGAGGAAGGTCATGCGTATGCGTTGCATGTGTGTCGTGATCCACGGGCCGAACGACCTGCGGGTCGAGGAACAGGACGCGGGCGAGATCGGCCCGGGCCAGGTGCGCGTCGATGTCGCGATGGGCGGCATCTGCGGGTCCGACCTGCATTACTTCCGGCACGGCGGCTTCGGCGCGATCCGGCTGCAGCAGCCGATGGTGCTCGGCCACGAGGTTGCCGGCACGGTCGCGGAGGTCGCGCCGGACGTGACGTCGGTGAAGGTAGGCGATCGCGTCGCGGTCAATCCGAGCCGGCCGTGCGGTGCGTGCCGCTACTGCCTCGAAGGCTTGCCGAACCAGTGTCTGGACATGCGCTTCTACGGCAGCGCGATGCGGATGCCGCACGTGCAGGGCGCGTTTCGCAACGCGCTCGTGTGCGACGCGGCGCAGTGCGTGAAGGTCGCCGATCATGTGCCGCTGTCGCTCGCGGCGCTCGCCGAGCCGTTCGCGGTCGGGCTGCATGCGGTGTCGCGTGCGGGCCCGCTGATCGGCAAGCGCGTGCTCGTGTCGGGCTGCGGGCCGATCGGCGTGCTGGCGGTCGCGGCGGCGCGCGTGCACGGCGCGGCGGAGATCGTCGCGACCGACGTCGTCGAAGCACCGCTGGAAGTGGCCCGCGCGCTCGGCGCCGACCATACGATCAATGCGGCGGCCGATGCCGGATGGGTCGAGCGCTACGGCGCCGACAAGGGCACGTTCGACGTGATGATCGAGTGTTCGGGCAATGCGCGCGCGTTGCGCGACGGGCTGGACGTGATGCGTCCGCGCGGCGTCGTCGTGCAGCTCGGGCTCGGCGGCGATGTCAGCCTGCCGCAGAACGTCGTGGTCGCGAAGGAGTTGTCGATCTGCGGATCGTTCCGCTTCCATGCGGAATTCGCGCTCGCGGTGCAACTGATCAACGCGGCGCGCGTCGACCTGCGGCCGGCCATCACGCGCGTGTTCCCGATGCGCGACGCGAACCTCGCGTTCGAACTGGCCGGCGACCGGCAGCGCGCGATGAAGGTGCTGATCGATTTCGCGGGCGAGGCCGCGTGATCGTCCGGCGCCGGCGCGTGCTTTTTTCGTGATCGACGCGAATCCGATCGCTGCGGTGTGATGCTCGTGCGGCGTGCGCCGCACGGCCGTCAGGCGCCGGGCGTCGGGAAGAAGATGCCCGCGCGCTGCGCGGCGTTCGCGATGTGCGTTTCGATCGCGCTGCCCGCGGCGGCCGCATCGCGCGCGATCAGCGCATCGACGATCGCGCGATGCTCGTGCCACGTCGACAGCAGCAGCTCGCGCCGGTAGAACGGCATGCGCTGGCTTTCCTTCATGATGTCCGCGCTGCCGCGCAGGATCGATTCGATCGCCGCGTTGCCGGCGAGATGGATGATCCGCATGTGGAAATCGAAGTCGAGCTGCGACGCCTCGTCGAGCGCGTTTTCGGTCAGCGCGACGTGCAGGTCGGCGAGATTGTCCTCGAACCACGCGATGTCGTCGTCGCTGACCACGCGCGCAGCCATCCGCGCGGCGAACCCTTCGAGCGCGTAGCGCATCTGGTAGGTATCGGGCGGCGACGACTGCTCGGCAAACTGCCACGCATGCGCGGCCGTTGCCTGCGCGCTTTCGACGTACACGCCCTTGCCCGCGCGGATGCGCAGCATCCCGAGCGCCTCGAGCGTCGACAGCGCCTCGCGCAGCGACGCACGGCTGATCTCCAGCTCCTCGGAGAGCTGACGCTGGGCCGGCAGCAGGCTGCCGACCGGATAAACGCCTGCCTCGATCCGGTCGCGGATCGTCGCGATGGCGGCGTCGGTCACGGTATGCGGAACATTTTTCATGATGTGAACGATGGCCGGTCTGACCGGCATTGTAATCCGCACGGGCGCAGCGCACGACCGCACTACGGGAAAGCCACGATCAGACCCGTTTTCGGGGCCGCCGGACGCATGCGAAGGGGGGCGGGAAATCCCTATTTTGTCCGTCCTTGACGTCACTATATCGGCTTCCTACTATCCACCATAACATCACTGGTCTTACCAGTATGAACAGACGAAACTGCAACCGTTGGATCGGGAGAGCGCCGTGTCGAAATTCCTCAATTCGCTGTTTGGCCGGGTAGTCGTCGCATTGATCCTGGGGGTCGCGCTCGGCGCGTTCTTCCCGCATTTCGCCGAGTCGCTGCGACCGCTCGGCGACGGCTTCCTGAAGCTCATCAAGATGGTCATCGGCCCGATCGTGTTCTGCGTCGTGGTCAGCGGGATGGCCAACGCCGGCGACCTGAAGAAGGTCGGCCGGGTCGGCCTGAAGGCCGTCATCTACTTCGAGATCATGACGACGCTCGCGCTCGGCATCGGCCTCGTGCTCGCGTGGGTCACGCGCCCGGGCGTCGGGATGAACATCGACCTGCATTCGCTCGACGCGTCGTCGCTCGCGTCGTACGCGAAGAACGCCGAAAGCCTGAAGGACACGGCCGGCTACCTGATGAAGATCATCCCCGACACCGCGATCGACGCGTTCGCGAAGGGCGACATCCTGCAGATCCTCGTGTTCGCGGTGCTGTTCGGCTCCGCGCTGTCGCTGCTCGGCGACAAGGCGCAGCGCGTCAACTCGCTGATCGAGGAGCTGTCGCACGTGTTCTTCCGGATCATCGGCTTCATCATCAAGCTCGCGCCGCTCGGCGTGCTCGGCGCGATCGCATTCACGACCGGCAAGTACGGCGTCTCGTCGCTCAAGCAGCTCGGCTACCTGGTCGCGGTGTTCTACCTGAGCTGCTTCGTGTTCGTCACGGTCGTGCTCGGCATCGTGATGCGGCTCGCGGGCTTCTCGGTGTTCAAGCTGATCCGCTACCTGCGCGAGGAGCTGTCGATCGTGCTCGGCACGGCGTCGTCGGATGCGGTGCTGCCGCAGGTGATGCGCAAGCTCGAATACATGGGCGTCAAGGATTCGACGGTCGGCCTCGTGATCCCGACCGGCTATTCGTTCAACCTCGACGGCTTCTCGATCTACCTGACGCTCGCCGTGCTGTTCATCGCGCAGGCCACCAACACGCCGCTGTCGACGCATGACCTGATCGTCGTGCTGCTCGTGTCGCTCGTCACGTCGAAGGGCGCGCACGGGATTCCCGGTTCGGCGATCGTGATCCTCGCGGCGACGCTGTCGGCGATCCCGGCGATTCCGGTGCTCGGCCTCGTGCTGATCCTGCCGGTCGACTGGTTCGTCGGCATCGCCCGCGCGCTGACCAACCTGATCGGCAACTGCGTCGCGACGGTCGTCGTCGCGGTGTGGGAGAACGATATCGACAAGGTTCGCGCGAAGCGCGTGCTGAACCGCGAGCTGCGCTACGTGCCGGCCGAAGAGGAAGGCCGCGCGACCCCGGTCGCCGGCGACCAGGCCCACGCGCTCTGAGCGCGGCTTGTCGCGCGGGGCGGCTTTGCCCCCGGTAGTCCCGCGCGATCGATTTACATGCGGCCGGCGCCTCGATGCGCCGGAACTCAATCAGAAATTGCTTTGCATGGGACGGGAGTAAGCGCTGAAGCGCCAACTCTCGTCGACCGCGAAGCATGGGATGGGAGTAAGCGCTGAAGCGCCAACTCCCATCGACAGGAGACGACATGGCAGCCCCCATCCTCGATCCGAACGCGCCGGCCTTCACGCGGCGCTACATGAACCTCGCCGACCCGCGCCTCGGTGCGCAGGCTTTGTTTGCGAGCGACGAGTTCTTCGCGCCGAAAGAGCGCATGCTGAACCCCGAGCCGGCGGTGTTCATCCCCGGCAAGTACGACGACCACGGCAAGTGGATGGACGGCTGGGAAACGCGCCGCAAGCGCACGACCGGCCACGACTTCTGCGTGGTGCGGCTCGCGCGGCCGGGCGTGATTTTCGGCGTCGATCTCGATACGAGCCACTTCACCGGCAACTTCCCGCCGGCCGCGTCGATCGAGGCGTGCGTCGCCGACGGCGACACGCCGCCCGACGATGCCGAATGGCGCACGATCGTCCCCGCGACGACGCTGCAGGGCAATTCGCATCACTACGTGAGCGTCGACGACGCGCAGCCGGTCACGCACCTGCGCGTGAACCTGTATCCGGACGGCGGGCTCGCGCGGCTGCGCGTGTACGGCCAGCCGCAGCGCGACTGGCGCCATGTGCCGGCCGGCGAACTCGTCGATCTCGCGGCGATCGAGAACGGCGGTTATCTGGTGGCCGCGAACAACCAGCACTTCGGCCCGGCATCGCAGATGCTGATGCCGGGGCGCGGCGCGAACATGGGCGACGGCTGGGAAACGCGGCGCCGCCGCGAGCCCGGCAACGACTGGGCGATCGTCGCGCTCGCGCGGCCGGGCATCATCCGGCGCGTCGAGGTCGACACGGCGTTCTTCAAGGGCAACTTCCCCGACCGCTGCTCGCTGCAGGCCGCGCGGGTCGCGGGCGGCACCGACGATTCGCTGGTCACGCAGGCGATGTTCTGGGCCGAATTGCTCGGCGAGCAGAAGCTGTCGATGGACCACGTGCATACGTTCGACCAGCTCGCGGCGCTCGGCCCCGTCACGCACGTGCGTTTCAACATCTTCCCGGACGGCGGCGTGTCGCGCCTGCGTCTGTGGGGCGAGCCGGCTTGAAGGAGGGCGACGGCATGAGCGGACCCCATATCCTGCGCGTCGAGCGCCTGACCCGCGAAGCGTTCGCGCCGTTCGGCGACGTGATCGCGCTCGAAGGCGCGCGGCATTTCCCGATCAACGGCGGCACGACCGAGCGCTTCCACGATCTCGCGACGATCGACGTCTGCGCGGACGGCGGCCGGCCGCTCGTCAGCGTGTTTCGCGCGCAGCCGCGCGCGCTGCCGGTCGCGGTCACGCTGATGGAGCGCCATCCGCACGGCAGCCAGGCGTTCATCCCGCTCGCGGCCGTGTCGCGCTACGCGATCGTCGTCGCGCCTGCCGGCGAATTCAGGCCCGAAGCGATGCGCGCGTTCCTGGCCGAAGGCTGGCAGGGCGTGAACTATGCGAAGGGCGTCTGGCACCATCCGCTGCTTGCGCTCGACGCGGTCAGCGATTTCGTGATCGTCGATCGCGGCGGCCCGCAGCCGAACTGCGACGAGATCCCGCTCGACCGTGCGTGGGCGCTCGAGTTCGAGCCGGCCTGCGCGAGCACGGCCTGACGCGGCGCGCAGCCGGGGTCGGGTTCCGGTTGCGGGCCGCGCGAGATCGCCGAAGGGTGTTCGGCAGCATTCCGAACCGGCTCGTGCGCGATGCGCGGCACGATCCCGAAAAGAACACGGCCCGGGCGGCGAGATGCCGGCCGGGCCGTGCTTCGTGCGCGCGGCGCGCGATTCAGTGCTTGCGGTGCGGGCAGTTCTCGGTCGTGCAGGAACCGTACATCGCGAGCGAGTGCTCCTGAAGCCGGAAGCCGCGCTCCTTCGCGATCGCCTGCTGGCGGCCTTCGATCTCGGCGTCGAAGAATTCCTCGACGCGGCCGCAATCGAGGCACACGAGGTGGTCGTGGTGCGAGCCTTCGTTCAGTTCGAACACGGCCTTGCCGGATTCGAAGTTGCTGCGCGAGAGCAGGCCGGCCTGCTCGAACTGCGTCAGCACGCGGTAGACGGTGGCGAGCCCGATGTCGAGCTGCTCGTTGAGCAGGTTCCGGTAGACGTCTTCCGCCGTCAGGTGGCGCACGGGGCTCTGCTGGAAGATCTCGAGAATCTTGAGGCGCGGTAGGGTGGCCTTTAGCCCGATATTCTTGAGATCCGTCGGATTGGTCATGGCTAGGCATCCCTAGAGTACAATGCAGGGCTTCAATGTTACCGGCTTTTCGCCGTTCCAGATACACGCGCGGCCTGCGACGCAGGCCAGCACGGTGAAGGAAATGATCCCAGAAACGCTTTCGCACTTTCAGAGGAGTCGCATGCGGAGTGCCATCATCGCTGCCGCCGCCGTTGCGGCGCTGGCTGGTTGTTCGTCGTACGACAGCGTGACGCAGCGCATCGCGCAGAGCATCACGCCCTATCGGATCACCGTCGTGCAGGGCAACTTCGTGTCGCAGGAGAAGGCCGCACAACTGCAGGTCGGCATGACGCGCGAGCAGGTGCGCGCATTGCTCGGCACGCCGCTGCTGGCGGACATGTTCCACGCCGACCGCTGGGATTACCTCTTCTACTTCAAGCGCGGCTCGACGTCGATCGT
Source organism: Burkholderia pyrrocinia (assembly GCF_022809715.1). NCBI lineage: Bacteria > Pseudomonadati > Pseudomonadota > Betaproteobacteria > Burkholderiales > Burkholderiaceae > Burkholderia > Burkholderia pyrrocinia. The sequence continues at coordinate 644,346 of NZ_CP094459.1, forward strand.
CCAGCAGCGCGATCTCGTCGTGACCTTCTCGGGCGATCGCCTCGCGGGCTGGACCGGCGCCGAGAACCTGCCGTCCGAGCTCGACCTGCTGGCCGATATCGACGGCGATCGCGGCGGCAAGAAGGCGAAGGCGGCCGCGGCGGCGAAGGCCGCTTCAGAGGCGGCTGCCGCGCGCGCTGCACAAGCGGCGAGCGCGTCGGAGGCTGTCGCCAGCCCGTCCGCCGTGCCGGCGTCCGGCGCGGTGGTCGACCAGGATGCGAACGCGCAGGCCGCCCGCGCGGCGAACCGCGCGACCAACCAGGTGTCGGGTCAGGGCTCGAACGCGCGCCGCTTCACGCCGTCCACGCAGGCTGCCGGCGGTGCGCCGGTGCCGGGCGGCCAGCCGCCGGGCGCGGTGCCGGCGATCCAGCCGCAGTTCCAGTTCCATCGTCCGCCGCAGCCGAACGCGTCGAGCGAGGCGTCGCCGCCGGTCGGCCCGCAAGGCTCGGACACGCTGCAGAACCAGCCGATCACCGCGCCGGCCCAGTCGCAGTAAGCGGCCGGCGTGCGGAAACGGGCGGCTCGCGCCGCCCGCCTTTAGACCTGTCGTGTAGAAAGCCATGAAGATTGCGATTGCCGGCGCATCGGGCCGAATGGGCCGGATGCTGATCGAAGCCGTTCTCAACGATCCCGACGCACAGCTCGTCGGCGCGCTCGACCGCGCCGATTCGCCGTTCCTCGGCCAGGACGCCGGCGCGTTCCTCGGCAAGGAAACCGGGATCAAGCTGACCGACGACCTCGACGCCGTGTTCGTGCAGGCCGACTACCTGATCGATTTCACGCGCCCGGAAGGTACGATCGCACACGTCGAGGCCGCGCTGCGCCACGACGTGAAGCTCGTGATCGGCACGACCGGCTTCACCGCCGAGCAGAAGGCCGAGCTGCAGGCCGCCGCGGGCAAGATCGGCATCGTGTTCGCGGCGAACATGAGCGTCGGCGTGAACGTCACGCTGAAGCTGCTCGAATTCGCGGCCAAGCATTTCTCGCACGGCTACGACATCGAGATCATCGAGGCGCACCACCGCCACAAGGTCGATGCGCCGTCGGGCACCGCGCTGATGATGGGCGAAGCCGTCGCCGGCGCGCTCGGGCGCTCGCTCGACGATTGCGCGGTGTACGGCCGCCACGGCGTGACGGGCGAACGCGATCCGTCGTCGATCGGCTTTGCCGCGGTGCGCGGCGGCGACATCGTCGGCGATCACACCGTGCTGTTCGCCGGGATCGGCGAGCGCATCGAGATCACGCACAAGTCGTCGAGCCGCGTGTCGTATGCGCAGGGCGCGCTGCGCGCGGTCCGCTTCCTGTCGGCGCGCGGCGCCGGCCTGTTCGACATGCAGGACGTGCTCGGCCTGCGCTGACACCCAACGGGGAAACTCCGATGGCGATTCCCACCGGCGTTGTCCACTACCTCGAAAGCGGCGATGCGATCACGCACGCCGTTGCCTATGTGCTGCTGGCGATGTCCGTCGCCAGCTGGTGCTTCCTCTTCATGAAAGCCTGGCTGCTGTTCCGCGCGAAGCGGCAGGGGCCGCGCGCGCTCGCCGCGTTCTGGCGTGCGCCGTCGCTCGACGCGGGCATCGCCGCGCTCGCCGGCGCCGATCGCGAGCGCGTATTCGCGCCGCTCGCCGAAGCCGCGCGCGACGCGGCCGACGATCACGATCCGGCCACGCTGGCCGCACGCGTCGAGCGCAGTGAGCGCGTGCTGCGCGCGTTGCGCCACTCGATGCTGCGCTCGCAGCGGCGTCTCGAATTCGGCCAGGTGCTGCTCGCGTCGATCGGCAGCACCGCGCCGTTCGTCGGGCTGCTCGGCACCGTGTGGGGCATCTACCACGCGCTCGGCAGCATTGCCGCGAGCGGGCAGGCGCAGATCGAGAACGTCGCGGGGCCGGTCGGCGAGGCGCTGATCATGACCGCGTTCGGGCTTGTCGTCGCGATTCCGGCCGTGCTGGCCTACAACATCCTCGGGCGGCTCGTGCGGCAGCTCGCCGAGGAGCTCGACGGCTTCGCGCGCGACCTGCATGTGTTCGTGTGCGCGCAGGAATCCTGACGCGCCCATCCGGGAGGAGCAACCATGGCATTCGGCGGACTCGAGCACCACAAGACCTCCGCGCCGATGGCGGAGATCAACATGACGCCGCTGATCGACGTGATGCTCGTGCTGCTCGTCATCTTCATCATTACCGCGCCGCTGATGACGCATGCGATCCGGCTCGACCTGCCGAAGGTCGCGGCCAGCGTCGCGCGCGACACGCCGCAATCCGTCACGCTGTCGATCGACGACGCGGGCAAGCTGTACTGGGACGACGCGCCGGTTGCGCTTGACGCGCTGCCCGCGCGCTTCCGGGCCGCCGCCGCGGGCGGCGCGCCGCCCGAGCTGCGGCTGCGTGCGTCGCGCGCGACGCGCTACGACGTGATCGCGCAGGTGATGGGCGCCGCGCAGGCCGCGGGCCTCGTGCGGATCGGCTTCGTGACCGACGTGCCGCCGCAGGCGGGCGGTTCCGTCGTGCCGTCTGCGGTGCCGGCGAACCGCTGAGCGGATCTTCCGGCCGGTCCGCGCCCGCCGCGGGATCGGCCGACCGCCGCGAGACCGGCCGAATGGGCCGGCGCGGGCGGTATAATCATCGTTTTTCCCGGTTGGCAGGCTTTTTCAGGTAACCCGGAATTTTCCAGGCTACCCGGGCATGCTGCGGGTTACCCGGAAAATACCCGGAAACCGTGAACAGGTCCGGCAACAGCGAACCTGCAGGTCCGCCGGGCAAGCACGACTTTCGATCCACTCCAGCGCGCGAGCTGTCGCTGCGCGCCGCTTAAAGCCTAGTCCGAACCACACCATGCACGAGAGATACGTACCCGCCGACGTCGAAGCCGCCGCCCAGGGCGACTGGCGCGCAGCCGATGCCTACAAGACGAAGGAAGATTCGCAGAAGCCGAAGTTCTACTGCGTGTCGATGCTGCCGTACCCGTCCGGCAAGCTGCACATGGGTCACGTGCGCAACTACACGATCAACGACGTGATGTACCGCTATCTGCGGATGAACGGCTACAACACGCTGATGCCGATGGGCTGGGATGCGTTCGGGATGCCGGCCGAGAACGCCGCGATGGCGAACGGCGTGCCGCCCGCGAAGTGGACCTACGACAACATCGACTACATGAAGGGCCAGATGCAGTCGATGGGCCTCGCGATCGACTGGTCGCGCGAGATCGCGACGTGCAAGCCCGACTACTACAAGTGGAACCAGTGGCTGTTCCTGAAGATGCTCGAGAAGGGCATCGCGTACAAGAAGACGGGCACCGTGAACTGGGACCCGGTCGACCAGACCGTGCTCGCGAACGAGCAGGTGATCGACGGCCGCGGCTGGCGTTCGGGTGCGCTCGTCGAGAAACGCGAGATCCCGATGTACTACCTGCGGATCACGCAGTACGCGGATGAGCTGCTGAACGATCTCGACGGCCTCGGCTGGCCCGAGCGCGTGAAGATCATGCAGCAGAACTGGATCGGCAAGAGCTTCGGCGTGAACTTCGGCTTCCCGTACGAACTCGACGGCGAGAAGAAGCTGCTGCGCGTGTTCACGACGCGCGCCGACACGATCATGGGCGTCACGTTCTGCGCGGTCGCGGCGGAGCATCCGCTCGCCACGCGCCTCGCACAGGACAAGCCCGAGCTGCTGGCGTTCATCGACGAATGCAAGCGCGGCGGCGTCGCCGAGGCCGACGTCGCGACGATGGAGAAGAAGGGCGTCGCGACGGGCTTCTCGGTCACGCATCCGCTGACGGGCGAGCCCGTCGAGGTGTGGATCGGCAACTACGTGCTGATGAGCTATGGCGAAGGCGCGGTGATGGGCGTGCCCGCGCACGACGAGCGCGACTTCGCGTTCGCGAAGAAATACGACCTGCCGATCAAGCAGGTGATCGCGGCCGAAGGCCAGACGTACTCGCTCGACGCGTGGCAGGAGTGGTACGGCGACAAGGAAGTCGCGGCCTGCGTGAACAGCGGCAAGTACGACGGCCTCGCTTACGGCGCGGCGGTCGACGCGATCGCGGCCGACCTGAAGGCCGGCGGCTTCGGCGACAAGCAGGTCACGTGGCGCCTGCGCGACTGGGGCGTATCGCGCCAGCGCTACTGGGGCACGCCGATCCCGATCATCCACTGCCCGTCGTGCGGCGACGTGCCGGTGCCGGAGAAGGATCTGCCCGTCGTGCTGCCGGAAGACCTCGTGCCGGACGGCTCGGGCAACCCGCTCGCGAAGTCGGAAGCGTTCCTGAACTGCACGTGCCCGAAGTGCGGCGCGGCCGCGAAGCGCGAAACCGACACGATGGATACCTTCGTCGATTCGTCGTGGTACTTCTCGCGCTACACGGCGCCGGACGCCGAGACGATGGTCGACGCGCGCACCGACTACTGGATGCCGATGGATCAATACATCGGCGGCATTGAGCACGCGATCCTGCACCTGCTGTATTCGCGCTTCTGGACCAAGGTGATGCGCGACCTCGGCCTCGTGAAGTTCGGCGAGCCGGCGAAGAACCTGCTCACGCAGGGGATGGTGCTGAACGAGACGTTCTACCGCGAAGACGCATCGGGCAAGAAGACCTGGTACAACCCGGCCGACGTGACGGTCACGCACGACGACAAGGGCCGCCCGGTCGGCGCGACGCTGAACACGGACGGCCAGCCGGTCGTGCTCGGCGGCATCGAGAAGATGTCGAAGTCGAAGAACAACGGCGTCGATCCGCAGGTGCTGATCGACCTGTACGGCGCCGATACCGCGCGCCTGTTCACGATGTTCGCCGCACCGCCCGAGCAGCAGCTCGAGTGGTCGGGCGCCGGCGTCGAGGGTGCGAGCCGCTTCCTGCGCCGCGTGTGGAGCTTCGGTTACGCAAACCGCGAAGCGCTCGCCGCGCGCGCGGGCTTCGACGCGGCCGCGCTCGGCGAAGCCGACAAGGCGCTGCGCCGCGAGATCTACAGCGTGCTGAAGCAGGCCGATTTCGACTACCAGCGCCTGCAGTACAACACGGTCGTATCGGCCGCGATGAAGATGCTGAACGCGGTCGACGGCGCGAAGGGCGCGACGCCCGGCGTGCTGCGCGAAACGTACGGCGTGCTGCTGCGCGTGCTGTACCCGGTCGTGCCGCACGTCACGTTCGAGCTGTGGAAGGCGCTCGGCTACGCGGACGAATTCGGCCCGCTGCTCGACGCACCGTGGCCGAAGGTCGACGAGGCCGCGCTCGAGCAGGCCGAGATCGAACTCGTGCTGCAGGTGAACGGCAAGGTGCGCGGCGCGCTGAAGGTCGCGAAGGACGCAAGCCGCGAGGCGATCGAAGCCGCGGCGGTGGCCGACGACGCATTCGCGAAGTTCAGCGACGGCAAGCCGGCGAAGAAGATCGTCGTCGTGCCGGGCCGCCTCGTGAACATCGTCGTCTGACGGCCGCCGGCCGTCGGACGTACCCAGAAGGAGCGAAGGTGATCCGCAGATCGTTTTTGATGCTCGTCGGCAGCGCGGTCGCGCTGTCGGCATGCGGCTTCCAGTTGCGGGGCCAGCAGGACTATGCGTTCAAGCACCTGCTGGTGGCCGGCGCGCCGGCGCCCGTCGAGGCGCGGCTGACGCGCCTCGTCGAGGCCGGCAGCGACACGAAGATCGTCAAGTCGGCGGACGACGCCGACGCCGTGCTGCGCATGTGGGAGTCGCGTGGCCAGAACACGCTGACGCTCAACAAGTACGGTTCGGCGCAGGAATACGCGCTGTTCTATACGCTGAACTACACGCTGACGAGCAAGGACGGCACCGTGCTGATCCCGCCGAGCGCGATCGCGCTGAACCGCGCGATGACGTACAGCGACCAGTACACGAACGCGAAGGCGCAGGAAGCCGACATCCTGTACGGCGACATGCAGAACGATGCGGTCGACCAGTTGATGCGGCGTCTCGCGATCGTCCACTCGCTGACGCCGGCGCCGGAGGACGTGGTGCCGGGCGTCGCGCCGCGCGCGCCGCTGCCGCCGCCGCCGCTCTGATCGACGGCGCACGCACCGATGCAATTGCGACTTGATGCGCTGGAGCCGCACCTCGCGAAGGGGTTGGCCGGGCTCTATACCGTCTACGGCGACGAGCCGCTGCTCGCGCAGGAAGCATGCGACCGCATTCGTGCGGCCGCGCGCGCGGCCGGCTTCACCGAGCGTTCGGTGCATACGGTCGAGCGCGGCTTCGACTGGAGCGTGCTGCTCGGCGCGACCCAGGCGATGTCGCTGTTCGGCGAGCGCCAGCTGATCGAGCTGCGCATTCCGTCGGGCAAGCCCGGCAAGGAAGGCGCCGACGCGCTGAAGACGCTCGCGGCCACCGCCAATCCCGATGCGCTGTTGCTCGTCACGCTGCCGCGTCTCGATGCGGCCACGCAGAAATCCGCGTGGTTTACCGCGCTGCAGAACGGCGGCGTCGCGCTGAAGATCGATCCGGTCGACCGCGCGCAGCTGCCGAACTGGATCGGCCAGCGTCTGTCGATGCAGGGCCAGCGCGTCGCGGCCGGCGACGACGGGCGGCGCGCGCTGCAGTTCATCGCGGAGCGCGTCGAGGGCAACCTGCTCGCCGCGCACCAGGAAATCCAGAAGCTCGGGCTGCTGTATCCGCAGGGCGCGCTGTCGTTCGAGCAGGTGCACGATGCGGTGCTGAACGTCGCGCGCTACGACGTGTTCAAGCTGAACGAAGCGATGCTCGCCGGCGACGCCGCGCGGCTCGCGCGGATGATCGACGGGCTGAAGGGCGAGGGTGAGGCGATCGTGCTCGTGATGTGGGCCGTCGTCGAGGAACTGCGCACGCTGCTGCGGATCAAGCGCGGCGCGACGGCCGGCAAGCCGCTGGCGACGCTGCTGCGCGAGAACCGCGTGTGGGGTCCGCGCGAACGGCTGATCGGCCCCGCGCTGAACCGCGTGTCGGAACCCGTGCTCGAGAAGGCGCTCGCGTTCGCCGCGCAGCTCGACCGGCAGGTCAAGGGGCTCACGGCCGTCGTGCCGGGCCGCCGCACGCAGGACCAACCGCCGCCCGATCCGTGGGACGGGCTGTTCCAGCTCGCGATGACGGTTGCGGGCGCACGCGGCGAGCGACCGCCGACCGCGGGTCGCGTGCGGCGTTAAGCCCCGTTCGGGCCTTCAGCGCGCGCTGCACAACCCGCTTACAATGCTTCGAAAGCCGGGGCGGCCATCCGCGGCGCGGCCTTTCGGCCGCCGCACCATACGGATGGCCCACCCGCGGATAGCCGCCCCTCGCTTCCCCACGAATTCATGCCGCCCAACGCGGCTTGCTTCTCGAGTCACACGATGGATATCGATCAGTACATGACCGACCTGGGCCGTCGCGCCCGGCACGCTTCCCGCGCGATGGCGCGCGCCAGCACGGCCGCGAAGAACGCGGCGCTCGACGCCGTGGCCCGCGCGATCGAACGCGACGCGCAGGCGCTGAAGGACGCGAATGCACGCGACGTCGCCCGCGCCCGTGAAAAGGGGCTCGATGCGGCGTTCGTCGACCGCCTGACGCTGTCCGACAAGGCGCTGACGACGATGGTCGAAGGCCTGCGCCAGGTTGCGTCGCTGGCCGATCCGATCGGCGAGATCGGCAACCTCAAGTACCGCCCGAGCGGGATCCAGGTCGGCCAGATGCGCGTGCCGCTCGGCGTGATCGGCATCATCTACGAGTCGCGCCCGAACGTGACGATCGACGCGGCCGCGCTGTGCCTGAAGTCGGGCAACGCGACGATCCTGCGCGGCGGTTCCGAAGCGCTCGAGTCGAACACGGCGCTCGCGAAGCTGATCGGCGAAGGGCTCGCGGCGGCCGGCCTGCCGCAGGACGCGGTGCAGGTCGTCGCGACGGCCGATCGCGCGGCGGTCGGCAAGCTGATCACGATGACCGAATACGTCGACGTGATCGTGCCGCGCGGCGGCAAGAGCCTGATCGAGCGCCTGATCAACGAGGCACGCGTGCCGATGATCAAGCACCTCGACGGCATCTGCCACGTGTACGTCGACGATCGCGCCGACCTCGACAAGGCACTGACCGTCTGCGACAACGCGAAGACGCACCGCTACGGCACCTGCAACACGATGGAGACCTTGCTCGTCGCGAGCGGCATCGCGGCGAAGCTGCTGCCGCCGCTCGGCAGGCTGTACCGCGACAAGCAGGTCGAGCTGCGCGTCGACGCGGCCGCGCGCGCGGTGCTCGCCGACGCGGGCGTCGGCCCGCTCGTCGATGCGACCGAGGAAGACTGGCATACCGAATATCTCGCGCCGGTGCTCGCGATCAAGGTCGTCGACGGCCTCGACGCCGCGATCGAGCACATCAACCAATACGGCTCGCATCACACCGATGCGATCGTCACCGAGGATCACGACCGCGCGATGCGTTTCCTGCGCGAGGTCGATTCGGCGAGCGTGATGGTCAACGCGTCGACGCGCTTCGCGGACGGCTTCGAATTCGGCCTCGGCGCGGAAATCGGCATCTCGAACGACAAGCTGCACGCACGCGGCCCCGTCGGCCTGGAAGGGCTGACGTCGCTGAAGTACGTCGTGCTCGGGCACGGCGAAGGCCGCCAGTAAAGCGAGGCGCACAACCGATGGCAATGCTCTGGGTCAAGACGTTCCATATCGTTCTGATCGCCGCGTGGTTCGCGGGGCTGTTCTACCTGCCGCGCATCTACGTGAACCTGGCCATGGAAACCGATCCGGCCGCCGTGCGACGCCTGCTGCTGATGGCGCGCAAGCTGTTCCGCTTCATGACGATGATCGCGGTGCCGGCGCTGGCCTGCGGGCTGTGGCTCTGGCTCGCGATCGGCATCGGCCAGGGGCAGGGCTGGATCCATGCGAAGGTGACGGTCGTGCTGCTGCTCGTCGTCTATCACGCGTATTGCGGGCACCTGCTGCGGGTGTTCGAGCGCGGCGAGAACCGCCGCACCGACAAGTGGTACCGCGTGTTCAACGAGCTGCCGGTGCTCGGCATGCTCGCGGCGGTCGCGCTGGTCGTGATCAAGCCGTTCTGAGCGGTGCGGCCGGCGAGGCTGCCGGCACCGATTCATGCGCAACGGCGCCCTTCGGGGCGCCGTTGTTCGTTTACGCACGGGTTCCGTGTGATTCTGTTCAATCCTTCGTGCCGTCGTCGATCCGCCGGCGCGTGATCGCTTCCTTCGCACGGCCGACCCGTTCCATCAGCGCGGGGCCGCGCGACAGCGCGACGCCGACCGCGAGGATGTCGCCGATCGCGAGATGCGACATCCGCGACGTCATCGGCGAGAACACGTCGGTTTCCTCGGCGACGTTCGACGCGAGGCTCACCGTCGCGAGCTTCGCGAGCGGCGAATGGCTCTGCGTGATCGCGACGACTTTCGCGCCGCACGCGAGCGCGGAGCGCGCGGCGTCGACGATGTCGCGCGTGCGGCCGGTGTTCGAGATCGCGACGACGACGTCGTGCGGCCCGAGCAGCGCCGACGACATCGAGAACGTGTGCGGATCCGAATACGCGACGCTCGGCACGCCGAGCCGGAAGAACTTGTGCTGGATGTCCTGCGCGGCGATGCCCGAGCCGCCGGCGCCGTAGAACTCGATGCGCGACGCGTTCGACAGCAGCGCGATCGCATCGGCGACGCTGCCCGCGGACAGGCTGTTGCGCACCTCGATCAGCGCGCCGATCGTGCGGTCGAACACCTTGCCGATGATGCCGGGCGCCGGTTCGTCGGGCTCGACGTCGCGATACACCGACGACACGCCCGGCGCGACGCTCTGCGCGAGCCGGATCTTGAATTCGCGAAAGCCGCTGCAGCCGAGTGCCTGGCAGAAGCGCGCGATCGTCGGCTGGCTGACGCCCGCGCGCGTCGACAGCTCGGTCATCGCGAGATCGAGCACCTCGCGCGGTGCGGCGAGGATGTAGTCGGCGAGCTTGCGCTCGGACGGGCGCAGTTCGGCGCGGATCGCTTCAATGCGAGGCAGCATGGGGCAGTGGCTGGAAATCGGGTTCGGATGAGCGAGTGTATCGCAATCGAATTGTAGAAAATCTACAAGAAAATACTAGCGTTATTGCAGTGCCTCCGGTGCGATGGCGATGAGGGTAATTAGGGTTTTCACTAGGTAAAGCCTTGCTGGTGGCGGGAATGAGGGTTGCGCGCGAATCGATCTGCATTGCATGCTTGTAGTTTTTCTACTAGACTGGCTTCGTTCGGTCGATGCATTCGACCGTCCCCACGATTCCAACCGCCGGTGTCGGCCGGCATACAGGAGCGCCCAGCATGACGTCGCTGCACCCCACTCTGGCGAAGGTCACCGAACGCGTGATCGCCCGCAGCCAATCGACCCGTTCCGCCTATCTGCACCGCATCGACGGCGCGCAGGGCAAGTTCCCGGCGCGCGGCGCGCTGTCCTGCGCGAACCTCGCGCACGGCTTCGCGGGCCTCGAGGGCAGCGACAAATTCGCGATCAAGACGATTCGCGAGCCGAACATCGGCATCGTGTCCTCGTACAACGAGATGCTGTCCGCGCATGCGCCGTACAAGGATTTCCCCGACATCATCAAGGCCGCCGCGCGCGAGAACGGCGGGGTCGCGCAGTTCGCGGGCGGCGTGCCGGCGATGTGCGACGGCGTCACGCAGGGCAACCCGGGGATGGAGCTGTCGCTGTTCTCGCGCGAGGCGATCGCGATGGGCACGGCGATCGCGCTCACGCACAACATGTTCGACGCGGCGCTCTGCCTCGGCATCTGCGACAAGATCGTGCCGGGCCTCCTGATCGGCGCGCTGCAGTTCGGCCACCTGCCGACCATCTTCGTGCCGGCCGGCCCGATGACGAGCGGCCTGTCGAACGACGACAAGGCGAAGATCCGCCAGCAGTTCGCGACCGGCCAGGTCGGCCGCGACGCGCTGCTCGAAGCCGAATCGGCCGCGTATCACGGCCACGGCACCTGCACGTTCTACGGCACCGCGAACAGCAACCAGATGCTGATGGAGCTGATGGGCCTGCATCTGCCGGGTTCGGCGTTCGTCCATCCGCACACGCCGCTGCGCACCGCGCTGACGGCCGAGGCCGCGCGCCGCGTGCTCGACCTGACCGTCGAGCGCGGCCACTACACGCCGATCGGCCATGTGATCGACGAGAAGGCGATCGTCAACGGGATCGTCGCGCTGCTCGCGACGGGCGGCTCGACCAACCACACGCTGCACCTCGTCGCGATCGCGCGCGCGGCCGGCATCCTGATCGACTGGAACGATTTCGACGAACTGTCGGCCGTCGTGCCGCTGCTCGCGAAGATCTACCCGAACGGCAAGGCCGACGTGAACCACTTCCACGCGGCGGGCGGCGTCGCGTTCCTGGTGCGCAACCTGCTCGAAGGCGGGCTGCTGCACGAGGACGTGACGACAGTTGCCGGCAAGGGGCTGTCGCACTACACGAAGGAGCCGAAGCTGATCGACGGCAAGCTCACGTGGGTCGACGGCGCGGCCGAGAGCCACGACACGAAGGTGCTGCGCGGCATCCGCGATCCGTTCCAGCCGGACGGCGGCCTGCGCCTGATGCAGGGCCGGCTCGGCCGCGGCGTGATCAAGATTTCGGCGGTCGCGCCCGAGCACCGCAAGGTGACGGCACCCGCGATCGTGTTCGATTCGCAGGAGGCCGTGCAGGAAGCGTTCGATCGCGGCGAGCTGAAGCGCGATTTCGTCGCGGTCGTGCGCTTCCAGGGCGCGCGCGCGAACGGGATGCCCGAGCTGCACCGTTTGACGCCGCTGCTCGGCGTGCTGCAGGATCAGGGCTTCCACGTCGCGCTCGTCACCGACGGCCGCATGTCGGGCGCGTCGGGCAAGGTGCCGGCGGTGATCCACGTGTCGCCGGAAGCGCTGCTGGCCGGTCCGCTCGGCAAGGTGAAGACGGGCGACACGCTCGTGATCGACGCGGAAGCCGGCGTGCTCGACATCGAGGTCGACGACGCCGAGTGGCAGTCGCGCCCGGTCGCGCAGCCGCAGCACCAGGCCGAGAACGAAGTCGGTTTCGGGCGCGAACTGTTCGGCGTGTTCCGCGCGGCCGCGGCGCCGGCCGAGCAGGGCGCATCGGTTTTCGGGACGCTGGTCGGCGAAACGGCCGTCCGCGTCGACGCATGAATTTCAAGGAGCGAATTTGATGAAGACGATTGCTGAAATCGTGAAGCTGGGCCCGGTCATTCCGGTGCTCGCATTCGACTCGGTCGAGCAGGGCGAGCACGTGTCGCGCGCGTTGCACGCGGGCGGCGTGAAGGTGCTCGAGATCACGCTGCGCACGCCGGCCGGCCTGGAGGCGATCCAGCGCGCGAGCCAGCTCGCGGACGACATCGTCGTCGGCGTCGGCACGATCACGAAGCCCGAGCACTGCGCGCAGGCGAAGAAGGCCGGCGCGAAGTTCGGCGTGTCGCCGGGCCTGACGAAGGACCTGCACCTCGCGTCGCTCGACGCGGGCCTGCCGCTGCTGCCGGGTGTGATGACGCCGAGCGACATCATCCAGGCGCTCGAATTCGGCTACGAGATCGTGAAGTTCTTCCCCGCGCAGCAGGCGGGCGGCGTGCCGATGCTGCAGGCGTTCCACGGCCCGTTCCCGGCGCTGAAGTTCTGCCCGACGGGCGGCATCACGGTCGACACCGCGCCGAATTTCCTGAAGCTGCCGAACGTCGTGTGCGTCGGCGGCTCGTGGCTCACGCCGAAGGCGGCGCTCGCCGCGCAGGACTGGGCCGAAGTCACGCGCCTCGCGCAAGCTGCGAGCCAGCTGCCCCGTTAAGACTTGTACGGAATGACGGTTTGACCCTCGGAAGACAAGCGCTTAGTGCTTGTTTTACCGAGGGTTTTTGCTGATGGAACCGGTTCTATCCGCGAACCGTAAAGATAAGTAAAATTCAGCGTCCTGACGGTGGGAGTCTCCCCGCTGTTTCGGAGACCTGCATAGCCGGGCATACTCGCAACGATCCGCCCGGTTCGAATAATCCCAAGGAGGAGTCCACATGGGGGCTGTCCAAGGCAGCATGCTGCTCATCTATACCGTGATCGCGATCGTGGCGTTGATCGTGATGATCGCGCGGTTCAAGATCTATCCGTTCCTGGTGCTCATCATCGTGTCGCTCGGCCTCGGCCTGGTGGTCGGGATGCCGATGGACAAGATCGTCAAGTCGTTCGAGACGGGCAACGGCAATACGCTCGGCCACATCGCGATCGTCGTCGGCCTCGGCACGATGCTCGGCAAGATGATGGCCGAATCGGGCGGCGCCGAACGGATCGCGACCACGCTGATCGACTGGTTCGGTGAAAAGAACATCCACTGGGCGATGATGTTCGTCGCGATCATCGTCGGCCTGCCGGTGTTCTTCGAAGTCGGCTTCGTGCTGCTGATCCCGATCGCGTTCAACGTCGCGAAGCGCACCGGCAAGTCGCTGCTCGTCGTCGGCCTGCCGATGGTGGCCGGCCTGTCGGTCGTGCACGGGCTGATCCGCCGCACCCGGCCGCGCTGCTCGCGGTCCAGCAGTACGGCGCCGATATCGGCAAGACGATCGCATTCGGCCTGATCGTCGGCGTGCCGACCGCGATCGTCGCGGGCCCGCTGTTCGCGCTGACGATCTCGAAGTTCGTGAAGCTGCCGGAGAACAACCCGCTCGCCGCGCAATTCGTCGACACGCACACCGAAGGCAAGAAGCGCGAACTGCCGGGCTTCGGCATCACGCTCTTCACGATCCTGCTGCCGGTGATCCTGATGCTGGTCGGCAGCTGGGCCGACCTGGTGTTCGCGCCGAAGACGCTGCCGAACAACCTGCTGCGCTTTGCCGGCAACTCGGACGTCGCGCTGCTGATCGCCGTGCTCGTGAGCTTCTTCACGTTCGGCAAGCTGCAGGGCTTCAACCGCGACCAGATCCAGAAGTTCTGCGGCGAGTGCCTGGCACCGATCGCCGGGATCACGCTGATCGTCGGCGCGGGCGGCGGCTTTGGCGGTATCCTGCGTGATAGCGGGATCTCGCAGCAGATCGTCGCAACCGCCACGCAGGCGCACCTGTCGCCGCTGCTGCTCGGCTGGTTCGTCGCCGCGCTGATTCGTCTGGCCACGGGCTCGGCAACGGTCGCGATGACGACGGCCTGCGGCATCGTCGCACCGATCGCGGCGGCATCGGGCGCGGCGGTCCGTCCGGAACTGCTGGTGCTCGCGACGGGCTCGGGCTCGCTGATCTTCTCGCACGTGAACGACGGCGGCTTCTGGCTGATCAAGGAATATTTCGGGATGACGGTCGGCCAGACGTTCAAGACCTGGACGCTGCTCGAAACGATCATCTCGGTGCTCGGCCTGAGCTTCACGCTGCTGCTGAGCATGGTTTTGTAACAAGGGGTAGTCAATGATTCTGATCGCAATGGGCGTGTCGGGCGCGGGCAAGTCGCGAATCGGCGAAATGCTGGCGGAACGCCTGTCGTGCAGCTATACCGACGGCGACGCGTTTCACAGCGCGGCGAACAAGGAAAAGATGCACAACGGCATTCCGCTCACCGACGACGACCGCTGGCCGTGGCTGCGCTCGATCCGCGAGGCCATCGAGGAAAAGCAGCGCGCGGGCGAGACGGCCGTGTTCACGTGCTCGTCGCTGAAGCGTTCGTACCGCGACGTGCTGCGCGGCACCGACACCGACGTGCGGTTCGTGTACCTGCAGGGTTCGTTCGACGTATTGCGCGAGCGCCTGAAAACCCGCACCGGCCATTTCTTCGATCCGTCGCTGCTGAAGAGCCAGCTCGACACGCTCGAGGAGCCGGGCCCGGACGAAGCGATCGTGGTCAGCATCGAGCTGACGCCCGAACAGATCGTCGATCAGGTGATGGTGAAGATCGGCCTCGCGCAGCAGCACTGAGCGCGATTCGCGGCAATCGTGATGAAAAAGGCGCCCTTCGGGGCGCCTTTTTCATTGGCGGCGCGCCAGCCGGTCAGGCCGCGTGCGCGCGCTTCGCGATGCCGTCGAGCAGCACGTCGAGCATCGTGTCGTGCACGATCTCCGGATCGAGCTGCGCATAGAGCGGGGCGGCCGACCTGACGAGCGGATGCTCGGTGTCCGACAGCGCGTTCATTTCCTCCAGCTCCACGTCGTTCGCGGGCCGCGTGAGACCGCCGGCCTCGGCGGCGGCAAGCCCGATCACGCTCGCATACCATCCGACGCACACCGACGGCAGCGCCGTGTGCGGGATGCCGGCGTCGACCAGCGCGCGGTGTACGGCCTCGATGTGCGCGAGATCGGCCGGCCCCGTGCTCATGTGACGCTGCAGCAGCGCGAACGCGGCCGGGTGGCGCAGCGCGAGCGCGCGGTACTGGCGCGCGAGATCGCGCAGCCGCTCGCGCCACGGCTGAGCATCGTCGACCGGCACGAGCGAGCGCGACAGCGCGTTCGCGATCGCGCGGTTCAGGCCGTCCTTCGACTTGAAGTGATACAGCACGCTCATCGGGTCGCAGCCGACCGACTGCGCGAGCTTGCGGACGCTGAACGCGGCTTCGCCGACGTCTTCGAGCAGCGCGAGCGCGGCCGCGACGATCGCGTCCTTGTCGAGGCCGCGCGGGCCCTGGGCGGGTTTGTCTTTCATCGATGCGGGCTGGCAGCCGGAGCGGGGCCGGTCGTAAACTTGACGAAAGCTTATTCTACACTGTAGAATTATTTCTGCGGTGTAGAAATTGGGTGTCCCGGCACTTTTCAATGCGTGCTTTCGCACGGTCCGGGACCCAGGCGGCACGAGCGTGTCCGCCGTCAACACGGGCCATCGCGCCCTTTATCTCGTTGACACCCAAGTGGAACCGGCTGCCCCACCCGCGAAGCCAGAACGGCTCATCGTCAGGCGGCCCAAGACCATGCAAGTGCAATCATGACTTCCAATCACCAACCCCTGATCCAGGGCGAATCGCGTTTCGAGCAAACGCAACTGAACATCGAGAAAGACAACTGGAACTGGTGCAACCCGGCCCGCTATGACGGCGAGCGCCCGGCCAACTGGTACGAGGCGTCGCTGTCGCGCCCCGCGAACAGTGCGCCGCTCGCGCACGACGCCGTGTGCGACGTGCTCGTGATCGGCGCGGGCCTGCTCGGCGCATCGGCCGCGCTGCATCTCGCGGAAGCGGGCGTCGACACGATCCTCGTCGACAAGCATCACGTCGGCTCGGCCGCATCGGGCCGCAACGGCGGCCAGTTGACGCCCGGCCTCGCGCGCTGGGAAGCGGCCGACATGATCGACCACCTGTCGCACGACGACGCGAAGCGGCTGTGGCGCTTCGCGTCGACCGAATCGATGGACCTGATCGATGCGATCGGCGCGCGTTACGCGCTCGATCTCGACCGCAAGCGCGGCCACGTCACGGCGGCGGTCCACCCCGGCCACATGAGCGCGCTGCTCGACGGCGCGGATGCGCGCCGCCATCTCGGCGACGCGGGCGTGACGCTCGTCGGCCGCCATCAACTGCACGACGAATACGTGCGCTCGGGGCTGTACCACGGCGCGGCGATCGACGCGATCGGCGGCCAGATCCATCCGCTCGCGCTGGTGCGCGGCCTCGTGCACGGCTTCCGGCTGAACGGCGGCGCGCTGTTCGAGGGCACCGAGGTGCTCGACCTCGACGAAACGCCGGCAGGCGTCGTCGCGACGACGCCGGGCGGCACGATCACCGCGCGCAAGGGCGTCGTGCTCGCGCTGCACAACACGACGTTCCGGCTGCTCGACGGCGGCAGCACGACGACCGTGCCGTTCTTCACGTACGTGAGCGTGACGGCGCCGCTCGACGTCGATGTCGCGACGCTGATGCCGGCCGGCATGCCCGTGTACGACACGCAGTTCCAGATCGACTACTACCGGCCGGTGCGCGGCAACCGGCTGCTGTTCGGCGGGCAGGGCACCGGGTCCTGCTGGGCACAACCCGACGTCAACGCGTATCTGCTGACGCGGTTGAACACGGTGTTTCCGCAGGCCGACGGCAGTTTCGCGCTCGACTACTGCTGGAGCGGCGTCAGCGACTTCACGCTGAACGGCGCCACCGACAGCCGCAAGACCGACGGCCGCGTGCCGATGTACATGGTGCAGGGCTGGAGCGGCCACGGCGTTGCGCAGACGGTGCGGATCGGCAAGGCGATCTGCGACGATTTCGTCGGCCGCAACGACGATTTCTCGATGCTGACCGGCATCGACCATCGCGAGATTCCGCTCGGCCGGCAGTTGTCGCCGATCGCGATCCCGGCCGCGAAGGCGGCGATGAGCGTGATGAGCGCGCTCAACCCGGGCCGGATGATTTCGTTCTGAGCGCCTGAAAGGAAAAAGCCCGATGCGATTGTTCGCATCGGGCTTTTGTTCGTCCTGCGACGGCGGTGCTTACGCGATCCGCTTCGCGAGTTCGACGGCCTTGCCGATGTACGACGCGGGCGTCATCGCGAGCAGGCGGTCCTTCGCGTCCTGCGGGATCGCGAGCGTGCCGACGAACTGCTGCAGCGCTTCGCGCGTGATGCCCTTGCCGCGCGTCAGCTCCTTCAACTGCTCGTACGGGTTCTCGATGCCGTAGCGGCGCATCACCGTCTGCACCGGCTCGGCGAGCACTTCCCAGCAGTTGTCGAGATCTTCGTTCAGGCGCTGCGGGTTCACTTCGAGCTTGTCGAGGCCGCGGATCAGCGAGTCGTATGCGAGCAGCGAGTAGCCGAGCGCGACGCCCATGTTGCGCAGCACCGTCGAGTCGGTCAGGTCGCGCTGCCAGCGCGACACCGGCAGCTTGTCGGCGAGGTGGCGCAGCGTCGCGTTCGCGAGGCCGAGGTTGCCTTCCGAGTTCTCGAAGTCGATCGGGTTGACCTTGTGCGGCATCGTCGACGAGCCGATCTCGCCGGCCTTCGTCTTCTGCTTGAAGTAACCGACCGAGATGTAGCCCCACACGTCGCGGTCGAGGTCGAGCAGGATCGTGTTCGCGCGCGCGACCGCGTCGAACAGCTCGGCCATGTAGTCGTGCGGCTCGATCTGGATCGTGTACGGGTTGAACGTGAGCTTCAGGCGGTTTTCGATCACGTCGCGCGAGAACGCTTCCCAGTCGAATTCCGGATACGCGGACAGGTGCGCGTTGAAGTTGCCGACCGCGCCGTTCATCTTGCCGAGGATCTCGACCTTCTCGATGCGTGCGATCGCACGGGTGAGACGCGCGGCGACGTTCGCGAGTTCCTTGCCGAGCGTCGTCGGGCTGGCCGGCTGGCCGTGCGTGCGCGACAGCATCGGCTGTTCGGCATGCGCGTGCGCGAGCGCGACGAGGCGCTGGTAGACCGTGCGCAGCGCCGGCACGATCACGTGCTCGCGCGCGCCGGCGAGCATCATCCCGTGCGACGTGTTGTTGATGTCCTCGGACGTGCACGCGAAGTGGATGAATTCGCTTGCCTTCTCGAGTTCGGCCTGGCCCTTCACCGATTCCTTCAGCCAGTATTCGACGGCCTTCACGTCGTGGTTCGTCACGCGCTCGATTTCCTTGATGCGCGCGGCGTCGTGCGCGGTGAAGCGCTCGGCGAGCTGCAGCAGGAACTGTTCGGATGCGTCGGAGAAGCGCGGGACTTCCGCGAAGCCGGCGCGCGACAGCGCGATCAGCCAGTGCACCTCGACGGTGACGCGGTGGCGCATGAAGGCGGCTTCGGAGAGCCAGTCGCGCAGCGCTTCGGTCTTGCTGGCGTAGCGGCCGTCGATGGGCGAGAGCGCGGTGAGGGCGAAAAGCGTATCGGGACGAGTGTCGGACATGATCGGGCGGGCCTTGGGGCCGGGTCGAGCGAGGGGAGGGAGAATCCGACATTTTACCATCGGCGCGCGACGATCCCGGCCGCGCGCAGCCGGCGGGCGCCGCAGCGTGCCGACGCCGCCCCGGAGCCGCCCCGGAGCCGGTGCGCAGCGGGCCGCCGGGCCGGGCGCGCCGCAGCCGGCCGGGCCCGCCCGCCGGTAGAATGCAGGCTTCTTCCCGACCGCCGCCCGCCGCGCCCGCCTGCATGGAACTGAAATGGCTCGAAGACTTCGTTTCGCTCGCGGAAACGCGCAGCTTTAGCCGGTCCGCCGAACTGCGGCACGTGTCGCAGCCGGCGTTTTCGCGGCGCATCCAGGCGCTCGAAGCGTGGCTCGCGACCGAACTGATCGACCGTTCGGTCTATCCGACGCGGCTCACGCAGGCCGGGCAGATCTTCTACGAGCAGGCGCTGACGATGCTGTCGCAGGCGCACGAGGCGCGCACGCTCCTGCGCGGCCACGTCGGCGCGCCGGTGCCGACGATCGAGTTCGCGGTGCCGCACACGCTGTCGCTCACCTATTTCCCGCGCTGGCTGCAGCGGATCGAGGCGAAGATGGGCCAGGTCCACACGCGGCTGCGCGCGCTGAACGTGCACGACGCCGTGCTGTCGCTGGTCGAGGGCGGCTGTGATCTCGTGATGGGCTACCACCACCCGAGCCACCCGGTCGCGCTCGATCCGGCGCGCTACGACATGCTGATCCTCGGCAGCGAGCCGATCAGCCCGTTCTCGGCGCCCGGCCGCGCGGGCCGGCCGCGCTATACGCTGCCCGGCACGGCCGACGCGCGCGTGCCGTACCTGTCGTATACGCCGAACGCGTATCTCGGCCGGATGACGGAAGTCATCATCGCGAACGCGCCGACGCGGCTGTTCCTCGATCGCGTCTACGAAACCGACATGGCCGAAGGGCTGAAGGCGATGGCGCTCGCGGGGCACGGCGTCGCGTTCCTGCCGCACAGCGCGGTCGAGGACTCGGTCGCGGGCGGCCGGCTGATCCGGCTCGACCGTGCGGCGCGCGGCGGCGCGCATCCGTTCACGCTGACAATGGAGATCCGGCTCTATTGCGACAAGCTCGCGCTGCAGGGCGACGATCCGCGGCAGAAGCTCGTGCGCGCGCTGTGGGAGGTCGTGCGCGACGAACTGCGCGAGACCGCCGGTTAGCAACTGGCTAGCCATCGGCGACTGCGCACGATCGACCGCGACCGGCTGACGGCGAGCTTGCCGCGCCTGTCGGACGGCTGTCCGGCGGCCGGCCCGCGCGCGGGCAACGCGATTGTTCGCGGACGCGATGCGCGGCCGATCGCGTGCGTTCTTGCGCAAATCGACCGCAGATTTGCGAAAAATCGCGATCATGCAAGAAACGCATAATCGAATAAGCAAACGGCATTGGATAAAAAAAACGGGTTTTTCGACAATGTGCGCACCTGTTGACCGTTGGAGCATCCATGTCTTCGCAATTGCAGTCCATCCCGTCCTACCTGCACGCCGACGATCTCGGCCCGTGGGGCAACTATCTTCAGCAAGTCGATCGCGTCGCGCCGTACCTCGGCTCGCTGTCGCGCTGGCTCGAAACGCTGAAGCGCCCGAAGCGCATCCTGATCGTCGATGTGCCCATCGAGCTCGACAACGGTACCGTCGCGCACTTCGAGGGCTATCGCGTGCAGCACAACGTGTCGCGCGGCCCGGGCAAGGGCGGCGTGCGCTACCACCAGGACGTGACGCTGTCGGAAGTGATGGCGCTGTCCGCATGGATGTCGGTGAAGAACGCGGCCGTGAACGTGCCGTACGGCGGTGCGAAGGGCGGCATCCGCGTCGACCCGCGCAAGCTGTCGCGCGGTGAGCTCGAGCGCGTGACGCGCCGCTACACCAGCGAAATCGGCATCATCATCGGCCCGAACACCGACATTCCGGCGCCGGACGTCAACACCAACGAACAGGTGATGGCGTGGATGATGGACACCTTCTCGATGAACCAGGGCCAGACGTCGACCGGCGTCGTGACCGGCAAGCCGATCGCGCTCGGCGGTTCGCTCGGCCGCAAGGAAGCGACGGGCCGCGGCGTGTTCGTCGTCGGCTGCGAAGCGGCGAAGAAGAAGGGCCTCGAGATCGAAGGCGCGCGCATCGCGGTGCAGGGCTTCGGCAACGTCGGCGGCATCGCGGCGAAGCTGTTCCAGGAAGCGGGCGCGAAGGTGATCGCGGTGCAGGATCACACCGGCACGATCTACCGGCCGGCCGGCCTCGATTCGAACAAGCTGCTCGACCACGTCGCACGCACGGGCGGCGTCGCGGGCTTCGAAGGCGCGGAGCCGATGCCGAACGACGAGTTCTGGACGGTCGAGACCGACATCCTGATCCCGGCGGCACTGGAAAACCAGATCACCGAGAAGAACGCGGCGAAGATCCGCACGAAGATCGTCGTCGAAGGCGCGAACGGCCCGACGACGACGGCGGCGGACGACATCCTGAGCGCGAACGGCGTGCTCGTGATCCCCGACGTGATCGCGAACGCGGGCGGCGTGACCGTGTCGTACTTCGAGTGGGTGCAGGATTTCTCGAGCTTCTTCTGGACGGAAGACGAGATCAACCACCGTCTCGAGCGCGTGATGCGCGAAGCGTTCGCCGGCGTGTGGGCGGTCGCGGAAGAGCACAAGGTGACGGTGCGTACGGCGGCGTTCATCGTTGCGTGCACGCGCATCCTGATGGCGCGCGAAATGCGCGGCCTCTACCCCTGATCATTGACTATGATCTAGCCATGACGCAATCCAACCGGTTGCGTGCATGAACCCTCGCGGGCGGTGCCGAATCCGGTGCCGCCCGCGCGCGCATTGGGGCGCGCAAAGGGTGCCCGGAGCCGGGAGGAGGGCGCCGGACAGCGCGATTCGTAGTTCGGTAAACAACCAGTACTTTCAAAAATATTACTTTGATACACTGGCGCGGGTTTTAGCCAAGGAGATGACCAAAATGAAATACCACAAGGCAGTCCTGATGGTCGCGGCGCTCTGCGCGTTCGCAAGCGGCGCGCATGCTCAGGAGACGGGCACGCTGAAGAAGATCAAGGACACGGGCGTAATCGCGCTGGGCCACCGCGAATCGTCGATCCCCTTCTCCTACTACGACCAGAGCCAGCAGGTCGTCGGCTATTCGCGCGAATTCCAGCTGAAGGTGGTCGACGCGGTGAAGAAGAAGCTGAACCTGCCGAACCTGCAGGTGAAGAACATCCCGGTCACGTCGCAGAACCGCATTCCGCTGGTGCAGAACGGCACGGTCGATATCGAGTGCGGCTCGACGACCAACAACACCGAGCGTCAGCAGCAAGCTGCGTTCTCCGACACGATCTTCGTGATCGGCACGCGCCTGATGACGAAGAAGGATTCGGGCGTCAAGGATTTCGCGGACCTGAAGGGCAAGACGGTCGTGACCACCGCCGGCACGACGTCGGAGCGCCTGCTGCGCAAGATGAACAACGACAAGCAGCTCGGCATGAACATCATCAGCGCGAAGGATCACGGCGACTCGTTCAACACGCTGGAATCGGGCCGCGCGGTCGCGTTCATGATGGATGACGCGCTGCTCGCGGGCGAGCGCGCGAAGGCGAAGCAGCCGGGCGAGTGGGTGATCGTCGGCACGCCGCAATCGGAAGAAGCGTACGGCTGCATGATGCGCAAGGGCGATGCTGACTTCAAGAAGGTCGTCGACGACGCGATCTCGCAAGTCGAGAAGTCGGGCGAAGCCGCGAAGATCTACGCGAAGTGGTTCGAGAACCCGATCCCGCCGAAGGGGCTGAACCTGAACTTCCCGCTGTCCGATTCGATGAAGAAGCTGTACGCGAACCCGAACGACAAGGCACTCGACTGACCGCACGGCCGTTGATGCAGAAATGACGCTAATGAGACGGAAGAGGCCACGCTTCTTCCGTTTCTTTTTGCTGGAGTCTTGCCCATGTCTTACCACTGGAACTGGGGCATCTTCCTGAGCCCCGTGTCGACCGGCGAGCCGACGACTTATTTCGGATGGCTGATGTCCGGCTTCCGGGTGACGATCGAAGTGTCGCTCGCCGCCTGGGTCATCGCGCTGATCGTCGGTTCGTTGTTCGGCGTGCTGCGCACGGTGCCGAACAAATGGCTGTCCGCGATCGGCACCGCGTACGTGTCGATCTTCCGGAACATTCCGCTGATCGTGCAGTTCTTCATCTGGTATCTCGTGATACCGGAACTGCTGCCCGCATCGATCGGCACCTGGATCAAGCAGTTGCCGCCGGGCACGCAGTTCTTTACCGCGTCGATCGTCTGTCTCGGCCTGTTCACGGGCGCGCGCGTGTGCGAACAGGTGCGCTCGGGGATCAACGCGCTGCCGAAGGGCCAGCGCGCCGCCGGCCTCGCGATGGGCTTCACGCAATGGCAGACGTACCGCTACGTGCTGCTGCCCGTTGCGTACCGGATCATCGTGCCGCCGCTCACGTCGGAATTCCTGAACATCTTCAAGAACTCCGCCGTCGCGTCGACGATCGGCCTGCTCGACCTGTCCGCGCAGGCGCGCCAGCTCGTCGACTACACCGCGCAGACCTATGAGTCGTTCATCGCGGTCACGCTCGCGTACGTGCTGATCAACCTCGTCGTGATGTCGCTCATGCGTTGGATCGAAGGCCGTACGCGGCTGCCCGGCTATATCGGAGGCAAGTGATGCATCAGTTCGACTGGAGTAGTATTCCCGGCGCGCTGCCGACGCTGTGGACGGGTGCGATCGTCACGCTGCAGATCACGCTGATCGCGATCGTCGTCGGGATCGTGTGGGGCACGCTGCTGGCACTGATGCGGCTGTCGGGCGTCAAGCCGCTCGCGTGGTTCGCGCAGGGCTACGTGACGGTGTTCCGCTCGATCCCGCTCGTGATGGTGCTGCTGTGGTTCTTCCTGATCGTGCCGCAGCTGCTGCAGGGCGTGCTCGGGTTGTCGCCGACGATCGACATCCGCCTCGCGTCGGCGATGGTCGCGTTCTCGCTGTTCGAAGCCGCGTATTATTCCGAGATCATCCGTGCCGGCATCCAGTCGGTGCCGCGCGGGCAGGTGAACGCCGCGTTCGCGCTCGGCATGAACTACGCGCAGGCGATGCGCCTCGTGATCCTGCCGCAGGCGTTCCGCGCGATGGTGCCGCTGCTGCTCACGCAGGCGATCGTCCTGTTCCAGGATACGTCGCTCGTGTACGTGATCAGTCTCGCGGACTTCTTCCGCACGGCCGCCAACGTCGGCGATCGCGACGGCACGACCGTCGAGATGGTCCTGTTCGCCGGCGCATGCTATTTCGTGATTTGCTCGTTGGCGTCTGTTCTCGTCAAGAGTCTCCAGAAAAAGGTCACACGATGATTTCCATCAAGAACGTTTCCAAGTGGTACGGCCAGTTTCAGGTTCTTACCGACTGCACGACCGAGGTCAAGAAAGGCGAAGTGGTCGTCGTGTGCGGCCCGTCGGGCTCCGGCAAGTCGACGCTGATCAAGACCGTCAACGGCCTCGAGCCGTTCCAGCAGGGCGAGATCCTCGTGAACGGCCAGTCGGTCGGCGACAAGAAGACGAACCTGTCGAAGCTGCGCTCGAAGGTCGGGATGGTGTTCCAGCATTTCGAGCTGTTCCCGCACCTGTCGATCACCGAGAACCTGACGCTCGCGCAGATCAAGGTGCTCGGCCGCGGCAAGGACGAAGCGGCCGACAAGGGCATGAAGCTGCTCGATCGCGTCGGCCTGAAGGCGCATGCGCACAAGTATCCGGGCCAGCTGTCGGGCGGCCAGCAGCAGCGTGTCGCGATCGCGCGCGCGCTGTCGATGGACCCGATCGCGATGCTGTTCGACGAACCGACGTCCGCGCTCGATCCGGAGATGATCAACGAAGTGCTCGACGTGATGGTCGAACTCGCGCAGGAAGGGATGACGATGATGGTCGTCACGCACGAGATGGGCTTCGCGAAGAAGGTCGCGCATCGCGTGATCTTCATGGACAAGGGCGCGATCGTCGAGGACGACCGCAAGGACGATTTCTTCTCGAATCCGAAATCGGAGCGCGCGAAGGACTTCCTCGCGAAGATCCTGCACTGAGCGTTCGCGCACTGCGTGCGTTTCGCGCGCGCCAATGCGAAACCGCCCGGCCGAGCGCCGGGCGGTTTTTTTTGTGCGCCGTTACCAGCTGTACCGGTAGCCGACCTGCCCGACGATGCCGCGCCGGTACGCGCCGCCGATGTTGCGCGCGATCTTCGCGTTCGCGTACAGCTCGCCCGACTTGCCGAAGCCCGCGGTCACGCCGACGCCGAGCTCGTACCACGTGCGGCCGAGATGCGTCGCGAACGGCGTGCCGCCGACGACGGTCTGGCCGGGCGACAGGAAGTCGTGCAGCACGTCGGCCGTGAAGTACGGCGTCGCGGCGCCGCCGCCCGAGTTCGCCTCGAGGTTCGGCCGGAAGATGCGCACGCCGACGCGGCCGCGCAGCGCATGCGTCGTCGTGCCCGACACGGCGGACACGTTGTCGTTGAACCCGTTGAGCTTCAGGTACTGGTACATCAGTTGCGCCTGCGGCTCGATCGCGATCGGCGTGCCGCCGATGCCGAACGGCTTGCCGACCTCCTGCGACAGCGCGATGCCGAAGCCGTTCTGCGACGCCTCGTTGCCGTAGCTGTCGCGATAGCGGTTGCCGTAGTGCGTGACCTGCCCGACGCTGTCGAAGTACGTGCCGTCCGTCAGGTAGCGCGTCCAGTAGCCGCCGACGCTCTGCGCATGCATCTCGACCGAGCCCGTCGACGTCGACAGGTTCGGCGAGTCGGCGCGCGCCATGTCGCTGAAGCTCGCGTTCGACACGCCGATGCTGGCCGTCACGCCTGCATGCGTGCTGCTGCCGCCGGGCGCCTGGTCGAGCGTCCAGTCCTTGCCGAACTGCGCGAAGAACGTGCGCTCGTCGGCCGCGAAGCGGCCCGCGTCCGCATCGAGGCTCTGGCCGCCGATGCGGCCCCACACGCCATCGCGGTTGCCGGGCTGCTGCTTGCCGAGGTTGTAGATGTCGCCGACGCGCTCGTGCAGCTTGCCGAGCGTCGAGAAGCCGTAGTCGGCGTTCAGTAGCGGCGTCAGTGAGTAGCCGGCGACGCCCGGACGATACGCGAGCGTGCCGCTGCCGCCATTTCCGCTGCCGCCGCCGGACGGGTGGATCGTCGGGTCGCCGGGGTCCGTCGGATCGAGCTGCGAGCGCAGGTACCAGCCGTTCGCGTCGCCCTGGCCGCCGCGATAGAGCCGGTATTCGTATGCGCCGGCCTGTACCGGGCCCGCGAGATGGAACGCCGACGCGGCGGTCGTGCCGCCGTTGGCCGTGACGACCACGGGAATCCCGTCGCCGGTCGTCTTCGCGCCGGTGCCGGCCGTGTTGGCGATCTTCAGGCCGGTCGTGCCGCTCGCGGCGCCGCCGTTCACGATCAGCCGGTCGGTCGGCGATGCATCGGCGCCGAGATACGTGTTGAGTGCGATCGTGCCGCCGTTGCCGATATAGCTGCCGGTCGTCAGCGTCTTGTAGCTGCCCGTGAGCGTCGGCGAGCCGGCCGGCGCGGCGAACGCGACCAGACCCGCGTTGTCCAGGCTGCTCAGCACCGAGCTGCCCGTCATGCGCCACGTGCTCGTGCCGTCGATCGTCAGCGCGACCGGATCGATCGTGCCGGTCAGCGTCGTGCCGTTCGCGAGGAACACGTTGCCGGTGCTCGACGCGTCGGAGACGATGTCGCCCGTGAGGTTCACCGCCGACGCGTTGAACGTCACGTTGCTGCCGTTCGCGAGGTTCAGCAGCGTACCGTTGCCGGCCGTCACGACCGTGCCGTTGCGCACCGCGATGTCGGCCGTGCCGCCGCGCGCGGCGAATGACGGCCCGGCGGCGGCCGTCACGCTGCCGCCGTCGACGAGCACCGAGCTCGTCGCGCCGTTCGCGAGCGTGTCGGACGTCAGCACGCCGGCCGTCGCGCCCTTGAGCGTCGTGCCGGTCAACGCGAGCACGCCGCCGCTGTCCGCGGTCGCGCCGTTGCCGGCCGCGCTGGCGATCGCCGATCCCGTATCGCCGATGCGGCCGCCGTTGCGCGCGACGACGCCGTCGGCCGCGGCACCCGATGCGGTGACTTTCGCGCCCGACAGCAGCGCCGTCGCGCCACCGTCCATGACGACCGCGTGCGCGCCGGCGCCCGTCGTCGCGACGGTCGTGCCGTTGGCCGTGAGCGTCGAATCCGCGCCCGATACGAACAGGCCGCGCGCGTTGGCGCCGGCGGTGCGGACGACCGTTGCCGCGTCGGTCGCGATGCGCGCGCCCGCGCCGGTCGATGCGAGGCCGTCGGCGCCATTGCCGGTGGTCGCGATCTGCGTGCCCGACAACGCGATCGCGGTGTTCGCGCCGAGGTTGCGGACCCCGCTGCCCGAGCCGCCGACCGCGATCGACGTCGCGCCGGCCGCGAGCCCGCCGCCCGATACGGTCGAGTCGATCAGCACGCCGTCGGCGCTGCCGTTCGCGACGACGGTGCCCGCGCCCGACAACGCGACCGATGCGCCGGCGCCCGTCAGGCGCACGCCCGCGATGCCATCGTCGGCTTCGATCGAACCCGTGTTGGCGAGCGTCGCCGACGCACCCTTCACGAGCGCGCCGGTGCCGTCGGCTACGCGGATCGTCGACGCGTTGTTCACCGTGCCGAGCGTGCCGGCCACGACGCCCGTCGAGCCGGCGCCCGTCAGCAGCACCGTGTCGCGGTTCTCGAGCGTGCCGAGGTTTTGCGCGACGAAGCCCGTCACGCCGGCGGTCGACGACGCGACGGCGGCGTCGTTGATCAGCGTCGTCGCGACCGGCGCGCCGGCATTCGCGCCGGCGAGGTCGTGCGCCTGGCCGTCGACGACGCCCGCGGTCGCGCCGGCCGCGTTCAGGTTGATCGTCGCGCCCGCATCGATCGTGCCCTTCGCGCCGCCTTCGACCGCGATCGCGATGCCGTTCGCGCCGTTGACGTTGTAGATTGCGTTGCCCGTCGACAGCGTGGTGCCGGCGTCGGTCGCGAGCACGCCGCGCGAATGCTGGCCGTTGACGTCGGTCGTCAGCGCGCCGGCTGCCGACCTGCCCGTGTAGGTCGCGCCGCCCGCGACACGGAACAGCGTCGAGTCGTCGGTGTCGACGCTGAGGCGCCGCGCGGCGACGTTGATCTTCGAGCCCGCGCCATACGCGTAGAAGCCGATCTGGTTCGTGCCCGACATGAAGGCCGGCACCGCGTTCGCGCCGACGTCGATCGTCGCGCCCGAGCGCGCGTGCACGCCGATCGCGCCGGTGCCCGTCAGGTTGAGCGCGCCGTCGAGCGTGGCCTTCGCGAGCGGCCCTTCGGCCCAGACGCCGTAGTTGCGCGTGCCCGAGGCCGGATCGAGGCCGCCGGCCACGTTGATCGTGCCGGTCGACGTCACGACCGTCGCTTTCGTGCCGGTCCCGACGACCATGATGCCGATGCCGTTCACGCCGTTCAGCGTGATCGTGCCCGTGTTGGTCACGGTCGCGGCGCTATCGGCCGCAAGCATGCCGACGTTCGCGAGCGGCGTGCCGGGCGCCGCGCCGTTGACGACGATCGAGCCCGCGTTGGTCAGCGTGCCGGACGACGAGCCGATGCTCGCCAGCGCGGCGCCGTTCTGCGTCTGCGAGCCGATCACGATCGTGCCGAGGTTGCTCGCGGTGCCCGATGCGCCGAGCAGGATGCCGTACGCATGCGCGGACAGTGCGACGTCGTTCGCGGCCTCCGGCGACGCGGCGTCATACTGGGCCGCGCGGCCGAGGTAGATCGTGCCGCCGGCTTCGTTCGTGAAGCTGCCGCCGGCGACGAGGCCGCCGATCACCTGGCTGTCGAGCGTCGTCGCGTTGACGCCGACGTTGATCGTGCCGGTGTTCGACCCGCTCGCGCCGTCCGTCGCGGCCACCGCGTAGTTCTGCAGGTCGGGGCGATTGCCGACGAGGTTCCACGCGCCGACGTTCATCACGCCGTTGTTGACGAACGTCGTGCCCGCGCCATTCGCGTATACGCCGTTGCCTTCCGTGTACGCGTTGAAGCCGAAATTGCCCGGCTGCGCGCTGCCGCCCGTGTTGAAGTTGTCGCCGGACGCATACCCGGACGAGATCGCGCCGTTGTTGACGCCGCTTGCGCCGGTCAGCAGGCGCACGAGCGTGAAGTCGCCCGACAGGCGGCCGTCGTTGACGAAGCGCGCGCCGTTTTCCGCGAGGACCGCCGAGCTGGAGTCGATCGTATCGGTGCCGCGGAAGTCGATCTGGCCGTCCTTGCCGATGTGCAGCGTCGCATTCGCGCCGGTGCCGTGCATCACCGACAGGTGATCGATCGGCAGCGTGTTCTTGTCGCCCGCGGATACGTTGTTCGCGTACTGGAAGGTTTGCTGCGAGAACGTGACGGCCTGGCCGAACGCGCTGTCGTAGGCTGCTTGCGAGCCGAGCGCACCGCTTTGCACCGAGCGCACCAGAAAGTCGTTGTAGGCGGCCAGCGACGCGGCATCGGTGACGTTCCAGGCGCTGCCGTCGAACGCGGTGAATTTGCCCGCGTAGGCCGGCACGTCGAGCCGGATGCTGCCGACCGGGCCGCCGCTCGCGAGATAGTCGCCGGTGCCGAGCCAGATCTGGTTGCGCGAATTCCAGTTGACGACGCTTTTCGCCGAGCCCGTACCGTCCGCGAAGGTCAGGTCGGTCTGCTTCGGCGCGATCGAGATCGCGTTGCCGGCCGCGTCGGGCGCGTTCGCCGGATTGCCGATCGACACGTTCAGCGTGCCGCCGGAGTTGTCGACGGTGCCGATCCGCGTGTTGACGTACTGGTTGCCGTTCACGTCATGGTAGACGGGCACGTTGGTCGAGCCGGCCGTCGACGCGGAGAACGCGGACGAGTTGTAGGTGGCGACCGACGTCCGGGTGTCCGTGATCGAATCGGGCGTGCTGATGCTCTGCGTCTTGCCGCCGAGCGACAGCAGCGGCTGGTTCGGGTTGCCCGAGACGACGGTCGCGCTGCCGATCGGCGTGAGGGTGTAGCCGGGGTCGCCGCCGGCGCCGGTCCATGCACCCGTCACGCCGACCGTGTCGCCGCCCGACACGGTGGTTGCGCCGGCCAGGTTGTCGTTGACGGTCGGGCTGAAACTGCCGAGCGCGCAGGTGCCGCCGCTCGCGACGGCCGCGCCGCTGCCGCAGGTCGATGCGTACGCGGAGCCGGCCGACAGCGCGGCCAGCGCGGCGCCGAGCGCGGCGACGCGAAGCGGCGACCGGCGTGTTGCCGTGTGTGCAGCGCCGCGGCTTGCGCCGGATTCGCCGCCCGAGCGCTTGCCGCGCGCCCGTGCCGTTTCCGCAACCGCGACCCAGCAGCCGGCGGTTTCGCTCCATATCGATCGAAATGAGTGATTCACGACAAGCCCCTCTCTCTTTTTTTGAAGTGGTATTCACCGCGGTGCAGTGAAATCGCAATCCGCGGTGGAGTAATGGCCTGAATGGACGTGCAGCGGCCGTGGCCGTTTCTGCGCCAATCGTGATTCGTTACACCGAGGATGGGAGGAGTCTAATGATCGGAAGGGTGGCCGATTGTCAAAAAAATAATGAATGTGGCAATAATGCCGACTTCATTCGGTATTTTTTGATTGTGTGATGAATCGAACTGAAAGCCTTTGTGGGTAAGGGTTTGGGTGGTTTTGTCAGCGTGGGCGCGTGATTGCCGGATCGGTGGGGTGGCGCACGGTTCGCATCGGGGTGGTGCGTTAGAATGCGGTTTCCGGATTATATGTGCTCCGGATTTTCGGATTTATTTATTTCGGATTTGAGTTATTTTCGCTTGGAAATTAATAAAATCAAGCGAATGTTGTGTCGCATTGAATCGATATGCCGGAATGTAGTCCGGATGAAACGAAACCGGCACGCGGCAGGCGATTTTCCCCGACGGTGAAAGCCGTACGCATCGCGTGCGCACGAAATCGCCCGCCACGCCCGAACGTTGCGGACGACGGTCTCGCCGTGCGGGAATTGGAAAGCGGGAAGGGCGCCGGCGCGCGGCGCTCAGAAGTCGATCGCGTCGTCGGAATCGCCGTCGGCGGCGGTGGCGAGCGCTTCGCGTGATTCGCGCGGTGCCGAGGCCGACGCGTCGAGCGCCGGATTGCGCAGCTTCTCGAGCACGCGTTCGGGCACCGGGATCTGCATCCGCGCGGCGACGTCGCCGCACTGGAACATGATCAGCTCGCCCGGCTCGAACGCGGTCCAGACCTCGTTGTCGGTGAGCGGCTGCGTCGCGATCACCGCGACACGATCCTCGGGCGTCGTGTATTTCGCGAAGTCGATCGACAGGTCTTCGTCGACGAGATGCGCGGTCGAGAACGGCCAGCGCCGCACGAGGTAGTGCAGCCGTGTCGAGCAGTGCGCGAAGAGCGCCTGGCCGTTCGACATCAGGAAGTTGAACACGCCGTGATCGGTGATGCCGCGCGTGAGCTCGCCGACGCGTTCGAACAGTTCCGGCAGCGGCGGCTGCGCGCCGGGAAATGCCTCGCGCAGCCCCTGCATCAGCACGCAGAACGCCTGTTCGCTGTCGGTCGTGCCGACCGGGTGGTAGACGCTGCCGTCCATGTTCGGCGCGTAGTCCTGCAGGTCGCCGTTATGCGCGAAGATCCAGTGCCGGCCCCACAGCTCGCGCATGAACGGATGGCTGTTCTCGAGCAGGATGTGCCCTTGCGTCGCCTTGCGGATGTGCGCGATCGTGTTCTTGGACTTGATCGGGTAGCGCTTCACCATTTCGGCGATCGGCGAGGTAGCCGATGCCTGGTGATCGATGAACAGGCGGCAGGCCTTGTCTTCGAAGAACGCGATGCCCCAGCCGTCGGCATGGTGATCGGTGAGCCCGCCCCGGGCCGCGAAACCTGTGAAGGAGAATGTGACGTCCGTCGGCGCGGCGCAGTTCATTCCTAGGAGTTGGCACATTTTACTTGGGGCGGCAGGCAGAAGCGGGGGGTAACGAACCGGGCGAACCCCGGTACAATGCGGCTTCTAGCATATCACCGAGCCCTGAGCGGTAAAAAGCGGATTCCGCTGGCCAAAGGCCTCGTGTTGCGGTTTGCCGTCAGTCGGCCCGCGCACGCGTGTTCCGGCCCCGCTGATGGCCAGTCCGTTCCTCACGACGCCTCCTATGACTGCCTCGAACGCTTCCTCCCCGGCGACGCTTTCGCTCGCCCGTCCCGACGACTGGCACCTGCACCTGCGAGACGGCGACATGCTGGCCGCCGTGCTGCCGCACACCGCGCGCCAGTTCGGCCGCGCGATCGTCATGCCGAACCTGAAGCCGCCGGTGACGACCACCGCACAGGCGCAGGCCTATCGCGAGCGCATCCTCGCCGCGCTGCCGGCCGGGATGACGTTCGAACCGCTGATGACGCTGTACCTGACCGACAACACGCCGCCCGACGAAATCCGCCGCGCGCGCGAAAGCGGCTTCGTGCACGGCGTGAAGCTGTATCCGGCAGGCGCTACGACGAACTCGGACCACGGCGTCACCGATCTCGCGAAATGCGCGAAGACGCTCGAGGCGATGCAGGAAACGGGCATGCCGCTGCTCGTGCACGGCGAGGTGACCGATGCGTCGATCGACCTGTTCGACCGCGAGAAGGTCTTCATCGACCGCGTGATGACGCCGCTGCGCCGCGATTTCCCGGGCCTGAAGGTCGTGTTCGAGCACATCACGACGAAGGACGCGGCCGACTACGTGCGCGATGCCGACGCGGCGCCCGGCCTGCTCGGCGCGACGATCACCGCGCATCACCTGCTGTACAACCGCAACGCGCTGTTCGTCGGCGGGATTCGCCCGCACTACTACTGCCTGCCCGTGCTGAAGCGCGAGACGCATCGCGTCGCGCTGGTCGAGGCCGCGACCTCGGGCAACCCGCGCTTCTTCCTCGGTACCGACAGCGCACCGCATGCGCGCGGCGCGAAGGAAACCGCGTGCGGCTGCGCAGGCTGCTACACGGCGCTGCACGCGCTCGAACTGTATGCGGAAGCGTTCGACCACGCCGGCGCGCTCGACAAGCTGGAAGGCTTTGCGAGCTTCTTCGGCGCCGATTTCTACGGGCTGCCGCGCAGCGCCGAGACGGTCACGCTGCGCCGCGAGGCGTGGGAACTGCCGCGCGAGATCTTCGCGGGCGACACGCCGGTCGTGCCGCTGCGCGGCGGCGAGACGATCGGCTGGAAACTCGCGTGAGCGGCGCGCCGCCGCGCGGAGCCGGCCACACGGCCGGCAGCGGGGCGGCGGATTGCGCGCGGATCGACTGGTCCGCGCCGTGGCTTGCACAGTACGCGGAGCCCGGCCGCGCCGCGCAGGCGGCCGCACGGGCGGGCGATGCCGCGCTGCTCGACGCGCTGAACGGCGTTTTGCGCGACGGCGGGCGCATCAGCGGTCGCGGCAGGCCGCTGCGATTCGTGCCGCAGGCCGAACTGCCGCCTGGTGTCGCGTACGAGACCCATATTGCCGACACCGGCGGCGTGCCGACCCGCCACAATCTTCACGACTTCTTCAATGCGCTCGTCTGGTTCGCGTATCCGCACATCAAGGCCGCGTTGAACGCGCGCCAGGCCGCCGCGATCGACGCGGCGGGCGGCGTCGGGCCTGTGCGCGGCACGCTGCGCGATGCGCTCACGCTGTTCGACGAGAATGCCGCGCTGTTCGTGACGGCCGACCGCGCGCTCGTCGATGCGCTGCGCGGCTTCGACTGGCAGCGGCTGCTGGTCGCCGCACGCGACGCGTGGGGCACGCGCTGCGAAGCGCGGCTCGTCGGCCATGCGCTGCTCGAGAAGCTCGTCGCGCCTTACAAGTCCTGCACGGCGCACACGTGGATCGTCGAAGTGAGCGCCGACTATTTTTCGTGGCCCGACGCGCAGCGCACTGCGCATGTCGATGCGCGTGTCGCCGCCGAACTCGCGACGCGCGAGTTGACGAGCCGCGATTTCTCGCCGCTTCCGGTGCTCGGCGTGCCGGGCTGGTGCGACGCGAATGCCGGCGCCGCGTTCTACGACGATCCGGCCGTATTCCGCAGCGGTCGCCGCACGCGCGCAGCCGGCGGCGGCGCGCAGTGCTAGAATGCGCGTCGCAAAGCAGGCCAGGCAGTCGCGGCCTCGCCGCCTTCGGGCGCGCGGGGGCGAGGAAAGTCCGGACTCCACAGGGCAGGGTGATGGCTAACGGCCATCCGTGGCGACACGCGGAACAGGGCAACAGAAAGCAAACCGCCGATGGCCCGGCGCAAGCCGGGATCAGGTAAGGGTGAAACGGTGCGGTAAGAGCGCACCGCGGCGACGGCGACGTTCGCCGGCACGGTAACCTCCACCCGGAGCAATTCCAAGTAGGCAGGCGCGCATCTTCGGATGCAGGACGGGGCCCCCGTCTCGTCTGCGGGTAGGAAGCTTGAGCGCGTCAGCAATGGCGCGCCTAGAGGAATGGCTGCCACGCGCTGTGCGCTTCGGCGCGCAGCGTGCACAGAATCCGGCTTATCGGCCTGCTTTGCCATTCGAATGCGAAAGGGCCGGCGTCTCCTTGCGGAGCGCCGGCCCTTTTTTCGTGCGCGAGCGCCGTGCGTTCAGGCGGCGACGATGTCGAACGAATGCGTGAGTTCGGCCGTCTTCGCGATCATGATCGACGCGGAGCAGTACTTGTCGTGCGACAGGTTGATCGCGCGTTCGACCGTGGCCGGGTTCAGGTTGCGGCCGGTGACGGTGAAGTGGAAGTGCACCTTCGTGAACACCTTCGGGTCTTCGCTCGCGCGTTCGGCCTTCAGCGTGACCGAGCAGCCGGTGACTTCCTGGCGGCTCTTCTTCAGGATCAGCACGACGTCATAGGCCGTGCAGCCGCCGGTGCCGAGCAGCACCATTTCCATCGGGCGCGGCGCGAGATTATGGCCGCCGCCTTCGGGCGCGCCGTCCATCGTGACGAGATGCCCGCTTCCGGTCTGGGCCGAAAACGCCATGCCGTCCTGACCCATCCAGCTTACTTTGCATTCCATGCTTGCACTCCAGCGTTGCCTGATTCGGATTCGATCCGGCATTGTAGCCCGCAGCGCTTCGGTCGGCTGATGCGGTGCACGACGTGCAGCACCGGAGCCGCGCGAGCGGTGCGCGACAGCGTGCCGAGCGGCGATTTCCCTGTTGTTTTTAGGGGTTTTACTCTAGGTGCGGGCTATCTTCGCTCGCCTTGGCCGGAGTCATGTGATTGATTTTAAACATGAAATTGAATTTTTCTGCCAATCGTCCGAAATTTCGCATTATGGTTTTTGATTTCGCAATGCAAATTTTCTTGTGAAGCCGGTGGTGCGTTCGTATAATGAGCCTCATTGGTTGTCGCGCTGCGGCAACCTCCGAATGTCTCCTCCACCCTCCTCCTAAGGTGGATTAAGCCCGAACCAGCCGTTCGGGCTTTTTTTCGTCCCATGCAAACATCGGCGCGCGGCTTGCGCGCCCCGGCATCCCCCGACAATCATTACGCAGGCTGCCGTGCGGCCGGCTGCGATGTCGCGTCGGGCGGTGTGCCGCGCAAGCGTGCGTCGGGTGCCGGCGCGGTCACGGCCGACGCATGGCCGTGGCCGCGTGCGCAGAAGTGGCGGACGCGTTCGCGCACCGCACGCAGGCGGGCGACGCGATCCTCGGCATGGGCGGTCCGGGCTTCGGCAATGCGCGCATCGAGCGCGTCGAGCTTGGCTTCGCAGCCGACCTGGGCGGCGACGGCAGGCGCCGCGGCGGCCAGCAGCGCGGCCGCGAAGAAGGGCGTAAGTCGTTGTTTCATCATGCTTGTTTGTTGTTTTCCGTATTCGGCCGGTCTGGCGCGGCAAGGTCATGTGCCGCGCGTCGATGGGTGCCTCCCCGGGCGCTCGGATCGCCTGGCTTGTCGGGGCACGACCGAATTTTCGCCCATTTCGGGCGCCGCGGACACGGGACGTGGATTCCCTTTGACCGCGTTGCCGTATTTCCTTTATAATTCAGGGCTTTTCCGCATTCATGCCCACGGAAAAAGAACAGGGAGAGCCTGCACCGCGCCTCGAAGCGCACACAGACAAGCAGGAAGAACACATCGGGCAAAGCATTTTTTTTGGATCGATCATGAAGACGTTTTCCGCAAAAGCCCATGAGGTGACGCGCGAATGGTACGTGATTGACGCGACGGATAAGGTTCTCGGCCGTGTTGCCAGCGAAGTGGCACGCCGTCTGCGCGGCAAGCACAAGCCTGAGTTCACCCCGCACGTCGACACTGGTGATTTCATCATCATCATCAACGCGAGCAAGTTGAAGGTCACGGGCAACAAGACGCTGGACAAGAAGTACTACCGTCACTCGGGCTACCCGGGCGGTATCTATGAAACGACGTTCGGCAAGATGCAGGAACGCTTCCCGGGCCGCGCGCTCGAGAAGGCGGTCAAGGGCATGCTGCCGAAGGGCCCGCTCGGCTACGCGATGATCAAGAAGCTGAAGGTCTACGCAGAAGCGACGCATCCGCATTCGGCTCAACAGCCGAAGGCGCTCGAGATCTAAGGGGACCCACATGATCGGTAACTGGAACTACGGTACGGGCCGCCGCAAGAGCGCAGTCGCACGTGTCTTCATCAAGGCTGGCAAGGGCGACATCATCGTCAACGGCAAGCCCATCGCTGACTACTTCTCGCGCGAAACGTCGCTGATGATCGTGCGTCAACCGCTGGAACTCACGAACCACGGCCAGACGTTCGACATCAAGGTGAACGTGAACGGCGGCGGTGAAACGGGTCAGGCAGGCGCAGTGCGCCACGGCATCACCCGTGCACTGATCGACTACGATGCGACGCTGAAGCCGTCGCTGTCGAGCGCAGGCTTCGTGACGCGCGATGCGCGTGAAGTCGAGCGTAAGAAGGTCGGTCTGCGCAAGGCACGCCGCGCCAAGCAGTTCTCGAAGCGTTAATTCCGCTTCATGGCCGCACCGCTTTCGGGCGGCGTCCGCCGGAAAAACCGCCAGCTTTCGCGCTGGCGGTTTTTTTATGCCCGCTGCGAGGCCCGTGCTGCGGCGGCTCGCACGGGCAGGTTTGATGAAATCGACAAGAACCTATTGATTTCATGGACTTCAGCACGATCTTCTGATCGGCCCTACAATAGCGGCTAAAGCTTCTTGGAGAGTTCGCAATGAACGCTGTTACCGAATCCGCAGCAACGACGACCGAAATGCCGCTTCCGTTCGTCTTTACCGACGCAGCGGCCGACAAGGTCAAGCAACTGATCGACGAAGAGGGCAATCCCGACCTGAAGCTGCGCGTGTTCGTGCAGGGTGGCGGCTGCTCCGGCTTCCAGTACGGCTTTACGTTCGACGAGGAAGTCAACGAGGACGACACCGTGATGAACAAGAACGGTGTCCAGCTCCTGATCGACTCGATGAGCTACCAGTATCTGGTCGGCGCCGAGATCGACTACAAGGACGACATCAACGGCGCCCAGTTCGTGATCAAGAACCCGAACGCGACCACCACCTGCGGGTGCGGTTCGTCGTTCTCGGTCTGAGCGCACGACAGATCAGCGCCGGTTCGCCGGAATGAAAAACGGGGCATGAAGCCCCGTTTTTTTATGCCCGTGCGCGGCGCCTGCCGGGCGGCAGGCTTTGCGTCAGCCCGGATAGAGCGCGCCGAGCACGCGGTGGCCGGCCGCACCGGTGACCGTCGCGAGATTGCCGGGCTGGCGCGCGGTGAAGCGGTACGCGAGCCACGCGAACGCGAGCGCCTCGACCTGTTGCGGCGGCACGCCGAGCGCGGCCGTCGTATCGACCGTGGCCGGCACGCCGGCCTCGCGCAGCGCGTGCCGGAGCGCGTCGAGCAGCACCGGATTGCGTGCACCGCCGCCGCACACGAAGACGGCCTTGCAGCCGGGTGCGTGCTGCGCGATCTCCCGTGCGACCGAGACCGCGGTGAGTGCCGTGAGGGTTGCCTGCACGTCCTCCGGCGCGACCTGCGCGAACGCGGCGAGCTTCGCGTCGAGCCACGCGGGATTGAACAGGTCGCGTCCGGTGCTTTTCGGCGGCGGCGCGGCGAAATACGGTTCGTCGAGCAGCGCATCGAGCAGCGGCACGTGTACGGTGCCGCGCGCGGCGAACTTGCCGCCGTCGTCGTAAGGCTTGCCCAGATGGCGGGTCGCCCACGCGTCGATCAGCGCATTCGCGGGGCCGCAGTCGAAGCCGCGCACGTTGCCGCCTTCGCCGGGCAGAATCGTGATGTTGCTGATCCCGCCGAGATTACAGACGACGCGCGTCTCGCCCGGCGCACCGAACACCGTCGCATGGAACGCCGGCGCGAGCGGCGCGCCGTGGCCGCCGGCAGCCACGTCGCGGCTGCGGAAATCGGCGATCACATCGACATGGGTCAGCTCGGCGAGCAGCGCCGGGTTGTTGAGTTGCCGCGTATAGCCGCGTTCGGGGCGATGGCGCACCGTCTGGCCGTGCACGCCGATCGCGCGAATCTCGTCGCGCGACAGCCCCGCGGTGCGCTGCAATTCGTGGCAGCACACCGCGTAGCGCGTGACGAGCGCGTTCGCCGCGAGCGATTCGCGGTCGATCTCGTTGTCGCCGGGCTGCTGCAGCGCGAACAGCGCGTCGCGCAGCGATTGCGCGAAACCGACGAACGCTTCCGCGAGCACGGCCGGCGCCTTGCCGGCCTCGAAACGCACGGCGACGCCGTCGACGCCGTCCATGCTGGTTCCCGACATCAGCCCGAAGTAGATGCCGTCGGCCGGATGGACGTTTTGCGGCTGTCGTTGCGGCACGTTGGGTTCTCCTGGATCGTACGGCGCGGGCCCGTGCCGCGCACCTTGCGCCCGATTATCCGCGCAACGTGACGCGCCGTTAAGCGATGCGCGCGCAAGTTATGGGAAAATCCCTGTTTTTGCGACATTCTTCCTGGCACCGATGAGCACCGAACCCAGTTCCAAGCCCGTTTTCCCGATCACCGACGAAGTCCGGCATGCGCTCGCCGTCACGAAGCGCGGCGTCGACGAGCTGCTGATCGAGGAGGAGTTCGCGCAGAAGCTCGCGCGCAGCGCGGCCACCGGCACGCCGCTTCGCATCAAGCTCGGCCTCGACCCGACCGCGCCCGACATCCACATCGGCCACACGGTCGTGCTGAACAAGATGCGTCAGCTGCAGGACCTCGGCCACACGGTGATCTTCCTGATCGGCGATTTCACGTCGCTGATCGGCGATCCGTCGGGCCGCAACGCGACGCGCCCGCCGCTCACGCGTGAGCAGATCGAGTCGAACGCGAAGACCTACTTCGAGCAGGCCGCACTCGTGCTCGATCGCGAAAAGACCGAGATCCGCTACAACAGCGAATGGTCGATGCCGCTCGGCGCGGACGGGATGATCAAGCTCGCGTCGCGCTACACGGTCGCGCGGATCCTCGAGCGCGAGGACTTCACGAAGCGCTTCCAGGGCGGCGTGCCGATCTCGATCCACGAATTCCTGTACCCGCTGATGCAGGGCTACGATTCGGTCGCGCTGAACGCCGATCTCGAACTCGGCGGCACCGACCAGAAGTTCAACCTGCTGGTCGGCCGCGAACTGCAGAAGCAGTACGGCCAGGAACAGCAGTGCATCCTGACGATGCCGCTGCTCGAAGGCCTCGACGGCGTCGAGAAGATGTCGAAGTCGAAGGGCAACTACGTCGGCATCAGCGAGAAGCCGACCGACATGTTCGGCAAGCTGATGAGCATCTCGGATACGCTGATGTGGCGTTACTTCGAACTGCTGTCGTTCCGCAGCATGGACGAGATCGTCGGCTTCAAGCGCGAAGCCGAAGGCGGCCGTAACCCGCGCGACTTCAAGGTGCTGCTCGCGCAGGAAATCGTCGCGCGCTTCCATTCGCAGGCCGACGCCGAGCGTGCGCTCGAAGACTTCAACCACCGCGCGAAGGGCGGCGTGCCGGACGACATTCCGTCGGTCACGCTCGCGGGCGCACCGCTGGCGATCGGCCAGTTGCTGAAGCAGGCCGGCCTCGTGCCGTCGACGAGCGAAGCGCTGCGCAACATCGAGCAGGGCGGCGTGAAGATCGACGGCGCGACCGTGTCGGACAAGGGCCTGAAGGTCGAGGCCGGCGAGTTCGTCGTGCAGGTCGGCAAGCGTCGCTTCGCGCGCGTCACGCTGACCGCATGATCGCGCTGATCCAGCGCGTGAAGCGCGCCGACGTGCGCGTCGGCGACCGCACGACGGGCGAGATCGGCGCGGGCCTGCTCGCGCTGGTCTGCGCGGAGCGCGGCGACACCGACGCGGCGGCCGACAAGCTGCTGGCGAAGATGCTCGGCTACCGCGTGTTCAGTGACGCGGCCGGCAAGATGAACCTACCGGTGTCGAATATCGACGGCGCGGGTCGCGCAGGCGGCCTGCTGCTCGTGTCGCAGTTCACGCTGGCGGCCGATACCAACAGCGGGCTGCGCCCGAGCTTCACGCCGGCCGCGCCGCCCGACGAAGGCGCGCGGCTGTTCGACTATTTCGTCGCGGCCGCGCGGGCGCGCCATCCCGTCGTCGAGACGGGCGAGTTCGGCGCCGACATGCAGGTATCGCTCGTCAACGACGGCCCCGTGACGTTCTGGCTGCAAGTGCGGCCCTGATGCTTCCCCGGAGACGCGCCGCGATGGCCACCACGCAGATTCTTTTCATCCGCCATGGCGAGACGGCCTGGAACCGCATCAAGCGCATCCAGGGGCATATCGACATCCCGCTGGCCGATTCGGGGCTCGCGCAGGCGCAGCGACTGGCCGCGCGGCTCGAGCGAGAGGCGCGCGAGGGTGCGCGGCTCGACGCGGTCTATTCGAGCGACCTGATGCGCGCGCAGCAGACCGCGCAACCCTTTGCCGATGCGCTCGGGCTGCCGCTGCAGTTGCGGGACGGGCTGCGCGAACGCTCGTACGGCGCATTCCAGGGGCACGACAGCGCCGAGATCGAGGCGCTGTTTCCGGACGCGTACGCGGCCTGGCAGACGCGCGATCCGGGCTTCGCGCCGGAAGGCGGCGAGTCGCAGCGTGCGTTCTATCACCGCGTGCTGCATGCGCTCGAGCCGATCGTCGCCGCGCATCCGGGCGGCCGGATCGCGTGCGTCGCGCATGGCGGCGTGCTCGACTGCGTGTACCGTTTTGCGAATGGTCTCGATCTGTCGGCGCCGCGCAACTACCAACTGCTCAATACGAGCATCAACGTCGTCGATTACGTGGATGGCCGCGCGCAGGTCGTGCAGTGGGCCGACGTGTCGCACCTTGACGCCGAGAGCGACGACGACGGCTATCGCAAGGTGCTCTGAGCACGCGGGGCCGGCCGGGATTCCCCCTTCCTCCTGCGTGACGCTTACTGCGGCAGCGCGTGGCGCGCCTTGTAGTCGGGCGCGTATGCGATCTTGCCAGGCTGGTCGGCCGTGATCGGCTGGCGCAGCTTGTCGAATTCCCCGTTGGTTTGTCACAGGTATTTGACAGTAAATTGAAATAATCTGAAGAGGCGAATCGTCAGGCGGAAGGTGCGCCGTCGGGCGGAGGCGCGGTCGCGCGACGGCGCGCACGCTTCGACGCGCCGTTGACGAGCGCCCAGCGCAGCACGGGTGCGACGGCCCGTACGCCGGGCCGGACCACCGCGCGTCGCAATGGCGCGAACGTCGACACGCGGAGCATCCGCTGCGCCCACGGCGGCAGCAGGTCGATCCCGGCATGCATCACCAGCGACGCGGCCGGCCGCAGCGCGGGCTTCGCGACCGGCACATTCAGCAGGATGGACATCACCTCGAAGGTATGCGGTCCGGCCTCGAGTTCGGGCTGCATGCGCGCGAGATACGCGGCGACCTCGGCGCGCGAACGGGGCACCTCGTGCGCGCCGAGCAGTTCGGCGATCAACGCCGTTTCGGCGTAATAGCGGTCCTGCAATTCGCCCGACAGCGCCGGATTCACGTAGCACAGGTGCGCGGCGAGGAAGCTCGATACTTCCGCGATATGCACCCAGGTCAGCAATGCCGGATCGTCGGCGCGGTACGGCCGACCGTCGGGCGCGGTACCCGATACGCGCGAGTGGATCGTTTTCACGCGCTCGATCAGCGCGAGCGCGTCCGCGCGACTGCCGAACGTCGTGCCCGTGATGAAGGTGGCGGTGCGCCGCAAGCGGCCGAGGATGTCGGTGCGAAACGACGAGTGATCCCAGACGCCCGCGAGCGCGAGCGGATGGAGCGCCTGCAGCAGCAGCGCGGCGATGCCGCCTGTCATCATCGACGTGAAGTCGGCATGCACGCGCCAGCAGACGGCATCGGGGCCGAACAGCCCGGGATCGCCGGGCGGTGAAGAGAGATCGAGCGACGGGCCGCCGCCGCCCACGGTCAGGTGCGTGATGCCGGCCACGAGCCGCTTGCGGATCGGCTCGGCCCAGCGCGGGCCCGGTGCGGGTGCGGCGGGGTGGTGGCTAGGCGGCGTCGTCATGGCTGGCGTGGCTCGGGCGGCCGGTTACTTCCCGGCGGGCGTATCCCACATGCCGCGTTCGGTGCTGCCGGCGTCGGGCGCGGAGAGCCCGAAGTGGCGATATGTGAGCAGCGTCGCGACACGCCCGCGCGGCGTGCGCTGCAGGAAGCCCTGCTGGATCAGGTACGGCTCGAGCACGTCCTCGATCGTGTCGCGCTCCTCACCGATCGCCGCTGCCAGGTTGTCGATGCCGACCGGGCCACCGTCGAACTTGTACAGGATCGCTTCGAGCAGCTTGCGGTCCATCAGGTCGAAGCCGACCGGATCGACGTCGAGCATCGCGAGCGCGGCATCGGCCACCGCCGCGGTGATCTGGCCGTCGGCCTTCACTTCCGCGAAGTCGCGCACGCGGCGCAGCAGCCGGTTCGCGATCCGCGGCGTGCCGCGCGAGCGCTTCGCGATTTCCAGCGCGCCGTTCGGATCGATCTGCGCGTTCAGTAGCGACGCCGAGCGCCGCACGATGCGCGACAGTTGATCGGCGTCGTAGAACTCGAGGCGCGAGACGATCCCGAAACGGTCGCGCAGCGGGTTGGTCAGCATCCCCGCGCGGGTGGTCGCGCCGACCAGCGTGAACGGCTGCAGGTCGAGCTTCACGCTGCGCGCGGCCGGACCTTCGCCGATCATGATGTCGATCTGGTAATCCTCGAGTGCCGGATACAGGATTTCCTCGACGACCGGCGACAGCCGGTGGATCTCGTCGATGAACAGCACGTCGTTCGCTTCGAGGTTCGTCAGCAGCGCGGCGAGATCGCCCGCGCGTTCGAGCACGGGGCCCGACGTCTGGCGCAGGTTCACGCCCATCTCGCGCGCGATGATGTGCGCGAGCGTCGTCTTGCCGAGACCCGGCGGCCCGAACAGCAGCACGTGGTCGAGCGGCTCGGAGCGGCGCTTGGCCGCTTCGATGAAGATCTCGAGCTGGCCGCGCACCTTTTCCTGGCCGACGTAGTCGTCGAGCTGGCGCGGCCGCAGCGCGCGTTCGAACACCTCCTCGTGCGACGAGGTGGGCGTGGCGGCGATGATCCGCTGCTCGGTGGCGAGTTTGTCGGTTTCAATCATGCGGCCATTGTACCGCGCGCCGCTCGCGGTCCGAACTG
Organism: Burkholderia pyrrocinia; assembly: GCF_022809715.1. Lineage (NCBI taxonomy): Bacteria > Pseudomonadati > Pseudomonadota > Betaproteobacteria > Burkholderiales > Burkholderiaceae > Burkholderia > Burkholderia pyrrocinia. Next base: position 687,765 of record NZ_CP094459.1, read on the forward strand.
GCCGGACGGCCGACTGGCGCGCGCCGCGCGGCGGCGCGACACTGCGTCCGACAGTCGGTTCCGGCGGGCGTTACGCCTTCGACAGCGCCTTCAGCGCGAGCTTGATGCCTTCGGACACGCCGGTGCCGGCCGGCACGTTCTTGATCGCGGCGAGGCCTTCCTTTTCGGAGTAGCCGAGCGCGAGCAGCGCGTTGAGGATGTCGGTCGCGTGGTCGGACGCCGACGCGGCGCCGGCGAGCGCGCCGAGGTCGGCGCCGAGTTTGCCCTTCAGCTCGAGCAGCAGGCGCTCGGCCGTCTTCTTGCCGATGCCGGGCAGGCGCGTGAGGCGCGCGGCGTCCTGCATCGTCACGGCCTGCGCGAGCTCCTGCACGCTCATGCCGGACAGCACGGCGAGCGCCATGCGCGCACCGATGCCGGTGATCTTCAGCAGCTCGCGGAAGGTCGTGCGCTCCTGCGGCGTCAGGAAGCCGTACAGCAGGTGCGCGTCCTCGCGGACGATCTGCTGCGTGAGCAGCACGACGCGCTCGCCCGTCTGCGGCAGGTTGTAGAAGGTGCTCATCGGCACGTCGATTTCGTAGCCGACGCCGTTGCAGTCGACGAGCAGGTGAGGCGGGTTCTTTTCGAGCAGGATGCCGGCGATGCGACCGATCATGGATGGCGGGATGCGAGGAAGAAAGCGCGAGTGTAGCGCACGCGCGGCGCAATGCCGATGGGCTTGGCCGTCAGGCCGATGCGGTGCGTGTCGCGTGTGCGCTGCGCGCGGGCACAACAGTCGGTCCGGTGTGCCGGGCGATGGCGCGCGCCGGCATCAGCCGACCAGCCGCCCGCGCCGCACGCGCAGCCCTTTCTTCGCGAGCGCCGGCGCGAGGCCGCCGAGCGTGCTGAGCGTGTTGCCGCCGTGCGCATGGCAGATCGCCATGCCGAGCGCGTCGGCCGCATCGGAGCCCGGTTGGCCGGAGAGGTTGAGTAGCCGCGTGACCATTTCCTGCATCTGCGTCTTGGTCGCGCGGCCGTAGCCCACCACGGCCTGCTTGAGCTGCAGCGCCGTGTATTCGGCGACCGGCAGCCCGCCCGCGACGAGGCCGCAGATCGCGGCGCCGCGCGCCTGGCCGAGCAGCAGCGTCGACTGCGGGTTCACGTTGACGAACACCTTTTCGATCGCGGCCTGGTCGGGCGCATGTTCGCGCACGATCGTCGACACGCCCTGGAAGATCGTGCCGAGCCGGGTGGCCAGATCGGCCGTCGGCGTGCGGATCACGCCGCTCGTGACATAGGCGAGCCGGTGGCCGCTGACGTCGATGACGCCGAAGCCGGTGACGCGCAGGCCGGGGTCGATGCCGAGAATTCGCATGAGTGAGGAGAGATGCGTGATGCAGCGATACTACAACGAATGGCGCGGCGAGCCGGTCGCACAGTCGCGCGCCGGTGCCGCGCAATAAAAAACCCGGCGGGTGCGACGCCGCCGGGTTGTCGTGCAACGGCCGCGCGGGCCGCATGCGATCAGTGACGGAAGTGGCGCACGCCCGTCAGGATCATCGCGATGTTGTGCTCGTCGGCTGCCGCGATCACTTCGTCGTCGCGCACCGAGCCGCCCGGCTGGATCACGCAGGTCGCGCCGGCCGCGACGACGACGTCGAGGCCGTCGCGGAACGGGAAGAACGCATCCGACGCGACGGCCGAACCGGCCAGCGTCAGGCCCGCGTTCTGCGCCTTGATGCTCGCGATGCGAGCGGAATCGACGCGGCTCATCTGGCCTGCGCCGACGCCGAGCGTCATGCCGTTGCCGCAGAACACGATCGCGTTCGACTTCACGTACTTCGCGACGCGCCACGCGAACAGCAGGTCGTCCATTTCCTTCGGCGTCGGGTGGCGCTTCGTGACCACGCGCAGCTCGTGCGGCTGCACGTTCTTCGAATCGAGCGACTGCACGAGCAGGCCGCCGCCCACGCGCTTCAGGTCGAATGCGTTATGGCCGTCGCCGAGCGCGATTTCGAGCAGGCGCACGTTCTGCTTCGCGGCGAACACCTGCTTCGCGGCGTCGGAGAACGACGGTGCGATCAGCACTTCGACGAACTGCTTCGCGACAGCCTGCGCGGCCGCTTCGTCGACTTCGCGGTTGAACGCGATGATGCCGCCGAACGCGGAGGTCGGGTCGGTCTGGAACGCCTTCGCGTACGCGTCGGCCGAGTCGTTGCCGACCGCGACGCCGCACGGGTTCGCATGCTTGATGATCACGCAGGCCGGCGCGTCGAACGTCTTCACGCATTCCCACGCCGCGTCCGAATCCGCGATGTTGTTGTACGACAGTTCCTTGCCCTGCAGCTGGCGGTAGTTCGCGAGCGCGCCGGCCGGCGTCGTGATGTCGCGGTAGAACGCCGCGCTCTGGTGCGGGTTCTCGCCGTAGCGCAGGTCCTGCACCTTGTCGAACGCCATGTTCAGCGTCGCCGGGTACGCATTGCGCGATGCGTGCTTCAGCTCGTCGGTCAGGCTCGTCAGGTAGTTCGTGATCGCGCCGTCGTATTGCGCGGTGTGCGCGAACACCTTCGTCGCGAGGCGGAAGTTGGTCGGGTAGCCGACCGTGTTGCCGTTCGCCTTCATTTCGTCGAGCACGACCGCGTAGTCGGCCGGATCGACGACGACCGTCACGTCGCGGTGGTTTTTCGCGGCCGAGCGCAGCATCGTCGGGCCGCCGATGTCGATGTTCTCGATCGCGTCGGCGAGCGTGCAGTCGTCCTTTGCGATCGTCGCGACGAACGGATAGAGGTTCACGACGAGCAGGTCGATCGTCGGGATGCCGTGCTGTTCCAGCGCCTGCATGTGCTCGGGCAGGTCGCGGCGCGCGAGGATGCCGCCGTGCACCTTCGGGTGCAGCGTCTTCACGCGCCCATCGAGCATTTCCGGAAAGCCCGTGTAGTCGGCCACTTCGGTAACGGGCAGGCCCGCGTCGGCGAGCAGTTTCGCGGTGCCGCCCGTCGACAGCAGCTTGACGCCGAGGTCGGACAGCGACTTCGCGAAGTCGACGATGCCGGTCTTGTCGGAAACGGAAATGAGCGCTTGCTTGATCATGATGGAACCACCAATAGCCAGGGAAACGGGGACGGGACGGCCGACTACAGCAGGCCGTGCTGCTGCAGCTTCTTGCGCAGCGTATTGCGATTGATGCCGAGGTACTCCGCGGCGAGCGACTGGTTGCCGCCTGCCTGTACGAGCACGACCTCGAGCATCGGCTTTTCGACGCAGGACATCACCATTTCATAGACGTCGTGCGGATTGGAGCCGTCTAGATCCCGGAAATACACGTCCAGGCTCTCGCGGACACATTGTTCGATGTTGTGCTTGCTCATGCTGCTAACTGGTTATGGTCGTCCGACTCGCCCTGGCCGTTTTCCTCTTCGTCATCGACGTAGACGAGATGGTCCGACAGCGCCTTTTGCGCGTCGAAGAATGCATTGACGGCGGCGAGTTGCTCGCGGGTGGAATCGAGCGTGTTCATCCTGTGCCGGAACCCGTTGGCACCGGAAAGGCCGCGAGTGTACCAGCCGATGTGCTTGCGCGCAGTACGGACTCCCGTGAATTCACCATAGAAAGCGTAGTGGTCTTCCAGGTGTTCGTTCATCACGTGCTGGATCTCGTCGATCAGCGGCGGGGGCAGCAGCTCGCCGGTTTGCAGGAAATGATCGATTTCGCGGAACAGCCACGGCCGGCCTTGCGCGGCGCGACCGATCATCAGCGCGTCTGCACCGGTTGCATCGAGCACGGCCTTCGCTTTTGCGGGCGACGTGATGTCGCCGTTCGCGACGACCGGAATTCGCACGGCCGCCTTCACGGCCGCGATGGTGTCGTATTCGGCATCGCCGCGGTACAGGTCGGCGCGCGTGCGGCCGTGCACGGTGAGCATCGCGATGCCGGCGGCTTCGGCCAGCCGCGCGACCGTGATCGCGTTCTTGTGCTCGCGATCCCAGCCGGTGCGGATCTTCAGCGTGACGGGCACCGCATCGGGCCCCGTGCCGACCGCCGCGACGACGGCCTCGACGATCCGCTGCACGAGCGGCTCGTTCTGCAGCAGCGCGGAGCCGGCCGCGACGTTGCAGACTTTCTTCGCCGGGCAGCCCATGTTGATGTCGATGATTTGCGCGCCGTTGTCGACGTTGTAGCGGGCCGCTTCGGCCATCATCGCCGGATCGGCGCCGGCGATCTGCACCGCGATCGGCTCCACTTCGCCTGCGTGGTTCGCGCGCCGCATCGTCTTCGCGCTTTTCCACAGCTGCGCGTTGGACGCGACCATCTCGGACACGGCGTAACCGGCCCCCAGCCGCTTGCACAGCTGGCGGAACGGACGATCCGTCACCCCGGCCATCGGGGCGACGAACAGGTTGTTACGCAATACGTGAGAGCCGATAACGGGCATCGCAATGGCACCGCCCGCGACCGGCGCGGGCATGAAAAGGGCGGAGGGAAAACGCGCATTTTACCGTATTCCCATGCCCCGCCGATTTGACCCGGTTTGTGTGGTCCGGCCGGGGGCACCGTGCGGTGCCCTCGCGCGTCAGTTGCGCTGGCCGAACATCATCTGGCGCGCGATCGCCTTCTTGAGCGGCGGCACGAATTCGAGCGCGGTGAGCGCGGCGCCGCGCAGCAGCGGGAGCGGACCCGCATCGATCGTGAACAGCCGCGCCAGCGTGTCGGTCGCGCCGATCGTGAAGCGCCGGTCGAGCGCGCGGCGCGCGTTGAAGGTCGCAAGTGCGGTCGCATCGAAGCCTTGCGCGGACAGCGCGTCGACGAGCGTATGCGCGTCGCGCAGCCCGAGGTTGAGCCCCTGGCCCGCGACGGGGTGCAGGGTTTGCGCGGCATTGCCGACGATCGCGACGCGGCCGCTGACGAGCGTTTGCGCGGCGTTCAGCCCGAGCGGGAACGACGCGCGGCCCGCGATCGCGACGAACCGGCCCATGCGTTCGCCGAACGCGCTGCCGAGCTCGCGCAGGAACGCGTCGTCGGGCAGCGTCGCGCGGCGCGCCGCTTCGTCGGGCGTGCAGCACCAGACGAGCGCGTAGTCGGCCTGGCGCGGCCCGCCGAGCGGCAGCAGCGCGAGCGGGCCTTCGTGCGTGAAGCGTTCCCATGCGACGTTCGGGCGCGGCGCCGATACCGTGACCGTGCCGACGAGCGCGGTCTGCCCGTAGTCGCGGCGATGCTTGCCGGCGTCGGCCTGCTGTTCGTGGAACAGCCCGCCTTCGGCGTTGATGACGATGCGCGCGCGCAGCGTGCGCTCGCCCTGCGGGCCGTCGAGCGTCAGCGTGACGCCGTCGGCGTCCTGCTGCGGCGCGCGCGCGGTGGTCGACGTGAGCCAGTCGACGCGCGTGCCGTGCACGGCGCCCGCGAGCGCCTGCACCAGCGAGCCGTAGCGCACGACATAACCGAGCGCGGCGAGGTCGTGCTCGTCGCGGTCGATCAGCGTGCGGCCGAAATGGCCGCGCTGCGACACGTGGATATGTTCGATCGGCGTCGCGTCGGCAGGCCACGCGAGCGTGTCGAGCAGCACGCGGCTGCCGTGCGACACGGCGATCGCGCGCGGGTCGTTCATGCTCGCGGCCGGTTCGCGCGCATCGATCAGCGCGATCGACGCGTGCTGCGTTGCGCTGCGGCGCGCGAGCCAGCCGGCGAGCGCGAGCCCGACGGGGCCCGCGCCGACGATGGCGAGGTCGTAATCCGGTGTGGCCGGGGAGGAAGCGGTCGTCATCTTGATTCGTGAAACGGAGGTAACGGTCGGCAGCGGCCGGTCATGCGCCCGCGCGCATCAGCGCTTCGATCTCGGCGGCGTCGACAGGCACGCCGCGCGTGATCAGCTCGCAGCCGTGCTCGCGCACGATTGCGTCGTCCTCGATGCGGATGCCGATGTTCCAGTACTCGGGCGGCACGTCGTCGGCCGCGCGCACATACAGGCCGGGCTCGACCGTCAGCGTCATGCCGGGCTTCAGCGTGCGCCACGGCAGCGCGCCGTTGCCGTCGCGCTCGGCGAGCCGCTCGCGGTAGTCGCCGCAGTCATGCACGTCCATGCCGATCCAGTGGCCCGTGCGGTGCATGTAGAAGCGCGTGTACGCACGCTCGGCGATCACGTCGTCGACGTTCGAGAAGCGCGCTTTCGGGATGATGCCGGTATCGAGCAGCCCTTGCGCGAGCACGCGCACGGCCGCATCGTGCGGCGCCTCGAACGGCACGCCCGCGCGTGTCGCATCGATCGCGGCCTGCTGCGCGGCGAGCACGATGTCGTATAGCGCACGCTGCGCGGGCGAGAAGCGCCCGTTGGCCGGGAACGTGCGCGTGATGTCCGACGCGTAGCCGTCGAGTTCGCACGCGGCGTCGATCAGGATCAGGTCGCCGTCCTGCGCGGCCGCGTTGCCGGCCGGGTAGTGCAGCACGCACGCGTTCGCGCCGGCCGCGACGATCGAGCCATACGCGGGTGCCTGCGCGCCGTGCTTGCGGAACGTATACAGCAACTCGGCCTCGAGTTCGTATTCGCGGATGCCGGGGCGGCACGCCTGCATCGCGCGGCGGTGCGCGAGCGCGGAGATGTGCGCGGCGCGCATCATGATCGCGAGTTCGTGCTCGTCCTTCACGAGCCGCATGTCGTCGACGAGCGGCGTGAGATCGAGCATCGCGTCCGGCGCGGCGACGCCCGTGCGCGCAAGCGCGCGCACCGCGTCGAGCCAGCCCGCGAGCTGCCGCTCGAAATCGGCCGACGCGCCGAACCGGTAGTGCACGGTGCCCGCATCGGCGAGCAGGCGCGGCATCTCGGTGTCGATCACGTCGATCGCGAACGCCGCGTCGAAGCCGAACGCGTCGCGCGCGGCTTCGGGCCCGTAGTGGAAGCCTTCCCAGATCTCGCGGTCGACATTCTTGCCGCGGCAGAACAGGATCGACTCCGGCGCGCCGTGCGGCGCGGCCGCGTTCAGCACGAGCACGGCATCCGGTTCGGTGAAGCCCGTCAGGTAGTGGAAGTAGCTGTCGTACCGGTACGGGTAGGCCGTATCGCGGTTGCGCAGCAGTTCCGGCGCGGTGGGGACGATGGCGACGCCGCCGCCGGCGGCGCGCAGTGCGGCAAGCACGCGTTCACGGCGCTGGCGGTAGACGTCGACGGCGATGGCGATGGCGGTATCGTGGGGCGCATTCATCGTGCGATTGTAGCGCCGCGGGACGCGGCGCGTGAGAGAGGGGCGGGAAGCCGCGCCGGAAGGCCCGCGGCGGCGGTTGTTGCAAACCATCCACAGGCCGGCCGGGCGATTTTCTACCGCGCGACGCTGGCCGGTTATGATCGGCGACAACGTATACTCTCGGCGGTTCCCTTAAAAAGGCAGATGATGAAATTAATCGGTTCGCTCAGCAGCCCGTACGTCCGAAAGGCGCGGATCGTGCTCGCTGAAAAGAAGATCGACTACAAGCTGGAGCTCGAGAACGTGTGGGCGCCGGAGACGGATATTCATGCATCGAATCCGCTCGGCAAGGTCCCGTGCCTCGTGATGGAGGATGGTGCCGCGGTGTTCGATTCCCGCGTGATCTGCGAATACGTCGATACGCTGTCGCCGGTCGGCAAGCTGATTCCGCCGTCGGGCCGCGAGCGCGTCGAAGTGCGCTGCTGGGAAGCGCTGGGCGACGGCGTGCTCGACGCGGCGGTCGCGATTCGTCTCGAACACACGATGCGCGACGAGGTGCAGCGCAGCGCGAGCTGGATCGCGCGCCAGCAGCGCAAGATCGACGATGCGCTCGTTGCGATGTCGCAGGGCCTGGGCGGCAAGACGTGGTGCGTCGGTAATCATTACTCGCTCGCCGACATCGCGCTCGGCTGCGCGCTCGGCTATCTCGACTTCCGGATGCCCGAGGTCAACTGGCGCGATCGCCACCCGAACCTCGACAAGCACTTCGTGAAGCTGCTGCAGCGGCAATCGTTCGCCGACACGCTGCCGCAGAACTGAACCGCTGCCGGCCACGCAGTCACACATTCGGCAGACGAAAGAAAAGCGCCCCGCGGGGCGCTTTTCTTTTTGCCGGGCCGCCCGGTACCTGGGCGGCCGCGAGCGTCACTCGATCGACGCGTAGACGGTCTCGCCGAGCGTAAACGAATCGCTGCGCGCGATCGGCCACCACTTGTCGTACAGCGAGAAGCCGCAATGGTTGCCGTCGAGCAGCGCGCCGGGCTTCAGGTATTTCAGCAACTGCGACATCAGCCGGACCTCGTGCGGCGCGACGCGCTGCACGATGTGATGCGCGCGCAGCTCGGACGGATGCGCGAGGCCGGCCGCCTGCACGAGTTCCTGCAGTGCGTGCAGCGTATTGCGGTGGAAGTTGTACACGCGGTCGGCCTTGTCGGGCACGACGAGCGCGCGCTGGCGCACCGGGTCCTGCGTCGCGACGCCGGTCGGGCAGCGGCCCGTGTGGCAGGTCTGCGCCTGGATGCAGCCGACCGCGAACATGAAGCCGCGCGCCGAGTTCACCCAGTCCGCGCCGATCGCGAGCGTGCGCGCGACGTCGAACGCGGAGATGATCTTGCCGCTCGCGCCGATCTTCACGCGGTCGCGCACGCCGATCCCGACGAGCGTGTTGTGCACGAGCAGCAGCCCTTCCTGCAGCGGTACACCGACGTGGTCGGTGAATTCGAGCGGCGCTGCACCCGTGCCGCCTTCCGCGCCGTCGACGACGATGAAGTCCGGCACGATGCCGGTTTCGACCATCGCCTTCGCGATCCCGAAGAACTCCCACGGATGGCCGACGCACAGCTTGAAGCCGGTCGGCTTGCCGCCCGACAGTGTGCGCAGGCGCTCGACGAATTCGAGCAGCCCGCGCGGCGTCGAGAATTCCGAATGCGTGGCGGGCGAGATGCAGTCCTTGCCCATCGGCACGCCGCGTGTCTCGGCGATCTCCGGCGTGATCTTCGCGGCCGGCAGCACGCCGCCGTGGCCGGGCTTCGCGCCCTGCGACAGCTTCACCTCGATCATCTTGACCTGCGGATCGGCGGCCTGCTTCGCGAACTTGTCGGGATTGAACGTGCCGTCGTCGTTGCGGCAGCCGAAGTAGCCCGACGCGATTTCCCAGATGATGTCGCCGCCGTTCTCGCGGTGGTATTTCGACAGCGAGCCTTCGCCGGTGTCGTGCGCGAAACCGCCTTTCTTCGCGCCGAGGTTCAGCGAGCGGATCGCGTTCGCGGACAGCGAGCCGAAGCTCATTGCCGAGATGTTGAAGATCGAAATGTCGTACGGTTGCGCGCGATTCGCGCCGACGCGGATGCGGAAATCGTGGTTCGGCAGCTTCGTCGGCGCGAGCGAGTGGCTGATCCATTCGTGCGCGACGGCCTTCACGTTCAGCTCGGTGCCGTACGGGCGATTGTCGGCGACGTTCTTCGCGCGCTGGTAGACGAGGCTGCGCTGCGCGCGCGAGAACGGTTTCTCGTCGGTGTCGTCTTCGACAAAGTACTGGCGGATCTCGGGGCGGATGAACTCGAACAGGAAGCGGAAGTGGCCCCAGAGCGGGTAGTTGCGCAGGATCGCGTGGCGGTCCTGCTTCAGGTCGTACAGGCCGAGCACGACGAGGGCGGCGGGGATCAGGATCCACAGCCAGGAGAGTGCGTGGATCGACGCAAGCGAGGCCGTCGCGGCGAGCAGCAGGACGGCACACCACATCGCCAGATAGCGTCTTGAAAGCATGGGGACTCCGTAAGAATCTTGAAATACCGCCATGCGTGCGCTGCGCGGCGGTCTGCCGGCCTCGGCGGAATCATGTTCCGCCGGGCGCGGCGTGCCGCAAGTCTAAACCGAATGTGTGTCAGCGTGCTTCGGCGAGCGCCGGTGCGTGGCCTTCCGCGGGCGCTGCCTGGCCGGGCTGGCCGGTTGCCGCGAACTCGATGATGCCGCCGCCGAGACAGATCTCGCCGTCGTACAGCACGGCCGACTGGCCGGGCGTGACGGCCCACTGCGCGTCGTCGAACGCGAGCGAGAAGCGCTCGCCGCCGGCACGTGCAAACGTGCATGCGGCATCGGCCTGCCGGTAGCGCGTCTTCGCGCCGCATGCGAAGCCTTCCGCCGGCGGCTCGCCGGCGACCCAGCTCACGTTGCCGGCGACGAGCTGCCGCGACAGCAGCCACGGATGATCGTGGCCCTGCACGACATACAGCGTGTTCGACGCGATGTCCTTCGCGGCGACGAACCACGGCTCGCCGCTGCCGCTCTTGCTGCCGCCGAGGCCGATGCCCTTGCGCTGGCCGAACGTGTAGAACGCGAGGCCGATGTGCTCGCCGACGACCTTGCCGTCGGGCGTCTTCATCGGGCCGGGTTTCGTCGGCAGGTAGCGGTTCAGGAAATCGCGGAACGGCCGTTCGCCGATGAAGCAGATGCCGGTCGAATCCTTCTTCTTCGCGTTCGGCAGCCCGATCTGCGCGGCGATCTCGCGCACCTTGGTCTTCGGGATCTCGCCGAGCGGGAACATCGTCTTCGACAGTTGCGCCTGGTTCAGCCGGTGCAGGAAGTACGACTGGTCTTTCGTATGATCGAATGCCTTCAGCAGTTCGAAGCGCCCGTCGCGCTCGCGCACGCGCGCGTAGTGGCCGGTCGCGATCATTTCCGCGTCGAGCGACATCGCGTGATCGAGGAATGCCTTGAACTTGATCTCGGCATTGCACAGCACGTCGGGGTTCGGCGTGCGGCCGGCCGAGTATTCGCGCAGGAACTCGGCGAACACGCGGTCCTTGTATTCCGCTGCGAAGTTGACGGCTTCCACGTCGATGCCGATCAGGTCGGCCACCGACACGACGTCGATCCAGTCCTGGCGCGTCGAGCAGTATTCGCCGTCGTCGTCGTCTTCCCAGTTCTTCATGAACAGGCCGACCACGTCGTAGCCCTGTTCCTTCAGCAGCCACGCGGTCACCGACGAATCGACGCCGCCCGACATGCCCACCACTACACGGCGCTTGCTCATTTGTTGACCGCCTGACGTTCGAATGCTTCGGGGCGCGGCGCGACCGAATGCGTGTGCACGAAATCGAGCGGAATGCGCCGCCCGGCGAGATAGTCGTCGACGCAGCGCATCACCGCGGGCGAGCGATGGCGCTCGCTGCATGCGCGCAGTTCGTCGGCCGTCATCCACAGCGTGCGGACGATGCCGTCGTCGAGCACGTGGCCCGCGACCGGCTCGCCGGCCGTGCCGCAGAACGTGAAACGCAGGTAGGTCGCGCCGGCGCTGCCGGGGCGGTCGTAGTGCGCGAGATAGACGCCGACGAGCGCGTCGGGCGTGAACGGGTGCGCGGTTTCCTCGAGCGTCTCGCGGATCACGGCGTCGGCCAGCGTTTCGCCGGCTTCGAGATGGCCGGCCGGCTGGTTGATGCGCAGGCCCGTCGAGGTTTCTTCCTCGATCACGAGAAAGCGGCCGGCGTGCTCGACGAGCGCGGCGACCGTCACATGCGGGGTCCAGATTTCGGGTTTCATGGTTCGGCATTTTACCGGTTGCGCCCGAACGCTGCCCGGCATCTCGTTAGACGAATCCGACCCCCGCAAATCGTCCGTCCCGCCGACGCGTGGCGCTACGAGCCGGGTTAATGTCGCATTCGAGCACGATCGTGCGGAATGTGCTGGCGCAACCATCGCTTTCGGTTAAAGTGCAGCGTGAACGCCGTTGCCCGTGAGCCGGTAAGTCAGCCTGTCCGGCTCGTTGTGCAGTAAAAATCGCAAGAAAAGAAATACTGACAATGACTGGAGGAACTGACGATGCATATTGGAGTGCCTGCTGAAACGCGGGCGAACGAGGCGCGTGTGGCTGCGACGCCGGAAACCGTGAAGAAATACGCGGCTGCCGGCCATCGCGTCAGTATCGCGAAAGGGGCCGGCGTCGCAGCCAGTTATCCCGACCAGGCCTACGCGGCCGCCGGTGCCGAATTGACCGACCAGTCGGCTGCTTTTGATGCCGACATCGTGTTGAAGGTTCAGGCGCCCACCGACGCGGAGCTGCCTTCGCTGAAGCGCGGCTCCGTGCTGGTCGGCATGCTCGAGCCGTTCAACGGCGAGCAGGCGGCGAAACTGGCCACGGCCGGCGTGACGGGCTTCGCGCTCGAAGCCGCGCCGCGCACGACGCGCGCGCAGAGTCTCGACGTGCTGTCGTCGCAGGCGAACATCGCGGGCTACAAGGCCGTGCTCGTCGCCGCGGCGCTGTATCCGCGCTTCTTCCCGATGCTGATGACGGCCGCGGGCACCGTGAAGGCCGCGCGCGTGCTGATTCTCGGCGCGGGCGTCGCGGGCCTGCAGGCGATCGCGACCGCGAAGCGGCTGGGCGCCGTGATCGAGGCTTCCGACGTGCGGCCGGCCGTGAAGGAGCAGATCGAGTCGCTCGGCGCGAAATTCCTCGACGTCCCGTTCGAAACCGACGAAGAGCGCGAGGCCGCGCAGGGCGTCGGCGGTTATGCGCGCCCGATGCCGCCGTCGTGGCTCGGCCGCCAGGCCGCGCTCGTGCACGAGCGCGCGAAGCAGGCCGACATCGTGATCACCACCGCGCTGATTCCCGGGCGCCCGGCGCCGACGCTGATCTCGGTCGAAACCGCGCAGTCGATGAAGCCCGGCTCGGTGCTCGTCGATCTCGCGGCCGGCCGCGGCCCCGAATTCGACGGCAGGAAGAGCGGCAACTGCCCGCTGACGGTCGCCGACCAGGTGATCGTGCACAACGGCGTGACGATCGCCGGCTACACGAACCTCGCATCGATGGTCGCGTCGGACGCGTCGGCGCTGTACGCGCGCAACCTGCTCGACTTCATGAAACTGATCGTCACGAAGGAAGGCACGCTGAACATCGACCTGACCGACGACATCGTCGCCGCGACGCTGCTGTGCCGCGATGGCGAAGTCACGCGTAAATAACGGGGGAGACATGGAAGTCATCAATCACACGGTGATCAACGTGATCATCTTCGTGCTGGCGGTGTACGTCGGCTACCACGTCGTCTGGAACGTCACGCCGGCGCTGCATACACCGCTGATGGCCGTGACCAACGCGATCTCGGCGATCGTGATCGTCGGCGCGATGCTCGCGGCGGCGCTCACCGTCGGCGTGACCGGCAAGTTCTTCGGCACGCTCGCGGTCGCGCTCGCGGCCGTCAACGTGTTCGGCGGCTTTCTCGTGACGAGGCGAATGCTCGAGATGTTCCGCAAGAAGGAGCCCAAGCGTGTCGAGGGCGGCAAGGAGGGCGCGCGATGAGCATGAACGTCGTTACGCTGCTGTACCTCGTCGCATCGGTGTGCTTCATCCAGGCGCTCAAAGGCCTGTCGAACCCGAAGAGCGCGCGGCGCGGCAACCTGTTCGGGATGGTCGGGATGGCCATCGCGATCCTCACGACGGTCGCGCTGATCGTCAAGCAGGCGGCCTGGCTCGGCGCGAACCTGCCGCTCGGCATTGCGCTGGTGCTCGGCGCGCTGGTCGTCGGCGGCGGTGTCGGTGCGTTCGTCGCCGCGCGCGTCGAGATGACGAAGATGCCGGAACTCGTCGCGGCGATGCACTCGCTGATCGGTCTCGCGGCCGTGTGCATCGCCTATGCGGTGGTGTCGGAGCCGGAAGCGTTCGGGCTCGTGCCGCAGGACGCCGTCGCGTCGAACTTCATCCCGTACGGCAACCGCGTCGAGCTGTTCATCGGCACGTTCGTCGGCGCGATCACGTTCTCCGGGTCGGTGATCGCGTTCGGCAAGCTGTCGGGCAAGTACAAGTTCCGGCTGTTCCAGGGCGCGCCGGTCGTGTATGCGGGCCAGCACCTGATCAACCTGATGCTCGCGATCGCGATGCTCGGCTTCGGCATCCTGTTCGTCATCACGCAGGCGTGGCTGCCGTTCATCATCATGACGGCGATCGCGTTCGTGCTCGGTGTGCTGATCATCATCCCGATCGGCGGCGCGGACATGCCGGTGGTCGTGTCGATGCTGAACTCGTACTCGGGCTGGGCGGCGGCGGGCATCGGCTTCTCGCTGAACAACGCGATGCTGATCATCGCGGGCTCGCTGGTCGGCTCGTCGGGTGCGATCCTGTCGTACATCATGTGCCACGCGATGAACCGTTCGTTCTTCAACGTGATCCTCGGCGGCTTCGGCGGCGAGGCGGCGGCCGGCGGCGCGGCGGGCGCGCAGGAGCAGCGCCCGGTGAAGTCGGGTTCGGCCGACGACGCGGCGTTCATGCTCGGCAACGCGGAATCGATCGTGATCGTGCCGGGCTACGGGCTGGCCGTCGCCCGCGCGCAGCACGCGCTGAAGGAGTTGACCGACAAGCTGATCGAGAAGGGCGTCGACGTGCGTTATGCGATCCACCCGGTTGCCGGGCGGATGCCGGGGCACATGAACGTGCTGCTCGCGGAAGCGGAAGTGCCGTACGACATCGTGTTCGAGATGGAGGACATCAACGGCGAGTTGGGCCAGGCCGACGTGGTGCTCGTGCTCGGCGCGAACGACGTCGTGAACCCGGCCGCGAAGAACGATCCGAAATCGCCGATCGCGGGGATGCCGATCATCGAGGCTTACAAGGCGCGCACGGTGATCGTCAACAAGCGCTCGATGGCGTCCGGCTACGCGGGCCTCGACAACGACCTGTTCTACATGGACAAGACGATGATGGTCTTCGGCGATGCGAAGAAGGTCATCGAGGACATGGTGAAGGCCGTCGAGTAACGCGCGCACCGGCAACCCGGGCGCCTGCTGCAACGCAGGGGCGGCCCGCCCGGACAGGCCCGACCGGCGCAAGCCGGCCGGGTCTTTTTCATGGCGCGACGAGGCTCGCGATCCGGCGATCGCGTCAGCGCATCGGCGCTTCCGCGATCCGCATGTAGTCGGCGATCCGCCGTCCTTCCATGTCCGGAAACTGCTCGTGCACGGTGATGTCGCCCATCCGCGCGATGTCGAAGGTGCGGAAATCGTCGCGCAGCTCGCACCACGCGCCGATCGTCCAGCGGCCGCCCCAGTAGACGAGCCCGAGCGGCCACACGCGGCGTTGCGAATGCGCGCCGAGCCGGTCGCGGTAGCCGAAGCTGACGATGTGGCGCGTGTCGATGGCCTGGTGGATCGCGTCGACCTTCGCGCAAAACGTCTCGTCGATATGGAACGACGGCGCGAACACGGGCAGGCGGTCGAGCGCCGTGCGCTTGTCGGCCGGCATCGCCGACGCGATCTTCGCAAGTGCCGAGCGGGCGCCGCTCGCGAAGCGCGCACCGCCCCAGGTCTCGAGCATGCGCGCGCCGGTGGCGAGCGCCGCGAGCTCCTCGGCCGTGAACGTGAGCGGCGGCAGGCTCGCGTTGCGGTTCAGCCGGTAGCCGATGCCGGCTTCGCCTTCGATCGGCACCCCTGACAGTTGCAGGTCGCGCACGTCGCGATAGACCGTGCGCGGCGACACCGACAGCCAGTCGGCAAGCTGCTGCGCGGTCGTGAGACGGCGCCCGCGCAACAGCTCGGCGATCTGGAACAGGCGGTCGGCACGGCGTGTCATGGCAGCACCTCGATTCCAACGGCTAAGGGGACTTCGCGATGATAGCGCCGCGCCGCCCCGATGGCCGATGCGCTCAATGGCATTTCGGCGCGTGCAGGCCGACGCGGTTGCCTTCGGTATCGATCAGGTAGCCGATGTAGCCGTAGTTGTTCGGCAGCTCGACGACGGAGCCTTGCACGATGCCGCCTGCGCGCTTCGCGCGTTCGAGCGCCGCGACGACCGAGTCGCCGGCGTTCAGGTAGACGAGCACGCCGTTCGCGCTCGGCTTCATCTGCTGCGGATCGAACACGATGCTGCCGCCCGTGCTCGACGCCTCGTGATCGAACATCGCCATCGGCACGCCGCCGATCACTTCGCGCTGCAGCGTGGTTTGCAGCATGGTTTCGTAAAAACGGATCGCGCGATCGAAATCGAGGGACGGAATGTCGAACCACGCGATCGCGCGTTCCAGGGTTGCGGTGGCAGTTGCGGACGTCATGACGAACTCCTTGTTGCGTTGTTATTCGGGTTCTGTGTGGAAACCAGCGTTGCATTGCGCCGGGATTGCAGTGTGAGCGCGGCCTGCTGACACCGTATTGTCAGTAGAGTTGTCATCCTTGACATGCAACTGTTTGGTTGCATAATGAGGCCATCGACCCGGGAGCGGCATGGATCTCGTTTTCAAGGCGCTGGCCGATGCCACGCGCCGTCAGTTGCTCGACCTGCTGCATGCGAAAAGCGGCCAGACCCTGTCCGAGCTGTGCGACGGACTCGCGATGAGCCGGCAGGCCGTGAGCAAGCATCTCGCGCTGCTCGAGGCCGCGAATCTCGTCGCAACCGCATGGCGCGGCAGGGAGAAGCTGCATTACCTGAATCCGGTGCCGATCCACGACATCGCGGAACGCTGGATCGGCAAGTTCGAGCGTCAGCGCCTGCAGGCGCTGGCGGATCTCAAGCGCGGGCTGGAAGCGGCCCGCGGCACAGGAGACGACGATGGCTAACCCCGCCTTTGTGTACGTGACCTTCATCGCGGCGACGCCCGAGCGCGTGTTCGACGCACTGACCAACGCCGAGCTGACGAAGGACTACTGGGTCCGGCATCGTAACGCATCGCCCGACTGGCGGCCGGGATCGCGGTGGGAACATCAGGACTACGACGATCCGTCGCGGGTCGACATCGTCGGCGAAGTGGTCGAGAACGATCCGCCGCACCGGCTGGTCGTCACGTGGCGTGCGCCGTCGGGAGACGGCGAGGAATCGCGCGTGACCTATCTCGTCGAGCCGCACGAGGGCGTCGTGAAGCTGACCGTCACGCACGACGGGCTCGTGGCCGGTTCGGAGATGGATCGCGGGATTCGCGGCGGCTGGCCGGTCGTGCTGTCGAGCCTGAAGACGCTGCTCGAGACGGGGCACGCACTGCCGTTCACGATGGCGCGCTGGTCGAAGTCGAAGCACTGACGCGCGCCGGCGGGAGGAGCGCGCGGGCGCCGCGATGGCGGCCCCGCGCGACGGTGTCGCTTACGCGTCGCCTTCCGGCGCGGCCGGGCGCGCCTTCACGCTGCCGGCGATCAGGTCGAAGCGGAACAGCCGGCATTCGAGCGCGCCGTTGAACAGCGGCGTCTTCGCCGATTCGCGCAGCCGCAACTGGCCCGGCAGCGAACGGTCGGACGTCAGCAGGAATGCCTGCCAGCCCGTGAAGCGCTGCTTCAGCGCATCGCCGAGCGCGTTGAAGAACTCGCTGTCCGGCGCGTCGGTGTGCGTGCGGCGGAACGCGTCGTCGTTGCCGCGGTTGCGGCCGGTTTCGCGCACCTCGCCGCGCGCGCTGCGGCCGCGCACTTCGATCCGCTCGCCGTACGGCGGGTTCGCGAGGATGATGCCCGGCCCGTCGCACGGCGGCGTCATCCCGCGCGCGTCGACTTGCTTGAGCCACACCGACGGCACGCCCGCGCGCTCGAGGTTCGCGCGCGCCTTTTCGAGCATGTCGCCGGAAATGTCGCTGCCGTACACGCCGAGCGCATCGCCGCGCTTGCCGCGCGCCGCGCGCTTCGCGTCCAGCGCCGGCACCTTCAGCCCCTGCCATGCGGTGATGTCGTACTGCTTGAGCTTTTCGAAGCCGAATCGGCGTTCGACGCCCGGCGCCACGCCGAGCGCGATCTGCGCGGCTTCCGCGAGGAACGTGCCGCTGCCGCACATCGGGTCGTACAGCGGCGTGCCGGGCGTCCAGCCCGTCAGGCGCAGGATGCCGGCCGCGAGGTTCTCGCGCAGCGGCGCCGCGCCCTTGTCGAGGCGCCAGCCGCGCTTGAACAGCGGCTCGCCCGACGTGTCGAGGTACAGCGTGCACTCGTTGGCCGTCAGGAACGCGAACACGCGCACGTCCGGCGCACCCGTGTCGATGCTCGGGCGGGCGCCGGTCTTGTCGCGCATCCGGTCGCAGATCGCGTCCTTCACGCGCAACGTCGCGAATTCGAGGCTTTTCAGCGGCGACTTGATCGCGGTGATGTCGACGCGCAGCGTCTGCGTCGCCGCGAACCAGCGCTCCCACGGCTGCTCGAGCGCGAGCGCATAGACATCCTGCTCGTTGCGGTACGCGCGGTGCGCGATCTTCAGCAGGATCCGGCTCGCGATCCGCGAATGGAGGTTCGCGGCCATGCCGGCGGCCCAGCCGCCGCTGAAATGGACGCCGCCCGGCACCTGCGCGCCCGCGGTGAACGGCGCGCCGTTCAGGTGGCGGCCGGCGATTTCGGCCAGCTCGGCGGCAAGCGCCGCTTCGAGGCCGCGCGGGCAGGGGGCGAAGAATTCGTACAGGGTGGGCGAGGACATAAGGCGGGTGAGGACGTGCAAAAGTCCATCATTGTACGCGGCGCGGGCGACCGGGGCCGGCGTTTCGGCGCGGCGGCGCAGGCGCGACGGCCGCGTTCGCGCGGGGAGGCCGGCGCAGCGGCGCCCGGTGGGGCACCGCCGCGCCGCCTCAGGCTCAGTGCGCGCCCGGCTGGCCGGTGCGCGCGGCCTGGCCGGCGGCCGGCCAGAACAGCGCGAGCGGATTCGACAGAACCGTGCGCACGATCGCGGCGACGAGCGCGCGCACCTTGGTCGGGCGCAGGCTGCGCGAGCGCACGGCCATCGTGAACGCGAGCGCGAAGCTCACGAGCACGTTGAGGATCGCCATGCTGAGCACGCCGGCGCCGGCCCACCACAGCTCGGGCGTCCCGAGCGCACCCTTGCCCAGCACGCCGAGCGCGATCCCGATCGAGCCGGCCGACAGCGTCACGTGCCGGACCTCGAACGGGAACATGAACACGGTGACGATCGCCGGAACGAGGCCGAGCATCAGGCCGAGGCCGACGTTCGCGACCACGCCCGCGACGTTCGACCGGCAGAAGTGCGCGAGCTTCGCGGCGCCGGCCGCGCCGAGCGTCAGGCGCAGCCGGCGGTTGTAGGTGAGCGCGTCGCCGACCCGGTGCAGCACGAACCAGTTGTCGGCCCAGCCCGCGAGCAGGCTCGACGCCCACAGCAGCACGCCCGTCAGCGCCGCGTAGAGCGGCGTCGGGCCGAGCAGCGAGAACGAGTGCAGCGTCGCGTGCGCCTTCTCCGGCGAGATCAGGTTCGCGTGCAGCACATTGCCCGCGAACAGCTGCACGAGCAGGCACACGGGCAGCACGACGAGCACGTTGCCGGAAATCGCGGCCGCCTGCGTGCGGATCAGCGCGATCACCGACGACACGAACGCCTTCACGCCTTCGTCGTGGCCGGTGTCGTCGAGTTCGCGCGCGAGCGTCGGCGCGGTCATCGCGGGCTGCTTGGTCGCGAGCGTGAAGTGCAGGAAGTGCATCAGCATGAAGCTGGCCGCGTAGTTGACGCCCGCGAGCAGCCCTTCGAGCATCGACTGCAGGTGCGCGCCCGTGATCGCGAACTTCACGCACACGGTCACGACCGTGACGAGGCCGCCGCCGGCGGCCATCCGCAGCATCTTCAGGTACTCGGCGCGGCCGCGCGAGATGTAGTGCTCGCCGGTGTCCGCGTTGGTCTCGACGAGCTTGCGCGCGAACAGCGAGAAGTTGCTGCGCACGAGGTGCGTGACGCTCTGGCTGTTCTGGTTCGCGTCGACCAGCTCGGCCGTCAGGCGTGCCATCCCGTGCAGGTCGTCGCGTGCCATCCACGCGTTCAGCAGCGTTTCGGCGCGCAGGATGCGCATGCGCATCCGTTCGACCTGGAACACGATGTCGACCGACACGCCGTTGCGGTACAGGTGCGAGAACACGTTGTCGACCGCGATCCGGCATTCGTCGAGCAGCACGCGCAGGTAGTTCACCTCATGCAGCAGCTTGCTCGGGTCGCCGCCGTCCTCGACGGCCGCGTGCGCGGTCTCGACCGCGAGCATTGCACGCGTGAGGCGATAGAGCGGCTGCGTTTCGAGCGGCTGGCGCGCATCGTCGTCGGACAGCCGGCTGCGCACCGTCTGCGACAGGCCGGTCGAGCTGATCTGGCAGGTCAGGTTGTGCAGCGCGGCCAGCAGGTCGCGCGAGAACGAGCCGGGCTCGTGGCGCTCTTCGTCGGTGACGTCGAACGAGAACAGCTCGGCGAGGCGCGCGAGCAGGTCGTCGGGCAGCGCGTCGATCCATTGCGCGTCCCCGGGTGCCGGGAACATCAGCGTGAACAGCGCCGACAGTTCGCGGCGGTTCGGCGCGGGCGGGATCAGCGACGAGTCGATCCGCTCGAACAGCGCGCCGAAGAAGCCCGAGTGCACGGGCATGCCGGCGTCGCACAGCAGCGAGATGCCGTCGCACTCGCGCAGGATGCCGCGCAGGATGCGCGCGGCATGCGATTTCCATGCGGGGTTGCGATCGAGCACGTGGAACAGGTAGCGCAGCCGCGCATGGGCCGGATACGCGCGTGCGTCGGCGTCGCGCTCGGCCGGCGCGTCCTGCATCGTGCCGTTGCGGCGCAGCCAGTGCGCGAGCTCGATCAGCCATTCGCTGCGCTCGGCGTACGACGCATCGGCGTCGGCGTGCGCGAGCAGCGCATCGAGCTGGTGGCCGGCATTGCGCGACGCGCGCCACTTCTTGATCAGGGTCGTCAGGGAACGAAACATAAACGGAATAGCGAAAGCCCTGGACGGGCGGGTTCGGGATGCCGGCCGGGAATGCGGCACGGCGCCGGGGAGAACGGGTGAGACGGGGCCGGTTGCCGGACGATGCGCGGCGACCCGCGGTACGGCTGCCCCGCTGCGGTGCACGCCGATCGCGTCCGGGCGCCGGGAGGCACGGCAGTCGGGCCGAACGCGGCCCGGCGCCGCCGGCTCGCGCGCACGACGAGCGGCGCGAGCCTGAAAGTGCGTAGGATCGTCAATCGGGCCGGAAAACGCAAGCCGACCGCGTTGCATGGTGCCGGTTCCGGCCGACTTTGCCAAACAATGCAAAGTCGCCGTTCGGCCGATGAAGCGCTATGCGATCGGCTGCGGCAGTGTCATGCAAGCGGCTGCCGGCAGACGCGCCGCGTCGGACCAAGCCGCACCGGCGAACGGTTCTTCGGATGTCCGTCAGCGCTGCCGGCTCATGCGCCGCCGGATTTGCCCGTCGCGCCGGCGTCGCCGCCGGACGTCGGGATTGCCGGGCACGGCACGACCGGCGCGGCGGCCGTCTTGCTGCCGGCCGCGGGCGCCGTCGCGGGCGTCGTGCCGCGGCTTGCGGCCATCGCGCGCACGCCGGCCGCGGCCTGCGTGGCGATCACGTCGAGCGCGCGCCGGTGGCCGGCGACGAGCGCGTCGTAGCTGTCGGCGACCGGTTCCGCGACGCTCGTGCGGCAGGTCATCACGGCCTGCGTGCCGAGCGGGCGCACGCTCCACACGGCGTCGACCGCTGCGCGCTTGCCGGGCCACGACTCGAAGCGCTGTACGTTCACGCTGATGCGATACACGGGCACGCCGGGCGGGTACGCGGAATTCGCGACGTCGATCGTGCCGAGCTGCGCGGCGAGATCGTCCGACAGCGCGCGGCGGATCTCGTCGGCGGGCGGCGACGCCCAGCGTTCCTGCTCGAGCACGTCGACCTGCGCGGCGTTCTTCTGCACGACCAGCTGGTTCTTCGCGACCTGCTCGGGCACGCCGACGGACGGCACCTCGATCAGGAACGCCGGGTTGGCCGGCGCGGTGCGCACCGGGGCCGCGGCGTCGGCCGGGCTGAGCGTGTAGAACCGCGCGGGCGGCGAGCTGCACGCGGCGAGCGCGAGTGCGGCGAAGGCCGCCGCCGCGCCGCTCGCGAAACCGTTCACGCGTGTCGTCATTGTTTATCTCCTGGCTTGCCCTTGAGCAGCGATTCGGGGTGACGCTCCAGATAATCGGCGAGCGCGTTCAGCGACTGCAGCGTGCGCGTGAGCTCCTTCAGCGCGCCGCGCACGTCGGATTGCAGCGGCGAATCCTGCTGCAGCGTCGCCTCGGCGGTCGAGAAGGTCTGCTTCGCGGCCGACAGCGTGTCGCGCGCTTCCGGCGCGACCTGCGTGTCGAGCTGCTTGAACAGCTTGTCGGCGTTCGACAGCGCGCTGTTCAGGTTCGCGCCGATCTGGTCGAACGGCACCTTGTCGAGCTTCTTCGCGATGTCGGCGACCTGCAGCTGCAGTTCGTCGAGCGTGTTCGGCACGGTCGGCAGTTCGAGCGGCTGGCGCGCCGTGTCGATCTTCACGACCGGCGCCTTCGGGAAGAAGTCGAGCGCGACGTAAAGCTGGCTCGTCAGCAGGTTGCCGGTGCGCAGCTGGCCGCGCAGCCCGTGCTGGACGAGCCGCTCGACGATCTCGCGGCGCGCCGGTTCGCCCTTGCTCTCGATCGTTTCGCGGAAGCGGCGGCCGAGGCGCTCCGGATACACGTTCATCGTCACCGGCATCGTGAAGTTCTTCGTCTTCGGATCGTAGTCGATGCCGATGTTCGTCACTTCGCCGAGCACGATGCCGCGGAAGTCGACCGTCGCGCCGACGGCGAGCCCGCGCAGCGACTGGTTGAAGTTCATCACGACCTGCAGCGGCTGGCCGTCCGGGTCGCGCATCGCGTCGCCCTCGTCGGAGGCCAGGCGGAACGTCGTGTTGTTCGGCGCCGTCGTGCCGCTGCCCTGGTTCGGCGGCGTCTGGAATGCGATGCCGCCGAGGATCACCGTCGCGAGCGACTGCGTGTTCAGCTTCAGGCCGCTCGAGTCGAGCCGCAGGTCGACGCCGCTGGCCTGCCACCAGCGCGAGTTCACGCCGACGTACTGGTCGTACGGCGCAGTAACGAACACGTTGACCGTGACGCCCGTGCCGTCCTTGTCGAGCGAGAAGCCGACCACCTGGCCGACCTGCACGCGGCGGTAGTAGACGGGCGAGCCGATGTCGACCGAGCCGAGCGAATCGCCGCGCAGCACGTATTGCGTGCCTTTCTGGTCGCCCGTGACGGCGGGCGGCGTTTCGGAGCCCGTAAAGTCGGTCAGCGTATCCTGCCCGTGGCCGGCGTCGACGCCGATATACGCGCCGGACAGCAGCGTGCCGAGCCCCGACACGCCGGTCGCGCCGACGCGCGGCCGCACGATCCAGAAGCGCGAGCCCTTGACCGCGAAGTCCTCGGCTTCCTTCTTGAGCTGCACCTGGACGAGCACGCGCGACAGATCTTTCGACAGCTTGATCGTCTTGACCATGCCGATCTCGACGTCCTTGTACTTGACCTGGGTCTTGCCGGGCTCGAGCCCTTCGGCGCTGTGGAAGCTGATCGTGATTTCCGGGCCGCGCTCGCGCACGGACTTGATCACGAGGCCGATGCCGATCAGCGCGGCGATCAGCGGCACGAGCCACACGAGCGACGGCAGCCAGCCGCTTTTCGTCGAGATCGTCGGATCGGGCGGCCGGGGCTGGTCGTGCTGCGGGCCTTGCGGACTATTCATGGTGATTCCCTGAGGTTTCTACTGGATCCCAGATCAGGCGGGGATCGAACTGCATCGATGCGAGCATCGTCAGGATCACGACCGAGCCGAACGCGAGCGCGCCGGGGCCGGCCGTGATGACGGCGAGCGAACGGAAATGGACGAGCGCGACGGTGAGCGTCACGACGAAGATGTCGAGCATCGACCAGCGGCCGATGCGCTCGACGATCCGGAACAGGCGCGTGCGCTGCAGCGGCCGCCAGGTGGTGCGGCGCTGCGCGCTGATCACGAGGATCAGCAGCACGCCGAGCTTGAGCATCGGCACGAGGATGCTCGCGACGAATACGACGACGGCGAGCGGCCAGTCGCCCGACACCCAGAAATAGATGACGCCGCTCATGATCGTGTCTTCCTGCGAGCCGACGATCGACGCGGTGCGCATGATCGGCAGCAGGTTCGCCGGAATGTAGAGGATCGCGGCCGCGAGCAGCAGCGCCCAGGTACGCATGATGCTGTTCGGGATGCGGAAATGCAGCGCGGTGCCGCAGCGCGCGCAGTGCGCATGCGGCCGGTCGAGCGTCTGCACGAGTCCGCACGTGTGGCAGCTCGCATAGCCCTCGCGGGCGGCGGTCGGCGTCGTCATCGGCGGGCGGCCTCGGGCGGCGGCGCGGCGGTGTCGGGCGGCTCCGGCTGTCCGGGCGGGCGCCCGGCGCGCAGGTCGTCGGCGATGTCCCACAACGTGCGCGGATCGAACATCAGCACGACGGCGATCATCAGCGTGAGCGCGGCGAACGCGAACAGCGCGGCATCGGGAACGACACGTGCGAGGCTCACCATCTTCACGATCGTCACGACGATCCCGAGCATGAACACCTCGATCATGCCCCATGGCCGCACGAGTTCGATCGCGCGCAGCACCAGGTTGAAACCGGGCGGCACGACGCCGCGCCGGATCGGCAGCAGCAGGTACAGCAGCGCGGACATCTCGACGAGCGGGAACAGCACGGTCGAGCAGAACACCATCACGCCGACGGCCGCCATGTCCTGGCGCCACAGCGAGTCGATCGCGCCGATCAGCGTCGTCTGCACGCGGTTGCCGTTCACGTCCATTTCGAGGATCGGGAACGCCTGCGCGATCGTGAACGTGATCAGCGCCGCGAGCGCGAGCGCGCAGATCCGCTCGATCTGCGTGGTGCTGTCGCGATAGAGCAGTGCGCCGCAGCGCGGACAGCGCGCAATTTCGCGGTGGCCGAGGCGCGGTTTGTGCAACAGTGCGTCGCACTCGTGACAGGCAATCAGGTCGTTTCGTTGCATGGAAAAAGCGGTTGCGCGACGGCGGGAAAACGCGTCGACGGGGCCGAAACCCGCGCCAATCTTACCAAAACGCCTTTTTCGCGGTGTCAACGATCGTATGGTTAGTGACCGATCGGTAACATGGCGGGAAGCGGGCAGCAGGCTGACACGCCTGTCCTCAGAGTCCGCGCGGGTCTAAAGGTTGCGGTAGCATGGCGCCCTTGACAAGCGTCGGACTCATGGCCGGCGCGGCTGTTCGCTGAACTGAGGAACCCAAGATGGCATCGAATTCGCTGCCGGCCACGCCGGTACGCTATACGCAGAGCGCGATCGCGCTGCACTGGCTGATCGCGCTGCTGATCGTCTGCGCCTTCGCGCTGGGCTGGGTGATGACGGACATCCCCGGCTTCACGCCGACGAAGCTGAAGTACTTCTCGTGGCACAAGTGGCTCGGCGTGACGGTGTTCGCGCTGGCCGTGGTGCGCGTGCTGTGGCGCGCGACGCACGTGCCGCCGCCGCTGCCGGGCGGCACGCCGGCGTGGCAGCGTGCGGCGTCGCACGGCGTGCACATCCTGCTGTACGTGCTGATGCTGGTGATCCCGATCACGGGCTACCTGTACAGCTCGGCGTCGAACATCCCGGTCGTGTACCTCGGCATCGTGCCGCTGCCGCGGCTGATCGATCCCGATCCGGTGCTCAAGGAAACCTTCAAGACGCTCCACGTGTCTTTGAATTACATTCTGCTTGCGCTCGTGTCGCTGCACGTGCTCGCGGCGCTCAAGCACCAGTTGTTGGACCGCGACGGCCTGCTGTCGCGGATGCTTCCCTTTGCCAAATGAAGGATTCCATGAAAGTGTCTTTCTCCCGCTCCATGCTGACCGCGTTCGCCGCGGTGTCACTTGTCGCGTCGGGCGCGGCGCTCGCCGACGTCGATCTCGCGAAGAGCAAGGTGTCCGCCGTGTCGAAGCAGATGAACGTGCCGACCGAAGGCGCGTTCAAGAAGTTTTCCGCGCAGGTGAAGTTCGATCCGGCGAAGGCCGCGCAGGGCAGCGCGCAAATGACGATCGACGTCGCGAGCTATGACCTCGGCGACAAGATGTACAACGACCAGGTCGCGGGCAAGGACTGGTTCGACGCGAAGGCGTATCCGCAGGCGACGTTCGTGTCGTCGGCGATCGCGCCGGCCGGCGGCAACAAGTACAACGTGACCGGCAAGCTGACGATCAAGGGCAAGTCCGAGGCCGTCACCGTGCCCGTCACGGTCACGCAGAGCGGCGCGACGCAGACCTTCGACGGCGTGCTGCCGATCAAGCGTTCGGCGTTCAACGTCGGCACCGGCGAGTGGAAGGACACGTCGATCGTCGCGGACGAAGTGCAGATCAAGTTCCATCTGGTCGCCACGAAGTAAGCGGCGGCCTGTCGCATCACCCGAATGCCGCGCGAGGGCGCGGCGCCGTTCCAAGGAGAATGAGTTGAAAAAGCATCTGATGATCGCCGCCGGCGCACTGGCCGCTTCGCTGTCGTTCTCGGCATTCGCCGACAGCGCGACCTACCAGTTCGACCCGAGCCACACGTACCCGAGCTTCGAGGCCGACCACTTCGGCGGCCTGTCGGTCTGGCGCGGCAAGTTCGACAAGTCGAAGGGCTCGGTGACGCTCGATCGCGCGGCGAAGACCGGCACGGTCGACGTGACGACCGAGGTCGGCTCGATCAGCACGGGCAGCACGAAGCTCGACGAGCACCTGCAGACGGCCGAGTTCTTCGACGCATCGAAGTACCCGGAAGCGACCTACAAGGGCGCCATCAAGTTCGACGGCGACAAGCCGGTGTCGGTGGTCGGCAACCTGACGCTGCATGGCGTCACGAAGCCGCTGACGCTGAAGATCGATTCGTTCAAGTGCATGCCGCACCCGATGCTCAAGCGTGAAGTGTGCGGCGTCGACGCGGTCGGCGAATTCAGCCGCGACGATTTCGGCCTCGACTACGGCAAGCAGTACGGCTTCAAGATGAAGACGAAGCTGCTGATCACGGCCGAAGCCGTCAAGCAGCAGTAACGCCGTCGGCCGGGCCTGCCGCCGCGCCGGCCCGCCGCGAGCCAACCGCCGCGTTCCCGTTACCGGGGCGCGGCGGTATTTTTTTGCGCGCCTATAATCGCCCGAGCGCCGCTCGCGGCGCCCGGCGGGCCGACGGCGCGGGCGTGGCCGCGGCCGCCTCGAACAGAACGTACAACGACAAGGAGATCGCCGATGCATGCCGCCACGCAGTCCCGTTCCATTGCCTCGTCGCCGCGCGTGTGGCGCGCGGTGGTCGCCGCGTCGATCGGCAACGCGCTCGAGTGGTTCGATCTCGTCGTCTACGGCTTCTTCGCGGTGACGATCTCGAAGCTGTTCTTTCCGGCCGGCAACGACACCGTGTCGCTGCTGCTCACGCTCGGTACCTTCGGCGTGTCGTTCTTCATGCGGCCGCTCGGCGCGATCGTGCTGGGCGCGTATGCCGACCGCGCGGGCCGCAAGGCCGCGCTCACGCTGTCGATCCTGCTGATGATGGTCGGCACGCTGATCATCGCGGTGCTGCCGACCTACGAGACGATCGGCGTCGCCGCGCCGGTGATCCTCGTCGCCGCGCGGCTGATGCAGGGTTTCTCGGCCGGCGGCGAGTTCGGCAGCGCGACCGCGTTCCTCGCCGAACACGTGCCGGGCCGGCGCGGCTTCTTCGCGAGCTGGCAGGTCGCGAGCCAGGGGCTCACGACGCTGCTCGCCGCCGGTTTCGGCACCGTGCTGAACGCGCAGCTGTCGGCCGCGCAGATGGCTTCGTGGGGCTGGCGCGTGCCGTTCTTCTTCGGCCTGCTGATCGGGCCCGTCGCGTACTACATCCGCGCCAAGGTCGACGAGACGCCCGAATTCCTCGCGGCCGAGGGCACCGCGAGCCCGCTGCGCGACACGTTCGCATCGCACAAGGCGCGCCTGGTCGCCGCGATGGGCGTGGTCGTGCTCGGCACCGTCGCAACCTATCTCGTGCTGTTCATGCCGACCTACGGCGTCAAGCAGCTCGGCCTCGCACCGTCCGCCGCGTTCGCGGCGATCCTCGTCGTCGGCGTGATCCAGATGGCGTTCGCGCCGCTCGTCGGCCACTGGTCGGACCGTTACGGCCGTGTGCGCGTGATGATCGCGCCGGCCGTCGGCATCCTCGTGCTGATCTATCCGGCATTCGCGTATCTGGTCGCGCATCCGGGCTTCGGCACGCTGATCGCGCTGCAGGTGCTGCTCGCATTCCTGATGACCGGCTACTTCGCGGCGCTGCCGGGCCTGCTGTCCGAGGTGTTTCCGGTGCAGACGCGCACGACCGGGATGTCGCTCGCGTATAACGTCGCGGTGACGATTTTCGGCGGCTTCGGGCCGTTCATCATCGCGTGGCTGATCCGCGCGACCGGGATGAAGACCGCGCCGAGCTTCTACCTGATGTTCGCAGCCGTGCTGAGCCTCGCGGCGCTGGTCGTGCTGCGCCGGCGATTCGGCTTCCGGTAGAAGGGCGGCGGCGCGTCAGTTGCCGCCGCGTTCGCACACGGGCTGCGCGGGCATCAGTTGCGCCGGCGCGTCGACGGTCCGCACGGGGCGCCCCGCGAGTGCGGCGAGCGCCTGCTGCAACTGCCAGTCGTCGGCGGTGCCGAATGTGCGCTGCGGCAGCGCCGCGCTCTTCGACGTGTCGACCTTCGCGCGTACGCGCGCTTCGCGCAGCTTTTGCCGTTCCTTGCGCACGGGCGCGAACGGGTCGGGCGCCAGCCGGTCCGCATACGGCGCGCGTGCGAGATCGACTTCCCGGTACCACAGCAGCACGCCGTCGACGTCCGAGTCGCGGCGCGGCGGCACGAGCCAGTCCGGCACGACGCCGTAGCCGTCCATCGGCCAGCCGTTCGGCCGCAGGTTGCGCGCGAACGTGAAATTCAGGCGCGTGCCGTCGATCAGGTCGACGCCCGTCTGCGCGAGCCCCTTCCCGTAGGTCGGCATGCCGAGCAGTTTTGCGCGGCCGAGATCCTTCAGCGCCGCCGCGGTCGCTTCGGCGGCCGATGCGCTCTGTCCGTCGACGAGCACGACGAGCGGCACGGTCCGCCACCAGTCGTCGGCCTGCAGCGGCGCGAGCGGATCCTGCCCGTGCATCACCGGCAGTTCGTAGTCGGGCCAGTTGGTCGAGAAGCGGCGGCGGTGGGTGTCGCCGCGCTCGACCGTCACCATCGCGGTGCGGTCGCGTCCGGCGAACAGCGCGGCGATGCCGATCGCCGCATTGAGCGCGCCGCCGCCGTTGATGCGCAGGTCGAGAATCATCCCTTTCACCGGCGGGCCCGCGCGGCGCGCGACCTGCACCGCGTCGATGAAGTCGCCGACCGCCGGCTCCGGAAAGCTCGACAGACGCGTGTACACGATGTCGCCGTCGAGCCGCTTCGCGATCGCCGGATGCGGCTTGACGATCGCGCGCACGGGCGCGAAGTTCAGCACCGCATGGTTCGGGCCGCGCTGCACCGTGAGCTTCAGCGGGACGCCCGCATCGCCCTTCGCGAGTTTCACGAG
This sequence comes from Burkholderia pyrrocinia, assembly GCF_022809715.1. Lineage (NCBI taxonomy): Bacteria > Pseudomonadati > Pseudomonadota > Betaproteobacteria > Burkholderiales > Burkholderiaceae > Burkholderia > Burkholderia pyrrocinia. The sequence goes on from NZ_CP094459.1 coordinate 716,953, forward strand.
CTCGCTATTGTCGATGCCGACGACGCTTCGGTCGTTCATCGCGACGACGAGATCGTCGGGACGCACGCCGGCCTTCTCGGCCGGTGCGTCGGGAATCACGTCGATGATGTGCAGCCCGTCGGGCCGCGTCTCGAAGACGATCCCGATGCCGGGTGTACCGTCGCGCGAGCGTCGTTCGTTGTCGCGCCGCTCCTGCTCCTCCTTCGCGTTGAAGAAGCGTGCGTACGGCAGCGTCTTGATCCCGTCGTGGGTCGCGGCGTCGAGCAGCTCGCCGATGTCGACGTCGGTCAGGTGCTGCTTCTTCAGCACTTCGACGGCGGCCTTCAGTTCGCAGATCTGCGGCTCCCAGTCGGGCGGGCAGGGTGACGGCGATACGGCGGCAGGCTGGGAGGCCGAGGGAACAGGCGGGGCGACGGGTTGTGAGACAGGCGGCGCGGCTGTTGGTGCGGATGCCGACTGTGCGCCGGCAGGTTGCGTGCACGGCAGCAACGCAGCTGCGACGGCTGCGCAGCCGGCGAGGCGACGAACGACACACATCGGAGGCATCATCGGGACCGCATGTTCGGACGGGGGGCGAGGGTGCTTGCACGCCGGCGAGTGGCCGGCATGCTGCTGGGCAGGGCGGAGACGATTGTAGCCGACACCCGTGACGGCGCCTGTCGGGCTGGCCGCGCGCCGCACGACAGCGGCCAGCGCGCATGAAAAAAAAAGCCGGTCCAAACAGGACCGGCCTTCTTGCGTTTGCCGAAACGGCGCGGCGCTTAAACCTGCGCGCCCGCGTTCGGATCGTCCGGATCGTGCGCGGTCTTCTTGTCCTTGATCAGGTCTTCGCGCTTGATGCCGAGCCACATCGCGAGCGAGCCCGCGACGAACACCGACGAGTAGATGCCGAACATGATGCCGACCGTCAGCGCGAGCGCGAAGTAGTGCAGCGTCGGGCCGCCGAAGAAGAACATCGACAGCACCATCATTTCCGTCGACGTGTGCGTGATGATCGTCCGCGACATCGTGGTCGTGATCGCGTGGTTGATCACTTCCTGCACGCTCATCTTGCGTTCGCGGCGGAACGTCTCGCGGATCCGGTCGAAGATGACGACCGACTCGTTGACCGAGTAGCCGAGCACCGCGAGGATCGCCGCGAGCACCGCCAGCGAGAACTCCCACTGGAAGAACGCGAAGAAGCCGAGAATGATCACGACGTCGTGCAGGTTGGCGATGATGCCGGCGACCGCGTACTTCCATTCGAAGCGGAACGACAGGTAGATCACGATGCCGATCACGACGCACGCGAGCGCGAGCAGGCCGTCGGTCGCGAGCTCCCGGCCGACCTGCGGGCCGACGAACTCGACGCGCTGCAGCGTGACGTCCGGGCTCTGCGCCTTCAGCGCGGTCATCACCTGGTCGCTCTGCTGCGCGGACGTGAGGCCTTCCTTCAGCTGCAGCCGGATCAGCACGTTGCGCGACGTGCCGAAGTTCTGCACCTGCGCGTCGGCGTAGCCGAGCTTGCCGAGCGTCGCGCGCACGGGTTCGAGCTCCGCCGCCTGCTGGTACTGCACCTCGATCACCGTACCGCCGGTGAATTCGACGGACAGGTGCAGCCCGCGGTGGAACAGGAAGAACACGGCGGCGAGGAACGTGACCAGCGAGATCACGTTGAACACCAGCGCGTGCCGCATGAACGGAATGTCTTTACGGATGCGGAAAAATTCCATGGTCTCGTCTCCGGGGCCTTATTGGGTCGAGCCCGGTTTCTTCGGCGACACGCCTTGCTGCGCGCGGTTGCGCAGCTGCGGCTTGCCGGCGCGCGGCGCATTGCCCTTCGCGGGTGCGGCGAGCTTCGCGGCGCGCGCGGTGTCGGTCGATTCGTCCGCGTCGGTGAACGACGCGGCGGCAGCGGCGCCTTCCGGCCTCCACACCTGGCCGATCGCGAGCGACTTCAGCTTCTTGCGGCCGCCGTACCAGAGGTTGACGATCCCGCGCGAGAAGAACACCGCGGAGAACATCGACGTCAGGATACCGAGGCAGTGCACGATCGCGAATGCGCGAACCGGGCCCGAGCCGAACGCGAGCAGCGCGAGGCCGGCGATCAGCGTCGTGACGTTCGAGTCGAGAATCGTCGCCCACGCATGCGCGTAACCGGCCTGGATCGCGAGCTGCGGCGGCTGGCCCGCACGCAGTTCTTCACGCACGCGCTCGTTGATCAGCACGTTCGAGTCGATCGCCATGCCGAGCGCGAGCGCGATTGCGGCGATACCGGGCAGCGTCAGCGTCGCCTGCATCAGCGACAGCACGGCGACGAGCAGCAGCAGGTTCACCGACAGGCCGATCACCGAGACCACGCCGAACAGCATGTAGTACGCGATCATGAACACGGCGATCGCGCAGAAGCCCCAGATCACCGAGTGGACGCCCATCTTGATGTTGTCGGCGCCGAGGCTCGGGCCGATCGTGCGTTCCTCGATGATGTCCATCGGTGCGGCGAGCGAACCGGCGCGCAGCAGCAGCGCGAGGTCGGCCGCGGCCTGCGGCGTCGGCTGGCCCGTGATCTGGAAGCGGTCGCCGAGTTCGGACTGGATCGTCGCGACCGTCAGCACTTCGCCCTTGCCCTTCTCGAACAGCACCATCGCCATCGGCTTGCCGATGTTGTCGCGCGACACCGTGCGCACCGCGCGGCCGCCGGCCGAGTCGAGGCGGATGTTGACCGACGGACGCTGGTGTTCGTCGAAGCCGGCCGATGCATCGATGATGCGGTCGCCGGTGAAGATCACGTCCTTCTTCAGCAGCACGGGTGCCTGGATGCCCTGCGTGAACAGCTCCTCGCCCGGCGGAACCGGGTCGTTCGGGTTCGGGTGCGTGTTGATCGGGTCGGCGAGGCGTGCCTCGAGCGTCGCGGTGCGGCCGATGATGTCCTTCGCCTTCGCGGTGTCCTGCACGCCCGGCAGTTCGACGACGATGCGGTCGCTGCCTTGCTGCTGCAGGATCGGTTCCGACACGCCGAGTTCGTTCACGCGGTTGTGGAGCGTCGTCAGGTTCTGCTTGAGCGCGGCGTCCTCGACGGACTTCTGCACGGCCGGCGTGAACGTGCCGACGACCTGCGTGCCGCCGCCGCCGGGCTGGGTCGCCCATTGCAGTTCGGTGACCGACTGCGCGAGCACCTTGCGGGCGTCTTCGGCGGTCTGCGCATCGCTGAAGTTGACGACGACGGACTGGTCGACGCGGCTCACGCCGCCGTCGCGGATGTTCTTGTCGCGCAGCAGCGAGCGCGCGTCGGATGCGTCGGAGTCGAGCTTCTTCGTGAGCGCGCCCGTCATGTCGACCTGGAGCAGGAAGTGGACACCGCCGCGCAGGTCGAGGCCGAGATACATCGGCAGCGCGTGCAGGGCAGTCAGCCAGCGCGGCGACGCGCTCTGCAGGTTCAGCGCGACGACGTACTGCGGATCGTTCGGGTCGGTGTTCAGCGACTTCTGCAGCAGGTCCTTGACGCGCAGCTGCGTATCGGTGTCCTTCAGGCGCACGCGGATGTTCGCGCTGGTCGCCGTGTTCTCGAAGGTGACGTCGTCCGGCGTGATCTGCGCGGATGCGAGCGCCGATTCGACCTGGGTCAGCGTGGTCGAGTCGAGCTTGACCGTGGCCTTGCCGCTCGACACCTGCACCGCCGGCGCTTCGCCGAAGAAGTTGGGCAATGTGTACAGAAGGCCGATGGCGAGCGCCACGACCATCACGACATATTTCCAGAGTGGGTAACGATTCATGAGGGGGCCGAACGGGTGGTTGGCGTGAAAGCGTCGCGTCCGGCGCCGCGGCGGCCCGCTCTCTCAGGCGGGCACGGCGCGGGGGGCCGGACGCTCGGTGAAGGGCTTACAGCGACTTGATCGTGCCCTTCGGCAGAATGGTCGTGACCGCAGCCTTCTGCACGGTGATTTCAGTGCCTTCGGCGATCTCGACGCCGATGTAGCCTTCGGTGACCTTCGTCACCTTGCCGACGAGGCCGCCGCTCGTGACGACTTCGTCGCCCTTGGCCATGGCCGCGAGCATGTTGCGGTGCTCCTTCTGACGCTTCATCTGCGGACGGATCATGATGAAGTAGAGCACGCCGAACATCAGGATGAGCGGCAGGAAGCTCATCAGGCTCGATTCGGCGCCACCGGCACCTTGAGCGAAGGCATTGGAAATGAACGGCACGTTGGTCTCTCCGTAGGGGAAGATCGAAAAATAAGCCGGTTATTCTACCACCGGCCCCATGCGCAAACGGCGCAGCAAATGCGCTTTCGGATCAAGCTGTTAAAGCACGAACCGGCACCATTGCGACTTGTTTGGAAAGGCAATTGTAATATTTGGCGGTCGGGTCCGGCAGTCGGAGCACGTTATTTAGTACACGTCCTATGTGACGAACCGCCGCGCGGCCCGTCAGTCGACGCCTCTGGCGCGGTCCTCCGCGAAGCGCTGGCGGAACGCGTCGAACGTATGGGTCTCGATCGCTGCGCGGATCTCGCTCATCAGCTGCAGGTAGTAGTGCAGGTTGTGGATCGTGTTGAGCTGCGCGCCGAGGATTTCGCCGACGCGGTGCAGGTGATGCAGGTAGCCGCGCGAGAAATTCCGGCACGTGTAGCACGCGCAGCTCGCATCGAGCGGCTTCAGCGAGTTCTTGTGCGTCGCGTTGCGGATCTTCACGTCGCCGAAGCGCGTGAACAGCCAGCCGTTGCGCGCGTTGCGGGTCGGCATCACGCAGTCGAACATGTCGATGCCGTTGGCGACGCCCTCGACCAGGTCCTCCGGCGTGCCGACGCCCATCAGGTAGTGCGGCTTGTTGGCCGGCAGCTTCGGGCCCACGTGCCGCAGCACGCGCATCATGTCTTCCTTCGGCTCGCCGACCGACAGCCCGCCGATCGCGAGGCCGTGGAAGCCGAGCTCCGACAGGCCCGCGAGCGATTCGTCGCGCAGGTCCTCGAACATCCCGCCCTGGACGATCCCGAACAGCGCATTCGGGTTGCCGAGCCGGTCGAACTCGTCGAGCGAGCGCTTCGCCCAGCGCAGCGACATGCGCATCGATTCGGCCGCTTCCTTGTGCGTGGTCGGCACGCCGTCGGTCGCGTACGGCGTGCATTCGTCGAACTGCATCACGACGTCGGAGTTCAGCACCTTCTGGATCTGCATCGACACTTCCGGCGACAGGAACAGCTTGTCGCCGTTGATCGGCGACGCGAACGTGACGCCGTCCTCGGTGATCTTGCGCAGGTCGCCGAGCGAGAACACCTGGAAGCCGCCCGAATCGGTCAGGATCGGCTTGTTCCAGCCCATGAAGCCGTGCAGGCCGCCGTGCGCGTCGATCGTGTCGAGGCCGGGGCGCAGCCACAGGTGGAACGTGTTGCCGAGGATGATCTGCGCGTTGATCTCGTGCAGCTCGCGCGGCTGGATCGCCTTCACGGTGCCGTACGTGCCGACCGGCATGAAGATCGGCGTTTCGACCACGCCGTGGTTGAGCTTCACGCGGCCGCGGCGCGCGTGGCCGTCGGTCGCCAGCAGTTCGAATTCGAGCCCGCCCGCCGGGCGGTCGTGCACGGGGGCGTGCGTATCGTGATCGTGGGATGAGCCTTCGGTCATCGCGTCATTCTCCTTGCTACCGGAAAACAGTCCGGCGCATGTTGAAAGCGCCGCCGGCAAGCCGGCGGCGGGGAAAAGGGGGGGGCGCGCCATCGTAGCGCGCGGCGGGCGAACGGCGGCCGCGCTGCGTGCGGGCCGTCGCGCCTGCCGCGCTTAAACGCGCGGCGCCTCCGGCGTGTCGCGCCGCGTGAGCAGCATCGCGTCGCCGTAGCTGAAGAAGCGGTAGCGTTGGTCGATCGCGTGCCGGTACGCGGCGCGGATCGTCTCGACACCCGCGAACGCCGACACCAGCATCAGCAGCGTCGACTTCGGCAGGTGGAAGTTCGTGACGAGCCGGTCGACCACGCGAAAACGATAGCCGGGCGTGATGAAGATGTCGGTCTCGGCCTGCGTCGCCGCGAGCGGGCGGCCCGCTTCGTCGGCCGAGCGCGCGGCGGCTTCGAGCGCGCGCATCGACGTCGTGCCGACCGCGATCACGTTGCCGCCGCGCGCGCGGGTCGCGGCGATCTTGTCGACGAGCGACTGCGGCAGGTCGTACCACTCGCTGTGCATCTTGTGCTCGGCGATGTTGTCGACGCGCACCGGCTGGAACGTGCCGGCGCCGACGTGCAGCGTCAGCGTCGCGCGCTCGACGCCCATCGCATCGAGCTTCTCGAGCATCGGCTGGTCGAAGTGCAGCCCGGCCGTAGGAGCTGCGACCGCGCCGGGATTGCTCGCGTAGACGGTCTGGTAGCGCGTCTCGTCGGTTGCGTCGGGATCGTGCTCGATATACGGCGGCAGCGGCAGGCGGCCGTACTGCTCGATCAGTGCGAGGCACGGCTCGGGGAAGTGCAGCGTGAAGAACGGCTCGACGCGCTCGCCGACCGTCACGTCGAACGCATCGGCGAGGCGCAGCGTCGTGCCGGCGCCCGGCGACTTGCTCGCGCGGATCTGCGCGAGCGCCGTGTGCGTGCCCGTCACGCGTTCGATCAGCACCTCGATCTTGCCGCCGCTGGCCTTCTGGCCGAAGAAACGCGCCTTCAGCACCCTGGTATCGTTGAAGACGAGCAGGTCGCCGGGTGCGATGCACGACGGCAGCTCGGTGAAACGGCGGTCGACGAGGCGCGCGGGCTCGACGGTGCGGTCGACCTCGAGCAGGCGGCTCGCGGTGCGGTCGGGCAGTGCGGTTTGCGCAATCAGCTCGGGCGGCAGATTGAAATCGAAATCGGAAAGCGTGAACATGCGGGCTGGTTCGAAGCGGCCGGCGGGCGTCGCCGGCAGGGCGGAAACGCGTAAATGGGGCGCGCGAGCCGCTATGATGACGGGATGCGCGGCCTGGCCGGCGTCGTTCGTTCGGACGACGTGAAAGCCGCTATTGTACTTGCCTTGCGAAGCACCCAGACGATCCGATGCCTGTGTCACCACGCCGTTCCACCGCCACCGTTGCCGATTCCGCCGATCCGTTCGACACGGAGGATGTTGCGTTGCCCGCGCATCGCGCGGCGGAGCGTGACGCGCAGGATCCTGCCGAGCCGCAGCGCGCCGCGCCGCGCCGCGCCGGCCCGAAGCGCGGCGCCGACGGGCGGCTCGCGCAGCCGGCCGCCGCCGCGCCCGATGCCGAAGGCGCCGCCGCGAGCGACGAAGCGGGCGCAACCGGCACGAAGCGCAAGAAGAAGGCGGCCGCCGACAAACCCGTGAAGACCGTCGACAAGCTCGCGAAGCTCGGTCTCACGCGCTCGATCGATCTCGTGCTGCATCTGCCGATGCGCTATGAGGACGAAACCACGCTCACGCCGATCGGCGAACTGCTGCCGGGCGGCATTGCGCAGACCGAAGGCGTCGTGTTCGACAACGAGGTCGCGTACCGGCCGCGCCGCCAGCTCGTCGTGAAGATCCAGGACGACGACGGCGAGCACCTCGTGCTGCGCTTCCTGAATTTCTACGGCTCGCAGGTCAAGCAGATGGCCGTCGGCCAGCGGCTGCGCGTGCGCGGCGACGTGCGCGGCGGCTTCTTCGGGATGGAGATGGTGCATCCGGCGGTGCGCGTCGTCGACGCGGATACGCCGCTGCCGCAGGTGCTCACGCCCGTCTATCCGAGCACGGCCGGCGTGTCGCAGGCCTATCTGCGCAAGGCGATCGAGAACGCGGTCGAGCGCACGCCGCTACCCGAGCTGCTGCCGCCCGAGATCGATCGCGCGTACCTGCGGCCGCTCGGCGTGCCGTCGCTCGAGCAGGCCGTGCGCATCCTGCACCACCCGGGCGTCGATTCCGACGAAGCCGCGCTGATGGACGGCTCGCATCCGGCGTGGACGCGCATCAAGTTCGAGGAACTGCTCGCGCAGCAACTGTCGCTCAAGCGCGCGCACGAGGAGCGCCGCACGCGCGCGGCGCCCGCGATGCCGCGCCGCACCGCGAGCGATGCCGATGCGCTGACCACACGGCTCTACGCGGCGCTGCCGTTCACGCTGACCGGCGCGCAGTCGCGCGTCGTCGACGAGATTGCGCACGACCTCACGCTCGCGCACCCGATGCAGCGCCTGCTGCAGGGCGACGTCGGCAGCGGCAAGACGGTCGTCGCGGCGCTGGCCGCCACGCAGGCGATCGACGCTGGCTACCAGGCCGCGCTGATGGCGCCCACCGAAATCCTCGCGGAACAGCACGCGCGCAAGCTGCGCGCATGGCTCGAGCCGCTCGGCGTCACGGTTGCGTGGCTGGCGGGCAGCCTGAAGGCGAAGGAGAAGCGCGCGGCGATCGAGGCGGCCGCGCTCGGCACCGCGCAGCTCGTGATCGGCACGCACGCGATCATCCAGGACACGGTCGAATTCGCGCGGCTCGGCCTCGTGATCGTCGACGAGCAGCATCGCTTCGGCGTCGAGCAGCGTCTCGCGCTGCGCGCGAAGGCCGCGAACGCGGCCAACGGCGCGCGCGATTTCCAGCCGCACCAGTTGATGATGTCGGCCACGCCGATTCCGCGCACGCTCGCGATGACGTACTACGCCGATCTCGAAGTCTCGACGATCGACGAGCTGCCGCCGGGCCGCACGCCCGTGCTGACGCGCCTCGTCGGCGACGCGCGGCGCGAGGAGGTGATTGCCCGCGTACGCGAGGCCGCGCTGACGGGGCGCCAGGTGTACTGGGTGTGCCCGCTGATCGAGGAAAGCGAGACGCTGCAGCTGCAGACGGCCGTCGAGACCTACGAGACGCTCGCCGCGGCGCTTCCCGAGCTGAAGGTCGGGCTCGTGCACGGCCGGCTGTCGCCGGCCGACAAGGCGGCCGTGATGGAAGCGTTCACGCGCAACGACGTGCAGCTGCTGGTCGCGACGACCGTGATCGAAGTCGGCGTCGACGTGCCGAACGCATCGCTGATGGTGATCGAGCACGCGGAGCGCTTCGGCCTCGCGCAGCTGCACCAGTTGCGCGGCCGCGTCGGGCGCGGCACTGCGGCGTCGGTGTGCGTGCTGCTGTACACGGGGCCGCTGTCGATTACCGGCCGCGAGCGGCTCAAGACGATGCGCGAGACGACCGACGGCTTCGAGATCGCGCGGCGCGACCTCGAAATCCGCGGTCCCGGCGAATTCCTCGGCGCGCGCCAGTCGGGCGCGGCGATGCTGCGCTTCGCGAACCTCGAGACCGACGGCTGGCTGATCGATCCGGCCCGCGAGGCCGCAACGCGACTGATCGCCGCGTACCCCGACGTCGTCACGCAGCATCTCGCGCGCTGGCTCGGCGCTCGCGAGCAGTACCTGAAGGCCTGATCCACCGGTTCGGGGCCGGATCCTGAGCCGCCAAAACCGTCGATCGACGCATCGCGATGCAGAGAAACTTGGCGAACCGGTGCCAGAGGGTGTATAAATTAAACCTATCGCATGTATATCTCTGATTGACCCACAATGACGCTGACTGAATTGAAATACATCGTCGCGGTCGCGCGCGAGCGGCATTTCGGCCGCGCGGCCGAAGCATGCTTCGTGAGCCAGCCGACGCTGTCGGTGGCGATCAAGAAGCTCGAAGACGAGCTCAACGTGCAGATTTTCGAGCGCGGCGCGAGCGAAGTGAGCGTGACGCCGATCGGCGACCAGATCGTCACGCAGGCGCAGCGCGTGCTCGAGCAGACCTTCGCGATCAAGGAGATCGCGAAGCAGGGCAAGGACCCGCTCGTCGGCCCGTTCCGTCTCGGCGTGATCTACACGATCGGGCCGTACCTGCTGCCGACGCTCGTCAAGCAGATGATCCAGCGTGTCCCGCAGATGCCGCTGATGCTGCAGGAGAACTACACGCTGAAGCTGCTCGAACTGCTGAAGCAGGGCGAGATCGACGCCGCGATCATGGCGCTGCCGTTCCCGGAAACCGGCCTGATGGTGCGCCCGCTGTACGACGAGCCGTTCGTCGTCGCGCTGCCGGCCGGCCATCCGTGGGAGAAGCGCGAGGAAATCGACGCCGAGGACCTGAAGCAGGAAACCATGCTGCTGCTCGGCAACGGCCACTGCTTCCGCGATCACGTGCTCGGCGTGTGCCCGGAGCTGATGCGCTTCTCGCAGACGGCCGACGGCATCCAGAAGACCTTCGAGGGCTCGTCGCTGGAGACGATCCGCCACATGGTCGCGAGCGGCGTCGGCATCACCGTGCTGCCGCGGATGTCGGTCACCGAGGTCGGCCCGCGCGCGAACGGCCCCGATGCCGAGTTGCTGTCGTACGTGCCGTTCCACGAGCCGGTGCCCGACCGCCGCGTGGTGCTCGTGTGGCGCAAGAGCTTCACGCGGATGCCCGCGATCGACGCGATCAGCGATGCGATTTCCGCATGCGAACTGCCGGGCGTCGCGAAGCTCGACATGCCGGCGACGATGAACTGACCGAGCCGCGGCTGCGTGCGTGACAACACGATGAACGGGGTCTTGCGACTCCGTTTATTTTTTCCTATCGCATAGATGAAATTAATCAAATTCAAATAATCGATAGATTTGCCTAAAATTCTCTACATGGATCGGCGTCATGTCGACGGTCGATTTGCACGCTGAATGCAAGCGTCAAAGGAGGATGTCATGATGCGGTCGGTATTGCAGCACGCGCAGCGGAACATCCCGTCGTGCGACGAGGTCGTACATCGCGCCAGGGTTGCGGTTCGGCGCCTGCGTCCGATTGCGTTCGCATACCTGGCGGACCGTGTGTATGGCGGATGAACGTTGCCGCATGCCGGTCCTGCGTGCCCCCGCGTCACTGCCGCCAAGCCATGAGAGAGCATCGCATGTCCGAAAGCTGGAACACCACGCGCATCACCGGCACGACGCCTGCCGGGGGCCGGTTCCCGGAGCGCCCCGCCTGCGGCGCGTCGCAGCGGGAACGCGCGGCGAAGGCCTCGCACGACATTCCGTAGTACGACAGGAGGGACCCTACCTGTTCCGTTTCCCATCCCCGCAATGACACTCCACAGACAGCGCCCGGCATGCCGCCGGAGCGAGCAGGTGGAGGCATACGAGCAAGCCAAGGAGAAAACGCATGTCGACCGAAACGAAGTGCCCGTTCAACCACACCGCAGGCAGCGGCACGACGAACAAGGACTGGTGGCCGAATCAGCTGAACCTGAACGTCCTGCACCGGCACTCGGCGCTGTCCGATCCGATGGACAAGGATTTCGACTACGCCGAGGCGTTCAAGAAGCTTGACCTCGCGGCAGTGAAGAAGGACCTGCACGCACTGATGACGACGTCGCAGGACTGGTGGCCGGCCGACTTCGGCCACTACGGCGGCCTGTTCATCCGCATGGCCTGGCACAGCGCCGGCACGTACCGCACGGCCGACGGCCGCGGCGGCGCGGGCGGCGGGCAGCAGCGCTTCGCGCCGCTCAACAGCTGGCCGGACAACGTGAGCCTCGACAAGGCGCGCCGGCTGCTGTGGCCGATCAAGCAGAAATACGGCCGCAACATCTCGTGGGCCGACCTGCTGATCCTGACCGGCAACGTCGCGCTCGAATCGATGGGCTTCAAGACCTTCGGCTTCGCCGGCGGCCGCGTCGACACGTGGGAGCCGGACGATGTCTACTGGGGCTCGGAAAAGATCTGGCTGGAACTGAGCGGCGGCCCGAACAGCCGCTACTCGGGCAAGCGCGACCTCGAAAGCCCGCTCGCCGCGGTGCAGATGGGCCTCATCTACGTGAACCCGGAAGGCCCGGACGGCAACCCCGACCCGGTTGCGGCCGCGCACGACATCCGCGAGACGTTCGCGCGGATGGCGATGAACGACGAAGAGACGGTCGCGCTGATCGCCGGCGGCCACACGTTCGGCAAGACGCACGGCGCCGGCCCGGCATCGAACGTCGGCCCCGAGCCGGAAGCCGCGGGCCTCGAGCAGCAGGGTCTCGGCTGGAAGAGCGCGTTCGGCACGGGCAAGGGCGCGGACGCGATCACGAGCGGCCTCGAAGTCACGTGGACGTCGACGCCGACCAAGTGGAGCAACGACTTCTTCAAGCACCTGTTCAGCTACGAGTGGGAGCTCACGAAGAGCCCGGCCGGCGCGCACCAGTGGGTCGCGAAGGACGCCGGCGAAGTGATTCCGGATGCGTACGACGCGTCGAAGAAGCATCGCCCGACGATGCTGACGACCGACCTGTCGCTGCGTTTCGACCCGGCATACGAAAAGATCTCGCGCCGCTTCTACGAGAACCCGGCCGAGTTCGCCGATGCGTTCGCACGCGCGTGGTTCAAGCTCACGCACCGCGACATGGGGCCGCGTGCGCGTTATCTCGGCCCGGACGTGCCGGCGGAACACCTGCTGTGGCAGGACCCGATCCCGGCCGTCGACCACAAGCTGATCGACGACGCCGACGTCGCGGCGCTGAAGGCGAAGGTGCTCGCATCGGGCCTGTCGGTGTCGCAGCTCGTGTCGACCGCATGGGCGTCGGCTGCGACGTTCCGCGGTTCGGACAAGCGCGGCGGCGCGAACGGTGCGCGCATCCGCCTCGCGCCGCAGAAGGACTGGGAAGTGAACCAGCCGGCTGAACTCGCGAAGGTGCTCGCGACGCTCGAAGGCGTGCAGAAGGCGTTCAACGACGCGCAGACGGGCGGCAAGAAGGTGTCGCTCGCCGACCTGATCGTGCTGGCCGGTGCGGCCGGCGTCGAGCAGGCAGCGAAGAATGCGGGCGTGGCGGTGACGGTGCCGTTCGCACCGGGCCGTGCGGATGCGTCGCCGGAGCAGACCGATATCGACGCGATGGCCGTGCTCGAGCCGCTGGCGGATGGTTTCCGCAACTTCCTGAAGCATGCGTACAAGACGCCGGCCGAGGCGCTGCTGGTCGACAAGGCGCAACTGCTGACGCTCAGCGCGCCCGAGATGACGGTGCTCGTCGGTGGCCTGCGCGTGCTCGGCACGAACGTCGGCGATGCGAAGCACGGCGTGTTCACCGACCGTCCGGAAACGCTGACCAACGACTTCTTCGTGAACCTGCTCGACATGGGCACGGAGTGGAAGCCGGTGTCGGCCGCGAACGACGTGTTCGAAGGGCGCGATCGCGCGACGGGCAAGGTCAAGTGGACGGGTACGCGCGTCGACCTGATCTTCGGCTCGCACGCGCAGCTGCGCGCGCTGGCCGAGGTGTACGGCAGCGCGGATGCGAAGGAGAAGTTCGCACGCGACTTCGTCGCGGCCTGGAACAAGGTGATGAACCTCGACCGCTTCGATCTCGCATGAGCCTGGCCGCCGCGTAATGCGGCAGTGCGGTAACGCAGCAACGCAGTAACGTGAAACGGCCGGTCGAACGACCGGCCGTTTTTTCTCGAACCGATGTCTTGTCGAAGGAGTGACGACCATGACGCAAATGATGCTGGACATGCGCGCCGCGTTCGCGGCGCCGGTCACGCGGGCGCCGGCCGCGATCGTGCGGCGCTTCGTCGGTTTTGCGATCGTTGGCGGCGGTGCGGCCGTGCTGGTCGCGCAGGCGCTGCACGCGCTTGCGCCGGTTGCGGGCAACTGAGCGCGAAATTTCGCGTGGGCCGAACCTGTCCCTTGATTTCCGTGCATCGCTGCGCCGCCGTGTGCAGCGGGCCCCGGCGGCCCGAGCGCGTCCGGCGGCTGCCGACTGCGGGCCGCGCCGACATGACGGGAAGCGCCGCTCGGCTCTAAAATGCCGGGATTCTCTTCCCGGTGCTTCGCCATGCTTGCCCGCTTTCCCCTGTATCTGCGGCTCGTCCGGATGGACAAGCCGATCGGCAGCCTGCTGCTGCTTTGGCCGACGCTCAATGCGCTGTGGATCGCGTCGGACGGCCACCCGCGCTGGCCGCTGCTCGTGATCTTCACGCTCGGCACGCTGCTGATGCGCTCGGCCGGCTGCGCGATGAACGACTACGCCGACCGCGATTTCGACCGCCACGTGAAGCGCACGGCCGACCGGCCGCTGACGTCGGGCAAGATCCGCGCATGGGAAGCCGTCGCGATCGCGGTCGGGCTGTCGTTCATCGCGTTCCTGCTGATCCTGCCGCTGAACACGCTGACGAAGGAACTGTCCGTCGTCGCGCTGTTCGTCGCGGGTTCCTATCCGTTCATGAAGCGTTTCTTCGCGATTCCGCAGGCGTACCTCGGCATCGCGTTCGGCTTCGGCATTCCGATGGCGTTCGCGGCCGTGCAGGACACGGTGCCGGCGATCGCGTGGGTGATGCTGGTCGCGAACATTTTCTGGTCGGTCGCGTACGACACCGAATACGCGATGGTCGATCGCGACGACGACATCAAGATCGGCATCCGCACGTCCGCGCTGACGTTCGGCCGCTTCGACGTCGCGGCGGTGATGGCGTGCTATGCGGCGACGCTCGGCATCTACGTGTGGATCGGCGTGACGCTCGGTTTCGGCCTCGCGTACTGGGCCGGCTGGGCTGCGGCGGTCGGCTGCGCGCTGTATCACTACACGCTGATCAAGGACCGCGAACGGATGCCGTGCTTCGCGGCATTCCGGCACAACAACTGGCTCGGCGGCGTGCTGTTCGCAGGGATTGCCGTGCATTACCTGCTGGCCGGCAACTGAGCGAAGCCGCGCGCCGGCGCGCGTTGCCAATAAAAAAGCGGCCCGATGGCCGCTTTTTTGACGTCCGGTGCCGGGGCGCCCGGCACCACGGGCGCGCTTACGCGCGGCCGAGCTCGTCGCCCATTTCCTTCGCGCGTGCCTCGGCCGCGAGCGCGCCGCGCACGATCGCTTCCTTCACGCCCTGCGCGTCGAACGACGCGAGCGCGGCGGCCGTCGTGCCGCCCTTCGACGTCACGCGCTCGCGCAGCACGCTCGCCGGTTCGCCCGATTGCGCGGCGAGCTGCGCGGCGCCCGCGAACGTCGCGACTGCGAGCGCGCGACCCTGTTCGTCGTTCATGCCGAGGCGGCGTGCGGCTTCCTGCAGCGCTTCGATGAAATAGAACACGTACGCGGGGCCGCTGCCCGAAATGGCCGTGACGGCGTCGAGTTGCGATTCGTCGTCGAACCATACGATCTCGCCGACCGCGCCGAGCACGTTCGACGCGAGTTCGCGGCCCGCCGCGTCGACGCCCGGCAGCGCGGCGAGGCCCGTCACGCCCATGCCGACGAGCGCGGGCGTGTTCGGCATCGTGCGCACGACGCGGGCGTAGTCGCCGAGCCAGCGCGCGAGGTCCGTGCCGCGAATGCCGGCCGCGATGCTGATCACGAGCTGCGACTTCAGGTGCGGCGCGAGCGCCTGCGCGACGTCCTTCAGCACCTGCGGCTTCACCGCGAGCACGACCGCGTCGTAATCGGCGAGCGTCGCGTCGACGGCCGCGCCGGTGCGCACGCCGAATTGCTGCGCGGCGCGCGCGCGGACGTCCTCGTTGATGTCGATGGCATACAGGCCTTCAGCGGCGACGCCGCGCTTGATCAGGCCGCCGATCAGGGCCGCGGCCATGTTGCCGCCGCCGATGAATGCGATTTTCATGATGTCCGATTGAGCGAGTGAGTGAACGGAAAGGCGGAAAGGGCGCGGCGCTCAGTGCGAATAATCGCGCGCGCCGAAGATCGCGGTGCCGACGCGCACGATCGTCGCGCCTTCGAGCACGGCCGCGTCGAGATCGGCGGACATGCCCATCGACAACGTGTCGAGCGGCAGGCCGCCGGCACGCAATGCGTCGAACAGCGCGCGCAGCGCGCGATGCGGTGCGCGTTGCGCCTCGATATCGCCGGCCGGTTCGGGGATCGCCATCAGGCCGCGCAGCCGCAGCGACGGCAGCGCGGCGACCGCGCGCGCGACGTCGGCCACGTCGGCCGGCGCGACGCCGCTCTTCGACGCCTCGCCGCTGATGTTCACCTGCACGCACACGTTGAGCGGCGGCAGGTGCGCGGGGCGTTGTTCCGACAGGCGCTGCGCGATCTTCAGCCGGTCGACCGAATGGACCCAGTCGAAGCGCTCGGCGACCGGGCGCGTCTTGTTCGATTGCAGCGGCCCGATGAAATGCCATTCGAGCGACGCGCGCAGATCGGCGAGCGCGTCGATCTTGTCGATCGATTCCTGCACGTAGTTTTCGCCGAATGCGTGTTGCCCGGCCGCGTGCGCGGCGCGTACGTCGTCGGCTGGAAACGTCTTCGAGACGGCGAGCAGCGACACGGTGGCGGGATCGCGGCCGGCCGCGCGGGCGGCGTCGGCGATGCGGCGATGAACGGATTCGAGACGGGCGGCGAGATCGGACATGACGGGCACGAAGGCAGGCACGGAAGCAGGCACGAAGCGGATGCGCCGCGGCACGCGGTGCATCGATCCGCCCATTATACGGACGCCGCGCGCGACGCCCGCGTCAGCCGTACAGCAAATGCTCGACGAGCTGGACCCAGTGGACGACCGGAATCTGCGTGCCGCTTTGCAGGTGCGCGATGCAGCCGATGTTGCCGGACACGATCATCTGCGGTTCGAGCGCCTGCAGCTTCAGCAGCTTCTGCTTGCGCAACCGGTACGACAGCGACGGCTGCGTCAGCGAATAGGTGCCGGCCGAGCCGCAGCACAGATGGCTGTCGGCCGGCAGCCGCACGTCGATGCCGAGCGTCTCGAGCAGGCGTTCGACCTTGCCGCGCGACTGCTGGCCGTGCTGCAGCGTGCACGGCGGGTGGTACGCGACGGTATGGATCGCGCGGCGCCGTGCGAGCGTCGCGAGCTCGGCCTCGAATGCGAGCAGCACGTCGGAGATGTCGCGCGTCAGCGAGACGATGCGCTGCGCCCGCTCCGCGTAGGCCGGGTCGTCGCGCAGCAGGTGCGCGTATTCGAGCACCGTCGCGCCGCAGCCCGACGCGTTCATCACGATCGCCTCGGCGCCTTGCTCGACATGGGGCCACCATGCGTCGATGTTGCGGCGCGCGTCGTCGAGCGCCTCGTCGTGATAGTTCAGGTGCAGGCGGATCGCGCCGCAGCAGCCCGCGTCGGGCGCGACGACCGTCTCGATGCCGAGCGCGTCGAGCACGCGCGCGGTCGCGATGTTGATGTTCGGCAGCATCGACGGCTGCACGCAGCCGCCGAGCATCAGCATCTTGCGCGTATGCGTGCGGTGCGGCCATTCGAGCAGCCGCGTGCGCGGCGGCACCTTGTCGCGCAGCCGCTTCGGCAGCAGCGGCCGCACGTGCTGGCCGAGCCGCATCATGGGCGAGAACAGCGCGGCGTTCGGCACGAGGCTCGCGAGCACGCGGCGCACGATCCGCTGCTGCACGGGGCGCCGCACCTGCGCCTCGACGTGCTTGCGGCCGATCTCGACGAGCCGGCCGTACTGAACGCCGGACGGGCAGGTCGTCTCGCAGCTTCGGCACGTCAGGCAGCGGTCGAGATGCTGCTGCGTGCTGCGCGTGACGGGCGCGCCTTCGACCATCTGCTTGATCAGGTAGATGCGCCCGCGCGGGCCGTCGAGTTCGTCGCCGAGCAGTTGATAGGTCGGGCAGGTCGCGGTGCAGAACCCGCAATGCACGCACTTGCGCAGGATCGCGTCGGCTTCGTCGCCGTCGGGCGTGTTGCGGATGAAATCGGCGAGGTTCGTTTGCATCGAGCCCTCAGAGATCGGGGTAGAGCCGGCCGCGGTTGAAAATGCGCGCGGGATCGAACGCGGCCTTCAGCCCGCGGTGGATTTTCATCATCGGGGCGGGCAGCGGCGTGAACACGCCCGCGCTGCGGTCGTACGTGTCGCCCGCGCGGAACAGCGTCGCGTGGCCGCCGGCCTGCTTCGCGCTCATGCGCACGGTCTGCGCATCGGCGTCGGTGATCCACCAGCGCTGCGCGCCGCCCCATTCCATCAGCTGGGTGCCGGGCAGGTGCATCGGCTCGGTGATCGACGGCAGCGCGAGGCGCCACAGCGCATAGCCGGGCGGAATGCCGTTGAAGAACGGATCGGTATGCTCGCGCAGGCCGGCCCAGAAGCGCTCGGCTTCGACCGCGTCGACGACTTCGCCGCCGAGCAGCGCCTTCGCGGATTTCACGGCCGCTTCGGCGCCCGACAGGCGAAGCACGAGCGTGCCGTTGCGCCACGCGCTCGCGCTGACGGGCAGCGGATGGCCGCCCCATTCGTTGAGCTTGCGCACCGCGTCGGTCGCGGTCATCTCGAACTTCAGCGTGACTTCGGCGACGGGCATCGGCAGCACCTTGATCGACAGGTCGAGCATCAGCCCGAGCGTGCCGAGCGAACCGGCCATCAGCCGCGACACGTCGTAGCCGGCGACGTTCTTCACGACCTGACCGCCGAACCGCAGCACCTCGCCGCGGCCGTTCATCAGCGTGACGCCGAGCACGAAATCGCGCGGTGCGCCGCAGGTGGCGCGGCGCGGGCCCGCGAGGCCCGCCGCGATGCAGCCGCCGACGGTGGCCGCGCGGCCGAAGTGCGGCGGCTCGAACGGCAGCATCTGGCCGCATTCGGCGAGGACGGCTTCGAGCTCGGCGAGCGGCGTGCCCGCGCGGACCGTGACGACGAGTTCGGCCGGGTCGTACGACACGATGCCCTGAAACGCGCGCGTGTCGAGTATTTCGCCCTCGAGCGCCTGGCCGTACCAGTCCTTGGTGCCGCCGCCGCGAATCCGCAGCGGCCGGCCGTCGGCGCTGGCCGCGCGGATGCGCTCGGCCCATCCGGCGACGATGTCGTCCTCTTCCATGTTCTGTTGCTGCCTCGACTTGTTGTTCGGTCGATTGTACCGGGGTGGCGCGATTCCACATCGCGACTATCCCTAAGCCCCGTATTGCAGACCGCATGCCCGCGCCGCCGCGCGAACGGGCCGCGCGGGCACGGCAGCAGGGTGCGCGCCGTGCCGCCGGCGCGCGCCGCTCAGAAGCGCGGCAGGTCGGGGTGCGGCAGCAGCCCGCCGCGCACGTGCTGGCGGCCGTACTCGGCGCAGCGCGCGCGGGTCGGGATGCCCTTGTCGGGGTTCAGCAGCCCCGCGGGATCGAATGCGCGCTTGACCGCGAAGAACGCATCGCGCTCCTGCGGCGAGAACTGTACGCACATCGAATTGAGCTTCTCGATGCCGACGCCGTGCTCGCCCGTCACGCTGCCGCCGAATTCCACGCAGCATTCGAGGATTTCCGCGCCGAACGCCTCGGCGCGGTGCAGCTCGTCCGGATCGTTCGCGTTGTAGAGGATCAGCGGATGCATGTTGCCGTCGCCCGCATGGAACACGTTGATGCAGCGCAGCCCGTAGCGCGTCTCGAGCTGCTCGATGCGCGCGAGCAGCGGGCCGATCGCGCGGCGCGGCACGGTGCCGTCCATGCAGTAATAGTCGGCGGAAATACGGCCGGCGGCCGGGAACGCGTTCTTGCGGCCCGACCAGTAGCGCAACCGCTCCTGTTCGTTGCGCGACACCTGGATGCGCGTTGCGCCGTGCTCGCGCAGCACGGCCGTCATCCGCACGATCTCTTCGGCGACTTCTTCCGGCGTGCCGTCCGATTCGCACAGCAGGATCGCCTTTGCGTCGAGGTCGTAGCCGGCGTGCGTGAACGCCTCGACGGCCTGCGTCGCCGGCTTGTCCATCATCTCGAGCCCGGCCGGGATGATGCCCGACGCGATGATCGCCGCGACTGCCTCGCCGCCCTTGACCACGTCGTCGAAGCTCGCCATCACGAGTTGCGCGGTCTGCGGCTTCGGGATCAGCCGCACCGTGACTTCGGTGACGATCGCGAACATCCCTTCGCTGCCGATCATCACGGCGAGCAGGTCGAGGCCCGGCATGTCGAGCGCGAGCGAGCCGAACTCGACGATCTCGCCGTCGATCGTCACCGCGCGCACGCGCATCACGTTGTGCACGGTCAGCCCGTATTTCAGGCAATGGACGCCGCCGGAATTTTCCGCGACGTTGCCGCCGATCGTGCAGGCGATCTGCGACGACGGATCGGGCGCGTAATACAGGCCGTACGGCGCGGCGGCTTCCGAGATCGCGAGGTTGCGCACGCCGGGCTGCACGGTCGCCGTGCGCGCGTACGGGTCGACTTCGACGATGCGCGTGAAGCGCGCGAGCGACAGCACGACGCCGAGCGCGATCGGCAGCGCGCCGCCCGACAGGCTGGTGCCCGCGCCGCGCGGCACGATCGGCACTTCCATGCGGCGGCAGATCTGCACGATCCGCTGCACCTGCGATTCCGTTTCGGGCAGCGCGACCGCGAGCGGCAGGCGGCGGTACGCGGACAGGCCGTCGCATTCGTACGGCGCCGTGTCTTCGTCGCGGTACAGCAGGCAGTGCGTCGGCAGCACGGCCATCAGGGCCTGCACGACTTCGCGCTGGCGCTGCGCGCGTGCTGCGCTCGACAGTTCGACGGGAGCGTTCATGGGGTCTCCTGCAGCAGGCTGCGCGCCGTCGCGCCGCCGTCTCAGCACGTGAAAATCTTGCCGGGATTCATCAGGTTGCGCGGATCGAGCGCGAGCTTGATCGCGCGCATCGTGTCGATCGCGTTGTCGCCATGCTCCTTCGGCAGGAACCGCATCTTGTGCAGCCCGACGCCGTGCTCGCCCGTGCAGGTGCCGCCGAGGCGCAGCGCGCGCTCGACGATCCGGTCGTTGATGTGCTCGGCTTCGGCGAGTTCCTCGGGCTTGTCGGGATCGATCAGGATCGCGACGTGGAAATTGCCGTCGCCGACGTGGCCGACGATCGGGCAGGGCAGCGACGACGCGCGCAGGTCGACTTCGGTTTCCTCGACGCACGCGGCGAGCTGCGAGATCGGCACGCAGACGTCGGTCGTCACCGCGCGGCAGCCCGGCTTCAATTGCAGCATCGCGAAGTACGCGTTGTGGCGCGCGGCCCAGAGCCGGCTGCGGTCCTCCGGGCGGGTCGCCCATTCGAAGCCCTGGCCGTTGTTCTGGCCGGCGAGCGCCTGCACGAGTTCGGCCTGTTCCTTCACGCCGGCCTCGGTGCCGTGGAATTCGAAGAACAGCGTCGGCGCTTCGGCGAGCGTCAGGTTCGAGTGGCGGTTGATCGAGCGCACGGCGAGCGAATCGACGAATTCGACGCGCGCGATCGGCACGCCGATCTGGATCGTCTCGATCACGGTGCGCACCGCGTCGCCCATCGTCGGGAACGTGCAGATCGCGGCCGACACGGCTTCGGGCAGCGGGTGCAGGCGCAGCGTGATCTCGGTGATCACGCCGAGCGTGCCTTCGGAGCCGACGAACAGGCGCGTGAGGTCATAGCCGGCGGACGATTTGCGCGCGCGCGAGCCCGTTTTCACGACGCGGCCGTCGGCGAGCACGGCGGTCAGGCCGAGCACGTTCTCGCGCATCGTGCCGTAGCGCACGGCGTTGGTGCCTGATGCGCGGGTCGCGGTCATCCCGCCGATGCTGGCGTCGGCGCCCGGGTCGATCGGGAAGAACAGGCCGGTGTCGCGCAGCGCTTCGTTGAGCGCCTTGCGCGTGATGCCCGGTTCGACCGTCACGGTCAGGTCTTCGGCGTTGATCGACAGCACGCGGTTCATTTCGGACAGGTCGAGCGATATGCCGCCGCGCACCGCGAGCAGGTGGCCTTCGAGCGACGAGCCTGCGCCGTACGGAATCAGCGGCACGCTGTAGAGCGAGCACAGCGACACGGCTTCGCGCACGTCGTCCGCGCTGTGCGCGAACACGACGGCATCGGGCAGTTGCGGATCGAACGGCGATTCGTCGCGGCCGTGGTGCTCGCGGACCGCGTCGGCGGTCGACACGCGCTCGCCGAAGGCGGCGCGCAGCGCATCGAGCATGGCGGGGGGAAGCGGGCGGCGCGTGGCGGCAGGCGGGGCGGGGTGATTCACGAATGTCTCCTGACTGCTTGTCGAACTTTCGGCCCATTCTACGCTGTAACGCCTGCTGCGAGCCTCGCCGCGGGCTGCGATAATCGTGCTTCAACCCAACCGGGCCGCATCGCGGCCGCGTACGAGAGGACATTCGCATGGGCAACCGCTTGAGCAAGATCGCGACACGCACGGGCGACGACGGCACCACCGGCCTCGGCGACGGACGGCGCATCGGCAAGGACGACGTGCGGATCGCGGCGATCGGCGACGTCGACGAACTGAACTCGAATCTCGGCGTGCTGCTCGCCGAGACGCTGCCGGACGATGTGCGCACCGCGCTCGTCACGATCCAGCACGACCTGTTCGATCTCGGCGGCGAGCTGTGCATCCCCGGCCATGCGGTGCTCGACGACACGCATCTCGCGCGCCTCGACCGATGGCTCGCCGACTACAACGCGACGCTGCAGCCGCTGAAGGAATTCATCCTGCCGGCCGGCTCGCGCGCGGCGTCGCTTGCGCACGTGTGCCGGACGGTGTGCCGCCGCGCGGAGCGCTCGATCGTCGCGCTCGGCCGCGACGAAACGCTCAACGATGCGCCGCGGCGATACGTGAACCGGCTGTCCGACCTGCTGTTCGTGCTGGCGCGCGTGCTGAACCGTGCCGACGGCGGGACGGACGTACTGTGGGAGCGCGGGCGCGTCCGCTAGCGCGCCGTGGCGCTGTTGCGCACTGCGACAATTTGTCCGGGTGAAGCAGGTTTTTAAACATGTATCTTATGGGCATGTTTAACGGAGAACCGAACATGACCCAGATCACCGCTGACCAGATGGCTCGCGTGAAGGCCACTGCCCCTGTCCTCGCCGTGCACGGCGCGACGATCACGAAGCATTTCTACCAGCGCATGTTCGCGCGCCATCCGGAACTGAAAAACCTGTTCAACCAGACGCACCAGAAGACCGGCAGCCAGCCGGAAACGCTCGCGAAGGCGGTTTATGCGTATGCGGCGAACATCGACAATCTCGGCGCGCTCGGCGGTGCGGTGTCGCACATCGCGCACAAGCACGCGAGCCTGAACATCCGCCCCGAGCATTACCCGATCGTCGGCGAGAACCTGCTCGCGTCGATCGTCGAAGTGCTCGGCGACGCGGTCGATGCCGATACGCTCGAAGCCTGGCGCGTCGCGTACGGCCAGCTCGCGCAGATCCTGATCGGCGCCGAGGCCGACCTGTACGCGGGCGCCGCGTGGAGCGGCTTCCGTCCGTTCAAGGTGGCGCGCAAGGTGCGCGAGAGCGACGAGATCACGTCGTTCTACCTGAGCCCGGCCGACGGCGGCGCGGCGCCGACCTTCGAGCCGGGACAGTACGTCACGGTGAAGCGCTTCGTCGGCGATCTCGGCGTCGACCAGCCGCGCCAGTACAGCCTGTCCGACGCGCCGCACGGCAAGTGGCTGCGTATCTCGGTGAAGCGCGAGTCGGGCCAGCCCGAGGCGATCCCGGCCGGCAAGGTATCGACGCTGATGCACGACGGCGTGGAGGAGGGCGCGATCGTCGAAGTGACCGCGCCGATGGGCGAATTCTCGCTGAAGCGCGGTGTCGAGACGCCGGTGGTGCTGATCTCCGGCGGCGTCGGCCTGACGCCGATGGTGTCGATGGCGTCGACGCTGGTGTCGGAAGGCAGCAAGCGCGACGTGCGCTTCGTCCATGCATGCCGTTCGGGCGCGGTGCACGCGTTCCGCGACTGGCTGAACGATGCGGTGCGCGAGCACGCGAACGTCAAGCGCACGGTGCTGTACGAACTGGTCGGCCCGGACGATCGCGCAGGGATCGACCATGACCTCGAAGGGCGGCTCACGCCGGAACGCGTGAAGGAATTCGCGCTGGTGCCGGGCGCCGACTACTACATCTGCGGCCCGATCGCGTTCATGAAGGCGCAACGCGATGCGCTGGTCGCGCTCGGCGTCGCGCCGGAACGCATCAATACCGAAATCTTCGGCTCGGGCGCGCTCGAGTGATGCGCTGACGGGTGGTCTCCGGCCAATAAAAAATGCCCGGCGCGAGCCGGGCATTTTCGTTGCGATGCCAGTGATCAGTTGCCGCTGCCGCGCGCCACGCGCCGCGCCTTGACCGACTCCGCGAGGCCTTCGAGCACCTTCACGCTGTCGTCCCATGCGATGCACGCATCGGTGATGCTCTGGCCGTAGGTCAGCGGGCAGCCTTCCTTCAGGTCCTGACGGCCTTCGACGAGATGCGACTCGATCATCACGCCGACGATCCGCTCGTCGCCCGCCGCGATCTGGCGGCCGATGTCCGCGCACACCGGGATCTGGTTCTCGTGCTTCTTCGAGCTGTTCGCGTGGCTCGCGTCGATCATCAGGCGCGCGGCGAGGCCGGCCTTGCCGATGTCCGCGCAGGCGGCGTTCACGCTGTCCGCGTCGTAGTTCGGCGTCTTGCCGCCGCGCAGGATCACGTGGCAATCCTCGTTGCCGGCCGTCGACACGATCGCCGAGTGGCCGCCCTTCGTCACCGACAGGAAATGGTGCGGTTGCGATGCAGCCTTGATCGCGTCGACCGCGATCTTCACGTTGCCGTCGGTGCCGTTCTTGAAGCCGACCGGGCACGACAGCCCCGACGCGAGCTCGCGGTGCACCTGCGACTCGGTCGTGCGCGCGCCGATCGCGCCCCACGAGATCAGGTCGGCGATGTACTGCGGGCTGATCATGTCGAGGTATTCGGTCGCGGCCGGCAGCCCCATCTCGTTGATCTGCAGCAGCAGCTCGCGCGCGGTGCGCAGCCCTTCGTTGATCTTGAAGCTGTTGTCGAGGTGCGGATCGTTGATGAGCCCCTTCCAGCCGACCGTCGTGCGGGGTTTCTCGAAGTACACGCGCATCACGATTTCCAGTTCGCCCTTGAAGCGCTCACGCTCCTTCACGAGCCGGCCCGCGTATTCGATCGCCGCCTTCGTATCGTGGATCGAGCACGGCCCGATCACGACGATCAGCCGGTCGTCCATCCCGTGCAGGATGCGGTGCATCGACTGGCGCGAGTTGTAGATCAGCTCGGACGCGGCTTCGGAGCACGCGAATTCGCGGATCAGGTGGGCGGGCGGCGTCAGTTCCTTGAGTTCGCGAATGCGGACGTCGTCGGTATTGTGCGGGGGCATGCTGTTTCTCCTGGTTTTGCGGGCGCCGTTCGGTCAGTGCGCGTGCGGCAGATTCATCAATTCAAGCGATTCAGTGGTTTCGGTCGGGGCCGTGGGACCGCTGCGGCGGCGACCGGGTGCGAAGGGCGAAAAAAAACCGCCGGGTTCGCCGGCGGTTTTTTCGGGAATTTCGGTTGCGCTTTACGCGCCATCAACCCTCTCGATCCGCCAGCGGTCTGAGATGCCAAAAAAAGTAAAAATAAAACTTGGCGGACATGACGGAGATTCGGTTCGTCAAAAAAGTTGATTCAGAATTTATACCCCGTCGCCGGGCGGCTGGCAACCGGGAGGCGTCAAAAATGCGGACAATCCGCGCGTTTTCTTCAAAATACGCGGATTGTCTGCGCTGCGATGCGGTTATGCCGTACCGCCGACCGTCATCTTGTCGATCCGCAGGGTCGGCTGGCCGACGCCGACCGGCACGCTCTGGCCTTCCTTGCCGCACACGCCGACGCCCGTGTCGAGCGACATGTCGTTGCCGATCATGCTCACGTACTTCAGCGATTCGGGGCCGCTGCCGATCAGCGTCGCGCCCTTCACCGGGTAGGTGATCTTGCCGTTCTCGATCATGTACGCCTCGGACGCCGAGAACACGAACTTGCCGTTCGTGATGTCGACCTGGCCGCCGCCGAAGTTCACCGCGTACAGGCCGTTCTTCACCGACGCGATGATTTCCTGCGGATCCTTGTCGCCGTTCAGCATGTACGTGTTCGTCATGCGCGGCATCGGCAGCGCCGCGTACGACTCGCGCCGTGCATTGCCCGTGACCGGCATCTTCATCAGGCGCGCGTTCAGCGTGTCCTGGATGTAGCCCTTCAGGATGCCGTCCTCGATCAGCGTCGTGCACTGCGTCGGGTTGCCTTCGTCGTCGATGTTCAGCGAGCCGCGGCGGTTCGGCAGCGTGCCGTCGTCGACGACGGTCACGCCCTTCGCGGCGACCTGTTCGCCGATCCGGCCCGCGAATGCCGACGAGCCCTTGCGGTTGAAGTCGCCCTCGAGGCCGTGGCCGATCGCCTCGTGCAGCAGCACGCCCGGCCAGCCCGGCCCGAGCACGACCGTCATCGCGCCGGCCGGCGCGGGACGTGCGTCGAGGTTCACGAGTGCCGCGTGCACGGCGTCGTCGACGTAGCGCGACAGCACTTCATCGGTGAAGTAGCCGTAGTCGAAGCGGCCGCCGCCGCCGCCGGAGCCGATCTCGCGGCGGCCGTTCTGTTCGGCGATCACCGTGACCGACACGCGCACGAGCGGGCGGATGTCGGCCGCGAGTGCGCCGTCGCTGCGCGCGACGAGCACGACGTCGTATTCGCCGGCGAGGCCCGCCATCACCTGCGTGACGCGCGGGTCGCGGCCGCGCGCCATCTGCTCGATGCGTTCGAGCAGCTTGACCTTGGCCGTCGCGTCGAGCGACGCGAGCGGGTCGGACGGCAGGTACAGGTCGCGGCCCGAGATGCCCTTCAGCGACGTCGCCGCCTTGATCTTCTGCCGGCCGCCGCCGGCCGCCGCGATCGCCTTGGTGGCCGCGGCCGCCTGCGCGATCGCTTCCGGCGACAGGTCGTCGGAATACGCGAACGCGGTGCGGTCGCCCGCGACCGCGCGCACGCCGACGCCCTGGTCGATGCTGAAGCTGCCCGACTTGACGATGCCTTCCTCGAGGCTCCACGCTTCGCTGCGGGTCGCCTGGAAGTACAGGTCCGCGTAATCGACGCGATGCGTGAAGATGTCGGCGATCGTGCGCGTGAGCAGGCTTTCGTCGAGGCCGTACGGCGTGAGCAGGATGTCCTTCGCCAGCGCGAGGTTGCGGATGCCGGGTTCGATGATGTTCATGCGGATATCGGGGTTTCTCAAAAAGTTGTCGGGTGCTTCTGGGCAGATGGGTTGGCCGCGCGGCGTTTCAAGCGGCGCGGCGGATTCAGGTCAGCACGCGGTGCCGCCACGCGGGCAGGCTCTGGCGCACGTCGGCGATGCGCTGCGGATCGATCGCACCGAGCACGACGCTTGCGCCCACGTCGCGGACCGCGACGACTTCGCCCCACGGGTCGATCAGCATGCTGTGGCCCCAGGTGCGCCGGCCGTTCTCGTGCTTGCCGCCCTGAGCGGCCGCGAGCACGTAGCACTGGTTCTCGACGGCCCGCGCGCGCAGCAGCGTTTCCCAGTGCGCGCGGCCCGTCGTATACGTAAACGCGGACGGGACGACGATCATCGCGCAGTCGCCCATCCTGCGATACAGCTCCGGAAAGCGCAGATCGTAACAGACCGACAGGCCGACCCGCCCGAACGGCGCGTCGAACGCGACGACCGTATCGCCCGCGCGGATCGTGCGCGCCTCGTCGAACGACTCGTCGCCTTTCTCGAAGTTGAACAGGTGGATCTTGTCGTAGCGCGCGGCCTCGTTGCCGGACGGATCGAACACGAGCGTCGTGTTCAGCACGCGATCGGGCTCCGGCGCCTTCAGCGGCAGCGTGCCGCCGATCACCCAGATGCCGTGGCGGCGCGCGGCGTCAGCGAGGAAGCGCTGGATCGGGCCGTCCTGGTAGGGTTCGGCGAGCGCGAGCTTGTCGGTGTCGCGGTGGCCCATGAAGCAGAAATACTCGGGCAGCAGCACGAGCTGCGCGCCTTCGCCGGCCGCTTCCGCGATCAGGCGGCGGGCTTCGGCGAGATTGCGCGTGACGTCCGGCGTGCTCACCATCTGCAGCGCGGCGACCCGAAAGGGCGTGGCGGAACGGGTGTGGTCGGTCATCGCGGGATCGGTTGCGTCATAAATGGGGTGCGGCCCGGCAGCGCGCGGAACTCAATGGTTCGTTGCATCGGCCGGACCGTGATTCATCTTACCCTGATCGCCCCGCACCCGCTCGATGTGCGGGTGCGCCCACGAGCCCGTGATCGCGTAGTCGAGCGCGAACGCGCGCGACAGCGTCTCCGACAGCGCGTAGTTCGCGGCCAGCACGCCGACGCCGAGCAGCGGATTGACGATCGCGGCTGCGATCGCCGCCGTGCCGGCGCCGATCTTCGGGGCGACGTGCGCGTGCAGGTCCTGCGTTTCGGCGCCGAGGTCGACCGCACCGCGCACCGTCACGTTCGCGGGCCCCGTCGTCATCGAGAAGTCGTCGGTGCGCGCGATCCCGTTCGAGATCCGGCCGGTGCCCGTGATCTTGTCGAACGGCAGCCCCTTGCCGACCACGTCGCGGAAATTCAGCGTCAGGAAGCGCGCGAGGCTCTGCAGGCTCAGTACGCCGAGCAGCTTCGCCGCACCCGGATCGACCTTCAGGATCTGCCCGTGCTCGAGGTCGAGCGCGACCTGGCCGCCGAGCGACGGGAAGTCGACCGCGGTCGGGCCGCCGCGCCAGCCGACCTTGCCCGTTACCGTGCCGTGTCCGTCCGCGAGCGTGCGCGGCAGGCCGACGCGGTCGAGCAGCGCGCCCGCGTTGTCGATGTCGAGCTTGAAGTCGAACACGGTGCGGCGCGGCGCATCGTTTTCGTCGGCGCCGCGTGCGAGCGCGCGGCGCGACGTGCGCCAGTTGCCGGTCGCCGTCAGCTTCGCGGCCGGATTCGACAGTTCCAGCTTGTCGAGCTGCCACACGGGCGTGCCGTCTTCGTCGATGTTGCGCGCGTTGACGACGAGGCGGCCGATGTCGTGGGCGCGCGCGACGACCTGGTCGACGATCAGGTCGATCGACGGTATCGGGCGGTCGGTCGGTGTCGGCAGGTTCATCGCGCGGCCGACGAGGTCTTGCTGCGCGCTGTCCGGAATCACGAGCTTCGCGAGCCGCGCGTTCAATACGCCCGCGCCGTTGTGGCCGCCGCCCGGCGCCCACGACAGGTAGCCCGACACCTGGTTCGACGCGATGTTCGCCTGCCACAGCTCGTCGACGTGCGATGCGCCGACGATCACGTTTTCCCAGTTGCGCTTGAGCAGCTTCAGCGTGCCGAAGTGGAACGCGAAGCGCTTCGGCGCGAAGCTCGCGAGATCGACGCGCGGTGCGGCCTGCGGCTCCGGCGCGCGCGGCGTGTCGGGCTTCAGCGTGCGGGCGAGCGCGAGCCACGCGTCGGCATCGAGTTCGTCGACGTCGACGGCCGCGCTCACGCCGTCCTGCGGCATGTCGGGCATCCGGTGGATGCCCATCGCGCCGCGCACCGCGCGCAGCGGCTGGCCGCGCGTCGCGTCGAGCAGGTAGGTCGCGGACACGGGGCCGAGCGTCAGGTCGGCGTGTTCGAGGCGCTTGCCGTCCGCCTGCGGCGCCGGCTGCAGCGTGAAGCTGAACGGCATCGGCGTGCCGGCCGCCTTCGCGAACGGCGCCGGGAAGTCCAGCGCGACGCCGGTCAGGTCGGAGCGCGCGGCGACGTCGGGCAGGCGGCCCGGCGTGCCGCGCACGGCGACCTTGTACGGCGCGTCGCCGATCACATGTTCGAGCAGCGCCGCGGCCGCGCCGTGCAGGTTCAGCCCGCGCGCGGCGTCGAGCGCGAGCCGGCCGTCGACGTCCACCGCGTACGGGCCGTGCGACCGGAAGCTGCCGTTCGCGTGTACCGGACCGCCGAGGAATCGGCCCGACAGGTCGTGCAGCGACGCGCCGGCATCGGTGAAGCGGACCTGGCCGCGCAGCGCGGACAGCGGCGGCACGCCGTCGGCCGACAGCGTGTTGCCGCCGAACGCGAGCGCGCCTTCGATGGCCGTGTGCTTGTGCGCGATGCGCTGCGGAATCGTCAGCTTGAGCGACAGCGCCGCGGGGCCCTGCGCGTCGAGACGCTGCGCCACGTGGCCGCTCATCGCGCCGAGCGAGCTGTTGTCCGCGTAGTCGAGCAGGTCGGCGAGCGGGCCGTTCGCATGGCCTTCGATCACGAGCGGCGAATCGGCCGGGCGGCCGAGATCGTCGATGCGGCCCGTGACCTTCGTCAGCGCGACGCGCTTGTAGTGCGCGCGGCCGATGTCGAAGCGCAGCTTGTTCTGCGCGAGCTCGAACACGCCGTCGATTCCGTCGAGCGCCGGCCAGACGCTCGGCGTGCCGTTCGCGAGCTTGCGCGGCGGATACGGCGTCGGCTCGAAGCGGCCGCCGGTGAACGGCGCGACGATGTGGAACACGCCGGCGTCCGGCTCGTGTTCGAACGGGAATTTCTCGAGCGGGCCGCGGGCGACGATCGACGCGCCCTTGGTCACCTTGCCGTCCTGCAGCGCGTGGCCGAGATAGTTGCGCAGGTGCTCGGACATCCCGGTCGGCAGGTAGCGCGGAATGCGCGCCACCGACGCGCGCGCGAAATCGGCGCGCAGGTCGAGCGAGCCGCGGCCGTGGCCGGGGTTCGTGTACGAGCCCGACACCGCGATTTCTGCATCGGGGTTCGAGACGAGCAGGTCGGGCAGCGTCACGTCGACGCGCGCGTGCTTGTCGCCGGGCACGGGCGTGACCACCCATTTGGCGTTGCCGCGCAGCCGGTCGAACGTCAGGCGCGGCTCGTCGAACTCGCCGGGCACCGTGACGGCTGCGTTGACCGTGTCGAAATGCGCGGCGCCGCCCGTCTCGTTCGCATCGACGCGGCCCCACAGGTTCTCGACGCCCGGCCAGCCGGCACGCGGGTGGCCGCGCGGCGACAGGCCCGGCGGCGGCTCCTGCGCGGCGAAGCTGATGCCCTGCAGGTCGCCGAGGAAGCGGTAGCGGACGATCGGCGCGGCGCCGGTGCGCCGCTCCTCGTCGGCGAGTTCGGCCCGCGCGGGTTTCGCGCGCTCGACCTCGATGTGATAGTTCGACACCATCCCGCGCGGGTCGATCTTGACCAGCTCGTTGCGCAGGTGCGCCGGCAGCGGCAGCCCGCGGATGAATTCGCTGAGGATGCCGAGATCGACGCGGTCGCCGACGACGCTGATCAGTTGCCCCTGGCTGGCCGTCGGCACGCGGTAGCGGGCCGTCAGCGTCGACAGCGCGAGCGAGCGCGCGAGCGGCGTGCCGTCCGGCAGCGGCGGCTGGCCGAGTTCCGCGTTGAAGCGCGTCAGGTGCAGCGTGTAGTCGTGGCCGGCATCGAGCACCATGTCCCAGCCGAAGCCGACCGTCGGCACGTCGAGCCGCGGTTGCGTCGGACGCACGCGCAGCGCGACGTCGGCACCCTGCAGGTCGCCGCCCGCCGAGCGCAGGTGGCCGTCGCTGAAGGTCGCCCAGATCGCGTTGTCGATCCGGCCCGCGTGGATCATGAGCGGTATGTCGAGGTAGCGGGCGAGCGTCTGCAGATCGACGGGGCCCGTCGACAGGTACGCGTCGCCGGTCCAGTTCGACGGCTTGCCGACCGGCGCGAGCGCCTTGTGCGTGAAGCGCGCGCGGAAATCGAGCGGGCCGAGCAGCAGCGTGCCGTTCGCGGGCGCCTGCAGCGCGGCCCTGTGTACGCGACCGTGGTTGAGCACCGCGATCCGGATGCCCGACAGCACGAGTTCCGGCGCGTCGTGCTGCGCGTCGCGCCAGCGCAGCGTGCCGCCGCGCAGCACGATCGCTTCCTGCCTCAGCAGCCACGTGCCGAACGTGTCGCTGCCGCCGTGGGTGGTCGCCACGCCGACGCCCGCGACGCTCAGCGAGCCGTCGGCCGCGCGCGCGACGACGAGGTCGGGCTGGTCGACGATCAGGCTCGACAGCGCGGGCGACAGCCGCAGCAGCGACATCCACGACAGCGCGGCCGTCGCATGCGGCACCGACAGCGCGACCTTGCCGTCGCGGCCGCGGATCGTCAGGTTCGTGAGTTCGACGCCCGGCTGCATGCCGGACCAGTTCGGGGAAAGCTTGCCGATCGAAAGCTGCGCGTGGAGCTTGTCGGAGACGACGCGCTCGATGCGCGGGCGGAATTCGTCGATGCGGGGCAGCAGCACGTAGCGCAGCCCGAGGAACGCGCCGGCCGCAACGAAGTAAGTGCCGATCCCGACGGCCAGCGTCACCTTGAACACGCGACGCAGGACTGGATGATCGTGCTTCGGAGGTCCCGCTTCGGGCGCAGCTACGGCGGATTCCTGACGGTCGGACATGCGGCGGACGGGCGGCGATATGGTAGTTTTGCAGACTGACGTTGAAATGTATCACACGGGTTCGTGCCGGCGGCCGTTGCGGCAGCACGGCACGGGCTTTCCGGCGCGCGGTTTCGCGGCGGACGCACGCGCGTCCCGCGATGCCGCGCCGAGTCCACGGGGCCGGCCGGCAGCGGGGCGCGCACGCGTATGCCCGCGCCGGCCGGCCTTACCGCCAGGCCCGCTTCTCGATGACCGACGCTTCCGCCCTGATCAGCACGTCCTATTCCCGTTATATCGCGCGCGCGGCCGCCGCGCGGCCCGCACTGGCCGAGCAGGTGGCCGCGTGGGCCGCCGCGCCGCTCGCCCGCGCGCAACTCGATGCGCGCCTCACCGAACTGCTCGCGATGCCGGACGGCGCGGCCGCGCCGTCCGAGGAGCAACTGAAGCGCGCGCTGCGGCAACTGCGCGCCGAGGCGTTCGGCGCGATCGCGGAGCGCGACCTGCGCGGGCTGGCGGACGTCGCCGAGGTGACGGGCGCGATGACCGATCTCGCCGAAGTGGCCGTGCAGCGCTCGCTGGCGCTGCTGTCGGCCGAACTCGAGGCGCAGTACGGCGAGCCGCGCGGCGCCGACGGCCAGCGCGTCGTGCTCGGCGTGGTCGGGATGGGCAAGCTCGGCGGCCGCGAGCTGAACGTGTCGTCGGACATCGACCTGATCTTCGTGTACGAGGACGACGGCGAGACGACCGGCGGCGCGCGCGCGCCGCTGTCCACGCAGGAATACTTCACGCGGCTCGGCCGGCGCCTGATCGGCGTGCTGTCCGAGGTCACGGCCGACGGCTACGTGTTTCGCGTCGACATGCGGCTGCGCCCGAACGGCGATTCGGGGCCGCTCGTGTGCAGCATCGGGATGCTCGAGGAATATTTCTACGTGCAGGGGCGCGAGTGGGAGCGCTATGCATGGATCAAGGGGCGGCTCGTGTCGGAAGGCGACAGCGACGCGGCGCGGCGGCTGGAGTCGCAGCTCGAGTCGATCGTCAAGCCGTTCGTGTATCGCCGCTATCTCGATTTCGGCGTGATCGGCGCGATCCGTTCGCTGCACCAGCAGATTCGGCAGGAAGCCGCGCGCCGCGCGTCGATGCGGCCCGACAAGGCCGACGACATCAAGCTCGGCCGCGGCGGGATTCGCGAGATCGAGTTCAGCGCGCAGGTGTTCCAGCTGATCCGCGGCGGCCAGGATGCAGAGTTCCGCGTGCGGCCGACGCTCGCGGTGCTGCGCCATGCGCAGGCGCGCGGGCTGATCGGCGAGGACGTGTGCGCACGCCTGACCGACGCTTACACATTCCTGCGCACGCTCGAGCACCGGCTGCAGTACCGCAACGACGCGCAGACGCACGCGATGCCGGTCGAGCCCGACGAACGCGCGGCACTGGCCGCGTCGCTCGGCTTTGCCGACTATGCGGCGCTGATGACGGTGCTGGACGAGTACCGGAACTTCGTCGAGGCACAGTTCGACCAGATCTTCGCCGACAAGGTGACCGGCGCGCCCTGCGGCGCAGGCGAAGAGACGGCCGCCGCGTGGATCTGGAGCGGCGCGCTCGCCGACGACGGCGAGGACGACGCGCTCGCGGCCCGCCTCGACGGCCTCGGCTTCGCCGATCCGGCGGCGGTGCTCGCGCGGCTGCGCGCGGTCTGGCAATCGTCGCGCTACACGGGCCTGCCGGAAAAGAGCCGGCACCGCTTCGACCGCGTTGCCCAACGCGCGCTGGAGGCCGCGCCGCGGATCGACGCCGCGCGCCGCGACGACACGATCGTGCGCCTGTTCGACCTGCTCGAGACGGTCAGCCGGCGCGGCGTCTATCTCGCGCTGCTGACCGAATATCCGGCCGCGCTCGACCGCGTGCTGTCGGTGCTCGGCGCGACGCGCTGGGGCGGCGGTTACCTGATCCGCCACCCGCAGCTGCTCGACGAACTGCTCGACGACGAGGCGATCGCGAGCCCGTTCGACTGGCCCGCGTTCAAGGACGCGCTGCGCGCGCGCCTCGCGGCGGCCGACGGCCCCGAGCAACAGATGGACCTGCTGCGACACGCGCAGCACGCGGAGGTGTTCCGGATCCTGCTGATCGATCTCGCCGGGCAGCTGTCGGTCGAGCATGTGAGCGACCGGCTGTCCGAGCTGGCCGACGCGGTGCTCGACGTGACGATCGAGGTCGTCTGGTCGCAGCTCGCGAAGCGCCATCGCGACGTGCCGAAATTCGCGGTGATCGCGTACGGCAAGCTGGGCGGCAAGGAACTCGGCTACGCATCGGATCTCGACCTGATCTTCCTGTACGACGACCCCGACGAGCGCTCGGCGGACGTCTACACGACCTTCACACGGCGGCTCATCACGTGGCTCACGACGGCGACGGGCGCGGGCGCGCTGTTCGACATCGACCTGCGGCTGCGGCCGAACGGCGAGGCAGGGCTGCTTGTCACCGATCTCGACGCGTTCCGCCGCTACCAACTGCGCGAGGGCGACGCCGCGAATACCGCGTGGGTATGGGAGCACCAGGCGCTGACGCGCGCCCGCTACAGCGCGGGCGACGCGCAGATCGGCGCGGACTTCGAGGCGATCCGCCAGCAGGTGCTGACGACGCCGCGCGACGGCGGCGTGCTCGCGAAGGAGATCGTCGACATGCGCGGCAAGGTGTTTGCCGGCCACCCGAACCAGACCGATCTGTTCGACCTGAAGCACGATCGCGGCGGGATGGTCGACATCGAGTTCATCGTCCAGTACTGGGTGCTGCTGCACGCGTCGAGCGACGCCGAGCTGATCCGCAACACGGGCAACATCGCGCTGCTGCGCGAGGTCGCGCGCTTCGGGCTGATGGGCGCGGACGAGGCCGAACGCGTCGGCGCGGCCTACCGCAAGTACCGGAAGCTGCAGCACAAGCTGCGACTCGACGGGATGGAGAAGGCGCGCGTCGATCCGGCCGAGGTGGCCGACGAGCGGGCGGCCGTGACGGCGCTGTGGACGCGGGTGTTCGGAGCGGTCGAAACGGGCGTTTGAACGAGGGCAGAGCGCCTGCGGGCGCTTCGTCCGCAGGCGCTCTGCCGTGAAAGCCGAACGGTGCGAGCCCGTTCGGCGTGGGCGGGACAGTGGGACAGCCCGACGGCCGCGTCAGGCCGCCAGCATTTCCTTCGCGTGTTTGCGCGTCGTCGCCGTGATCTCGAGCCCGCCGAGCATCCGCGCGACTTCCTCGATCCGGTTGGCGCGATCGAGCGCGACGACTGTCGACACCGTGCCGCCGCGGTCGTCGGCACCCTTCGCAACCTGGAAGTGGTGGTCGCCGCGCGCGGCGACCTGCGGCAGGTGCGTCACGCACAGCACCTGGCGGTCGCGCCCGAGCTGGTGCAGCAGGCGGCCGACCACTTCGGCGACGCCGCCGCCGATCCCCGTATCGACTTCGTCGAAGATCAGCGTCGGCGTCGGGCTCGCCGCGCTCGCGATCACGGCGAGCGCGAGGCTGATCCGCGCGAGCTCGCCGCCCGACGCGACCTTTGCGAGCGGCCGCAGCGGCACGCCGGCATGCCCGGCGACCCGGAACTCGACCTGCTCGAGCCCGTGCGGGCCGCCGTCGGCGAGCGGCACGAGCGCGACTTCGAAACTTCCGCCTGCCATCGACAGTTCCTGCATGCCGGCCGTGACGGCCGTGCCCAGCGCCTTGGCGGCCTGCGCGCGCGCCTTCGACAGGTGTTTCGCGTCGGCGAGATAGGCTTCCCGCGCCTTGGCCTGCACCGCCTCGAGCGCGCCGAGATCGGCGGCCGCGTCGAGCGCGGCGAGCTGCGCGCGGCGAGCCGCATGTTCTTCGTGCAGCGTGTCGGGCGGTAGCCGGAACTTGCGGGCGGTCGAGTGCAGCGCATCGAGACGCGTTTCGACCTGCGCGAGCCGCTCGGGATCGAGATCGACGCGCTGCGCATAGTGCGACAGCGAATAGACGGCTTCCTGCAGCTGGATTTCGGCCGGTTCGAGCGACGCGAGTGCGTCGCCGAGCGCGGTGTCGTAGTCGGCGAGGCTGCGCAGCTTCGACACGATCGCGCCGAGCTGCGCGAGCATCGCGTCGTCGGACTCGGACAGCGCGTTGAGCGCGCCGCGCACGCCTTCGATCAGGTTCGCCGAATGCGACAGGCGCTTGTGCTCGTTGCTGACTTCGTCCCATTCGCCGGCTTGCGGCGCGAGCTTGTCGAGCTCCGCCAGCTGCCACGCGAGCTTTTCGCGTTCGAGCTGCAGCTC
The DNA here is from genome assembly GCF_022809715.1 of Burkholderia pyrrocinia. NCBI lineage: Bacteria > Pseudomonadati > Pseudomonadota > Betaproteobacteria > Burkholderiales > Burkholderiaceae > Burkholderia > Burkholderia pyrrocinia. The sequence goes on from NZ_CP094459.1 coordinate 753,165, forward strand.
GCGCTCGTGCGCCTTCGCGGCGTCGATCGCCTGCGTCGCGTCACGCCAGACGCGCCACGCGCGCGCGACGTTCGCTGCATCGGCGACGAGCCCCGCGTGCGTGTCGAACAGCTCGCGCTGCGCGTCGGGCCGCATCAGCAACTGGTGCGCGTGCTGGCCGTGGATGTCGACGAGCATCTCGCCGAGTTCGCGCAGTTGCGCCAGCGTCGCGCTGGTGCCGTTGATGAACGCGCGCGACCGGCCGTTCGCGTCGATCACGCGGCGCAGCATCACGGTGTCCTCGGCGTCGAACGCGTGTTCGTCGAGCCAGCGCGCGACGCGGTCGTGCGGCGTGAATTCGGCCGTGATGTCGGCGCGGCCGCAGCCGGTGCGTACGACGCTCGCGTCGGCACGTTCGCCGAGCGCGAGGGCGAGGGCGTCGATCAGGATCGATTTCCCGGCGCCGGTTTCACCGGAAAAGACGGAAAAGCCGCTGTCGAATTCGAGATCGAGCGCGGCCACGATGACGAAGTCGCGGATCGAGAGGTGGCGGAGCATGGTGTCGGGCGGTGGGGCGTCAGGACGCCGTGTCGTCGTCTTCGTTCGACGCGTGTTCGTTCCAGTGCAGCTTCTTGCGCAGCGTCGCGTAGTAGCTATAGCCGATCGGGTGCAGGAACGGCACCGTGTGCTTCGAGCGGCGTACCTCGATCGTGTCGTTCAGTTCGAGCGAGGTGAACGACTGCATGTCGAAGTTCACGTTGACGTCGCGCCCGCCGACGATCTGGATCGCGATCTTGGATTCGTCGGGCAGCACGATCGGCCGGTTCGACAGCGCGTGCGGCGCGATCGGCACGAGCACGATGCCCTGAAGCTGCGGATGGAGGATAGGGCCGGCCGACGACAGCGCGTACGCGGTCGAGCCCGTCGGCGTGGCGACGATCAGGCCGTCCGAACGCTGGTTGTACATGTACCGGCCGTCGACCGACGCGCGCAGCTCGACCATCCCGGAGAAGCCGCTGCGGTTCACGACGACGTCGTTGAACGCGAGCGCGTGGTAGATCGGTTCGCCGTCGCGCATGATCCTGGCCTCGAGCAGCGAGCGCTCCTCGCGCTCGAACTTGCCCGCCAGCATCACGGGGACGAGCGCGTGCATGTCGGCCGCCGCGATGTCCGTGATGAAGCCGAGCCGCCCGTGGTTGATCCCGATCAGCGGTGTCCGGTACGGCGCGAGCTGGCGGCCGATGCCGAGCATCGTGCCGTCGCCGCCCAGCACGACCGCCACGTCCGCACGCGCCCCGATTTCGGCCGGGGTGAGCGCCGGATAGCCGGTGATGCCGAACTCGCGCGCGGTATCGCCTTCGAAGACGACCTCGAAGCCCAGCTTCGCCAGGCTGGCAGCCAGTGTGGCGAGCGGCTCGGCGATGCCGGGCGTGTTGCTCCGGCCGACGAGCGCGACAGTATTGAACTGATTACCGGTTTTCATGCCGGCATTACACCATAGCTCGTTGACGAAAAGAACCGGCTGTGCGCGGACGGGGCCGGATCGTGCCGGCCCGCGCAACGGTGGCCGACGCCACTCGCCGCGGTCGCGCGGTTGCGCTAAAATTTTCCACCATGCTAGATCCTCGCGCACGAACCCTCCTGAAAACCCTGATCGAACGGTATATCGCCGACGGTCAGCCAGTCGGATCGCGCACGTTGTCCCGTTATTCCGGGCTCGAGCTGAGCCCGGCGACGATCCGCAACGTGATGTCCGACCTGGAGGAGCTCGGCCTCGTGTCGAGCCCGCACACGTCGGCCGGCCGCGTGCCGACGCCGCGCGGCTACCGGCTGTTCGTCGACACGATGCTGACGGTCGAGGCGCCGATCGACGCCGAGGCCGTCGCGCGGCAGGTGCAGAACACGCTGCAGGCCGGCGAGCCGCAGCAGCGGGTGGTGGCTGCCGCCGCGAGCGTGCTGTCGAACCTGTCGCAGTTCGCGGGCGTCGTGCTGACGCCGCGCCGCAGCCACGTGTTCAAGCAGATCGAGTTCATGCGCCTGTCGGACAAGCGCATCCTGCTGATCATCGTCACGCCCGAGGGCGACGTGCAGAACCGGATGCTCGCGACGCCGCGCGACTATTCGCCGTCGCAGCTGACCGAGGCGTCCAACTACATCAACGCGCATTTCGCCGGCCTGTCTTTCGATGAGGTGCGCCGCCGCCTGCGCGACGAGATCGACCAGTTGCGCGGCGACATGACCACGCTGATGCACGCGGCCGTGACGGCCAGTACCGAGGTGCCCGACACCGAGGACACCGTGCTGATTTCCGGCGAGCGCAACCTGCTCGAGGTGGCGGATCTTTCGTCCGACATGGCGCGGCTGCGCAAGCTGTTCGACGTGTTCGACCAAAAGACGGGCCTCCTGCAACTGCTCGACGTGTCGAGCCACGCCCAGGGCGTGCAGATCTTCATCGGCGGCGAATCGACGCTCGTGCCGATCGAGGAAATGAGCGTCGTCACCGCGCCTTACGAGGTGAACGGGCAGATCGTCGGCACGCTCGGCGTGATCGGCCCGACCCGCATGGCGTACAACCGCGTGATACCGATCGTCGACATCACCGCGCGCCTGCTGTCGCTCACGCTGAGCCAGCAATAGCCAGCGGTAACCAGCCCGATCCCGCCCCGTCATCGTGCCGCGGCGCCGCCTGCGCCGACAGTCGGCCGAACGGCACGGGGCGGCCCGCTATAATTGAGAGCCGTCCGGTCCCGTGCCCCGAGCACGTTCTTGCCCATGCGTTTCGATCTTGAGCCGCCTTCGAGCACCGCGGCCGCCCATCGCATCGGCGTGCTGCTGATCAATCTCGGCACGCCCGACGCCCCCACGCCGCGCGCGGTGCGGCGCTATCTGGCCGAATTCCTGTCGGATCCGCGGGTCGTCGAAATCCCGCAGGCCGTCTGGCAGGTGCTGCTGCGCACGCTGATCCTGCCGCTGCGCGGCCGCGCGTCCGCGAAGAAATACGCGGCCGTGTGGATGCCCGAGGGCTCGCCGCTGCGCGTGCACACCGAGCGCCAGACCGACGGCGTGCGGCATCTGCTCGTGTCGAACGGCTATCACGTGCTGGTCGATTACGCGATGCGCTACGGCAGCCCGAACATTGCGCACGCGCTCGCGCAGTTCAAGCGCTCGGGCGTCGAGCGCGTGCTGCTGATGCCGATGTATCCGCAATACTCGGCATCGACCACGGCCACCGCGTTCGATGCCGCATTCGGCGCGCTCGCGCGCATGCGCAACCAGCCGGAGGTGCGCACGGTGCGGCACTACGCCGACCATCCGGCCTATATCCACGCGCTTGCCGAACAGGTGCGCCAGTACTGGGCGCAGCACGGCCGGCCCGACTTCGCGGCCGGCGACAAGCTCGTGCTGAGCTTTCACGGCGTGCCGAAGCGCACGCTCGACCTCGGCGACCCTTATCACGACCAGTGCCAGCAGACGGGCGCGCTGCTGATGGCCGCGCTCGGGCTGTCGACGACCGAATGCCGCGTCACCTTCCAGTCGCGCTTCGGCAAGGCCGAATGGCTGCAGCCTTATACGGCGCCGACGCTGCGCGAGTTCGGCGAGGCCGGCGTGCGGCGGGCCGACGTGTTCTGCCCCGGCTTCACGGCCGATTGCCTGGAGACGATCGAGGAGATCGGCATGGAAGTGCGCGACGAATTCCTCGCCGGCGGCGGCAAGGCATTCCACCGCATTCCGTGCCTGAACGGCGCGCCCGCGTGGCTCGGCGCGATCGGCGAGATCGTCGCCGAGAACCTGCAGGGCTGGCCCGTCAGGGCCGCGCAGCCCGAAACGGTGAGCTGACATGGAACGAATCGCTCGCTCGCTTCATTCGCTGCGCCCTGGGGAGGCGGTTGGCCTCCTTGGGGCGGCCCGGCGGAGGCCGACATGAACTACAAGATTTCCACGGAACCGGGCGCGAAGCTGCGCATCGACAAATGGCTGTGGGCGGCCCGGTTCTTCAAGACGCGCTCGCTCGCGACCGATGCAGTCGACAAGGGGCACGTGAAGATCGGCGGCGCGGCGGTCAAGCCGGCAAAGGAGGTGCGCGTCGGCGACGAGGTCGAGATTGCGATCGACGGCATCGTCTGGCACATTGCCGTGCTGGGCGTGTGCGACGTGCGCGGGCCCGCGAGCGTCGCGCAGACGCTTTACGTGGAAACGGAAGCGGGGCGAGCCGCGCGGCTCGCCGAACTGGAGCGGCGCCGCACGTATCGCGAGCCGGCGGCCGAACTGCACGGCCGGCCGACGAAGCGCGACCGGCGCATCATCGACAGATTTTCTGGTGGGAGCTGAACATCTGGTCGAAGGTCGCCCGCGCGCTTCCGTATTCGGTCGTGCGGTCGGTAACGGCTCCCGACAGGCAGATGGTGGTGGTGCCGGCAATGAGTACCAGCGCGACCACCGATATCGCAAAGGTCAGTTTCACGGTACTCCCCTCGAGAAGAAGGGTGAAAACGGCGCCAGGTGGATTGGATGTAAGGCGACGGTCAGCTAGGGTAAACACGCTTTTCCGGCGCTTGACTGGAGTGTAGTGCAGCCGCGCTGTGCCGAGCTAGTACTTGCCTGGTAAGCGTTGTTACAGCCCGTTTCGCCCGGTCTGGCGAACTCTGCGGGGAATGCACCGGCGAGACGCGCGGTTGTTTCGCGGCATTGGAGAATGCCGGCGAATAACCCTCTTGAAATCGCAGTTTTCACCCTTATTTGCACCAACGATGTGCGGTGCCGCCGGGTATACGATCCGGCGGTTGCCGATTTGGCTTCAACCTCTAATCGACTTTCAGCGACATGGAAAACACGCAAGAGAACCCGTCTACCCAATCGGCCGAAGACATCGGCAGCGAGAAGCAGGCGGCGCAAGGCGCCGCTCCCGCCGCCGAAGCAGCCGACGCGGCGCTCGCGGAGGCTCAAGCCAAGGTCGCCGAGCTGCAGGAGAGCTTCCTGCGGGCGAAGGCCGAGACCGAGAACGTGCGCCGCCGCGCGCAGGACGACGTCTCGAAGGCGCACAAGTTCGCGATCGAGAGCTTCGCGGAACACCTGCTGCCCGTGCTGGACAGCCTGGAAGCGGCCGTCAGCGACACGTCCGGCGACATCGCGAAGGTGCGCGAAGGCGTCGAACTGACGCTGCGCCAGCTGACGAGCGCGCTCGAGAAGGGCCGCGTCGTCGCGATCAACCCGGTCGGCGAGAAGTTCGATCCGCACCAGCACCAGGCGATTTCGATGGTGCCGGCCGAGCAGGAGCCGAACACCGTCGTCACGGTGCTGCAAAAGGGCTATACGATCGCCGACCGCGTGCTGCGTCCGGCGCTCGTCACCGTCGCGCAGCCGAAGTAAGGCCGTCGCGATGGTTCCCGCCGGCGTCGATCCGGCCGCGTTCGACGCGTTCGACATGCAGGCGCTGGCCGCCGACACGTTCGACGCGGGGATCGAAGGCGCCGGCGACGCGCTCGCGGTGGTGTTCTTCTGGGGCGTCGACTGCTTCAACTGCGAGATCGCGAAGAAGGCGATGCTCGCCCAGCCGGACGCGATCCGCGCGCTGGACCTGAAGTGGTTCCATTGCAACGTGTACGAACACCATCAGCTCGGGCGCCGCTTCGGGCTGCACGGCGTGCCGACGTGGTTCTTCTTCCACCGCGGCAAGCGTCTCGGCCGCGCGACGGGCTGGCATGGCCTCGCGCAGTTCCAGGCGGCCGTTTCGGCGGCGCGCGCGAAGATCGCGGCGGCAAGCCGTGAATCGGCTGGCGGCGATCCGGCGGCCGGCGATCCGGCGGCCGGCGATCCGGTAGCCCGTGGCGATTGAAAAAATTTAATATCCGCATCGCCTGTCGGGTCTTGAAAACGGACCGGACGGACGCATTTCGGAAACAGAGTTGAATTCTGGCGCGCGAAACCGCCAAAAAAGGCAGGGTTTCGTGCAGCAAACAGGCATTTCTGGAGATTAGGAAAATGGGAAAGATCATCGGTATTGACCTCGGCACCACGAACTCGTGCGTCGCCATCATGGAAGGCAACCAGGTCAAGGTCATCGAGAACTCGGAAGGCACGCGCACCACGCCGTCGATCATCGCGTACATGGACGACAACGAAGTGCTCGTCGGCGCGCCGGCCAAGCGTCAGTCGGTGACCAACCCGAAGAACACGCTGTTCGCGGTGAAGCGCCTGATCGGCCGCCGCTTCGAAGAGAAGGAAGTCCAGAAGGACATCGGCCTGATGCCGTACACCATCATCAAGGCCGACAACGGCGATGCATGGGTCGAGGCACATGGCGAAAAGCTCGCGCCGCCGCAGGTTTCGGCGGAAGTGCTGCGCAAGATGAAGAAGACGGCCGAAGACTACCTCGGCGAGCCGGTCACGGAAGCCGTGATCACGGTGCCGGCTTACTTCAACGACAGCCAGCGCCAGGCGACCAAGGACGCCGGCCGCATCGCGGGCCTCGAAGTCAAGCGGATCATCAACGAGCCGACGGCAGCCGCGCTCGCGTTCGGCCTCGACAAGGCAGAGAAGGGCGACCGCAAGATCGCCGTGTATGACCTCGGCGGCGGCACGTTCGACGTGTCGATCATCGAGATCGCGGACGTCGACGGCGAAATGCAGTTCGAAGTGCTGTCGACCAACGGCGATACGTTCCTCGGCGGCGAAGACTTCGACCAGCGCATCATCGATTACATCATCGGCGAGTTCAAGAAGGAGCAGGGCGTCGACCTGTCGAAGGACGTGCTCGCGCTGCAACGCCTGAAGGAAGCCGCCGAAAAGGCGAAGATCGAGCTGTCGTCGAGCCAGCAGACCGAAATCAACCTGCCGTACATCACGGCGGACGCGTCGGGCCCGAAGCACTTGAACCTGAAGATCACCCGCGCGAAGCTGGAAGCGCTGGTGGAAGACCTCGTCGAGCGCACGATCGAACCGTGCCGCATCGCGATCAAGGACGCGGGCGTCAAGGTGTCGGACATCGACGACGTGATCCTGGTCGGCGGCCAGACCCGCATGCCGAAGGTCATGGAGAAGGTGAAGGAGTTCTTCGGCAAGGATCCGCGCCGTGACGTGAACCCGGACGAAGCCGTCGCGGTTGGCGCGGCGATCCAGGGCCAGGTCCTGTCGGGCGACCGCAAGGACGTGCTGCTGCTCGACGTGACCCCGCTGTCGCTCGGCATCGAGACGCTCGGTGGCGTGATGACGAAGATGATCAGCAAGAACACGACGATCCCGACGAAGCACGCGCAGGTGTATTCGACGGCGGACGACAACCAGGGCGCCGTGACGATCAAGGTGTTCCAGGGCGAACGCGAAATGGCGGCAGGCAACAAGCTGCTCGGCGAGTTCAACCTCGAAGGCATCCCGCCGGCACCGCGCGGCGTGCCGCAGATCGAAGTGACCTTCGACATCGACGCGAACGGCATCCTGCACGTCGGCGCGAAGGACAAGGCGACCGGCAAGGAAAACAAGATCACGATCAAGGCCAACTCGGGTCTGTCCGAGGCTGAAATCGACCAGATGATCAAGGACGCGGAAGCGAACGCAGCGGAAGACCACAAGCTGCGCGAGCTGGCCGATTCGCGCAACCAGGGCGACGCACTGGTCCACAGCACGAAGAAGGCGCTCGCCGAGTACGGCGACAAGCTGGACGCGGGCGAGAAGGAAGCGATCGAAGCGTCGCTGAAGTCGCTCGAGGAAGTGCTGAAGGACACGTCGGCCGACAAGGCGGCGATCGACGCGAAGGTCGAGGAACTCGGCAAGGTTTCGCAGAAGCTCGGCGAGAAGATGTACGCCGACATGCAGGCCCAGCAGGCGGGTGCCGCCGGCGCGGCGGGTGCAGCGGAAGGCGCGGCCCACGCGGGTGGCGCGCAGCAGGCTGCCGACGACGTCGTCGACGCCGAGTTCAAGGAAGTGAAGAAGGACTAAGCCGGGTTGCAACGGCACCGCACGCCGCGCGCTCGAACGCGCGCGGCGCGGCTGACAAGCGGTCTGTCTTTCCTTCCGGATGGCCGGATCGACTCCACGCCTGGCGGGCTTCGCGGCCCTCCGGGCACATTTGTTTTTTGGCGGGTGCTGCGCGAGCCGTCCGCGGACGGGCGCAGCGCCAGACGAGTCGAGAGACTTTACTGCGGGCGAAAGGAGCCGCCGCGTGCGCGATGCGTGGCGGCACAGTGAATCGATATGGCGAAACGGGATTACTACGAGGTTCTGGGCGTCGCGAAGAATGCGGGCGACGACGAAATCAAGAAGGCATATCGCAAGCTTGCGATGAAGTATCACCCTGACCGCAATCCGGACAGCAAGGATGCGGAAGAGCATTTCAAGGAGGTGAAGGAGGCCTATGAAATGCTGTCGGACAGCCAGAAGCGGGCCGCGTACGACCAGTACGGCCACGCGGGCGTCGATCCGAACATGGGCGGTGCGGGCGCACAGGGCTTCGGCGGCTTCGCGGATGCATTCGGCGACATCTTCGGCGATATCTTCGGCCAGGCCGCGGGCGGCGCCGCGCGCGGCGGCCGCGGCGGCCCGCAGGTGTACCGCGGCGCCGACCTGCGCTACAGCATGGAAATCACGCTCGAGCAGGCCGCGCACGGCTACGACACGCAGATCCGCGTGCCGAGCTGGGTGTCGTGCGAGGTCTGTCACGGGTCGGGCGCGAAGCCCGGCACGAAGCCGGAAACCTGCCCGACCTGTCACGGCCAGGGCACGGTGCGCATGTCGCAGGGCTTCTTCAGCATCCAGCAGACCTGCCCGAAGTGCCATGGCACGGGCACCTATATCCCTGAGCCGTGCGTGCACTGCCACGGGTCGGGCAAGGTGAAGGAAACCAAGACGCTCGAAGTGAAGATCCCGGCCGGGATCGACGACGGGATGCGGATCCGCTCGGCCGGCAACGGCGAGCCGGGCATCAACGGCGGGCCGCCGGGCGACCTGTACGTCGAGATCCACATCAAGCCGCACTCGGTGTTCGAGCGCGACGGCGACGATCTCCACTGCCAGATGCCGATCCCGTTTACGACCGCCGCGCTCGGCGGCGAGATCGAGGTGCCGACGCTGGCCGGCCGTGCGTCGTTCCCGGTGCCGGAAGGCACGCAGTCGGGCAAGACGTTCCGCCTGCGCGGCAAGGGCATCAAGGGGCTGCGTTCGAGCATCGCGGGCGATCTGTACGTGCACGTGCAGGTCGAGACGCCCGTGAAGCTGACCGACCAACAGCGCGACCTGCTCAAGCAGTTCGAGAAGTCGCTGGCCGAGGGCGGCGCGCGTCACAGCCCGCAGAGCAAGAGCTGGTTCGACCGTGTGAAGAGCTTCTTCGAGTAACGGCATGACTGAAGGCAGCGAGAGCGCGTCGTTCGCGCTCTTGGACGATTGCGACTCGACCGCGTCCGCGCGGTCGAGTCGCTTGTATTCCGGCTTCGTGCACGAACGCGTGTGCACGGATCCGGCGCGGCTCGACGAAATCGACGCGGCGGTGGCGCAGGACCTGCGCGACGGGCTGCATGCGGTGGTCGTCGGCGATTACGAATTCGGACGCAACCTGCAACGAGCGCAGCCGGGCGATGCCCCGCTGCGCTTTTTGCTGTATGCGCGCTGCGAGCGCTTGTCGCGCGACGAAGTCGACGCGTGGCTCGCGCAGCAGGACGGCGGCGGTTCGCCGTCGATCGCGGGCGTCGCGCATGTCGCGAAGAGCGTGTCGCGCGACGCGTTCGACGCGGCGATCGCCGCGGTGCACGACGCGCTGCGCGCGGGCGATTCGTACCAGATCAACTACACGTACCGGCTGAATTTCGACGTATTCGGCACGCCGCTCGCGCTGTACCGGCGGCTGCGCGCGCGCCAGCCCGTGCGTTATGGCGCGCTGATCGCGCTGCCGGGCGGCGCGTGGGTCGTGTCGTGCTCGCCGGAACTGTTCGTCGAGAAGCACGGCGACGTGCTGCGCGCGCGGCCGATGAAGGGCACCGCGCCGCGTTCGGCCGATCCCAGCGAAGATGCGGCAGCTGCCGCGTTCCTCGCGAGCGATCCGAAGAACCGCGCGGAGAACGTGATGATCGTCGACCTGCTGCGCAACGACGTGTCGCGGATCGCGCGCACCGGTACGGTCCGCGTGCCGGCGCTGTTCTCCGTCGAGCCGTATGCGTCGGTGTGGCAGATGACGTCGACGGTCGAGGCCGGCTGGCGCGACGGCACGACGTTCGCGCAGATGCTGCGTGCGCTGTTTCCGTGCGGATCGATCACGGGCGCGCCGAAGCACATGACGATGCAGTTGATCGACACGATCGAGTCGACGCCGCGCGGGCTCTATACGGGTGCGATCGGCTGGCTCGATGCGCCGCAGGACGGCGCCGGTTCCGATGCGCGCGGCAATCGCGCGGCCGGTTGCGGCGATTTCTGTCTGTCGGTCGCGATCCGCACGCTGACGCTGGCTGCTACCGTCGAAGGCGCGGCTGGAGACGGTGCGGCCGCCGCCGCTACCGAAGAAACACGCGATCCGGCAACGGCAACCGCAACCGCCGACCGGCGCCGCGGCACGATGGGCGTCGGCGCGGGCATCGTGCTCGACAGCGTCGCGGCCGACGAATATGCGGAGTGCGAATTGAAAGCGCGATTCCTGACGGACGCCGATCCCGGCTTCCAGTTGTTCGAAACGACCGCCGCCACGCGTGCGGACGGCATCCGGCATCTCGATCGTCATCTCGCGCGGCTGCAGCGCAGCGCGGATGCGCTCGGCTTCCGCTTCGACGCCGATGCGTTGCGCCGCGAGATCGACGCGCGCTGCGCGGCGCTCGACGGCGACGGGCCTTACCGGATGAAGCTCTCGCTCGCGAAGGACGGCACGGTCGAGATCGTCGCGGCCCCGCTCAAGCCGCTGCCGGCGGGGCCGGTCGGCGTGCTGCTGGCGTCCGCGCACGGGTTCGCGCCGACCCGCGCGAGCGATGCGCTGCTGCTGCACAAGACGACGCGCCGCGCCGAATACGACCGCGCGTGGCAGGCGGCGGAGGCGCTCGGCGGCTTCGACATGCTGTTCGTCAACGAGCGCGGCGAGGTGACGGAGGGCGGGCGCTCGAACCTGTTCGTGAAACTCGACGGCCAGTGGGTGACGCCGCCGCTGGCGTGCGGCGTGCTACCGGGCGTGATGCGCGGCGTGCTGCTCGATGACCGTGCGTTCGGTGCGGCGGAGCGCGTCGTGACCTGCGACGATCTTGCGCGCGCGCAGGCGCTGCTGCTGACCAACGCGCTGCGCGGCGCGCTCGACGCGGTATTGAAGTAACGAAGCGATGGATCGCACACCGCGCTCATGCCGGTGCCGCGACGCTTTTCATCGATGCAGCGACCAACAAAAAGCGCGGCGCCCCGCAAAGGGCGCCGCGCTTTTTTCATATCCGGGTGCCGGCGAACGCGCCGCCGGCCGTACACGTCAGAACGAATGTTCCGGACCGGGGAACGAACCGTCCTTCACCGCGCGCACGTACGCTTCGACCGCCGCCTGGATGTTCGGCTGGCCCTGCATGAAATCCTTCACGAAGCGCGGCCGCTTGCCGGGGAAGATCCCGAGCATGTCGTGCAGCACGAGCACCTGCCCCGAGCAGTCCGCGCCCGCGCCGATGCCGATCGTCGGAACGCGCAGCATGTGCGTGACCTCGGCCCCGACGAGGGTCGGCACGGCCTCGAGCAGGACGACCTGCGCGCCGGCCGCTTCGACCGCGCGCGCATCGCGCAGCAGTTGCGCAGCGCCGGCCTCGGTCTTGCCCTGCACCTTGAAGCCGCCGAACGCGTGCACCGATTGCGGCGTGAGACCCACGTGCGCACACACGGGCACCGCGCGCTCGACGAGGAAGCGGATCGTATCGGCGAGCCATTCGCCGCCTTCGAGCTTGATCATCTGCGCGCCCGCGCGCATCAGCTTGACGGCGCTCGCGAATGCGTCGGACGGCGTGCCGTACGTGCCGAACGGCAGGTCGGCCATGATCAGCGCGCGCGGCTGCGCGCGTGCGACGCAGGCCGTGTGATACGCGATGTCGTCGAGCGTGACGGGCAGCGTGGTCGTATGGCCCTGCAGCACGTTGCCGAGCGAATCGCCGATCAGCAGCACGTCGGCGCCCGCGCGATCGAGCAGTGCGGCAAAGCTCGCGTCGTAGCACGTGAGCATCGCGATCTTATCGCCGGCGTCGCGCATTGCCTGCAGCTTGGGCACCGTCACGGCAGGCCGGCTCGATTCCTGGAGATAGGTCATGGGAAATTCGGTTCGATGGGTGAAGAACGACAGGCGGGACGCGTCAGAGCGTCGTCTCGCCCTTGACGAAGAATTCCTTGCGGCCGCGCATCGTCTCGATGCGCTCGATCAGCAGCGCAAGATCTTCGGGGGAATCCAGCGGGTTCAGGTGTTCCGCAGCGACCGTCAGCACCGGCGTGCGGTCGTAGTGGTAGAAGAATTCGTTGTACGCGTCGACGAGCGAGCGCAGGTACGTGTCGCTGATCTGCAGTTCCATCGGCAGCCCGCGCTTCTGGATGCGCGAGAACAGCACTTCGGGGCTCGCCTGCAGATAGACGACGAGGTCGGGCGACGGCGCCTGCGGCACGTCCACGTGCGTCGCGATCGACCGATAGAGCTGCCATTCGTCTTCCGGCAGGTTCAACCGCGCGAAGATGTCGTTCTTCTGCGGCATGAAATCGGCGACGACGGGTCGGCCCGTTTCCAGCGCGCCGACCAGCTCGCGCGCCTGCTGCGCGCGCTGCAGCGCGAACGACAGCTGCACGGGCAGCGCGTAGCGCGCGGTGTCGCGATAGAAGCGTTCGAGGAACGGGTTGTCCTGCGGGCGTTCGAGCAGCGTCTGCATCGACCAGCGCTCGGCGAGCAGGCGCGCGAGCGTCGTCTTGCCGACGCCGATCGGGCCTTCGATCACGAGATAGCGGTGCGGGGCGCGCAGGTCGGGGGCGGTGACGGTCAGCGGAGTGGGGTTCATCGGCAGCGGTTCTTGTCGGTGTCGTCGCCGGCCGCGAGCGCCTTCTGCATCAGGCACTGGCAAGTCTGTACCTTTTCGACGCGCTGGTCCGCGACGGCGGCGAGGAACGCATCGGCGCGGCCGCGCGCGGGGATGTCGAGTGCCGGCTCGATCTCGACGAGCGGCACGAGCGCGAATGCGCGGTCGGTGAGGCGCGGGTGCGGGACGATCAGGTCGGGTTCGTCGATCGAGTCGGCGCCGAACAGCAGGATGTCGAGGTCGAGCGTGCGCGGCGCGTTGCGATACGGGCGCTCGCGCCCGAAGTGATGTTCGATCTTCTGGCAGAGCGCGAGCAGCTCGCGGGCAGACAGCGTCGTGTCGAGCTTGACGGCGCAGTTGTAGTAGTCGTCGCCGCCCGCTTCGAACGGCGCCGTGCGATACAGGCTCGATTTGCCGAGGATCGAGATGGTGCGCTGCTGTGCGAGGCACACCACCGCGTCCTTCAGGGTCTGGCGCGCATCGCCGAGATTCGCCCCCAGTCCGATATATGCAACCGTCATGGCATCACTTCCTACGTCGTTCGCCGGCGCGTGCGTCAGTCGTCGGAACCGCCCGCGGTGTCCGGTGCCTGCTCGGCAGCACCTTCACCCGGCTTGCGGTTTCGCGCGCCGCCGCGGCGGCGCCGCTTGCGGGGCGATTTTTCCTTCGAGCCGCCCTGCGTGAGCAATGCCTCGCGGGCAGCCGCGTCGCCTTCGATGAAATCCGTCCACCACTGTCCGACATCCGCATCGAGCTCGCCGGATTCGCAGCGTAACAGGAGGAAATCATACCCCGCTCTAAACCTTTGGTGTTCCAGCAGCCGCATCGCGCTGCGGCCCGAGCGTTTCTCGAGGCGCAACTGCAGGCCCCAGATCTCGCGCATGTCGGCCGAATAGCGCTTGTGGATCGCGAGTTTCTCGGTCTGCATGTCGATCACGTCGTCCATCGCGCGATGGAGCGCCGGCACCGGAATCTCGCCTTCGGCCGTGTATTGCTCGAAGCGCTGGCGCATGTCGTGCCACAGCAGCGTCGCGAACAGGAAGCCGGGCGATACCGTCTTGCCGGCGCGTACGCGCGCGTCGGTGTTGTTCAGCGCGAGCGTGATGAACTTCTCGCCCTGCGGCTGTTCGAGCACGACGTCGAGGAGCGGCAGCAGCCCGTGGTGCAGGCCTTCCTTGCGCAACTGCTTCAGGCACGCGAGCGCATGGCCCGACAGCAGCAGCTTCAGCATTTCGTCGAACAGGCGCGCGGCCGGCACGTTGTTGATCAGGTCGGCCAGCGCGTTGATCGGCTCGCGCGTATGCGGCTCGATCTCGAAGCCGAGCTTCGCCGCGAAGCGCACGACGCGCAGCATCCGCACCGGATCCTCGCGGAAACGCGTGGCCGGGTCGCCGATCATCCGCAGCAGGCGGGCGCGCATGTCGGCCATCCCGTCGTGGTAGTCGAGCACCGTCTGCGTCGACGGGTCGTAGTACATCGCGTTGATCGTGAAGTCGCGGCGCGCGGCATCTTCATGCTGCTCGCCCCACACGTTGTCGCGCAGCACGCGGCCGCTCGCGTCGACCGCGTGCGTGTGGCGATCGAGTTCGTCGCGCTTCAGGCGCCTCGGCGGCTCGGCCGACGGGGCAGCCTCGGGCGGCGCGTCGACCAGCGCGCGGAACGTCGACACCTCGATCAGTTCCTGGCCGAACTGCACGTGGACGATCTGGAAGCGGCGACCGATCAGGCGCGCGCGGCGGAACAGGCGCTGCACCTCGGTCGGCGTCGCGTCGGTCGCGACGTCGAAGTCCTTCGGCGCGATGCCGAGCAGCAGGTCGCGAACCGCGCCGCCGACGATGAACGCGCGAAAGCCTGCCTGCTGCAGCGTGTCGGTCACGCGCACGGCATTCCTCGAGATCAGCGACGGATCGATCTGGTGCACGCTGGCCGGCACGACGGTCGGCTCATGGTTGCTGCGCGGCTTCTTCGCGCCGCCGCGTGCGCTTTTCGTGGGGCGTGGGGCAGCAGGGGCCGCTTCGTCGGCCTGAGCCGCTTCGGGGGGCGTTTGCTGGGCTTCGTCCTGGCCGAGCAGCTTGCGGATGAATTTTTTGATCACGACGTTCAGAATAAATCGAGGATACGCCAGCCGCGGGTGCTTGCATGCGCACGCAGCGTGTCGTCAGGGTTGGTCGCGATCGGGTCGGTGACTTTCTCGAGCAGCGGGATGTCGTTGTGCGAGTCGCTGTAGAAGTAGCTGTGCGCGAAGTCGTCCCAGTGCTTGCCCAGCGACGCGAGCCATGCTTCGGTACGCACGATCTTGCCTTCGCGATAGCTCGGCGTGCCGGTCGGCCGGCCCGTGTACGGCGAATCGGGATGCCCGTCGGTCGTTTCGACCTCGCATGCGATCAGCGTATCGACGCCGAACGCGGTCGCGATCGGGCGCGTGATGAATTCGTTGGTCGCCGTCACGACGCAGCACAGGTCGCCCGCGTCGAGGTGCTTGCGCACGAGTTCGAGCGCGGCGGGCGTCATCGCGGGCCGGATCACCTCGTGCATGTACTGCTCGTGCCATTCGGCGAGCTGCGCGCGCGAATATTTCGCGAGCGGCGTGAGCATCGCCGTCAGGTACGCGTGGATGTCGAGCTTGCCGGCCTTGTAGTCGGCGAAGAACTGATCGTTCTGACGCGAGAAGCTTTCCGCGTCGACGATGCCGAGCTTCACCATGAAGCGGCCCCATTCGTGGTCGCTATCGGTCGGGATCAGCGTGTGATCGAGGTCAAAGAGTGCCAGATTAGTCATGGAAGCGCATTTTACTCGAAGCGGTTCGGGCCCGTGCCCGGTGGTGTGATGTCGTCGCCGGGACGCGCGAGCATGCGGCGCAGCAGCGGCAGCGTGACGGCGCGTTTCTGTTCGAGCGAGAAGCGGTCAAGCGCGTCGAGCAGCGCCATCAGGCTCGGCATGTCGCGGCGGAAATGGGTCAGCAGGTAGGCGGCGATGTCGTCGGTGAGCGCGATCCCGCGCTCCTTCGCCGCGAGCTTGAGCACCGCGATCTTGCCGGCGTCGGACGGCGGCGACAGGTGGAACACGAGCCCCCAGCCGAGGCGCGTGCGCAGATCCTCTCGCACGTCGAGCGCGAGCGGCGCCGCGGGGCCTGCCGCGACGAACGCGCTCGACGGATGCGCGCGGACTTCGTTGAACAGGTTGAACAGCGCGACCTGCTGCGTGTCGGTCATCCGGTCGCAGTCGTCGATCGCGTAGATGCCGATGCGCGGGTCGAACGTGAACGCGCCGAGCGGGCTCTGCGGCGTCAGGTAGCGCGCATAGCCGTACGATGCATCGCTCACGAGCGCCTGCAGCAGGTGGCTGCGGCCGCTGCCGGGCTCGCCCCAGATGTAGAACGACCGGTCCGGCACGGGGCCCGCCGCGAGCGCGAGGTCGAGCTTCTGCAGCCGCGTGACGAGCTCGTCGTTCTCCTCGCTCATGATGAAGTTGTCGAACGTGGCGGGCGGCGGCGTGCCGAGATCGAGCGTCAGTTGACGGGACACAGTCACAATGCGGGTCGGTTGAGAATACGCGTGCCGTACGCCGGGCACGCGCCGGGGACCGCGGCTCCATGGGCTGCACGCGCGACCGCACGCACGGCGGCGCGCCGGTTTCGGCGCGGCTCGCTGGGCGATGAAAACGGGGACGTGTTGACCAAGATGCAATCCCTGACGATTCGGTGCTGGGAATTCCGGCCAACGGGCCGGCTTCGGGTAAAATCGCATTTTACCGACCTTCTCGCATTCCCCCATGAATCCTCCGAAATCTGCTCCCGACGCTCAGGGTCTGTCCTATCGCGACGCAGGCGTCGACATCGACGCTGGCGACGCGCTCATCGACAAGATCAAGCCTTTTGCGAAGAAAACCCTGCGCGACGGCGTGCTCGGCGGCATCGGCGGGTTCGGCGCGCTGTTCGAGGTGCCGAAGAAGTATCGCGAGCCCGTGCTCGTGTCGGGCACCGACGGCGTGGGCACCAAGCTCAAGCTGGCGTTTCATCTGAACAAACACGACACCGTCGGCCAGGATCTGGTCGCGATGAGCGTGAACGACATCCTCGTGCAGGGCGCCGAGCCGCTGTTCTTCCTCGACTACTTCGCGTGCGGCAAGCTCGACGTCGACACGGCCGCGACGGTCGTCAAGGGCATCGCTCAGGGCTGCGAACTGTCGGGCTGCGCGCTGATCGGCGGTGAAACGGCCGAAATGCCGGGCATGTACCCGGACGGCGAATACGACCTGGCCGGCTTTGCGGTCGGCGCGGTCGAGAAGAGCAAGATCATCGACGGCAGCACGATCGCCGAAGGCGACGTGGTGCTGGGCCTCGCATCGAGCGGCATCCACTCGAACGGCTTCTCGCTCGTGCGCAAGATCATCGAGCGCGCGAACCCCGACCTGTCGGCCGATTTCCACGGCCGCTCGCTCGCCGACGCGCTGATGGCACCCACGCGCATCTACGTGAAGCCGCTGCTCGCGCTGATGCAGAAGCTGTCGGTGAAGGGCATGGCGCACATCACGGGCGGCGGCCTCGTCGAGAACATTCCGCGCGTGCTGCGCGAAGGCCTCACGGCCGAGCTCGACCAGAACGCGTGGCCGCTGCCGCCGCTGTTCAAGTGGCTGCAGGAGCACGGCGGCGTCGCCGACGCGGAAATGCACCGCGTGTTCAACTGCGGGATCGGCATGGCCGTGATCGTCGCGGCGGCCGATGCCGATGCAGCGATCGCCGACCTGACCGCCGCCGGCGAACAGGTGTGGAAGATCGGCACCGTGCGTGCGACCCGCGAAGGCGAGGCGCAGACGGTCGTGGTCTGACGCGCCACCAGCAGCAGATGCAGCAAGAAAAGCCGCCCGGAGTCGATCCGGGCGGTTTTTTTTCGGGTGCCGCGGGTGGCGCCGATGAAGGAGGGACGACGATGACCGAAGACGAACATGCGATCCGCGAGCTCGTGGAAAACTGGTTCGTGTCGAGCCGGCGCGGCGATCTGGCGACCGTGCTCGACCTGATCGCCGACGACGCGATCTTCATGGTGGCCGGCAAGCCGCCGTTCGACAAGGCGGCGTTCGCGGCCGCGTCGCGTGAAGCGAACGCGGGTGCGGAGCACGCACCGAAGGTCGACGGCCGCTATCGGATCGACGAGCTGCGCGTGATCGGCGACTGGGCGTACATGCGCAATTTCCTCGAGATCGACGCGACGCCGCCGGGCGGCGAAACGATCCGCCGCTCGGGCCATACGCTGACGATCTTCCGCAAGGCCGGCGGCCGCTGGCAGCTCGTGCGCGATGCAAATCTCGTGACGCTCGCGCACTGAGCGCGGCGATGCGTACGGCGGCGCCTGTCGCCGCTCAGGCGGACGGCCGCGGTGCGCCCGCCGGCCGCGTGCCGGCCAGCAACGGCGGCACGAGCAGATAGAGCAGCGCGGCGGCAGCCCATACGAGCCCCGGCCACGTCGCGCGCGTCGCCGCATAGGTCGCGGTGACGACCAACGGGCCCGCCACGCCGATCAGGCTGGCCACGCTCGCGAGCGTGCCCTGCAGTTCGCCCTGGCGCGCATCGTCGACCTGCCGCGCGAGCATCGCCTGCAGCGCCGGCAGCGTCATGCCGCCCGCCGCGAACAGCGGCAGCAGCGTGAACGGCACCCATGCGGCGGTCGCGAACGCGATCACCGCGAGCCCGAGCGCGTCGCCCGCGAGCCCCAGCGCGAGCGCGCGACGCTCGCCGAGCCGCGCGATCAGCGGCCCGATCGCGAACGCCTGCGCGAGCGCATGGCACGCGCCGTAGCCCGCGAGCGACAGCCCCGCGATCGGCGTCGACCAGCCGAAATGTTCTTGGCCGTACAGGATCCACAGCGTCGCGGGCGCCTGCGATACCAGCGCGACGATCACGTAGATGCCGATCAGCGGCACGAGCGCGGGTGCGCCGCTCAGCCGGCGCAGGCTCGCGAACGGGTTGAGCGCGGCGACCGCGCGGCCTGCGCGGGCCGAGCGCGGCCGCGATTCCGGCAGCGCGCGCCATACGAGCACGAGATTCAGCGCATTGAGCAGCGCGGCCGCGACGAACGGCGCGCGCAGGTGCAGCGCGCCGAGCAGCCCGCCGATCAGCGGGCCTGCGATGAAGCCGATGCCCATCATCGCGCCGAGCTGGCCGAAGCGCCGTGCGCGGTCGGGTTCGGCCGTGACGTCGGTGACGTACGCGGTCGCGACCGCCACGTTCGCGCCCGTGATGCCCGCGATCAGCCGCCCCGCGTAAAGCCAGGCAAGCGTCGGCGCGAGCGCCATCAGCAGGTAGTCGAGCGCGGCGCCCGCGAGCGACGCAAGCAGCACGGGCCGACGGCCGAAGCGGTCGCTCAGCGCGCCGAGCAGCGGCGCGCACAGGAACTGCGCGAACGCGTACAGCGCGAGCAATACGCCGTAGTGCGTGTCGGTGCTGCCCGCGCCGGCGAGCGAGCGCAGCAGGCCGGGCAGGATCGGCATCACGATCCCGACGCCGATCGCATCGAGCAGGACCGTGGCCAGGATGGCAATCAGGGACGGATTCAAGGGGGTGACTCTATCGATGATAGAGTGGCGATTATTCCATAGTTTCCCTATCGGTGATAGAGATGAAGGACACAGGGGCGCGATTGACGCGCGACACGGTATTGCGCGCGGCGCTCGAACTGCTTGATGAAGTCGGTATCGACGGGCTGTCGACGAGGCGGCTCGCCGAGCGGCTCGGCGTGCAGTCGCCGACGCTTTACTGGCATTTCAAGAACAAGGCCGAGCTGCTCGACGCGATGGCCGAAGCGATCATGCTCGAGCGCCACGGCGCGTCGCTGCCGCGGCCTGGCGAAGCGTGGGATGCGTGGCTTGCCCACAACGCGCGCAGTTTCCGCCACGCGCTGCTCGCCTATCGCGACGGCGCGCGCCTGCATGCCGGTACGCGGCCGCGTGCGCTGCATTTCGGTTCGATCGAACGCAAGGTCGCGCTGCTCGGCGAAGCGGGCTTCGCGCCGGATGAAGCGGTCGACGTGATGTATGCGCTCGGCCGCTTCGTGGTCGGATGGGTGCTGGAGGAACAGGCAGAGCAGGACGGTGAGGCCGATGCGCCGCTGCCGGACGCGGCCGAGTATCCGCTGCTCGCGAAGGGCTGGGCCGCGCTGCGCGAGCGCGGCGGCGACGAAGCGTTCGAGCGCGGCGTCGCGCTGATCGTCGATGGCGCCCGAGCGCATCTGGCAGCGCGCCGGCGCGGCTGACGCGGGCTGCCGGCGGCCCGCTCAGCCCGGCGCGCGGCCGTCGAGTACGCGTTCGAGCGCGTCGAGCGCGCGGGCCGTCGAGTCCGGCGCGATGCAGTCGACGACGATCCGTTCCGGCATCGCGCGCAGCCAGGTGAGCTGGCGCTTGCACAGCTGGCGCGTCGCGAAGATGCCCTTGTCGCGCATCGTCCGGTAGTCGGTGTCGCCGTCGAGGAATTCCCACGCCTGCCGATAGCCGACGCAGCGCATCGACGGCAGGTCGGGATGGAGATCGTCGCGACGGCGCAGCCGTTCGACTTCGTCGATGAAGCCCGCGTCGAGCATCGCGTCGAAGCGCTGCGCGATGCGTGCGTGCAGTACCGCGCGATCCGACGGTTCGAGCGCGACCGGCACGAAGCGGTACGCGGCGGCCGCATCGTCCGCGCGCCGCGGCGCGGCGAGCAGCGCCGACATCGGCTGCCCGCTCAGCATGAAGATTTCGAGCGCGCGCTGGATCCGCTGCGAATCGTTCGGCGCGAGCCGCGCGGCCGTGTCGGGATCGACCTGCGCGAGCCGCGCGTG
This sequence comes from Burkholderia pyrrocinia, assembly GCF_022809715.1. NCBI lineage: Bacteria > Pseudomonadati > Pseudomonadota > Betaproteobacteria > Burkholderiales > Burkholderiaceae > Burkholderia > Burkholderia pyrrocinia. Next base: position 773,935 of record NZ_CP094459.1, read on the forward strand.
CAGCGCGGGCCAGCCGTCGCGCGCGGCGTCGGCGTCGAGCTGCGCGCGCACGTCCGGATCGGCGCCCGGCAGGTCGTTGAGCCCCTGCGTCAGCGCCTTGTAGTACAGCATCGTGCCGCCGGCGAGCAGCGGCGTGCGACCGCGCGCGGCGATCTCGCCGATCAGGCGCAGCGCATCCGCGCGGAATTCCGCGGCCGAATACGCGTCGGCCGGGTCAATGATGTCGATCAGGTGATGCGGCACGCTCGCGCGTTCTTCGCGAGTCGGCTTCGCGGTGCCGATATCCATGTCGCGGTAGACGAGCGCCGAATCGACGCTGACGATCTCGATCGGGCGGCGCGCGGCGAGCGCCAGCGCCGCGGCCGTCTTGCCCGAAGCGGTGGGGCCGAGCAGGCAGGCGATCGTCGTCGGGGTGGACTGCGAAGGAGCGCTCATTGCCCGCGCATGAAGAGACGGTCGAGATCGTTCAGCGTGAGCTGATACCAGGTCGGACGGCCATGATTGCATTGGTCCGCGCGCTCGGTCGCTTCCATCTGGCGCAGCAGCGCGTTCATCTCGTCGAGCGTCAGGCGCCGGTTCGCGCGCACCGCGTGGTGGCACGCGAGCGTGCCGAGCAGTTCGTGCTGGCGCTCGGTGAGCACGCGCGAGCCGCCGAACGCATGCAGGTCGGCGAGCACCGCGCGCGCGAGCGACTGCAGGTCGGCATCCTTCAGCAGCGCCGGCACCGCGCGGATCGCGAGCGTCGTCGGCGACAGCACCGCGAGATCGAAGCCGAGCGATTCGAGCGTGTCGCGTTCTTCCTCGACCGTGCCGATCTCGACCGGCGTGGCCGTCATCGACACCGGCAGCAGCAGCGACTGCACGGCGACCGAGCGATCGGTGAGCGCGTTCTTGAACTGTTCGTACAGTATCCGCTCGTGGGCCGCGTGCATGTCGACGATCACGAGCCCGTGCGCGTTCTGTGCGAGCACGTAGATGCCGTGGATCTGGCCGAGCGCGAAGCCGAGCGGCTGCTCGTCGTGCGCGGTGGCGGCGATCGGCGACGCAGTGAAGCCCGGCAGCGGCGCACCCGGCGCGTCGGCCGAATCGCGGGCGACGGTGGTCGTGCCGTCCGGCGTGCCAGCGCCGCTGTCCTTGCGGCCGAACAGCGCATCGTAGAGCGCGAGCGGCTGCGCGACGGGCAGCGTGCCCTGCGTCATCCGCGCCTGGCGCATCCAGGTGTTGCCCGCCGACGATGACGACGGCGACGAGAAGCCGCTGCCGCCGGTGGCCTGGCCGTGGCCCTGGCCGAGCGGCGTGTCCAGGAACGATGCGGGTCCGCGCGGCGCAGGCTCGATATGCGCGGCGTGACCGCCCGCGGTGGTTTCCGGCGACGCGCCCGCGTGGCGCGCGAGCGCGCGCTGGACCGCGTGGAACACGTACTGGTGGATCGAGCGCGAATCGCGAAAGCGCACCTCGATCTTCGACGGATGCACGTTCACGTCGACGGCTTCGGGCGGCAGGTCGAGGAACAGCACGTACGACGGGTAGCGGTCGCCGTGCAGCACGTCCTCGTAGGCCGCGCGCACCGCATGTGTCAGCAGCTTGTCGCGCACGAAGCGGCCGTTGACGAAGAAATACTGCTGGTCGGCGCGCCCGCGGCTCGCGGTCGGCAGGCCCGCGCAGCCGTAGACGGCGAGCGGGCCGGCCTGCTCGTCGAGCGGCAGGTGCGCGGTCGCGAAGCTGTCGCCGAGGATCTTCGCGACGCGCTGCGCGGGCTCGGTCGCATTCCAGTGCTCGACGGCCTTGCCGTTGTGCAGCACCGAGATCGCGACGTCCGGCCGCGCGAGTGCCGCGCGGCGGATCATTTCCAGGCAGTGGCCGAACTCGGTCTGCTCGCTCTTCAGGAACTTGCGCCGCGCGGGCGTGTTGAAGTACAGCTCGCGCACCTCGATCGTCGTGCCGGTCGAGCCGGCGGCCGGTGACAGCACGCCTGTCTGCGCATCGATCTTCATTGCATGCGCGGCGTCGGTGGTCCGGCTCGTGATCGACATCTCGGCGACCGATGCGATCGACGCGAGCGCTTCGCCGCGGAACCCGAGCGTCGCGACCGCCTCGAGCTCCTCGAGCGAGCGGATCTTGCTGGTGGCATGGCGCATCAGCGCGAGCGCCAGCTCGTCGGGCGGAATCCCGCAACCGTCGTCGGTGATCGAGATGCGCTTGACGCCGCCTTCTTCCAGCACGATGCGCAGCGTCGTCGCGCCGGCATCCATTGCATTCTCGAGCAGTTCCTTGACGACCGACGCCGGGCGTTCGACGACCTCGCCCGCGGCGATCTGGCTGATCAGCTGGTCGGGCAGGGGCTGGATCGCGCGCAGCGGGCGCGGAGCAGGGGCGGGCGCGGCGCCCGCGGCCGTTTCGGTGATATCGGACATGGCCGAATTATAGCGAGGCGGCGGATGCGTGCCGGGGCGACCGGCGGTTACGTTTTTTCACGGAGCCTTAAGGTAGTTTCGGTATGATGGCTCCGTCGCGCGCGCCGCCTTGGCCGGCGGGTGCTTCCGCCTTTTCGACCATTCCGGCCCTTTCGCCCTTTCGCCTTCGAGGAATCGCATTTGGATACGCTGCTTCATTTCGTCAACCTTGTCCTGCATATCGACGCATTCCTCGGCGATTTCATCCGGCAGTACGGCGCATGGGTCTATCTCGTCCTGTTCCTGATCGTGTTCTGCGAGACGGGGCTCGTCGTGTTCCCGTTCCTGCCCGGCGATTCGCTGCTGTTCATCGGCGGCGCGTTCGCGGCGACAGGCGAAATGAACGTCGGCGCGCTGATCGTGCTGCTGCTCGTCGCGGCGATCTCCGGCAACACCGTGAACTACCTGATCGGCCGCTGGGTCGGCCCGAAGGTATTCAATACCCATATCCCGGTGCTCGAGCGCTTCCTCGATCGCGCCGCGCTGCAGAAGACCCACTCGTTCTACGACAAGCACGGCGGCAAGACGATCGTGCTCGCGCGTTTCATCCCGGTCGTGCGTACGTTCGCGCCGTTCGTCGCGGGTGCGTCGTCGATGAGCGCCACGCGCTTCCAGCTCTTCAACGTGATCGGCGCGCTGGTCTGGGTGCTGCTGCTCGTGCTGCTCGGCTATTTCTTCGGCAACATCCCGTTCGTCCGCCAGTACCTGAACGTGATCGTGCTGGTCGGCATCGGCGCGGCGATCGTGCCGGTCGCGCTCGGCGCGGTATGGAAGCTCGTGCGCGGGCGGCGGTCGGACCATGCGCAGAAGACGGGTGGGCGCTGAGCGGGGCGCTTCGCTTCCTTTTCGGTGCAAAAAAAGCGCGGCAATTTGAATTGCCACGCTTTTTTTTCGTCCGGCGCCGCCGTTACGCGTTGCGATGCAAGAGCGGCGTTTCGGGCGTCGGGTATTGCGCGTCGCGGAACGTCTCGATGATCACGCGGTTGGTATCGCAGTACACCTGCCAGTAGTTCTCGGGTGCCGTGGACGGGCGCACGAACAGCAGCGGGCCTTCCGGCGTGAACTGCAGCACGCCGACGTCCGGCGCCGGGTCGGTCAGCACGTTCGGGATCTGCTGGATCGACGTCTTCAGGCGATTGATCGCGTCGACCGCGTCGACGCCGTTCGCGATCTTCGCGGTTAGGTCGACGCGGCGGTGCGACGTTGCGCTGTAGTTCGCGATGTTGTCCGAGAAGATCTTGTTGTTGCCGACGATCGTCACGATGTTGTCGGCGGTGACGATCGTCGTGCCGAACAGGCCGAGCTCCTTCACCGTACCCGTGACGCCGCCTGCGCTGATCACGTCGCCGATCTTGAACGGGCGCAGCACCTGCATGAACACGCCGGCGGCGAAGTGCGCGAGCAGGCCGCCCCAGGCCGTGCCGATCGCGAGGCCGAGGCCGGCGAGCAGCGCGGCGAACGAGGTCGTCTGCACGCCGAAGATCTGCAGGATCGCGAGGATCAGCAGGATCGTCAGCAGCACGCCGACGACGGAGGTCAGGTAGTCGGTGAGCGTCGGGTCGACCTTGCCGCTGCGGCGTACGACCTTGCCGAGCAGGCGCGTGCCGATGCGGATCGCCCAGCGGCCGATGAACCACAACACGATCGCGGCGAGAAGGTTGAGGCCGAAGTCGAGGCCGCGGGTCATCAGGAATTGCTGGGCGGTGGCGAGGTCGGGCATGGAGTCTCCGGGAGGGGGAAAGGTGAAGATCGAACGTAAGGGGGCTCGATCGATGGGCCCTTTATAGCCGACGCGGCGTCATGAGACAACGGGCCTGGTGGTCGGCGCGTTCATCAACGCTTGCCGGAGACCTCGATCCGCAACGATTCCTTATATCTCTGTCTATTTGCGGTTCACGCGCCGCGCCTGACGGCGCGCACGGCGCCGGCCGCTACTTCTGCCGCGGCCCGAACGGCCGCTGCTGCACGTCCGCCCCGTGCGCGACGATCGCCATGCCCTCCGGCACTTCCTCCCACGCGCCGCGCAGGTCGACGAGCGGCTCGGACACGACCATGAACGCGTCGTCGCCGACTTCGGCGATGCGCGGGTCATGCGGATACAGCTCGTGCAGGTGCTTGAACGACGTGCTGTGGAACAGCGAACGCGATTGCCGTTCGCTCGAGTAGCGCACCGCGATGATCCGTTCGCCGTCGGTCGCGCAGACCGTCATGTTGAGCGGGTCGGCCACGCGATGCCGCGCGGCGGTTTCCTCGACCACGCCGGCCATCCGTTCGAGCGCCTGCAGCGGCATCTGCTCGAGGCCGTACGTCAGCGCGAGGCGGAACATCAGCTCGGAATCGGTCGAGCCTTCGAGCGTCGGGAACAGTGCTGGATCGACCTTCATCGTCAGGTCGCGGCGCAGCTTGTGGAAGCCGCGGATCAGCCCGTTGTGCGCGAACAGCCAGCGGCCGTGGCGGAACGGGTGGCAGTTGGTTTCCTGCACGGGCGTTTCGGTCGCCGCGCGGATATGCGCGATGAACATCCGCGAGCGGATCGCGCGCGCGGCTTCGCGCAGGTTGCGATCGTTCCACGCGGGATGCACGGAGCGATAGCGGAACGGCAGTTCGTCGGGGTGCCCGTACCAGCCGATGCCGAAACCGTCGCCATTGGTGGTCGTGGCGCCGAGCTCCGAATGCAGGCTCTGGTCGATCAGCGAATGCTTCGCGCGGAACAGCACGGTCTCGAGATGGATCGGATTGCCCGTATAGGCGAGCCAGCGGCACATGGAGCGCTCCCTCACGATGAATCGTTCGCGCATGGTAGCCGACTTCGCCGCGCGGCCGCGTCTGCGGCCTGCCGGCACGGTTGTCCGTGCGAGCGCGCTGCCCAATGCTCACATGTAACGCACGCGCATGCGCAACCGCCCGGCCAGGCGGCCGGGCGTCGCGCAGCGAGGCGGCCCGCGACGGCGCCGCCGCGGCCGTCATGCTCAGTCGCCGAGCGCGTCCATCACGCGCGCCGAATAGACGAGCGCGGCACCCGCATTCAGCGCAATTGCGACGCCGAGCGCTTCCGCCACTTCCTCCCTGGTCGCGCCATGCTTTGTCGCTTCGGCCGTGTGAACGGCGATACAGCCGTCGCAGCGCGTCGTGACGGCCACCGCGAGCGCGATCAGCTCGCGCGTTTTCGCGTCGAGATGGCCCGTCTTGGCGCCGGCCCCTGCCAGCGCCTGGTAGCCGGCCAGCGTATCGGGCGACAGCTTGGCGATATCGCCGATGCGCGTCGAGAGTTCCTTCCGGTATTCGTTCCAGTTCAGCATGATGCGTCCTTTCGAGTAGAGGTGAGGAGGGCGGCGGGCGCCGCGATCTCGGGGGATGCAGGGCTATTCTGATCGTTCGCGCTGAGGGTTTCGATACGTTAGAGTGTCAATTTTTAGCGCGATCGTCTCATGGATGCATTGAGTCAACTGTTGTCGCTGGGCCGCAGCCATGTCGAACTCGACGTGCGTTGCCTGCTCGACGGGCCGTTCGCGATGCCGCACGACCCGTTGCCGCCCGGCGAGGCGGCGTTCCACCTGCTGCTGGCCGGCACGTGCCGGCTGCGTACCGCCGACGGGCGCACGCTGCAACTCGCCGACGGCGATTTCGTGCTGCTGCCCGCGGGTGGCGCGCACGACCTGCTCGACGCGGGAGCCGGCCGGTCGCGGCCGGTCGCGCCGCTGCGCGAACCGGCCGCCGCCGGCGGCGCGGTGGTCCCGGTCAAGTCGAATCTCGATCCGGCCGAATCGGGCAGTGCGAGCGTGGACCTGCTGTGCGGACGTTTCGTCTATGCGCGCGGCGCGGGCGAACTGCTGATGCGCACGCTGCCGCAGGTGCTGCACGTCGGGTTGCGCGAGGCGTCGGGGTTCGCGCCGCTGCAACTGCTGACGAGCGTGCTGCGCAGCGAGGCGTCGAATGTGCAGCCGGGCGCCGGCGCGATCGTGAATGCGCTCGGCCAGGCGCTGCTCGCGTATGCGTTGCGCGCGTACGGCCGCGACGCGCGCGTGCCGTCCGGCTGGCTCGCGCTCGCGGCCGATGCGCGGCTCGGCCCGTCGGTCCAGGCCGTGCTGCAGGCGCCGGAGCAGCCGTGGACGGTCGAGTCGCTCGGCGACGCAGCGGCGATGTCGCGCGCGACCTATGCACGGCATTTCCGCGAGAAAGCCGGGATGAGTGTCGGCGCGTTCGTCGCGCAGATCCGGATGATGCATGCATGCGCGCTGTTGCAGGATACGCAGCGCGGGCAGGCGGAGATCGGCCAGGCGGTCGGTTATCAATCCGAGGCGGCCTTCGGCAAGGCGTTTCGCGCGGTGCTCGGCACGACGCCCGGGCGCTGGCGGCGCGCGCAGCGCGGAACGTAAGACTGCAGGCGAGGTCGTCTTGTGGCGAGCGCCAAAGCTGCTACCATGCGCGAAACGCAGTTCAACGAAAACGATTTCGAACAACAAGAAAGAGAGGGCAAAGCAATGAACCAGACCACCATCCAGCAGCCGTCGTTCGCATTCGTGGCCGCGTCGTGGGCCGCACTGATCGCAGGTTTTGCGGCATTCCTGATCGGGCTCTGGAACGCCGGCATGCAGCTCAACGAGAAGGGCTACTACTTCACCGTGCTGGTGTTCGGTCTCTATGCGGCGATCTCGCTGCAGAAAAGCGTCCGCGATCGCGCGGAAGGCATTCCCGTCACCGGCATCTACTACGGCATCAGCTGGATCGCGCTGCTGCTGTCCATCGCGCTGCTGGTCGTCGGCCTCTTCAACGCAACGCTGCAGCTGAGCGAGAAGGGCTTCTACGCGATGTCGTTCGTGCTCGCGCTGTTCGGCGCGGTGGCCGTGCAGAAGAACACGCGCGACCTGCAGGGCGCGAAGCCGCGTTATACCGACGCCGATTCCGCGCCGTCCGTCCAGGAGTAACGGCACACGGGGCGGGCGCCTGCGAAGGCCGCCCGTTTCGAGACGACGCCAGCTGCGCCCCGCATTCGCCGGCGTGCCGCAGGCTCCCCGTCCATTCGTTTCATCCGTGCCGCTGCGCATGACGATGGAGATATTCAGGATGCCAGACATCACAGACATCGCACCGCGCACGCGCTCGGTAGCCCGTGGCGTGGCCGCGAAGGCCGCGCTCGTGCTGGAGACGAACAACCTGCGCGGCGGCGCCGGCCTCGCACAGGCCGTCGACAGCCTGAAGCGCCTCGTGTCGGCGCTGTCGAAGCAGACCGTGCCGCCCGCGGCACTCGCGCAATGGATCATCACGCACGACGGCTTGCCCGCCGATGCGTGCGCACAGATCGTCGCGCTGGCCGGCCGCCCGATCGACTTCGTCGAGATCGGCGCGAGCACCGGCTACTACGATGCGAAGAACGACGGTTTCGATCGCGTCGACGCGGCTCGCTGCGACATCGTCGTGTTCGGCGATGCCGATTGCCGGCCGGCCGACGACTGGCTCGAGCAGCTGCTTGCACCGTTCGCACGCGATGCCGGCGATGCACCCGTCGCGGTGGCGGGGCGGACCAGCTATGCGCCGAACGTGCTCGGCATCGCGCTGACGTCGATCGATTTCATGTATTTCCCGAGCCCGCTGCGCGACGGCGCGACACGCAACTTCTACGCGAACAACGTCGCGTTCCGGCGCGACGTGTTCGCGCAATTCCGCTACGAGCCGCTCGACGGCGTCTATCGAGCCCATTGCCAGGTGATGGGGCTGCGGATGCAGGCGGCCGGCGTGGCCGTCGAGTTCGCGCCGGCCGCGCATACCGAGCATCGGCTGCCGGACACGCATCGCGAATCGCTGAAGCTGCGCTGGATGCGCGGCGAGGACAGCGTCGGGCTGACGCCGTATCTCGTGAACGCGTACCTGCCGCGCCAGTGGCAGTGGCTCGGCCGCAGCGGCCCGCTCGGCCCGTTCTGCGTGATGGCGATGCGGCTCGGATACAGCCTGCGCGCGCTCGATCGCCAGCAACTGCCGCGGCTTGGCGCCGTCCGTTATCTCGCGGCCGTCGGCGTCACGATCGCCGCGTCCGCCGTCGATACGCTCGGCGCGCTCGCGCGCGGTTTCGGGCTCGCGGGACGGGCGTCGGCCCGGCGCGATCTCGAAGCGCTGTCCTATCACCGTCATTGAAACGGCACCGCGCACCGCGGCCCCGCCACTCCGACTCCCTGCATTCATCCCGACGACCATGCCTTCATTCGCCACCCGAGTTGCCTGCCTCGCCCTGTTTGCCGCCAGCGCCGGCGCCCATGCCGCGCCGGTCGATCACGCGGGGCGCGGGATCGTCCACTTCGCGTCGCAAAGCGGCTGCCCGTTCGCGAGCGCGGCCGCGACGGACTGCAATCGCGTCGCGCTCGATGCGCCCGACGTTCACGCGAGCATCGATACCGACGCGCACGCGATCGTCTTTTCGAGCGACGCGAATCGCCGCACGAAGGACGTGCTCGGCGACGTGCTGCTGCAGGGCACGGGCGTCGACGGCGACGGCCGGCGCGTGCCGTTGAGCGTCCACGTGCTGCTGCGTCGCGACGGTGCGAAATGGGGTCGCGACGTGTACGTCCATGCGCCGGTGCACGGCAAGTTCACCGATGTCCGCATCGATCCGTATCGCGTGCGCGTGAAGGAAGGCGACACCGAGCGCGACGTGCTGACGCCGGACGAAACGCTCGCGCTGTTCGCGCATCCGTCGCTGGCATCGCGGCTCGCGCGGCATCTCGTGAAGGTGAGCGCGACCGATCCGAAGCAGCCGTCAGCCGACGACATCACGATCGCGCTCGGCGTCGGCGGCCTGACGAAGCCGGTCGCACGAGCGAGCTTCACGTCGAACGCGCCGCACGATGCGGACGTCGATCGCGCACTCGCGGCCGGTACGTGGTCGATTCGTTTCGAAGCACTGAGCAATCACATTCCGGTGTGGGTCGCGCAGCGCGAGCTGTTCCTGTTCGGTCTCGACGGCAGCGCGCTGTTGAAGGAGGTGCGCGAGCGCGGTTTCAGGAAGAACGACCGGATCGAATTCGGCGCGCGCGGCGGCAGCGGCTATCTGCGCGTGAACGGCCGCGAGGAGGCATTCGCGGGCGCGGCCGCATCCGCGCATGCGTTCATGCAGGAAAGTTTCGTCGGCCTGATTCTCGGCTGGCGTCGCGATCCGGCTGCCGCTGCGGCATCCGCGACGAAATCCGCGTCCGCACCGGGCGTGCCGGCATGACAGCGGCAAGCGAACTGCCCGCATCGCCGCAGGCGATGCACGGCGAGCGCTTCGACTGTCTCGATGTGCCCGTGCCGCACGGCGCGGCGCGGGTACGTGCGTATCTCGTCGATCGCATCAAGCGGGCGGCGATCCGGCAGCTTCATCGCAGCGCGCATGGCGAGCGCTGGATGCTGCGCATGTACCTGATCGGCGAAGAAGCGACCGAGTGCGCGTTGCACGACGACTGGACCGGACAGCCGCCGGACTGGCTCGCGCCGCGCATCGAGCAGCATCTCGCGGACGAGCGCCGCCACGCGGCCGCGTTTGCCGAGGCGCTGCGCCTGCGCGGTGTCGCGGCTTCGACGGAGCCGCACGAGCCCGACTGGCTGAGCCGGCGCAAGATCCTGCGATGGCGCCGGCTCGCGCAGCGCTACGCGCCGCAGTTCGCGCAAGGCGTGCTCGTGCCGGCCTATGCGACGGGCCTGTGCGCGGAACAGATGGCGATGCGCGTGCTGGCGCGACACTGCGCGACGATCGGCGACGCGCATCCGCTGTATCCGCTGCTCGCGCGCGTGCTCGCCGACGAGACGCGGCACGTCCGGCTCTGTTCGGACACGCTGCGCCGTCTCGTCGCGCCGTCCGAGGCGGCGCATCTCGCCGCGTTGCTGGACGAGATCCGCGCGATCGACGCCGGTTTCGGCGTGACGGGGGCGCTGGCGATGTACGCGGCCGGCTGGATCCAGTCGCTTCGTCCGCGCGCATGATGCCGCGGATCGTCTATCTCGCGACGGCCGACGCACGCGGCCATCTGATGCGCGCGCAACTGCTCGTGCATGCGTTGCGCACGGCCGGCGCGCAGGTCGACGTGCTGACGACGTCCGATGCGGGGCAGGCATTCCTGTCCGCGTTCGGCATCGACGCGCCCGTGCTGTCCCGTTACTACGCGGTGCAGTTCGACGCACGGCAGAACATGCTGCGCGATGCGACCGATCGCAATGTCGCGCACTACGTGTTCAGGCCGACGCGCATGCTGCGCGACATCGCGCGGCTGCGTGCGATCGTCCGCGATGCAGATCTCGTGATCAACGACTCGTTTCATCCGGCGCTGCTGTTCATGGGCGCGATACCGGGCTGGCGGCGCCGTATCGTTCATGTGTATGGCGGCAGCCTGCGCCGCGCGTTGACCGCGAATTTCGATGCGCGGCTGCCGCGTGCGCTGGCGCGTGCGTTTGCGCGGATCGTCGACTGGCAGATCGATTCGGCGCGGTGCTGCATCGAGCACGATTTTGCGTACGAGGTGACCGACGCTGCGCAGCGATCGCGCGAGCATTGCAGGTTGCCGACGCCGGTGCCGGTCGTCGCCGAACTGCCGGCTTCGGAGCCGGCTGTCGCCGCCGTTTATCTGAATCCGCACTTTCGCGATGTCGCGCTCGCCGATGCGCTGTCGGCCGGCATGCGCGACGCGGGGCTCGCCGCGCACCGCGTGGGCGAGGGTTACGCCGGGCACGACGGCTGGACCGGTGTCGATACCGACTGGGCGATGCGTGCCGCGCACGCGCCGCTGATCGTGTCCGCACCCGGAATGGCCGCGCTGTCGATTGCGCGCGTATATCGCCGCCCGATCCTGCTCGTGCTGACCGATCAGCCCGAGCAGGCGAGCAATGCCGCGCGCGCGGCACGGCTGCAGCTCGTGCATCGCATCGTCACGTGGCGCGGCGATGCGGCCGCGTTTCGGCAGGAGGTCGGGCAGGCCGCTGCGGACCTGATGCGCAATCCGGGTACGCGAGCTGGAACGATCGCCGGCCGCGAGCATGCGTGTGCGCGCGAGGATGCGTGGACGTCGCGCATCCTCGCGCTGCGGCCGCATGCACGGACGGCCGATGCGGATCCCCGATGCGAGGCGCCGGCGCCGCGATGAACACGATGCTGCTTCGTGACGATCGTCGACCCGATATCCGGCAGATGCTGGCCGCGACGTTCGGCATGACCGCGGGCCTCGCGATCTTCATTCTGCTGGAGCGCAGCGTCACGCCGCGCTACGTGTTCGCCACGCCGATCGATGCGCGGATTCCGTTCATCGCATGGTCGTGGTTCGTCTATGTCGGCTTCTTTCCGTTCGTGATTGCGCTCGCCGCGTATGCACGGCCGCCCGCGTTCGCCGCGTTCAAGGAGGCCGTGCTGATCGCATTCGTGCTCGGTGTCGTCTGCTTCCTGCTGTTTCCGGAAGCCGTGCCGCGGCCCGACGTCGCGGAGATCGGCAATACGTTCGTGCGCGACCGTCTCGCGCGCATGTGGCAGCTCGATCTCGCGGCCAACGGTTTTCCGAGCCTGCATGTCGCGGTGACGTGTCTTGCGTGCCGGATGCTGACGGACCGGCGCTGGAGCCGGCATCGGTTCGTGGCGACGGCGATCGGTCTGCTGATCTGTGCGTCGACGCTCACGCTCAAGCAGCATACGGTCGCCGACGTATTAGGCGGTGTCGCGCTCGCGATGGTCGGCGCGCTGTGGGTCGAGCGGCGTTCGCTGCGCAGGAGGCTCGCGTGACGACGGATGCCCATGTTCATCACGCCGGGCCGAACGCCGAGCTTGCGTTGTTCGTGCCCGATCCCGCGCTGTTTCGCGTGAGCGCGCCACGTGTCGGCGCTGCGCTGGCAGGCGACTGGCTGATGATTGCCGGGGCGTTCGCGATGGCGATCGCGTTCCCGCATCCGCTCGTATACGCATTTGCCGCGGTCGTGATCGCGCGCAGCCAGCTTGCGCTCGCGGTCATGATGCACGAAGGCGCGCACGGGTTGCTGGCACGGAACCGGCGCGTCAACGACGTGCTGGGCCAGTTGTTCGCGGCCGGCCCGCTGTGGCTGTCGCTGCGCACGTATCGTGCGGGGCATCTGAAGCATCATCGCGCGCCGATGCAGCCTGACGATCCCGTCGCGCTGCTGTTCGGCGTGCACGACTATCCGGTGACGCGCGGCCGGCTGATCGGCCGCCTGCTCGCGTACGCATGCGGGATCGGCTACGTGACGAGCGTCGTGAAGCTCGCGCGCGGCGAGTTTGCGCATGCGTTGCCGACGGTCCGGAAATCACGCGCGTATGCGGCGTGGGAAGTCGCGTCGATGCTGGCCGGCAACGGCTTGTTGTTCGGTGCGCTCGCACTGGCCGGACATCCGCTGTTGTACATCGGGTTGTGGATCGTGCCGTCCGTCACGCTGTTGCCGCTCGTCGGGCAGGTGCGCGCGATCTTCGAGCACGCGGGGCTGCCGGCTTGCGACGACCAGAGCCGCAACGCGCGCACGATCATCCGGCGTTCGTGGCAGACGTTCCTGTTCGGGCCGCACGCGATCCATTTCCATATCGAACATCACCTGTACATGCGGATGCCGTTTCATAACCTGCCGGTCGTGCATCGACAACTCGCGCAGCGGCAGTTGTTGCCTGAAGGCAATCTGTACGCGGGATACGGTGCGGTGCTGCGTGACGTGAGCGTGCGCTGACTTGCGAGCGGGGATTGTGCGGTTGTATGCGCCGGGGCGACGGTGGACGAGGATGCCGGATGCTTGCGCGCACAATCGGATACGAAGTGGAAATTTCGAGCCCGACACGGCAAGAGGCAGACGCAAAAAAGCCTCCACGCGGGAGGCTTCAATTGCAACTATCGAAAAGATAGATGGTAGGGTGGGAGGGACTCGAACCCTCGACTCTCTGATTAAAAGTCAGATACTCTAACCAACTGAGTTACCACCCCACGTCCTCAAAAACTGCTCGAGAACGAGAAAAACGGCTTCAGGCTGTAGCTGATGCGGCTTGCTTGCGACCCAAAGAGCAAAAGATTATAGCGACGGATTTTCGGTGAGTCAACAATCCGCCACGATAATTATTTGATCGTTTCGAGCTTGCCCTGCGCCGTCTGCGCCGCGTTCGACCCGGCGTACTGCGACACCACCTGCTCGAACGTCTTCTTCGCGGCCGCCTTCTGGCCTTGTTCGAGCTGGTTCGTACCGATCGCCACGAGGGCGTCGGCCGCGCGCGGGTGTTGCGGGTACTTGCTGACGATCCCTTGCCACGTCGCCGTCGAACCGCGGTAGTCGCGCAGCGCGTATTGCGCGTTGCCGAGCCAGTACTGCGCGGTCGGCTGGTGGGGGCTCTGCGGATACTTCGCGATGAAGCTGCGGAACGAAGCCGCCGCCGCCTTGAAGTTGCCGTTGCGGAACTGCTGCTGCGCCGCGTTGAGCGCATCCGTTTCACCCGGCTGCACGGTGCCTTCGACACCGTCGATCGTCGCCTGCTGCGGCTCGAACTTCTTGAGCCGCGTGTCGAGATCCTGGTAGTACTCCTTCTGCTGCCGCTCGAGCGTCGTCAGCCGGTTCGTCAGGTCCTCGTTCTCGCCGCGCAGCGTCGCGACCTGCTGGTTCAGCTGGTCGAGACGGCCGGATTGATCGAGGATCGTACGCTGGGCGGCGGACAACTGGCTCGCCAGGTTGTCGGTCTTGCTGCGCAGGTCGAGCACGGCGCGGCGCGCTTCGTTGTCGTCGAACACGCCGGCGTGCGCCGGCGCGGCCGACCACGCCGCGCCGGCGACGCAGAATGCTGCGGCAACGCGCAGCCAGGATACACGATGCGTCATACGGCGATTCTTCCGTTACTTACTGTTGGTAGACGAGGTCTGCGCGACGGTTCTGCGCCCACGACGCTTCGTCGTGACCCGTTGCCTGCGGCTTTTCCTTGCCGAGGCTCACGGCTTCCATCTGCGAATCGTTCACGCCGAGCAGCGCCATCGCGCGGCGGACGGCTTCCGCACGCTTCTGGCCCAGTGCGAGGTTGTACTCGCTCGTGCCGCGTTCGTCGGTGTTGCCCTGGATCAGCACGTGGCGCTGCGGATGGCTCTTCAGGTACTGAGCGTGCTGCTGCATCAGCGGCTGGTACTCGTCCTTCACCGAATAGCTGTCGAAGTCGAAGTAGATGCTGCGCTTCGCGAGCGGGCTGTTCGGGTCGTTCAGCGGATCGACGTTCACTTGCGCGACGTTGTCGGCGCTCGGTTGCGTGCCGACTGCACCCGCGTTTGCCTTGTCGTCGAGCTTCACGCCCGATTTGCACGCTGCGAGCGCGCTGATCATCATCACGGCCAGAGCCAGACGAGCTTTATTCGACATCATGGTTACTCTCCTTGTGGTCATTGCATGAAGGGCCCCCAAGACGGCTCACGAACGGAGCCGCCCTGGACGGACAGGATCTGTGGCGGCGCGCTGCCGTCGGAGGGCACTGCAGCCAGAACGTTGCGACCACCCGACTGGGTAGCGTACAGAAGGTACTGGCCGTTTGCCGCGAAGCTCGGCGATTCGTCGTGATTCGTATTCGTGATGGCGTTCGCCGCGCCGGATTGCAGATCCTGAACGTACAGCTTGAAGCCCCCACCGGTGCGGGAGATGTAGGCGAGCAGCTTGCCGTCCGGGCTCACACGCGGGCTCGTGTTGTAGCTGCCGGTAAAGGTCACGCGCTGCGCGGCACCGGCGCTTTCGCCCTGTGCTGGCATCCGGTAGATCTGCGGCGCGCCGCCGCGATCGCTCGTGAAGTAGATCCAGCGGCCGTCCGGCGAGTAGTACGGCTCGGTGTCGATCGAGCTGCTCTGCGTGAGACGGCGCAGGCCGCCGCCGTTCGCATTGACCGTATAGATTTGCGTGTTGCCGGTCAGCGACAGCGCGACGGCGAGCGTGTTGCTGTCCGGCGACCATGCCGGTGCGCTGTTGTTGCCCTTCTGGTCCGAGACCATGTAGCGGCGGCCGGTCGGCAGGTCATGGATGTAGACGATCGGCTTCTTGCGCTCGAACGACACGTACGCGACCTTCGTGCCGCTCGGCGACCAGGCCGGCGAGATGATCGGCTCGGTGCTCGACAGTGCGATGCGCGCGTTCTGGCCGTCCGAATCCGAGATCTGCAGCTGGTAGCGATTACCGGTCTTGATCACGTACGACAGGCGCGTGGCGAACACGCCGCGCACGCCGAGCAGCTTCTGGTAGATGTAGTCGGCGATCTTGTGGCCGGCCGTGCGCAGCGTGGTGTCGGTGGCCGTCAGCGACAGGCCGCCGAGGCTTTGCTGCTTCACGGTGTCGTACAGGATGAAGTTGACCTTGTACTGGCCGTTCGCGTCGCGGTTCACGCTGCCGGCGACGAACGCATTTGCGCCCTTGGCCTTCCATGCGCCGAGATCGACCGAGGCGGTCTCGGGCACGGGCGTGCTGCCCGCGTCGATGTTGGTGAATTTGCCGCTGCGGGCGAGGTCGGCGCGGACGATCGACGTGACCTGCTGCGGCAGGCCCGCCTCGTTCGCGAAATTCGCGGTGGCAATGGGGAACTGGGTCGAACCGACACCGGTGATCAGCACGTTGACCTGGGCGTTAGCGGCGCTGCCCGCCGCAATCAGACACGAGGCCACGAGTGCCCTGAAACCTAGTTTTGTCATCAAACTCATGCTTCTTGCTTCCCGTATGACTTGGATCGCTGCGCAACCGCAGAGAGACAGTAAAAATACCCGATTCGTTCCCGTCCGACAGCGACGCCCGGAGTGTAAGCGTATTTCCTTTCACTCCGCCGCCTTGAAGGTAATCGTAATGTCCGACGGGGTACGACCGTTAGAATCGGGCGGCAACGGGACCGATGCCTGGATCGCATTGACCACGGCTTGATCCCACCCCGAATTCCCGCTGGAGCGGGAGACCGATGCGCTCAATACGTCACCGGACGGCGTGCACCGAATCTTGACGACGGTGGTCAGGCCTGCTCGCTCGCCGCCCCAAACGATGTTCGGCTTGACGCGGCGGCGCACCTTGTCGGCATAGCCGGGCGATGCGGCGTTGCCGCCGGAGCCCGTGCCCGTGCCGCTCTTCGCGAGGCCTTCGCCGCCGCCTTCGCCGGCGCCGGACAGACCCTGCATCTGAGCGAGACGCGCGCTGCGTTCGCGGTCGAGCTTCGCCTTCGCCGCCGCATCGGCTTTTGCGCGCGCCGTGGCTTCGGCCTTCGCCTTGGCCTGGGCTTCCGCCTTCGCCTTCGCGGCCGCGTCGGACTTCGCCTTCGCCGCCTGCTGCGCTTCGAGCTGCGCCTGCTTCTGCTGCTGGAGTTTCTGCTGTTCGAGCTTTTGCTGCTCGGCGAGCTGCTGTTGCTTGAGCTTGTCGGCCTGCTTCTGCCTGTCGCGTTCCGCGGCCTTCTGCGCGGCGAGCGCGGCAGCCTGCTGTGCCGCCAGCTGCGCGCGCCGGGCGTCCTCTTCCTGCTGGGCCTTCAGTTGCTGGGCGCGGCGCTGCTGCTCGAGCAGCGCTTCGCGCGCGGCTGCTTCCTGCTGCCGCTTCTTCTGCTGCAGCGCGATGTCGGCCTGTTCGTCGCGCACCGGGGGAGGGGGCGGCGCGACCTTCGCGGGCGGCGTCACGACAGGCCGCGGCGCGGCGACGTCGGGCACTTCGGTCCACAGCTCGGCTTCGGCGCCGGCCGGCGTGCTGTTCTGCCACTGCACGCCGTGATAGAGAAACAGCGCGAGCAGCACGTGCATCAGCGCGGCGAGCGCGAATGCACGCCAGGTGCCGCGCTCGCGAGGTGGCCGAGGCGGATAGCCGGTGCTGCGCAGGGATTGCTGCCGGTTCATTGCGATTTGACGAGGAGGCCGACGCGCTTGACGCCGCGCGCCTTCAGATCCGACATCACGGTCATGACCGCATCGTACTGCACGGTCTTGTCGGCTGCGATCACGACCGGCTGGTCGGGATGATCGGCCTGCCGGGCCGAGATGAAGCCGTCGAGCTCGGCCTTCGTCATCGTGTCTTCCTGGGTCGCGCCCGAGTCGCCCTTGTACTTGACGCTCATCGTGCGGTCGGCCTTGATGTTGACGACGACGGGCGGCGTCTGCTCCTGCGGCGCGGCATTGCCGACGGTCGGCAGGTTGATGATCGACGGGGCGACGAGCGGTGCGGTGACCATGAAGATCACGAGCAGCACCAGCATCACGTCGATGTACGGCACGACGTTGATGTCGGCCATTGCGCGGCGCGAGCGGCCGCCGCGCATGCTGGATCGGATGGGACTTCCTGCCATGGCGAGCTCCTTACTGGGCCTGACGCTGCAGGATGTTCGAGAACTCTTCGATGAAGGTCTCGAAGCGGATCGCGAGGCGGTCGATGTCGTGCGCGTAGCGGTTGTACGCGACCACCGCCGGAATCGCGGCGAACAGGCCGATCGCGGTGGCGACGAGCGCCTCGGCGATGCCCGGCGCGACGTTCGCGAGCGTGGCCTGCTGCACGTTCGCGAGGCCGCGGAACGAGTTCATGATCCCCCAGACCGTGCCGAACAGGCCGATGTACGGGCTGACCGAACCGACCGATGCGAGGAACGCGAGGTTCGCTTCGAGCACGTCCATTTCACGCTGGAACGACGCGCGCATCGCGCGGCGTGCACCGTCGAGCACGAGGCCCGGATCGCTGAGGCGCTTTTCCTTCGCCTTCAGGAATTCGCGCATGCCCGATTCGAAGATCCGCTCGAGCGCGCCGATCGTGTGGCGGTTGTTGGCCGCACTCTGGTACAGCGCCTGCAGGTCGCCGCCCGACCAGAAATCCCTCTCGAAGCGTTCGGTCTGCGCGCGTGCGCGGCGGATCGCAAACCACTTGCGGAAGATGAAGGTCCACGACATCAGCGACAGCAGCAACAGCAGCCCCATCACGGCCTGGGCCAGCACGCTCGCGTTGAGGACGAGGGAAATGATCGACAGGTCTTGAGAAGTGTTCATAGAGGTTTGAGTAACGTCCCTTCGGGGCGCCCGGTATGCGTGCGGCGCGGCGCGCCGGCCGAGCCTGGCGCCGAACCTTGCTTAGTATCGAATCAGGAAGGCAAGTTCATAGGCTTTGTCTAAACGGCGCTCAAGCGAGCTTCGTTGACAATACAGTCTGCCCGGTATCGATGACGGGCCCGCGGTGCAGCGCGTCGAGCACGGCCGGCGGGATGGCCGCGGGCCGGATACCGTTACGGTCGACGCAGCCGAGGCGGATATGTCCGGCCACGAGCAGCGTGTCGCCACACCAGGCTTCCTGCGTGAATTCCACCGATGCGCGGCCGATGCGTCCGGGCCGGCTCGTGATCGCCAGCGTGTCGTCGAGTCGCGCCGGTGCGCGGTAGTCGAGCGACGTGCTGCGGACGATGAAGATCGCGCCGGTGTCGTCGGCGAGCCGACGCTGGTCGATGCCGCATGCGCGCAGCCACTCGGTGCGGGCGCGCTCGAAGAACTTCAGGTAGTTGGCATAGAAGACGATGCCGCCTGCATCGGTATCCTCGTAGTACACGCGCACCGGCCAGGTAAAGCCGGAACGCCCTTCCGGGGAGCGGGTAGGCTGAGTCATGGCGCGCATTCTACCGGAACGCAGGAACCGGATTCGTAACCGTTTCGTAACGGAATGTAGTACGACGCGGCACACCGCGGGCCGGCCGGAGGCCGGCCGCGGCTGCGCGCGATGGGTCAGCCGCGATGGATCGTGAGGCCCGCCGGCGCCTGGGCGACCGGCATCATCTCGATCGTGTTGATGTTCACGTGTGCCGGGCGCGTCGCGATCCAGTAGATCGTGTCGGCGATGTCCTCGGACGTGAGCGGCTGGACGTTCTGGTACACGTTCGCCGCCTTCGCGTCGTCGCCGCGGAAGCGGACGTTCGAGAATTCCGTGCCGCCGCACAGACCCGGCTCGATGTCGGTCACGCGCAATGGCGTGCCGATCAGGTCGGCGCGCAGGTTCAGGCTGAATTGTCGGACAAAAGCCTTGGTTGCGCCGTATACGTTCCCGCCCGGATACGGATAGGTGCCGGCAACCGAACCGAGATTGAAGATATGGCCGCGGCCGCGCTCGATCATGCCGGGCAGCAGCGCGTGCGTGACGGTCACCAGGCCCGAGCAGTTCGTGTCGATCATGGTCTGCCATTCGTCGAGGCTGGCCTTGTGGGCCGGCTCGACGCCAAGCGCGAGGCCGGCGTTGTTGACGAGCACGTCGAGCGCCGCGAATTCGGCGGGAAGGGCGGCCGGCACGGCTTCGACGGCCGCGCGGTCGCGCACGTCGAGCTCGAGCGGCAGAAGGGCATCGCCGAGCTCGGCGGCGAGCGCATCGAGACGATCCTTGCGACGCGCGGTCGCGACGACGCGGTGGCCTCCTTTGACGAAGGCACGGGCGATGGCGGCGCCGAAGCCGGCGGACGCGCCTGTGACGAACACGATCATTGCTGCTCCTGGTCGATAACAAAGTAGCGGGTGATATCCCGCAAGCCTACTGAGATTGCCGCACCGCGGCAAGGCGGCAAAGCGTTTCGGCACGGGCGCGTAGAGTCTGGCCCCAATTTCTCCCGGCGCGCTGCCGTGCGGTTGCCTATTCATGACGCATCCAATACACTAACGCGCTCATCACCCCTGCGTGACTGGCGATAGAACCCTTCGGGTTCAAGGTGGAGCATCCCACCGTGAAGCGCGGGGCGCCGTTTTTGCCGTTCGCCTGGGCAGCCGTTGTGCGCCGTCGCGTGCATCGCCGGTGGCTGTCCTGCCTCGCGTCATCCGGATTCTTCCGCCACGTCGAGCTGGTCCCGCCAGCAGCGCACCGTACTCGGCCACCCCGGTCAACCTGTACACACTTAACGGAAACCGTATGTTTGACAGAGCCCAAAGCACCATCGCGAACGTCGATCCCGAAGTCTTTGCAGCGATCGAGCAGGAAAACCGCCGCCAGGAAGATCACATCGAGCTGATCGCGTCGGAAAACTACACGAGCCCGGCCGTGATGGCCGCGCAGGGCTCGCAGCTCACGAACAAGTACGCGGAAGGTTATCCGGGCAAGCGCTACTACGGCGGCTGCGAGTACGTCGATGTGGTCGAGCAGTTGGCGATCGACCGCGTGAAGCAGCTGTTCGGCGCGGAAGCCGCGAACGTGCAGCCGAACTCGGGTTCGCAGGCGAACCAGGGCGTGTTCTTCGCGATGCTCAAGCCGGGCGACACGATCATGGGCATGAGCCTCGCGCACGGCGGCCACCTGACGCACGGCTCGCCGGTGAACATGTCGGGCAAGTGGTTCAACGTGGTGAGCTACGGCCTGAACGAGAACGAAGACATCGACTACGAAGCGGCCGAGAAGCTCGCGCAGGAACACAAGCCGAAGCTGATCATCGCGGGCGCGTCGGCGTTCTCGCTGAAGATCGATTTCGAACGTCTGGCTAAGATCGCGAAGTCGGTGGGCGCGTACCTGATGGTCGACATGGCACACTACGCGGGCCTGATCGCGGCCGGCGTGTACCCGAACCCGGTGCCGCACGCTGATTTCGTGACGACGACGACGCACAAGAGCCTGCGCGGCCCGCGCGGCGGCGTGATCCTGATGAAGTCCGAGTACGAGAAGCCGATCAACTCGGCGATCTTCCCGGGCATCCAGGGCGGCCCGCTGATGCACGTGATCGCGGCGAAGGCGGTGGCGTTCAAGGAAGCGCTGTCGCCGGAATTCAAGGCATACCAGGAAAAGGTGGTCGAGAACGCGCGCGTGCTGGCTGAAACGCTGGTGAAGCGCGGGCTGCGGATCGTGTCGGGCCGTACGGAAAGTCACGTGATGCTGGTCGACCTGCGCGCGAAGAACATCACGGGCAAGGCAGCGGAAGCGGCGCTGGGTGCGGCGCACATCACGGTGAACAAGAACGCGATCCCGAACGACCCGGAAAAGCCGTTCGTGACGAGCGGCGTGCGCCTGGGTTCGCCGGCGATGACGACGCGCGGCTTCGGGCCGGCGGAAGCGGAGCAGGTGGGCAACCTGATCGCCGACGTGCTGGACAACCCGGAAGATGCAGCGACGATCGAGCGCGTGCGTGCGCAGGTCGCCGAGCTGACCAAGCGTTTCCCGGTCTATCGCTGATCGACGATGCGCTGCCCGTTCTGCCGGCATGACGACACGCAGGTCGTTGACTCGCGCGTGTCCGAAGATGGCGCCGCGATTCGGCGGCGCCGTCGCTGCTCGGCTTGCGACAAGCGCTTCACGACGTACGAGCGGGTCGAGCTGTCCCTGCCGTTCGTCGTGAAGAAGGACGGCAGCCGTACGGAATTCGACCGTCGCAAGATCGTCGCCAGCATGCAACTCGCGCTGCGCAAGCGGCCGGTTGCTGCCGACGCGATCGACGCGGCGGTCGCCCGCATCGAATATCAACTGCTCGCGACAGGCGAGCGTGAAGTGCGTAGCGAGAAGCTCGGCGAACTCGTGATGAACGAGTTGCGCGGCCTCGATACGATTGCTTATGTCCGCTTCGCATCGGTGTATCGCCGGTTCGAGGACGTTTCCGAATTTGCCGACGTGATCGAAGAGTTCCGTCGCGCCTCTCCCGCCAAGACTCCGCGTAAGCGCTGACGCGCTGCGTCCGTTCATCGTCTTCTCCGTTGGTTCAGTTCGCGCCGATTGTGTCGGTCGCGATCGCATGTCGCCAGTCGGCCGTTCGGCAAATGGCGTGCGTCCGCATACGTCGCTACAGTCGTCGCATCACCTTGGCGGAGGACGACTGCGATGGGACTGCGCTATCCATCCTTGAAAAACGTGGTACGACGCTCGGGCGGGTTCACGCTCGTCGAGCTGATGGTCGTTATCGCGCTGGTGGCCGGGCTCGCGCTCCATGCGGCGCCCGCGTTCGACCAGTGGCGCTTGCGCGAACGCGTGGACGCGCGCTCGCTTGCGTTGCTCGGGGCGCTGTCGTTCGCACGTACCGAGGCGACGCGTCTCGGCGTGCGCGTCACGCTGTGCCGGGCCGGGAACGACGGCGCCTGTTTGCGTGCCGGCGAGCGGTGCGATCCAGCCGAATGGTCGTGCGACTGGCTCGTCAGCGGGCAATTCGACGGGCAGTCGCGCGTGCTGCGGCGCTATCCGCGCGATGCCGAAGTGGCCGTCGCGGGCGCCGCGCACGATCTGGCTTTCGCACCGCCGGTCGGCCAGGCGATCGGCGGAATCCGGCGTTTCGAATTGCGTCCGCGCCGCGACCCGTCCGGAGCCGACGACGCACGCGCTTCGCGTTGCGTGCGGATTGCGGCGGGCGGCCGCGCGCGCGTTGTCGCCGGCCGTTGCGACGCGGCGTGATGACCATGCGCAACGCAATGCGCGGCACGTCGCTGATCGAGGCGATGCTGGCCGTCGCGCTGCTCGCGACCGTGATGCTGGCGGTGGCCGGCAGCCAGCTTGCGATGGCGCGCACGCAGCGGGCGACGATCTGGCGTGAACGCGCGCTGTGGCTGGCCGATGCGCGTATCGAGCGCCCGCGCGCCGGCGCAGGAGCCGACGACGGTCTCGCGGCGCTGGCGGCTGCATCGTTGCCCGGCGGTGCGATGACGCTCGACGACGAGCCGGCCGGCGTCCGGTACGCGATTGTCGGCTGGAGAGGCGGCAATGCAGCGGTTTCGCCGCGATGCGAAGGTGCAGGTGCATCGGCGCAGCCGCCGTCTTGCGTCCGGATTCCGTTTCGGGAGGCTGGTGCAGATGAACGCTGATTGCCGCATGCGTGCGCATACGCTGCTCGAAGTGCTGATCGCGATGACCGTCGGTCTCCTCGTGCTGGCGGCAGCCGGTGCGCTGTATCACGCGCAGCGCGTTGCGCAGCGGCGCGCGGAAGACGGGTTCCGGATGCGCGATGCAGCCGGCACCGCGCTGATGCTGATTGGCCAGCAGCTCCAGATGGCGGGATTCCGGCCGCTCGATGCCGAAGGTGCGTCGTCGTTGCCGCCGGTGTTCGGTTGTTCGATGGCGCGCGTGCGCGGCGACGGTGCGCAGGTGCGGTGCGAACCTGCGCGCGCTTCATCGGACGCGCTGCTGATCCGGTATGTCGGCGATGCCGTGTCGACGTGGCCGACGGTGAGCGGCCAGGTGTCGGATTGCCTCGGGCAGGGTGTCGGCGTGTCCGGCGAACGGGCTCCGGTGGAGAACCGCTTCGATGCGCACGTCAGCCCGTCGACGGGCGAGCCCGAACTGTACTGCGAAGGAAACGGCCGTCCAGGCACGCCACAGCCGGTCGTGTCGGGCATCGATCAGTTGCGTGCGCGCTATCTTCGCCGCGGTGGCATGCAGTTCGTCGATGCCGATGCAATGCGTGTCGACGACTGGCGCGATGTCGTGGCCGTGCATGTCTGCGTGCGGGCGCGCGGCGAACCGATGCGCGAGCCGGCCCGTCACGTCGACTGCGACGGTCGCGCTGCGGTTGCACAGGACGGCCATGCACGTTTGACGCTGCATCGTGTCGTCGCGTTGAGGAATGCAGCGATCGCATTCGACGATACGTTGCGCGACGCAACGCACGCACGCGAGGTGTTGCGATGAGCGAAGCAGGACGATACGCGCGGGAGATATCGCGATGCGTTGCGGCAGGCGACATGCATGGGCGCATTGTGGCAAACGGTGACGAACCGAGGCAGGCCGCGCGCACGGGAGCCGAGGCAACGAACCGGTGCGAGCCGCGCATACGTTTCCGGTCGGCCGGTCGCGATTGGCGTCGCGACGCGGGCCTCGCATTGCCCGCAGTGATCGCGGTCGGTGCCGCCGTTGCGGCACTGACAGGCACGTGGTTCGAATCCGCGCTGACGGAATCGCGCCGTACACGTGCGTTGTCGGATCGGCTGATCGCATTCCACGCGGCTGATGCCGCGCTCGCGGCGTGCACCGCGCGATTGCTCCGTGGCTCGGCACCCTACGTGAACGAAGGCGAATCGCGCGCGGAGCCCGACGCGTGGCGGCGCATGCCGGCGATGGCGGCCGCCGAAGCGTTCGCGCCGTTTGCCGGATGGCCGATGGCCGCGCAGCCGCCGCGATGCCTGATCGAGGCGTGGCGCGGGGCAGGGCCGATCGGCGGCCGCGCTTACGTCGTCACCGCGCGTGGTGTTGGCGCGCACACGTCGAGCGCCGTCTGGCTGCAGCACCAGGTTGCAATACGCGACGGACGCATCGTCGCGCTGCGCTGGCGGCGCGTCGCGGCGGTGCTTCGATGAACGGTTCCGCGTCCGTGGACCGATCGGCGGGATTCACGCTGCTCGAGCTGATGATCGTGCTCGCGATCGTCGCGGTGCTGGCCGGATGGGGCATCCCGTCGTATCGCGAGCATGTCGTGCGCGTTCACCGCGCGTCGGCGGTGTCCGCGCTGTATCGGGCGGCCCAATATCTCGAAACGCTGGACGGTGCGCCGCCGCCGGCATTGCCGGACGCGCTCGCGCAGGCGCCGCCGGACGGCCGGGCCGTTTATCGATTGACGCTCAGGCGGCCGGACGGCGACGACTCGCCGGTAACCTACGAGCTGGAAGCAAGCCCGCTCGACACGGGCCCGATGCACGACGATGCGTGCGGCGCCTTCACGCTGCGTTCGGACGGGACGAAGGGCAATGCGCGACGGGATGGCGCCGACGAACAGGGTGCTGCTTGCTGGGGCATGCGCTGAATTCGCACGAAGGGCGCGCAACGGCGCATGGCCGTGCGCGCCGGTCGCCGAGTATCAGTCGTCGTGTGCGTCGAGCTCGCGCTCGTCGCGCGACTGCTTCCAGATCCGGTAGACCTCCCATGCGGCGAAGCCGAGCGTGCCCCACTTCAGCGCGGGGCCCGCGCTCGCGCGCAGCAGCGAGCGAACGGGTTTCGCCAGCACGAGCGACGCGAGCGAACTCAGCATCGGATACTGGTTGACGAGGTGGCCGAGGCTCGCGTTCAGGTTTTTTGCGGACTGGCTGAACTTGCTGCCGGAAAGGCCGGGGATGAATACCTTGAGCCAGCTGAAGCGCGTGACGGCCTGGCGCATTTCGCCGGCGGCCGCCGCGAGTTCGAGCCGCTCGACTTCGGATCGCAGGATCAGCAATTCCTTGCGGAGCGCGCGATGTTGCGATGCGCTCCAGTGCGATCGCGACGAATGGGGGCGGTGTGCATTGCCCGTGACGTTCTGGCTCATGGCGCGTCGGCGAAGTAGGTGGGAAGGGTGAACACGACTGCGTTCACGGCTTGCCGCGGAACAGTTCGCGGTCTTTGTCGAGTTCGGCGAGCGTCGCCTCGAACACGGTCGGCGCGTCGCGCAGGCCCGAGCGCGCCTTCAGCGCGCACACGATGCCGCCTGCGGCATACAGCGCGGTGATCGCTGCGAGCGATTGCCAGCGATAGGTATCCCAGAACGCGATCGCGACGAGCACGGTCAGGCTCATGAGCGCCATCGTCGCGAGCATCATTGCGGCGAGCCCGAGGAACAGCACGCCCATCAGGCGTTCCTTCTCTTCGGCAAGCTCGATGCCCACCAGTTCGAGGCGCGTTTGCAGAAGCCCGATCGCGGAGCCGACGAGGCGGCGCAGCGGTCCTTGGCCGGATGGCTGCGAGGTGGTGTCTGTCGTCATGGGTGAGGTGCTTGCGCGTGCAGTGAGCAGCTAGGACAAAGCCGGCCGGCGGCAACCGCCGGTCGGCTTCGACGCCCGCAGGCCGCGCGACGCGGCCCACGGGACGGAACGGCGCAGCGCGCGTTACTTGCGGTTGATCAGCAGACCGATCAGCACGCCGACGCCGGCTGCAACGCCGATCGACGTCCACGGATGCTCGTGCACGTAATCGTCGGTCGCGCGCGCGGCCTTCTTGCCTTTCTCGACGACCACGACCTGGACGTCGGCTGCCTTGTCCTTGGCCTGCTTCAGGCGCGACATGGCTTTCTCGCGCAGCTCGGCCGCACGGTCGCCCGTGCTGCTGGCGGCTTGCTTGAGCAGGTCTTCGGCGTCCGCGAGAACGGTTTTGATATCCGACATCAGTTTCTCCTTGTTGATTTCCGACATTGCAACTCCCTTCGTGCTGTCATGCTGCAGGTTCACATCGTAGCGAAACGCCTGCCTGCTGGCGAGCCGGGAAGACGCACGGCGGCAGTGCAAGTTCGCATGGTAAACGATTTGTAATTATCGGCGGAGCGGCAAACGAGGTGAAAAGTTTCCCACGTGGCCGGCCGTCTTGCCGCGACACCGCGCAAAAATGACAAAAAAGTATGAATATCAAACGGAATAATCGTTCGCACGGCCCATTGCTTCCCGTAAGCTGATGGACTGTCCCGTGCCATACGGCGCGCGGTTTCAACCAGCATCGTTCGAGGAGGGAACATCATGAGTCTGCGTCTTGGCGACATCGCACCGGATTTCGAGCAGGAATCGAGCCTGGGCCCGATCAAGTTTCACGAGTGGCTCGGCGACAGCTGGGGCGTCCTGTTCTCCCACCCGGCCGACTACACGCCGGTGTGCACGACGGAACTCGGGCTGACCTCGAAGCTGAAGGGCGAATTCGAGAAACGCAACGTGAAGGTGATCGCGCTGTCGGTCGACGGCGTCGAATCGCACAAGGGCTGGATCAACGACATCAACGAAACGCAGTCGACGGTCGTCGGCTTCCCGATCATTGCCGATGCGGACCGCAAGGTTTCGCAGCTGTACGACATGATCCATCCGAACGCGAACGAAACGCTGACGGTGCGCTCGCTGTTCGTGATCGACCCGAACAAGAAGGTGCGGCTCACCATCACCTATCCGGCCAGCACGGGCCGCAACTTCGACGAAGTGCTGCGCGTGATCGACTCGCTGCAACTGACCGACAACTACAAGGTCGCGACGCCCGGCAACTGGAAGGACGGCGACGATGTCGTGATCGTGCCGTCGCTGCAGGATCCGGAAGAGCTGAAGAAGCGTTTCCCGAAGGGCTTCAATGCGGTGCGTCCGTATCTGCGCCTCACGCCGCAGCCGAACAAGTAAGCATCGGCGCGTGAACGCGGTACCGGGCCGGCGGCCCGGATCGCGGATCCGATATCGGATGAAAAACGGCCCGCCCGGCAGTCATGCCGGGCGGGCCGTATCTTCTTGCGCGTACGCGGCATCGCTGCCGGGCGCGCCGCATCCGGACGATCAGAAGAATGCCTGGATGCCTGTCTGCGCGCGGCCGAGGATCAGCGCGTGGATGTCGTGCGTGCCTTCGTACGTGTTGACCACTTCGAGATTCACGAGGTGGCGCGCGACGCCGAATTCGTCGGAGATGCCGTTGCCGCCGAGCATGTCGCGCGCGAGCCGGGCGATGTCGAGCGACTTGCCGCACGAATTGCGCTTCATGATCGACGTGATCTCGACGGCCGCCGTGCCTTCGTCCTTCATCCGGCCGAGGCGCAGCACGCCTTGCAGGCCGAGCGTGATTTCGGTCTGCATGTCGGCGAGCTTCTTCTGGATCAACTGGTTCGCGGCAAGCGGCCGGCCGAACTGCTGGCGGTCGAGCACGTACTGGCGCGCGGTGTGCCAGCACGATTCGGCGGCGCCGAGCGCGCCCCATGCGATCCCGTAGCGCGCCGAGTTCAGGCAGGTGAACGGGCCGCGCAGGCCGCTCACGTTCGGCATCAGGTTCTCTTCGGGTACGAACACCTCGTCGAGGACGATTTCGCCGGTGATCGATGCGCGCAGCCCGACCTTGCCGTGGATCGCGGGCGCCGACAGGCCTTTCCAGCCCTTCTCGAGGATGAAGCCGCGGATCGCGTCCTTGCCGTTCTCTTCGAGCTTCGCCCACACGACGAACACGTCGGCGATCGGCGAATTCGTGATCCACATCTTCGCGCCGGACAGCGAGTAGCCGCCGGGCACCTTCTTCGCGCGCGTGACCATGCTGCCCGGATCGGAGCCGTGGTTCGGCTCGGTCAGCCCGAAGCAGCCGATCCATTCGCCGGTCGCGAGTTTCGGCAGGTATTTCTGCTTCTGCGCGTCCGAGCCGAATTCGTGAATCGGCACCATCACGAGCGACGACTGCACGGACATCATCGACCGGTAGCCCGAATCGACGCGCTCGACTTCGCGCGCGATCAGCCCGTAGCTCACGTAATTGAGGCCGGGGCCGCCGTATTCCTCCGGAATCGTCGGGCCGAGCAGGCCGACTTCACCCATCTCGCGGAAGATGGCTGCGTCGGTGCGTTCGTGGCGGAACGCTTCGGTGACGCGCGGCGCGAGCTTGTCCTGCGCGTAAGCCTGCGCGGCATCGCGCACCATCCGCTCTTCCTCGGTCAGTTGCTGGTCGAGCAGCAGCGGATCGTCCCAATGAAAAGTTGCAGCACTCATCGTCTCATCTCCTGTCGGTCCGCGTTGGCGCTTCAGCGCTTACGCGGACCCCATGCTTTGCGGTCGTCCCCGGTTTGGCCGGGCTCATGCCAAATGATCGCTTGACTGAAGTTCCGCTGTGCGGAACAATGTTTTGCAAATCGAACCCAGTGTAGCACCAGATGACACTTTCAACCATCGACGAAACCATGATCGACGAACGCAAGTTCGTCGTCGCGCTCGCGCGCGGGCTCGACCTGCTGCGCGCATTCCGGCCCGGCGAGACGATGCTCGGCAACCGTGACTTCGCGGAGCGCACGGGGCTGCCGAAGGCGACCGTGAACCGGCTGGCCTATACGCTGACCGTGCTCGGCTACCTGCGCTACGACGAGACGCTCGGAAAGTATGCGCTCGACGCCGGCGTGCTGTCGCTCGGCTACGCGCTGCTGTCGGGCTCGGGGACGATCGATCTCGCGCGGCCGCACATGCAGGCGCTCGCGCGCGAGATCGGCGCGGCCGTATCGCTCGGCTGTCGCGACGGGCTCGACATGATCTATCTGGAAACGATTCGCAGCGAGACCGCGCTGACGCTCGGGCTCGCGCCCGGTTCGCGGCTGTCGATGCTGACGAGTTCGATGGGGCGCGCGTACCTGGCCGTGCAGCCGGAGGACGTGCGCCGCGCGCTTTATGCGGAACTGCATCGCGCGGCCGGCGGCGCGGCCGACGCCGATGCGCTCGTCGCCGCCGCACAGCAAGCGGTGGCCGAGTTTTCGGCGGGCGGTTGCTGCTATTCGTTCCGCGCGTGGCACATGGACGTGAACGCGGCGGCCGTGCCGTTTCGCGAGCCGCGCGAGGGGCGCTGGCTGATCCTGAGCTGCAGCGGCCCCGCATCGTCGATGAACGAGGACGTGTTCCGTACGCAGGTCGGGCCGAAGCTGAAAGCGCTCGCGCAGCGGCTTGGGCAGACGGCGTGAGCAACGCGGCGCGCGGCCATCGCCGTCGCGCCGCAGCGGTTTCGGCTCCGGTTGGTGAGAGAGGGTGGAGCGGGTGAGGGCTGCCGCCGTCTCTTGTGCTGCGGTCGAACCGCGCTCATCATCGTTCGCCAGCTTCCCGACGACGAGGTTTGCGATGTCTCACCCGGAATCAATGGAAGGCGGATGCGCGTGCGGCGCGATCCGCTACCGTATCGCCCACGTTCCGACCGATGCCGGCTTCTGCCACTGCCGGCTCTGTCAGCGCACGACCGGCGCGGCGGTCGTCGCATCGGCATCGGTGCCGATCGACGCGTTCGAATACCTGCAGGGCGAGCCGACCGTCTACGCGTCGAGCGCGTGGGGCGAGCGGCGCTTCTGCGGCCGTTGCGGCGCGCAGCTCGAATACCGGCTTGGCGACGCGCCGAAAACGGTCGAGATCAATTATGCGACGCTCGACGAGCCGTCGCGGCTGCGCCCGGCGTGGCACGTCTGGTATGGGGATCGTTTCCCGGGCATTGAGATCGACGACGATCTGCCCAAGTACGACGATGGCGGACGAGCGTAAGCGGTAACCATCGGCGCAGACGCGCAGACGCGCAGACGCGCAGACGCGCAGACGCGCAGACGCACCAGACGCACCAGACGCGCCAGACGCGCCAGACGCGCCGACGCGCAGACGTCGGGCAGCGGGTCGCGCCACGCGACCCGATCTCGCTATTCCGCAATCAGCACAACACCCGCAACAGGCATCCGGCATCCGGTGCGCCGCTCTCCGCGCGCGCCTGCCGCCCCATCCGTTCAGGCCGTCACGACCTTCGCAAATGCGGGCCCCTGCATGAACCGCACGTCGTGCTGGCGCAGCAGCTCGCACTGCGTCTCGTCGACGACACCGTCGAAGATGAGCGGAATCCGCACGCGCTGCGCATACGCGACGAGCGCCTTGACCATCCCGTCGCGCAACGCGATGCCCGCATCCATCTTGATGTAGTCGGGCCGCGCCATGTCCGATTCGACCGCGAGGATGCGGCCCGGATCGGGCAGCTTGTCCGCGACCTTGAAGCCGTGATGCTGGTAGCTGCGCGTCAGGTAGCCGAGGAAGGTCTTGTGCGCGACCGCGACCGCCGGCAGCTCGATCACGATCCGTTCGGTCGGCAGCCCGAAGCGCTGCAGCACCGACGAGAAATGCTTGCCGTGGTCGTACTTCACGCTCTTGAGCAGCCGTTCGTGCACGCGCAGGAACAGCAGCCCGTGGCGCTGCGCGCCGAAGAAGTTGATCGCGTGCAGCGCGCGCGACAGGCGGTCGATCGCGACGAGCGTCTGGTCGTCGACGGCCGAGTCGACCGGATCGTGTGCGGCACCGGTGACGACCGTAACAGCCTGGAAGCCGAGTTCGTCGCCGTAGCGCTCGATCGCGTCGGTGAACGACGTCGATTGCGGCGCGCCGGGCATCGTCACGTCGTAGATCGGTTCGTAGGCGCTGCCGAGCGTGCGCTCGGGCAGATTCGCGCTCGCGGTGCCGCCTTCGGCAAGCGCGAGGTGATCCCGCAGATACGGCAGTTGCCCGGCACGGGCGACCAGCTCGGGAATGGTGGGCGGAATCATCGGCGTATGAAGGAAAAACGGCGGCCGAACGGGCCGCCTCGTATCTGGATATTAGCAGCGCGCGCCACGCTCGGCTCGGCGTTTCGCTCATATGGTTATCCCGTTCTCGAGCCCGCGCCTAGGGTTTACGTTGATTTCACTATTCGTAATTGGTTTTACTATTCGTAAATCCAGGATTTGTCGCCGATCAAGAAATGCGGCATTCGGGCGCCGCTCGACGGCGCCGTTCGCGAATCAACAGGAAGCAAGGAGCGAGACGTGGCGGTTGACAGGAAAGGCGGGCGGGAGCGCCGGCAGGCGACGGGCGGGACGACAGGCGCGCCGGCGCGCGCACGGCAGGGTTGAGGAGCGGATGGCGACCATGAGCATCGATTACCAGACGCTGAAGTTCGAGTACCGTCCGCGCGCGCATGACGCGGCCGTTCACCCGGTGATCGTCGTCGGCGCGGGCCCGGTGGGCCTGTCGGCCGCGATCGACCTCGCGCAGCAGGGCGTGTCCGTCGTGCTGCTCGACGACGACGACACGCTGTCCACCGGCTCGCGCGCGATCTGCTTCGCGAAGCGCACGCTCGAGATCTTCGACCGGCTCGGCTGCGGCGAGCGCTTCGTCGACAAGGGCGTGAGCTGGCACGTCGGCAAGGTGTTCCTGCAGGACGAGCAACTGTATGCATTCGACCTGCTGCCCGAGGAAGGGCATGCACGCCCCGCGTTCATCAACCTGCAGCAGTACTACGTCGAAGGCTATCTGGCCGATCGCGCGTTCGAGCTGCCGAACATCGACATCCGCTGGAAGCACAAGGTGACGGGCGTCGAGCAATCGGCCGAGCATGCGGTGCTGACGATCGAGACGCCGGACGGCGTCGCGACGCTGCGCGCGCAATACGTGATCGCGGCCGACGGCTCGCGCAGCCCGATGCGCACGATGATGAGCCTCGAAAGCCACGGCCGTACGTTCAAGGACCGCTTCCTGATCGCCGACGTGAAGATGAAGGCGGAGTTTCCGACCGAGCGCTGGTTCTGGTTCGATCCGCCGTTCCACCCGAACCAGTCGGTGCTGCTGCACCGCCAGCCCGACAATGTGTGGCGCATCGACTTCCAGCTCGGCTGGGACGCCGATCCCGTCGCCGAGAAGCAGCCGGAGCGCGTGATCCCGCGCGTGCGCGCGCTGCTGGGGCCGGACGCCGAGTTCGAGCTCGAATGGGTGAGCGTCTACACGTTCCGCTGCCAGCGGATGGAGTCGTTCCGTCACGGCCGCGTGCTGTTCGCGGGCGACTCCGCGCACGGCGTGTCGCCGTTCGGCGCGCGCGGCGCGAACAGCGGCGTGCAGGATGCGGACAACCTCGCGTGGAAGCTGAAGCTCGTGCTCGACGGCCGCTCGGCCGACCGCCTGCTCGATACGTACGCGAGCGAGCGCGAGTTCGCGGCAGACGAGAACATCCGCAACTCGACGCGCTCGACCGATTTCATCACGCCGAAAAGCCCGGTGTCGCGCGTGTTCCGCGACGCGACGCTGAAGCTCGCGCGCGATTGCGAATTCGCGCGCAAGCTCGTGAACAGCGGCCGCCTGTCGGTGCCGGCCGTGCTGGCCGATTCGCCGCTGAACACGCCGGACCGCGACGGCGACGCATTCGCATGCGCGATGCGGCCGGGCGCGGCGGCAGCCGATGCGCCGGTGCGCGCAAAGGGTGCGGCGGGCTGGCTGCTGCAGCACCTGCGCGGCGGCTTCACCGGCGTGCTGTTCGGATTGCCGGGCGACGCGGCCGCGCTCGCGCAGGCCGTCGAAGGCCTCGCGCTGCCGGTGCGGCCGGTGCTCGTCGTGCCGGCCGGGCACGCGCAGCCGGTGGCCGGCATCGACGTCGTGGAGGACGTCGGCGGTTTCGCCGCGCAACGCTATGACGCGAAGCCCGGCACGTTCTACCTGCTGCGTCCCGACCAGCATGTCTGCGCACGCATGCGCACGCTCGACCGTCAGGCGCTTGCCGACGCACTGGCGCGCGCGACCTGCGCACGCTGAATACCGCATTGGACACGAAAAAAACACCGGAGACTCCGTCATGCCCTCACTCGACACCCGCCCGCGCCTGGCCGATCCGGACGCGTTCTATGAAGCGCTGATCGACATGCATCGCGACCTGTCCGACGCCGACAGCCAGCTCGTCAACGCGAAGCTGATCCTGCTGCTCGCGAACCAGATCGGCGACGCCGACGTGCTGCGCGAAGCGATGGCGCTCGCGCGCCAGGGCGTGACGCCGCCCGTGCATCCGGCCGCCGAGGTCGCGCAATGAGCGCGGCGCCGGCCGACGCGCGCGTGCTCGAAGTCGAGCGCGTGATCGACGAGACCCATCGCCCGGGCTTTCACTGGATGCTGCTCGCGTTGTGCGGGCTGTGCCTCGTGATCGACGGTTTCGATGCGCAGGCGATGGGCTACGTCGCACCGAGCGTGATTGCCGAATGGGGTGTGCCGAAGCAGGCGCTCGGCCCGGTGTTCAGCGCGAGCCTGTTCGGGATGCTGCTCGGTGCGCTCGGGCTGTCGGTGCTGGCCGACCGGATCGGGCGGCGCCCGGTGCTGATCGGCTCGACGCTGTTCTTCGCGGTGACGATGCTCGCGACGCCGTTCGCAAGCTCGATTCCCGTGCTGATGGCGTTGCGCTTCGTCACGGGCCTCGGCCTCGGCTGCATCATGCCGAACGCGATGGCGCTGGTCGGCGAGTTCAGTCCGGCCGCGCATCGCGTGAAGCGGATGATGATGGTGTCGTGCGGCTTCACGCTCGGCGCTGCGCTCGGCGGCTTCATCAGCGCCGCGCTGATTCCGGCGCTCGGCTGGCGTTCGGTGTTCTACGTCGGCGGCGCGGTGCCGCTCGTGCTCACGGTCGCGATGGTCGCGCGGCTGCCCGAGTCGCTGCAGTTCCTGGTGCTGAAAGGGCGCGTCGCGCAGGCGCGCGACTGGCTCGCGCGCTTCGCGCCGCAGGCCGGCATCGATGCGAACACGCGGCTCGTCGTGCGCGAGCGCGCCGCGACCGGCGCGCCGGTGGCCGAGCTGTTCAGCCACGGCCGCCTGCCGGTCACGCTGCTGCTGTGGGCGATCAGCTTCATGAACCTGATCGATCTGTACTTCCTGTCGAACTGGCTGCCGACCGTGATGCGCGATGCGGGCTATTCGCCGGGCACGGCGGTGATCGTCGGCACGGTGCTGCAGACGGGCGGCGTGATCGGCACGCTGTCGCTCGGCTGGCTCATCGAACGCCATGGCTTCGTGCGCGTGCTGTTCGCGTGCTTCGCGTGCGCGGCCGTGTCGGTGGGGCTGATCGGCTCGGTCGCGCATGCGCTGCCGTGGCTGCTGGTCGTCGTGTTCGCGGGCGGGTTCTGCGTGGTCGGCGGGCAGCCGGCCGTGAATGCGCTCGCGGGCCAGTATTACCCGACGTCGCTGCGCTCGACGGGCATCGGCTGGAGCCTCGGCATCGGCCGGATCGGCTCGGTGCTCGGGCCGCTCGTCGGCGGACAACTGATTGCGCTCAACTGGTCGAACGATGCGCTGTTCCACGCGGCCGCGGTGCCGGTGCTGTGCTCTGCGCTGTTCGTCCTCGGGCTGGCTGGTGTGACGCGGCGAAACGGTGCGCACGCGCCGAATGCCGCGATGAATTGATGGAGAAAGGAAACGATGACGCTTGACCTGTCGAAACCGGCGACCGCCGGCTACCTGAGCGGTTTCGCGAACGAATTCGCGACCGAGGCGCTGCCCGGCGCGCTGCCGCACGGCCGCAACTCGCCGCAGCGCGCGCCGTACGGGCTGTATGCGGAGCAGCTGTCGGGCACCGCGTTTACCGCGCCGCGCGGCCACAACCGCCGCTCGTGGCTGTACCGCATCCGCCCGGCGGCCGTGCACCGGCCGTTCGAGCCGTACGCGGGCCCGCAGCGGCTCGTGTCGGAATTCGGCGATTCGGCCGACGTGCCGCCGACGCCGCCGAACCAGCTGCGCTGGGATCCGCTGCCGATGCCGGTCGAGCCGACCGATTTCGTCGACGCTCTGGTGACGATGGCCGGCAACGGCTCGGCGGCCGCGATGAACGGCTGCGCGATCCACCTGTACGCGGCGAACCGCTCGATGCAGGACCGCTTCTTCTACAGCGCGGACGGCGAACTGCTGATCGTGCCGCAGCAGGGGCGGCTGTTCATCGCGACCGAATTCGGCCGGCTCGACGTCGAGCCGTTCGAGATCGCGGTGATCCCGCGCGGCGTACGTTTTTCCGTCGCGCTGCCGGACGGCGACGCGCGCGGCTACATCTGCGAAAACTTCGGCGCGCAGCTGCGCCTGCCGGACCTCGGCCCGATCGGCTCGAACGGCCTCGCGAACCCGCGCGACTTCCTGACGCCGCAGGCCGCGTACGAGGATCGCGAAGGCGCGTTCGAGCTGATCGCGAAGCTGAACGGCCGCCTGTGGCGCGCGGACATCGGCCATTCGCCGCTCGACGTCGTTGCGTGGCACGGCAACTACGCGCCTTACAAATACGACCTGCGCCTGTTCAACACGATCGGCTCGATCAGCTACGACCATCCCGATCCGTCGATCTTCCTCGTGCTGCAGTCGCAGAGCGATACGCCGGGCGTCGACACGATCGACTTCGTGATCTTCCCGCCGCGCTGGCTCGCGGCCGAGGATACGTTCCGTCCGCCCTGGTTCCACCGCAACGTCGCGAGCGAGTTCATGGGGCTCGTGCACGGCGTGTACGACGCGAAGGCGGAAGGCTTCGTGCCGGGCGGCGCGAGCCTGCACAACTGCATGTCGGGCCACGGGCCCGACGCGGACACGTTCGAGAAGGCGTCCGCGAGCGACACGACGAAGCCGCACAAGGTCGACGCGACGATGGCGTTCATGTTCGAGACCCGCACGCTGATCCGGCCGACGCGCTACGCGCTCGACACCGCGCAACTGCAGGCGGACTACTTCGAATGCTGGCAAGGCATCAAGAAACACTTCAACCCGGAGCAACGATGAGCGACACCCAAGACTGGCGCGCGACGCTCGACCCGGCCCGCAAGAGCTGGGTCGACACGGCGAACGATCCCGCCTGCGATTTCCCGATCCAGAATCTTCCGTTCGGGATCTTCAGCGACGCGAAGCAGGCGGCGCGCCGTGCGGGCGTCGCGCTCGGCGACCAGATCGTCGATCTCGCGGCGCTCGCGCGCGCGGGCCTCGTGACGCTGCCGGCCGGCGCCGACGCGTTCGCCGCGCCGACGCTCAACGCATTCATCGCGCTCGGCCGCGATGCATGGCGCAGCGTGCGCGTGCAGCTGTCGGACCTGTTCTCGCGCGACAATGCGCTGCTGCGTGACGATGCGGCGCTGCGCGCGCAGGTGCTCGTCGCGCAGCGCGACGCGACGCTGCATCTGCCGGTCGAGATCCCCGGCTACACCGATTTCTATTCGTCGAAGGAGCACGCGACCAACGTCGGCTCGATGTTCCGCGATCCGAAGAATGCGCTGCTGCCGAACTGGTCGGAGATGCCGATCGGCTACAACGGCCGCGCGTCGTCGGTGGTCGTGAGCGGCACGCCGGTGCGGCGCCCAAACGGGCAGCTGAAGCTGCCCGACCAGGAGCGTCCGGTGTTCGGCGCGTGCCGCAAGCTCGACATCGAGCTGGAGACGGGCTTCATCGTCGGCCAGGGCAACGCGCTCGGCGAGCCGATCGCGTGCGAGGACGCGGAAGCGCATATCTTCGGGATGGTGCTGCTGAACGACTGGAGCGCGCGCGACATCCAGCAGTGGGAATACGTGCCGCTCGGCCCGTTCAACGCGAAGACGTTCGCGACGACGATCTCGCCGTGGATCGTCACGCTCGACGCGCTCGAACCGTTCCGCACCGCGCAGCCGGAGCAGGTGCCGCAGCCGCTCGCGTATCTGCGGCACGCGGGCAGGCATGCGTTCGACATCGCGCTCGAAGTGACGCTGCGCGCCGAAGGGGCAGCGCAGGCGACGTCGATCTGCCGCACCAACTTCAAGCACATGTACTGGACGATGGCGCAGCAGCTCGCGCATCACACGGTCGCGGGCTGCAACACGCGGGTCGGCGACCTGATGGGTTCGGGCACGATCAGCGGGCCGACGAAGGATTCGTTCGGCAGCCTGCTCGAACTGACGTGGAACGGCAAGGAGCCGGTTGCGCTGGACGGCGGCGGCAGCCGCGCATTCATCGAGGACGGCGACGAGCTGACGCTCGCCGGATGGTGCCAGGGCGACGGCTATCGCGTCGGCTTCGGCACGTGTGCGGGCAAGATCCTGCCGGCGCGGGGTGCGTGACGGATCGCAGCGTGACACGTAACGCGTAGTCCGGCAGGACAGGGCGGCCCGCTTTGCGCGGGCCGTTTTCGTTTTGCCGGCGCGTGGCGGTGCGTGTGCGCCGATGTGTGACGCCGCGCACGAATGTCGGTGCCAGCGTCTGCGTCAGACCGCGCGTTGCAACGCGGCGCGACGCTCCCACAGCGCCGCCGCGACGAATGCCGCGACGCAGACGACCAGCACGCCGACCAGCGCGTTGCTGCCCAGTTGTTCCATCAATGCGCCCGCAACGAGCGGGCCGCCGAAGCTCGCGGCGCTCCACGACGCCGACACGAGCGAGCTCGCGGTGACGAGCGCCGCGCCGCGGAAGCGTTCGCCGCATGCGACGAGCGACAGCGTGTAGATGCTGCCGGCCGCCGCGCCGAGCACGAACAGCAGCGGCCAGCACAGCCACGGGTTCGCGATCACGAGCGGCAGCAGCGGCAGGCCGGCCAGCACGATCCAGCCCGCGCCGAGGTGCACGCGTTCGCGGCCGAGCTTGTCCGCGAGCCAGCCGATCGGGAACTGCATCGCGGTATCGCCGAACAGCATGATCGACGCGAGCAGCACGGCGGTCGCGCTCGCGACGCCGTGATCCATCGCGTAGAGCGGCAGCAGCGACAGCGCGAGCGTGTCGAACAGCGCGAAGAACCCGGTGCCGATGATCAGCGCGGGCATGCGCGGCAGCACGTCGAGCCAGCGACCGTGCGCTTCGTGATGCGCATCGTCACCCGCGAGCGGCGCGCGCCGGATCGTCGCGAGCGTCGGCAGCGCGAGCAGGAACAGCGCGCCGCACAGTGCGAAGCGGATGCTCGTCGCGCCCGCGATCTGGCTGACGAGCACGGGGCCCGCCATCTGGAACAGCGTGAAATTGGTTGCGTAGATCGCGACGACGCGGCCGCGCGTCGAATCGTCGGCGAGCTGGTTGACCCACGCCTCGCCGATCGTGAACAGCAGCATCAGCGCGGCGCCGCACAGCACGCGCAACACGCCCCACAGGATCAGGCTCGACGTGAACTGCATCAGCGCGGTGGCCGCCGCGAGCAGCACGACCGACACGACGATCGCGCGGCGCGAGCCGATGTGCCGCGCGAGCGCGGTGACGAACGGAACGATCGCGAGGCCGCCGAGGGCCTGTGCGGCCGTCAGCATGCCGACGACGTTGGTGCCGTGTCCGGCTTCGGTCAGTGCGAGCGCGGTGAGCGGCAGCGTGGCGCCGGTCCCGAGGCCGACGACCGCGACGCTCAGGATGAGCGCGAGGAAATCACGATTGAGAATGGCTTTCATCGGCCGGGATGCTACACCGCGGACCTTGAAAGGTCCATGAAGGCCGTCAGGATCGAATGCGTTGCGCGCGCAACGAATGCGCGCCGGCGCGTTACACGTATTCGGTCGGCGCGGCCAGCGGGCGGCGTTCGAGCGACGCCGACCACAGCGTGAGCGCCAGCGCCGCGACGGCCATCGCGACGCCGACCCACGGCAGGTTCACGAGCGACACGCCGGAACCGATCGCCATTCCGCCGAGCCACGCGCCCGTCGCGTTGCCGAGGTTGAACGCACCCTGGTTCAGCGTCGACGCGAGGTTCGGCGCGTCGCTCGCGCGATCGACGATCAGGATCTGCAGCGGCGGCACGATCGCGAACGCGAGGATGCCCCACACGAAGATCGTCGCGAGCGCGGCGAACGGCAGATGCATCGTGCCCGCGAACAGCGCAAGGACGATGCCGATCAGCGCGAGCGTCGCGATCAGCGACGGCATCCGGCGCCAGTCGGCGAGCCTGCCGCCGAGCGTGCCGCCGACCGTCAGCCCGAGGCCGAACAGCAGCAGCACGTAGGTGACCTGACGCGGCGAGAAGCCGGTCACGTCCTCGAGGATCGGCGTGATGTACGTGAACACGCTGAACAGGCTCGCGGACGCGAGCACGCTGATGCCGAGCACCATCAGCACCTGCGGGTGCTTCAGCACGCTGAATTCGCGCGTGATGCTGGTGTCGGGCATCGCGAGGTTCTTCGGCAGGCAGACCGCGAGCGCGGCGGCCGCGGCGATGCCGATGCCGGTAACGGCCCAGAACGTCGCGCGCCAGCCGAACGCCTGGCCGAGCGCGGTGCCGAGCGGCACGCCGAGCACGTTCGCGAGCGTGAGGCCCGTGAACATCAGCGCGATCGCCTGCGCGCGGCGGTTCGGCGCGACGAGGTTGCTCGCGACCACCGAGCCGATCCCGAAGAACGCGCCGTGGCAGAACGCGGTGACGACGCGCGCGGCCATCAGCACCGCATAGCCCGGTGCGATCGCGCAGAACAGGTTGCCGGCGATGAACAGCCCGATCAGACCCATCAGTGCGCGCTTGCGCGGCATCTTCGCGGTGACGATCGCGAGGATCGGCGCGCCGATCGTCACGCCGAGCGCGTAGCCCGACACGAGCATCCCGGCGGCCGGAATCGACACGCCGAGGTCGCGTGCGACATTGGGCAGCAGCCCCATGATCACGAATTCGGTGGTACCGATTCCAAATGCGGCGACGGCAAGGGCGAAAAGAGGCAAGGGCATCGCGGTAGGCTCGGGAAAAGCCGCCGCTCGGGTGGGCGCAGGATGCGCGGTGCGGGCGGACGGGAAGGCGAACGACAGCGCGATTCTACTTCAGTGAAAACCCTGATGCTCGGGGCCAAAACGGATGTTGCCGGCGTGCGACGGGGCAGCGGGCGGGAAGCTCACAATGTGGGATTTGGCGGCGGTTTGCGGCGTGCGAATTTGTCGGGGTCGGAACGATGGTGCTGCCGGGCCGTGCTCAGGAAATTTGAACGACATTTCTCGGAAACCCCAAAAACCGATCCCGATTGACAGCGGGAGTCATATCAGCTGTTCGGGTGGACCGTCGGTGAGCGCGGCTGATCGTGCCGCTTCGGTGCTGGCGTCCGATGTGCGTGGCGCGTTTGCATCCGGTTCCGCGTTCGTGTCCGCAGGCGACGAAGGCGATCCGGCGGCGTCGAGCGCGGCCGGATCGTCCCAGCCGTTTTCGAACAGGCACGCTTCGATCGGCATCCGCGCGGCCCAGCGCTCCTGCTCGAGCATCGGCTTCGCATAGAACGCGTCGACGTGCCCGACGCACAGCACGGCGATCGGCTTCGCGCCGTCGGGCATCCGCAGCAGCGTGCGCAACGCATCGACGTCGAACAGCGACACCCAGCCCATCCCGAGCCCTTCCGCGCGCGCCGCGAGCCACATGTTCTGGATCGCGCACGCGGCGGACGCGAGATCCATCTCCGGCAGCGTGCGGCGGCCGAACACGTGGCGCTCGCGGCCGTCGGCGAGCGCGACGACCAGCAGCTCGCCGCATTCGCGCACGCCTTCGACCTTCAGCCGCATGAATTCGTCCTGGCGCTCGCCGAGCGCGTCGGCGGTCGCGCGGCGCTCGGCCTCGACCAGCGCGTGGATCGCGGTGCGCAGCGCGGGATCGGTGATGCGGATGAAGCGCCACGGCTGCATGAAGCCGACGCTCGGCGCGTGGTGCGCCGCGCGCAGCAAGCGCGCGAGCACGGCCGGATCGACGGGCGCCGGCGTGAAATGGCGCATGTCGCGCCGTTCGAAAATGGCGCGGTAGACGGCGGCGATGTCGGAGTCGTCGAAACGCATGAGCGGGAGGAGGCGGGGTAACGTCGGCGCAACGATAGCAGACGGCGCGCGGGAATCGTTACATCAGTCGCAACAAAACGAGAAATTGTTCATGAAAAAGGCCGGCTGCGCAGCAGCGGGCGCAAGCAAACGATTGCGGTGGCGCCGGCAACCGTCAAATGAGCCAATTTCGTCGATTTGTCAGCGAATCGCCGTCACGACGTTCTGCGGCGTGCCCGCATGCCAGGCCTCGATGTTCAGCAGCGTCGTGTGCGCGATCTCCGCCAACGCCTCGCGCGTGAAGAATGCCTGGTGCGACGTGACGATCACGTTCGGGAACGTCAGCAGGCGCGCGAGCACGTCGTCCTGCAGCGGCAGGTCGGAGTGATCCTCGAAGAAGAGCCCGCTTTCCTCCTCGTACACGTCGAGCCCGAGATGGCCGAGCTGGCCGCTCTTGAGCGCGTCGATCAGCGCCTGCGCATCGACGAGGCCGCCGCGGCCGGTGTTGATCAGCATCGCGCCGTGCTTCATCCGCGCGAGCGTCTGCGTATTGATCAGATGGTGCGTCGACGGCAGCAGCGGACAGTGCAGGCTGACGATGTCGGCCTGGTGCAGCAACGCGTCGAGCTCGACATAGCGCGCACCGAACGCGATCAGCTCGTCGTTGTACGGCGGCACCGAGTGCGCGAGCACATGCATCCCGAAGCCCATCATGATCTTCGCGAACACGCTGCCGATGATGCCGGTGCCGATCACGCCGACGGTCTTGCCGTGCAGGTCGAAGCCGAGCAGGCCGTTCAGCGAGAAGTCGCCTTCGCGGGTGCGCGCGACGGCGCGCGGCAGGCGGCGGTTGAGCGCGAGGATCAGCGCGACTGCGTGCTCGGCGACCGC
This sequence comes from Burkholderia pyrrocinia, assembly GCF_022809715.1. NCBI lineage: Bacteria > Pseudomonadati > Pseudomonadota > Betaproteobacteria > Burkholderiales > Burkholderiaceae > Burkholderia > Burkholderia pyrrocinia. Next base: position 816,029 of record NZ_CP094459.1, read on the forward strand.
GTGCGGCGAATACGCGGGCACGCGCACGACCGCGATGCCGAGCCGCTCGGCGGCCGCCAGGTCGACGTGGTTGAAGCCCGCCGAGCGCAGCGCGATCAGGCGCGTGCCGCCGTCCGCCAGCCGTTCGAGCACGGCTACGTCGACGGTGTCGTTAACGAACGGGCAGACGACGTCATAGCCGTGCGCGAGGATCGCGGTTTCCGCGTCGAGGTGCGACGGCTGGAAGTGCAGCCGATAGCCGAACTGCCGGTTGGCGGCGGTAAACGAATCGTCGTCGTACTGCCGGCTGCTGAACAGGATCACGCGCACGCTGCACCTCCGATGGCTGACGCGCGCAGTTTACTGCAGGCCCGTGACGATGTCGGAGCGGTCGGGGCCGCGCGACGGACGCAGGAAGCCGTAATCCTTCCGCTCGCGGGCCGTCTGCGCGCTGAAGTGGTCGAGCGCGTGCTCGACGAAGCTGCGCGTGCGAGCCGGCACGTACTGGCGGTTCGGATAGACGAGCGATAGTTGTGCGTCCGGGTCGTCGATCCGGTAGCCGGGCAGCAGCCGCACGAGCGTGCCGCTGTTGAGCGCGTCGGCGACGCACGGCTCGGGCAGCACCGCGATGCCGGCGCCGGCAATCGCGGCCGCCTGCACGAGTGCGAGCTGGTTGAGCGTGCAGGCCGGGCGCACCGTGACCGAATGCGCGACGCCGTCGTGGCCGACCAGCTGCCACGCGGGCGCATGCTGGTGCGGCGCGAGCGTGACCCAGTCGTGGCCCGGCAGGTCGTCGGGCGCGCGCGGCTCGCCGCGCCGGTCGAGATAGGCCGGCGCCGCGCAGGCGACGAACGGGTTCGGCGCGAGCGCATGGCCGATCAGCGTCGGGTTGCCGTCGAGCCGGTTGCCCGTGACGATGCCGACGTCGTAGCCCGATTCGAGCACGTCGAGCGGCCCGTCGGCGACGGTCAGCTGCACGCGCAGCTCGGGGTAGCGGTGCCGGAAGCTGCTGACGAGCGGCGTCAGCGCGAGCGGCGACAGCAGGCCCGACGCGACGACGCGCAGCGTGCCGGCCGGTTCGCGCACGGCATGCGCGACGGACGACTCGAGGTGGTCGAATTCCTCGAGCAGCGCGCGGCAACCGTCGAGGTAGCGCACGCCGGCCTCGGTGAGCGACAGGTTGCGCGTGGTGCGGTGGATCAGCCGTGTGTTCAGGTGACCCTCGAGCATCGCGATCGAACGCGTGACGAGCGCATTGGACACGCCGAGATGGTGCGCTGCGCGCCGGAAGCTCTGCTGCTCGGCGACGCAGACGAATACACGCATGGTCTGAATCTGGTTCATGGCTTGTGTATTTCTGGCCCGGTTGATTGATTATGGTTGTGATTTTTCGCCGCGCAACCTCGAAAACGCATCGCGCGGCACCCAGTTCTCCCTCGTATCGAAAAATCGGTTTTCGATTCCGCAGACGATTGTTAAATACAGTTGCGATATCCGTCAACCTGAGAAAACGGGCGGGTTGCGGAAAATCGAAATCGCGAGTACCGGTTAAATGTCGGGCTATCTCGCGTGCCTGCCGTTCAAAGGCGGCAGAGTATTGGAATATGCATCGTAGTGGCGAATAATTCGTATGTTAATCAATTGGTTGTTCGTGATTCGATCCGGTTTGCTCAGGTAATTTGGGGAGTCGATCCCTAATACATGCTGCAGTAATGGATGTTTTTACCCGTGCGCGGGTTTTGCGTATCGCATTCCGTGCGGCGATTTTTATCGAACATCCGGTCTATTTCGTTCGATACGCAAGTCGCGCTGAACCGTCGGTATCGATGAAACGCGGCGATATTGGCGGAGAAAATCGCGCGCATGGAACCGTTTCACAACCGGCCGGCAATGCCGTTCCAATCCGGAACGCCGGCGCGCGATGCCTGGGCGGCCGGCTGGCCCGGTCCGGCGACCGGGCCACCGTCGCGCTGTCCGGCCGCGCGTGCCTCTTGCGCGAGGCCGCGGAACGCGGAATGATCGATCAGTTCGCCATGCAGTTGGTTTGGCGGGCGTCCGTGTATTTCCCTTCCTCACCTTTTGCCAGCCATGTCCATCGATTACTCGCCGATCCCCTGTCCCGTCGTCGTGCCGCTCGACGCGATCCTGCCCGAAGAACCGCTGCTGATGATGGGGGCCGGCCCGGTTCCGATCCCGGCCGCCGTCGCGAAGGCGAACACGATCGTGATCAACCACCTCGGTGCGACGATGGCGAAGATCATCGAGCAGGTGAAGGAGATGGCGCGCTACGTGTTCCAGACCCGCACGAAGTGGGTGCTCGGCGTCGCGGGCCCCGGCTCGGCCGCGATGGAAATGGCGATCTCGAACCTCGCCTGGCGCGGCACACGCGTGCTGTCGATCCGCAACGGCTTCTTCAGCGCGCGGATGGCCGAGATGGCCACGCGGGTCGGCGCCGACGTCGCGACGCTCGAAGTGGCCGACCGCGCGGTCGCGAGCCTCGACGAGATCGCGGACGCGATCGCGCGCGAGCGGCCCGAGATCGTCACGATCGTGCAGGGCGAGACGTCGAACACCGTGTGGAACCGCGACCTGCGCGACATCGCTGCGCTCGCGAAGGCGGCCGGCGCGCTGGTCGTCGTCGACGCGGTGTGCACGCTGTCGACGATGCCGCTCGACATGGACGCATGGGGCATCGACGCGGTGATCACCGGCGGCCAGAAGGGGCTGTCATCGATCCCGGGCGTGTCGCTGATCGCGTTTTCCGACGCCGCGTGGGAGCGCATGAAGCATCGCCCGGAGCCGAATACGCACTGGTGCCTCGACATGGCGCTCGCGGAGAACTTCTGGCACAACGCCGGCTATCACTACACGGCGCCGGTGTCGGGCGTGCTCGCGCTGCACGAGGCGCTGCGGCTGGTTTGCGCGGAGACGCTGGAAAGCCGCTTCGCGCGCCACCTGCGCTGCTCGCTCGCGCTGCAGGCGGGTGTCGAGTCGATGGGGCTCAAGCTTTATGCGCCGAAGGACTGCCGGCTCAATTCGGTGGTCGGGATCGAGACGCCGGAAGGGCTCACGCCCGGGATGGTCTGCGGCCATATCTCGAAGCAGTATCAGGTCGAGATCTCGGGCTCGTTCGGGTTGCCGATCGTGCGGATCGGGCAGATGGGCGAGCAGTGCCGCGAACATAACCTGTTCCGCACGCTGCATGCGTTCGGCCGCACGATGGTCGACCTGAAGGTGCCGGTCGACCTGCCGGCCGGCGTCGCGGCGCTCGAACAGGAACTGTCGCGACGCGGCGCGTAACGCCGCACGCGGCCGACCGGCGTCGGGGGCAGGCTGGGCCGCGATCGGGCGATCGCGCTCAGCGGCCCTGCATCGCGCGCCGGTACGTATTCGGCGTCGTACCGTGCGCGTCGCGAAAGCGATGGCTGAAGTGGCCGGCGTTCGCGTAGCCGCAGTCGGCCGCGACCTGCGCGAGCGGCAGCGACGTCGTGCGCAGCAGTTCGCGCGCCCGCGCGAGCCGCTGCTCGGCGACCCACGCGTGCGGCGCGCGGCCGAACGACAGCCGGAACATCCGCGAGAAGTGGTATTCGGACAGCGCGGCGACGTCGGCCAGTTCGCCGAGCGTCAGCGGCTGCGTCAGGTACGTGTCGATGTAGTCGCGCACGCGGCGGCGCACGGCCGGCGCAAGCCCGCCGCGGAACGACGCGTCGGTGCGCGTCGTGCTCTGCCCGCGCAGCAGCAGGCTCAGCACCTCGTGCGCGGTCTCGTTCACGCGCAGCCGCTCGTCGGCATCGTCCCAGCCGTCCAGCGCGAGCGAGCGCAGCAGCGCGGCGACGCGCGCATCCTCGAAATAGGTGCGGTCGGCGAGCTTCAGCTCGCGCGGCTCGCGGTCGAGTTCGCGGATCGCGCGCTGCGTGAAGTGCTCGGGCAGGAAGTACAGGTGAATGAAGTGCATCTCGCCGCGCACCCACCAGCGCGATTCGTGGTCGCCCGGCAGCGCGCACAGCAGGCTCGGCGCGCCGTAGCGCGGCACGCGTTCGCGCTCGGTCCGGTAGCCGCCGTCGAGGTAGCACGACAGCGTGTGGTGGCCGGGCTGCTCGTAGATCGTCTCGCTTTCGTCGGTGATCCGCGTCCATTCGGCGATCGCGAGATGGTCGCCGAGCCACGCGAAGCGCTCGAGCGTCGCGTTCGCGTCGGCGAGCGTGCGGCAGACCGACTGCAGGCCGAACGGCAAATCGCCGCCGGCCAGGGTGGCGGCGCGGTCGACGGGCGGGGCGGAGAGGGAGAAGCTCATGGTGCGACGAGTATAAGCGGGCGCGCCGCACCGGGTGCGGCGGCCGGAAAAAGACCGCAATTCCGGACAATCGGCGCGCGCCGCGCGGCGGCATAGTCGGAGTCCCGTTTCATCTGATTTCCGGACCATCGCCGCCATGAACCTGTCGCTTTATTTCGTCACCGTGCTGATCTGGGGCACCACCTGGATCGCGATCAAGTGGCAGCTCGGCTCCGTGCCGCCGCCCGTGTCGATCGCATGGCGCTTCTGGCTCGCGGCCGCCGTGCTGTTCGCGCTGCTGCGCGTGATGCGCCGGCCGGTCCGGCCGCCGCGCGAAGCCTGGCGCTACCTCGTCGCGCAGGGCTTCGCGCTGTTCTGCCTGAATTTCCTGTGCTTCTACTACGCGGAGCAGGTCGTGCCGAGCGGGCTCGTCGCGGTGATCTTCTCGACCGCGCCGCTGCTGAACTCGATCAACGGCCGGCTGTTCATGGGCCGCCCGCTGCGGCCGTCGGCGATTGCCGGCGCGCTGCTCGGCCTGGTCGGCATCGCGTGCCTGTTCTGGCAGCAGATGGCCGGCCATCTCGACGATCACGCAACCTGGATCGGGCTCGCGATCGCGTTCGCGGGCACGATGTGCTTCTCGGCCGGCAACCTGCTGTCGAGCCGGATGCAGTCGATGGGGCTGCACCCGCTCGCGACCAATGGCTGGGCGATGCTGATCGGCGCGGCGATCCTGACCGTCGGCAGCGCGGTGGCCGGGATGTCGTTCACGCTCGACATGAGCCCGCGTTATCTCGGCGCGCTCGTCTACCTCGCCGTGCCGGGCTCGGTGATCGGCTTCACCGCGTACCTGACCCTCGTCGGCCGGATCGGGCCGGAGCGCGCCGCGTACTGCACGGTGCTGTTCCCGATCGTCGCGCTGGCCGTGTCGACGGTATTCGAGGGTTACCAGTGGTCGCCGCTCGCGGTGATCGGGCTGCTGCTCGTGGTGGCCGGCAATCTCGTCGCGTTCGACCTGACGCGCCGGCTGTTTCTCCGGACGGCGTGACGACGGCCGGACGGGTGACGCGCTGCATGGCGCGACCAGGCGTCAGGTTGACTTGGTTGACTTGGTTTCGATTCGAGGCTAGGCTTGAACCTCCGGTTGGATAAGGAGGCGGAGATGGTCAGGCAGGCTCATGCACTTGAAAGCGCGGCTGCGATTCTCGATGTCGAGACCGAGGAGGCGTTGCGCAGCGCCGTTGGTGCCGCGACCATGCTCGGTCCCGATCGGGCGCGTGCGCTGCTCAAGCTGTCGGACGAACAGCTCGGGCACCTGTTCAAGATCGGCATCGCCCAGGTCATCGATCTGGCGGGCACGATCACGTTCGGCATCGCTGCCGCTGCGACCCGCGACAGGCAACCTTCCGGCCGCACGAAGCAGCATGCGAAGCCGGCGGCACGCGCGGATGCTGCGGCCGCTGATTTCGAGCGGCGCGCGCTGGCCGAACGGCGGGCGCTCGTCGCGCAGGGCGCGCTGCTGCCGGCCGCGGAGATCTGGGCAAGGCTCGGCATGACGCGGCAGGCGCTCAGCAAGGCGGTCGTGTCCGGGCGCATCTTCACGGTCGACGTGGGGGCGGTGCAGTACTACCCGGCCTTTTATCTGACGGGCGATATCGATCGCAAGACGCTGGGAAAGGTGACGCAACGCCTGGGTGGTTTGCCGGGATGGAGCAAATGGCAATTCTTGACGACGCCCAAGGCGTCCCTTGGCAACGTCACGCCGCTGAAAGCGCTGTCGCAAGGAAGGCGCGAAGAGGTGGAGCGTGCCGCGGCGGCGTTCGCGGAGCGCTAGGGGGTGCGGTCGACGTTGAGGCCACCGAGCGAACACTTCGCGAATGCGACGCTGGTTACGCGGGAGATTGCGCCGTCGGCGCTGGTGCGCGTCTCCCGATACGAGACAGGCGAGCCATACTTCGGCAAGTCGGGCGGCAACCGTTTCGACGACCCGCGCCAGCGGCGCCGGTATGGCACCAGCTATTTCGGTTTCGACCTGCACTGCGCGTTCGCCGAGACGGTGCTGCACGACGAAGTCGCGGATCTCGCTGTCGGTGGCTTCCCGCTCGTGACGACCGAGCTTGAGCGCTTCGTGCTTTCGTTCACCGGCTCGCCGCTGACGGTGGCCGTCCTGCACGGCCTGCCGCTGAAAAACCTCGGCGGCGACGGGGCGCTGTCGACCGTCGCACCGTACGATATCCCGCAGCAATGGTCGCTCGCCGTACACGGGCATGGTCGTCGGGTCGACGGCTTTCTGTATATGTCACGTCATCTCAACACGTCGGAAGCGCTTGTGCTCTTCGATCGTGCCGAACCCAAACTCAGGCTCGAGCGCGCCGTTCCGTTCCGGCACCACACCGAGGCTGCCCGCGTGCTGCGGGACTTCAACATATTGCCGCGTTAAGCCGCGTATCGCCGGCCGCCCGCCGGGCGGCTTCGGACGGCATTCCGTCAGAAGGGACGGCGCGCGCGATTCCCCGCGGCCCGTTCATGCGGCCGCGCCGCTCCCGGCAACACGCGCCTGCCGCTGGTACAGCACCATCGACAGTGCGACGCCCGCGGCGGCGGCCACCGCCGCGAACAGGAACACCTGCGGATAGCCGAACGCACCCGCGACATAACCGGCGAGCGGGCCCGTGATGCCGAGCGACAGGTCGAGGAACACCGAGTACGCGGACAGCGCCGCGCCGCGGCTCGCGGGCGGCACGAGCGCGACGGCCTCGACGCCGAGCGCCGGGAAGATCAGCGCGAAGCCGAAGCCCGTCAGCGCCGCGCCGACGAGCGCGACGTGCGGTACCGGCGCGAGCCACAGCAGCACGAGGCCCGAGCATTCGAACGCGAACGACACGATCGCGACGCGGAAGCCGCCGTAGGTCTTGATCGTGTTCGCGAACAGCAGGCGCGCGCCGATGAACAGCGTGCCGAACACGGTCAGCGACAGCGCGGCGTTCGGCCAGTGGCGCGCCGCGTAGTACAGCGTGACGAAAGTCGCGATCGAGCCGAAGCCGGCCGAGCCGAGCGCGAGGCCGAGGCCGTGCGGCAGCACGCGCGTGAACACGCTCGCATACGACATCCGTTCGCCGTGCACGAGCGGCACGGAATCGATCAGGCGCGCGAGGTAGAAGCCGATCGCGGCGAGCGCGATCACGATCACGCCGATCAGCGCCGGATTCAGCGTATGCGCGATCGCGACGCCGACCGGCGCGCCGAGCGCGAGCGCGCCGTAGGTCGCGATGCCGTTCCACGAGATCACCTTCGCGTTGTGCGCGACGCCGACCCGCCCGATGCCCCACAGGATCGCGCCGGTGCCGCACAGGCTCTCGCCGACGCCGAGCACGAGCCGGCTCGCGACCAGCAGCACGAGGCTCGCGACCGGCCAGTGCGCGAGCAGCAGCGCGACGAGCAGCAGCACACCCGACACGCCGCAGCCGACCAGCCCGCGCAGCACCGTCTGCTTCGGGCCGAGCGTATCGGCGAAGCGCCCGGCGAGCGGCCGCGACGCGAGCGTCGCGAAATACTGGACGCTGATCGCGCCGCCCGCGACGATCGCGGAAAAGCCGAGGTCGTCGTGGACGAAGCCCGGCAGCACCGCGAGCGGCAGGCCGATGGTCAGGTAGCAGATGAACGTGAAGCAGACGACGGACACGATTTGCAGCGTGACCGCGAACCCGCTGCGCGGTGGTGTGGCGGAGTCGGTAGACATGGGGTCGGAACGAATGAGCGAAACGGAGCGTGACGAAACGGAAGACGGCACAAAAGGGAATCGGGATTTTCCCATGGAACCGGTTTTCACGCAGGTACCATTTAGTTAATCGCGACCCGTTTTCGCGTATCACGGATCGGCGCCGGCCGCCGGGAAGGCAGTGCGGAAAAGGCGCCGGGCGGCCCCGGCGCTCATATCGCGGCAGTTATATGGGCCTCATGCGTGATGGGCTATGGGTTGCGAAATTTGATGGTGATAGCGTGCAAACTGTCAGAAAGACGTCGGTCGAGCGCTTCGCGCAGGCCGCCTAGCCCCCCAATTGAAGAACCATCGAGACATGAGTGAGCCGATCCGCTTCTACCATCGTCACGCAATCCGCGAAGTCAGCGGCGCGGACGTTACCCGCACCGTGCTGCAGTACCTGCGCGAGGACGCGCATTGCACCGGTACCAAGGAAGGCTGCGCGGAAGGCGACTGCGGCGCGTGCACGGTCGTCGTCGGCGAGCTGACCGACGCCGGCGCGGTCGAGTTCAAGGCCGTCAACGCATGCATCCAGTTCCTGCCGACGCTCGACGGCAAGGCGCTGCTGACGGTCGAGGACCTGCGCCAGCCGGACGGCGCGCTGCATCCGGTGCAGCAGGCGATGGTCGACTGCCATGGTTCGCAATGCGGGTTCTGCACGCCCGGCTTCGTGATGTCGATGTGGGCGCTGTACGAGAAGCACGGCCACGAAGGTTGCGGCAGCGCGTGCGCGAAGGCGAAGGACGTGCCGACGCGCACCGAGATCGCCGACGCGCTGACGGGCAACCTGTGCCGCTGCACCGGTTATCGCCCGATCGTCGATGCGGCCGTGCAGATGTTCGATGCGCCGGCGCCGTCGGCACCGGTCGACGCGGCCGCGCTCGCCCGCACGCTCGCGTCGCTCAGGCGCGACGACACGTTCGACTACGCGACGATCGACGGCGCGCGCTTCGCGGCGCCGCGCACGCTCGACGCGCTGGCCGCGCTGAAGGTCGAACGGCCCGACGCGCGGATTCTCGCGGGCAGCACCGACATCGGCCTGTGGGTCACGAAGCAGATGCGGCGGCTCGACGACCTGATCTACGTCGGCCAGATCGCCGAACTGCAGCGCGTCGCGGAGCGCGGCGACTGGATCGAGATCGGCGCGGGCGTGACGGTCGAGAACGCGTATGCGGCACTGGCCGGCATGTATCCGGAGCTGACCGAGATGTGGAAGCGCTTCGCATCGCTGCCGATCCGCAACGCGGGCACGCTCGGCGGCAACGTCGCGAACGGCTCGCCGATCGGCGATACGATGCCGGGCCTGATCGCGCTCGGCGCGCGCGTCGTGCTGCGCGGCGGCGACACGGTGCGCGAGCTGCCGCTCGAGGCGCTCTACACGGGCTACCAGCAGAAGGACATGGCGCCGCACGAATTCGTCGTCGGCGTGAAGGTGCCGACCCGCACCGGCGCGCGCGCGAAACTGCAGTTCCGCACGTACAAGCTGTCGAAGCGGTTCGACTCCGACATCTCGGCTGTCTGCGCGGCGTTCGCGTTCATCGCGGACGGCGACACGATCCGCGAGCCGCGCATCGCGTTCGGCGGGATGGCCGCGACGCCGAAGCGCGCGGCGCACACCGAAGCCGTGCTCGACGGCGCGCTGTGGCACGAAGCCACCGCGCAGGCCGCAATGCAGGCGCTCGAGCGCGACTACCAGCCGCTGTCCGACATGCGTGCGACGAGCACGTACCGCCTCGATACCGCGAAGAACCTGATGTATCGCTTCTGGCTGGAGACGCGCCCGCACGACCCGCTGCCGCCGCAAGCCCTGAATGTGCGTGAAGTGGCCGCCGAAGCCGGCGCCGACGCGGCGCGCGTCTGAAGACGGAGAACACCGAAGATGAACCAGCAAGCAGAACCGTTCCTGAGCACCCTCGACCCGCAGGCCGACGCCGCGCAGGTGCACGTATCGCGCGCGCACGAATCCGCGCACCTGCACGTCAGCGGGCGTGCCACCTACACCGACGACATTCCGGTCGTCGCGGGCACGCTGCACGCGGCGCTCGGATTGTCGGCGAAGCCGCACGCGAAGATCGTGTCGATGAACTTCGACGCGGTGCGCGCGACGCCGGGCGTGGTCGCCGTGTTCACGGCCGACGACATCCCGGGCGTCAACGATTGCGGCCCGATCATCCACGACGATCCGGTGCTCGCCAAGGGCATCGTGCAGTTCGTCGGCCAGCCGATGTTCATCGTCGTCGCGACGTCGCATGAAACCGCGCGGCTCGCCGCGCGCCGCGCGAAGGTCGACTACGAGGAACTGCCCGCGATCCTGACCGCGCAGGAAGCGCGCCAGGCCGAAACCTACGTGATCCCGCCGCTGAAGCTCGCGCGCGGCGACGCGGCCGCGCGGCTCGCCGCCGCGCCGCACCGCGAGTCGGGCGAGATGCTGCTCGGCGGCCAGGAGCAGTTCTACCTGGAAGGGCAGATCGCGTACGCGGTGCCGAAGGACGACGACGGGATGCACGTGTACTGCTCGACGCAGCACCCGAGCGAGATGCAGCACCTCGTCGCGCACGTGCTCGGCGTCGCGTCGCACAACGTGCTGGTCGAATGCCGCCGGATGGGCGGCGGGTTCGGCGGCAAGGAATCGCAGTCGGGCCTGTTCGCGTGCTGCGCGGCGCTCGCCGCGTGGAAGCTGCTGTGCCCGGTGAAGCTGCGCCCGGACCGCGACGACGACATGATGATCACCGGCAAGCGGCACGACTTCCATTACCGCTTCGACGTCGGCTACGACGACGACGGCCGCCTCGACGGCGTGGCGCTCGAGATGACGTCGCGCTGCGGCTTCTCGGCCGACCTGTCCGGCCCGGTGATGACGCGCGCGGTGTGCCACTTCGACAACGCGTACTGGCTGGGCGACGTCGCCATCGCCGGCTACTGCGGCAAGACCAACACGCAGTCGAACACCGCGTTCCGCGGCTTCGGCGGCCCGCAGGGCGCGTTCGCGATCGAATACATCCTCGACGACGTCGCGCGCGCGCTCGGCCGCGATCCGCTCGACGTCCGCTACGCGAACCTGTACGGCAAGACCGAGCGCAACGTGACGCCGTACGGCCAGACGGTCGAGGACAACGTGCTGCAGGAGCTGCTCGGCGAACTCGAGACGACGAGCGACTACCGTGCGCGGCGCGCGGGCGTGCGCGAATTCAATGCGCGCAATACGGTGCTGAAGAAGGGCATCGCGCTCACGCCGGTGAAGTTCGGGATCGCGTTCAACGTCACGCACTTCAACCAGGCCGGCGCGCTGGTGCATATCTACACCGACGGCTCGGTGCTCGTGAACCACGGCGGCACGGAGATGGGGCAGGGGCTCAACACGAAGGTCGCGCAGGTCGTCGCGCACGAGCTCGGCATCCGCTTCGGCCGGATTCGCGTGACGGCGACGGACACGAGCAAGGTCGCGAACACGTCCGCGACGGCCGCGTCGACGGGCTCGGACCTGAACGGCAAGGCCGCGCAGGATGCGGCGCGCCAGTTGCGCGAGCGGCTCGCGGTGTTCGCGGCGAAGCAGTTCGGCGACGGCAAGGCCGATGCGGCCGACGTGAAGTTCGGCAACGACGTCGTGTGGGTCGGCGGCCAGGGCGTGCCGTTCGGCGAAGTGATCGCGAAGGCCTACCTTGCACGTGTGCAGTTGTGGTCCGACGGTTTCTACGCGACGCCGAAGCTGTACTGGGATCAGTCGAAGCTGCAGGGCCGGCCGTTCTACTACTACTCGTACGGCGCAGCCGTGTCGGAAGTCGTGATCGATACGCTGACGGGCGAGATGCGCACGCTGCGCGTCGATGCGCTGCACGACGTGGGTGCGTCGCTGAACCCGGCGCTCGACATCGGCCAGGTCGAAGGCGCGTTCATCCAGGGGATGGGCTGGCTGACGACCGAGGAGCTGTGGTGGAACCAGGGCGGCAAGCTGATGACGCATGCGCCGTCCACATACAAGATCCCGACCGTCAACGACACGCCGCCCGAATTCAACGTGCGGCTGTTCGAGAACCGCAACGTCGAGGACAGCATCCACAGGTCGAAGGCCGTCGGCGAGCCGCCGCTGCTGCTGCCGTTCTCGGTGTTCTTCGCGGTGCGCGACGCGATCGCGGCGGTCGGCGACTACAAGGTGAACCCGCCGCTCGACGCGCCGGCGACCGGCGAGTCGATCCTGCGCGCGGTGAATGCGGTGCGTGCGGCCCGCGCGGGTCAGGCAGGCTGACATGAAACGACCCACACGCTCACGTTGTTCGCTGCCTCCCGAGGGGGCGGTCAGCCTCCTTGGGGCGGCCCGGCGGAGGCTGACATGAAACGCCCCCCCACGCTCACGTTGTTCGCTGCCCCCCGAGGGGGTGGTCAGCCTCCTTGGGGCGGCCCGGCGGAGGCTGAGATGAAACGCCCCCCACGCTCACGTTGTTCGCTGCCCCCCGAGGGGGTGGTCAGCCTCCTTGGGGCGGCCCGGCGGAGGCTGACATGAACGGGCCCGCACGCTCGCTTCGCACCGCGTCGCCCCCGACGTTCGTGCAGGGCACCGGCCGGCGCAACCGCGCGACCGGCGCGCCGGCGCCGATGCACATCGTGCTGTTCGGCGCCGGGCACGTCGGTCACGCGCTCGTCACGCTGCTCGGCGCGCTGCCGTGCATCGTGCAGTGGGTCGACACGCGCGACGAGCTGTTCCCGGACGAATGTCCGCCGAACGTGCAGCCGGAGCCGACGGACACGCCGGAGGCCGTCGTCGATGCGGCGCCGCCCGGCGCGTACTTCCTCGTGATGACGCACAACCACGCGCTCGACTTCGCGCTCGCCGCGCAGATCATGCGGCGGCGCGACTACGCGTACTTCGGGATGATCGGCTCGCGCACCAAGCGCGTGAAGTTCGAGCGCCGGCTCGCCGCGCGCGGCGTCGATCCGGCGCGGCTCGTGGAGATGGTGTGCCCGATCGGCGTCGCGGGCATCGTCGACAAGACGCCGGGCGCGATCGCCGTGGCCGTGTGCGCGGAGCTGCTGCAGGCGCGCTCGGGCATGCCGGTGGCCGACGCGAAGGCGGCCGCGGCAGGGCGCGCGCGCGACGACGTGTCCTGCGCGCGGTAACGTCGCACGGTCGCGCGTTTTTGCATACACTGCACGGCAACGCGCGGCACCGGGCCGCGCCTTTCCGTGCAGGCGCCATGTCCGATCACCCGATCTATCTCGACGCGCTCGATGCGAGCCTCGTCGCCATCGAGCGCTGGCTGTCCCGCGTCGACACCGCGCCCGCGGCGCTCGACGCGCTGCTCGCGCCGTTTTCCACCGGTTTCACGATGATCCTGACCGACGGCCGCGTAATCGACCGCGACGGCACACGCGCGCTGTTCGCGAAGCTCGCCGGCGCGAAGCCGGGGCTGCGCATCACGTTGTCGGAGATCCGTGTGCTCGCGGCCGACGCATCGCATGCGGTGATCACCTATCTCGAAGCGCAGCACGCGGCATCGGGCGAGCTGCCCGCGCGGCGCGCGACTGCCGTGTTCGAACGTGACGCGGCAGGCGTCGTGCGCTGGACCCATCTGCAGGAAACCTTCTGCACGGCCTGAGCCGTAAGAGCGACCGCGCCGCGTATCAACGCTTGCGGGTGCGGGCGATCGTCAGCTCGTCGGACACGCTCTGCATCAGCGCGCACAGCCACGCGATGTCGGTCGGGCGGTCGGGCTGCGGATGCGTGAGCAGGTAGCTCTTGATGCGCGGGAACGGCACCGGCGGCGTGACGACGACGAGCGGCAGCAACTGCGCGTAGTGCGTCGCGAAGCGGCGCGTCGTCGTGAAGATCAGGTCCGACTGCAGCAGCACCTGCGGCACGATCCCGAAGTAAGGCAGCGTCGTCACGATGCGCCGCGCGAGGCGCGCGCGTGCGAGGCCGATCTCGATCGCGTTGCGCTTGTCGCCGGTGTACGGCGTGGGCGCGACATGCGCGGCCGACGCATACGCTTCGCGCGTGAGCGGCACGTGCGCGAGCGGGTGCGCTTCGCGCATCAGGCACACGATCGTGTCGGAGAACAGGTCCTGGCGCGCGAACTGCGGGTCGGGCTTCGGCCAGTTGCCGATCACGAGATCGAGCGCGCCCGATTCGAGCGCGCCCGCGTGGTCGAGCGCAGGATTCAGCGAATCGATTTCCAGATGCGCATGCGGCGCCGCGTCGCGAAAGCGCTCGATCAGCGTCGGCATGAAGAAATCGTTCAGATAGTCGGGCGCGGCGACGCGGAACGTGCGGCGCGCGGACGACGGGTCGAAATCGCCGTGAGGCGTCGCGATGAAGTCGACCTCGCGCAGCGCGCGCTGCGCGGCTTCGAGCAGCGACGCGCCGTATTCGGTCGGCACCATCCCGGATTTGCCGCGCACGAGGATCGGGTCGTTCAGCGTCTCGCGCAGCTTGCGCAGCGCGGTGCTGATCGCGGGCTGGGTCTGGTTCAGCCTCAGCGCGGCCTGCGTGACGCTGCGCTCGAGCAGCAGCGTGCGCAATACGCGCACGAGCCAGATGTCGAGCGAGGCGGTACGGTCGTCGTCTTCCATCGGTGCGGGTGATTCGGGCGAAGCGTAACCTTACCGCAGCTGCACGTTGCCGTGCGTGATACCGGCCATCACGCCCGGCCCTTCGGCAGCGTGCTGATCCGCTTGACCTCGCTCGATTCGAGCCAGTTCGGCGTGCGCGCGCAGTACAGCACCATCGGCAGCGCGTCTTCACCCCAGAACAATTGCTTGTTCATCCAGAACGTCGGCACGCCGAACACGCCGAGCGCGATCGCGTCGGCATTGTTGCGGGCCAGTTGCGCACTGGTCTCCTCGAATTCGATCAGCTCGTCGCCGTGGCCGACGCCGACGCGTTCGCACAGCGCCGCGAAACCTTCGGGCGTCGACGGATCGTTGCCTTCGCGCCAGATGAAGCGGTACATCTCCAGCACCGTTACGATATCGGCGCGCAGCGCGATCGCGAGGCGCAACACCTTGTCGGAATCGAACGGGTGCGCGGGCGGCATCTTGAAGCGGATCCCGAGCTGTTCCGCGCGAAACAGCGCGTGACGGTACGTGAACACGCGCTTGGCCGGCACGTCGGCGCTCGGGCGTTGACCCCAGTGGCGCTGCAGGTCCATGAGCGACACGGCGACCGGTTCGAACGGCACGTCCGGCCATTTGTCGTGCTGTTCGAGCAGCAGATAGGAGAACGGCGACACGAAGTCGAAGAACCAGGCGGGCTGGGCGGTGTCGAGGCCGGTTGTCATGACGATCTCCAGAGGGTGGGGCATACGGCGGCCTCCATGGTACGCGGGCGGGCGCGCATGCAGCAATGATCGCGGATCGTCCGCCTACGCGGAACCGGGAGTCGCCCGGGGGGCCTCGCCGGCCGGAGGCGACCCGGCGTCGGCTGGTGCCTGCGGCTTTCCGCCGGCGCCGGGCGACCCCGCCGGCGTGTCCTGGTCGTGCGCGGTGAGCCGTTCGCGCACGAAGCCGATGTGCTCGCGCAGCACGTAGAACTGCCCCGCGTAGGCGAGCGGCATCTTCATCCGGTTCACCGCTTCCTCGATGTCGTCGAGCTCGTCGAGCAAGCGGACGCGTTCCTCGGCCGTGTGCTCGCCGAGCGCGCGGCGCTCGAGCGCGATCAGCGCGCCATACCAGCGATAGATGCGCGAGCGCACGCGCCAGCCGTACAGCGACGGCACGAGCCGCAGCCCGGGGATCAGCACGACGATCAGCGGCACGATCACGACGAGCAGCCGGTCGACGAGGCTCGCGACCCAGAACGGCAATCTCCGGTACAGGAAGGTCTTGCCCGACTTGTAGTAGCGCGCGGCATCGTCGGACAGCGGGAAGCCGCGCGTGACGGACGACGGGAATTCGCCCGCGTGCTGCAGGATCGTCGCGTGGCCGTGCACCTCGCGCGCGGCCTCGATCAGCAGGTCGGACAGCGCGGGGTGCAGCGAGTCGCGCGCGACCAGCTCGATCGTCGGCGCGACGGTATGGATGTCGGCGGGCGGCAGGTTCCGGCCGAGATCGTAGACGCCCATCGGCAGCGTGATCGCGGTCAGGTACGGAAAGCGCCGCGCGTACGCTTCGGCCTGCGTGAACGAATACACGTGCACGCCGGGCGCGCGGAACAGTTTCGCCATCACGGGGATCTGCGTCGAGTCGCCGGACAGGAACGCGGCGTCGATCTTGCCGTCGAGCAGCGCGGTCGCGGCGTCCTCGCCGGCGGTCGGCAGCAGCTCGGTCGGGCCGCCCGGCACGATGCCGTTCATCTTCAGCAGCGCGAGGCTCAGCTCGCGCGCGCCGCTGCCTTCCGCGCCGAGCGCGAGCCGCTTGCCCTTGAAGTCGGACAGGCGCGCGACGATCGGGCCGCGGTACATGATCGCGAGCGGCACGTAGCCGATGCTGCCGAGCGATACGAGTTGTTCGTCGCGCTCCTTCGGGCCGATGCCGCTCTGCACGAAGCCGACGTCGACCGGCGCGTTCGGGTTCGACAGCCGTTCGAGGTTCTGCGCGGATCCTTCGGACGATTGGACGTCGAGCGTGACGCCGTTCTTCGCGAGGATGGCCTTGTATTTCTGCGCGGCGTTCCAGTACGTGCTGCCGGGCGGCCCGGCCGAGATCACGAGCGTGGACGGCGGCGCCGGCTGGATCAGCCTGACCGCGAGCCAGACGGCCGCGCCCGCGAGCAGCACGGTCGGGCCGATCGACAGCGCGAGGTCGCGCCACGACACCGCGACGAAGCGGGCGAGGATGCGGCGAGGCGGGCGAGGGAGGGCAGGCTTCATGGGGTAGGCGGATGACGCTGGCGTGACGCATCGATGACGGCCGTCATGGACGATGCGGATTCTCGCGGCGATGGTACCCGGTTTCGCCGCGCATGCGCGAGTCGGGCGCCGCGGCGCGGCGCCGCGACGACAGCGGCGGGCGGCGCTTCGTCAAAAGCTTTGCGCTTCCGCGGGCGCTGGATTACATTGTGCGACGCAGCCGCGCCCGATTCGCGCGCGACCCGGCACGCAATTAGACCGGGCGCGTCCGGCCGGCGGCTGTCCGGCCCGGCCGGCCCGCTATCGCGCGCGCCGGCTGTCGGCCCGTCTCGCCTCTCTCGCATCGCCGTGGAAATCACCGGCTGTCCCGCCCGTTCGCGCGCGGGCCGGCTGTCTTTGGGGGTATCCGGCCGTACTGTGCACGGCCGTTCCGGAGTTACAAGGAGATAGCATGAAGTCGATCGTGTTGAGAGCGTTGGGCGTCGCCGCCGTGGCGGCCTGTTTGTCGGGCAGCGTGTATGCGCAGTCGAGCGATGCGGCGGCAACCGAAGCGCCGGCGGCCGCGACGAGCGCGCCGAAGGCCGCCGCGAAAACCGCGAAGAAGGCGAACCGCAAGCTCGGCTACGCGGTGCGCAAGGCGATTTCGAAGGAAAGCGGCGTGGATGTGGCGAACCTCGTCGTGCGTTCGAAGGGCGGCGCGATCTCGCTGGAGGGCACGATGCCGGCCCAGGATCAGATCGACAAGGCCGAAGCTGCAGCCAAGGGCGTGAAGGGCGTGACGTCGGTCACGAACAAGCTGACGGTCCAGCAGCAGTGATGCCGGGCGGCGGCGCGTGAGCGCCGCAGGTGCCCGCTTTCGGGCGGGCTCCGGCATGCCGGGGCCCGTTTGCGCTTCAAAGTCTGCAAGCCGCGTGCGACGCGGCGGTGGACCGATAACGATATCGAGAGGGCGGCGATGGCGAGGCTCGGGTGGGGCAGGCGGATGGTTTTCGGCGCGGCGCTGGCCGCTGTCGCGATGCTCGGCGCCTGCAACGGCGACGAATCGGCCGAGCGCAACCGGCTGCCCGGCTTCGTGTCCGGCAGCGTGCGCACGACGGCCTACGACGGCGCCAGCGACGATTTGTTGACGGCCGGCCTCGGCAAGACGGGGCTCGCGGCGGCGACCGCACCCGGCTTTGCGAATCCGTCCCGGCCGACGAGCGCCGAGCTGCGCCGTCTCGCGATCTGGTCGAACTACCGCGCGCTCGTCGACATGAGCGCGAACGGCGGCTACGGCCGCTTCTGGGGGCCGAACGTCGACCTCGACGGCAACGACACGCTCGGCGAAGGCAAGATCCCCGGCACCGAATATCTCGCGTATTCCGACGACGGCAGCGGCAGCAAGAACGTGACGCTGCTCGTGCAGGTGCCCGCCAGCTTCGATCCCACGCAGCCGTGCATCGTCACCGCGACGTCGTCGGGCTCGCGCGGCGTGTACGGCGCGATCTCCGCGGCCGGCGAATGGGCGCTCAAGCGCGGCTGCGCGGTCGCGTACAACGACAAGGGCGGCGGCAACGGCGCGCACGAGCTCGGCACCGATACGGTCACGCTGATCGACGGCACGCTCGCCAACGCGGTGCTCGCCGGCACGGCGAGCCTGTTCACCGCGAACGTGACGAGCGGCGATCTCGCCGCGTTCAACAGCCGCTTCCCGAACCGCTATGCGTTCAAGCACGCGCATTCGCAGCAGAATCCCGAACAGGACTGGGGGCGCGCGACGCTGCAGGCGGTCGAGTTCGCGTACTGGGCGCTCAACGAGCAGTTCGGACCGCTGATCGACGGCTCGCATCACGGCGTGCGCTATCGCGCGGGCGACATCACGACGATCGCCGCGTCGGTCAGCAACGGCGGCGGCGCGTCGCTCGCGGCGGCCGAGCAGGACAACCGCGGCTGGATTACCGCGGTCGTGGTCGGCGAACCGCAGATCAACGTGCGGATGTCGCCGAACGCGATCGTGCGCACGGGCGGCCAGCCCGTGCCGTCGTTCGGCCGGCCGCTGGCCGACTACGCGACGCTCGCGAACCTGCTGCAGCCGTGCGCGGCCGCGTCGGCGTCGCTCGCCGGTGCGCCGTACCTGAGCGCGCTGCCGGCCGCGACCACGCAGTCGATCCGCACGCAGCGCTGCGCGACGCTCGCCGCGGCCGGGCTCGTGTCGGGCGCCGACCCGCAGAGCCAGGCCGCCGACGCGCTCGCGCAGCTCCACGCGGCCGGCTATCTGGCCGATTCCGACCTGCTGCAGGCGCCGATGTGGGATTCGCAGGCGATTCCGGCGATCGCGGTCACCTATGCGAACGCGTACACGCGCTCGCGCGTCATCGACAACCTGTGCAATTTCAGCTTCGCGACGACGAATGCGGCGACGGGTGCGGTCGCTTCGCCGGCCGCGTCGCCGATGACGGCCGTGTTCGGCGTCGGCAACGGCGTGCCGCCGACGGCCGGCATCAACCTCGTGTTCAACACGGGCGCGGGCATCGACCACCGGCTCGCGACGCCCGATGCGAGCTTCGCGGGCGCGCTGTGCCTGCGCCAGCTGTGGACGAACGGGATGCTCGGGATGCCCGCGAACGTCGACGCGGTGCGCGTGAACGCGAACCTGCAGGGCAAGCCGGCGATCATCGTGCACGGCCGCAGCGACGCGCTCGTGCCGGTGAACCACGCGTCGCGCGCGTACGTCGCGCAAAACGGCATCAGCGAACGCGGGCGCAGCCAGCTCGTGTTCTACGAAGTGACGAACGGCCAGCACTTCGACGCGTTCCTGCCCGTCGCGGGCTTCGACACGCGCTTCGTGCCGATCCACTACTACAACCTGCAGGCGCTGAACCTGATGTGGCGGCACCTGAAGAACGGCGCGCCGCTGCCACCGTCGCAGGTGATCCGCACGGTGCCGCGCGGCGGCACGCCGGGCGCCGCGCCCGCGCTGACGAGCGCGAACCTGCCGCCGATCTCGGCCGCGCCGGGCGCGAACGCGATCACGACTGGCGCCGGCGCGATCGACGTGCCGCTCTGACGGCGCCCGCCGCGCTGCCATCACGAAGCCGGACAGCCGTCCGGCTTTTTCTTTTGATCGCGTGGAATCGGTCCCGTGCCGCCTTTTATCCGAATGGCGAGTGCCGTAACAAATTATTACTTTACGGCGGTAAATCGGGAACCTAATATGCGCCGGTATTTTCACTTAATTTAATAAATTACAGATACGAGATATTCCTTTCCATTTAATTAATCGATCCTTTCGATTTTATTAAATCGGCTCGAGTTGTGATTGGTCGCTGTTCTGCGATTAATCGGCATCTCGCCGGCGGGGATTGTTCGTCTGCTCTAAGCGAAGCGGCCTTGTCAGGGCTGGCATTGCGGGGCGTGCTTTTGCCGTCGATTGTGTGCGTAAGCGAATGCGCGGAATGAATTCGTATTACTGCGGATTATCGAATTGTCGTGCGCAATGGAATTGATTTCATTGTGCTGTCGCAAAAAATATGGGTGGGGTAAATCGTGCCGATCGGTATTCGCCGATCCGGTAAAAAACTCGGAGTGCGTCGCATAACGAATGCATTCCCGGTGCGGAGCGCCGGCGCAAACGATCCTTTGCGGCCGGCGGTATTTATCGTTCTGTTCGAGAGGCAATAATGACGACACGGAAGTCCTTGAAAGACGGTTTCGCGCTATTTGGAACGACACTGAGCGTGCCGCTCGCCGCCGCCGCCGCGGCCGCGGCGCTGCTCGTCACGGGGTGCGGCGGCGACGACGGGCCGAGCCCGTCCGCTTCGGCTGCAACCGCGGCCGCGACGACGTCCGGTGGCAGCACGTCGGCCAGCACCGACGCAACGGCCGCCGCCGCGGCCGACCAGCCGTACGTCGACAACGACGTGTACGGCACCGGGCCGAACGACGCGGTCACGGATTCGACGGAAGGCGCCGCGGTCGTGCACCGCCAGGTCACGATCGGCGGCAAGACCGTCAAGTACACGGCCACCACGGGCCACCTGACGACGATCGATCCGATCACGTCGGCGCCGAACGCGAAGATGTTCTACGTCGCGTACACGCAGGACAATCCCGATCCGTCGAAGCCGCGCCCGGTCACGTTCTTCTACAACGGCGGCCCCGGCTCGTCGTCGGTCTACCTGCTGCTCGGCTCGTACGGGCCGAAGCGCCTGCAGTCGTCGTTCCCGAACTTCACGCCGCCCGCGCCGTACAAGCTGCTCGACAACCCCGACAGCCTGCTCGACCGCACCGACCTCGTGTTCATCAACCCGGTCGGCACCGGTTATTCGGCGGCGATCGCCCCGGCGAAGAACAAGGACTTCTGGGGCACCGACCAGGACGCGCGCTCGATCGACCGCTTCATCCAGCGCTACCTGACCAAGTACTCGCGCTGGAATTCGCCGAAGTTCCTGTACGGCGAGTCGTACGGCACCGCCCGCAGCGCGGTCGTGTCGTGGGTGCTGCACGAGGACGGCATCGACCTGAACGGGATCACGCTGCAGTCGTCGATCCTCGACTACGCGAACGCGCTGTCCGCGCCGGGTACGTTCCCGACGCTCGCGGCCGATGCGTTCTACTGGAAGAAGACGACGGTCAACCCGACGCCGACCGATCTCGACGCGTACATGGTCCAGGCCCGCAACTACGCGGACAACACGCTCGCGCCGCTCGGGCAGAAGCCGAACCCGCAGGACGGCGGCTTCGTGAACGTGCGGCTGAACCTGAACCTGCAGACCGCGCAGCAGATGGGTTCGTACATCGGTACGGATCCGACGTCGCTGATCCAGACCTTCGGCAACCCGGCCGCGCTCGGCAACGTGCCGTCGTCGAACGACAACCCGCCGTACACGTTCTTCCTGACGCTCGTGCCGGGCACGCAGATCGGCCAGTACGACGGCCGTGCGAACTTCACGGGCAAGGGCATCGCGCCGTACATCCTGCCGAACTCGGGCAGCAACGATCCGTCGATCACGAACGTCGGCGGCGCGTACACGGTGCTGTGGAACAGCTACATCAACACCGACCTCAAGTACACGTCGACGTCGTCGTTCGTGGACCTGAACGACCAGGTCTTCAACAACTGGGACTTCAGCCACACGGACCCGACCGGCGCGAACCGGGGCGGCGGCAATACGCTGTACACGGCCGGCGACCTCGCGTCGACGATGAGCGTGAACCCGGACCTGAAGGTGCTGTCGGCGAACGGCTATTTCGATGCGGTCACGCCGTTCCACCAGACGGAGCTGACGCTCGCGCAGATGCCGCTCGACCCGACGCTCAAGGCGCAGAACCTGACGATCAAGAACTACCCGTCGGGCCACATGATCTACCTGAACGACGCGTCGCGGACCGCGCTGAAGGGCGATCTCGCCAACTTCTACGACGGCATCCTCGCGAACCGCACCGCGCTGCAGCGCGTGCTGAAGCTGCAGGCGCGCACGCAGCAGCTCAAGCAGCAGCAACTGAAGCAGCAGGGGCAGTAAGCGTCGCGGGCGGCCTTGTGCCGCCCCGGATGGACGACAGCCCGATCGGCGCAGGCCGGTCGGGCTGTGTTTTTTGCGGCGGGCGATGGGCCGGCGCGTCGTGCGCCGGCGGGGCAGGACGTGATGAAGGAGGAAAGCGCGGCCGGCCCGCTTACGCGAGCACGAGCCGCACGCCGACCGCGACGAGCGTCGCGGCGAGCAGGTTGCGCAGCAGCCGCTCGGGCGCGCGCGCCGACAGCAGGCTGCCGAGCACGATGCCGGGCAGCGAGCCGAGCAGCAGCGACAGCAGCATCGACCAGTCGACCGAGCCGAGCAGCCAGTGGCCCATGCCCGCGACGAGCGTGAGCGGCACCGCGTGTGCGATGTCGGAGCCGACGATGCGGGTCGTCGCGAGCATTGGATACAGCAGCAGGAGCACGGTCACGCCGATCGCGCCGGCGCCGACCGACGTCATCGACACGAGCACGCCGAGCATGGCGCCCGTGAGCACGGTCGACCACAGCGTGCGCGCGGGGCTCGGCGCGAGCGGGTTGCGCGCGGCGAACGCGGTGAGCTGCGGCCGGAAGATCAGCGCGAGCGACGTGAGCAGCAGCGCGATGCCGAGCACGAGCTGGATCATCCGCGCGGTGCCCGGCGTGTTCATCCCGTGCGTGTGCAGCCACCACAGCGTGAGCGCCGCGGCCGGGACGCTGCCCGCCGCGAGCCGGCCCGTGATGCGCCAGTCGATCGAACCCTTCAGGCCGTGGACCAGCGTGCCGGTGGCCTTGGTCGCGGCCGCGTACAGCAGGTCGGTGCCGACCGCCGTCGCGGGGTGGACGCCGAACAGCAGCACGAGGATCGGCGTCATCAGCGAACCGCCGCCGACGCCCGTCAGGCCGACGAGGATGCCGACGAACAGACCGGACAGGGAGTACAGCAGATCGATATGGGGAAGCGACATCGGAAGCAGGCGGTTATGCGGCGTTCGGCGGCGGCGCGCGGCTGCGGCGCGCGCGTCAAAGTCCGCCATTGTCGCAAAAGTGGCGGGTCGATGTACGACTGTGTTAAAAATCGGCCGCAAAGGCCCGTGCGGCGGGCGGCCGGACGAGTTTGAAACGCTTGTTCGAGCGAGGGCGGGGCCGATAACGGTGACGGCCCGAAAGGTATGACGAACCGGGAATGCGTGCCGCGGCTCGGCACCCGCAAAAAAGGGCGCGACACGGCGCGCCCTGGTTCGATGCCGGCGACCGGCTTGGTCGGCCGGCGGTCAGTGCATCGCGGGGCCGACGCTTTCGACGCCGTTCTGCGGCCGGATGCGCAGCGCGAGGCCGATCAGCGCGGCCGCGGCGGCGAACGCCGCGCCGAACGCGAATGCCGCGTGATAGCCGCCGTTCAGCGCGTCGAGCGGCGCGGCCTGTGCGGCCGCGAGCGCGTCGGTGCGGGCCGCCGCGAGGCTCGCGAGCACCGCGAGGCCGAGCGCGCCGCCCATCATGAACGCGGTGTTGACGATCCCCGACGCGAGCCCGGAATCGGCCGGATCGACGTCGCTCATCGCGGCGAGCAGCATCGGGTTGAACGCGACGCCCGCGCCGATGCCGAGCAGCGTCATACCGGGCAGCACGTGCCAGACGAAACCGCCGTCGACCGGTGCGCGCGAGAACAGCGCAAGGCCGCAGGCCGCGATCAGCAGGCCGGCCGCGATCGGGCCGCGGATCCCGAAGCGCATCACGATGCGCGCCGACAGCCCGAGCGAGAACGCGGCCATGATCAGGTTCGCCGGCAGGAACGCGAGGCCGACCTGCAGCGGCGCGTAGCCGAGCACGCGCTGCATGTACAGCGCGGACAGGAAGAACCACGCGAACATCGCGGCCGCCCACAGCACGCCGATCACGTTCGCGAGCGCGACGTTGCGCGCGGCGAACAGCGTGAGCGGCATCAGCGGATGCGCGGCGCGCGCCTCGATCGCGATGAACAGCGCGAGCAGCGCGACGGCCGCGCCGATCAGTGCGACGGTCTGTGTCGACAGCCAGCCGGCCTCGTTGCCGCCGACGATCCCGTAGACGGCCAGCATCAGCGATGCGGTCACCGTGACCGCGCCCGCGACGTCGAGCCGCGCGGCGCCGGCCGGCGCGCGCATGCGCGGCAGCAGCGCGACGCACATCGCATAGACCGCGATGCCGATCGGCAGGTTGACGAGGAAGATCCAGTGCCACGACAGCGAGCTCGTCAGCAGCCCGC
Source organism: Burkholderia pyrrocinia (assembly GCF_022809715.1). Classification (NCBI taxonomy): domain Bacteria; kingdom Pseudomonadati; phylum Pseudomonadota; class Betaproteobacteria; order Burkholderiales; family Burkholderiaceae; genus Burkholderia; species Burkholderia pyrrocinia. Next base: position 840,539 of record NZ_CP094459.1, read on the forward strand.
CGAGCAGCACGCCGATGCTGCCGCCGCCCGCGCACACGAAGCCGTAGACGCCCATCGCCCGCGCGCGTTCGCCGGGCTCGGTGAACAGGTTCATGATCAGCGACAGCGAGACGGCCGACACGACCGCGCCGCCGAGCCCCTGCACCGCGCGCGCGGCGATCAGCATCGTCTGCGATTGCGCGAGGCCGCATGCGAGCGACGCGAGCGTGAACACGACGAGGCCCGCGAGGAACATGCGGCGCTGGCCGTACAGGTCGCCGAGCCGGCCGCCGAGCAGCAGGCAGCCGCCGAACGTCAGCAGGTACGCGTTGACGACCCACACGAGGGCCGTTTCGGTGAAATGGAGGTCGGTGCTGATCGACGGCAGCGCCACGTTCACGATCGTGCTGTCGAGCACGATCATCAGCACGCCGAGGCAGAGCACGATCAGCGCGTACCAGCGCTTCTCGCCGTGAATCCCGTGTGTCATGGGCCTGCAGCCTTCTGATAGTTATTTGAAAGGATGCATTGTAGACGTCCTCGGCGCGGGCTTCCTGCCGGTTTGTGGCAGCAGCGACGCGTAGTGGCGTGTCCGGACGGGACGCGCGGGATCGGCGTTGCGCGTGTTACGAGCGCGCCGGCAGTTCGCAGCCGTCGGGGCCGCATGCCGCCGCGTCGCTGCCGGCGAGTTCGACGATACCGTCGCGCCACGCCTGGTCGAGCGCCTGCGCGAACGCGTCGGCCGGCTGCGCGCCCGACACCGCGTAGCGGCCGCCGAACACGAACAGCGGCACGCCGCGCCCGCCGAGCTGCGCGGCGCGCGCGATGTCGGCTTCGACTTCGGCGCGGTAGGCATCGCTGCGCAGCACGTCGTCGACGGTCGAACGCTCGAGCCCCGCTTCGACCGCGAATTCGGTCAGTTGCGCATGATCGAACAGCGAGCCGTGCTCGCAGAAATACGCGCGGTACAGCCGCTCGGTCAGCGCATGCGCGCGGCCGGTCGATTCTGCGAGCTTCACGAGCCGGTGGCCGTCGAGCGTGTCGCCGACGAGCGTGCCGGGCAGGTCGTAGCGCAGCCCGACGCTCGCGGCCGCGTCGGTCACCTGGCGCAGCATCTGGTCGACCTGCGCGGGCGACATCCGGTACTTGCCCGCGAGCATCGCCTCGACCGGCTCGACGGGCTGGCCGGGCATCAGCCGGTACGCGCGCAGCACGACGTCGACGCGGTCGGCGTGCGCGAACGCGGCGAGCGCCTCGTCGAAGCGGCGCTTGCCGATCCAGCACCACGGGCAGATCAGGTCGGACCAGATTTCTACGGTCAGGGTCGGGCGGGCAGTCGGGGCGGGAGCGGTTGTCATGGGCGGTCCGGGCGGCAAAAAAATGTAACCGAGACTATATCATTTCGTGCTTCGACGCCTGGTTCTGGCCGGGTTCGTGCAGAACGGGCCCGCGTCCGACGTGTCACGAAGCGTGGACGCGGAAGTCACGGGCCGACAGCGATTGCCGATGCCTGATGCGGCGGCGGGGCGCGGCGAACCGGTCCGCGGGGCATGCCGCTTGCCGCTTACGCGTCGCCCTGCGTTTCCTTCAGGTGCTTGAGGTGCTTGTAGACCGTCGCGCGCCCCATCCCGAGCACGTTCGCGACATAGTTCGCCGCGCTCTTGCCGCGGAACGCGCCTTCCGCGTAAAGCGCCTCGACGAGCTCGCGCCGGTGCTCGCGCGTGAGCCCGTTCAGCCCGACCTGCCGCTCGCGCAGCCAACCGTGCAGGAACGTGTTGATGCGCTCCTGCCAGTCGTCGCGGAACAGTTCGTCCGGCTGCGCGACGACGCCCGCGCCCTTGATGAACAGGTCGAGCGTCGCGCGCACCTCGTCGAACACCGCGATGTTGAAGTTGATGCACATCATCCCGGCCGGCCGGCCTTCGTCGTCGAACAGCACGTTGCTGACGCAGCGCATCCGCCGGCCGTCCCAGTTCAGCTTCTCGTACGGGCCGATTACGCGCTCGCGCGCCGAATGATCGATTTCCTCGAGCGCGGAATCGTCGCCGACCTCGCGCTTGGACAGGTTGTTCGCGAGATACAGCACGGTCTGGTCGTGCAGGTCGTGGATCACGACTTCCGCGTACGGGAAGAACAACGCGGCGATACCGTCGGCGATCGGCGCATAGCGGGTGAGCAGCAGGTCTTTGACGGGGGATTTCTTCTTGCGCATCGGTGTCGCCATCTCGGGTGGACGGGGGCCGGGCGGCACATCGGGCCGGCGTGCCGGCGCGCCGGTGGCCGGCATGCCCGTGCGCCCGCGCGCGGCCGCCGCGGCGGTTGCGCCATTGTATCGGCCCCGCGCCCGCGTGATGCTCATGCGCGTGTCAGGTGCGTGTACAGCGCATGCGCGATCGCGATGTCCTCGAGCCCGAGGCCGATCGAGCGGAAGAACGCGTGACGCGTGCGCGACGGCGCTGCGCAGGTGCCGGCGACTAGCGCCGGCAGGTCGCCGACGATCCGTCCGGCGTCCCAGCCGTGATCGGCCGCCGCGATCTGCATCTCGCCTGCGCTCGCGGGCGTCGTGTGCCGGTAGTCGCAGTACACGTCCATGTCGGGCAGCCACGCGGGCGGGATCTCGTGCGCACGTGCGACGTTCGTGCTGATCGACGTGACGAGCGCGGGGCGCGTGAGCATCCCGTCGCCGAGCACGGGCGTGCCCGACGACGTACACAGCATCACGACGTCCGCATCGCGCACGCAGGCTTCGACGCTCGCAGCCGCGCGTGCGCGCGGGTCGAGCTCGACGAGCGTCGCCTGCAGCGCCGGGGCGCCGGCGAGCGCGGGCGAGTACACGCGGATCGTCTCCCAGTCGCGCAATGCCGCCGTGTGCCGCAGGTGCGCGAGACCGACCGCGCCCGCGCCGACGATTGCCAGATTGCGCGCGTCGCGCGGCGCGAGGCAGTCGACCGCGAGCGCCGTCGTGCCGGCCGTGCGTTCGACGGTCAGGCGCCCCGCGTCGCACCACATCAGCGGCTGGCCGGTGCGCATCGACATCAGCGCGGTCCAGGCGGTGACGATTGGTCTCCCGTCGGGCTTGCCTCCCGTCACGACGTAAGGCGACAGCTTCGCGCCGAACACCTGCTCGTCGGCGAGCGCGCCGAGATACGTGATGAAGTCGCCGGCCTGGTCGGGAAACAGCGTGAGGGTCTGCGGCGGCTGCACCGCGCGCGCGGAGGCGAGCGACGCGAACATGCGGCGCAGCGTGCCGAGCACGTCGAGCGACGGCAGGGCCGCGCGCACCGCGGCTTCGTCGACGGTCAGCGGCAGGGGCGGGACGGTTTGCGTCATGGGGACATCTCCGGTTGGGGCCGGACAGGGATGTCTCGAAAGACGGTGTCCGGCGGTGTTCGTGATGGACGAAAAGTCTAATATAGACAAACGAAATCTGGAGAATTTTTCTTTTCGAGACTTTGTGTCGTTGCTGTCTTCATGGAAAACATCGGGAAATCAACGGTGTTTTTGACGATCGACGAGATTTCGACGCAGCGAGACAGCGCGCGATCCTCGTATCCCCTATAGTCTAATATAGACTTTTAGTCTATATTTCGCATGCAGGACACGACGTGTCGCCGTGCGGCGGCCGCCTGTGTCGACTGTCGATCAGGCGCCCGGACGAGGGCGCCGCGCGACCGATCTTCATCGCCTCAATCCAGAACAGAAGGACCGTCTCATGAACTGGAAGCTTTCCCTCTGCGCCGCCGCGGCGCTTGCGTGCGCGGCCGTCACGGCCCACGCGGAACAGACCACGTTGCGCTTCGGGATCGAAGCCGCCTATCCGCCGTTCGAGAGCAAGACGCCGGTCGGCCAGCTGCAGGGTTTCGACGTCGACATCGGCAACGCGGTGTGCGCGAAGCTGAACATGAAATGCGTGTGGGTCGAGAATTCGTTCGACGGCCTGATCCCTGCGCTGCAGGCGCGCAAGTTCGATGCGATCAACTCGGCGATGAACATCACCGCGAAGCGCAAGCAGAGCATCGACTTCACGCCGGCGATCTACGTGGTGCCGATCGTGATGGTCGCCAGGCGCGGCTCGCCGCTGCGGCCCGACGTCGCGAGCCTGCGCGGCAAGCATGTCGGCGTGCTGCAGGGCTCGTCGCAGGAGGATTTCCTGAAGGCGCACTGGGCCGATGCGGGCGTGGCCGTCGTGTCGTATCAGGACCAGGACCAGATCTACGCCGATCTCGTCGCCGGGCGTCTCGACGCGGCCGTGCAGGAAGCGCAGACCGCGCAGGACGGTTTCCTCGACAAGCCGGCCGGCCGCGACTACCAGATCGTCGGCGAGCCGCTGAAGGATCCGGCGACGCTCGGCGAAGGCACCGGCTTCGGGTTGCGCAAGGGCGACAAGGCGCTGCAGGCGAAGATCGTCGGCGCGCTCGACGCGCTGAAGAAGGACGGCACGCTGGGCGCGCTGTCGCAGAAGTACTTCAAGCGCGACATCGTCGCGAAGTAAGCACGGCCGCGCGCCGGCCGCGGGGCCGGCGCGCGTCGCATCGAATCTCGACGCTGGGCGGGGAAGCATGGATTTCGACGTCATCGTTCTGGGGGCCGGCATCGTCGGCGTGTCGTCGGCGCTGCATCTGCAGGATCGCGGGCTCCGCGTCGCGCTCGTCGACCGGCGCGCGCCCGGCGAGGAAACGAGCCACGGCAATGCCGGGTTGATCGAGCGCTCGTCGGTCGTGCCGTATGCGTTTCCGCGCCGGCTCGGCACGCTGCTGCGCTATGCGCGCAATCGCTCGGTCGATCTCTATTGGGACTATCGTGCGCTGCCCGCGTATGCGGGCTGGCTCGCGCGCTTCTGGCGCGAATCGTCGCCGCAGCGGCTCGCGGCCGCCGCGCGCGACATGCTGCCGCTCGTCGCGGCGAGCGTCGTCGAGCACGATGCGCTGCTCGCGCGCACCGACGCGCAGCCGCTCGTGCACGACGGCGGGTGGATCGAGGCATTCCGTTCGCCCGCGCTGTTCGACGCGGAAACGCGCGCGCAGCAGCGCGTGGCCGACGCGCACGGGCTGCGGATGACCGTGCTCGACAAGCGCGCGCTGCGCGAACGCGAGCCCGGCGTCGGCGCCGCATTCTGCGGCGCGTTCCATTGGCAGGACCCGAAGACCGTGTCGAGCCCGGGCGGGCTGACCAAGGCCTACGCGCGGCTGTTCGAACGCGACGGCGGCACGTTCGTGCTCGGCGACGCGAAGACGCTCGCGCAGGTGGATGGCGGCTGGCGGGTCGCCACCGAGCGTGGGGCGATTTCGGCGCGCTCGGCCGTGGTCGCGCTCGGGCCGTGGTCCGATCACGTGTTCGCGCCGCTCGGCTACCGGATTCCACTGCGCGCGAAGCGCGGCTACCACATGCACTACCTGCCGACGCGCACGCTGCTGAACGTGCCGGTGTGCGATACCGAGGAAGGCTTCGTCGTCGCGCCGATGGAAGGCGGCCGCCTGCGGCTCACGACCGGCGTCGAGATCGCGCTGCGCGGTGCGCCACCGACCGGCGTGCAGCTCGCGCGCGCCGAGCCGCTGGCGCGCGACGCGTTCGGCATCGGCGAACGGCTCGATCGCGAGCCGTGGCTCGGGATGCGGCCGTGCACGCCCGACATGCGCCCGGTGATCGGGCCCGCGCCGCGCCATCGCCATCTGTGGTTCGCGTTCGGCCATTGCCACCACGGGCTCACGCTCGGCCCCGCGACCGGGCGCCTGCTCGCCGAAATGATGACGGGCGCGCCGACCTATATCGATCCCCGTCCGTACCGGCCTGCGCGCTTCGGTTGAACCGGCGATGCGGCGATGCGGCGCAGGTCCGCGCCGCCGCCGCGCGCGATGCATCGCATTCTCCGGCCGCGATGCGGCCGCAACAATTTTTCATTTGGCTATCCGAATTATCAAAATCCGGGTAATCGGAAATGATCTGCGTAATCGCCGGGAAAGAAATCGCGAAATAAAGAAAATCAGTAAATTAGCGATTTATCAATGCATTTTCATTTCGCTGAAATGCACATTGGGTAGTCGGTCATGACGCTGCATGGCAGCGTCGCAGCCGCACGTTCCGGCGTTACGTGAATGTACCGGAACACGTTACTACGGGGCTCGCAAACGTTACGTTACATCCGCGTTCCGCCTGCCTTTTTCATCAGACGATTCTGGCTCCGCAGCCCGTTTATTTCGCCTGAAATCCATAAAAAAGCGCTATTGCCTGGAAATAGGCTGGTGATTCAATCCGCTTTTTGAATTGGCACGCTTCGTGCAATCCGTCCCCATGCTTTATCAACGTAGTGCCAACCGAGATGGGGTAAATAAGAATGGGACAGAATTTCAAATTGACGGGTGTGGCGCTGTCGGTTGCGACGGTGTTCGGGGTACTGGCTTCGGGTTCCGCGCTGGCGGGGGCCCTCGATTCGCTGCCGATCCCGCAAGTGATCGTCAATCCGCCGACGAACAGCGTGTCGGTCGGGCTGGTCGCGACGGGCACGTCGCCGCTGGGCTCGGTCACCGTGACGACAGGCGGCTCGGGCGCGATCCAGACGTCGCTCGGCAATCCAGGCCAGGTGCTGTCGGGCGCCGTGGGGGCGGCGACGGGCGCACTCGGCGGTGGCGGCGGCACGGTGCAGCCGCTGGCGCCGGTTCAAGGCGTCGTGAATCAGGTGACGGGTGCGCTGAGTGGCGGCAACCCGGCTGGCGCGCTAACCGGCGCATTGAATACGGCGACGGGGACGCTGAGCAATGCGGTTGGCACGGTTACGGGTGCACTGGGTAACGTCGGCGGCGGTGCGAATCCGCTGGCGCCGGTTCAGGGTGTCGTGAATCAAGTGACGGGTGCGGTCGGTGGCGGCAATCCGGCCGGCGCATTGACCGACGCACTCGGTACGGTAACGGGCGCACTGGGCAACGTCGGTGGCGGCTCGAATCCGTTGGCGCCGGTCCAAGGTGTCGTGAACCAGGTCACGGGCGCGCTCGGCAAAGGCAACCCGGCAAGCGCATTGACCGGCGCCCTCGGCACGGTAACGGGCGCCCTGGGCAACATCGGCGGCGGCTCGAACCCGCTGGCACCGATCCAGAACGTCGTCGACCAGGTGACGGGCACGCTCGGCAGCGGCAACCCGGCCGGTTCGCTGAGCAACGCGGTCAACACGATCACGAGCACGCTCGGCAACGTCGGTGGTGCGGGGAGTCCGCTCGCGCCGGTGCAAGGCGTCGTCACGCAGCTCGCCGGCACGCTCGGCAACGACAATCCGGCCGGTGCACTGACGAACGCGCTGAACTCGGTGACGGGTGCCCTCGGCAACCTCGGCGGGTCGAACCCGCTCGCGCCGGTGCAGGGCGTCGTGAACCAGGTCGTCGGCACGCTGTCCGGCGCGGGAGGCGGCAGCCCGATCACGCCGATCACGAACCTCGTCAACGGCCTGCAGAACGCGCTGCCGACCGGCGGCAACGCTGCCGGCGTACTGAACGGTGCACTCGGCTCGGTGACGGGTGCGCTCGGCAACCTCGGCGGGTCGAATCCACTGGCGCCGGTGCAAGGCGTCGTGAACCAGGTCGTCGGCACGCTCGGCGGCAACAATCCGGCTGCGACGCTGAGCAACGCGGTCGGCACGGCCACGGGTGCACTCGGCAATGCAGTCGGCTCCGTCGCGGGCGCGCTCGGCGCGCTGGGCGGCACGAACCCGCTGGCGCCGGTGCAGGGTGTCGTCAACCAGGTCGTCGGCACGCTCGGCAGCGGCAATCCGGCAGGTGCACTGACGGGCGCGCTGAACTCGGTGACGGGTGCCCTCGGCAACCTCGGCGGCACGAACCCGCTGGCGCCGGTGCAAGGCGTCGTCAACCAGGTCGTCGGCACGCTGACGGGCGCGGCGGGCAACAGCCCGATCGCACCGATCACGAACCTCGTGAATGGCCTGACTGGCGGCAGCAACCCGGCCGGCGCACTGACCGGTGCGCTCGGCTCGGTGACGGGCGCACTCGCGAACGGTCCCGCGGCGCTCGGCCAGGCGGCCGGCGCGCTGTCGGGTGCGGCCGGTTCGACGGCAGCGGCAGGCGGCAGCCTGCTCGGTTCGGGCTCGAACGCAGCCGGCGGCACGGCGGGCGTGGTCGGCTCACTGTTGACGACGGGTGCCAACTCGACGGTGACGGTCGTCAATGCGGTCGGCACGTCGGCGGGCACGGCGCTCGGTTCCGCGCCGGGCCTGTCGGTGACACCGCATTCGGGCAACGGCTCGCCGAACAACCCGCTCGCACCGGTGACGACGCTGCTGCAATCGCTGACCGGCGCACTGCCGAGATAACGAGCCGGAAACGCACGGCGGCGCCGTATCGGCCGCCATGCGAAACGGCCGTGCAACATGGGTCGCGCAACGCGGCATGACAGGGATGTCATGCCGCGTTGTCCTTTGGGTTTCCCGCTTTCTTTCGTCGTATGAATGGCCGATACCGGGCCGCCGCCGATCGTCGCAGGGCGGCATGGAATAACCGGCTGCTTTCGTCCGTTTACATACCGAGTCCCGGCACGACCGGCCGGCGGGATAATGGTCTCGACGAAGCCGATCGTCCCGTCCGGCGCCGCCGTGTCGCGATGCCATGTCAAAAGGAGAACGGGAATGAAACGGATGCTTTTCGCCGCCGCGCTGATGGCGGCGATCGTGCGGCCGGCGGCCGCGGAACCGCCACAGGTCGGCGACGGGAAACTGGTCGACGAAGATCACATGACGCTGTACGTGTTCGATCGCGACGCGCCCGGCAAGAGCGCGTGCGACAGCGCGTGCGCGGCCAACTGGCCGCCCGCGATCGCCGACTCGTACGACAAGGCGTCGGGCGCGTGGAGCCTCGTCACGCGCAGCGACGGCAAGAAGCAATGGGCGTACCACGGGCGCCCGCTGTATCGCTGGAAGATGGACCACAAGGCCGGCGACGCGGGCGGCGACGGGATCGGCGGCATGTGGCACGTTGCACGTCCGTAACGGCGCGGCGACGCGCGACGCATCGATGAGCTACGAATCGGACCTGCTGGTGTGGCTGCCCCATCTCACGCGCTATGCGCGTGCGCTGACGGGCGACCGGGCCTGGGCGGACGATCTCGTGCAGGACACGCTCGAGCGTGCGCTGAACCGGCCGCCGCGCGACGGCGGCAACCTGCGTGCGTGGCTGCTGACGCTGCTGCGGCATCGCTTCATCGACCAGTTGCGGGCGCGGCACGAGATCGCGGTCGACGATGCGACGGCGCCGTGGCAGACGATGGCCGCACCGACCGGCGAGATCGGCGGGCTGGTGCTGCGCGACGTGCAGCGCGCGCTGTACCGGCTGCCCGTCGAACAGCGCGAGGTGCTGCTGCTGGTCGCGCTCGAGGAGTTGAGCTATCGCGACGCCGCGCAGGTGCTCGGCGTGCCGGTGGGAACGGTGATGTCGCGGCTCGCGCGGGCGCGCGGGCAGATGCGTGCAATGCTGTCGGACGAGCCGTCGGCGCACGGCACGGCCGCGTTACGGGTAATCGGGAAGACATGATGGACGAACCGCACAAGCCTTCGAACGATCGGGACGACGATGCGTCGGCGCAACTGCTGTCCGCGTTGCTGGACGGCGAGCTGTCCGGGCACGAGCAGCGCGAGATGCTCGAGCGCCTGCAGTCCGATCCGAAGGAGGCCGAACGATTCGCGCATTACCGTGCCCAGCGCGACGCGCTGCAGGCGCTGTTTCCGTTGCCGGGCGCCGCGCCCGCGTTGTTCGTGCAGCGCCGCGCGCCGCGCCGGCGCGCTATCGCGTATGCGTTCGCGGGGCTGGCGGCCGGGCTGCTGATCGGCGTCGCGCTGCATGCGGGCTGGGCCGCGTTCGGCAGCGAACCGGCGTTCGCCGCGCGCGCCGATGTCGCGTATGCGGTGTACGCAGCCGATCGCGAGCATCCGGTCGAGGTCGGCGCGGGCGATCCCGAGCACCTTGCCGCGTGGCTGTCGGCGCGTGTCGGGCGGCCCGTGCGCGCGCCGTCGCTCGACGAATACGGCTACGCGCTGCTGGGCGGCCGCTTGCTGCCCGGCGACGCGGGGCCGGCCGCGCAGTTCATGTACCAGCGGGCGGACGGCAAGCGCGTGACGCTGTACATGACCGCGTACGACGCGCGGCACCTCGCGCCGCGGGCGATGTCGGCCGACGGCCGCTACACGTATTTCTGGTCGGATCGCGGCATGGGCTATGCGCTGTCCGGCCGCGGCGACGAACGGCGCCTGCGCGAGCTCGCGATCGAAGCGTGCGGCGCGCTAGGCGGCTCGACCGACGCGTGGAAAGGATGACGTGCGCGGCGCCGGCAGGGAGCAGGCGATGAAGATGAAGAAGACGATGACGAAGGCACTCGTGCTGATGCCCATGCTCGCGGCACTCGCCGCGGGCGCCACGCTCGCGCGTGCCGACGGCGATGCGCCGGTGCGCGTGCCGGTGGACGCAGACGGCGTGCAGCGGGTGACGATCGTAGGCGGCAGCTATTTCTTCCGCCCGAGCCACGTGATCGTGCGCGCGCACGTGCCGGTCGAGCTGACCGTGTCGGCCGAGCCCGGCGTGGCGCCGCACAGTTTCGAAATCGATGCGCCGCAGGCCGGCATCGCGGTCCACACCGAACTGGCCACGACGCCGAAGAAACTGCGCTTCACACCGGCGCAGCCGGGCCGGTTCGCCTACTATTGCACGCATCGGCTGCTGTTTTTCAGGAGCCATCGCGAGCGCGGGATGGAAGGCGTGCTCGACGTCGAGGCGCCGCCGTGATCGCCGCGTTGCTGGCCGCGAGCCTGATAGGAGCGAGCATGACAGCCGATCCCGTGACCGTTGCGCAGGCACATTTCGACCACGTCCGCTCGTACCGCGCGACGATCCGCTCGTCGGCGCGGAGCGGCGAACACGCCGAAATCCGCTACGCGTACCTGAAACCGGGCTTCGTCCGGATGGATTTCGTGTCGCCTCATCACGGCGCGGTGCTCGCATACGATCCCGGCGACGGCAAGGTGCGGCTGCGCCCGTTCGGCGCACACGCGCCGCCCGCGTTGACGCTGTCGCCGTCCAATCCGCTCGTGCGCGACCGCAGCGGCCACCGGGTCGACCGGTCGGACGTCGGCGAACTGCTGCGCAACGTTCATGCGCTGCAGCAGGGCGGCGCGACGGTGACAGAAGGCGAGGAAGCCGTCGGCGGCCGGACCGCGCTGCGCGTGTCGGTCACGGGCGCGCCCGCGCATGCGGTCGGCGGCGTGCATCGCTACCGGCTGTGGCTGGACGCCGAGGACGGCTTTCCGCTGAAGGTCGTCAGCTTCGCGAACGATGACGACGTGCCGCTCGAAACCGTGACGCTCGACGATATCGAGATCGACGTCGCGTTTCCCGAGCGCTTCTTCGCGCCCTGATCGGTGCGCTGATTCATTGCCCCTGACGCGCATGCCGGAGGCTGCATGGCGGAATACCGGTTCTCGACGACCTGGCGCGTGGACGCCCCGCTCGCGGCGGTCTGGGACGCGATCTACCAGGTCGACCGCTGGCCCGACTGGTGGAAGGGCGCCGTGCGCACCGTCGAGATCGAGCCGGGCGACGCGCGCGGCGTCGGTGCGCTGCACCGGTATACGTGGAAGGGCGCGCTGCCGTACCGGCTGACCTTCGACATGCGCGTACGGCGCGTCGAGCCCGGGCATGCGCTGGAAGGCCGCGCGAGCGGCGCGATCGAAGGCGACGGATGCTGGTCGTTTGCCGACGACGGCGCATGCACCGTCGTGCGCTACGACTGGCACATCCGCACGCAACTGAAGTGGATGAACTGGCTGGAGCCGATCGCGCGCCCGTTATTCAGATGGAATCACGACGTCGTGATGCGCGAAGGCGCGAAAGGGCTTGCGCGGTTGCTGGGCGCGGCGGTCGAGACGGAGGGCCGGACCTTCCGGCCGCTGTCGGGCGCGGGCTGCGCCGATACGTGACGACGTGTGACGGTGCGTGACGGCGATCCGCGCCGCTCAGCACGCGTACGCCATCACCGCATTTTCGACAACGAGCGCAACGTGTTCGCCGACTGCCGGACACCGGTGTCCCGGCCCGCGTACGCGCACGAACACGTCGGATCGGCATCGATGCATCGGCGGGGAGGGCGCGCAAGGGGCGTCCGGCGTACGCGAAGGCGGCGCTGCAGCATGCCGGATCGGCGCCGGCGCAGTTTTTTTGATGCGATGTCGCCGGCCTCAGGAACTCCGTGCTTACCCGGTGTCCAAACGGGGCTGGATGGGATTCGCGGGCCCCTCGGGCCCGCCGGTCGGGCCGGAAACGTTCGTCATGGTTTTGTTTCTAAAGAGTTTTTTGTTGTTTTCGAGCGTTTTTCCCGCTGCCGCGCCGTTCGAAAAATTCGTCCGGTTTCCCTTCTTGAATTTGTCAAAACCCGTCCATATAATTAGCACTCGCTGCACGAGAGTGCTAACAATTCTCTGCCGGGCGTTCCGCCGGGCAGATTCCCCAAGCGTTCTTCAATCTCAGTCAAGAGAGGAGTGAATATGAACCTTCGTCCTTTGCACGATCGCGTGATCGTCAAGCGTCTGGATCAAGAAACCAAGACCGCCTCGGGCATCGTCATCCCCGAAGCCGCTGCTGAAAAGCCGGATCAAGGCGAGATCCTCGCGGTCGGCCCGGGCAAGCGTGACGACAAGGGCGCCCCGATCGCGCTCGACGTGAAGGTCGGCGATCGCGTCCTGTTCGGCAAGTACGCAGGCCAGACCGTGAAGGTCGACGGCCAGGAACTGCTGGTCATGCGCGAAGAAGACATCATGGCCGTGGTCAACGCTAACTAAGCGTCCTTCGACGGTACATATTCCCAAGAATTCAAGGAGTTAGAAGATGGCAGCTAAAGACGTCGTATTCGGCGATTCCGCCCGTTCGAAGATGGTCGAAGGCGTGAACATTCTCGCCAACGCAGTCAAGGTCACGCTGGGTCCGAAGGGCCGCAACGTGGTGCTCGAGCGCAGCTTCGGCGGCCCGACGGTCACCAAGGACGGTGTGTCGGTCGCGAAGGAAATCGAGCTGAAGGACAAGCTCCAGAACATGGGCGCGCAAATGGTCAAGGAAGTTGCTTCCAAGACCAGCGACAACGCAGGCGACGGCACGACGACGGCAACCGTCCTCGCGCAATCGATCGTCCGCGAAGGCATGAAGTACGTCGCATCGGGCATGAACCCGATGGACCTGAAGCGCGGCATCGACAAGGCAGTCGCAGCGGCTGTCGAAGAGCTGAAGAAGATCAGCAAGCCGTGCACGACGAACAAGGAAATCGCACAGGTCGGCTCGATCTCGGCGAACAGCGATTCGTCGATCGGCGATCGCATCGCTGAAGCGATGGACAAGGTCGGCAAGGAAGGCGTGATCACCGTCGAAGACGGCAAGTCGCTGGCCGACGAACTCGACGTCGTCGAAGGCATGCAGTTCGACCGCGGCTACCTGTCGCCGTACTTCATCAACAACCCGGACAAGCAAGTCGCCGTCCTCGACAACCCGTTCGTGCTGCTGCACGACAAGAAGGTGTCGAACATCCGTGATCTGCTGCCGGTGCTCGAGCAAGTCGCGAAGGCTGGCCGTCCGCTGCTGATCATCGCTGAAGACGTCGAAGGCGAAGCGCTCGCAACGCTGGTCGTCAACAACATCCGCGGCATCCTGAAGACCGTCGCGGTCAAGGCACCGGGCTTCGGCGATCGTCGCAAGGCGATGCTGGAAGACATCGCGATCCTGACCGGCGGTCAGGTCGTCGCGGAAGAAACCGGCCTGACGCTCGAGAAGGCAACGCTGGCAGAACTGGGCCAGGCGAAGCGCATCGAAGTGGGCAAGGAAAACACGACGATCATCGACGGCGCAGGCGAAGCCGTGAACATCGAAGCACGCGTGAAGCAAGTGCGCGCGCAGATCGAAGAAGCGACGTCGGACTACGACCGTGAAAAGCTGCAAGAGCGCGTGGCCAAGCTGGCCGGCGGCGTGGCAGTGATCAAGGTCGGTGCTGCGACCGAAGTCGAAATGAAGGAAAAGAAGGCACGTGTCGAAGACGCACTGCACGCAACGCGCGCAGCTGTGGAAGAAGGCATCGTGGCAGGCGGCGGCGTCGCGCTGATCCGCGCTCGCACCGCGATCGCGGGCCTGACCGGCCTGAACGCCGACCAGAACGCCGGCATCAAGATCGTGCTGCGCGCAATGGAAGAGCCGCTGCGCCAGATCGTCACGAACGGCGGCGAAGAAGCCAGCGTCGTGGTGGCGGCAGTTGCTGCAGGCAAGGGCAACTACGGCTACAACGCAGCGACGGGCGAGTACGTCGACATGGTCGAAGCCGGCGTCGTCGACCCGACCAAGGTCACGCGCACCGCACTGCAGAACGCAGCTTCGGTTGCAGGCCTGCTGCTGACGACGGACGCAGCCGTTGCAGAACTGCCGAAGGAAGATGCACCGATGCCGGGCGGCATGCCGGGCGGCATGGGCGGCATGGGCATGGACATGTAATCGACTTCGGTCGATGGTGTCCGGAACGCGCAGCGATGCGCGTTCCAGCCAAAAGAAAAGACCCGCAGCGATGCGGGTCTTTTTTTATTTGCGCGCCGGATTCGCGTGCGCGCGCCGGCCGGCGTTCACGCCCGCCGCGCGTTTCAATGCCGGTGCGACGTCCTCGGCACCGGCTCGACCTTCGTGGCCGGCGGCGTGTCCGCATCGTCGTTGCTGCGCGCCCAGAAGAACCGGTCGGGCAGGTATGCGCCCATGCCGGGCCGGAACGCGTCGCGCACGGCCTGGTACAGGTACTCCTGCGCCTCGCGGACCGCCTCGGGCGGCTCCTGGCCGTTCGCGAGCAGCGCCGCGATGGCCGCGCCGAGCGTATCGGTGATGCCCATCAGCCGGTGCGGCGAGCGATCCCACATGTCCTCGCGGAGCTGGCCTTCCTCGCCGTACAGCGTGTTGACGAGCCGGTGCGAGCCCGTCTCGGACGACAGGATGTACTCGCAGCCCTGCGACAGCAGGTGCGACACGGCCGCATCGAGATTCGGCGCCTCGGCGTCGCCGTCCGGCTGCGCGAGCGCGATCAGCGTCGCGTAGTCGGCGACCAGCAGCGTCGTCTGAGGCGCCAGCAGGTCGGCGATCGATTCGCGCAGGTCGTCGGCCGCGAGCACGTGCTCGTCGTCGAGCGTGAAGTCCGGTGCGAGCACGAGCGGCACGCCGTCGTAGTCGGCGACGACCTCGGCGATCGCGCTGACGACTTCCGCGCGCGTCGCCGCGCCGATCTTGAACGCGGCGACCGGCATGTCCTCGAGCAGCATGCGCGCCTGGGCGGCGACGACGTCGGGATCGAGGCCGGTCACTTCGTCGCAGGCGGCCGAGTCGCGCACGGTGTAGCCCGTCAGGACGGACACGCCGTGGCAGCCCATGCTCGCCAGGGTCATCAGATCGGCTTGGAGGCCGGAGCCGCCGGTGGGATCGGACAGGCCGAAGGTGAGGACGATCGGAGGGGCGTTGCTGGACATGTAAAAATGGGGCAAGAGAAAAACGGGAAAGCGACGGAGATGCGGACGGCGAGGCGAAATGGGCTTTTTCGGCCCTGTGTTGCCCGGCAGGCCGCACTTTTCAGCCATTATGCGGCGGAATCCGGCCCGCACGACGGATTTTTTAGCGCAGCGCAACGTAGTCGCCGGACTCCAGCGCGATTGCTAGGCAGTCCGGCCCCGACACGGTACCATCATGGCTCCCGAATTTACCGACTTTCCCGACGCGGCTTAAGATGGAATACAAGAGCTGGATGTGCCTGATTTGTGGCTGGATTTACGACGAAGAAGCCGGGCTGCCGGAAGAGGGCATTGCCCCCGGCACGCGCTGGGAAGACGTCCCGATCAACTGGACGTGTCCCGAATGCGGCGCCCGCAAGGAAGACTTCGAGATGGTCCAGATCTGACCGGACCTTCAGCCCACGGACACCCCGCTCCGGCCTCGCATCGGCCCGGCGCTCGCGCGCCGGGGTTCGCGCGAGTGGCTTGACGATGACAGGCGCGCGTGTCCATGACGTCCGATCCGGCGAACTTTCCCCTCCCTGACGCACTGCCCAACCCGCGCGGCGGGGCCGTGCGCGCGGCCGACGCGTGGCTAGCGGCGGCCGCCGACGCATTCGAGCGGCACGACGACGCGGCCGCGCCGGTGTCCGCTGCCGCGGCCGTGCTGGCGGAAGCCGGCTGGCTGCCGGCCGCGCGTTTCGCCGGGCAATTGTCGGCCGCCGTGCCGCTCGTCGCCGTCGAGCCGACTTCGGCCGGCTGGCGTGCCGCGCTGCGCGATTTCCGCGCGGCCGTCGGGCGCCACAACCTGCGCGAGCTCGCCTGCTCGCCGGTTCTTTTCGAGCATTTCCGTGCATTGCGCGCACAAAGCGCCGCCGACCTGCGCGCGAACACGCCGCTCGACGCGCTTGCGCTCGTCGGCCGCGCGGTGCCGCCGGCCACGCTGCGCGCGCTGCCCGATGCGTTCGCGACCCGGATACGCGCCCGCTACGAGCAGGCGCTGCTCGGCGTACTGCGCGCGCAGCACGCCGCGCCCGACGCGGCGCTCGACGAACTCGATGCGATGCAGGCCACGCTGGCCGATGATGGCCCGTACGATTTCTGGCGGCTCGCGGCCGCGTGCCTGCGCGCGCTGCGCGCGAGCGGCGCGCCCGAACTGAAGCGCTTTCTCGCGCGGACGAACCTGCTGCTCGGCGAGCAGGCGCAGGGCCTGCGCAGCGCGCCGCCCGAACTCGTGCGCGAGACGGTTGCGCTGTTGTGGCGCGATTTCGCGCTGTTCGGCGCCGCGGCCGAGGACGTCGCGCTCGTCGACGTACTGCACGATTACGGGCTGACGGTCGACTGGCACGTCGCCGGCACGCCGGCGTCCGAAGCGCTGTGGGAGGCCGATGCCGCGCGGGCCGAGCACGACGCGGTCGCCGTCGCGCCGACCCGCGCGCTCGGCGTCGTGACCGTCAATGCACATGCGTATGAGGATTTCCTGCAGACCGCCGATGCGTCGATGGCCGACCTCGCGGCCGATCCGGCCGTGGCCGACACGCGTGCCGCGTGGCGCGCGTCCGGCGCCGCCTACCGGGTCGGTACGGCCGCGTGTGCGCTCGGGCTCGGCCACGCGGCACTGCTGGCCGATACGCTCGGCCTCGCGTGGCGCCGTGCCGCGCACGGCGTACCGCTCGCCGGCGGCGGCCTCGATGCGCACGGTCACGCGTCGGACATGTTGCGCGCGGCGCTGCTGAAGATCGCGGCCGGCGTCGCGCCGCCGGACCTGACCGCGGCGTCCGAAGCGCTCGGTACGGCGCTCGGCCGGACCTGACGAACAAGGGGACGGACACGCGGTGGCGACCCTTGCCGCACGGGCCCGCAACACGCTGCCGACAGTGCCCGCGCGCGTGTTAGAGTGCCGTGTGATCCGCGCGCGCCGTTGCCAGCGTGGCGCGGCGTTGCTTGTTGATCGCGGCCCGGTCAGGTCGCGGCGTCTTTGCTAAAATTCAAACCATGTCAAAGCCTTCCGATCGCATCAATCTCACCAACCAGTTCCTGATCGCCATGCCGAACATGGCGGATCCGACGTTTTCGGGAACGGTGGTCTACCTTTGCGATCACAGCGAGCGCGGTGCGCTCGGCCTCGTCATCAACCGTCCCACCGACATCGACCTCGAATCGCTGTTCAACCGCATCGACCTGAAGCTCGACATCGAGCCGCTGCTGCACATTCCCGTGTACTTCGGCGGCCCGGTCCAGACCGAGCGCGGCTTCGTGCTGCACGAGCCGGTCGAGGGCGCGAGCTACAACTCGTCGATGTCCGTCGACGGCGGGCTGGAGATGACGACGTCGAAGGACGTGCTCGAGGCGGTCGCGACGGGCACCGGCCCGAAGCGCTTCCTGCTGACGCTCGGCCATGCAGGCTGGGGCGCAGGGCAGCTCGAGGAAGAAATTTCCCGCAACGGCTGGCTGACGGTCGCCGCCGATCCGCGCATCGTGTTCGACACGCCGGCCGAGGAGCGCTTCGAAGCCGCGCTCGGCCTGCTCGGCGTCAGCTCGTCGATGCTGTCCGGCGAAGCAGGGCACGCATGAGTGGCGCGAGCGCGCGCGATGCGACGCTCCTGGCGTTCGACTACGGCGAAAAGCGAATCGGGGTCGCGATCGGCAATGCGCTGACGCGCTCGGCCCGCGCGCTCGTCGTGATCCAGAACCTGAACCGCGAACACCGCTTCAAGGCGGTCGGCGACCTGCTGGCCGAATGGCGGCCGGACGCGCTCGTCGTCGGCCTGCCGATGCATCCGGACGGCACGCCGCACGACATGACGCAGCAGGCCAAGCGCTTCGGCAACCAGCTGAACGGCCGCTTCGGGCTGCCCGTCACGTGGGTCGACGAGCGCTATTCGTCGGTCGAGGCCGAGGCCGGGCTGCGCGAGCGCAACGTGCGCGGCCGCGCACGCGCCGAGATGCTCGATGCCGAAGCCGCGCGCGTCATCCTTCAACAGTATCTCGATCAATTGTCCGACCATGAGCACCATTGACGCCGAGGCGCTTTACCGCGCTCTGCTCGACCAGATCCGCGCCGCTTACGGCGCGGCTTTCGCCGAACCGGGCGGCCCGCGGCTCGCCGGCATCTACAGCGGCGGCGCGTGGCTCGCCGAACGCCTCGCGCGCGATCTCGGTGCGCCGGCGTTCGGCGTCGTGAACGTCGCGCTGCATCGCGACGACTACGCGAAGAAGGGGCTGCACAGCCAGGCCAGCCCGACGTCGCTGCCGTTCGATGTCAACGGCGCGCGCATCGTGCTCGTCGACGACGTGCTGTACACCGGGCGCACCGTGCGCGCGGCGCTCAACGAGCTGTTCGACTACGGCCGTCCGGCCGCGGTCGAGCTCGCGGTGCTCGCCGACCGCGGCGGCCGCGAGCTGCCGGTCGCCGCGCGCTTCGCGGGCGGTGCGCTCGACGTGCCGGCCGGCGCGACGCTCGTGCTCGCGCGCGACGATGCCGCGCAGTTCACGCTGCGCGTCGAGGCGCACGGCGCCTGAACGACACGCGAAACCGTATCCCGGGCCGCTGGTTTGCACCGCGGCCCGTTTGCATAGTTGGAATCACGCACACCATGACCACCGACACCACTGGCCGCACCGGCAATCCCGCGGCGGCCGCGAGCCCCGACCGGTTCCGCTACGGTTTCCTGAAGGGCAACCCGCAGCTCACGAAAAACGGCGAGCTGAAGCACCTGCTGTCGATCGAGGGCCTGCCGCGCTCGATCGTCAACCACATCCTCGATACGGCCGAGCAGTTCGTCAGCGTGACGGACCGTGAAGTGAAGAAGGTGCCGCTGCTGCGCGGCAAGTCCGTCTTCAACCTGTTCTTCGAGAACTCGACGCGCACGCGCACGACCTTCGAGATCGCCGCGACGCGCCTGTCGGCCGACGTGCTGAACCTGAACATCAATGCATCGTCGACGAGCAAGGGCGAATCGCTGCTCGACACGATCAACAACCTGTCGGCGATGCATGCCGACCTGTTCGTCGTGCGCCACGCGTCGAGCGGCGCGCCGTACCTGATCGCCGAGCACTGCGCGCCGCACGTGCACGTGATCAATGCCGGCGACGGCCGCCATGCGCACCCGACGCAGGGCCTGCTCGACATGTACACGATCCGTCACTACAAGCGCGACTTCACGAAGCTGCGCGTGGCGATCGTCGGCGACATCCTGCATTCGCGCGTCGCGCGCTCCGACATCCACGCGCTCACCACGCTCGGCGTGCCGGAAGTGCGTGCGATCGGCCCGCGCACGCTGCTGCCGGGCGGCCTCGAGCAGATGGGCGTGAAGGTGTACCACAACCTCGACGAAGGGCTGAAGGGCGTCGACGTGATCATCATGCTGCGCCTGCAGAACGAGCGGATGAGCGGCGCGCTGCTGCCGTCCGCGCAGGAATACTTCAAGACCTGGGGCCTGACGCCCGAGCGCCTCGCGCTCGCCGCGCCCGACGCGATCGTGATGCACCCGGGCCCGATGAACCGCGGCGTCGAGATCGATTCGCAGGTCGCCGACGGTCCGCAGTCGGTGATCCTCAACCAGGTCACGTTCGGCATCGCCGTGCGGATGGCGGTGATGGGCATCGTCGCCGGCAACAACGACTGAGCCCGCTTTCGCGCATCCTTATTCACGCAATCAACGTATTTACAGACAGCGCATGAAGATTCATATCAAAGGCGGCACGCTGATCGACCCGGTCGCCGGCACCGAACGGCAGGCCGACGTATTCGTCGCGGCCGGCAAGATCGCAGCGATCGCCGAGGCGGGCGCGGCGGCGCCGGCCGATTTCAACGCCGCGAAGACCATCGACGCGTCGGGCCTGATCGTCGCACCCGGCCTCGTCGACCTGTGCGCGCGGCTGCGCGAGCCCGGCTACGAGCACAAGGCGACGCTCGCATCCGAGATGGCCGCAGCCGTCGCGGGCGGCGTCACGACCCTCGTGTGCCCGCCGGACACCGATCCCGTGCTCGACGAGCCGGGCCTCGTCGAGATGCTCAAGTTCCGCGCGAGCAACCTGCGCCAGGCGAACGTCCATCCGCTCGGCGCGCTGACCGTCGGCCTCAAGGGCGAAGTGATCACCGAGATGGTCGCGCTGACCGAGTCCGGCTGCGTCGGCTTCACGCATGCCAACGTGCCGGTGCGCGACACGCAGGTGCTGCTGCGCGCGTTGCAGTACGCGAGCACCTACGGCTACACCACGTGGCTGCGCCCGCTCGATGCGTTCATCGGCCGCGGCGGCGTTGCCGCGAGCGGCGCGCTCGCGTCGCGGCTCGGGCTGTCCGGCGTGCCGGTCGCGGCCGAGACGATCGCGCTGCACACGATCTTCGAACTGATGCGCGTGACCGGCGCGCGCGTGCACCTCGCGCGGCTGTCGTCGGCGGCCGGCCTCGCGCTCGTGCGTGAGGCGAAGGCCGAGGGGCTGCCCGTGACCTGCGATGTCGGCGTGAACCACCTGCACCTGATCGACGTCGACATCGGCTATTTCGATTCGCAGTTCCGGCTCGACCCGCCGCTGCGCAGCGAACGCGATCGCGAAGCGATCCGCGTGGCGCTTGCAGACGGCACGATCGACGCGATCTGCTCCGACCACACGCCCGTCGACGACGACGAGAAGCTGCTGCCGTTCGGCGAAGCGACGCCTGGTGCGACGGGGCTCGAACTGCTGCTGTCGCTGACGCTGAAGTGGGCGGACGAGACGCGCACGCCGCTTGCGCAGGCGCTGCGCCGCATCACGTCCGCGCCGGCCGACGTGCTGAAGCTGCCGGCGGGCCGCCTGGCCGAAGGCGGCACGGCCGACCTGTGCGTGTTCGACCCGCGTGCGCACTGGCGCGTCGAGCCGCGTGCGCTGAAGAGCCAGGGCCACAACTCGCCGTTCCTCGGCTACGAACTGCCCGCCTGCGTGCGTACGACGCTCGTCGCCGGACAGATCGCGTTCGAGCGCCACTGAACCACGCCGGACCCTCGCCATGATTGCTCTTCGCAAGCTGCGTCTCGTCTTTCACCTGTTGCGCGGCATGGCGATCGTCGCGCTGCGTTTTTCGCACGTCACGCCCGCGCGCCGTGCCGAGATGACGCGCCGCTGGTCGCTCAAGATGCTGCGGATCTGCGGGATGCGCGTCGTCGTCCACAACGACGGCGCGCGGCTCGACGCGAGCGCGCTCGTGGTCGGCAACCACGTGTCGTGGCTCGACATCTATGCGGTCAATGCGTGGCGGCCGACGCCGTTCGTGTCGAAGGCCGAGGTGCGGCAGTGGCCGGTCGTCGGCTGGCTCGCCGAGAAGCTCGACACCGTGTTCCTGCAGCGCGAGAAGCGCACCGAGGCGATGCGGATCATGCACGAGATGGCCGAGCGCCTGCGCAACGGCGGGCTGATGTGCGTGTTTCCGGAAGGGACGACGTCCGACGGGCAGGACCTGCTGCCGTTCCATGCGAACCTGTTCCAGGCCGCGGTATCGGCCGGCTGCGCGGTGCAGCCGATCTGCCTGATGTACGAGGACGCGCAGCGGCGGCAGTCGGTCGCGCCGGCCTACACGGGCGAGTTGTCGCTCGGCAAGTCGCTCGACATGGTGCTGCGCGGCGGCCCGCTCGTCGCGCATCTGTACGTGTGCGAACCGATCGCGCCGGGCGGCGACCGGCGGGCGACTTCCGCGGCGGCGCGCGACGCGATCGCGGCCGCGCTCGCGTCGATGCAGGAGAAGGTCGGCAAGCCGTCGGCCGAGTCGCTCGCGGAGCTGGCGAAGCATGCGTATCCGGCGACCGAGCTCGGCGCCGGCGGCGCGGCAGGCGATGGGGCGGCCGACGAGCCGGTGCCGGGGCGCGAGGGGTGAGGCGCTTTCTGGTCGGACGACTCAGCGCGTAATCATTCGCCGCCCGGCGCGCCGCACGCTTCGCACTGCACCTGCGTGACCGTGCGCTGCGCCGGATCGGCCGTCAGCCGCACGGCCGACAGCTGGTTCCCCCACACGCATCCCGAATCGAGCGCGACGACGTTCTCGCGCAGCATCAGGCCGAGCGCGGCCCAGTGTCCGAACACGACCGTCACGTCCTCCGTGCGGCGCCCCGGCACGTCGAACCACGGCAGGTAGCCGGGCGGCGCGCTGGCTGGGCCGCCGTTCGCCTTGAATTCCATCGTGCCGTCGGGTGTGCAGAAGCGCAGGCGCGTGAACGCGTTGAACGCGACGCGCATGCGGTCGCGTTTTTTCAGGTTCGGGCTCCACTGGTTCGGCTCGTTGCCGTACAGGCCTTGCAGTGTTTCGCGCCAGTCGGGCGCGCGCAGCGCGCGCTGGAGTTCGTCGGCGAGTTCGAGTGCCAGCGTGGCGTCCCATTGCGGCAGCACGCCCGCGTGTACGAGCAGCATCCCGTTCTCGGCATGCACGAACGGGCGGTGGCGGACCCAGTCGAGTAGTGCTTCGGCATCCGGCGCGTCGAGGATTTCGCCGATCGTGTCGCCCGGGCGTTCGGTGCGCAGGCCGGCGGAGACTGCCAGCAGGTGGAGATCGTGATTGCCGAGCACGGCCGTCACGCGCGGGCCGAGGTCGACCAGCGCGCGCAGCGCGGCGAGGGAGGCAGGCCCGCGGTTGACGACGTCGCCGGCGATCCAGAGCGGCGTGTCGGCGGCGGGCGAAAGCTGGTCGAGCAGCGACTGGAAAGCTGAATGACAGCCTTGGATGTCGCCGATGGCGATGGGGGGGCGGATCATGAGTGGCGAGTCCTGCGAGTTTCCCGGATGAAAGAAAAGTACTCGACGTTCGGCGGCATTTTGCGATTGCAATTCTCTGAAATGTAATTTATTTGACAGGAAATTTCATTTCCGGCAAGGGTGCGGAGCGCTGTATCAAGTTGTTAGCGGCATGGCTTTTGCACGGCGCGGCTCCCTATAATTGTCGTTTTCCCGAACAAAATTAGCATTTCATGACTTTGGCGGCCATGTCGACCGGTTAAAATTCCCGGTTTGGCGCAGCGACCATGGTTGCTTGCTACGAATCTGATGCGGCCGGTGTTCCACGAGCCTGCCGCGCATTACTAGAGGGAGCCTCATGATCCTGGTTACGGGCGGCGCAGGTTTTATCGGTGCCAACTTTGTACTTGACTGGCTGCGCGATTCCGACGAGGCCGTGCTGAACGTCGACAAGCTGACGTATGCAGGGAACCTCCGCACGCTCCAGTCGTTGGACGGGAGCCCGAAGCATGTGTTCGCACGTGTCGATATCTGCGACCGTGATGCTCTCGATGCACTGTTCGCCGAGCACAAGCCGCGTGCCGTGCTCCATTTCGCAGCTGAAAGCCACGTCGATCGTTCCATTCACGGCCCCGCGGATTTCGTGCAGACCAATGTCGTCGGCACGTTCACGCTGCTCGAGGCGGCCCGTCAATACTGGAGCGGCCTGAACGACGCGGACAAGGCGGCATTCCGCTTCCTGCACGTGTCGACCGACGAGGTGTTCGGTTCGCTGTCCGCCACCGACCCGCAATTCTCCGAGACGACGCCGTACGCACCGAACAGCCCGTATTCCGCGACGAAGGCCGGCTCGGACCATCTGGTGCGCGCTTACCATCATACGTATGGCCTGCCGACGTTGACAACGAACTGTTCGAACAACTACGGCCCGTACCAGTTTCCCGAGAAGCTGATTCCGCTGATGATCGCGAATGCGCTCGCCGGCAAGCCGCTGCCCGTGTACGGCGACGGCCAGAACGTGCGCGACTGGCTGTATGTCGGCGATCACTGCAGCGCAATTCGCGAAGTGCTCGCACGCGGCGTGCCCGGCGAGACGTACAACGTCGGCGGCTGGAACGAGAAGAAGAACCTCGAAGTCGTGCATACGCTGTGCGATCTGCTCGACAAGGCCCGCCCGAAGGCCGCGGGTTCGTACCGCGATCAGATCACCTATGTGACGGATCGCCCCGGCCACGATCGCCGTTATGCGATCGATGCGCGCAAGCTCGAGCGCGAGCTCGGCTGGAAGCCTGCGGAAACGTTCGAGACCGGGCTGGCGAAGACGGTCGACTGGTATCTCGACAATCAGGCCTGGGCCGACGAAGTCGCGTCGGGCGAGTACCGCAAGTGGGTCGAGACCAACTACGCGAAACGTACCTGAGGAGCGATGCGATGGCACGTAAAGGCATAATCCTCGCGGGCGGCTCCGGCACGCGGCTGTATCCGATCACGCATGTCGTGTCGAAGCAGCTGCTGCCGGTGTACGACAAGCCGATGATCTATTATCCGCTGTCGACGCTGATGATCTCGGGCATCCGAGATGTGCTGATCATCTCGACGCCGCAGGACACGCCGCGCTTCGAAGCGATGCTCGGCGACGGCAGCCAGTGGGGGATGAACATCCAGTACGCGGTGCAGCCGTCGCCTGACGGCCTCGCGCAGGCGTTCATCATCGGCAAGGAATTCGTCGGCAACGATCCGTCGGCGCTGATCCTCGGCGACAACATCTTCTACGGCCACGATCTCGCGAAGCAGCTCGAACGTGCGCACGCGCAGGAAACCGGCGCAACGGTGTTTGCGTACCACGTGCATGACCCGGAGCGTTATGGCGTCGTCGAGTTCGACAAGTCGTTCCGCGCGCTGTCGATCGAAGAGAAGCCCGCGAAGCCGCGTTCGAACTACGCGGTGACCGGCCTGTACTTCTACGACAATCGCGTGTGCGATATCGCGGCAGACATCAAGCCGTCGCCGCGCGGCGAACTGGAAATCACCGACGTCAACTCGCGGTATCTCAAGGATGGCGCGCTCAATGTCGAGATCATGGGGCGCGGTTACGCGTGGCTCGATACCGGCACGCACGATTCGCTGATCGAGGCGGCCAGCTTTATCGCGACACTGCAGAAGCGGCAAGGCCTCGTGGTCGCGTGCCCGGAGGAAATCGCCTACCGGCGCAGCTGGATCGACGCAGAACAGGTGCTGAAGCTTGCACAGCCGCTCGCGAAGAACGCGTACGGGCAGTACCTCAAGAACATTCTTACGGATCAAGTCGCATGGCCATCCAAGTAACGGCGACGGAGCTGCCCGAAGTCAAGATCATCGAGCCGAAGGTATTCGGCGATGCGCGCGGATTCTTCTACGAAAGCTTCAACGGGAAGGAATTCGCCGAGCAGGTCGAACCGGGCATCGAATTCGTGCAGGACAATCATTCGCGCTCGTCGAAGGGCGTGCTGCGCGGGTTGCACTATCAGGTGCAGCACTCGCAGGGCAAGCTCGTTCGTGTCGTCGAAGGCGAAGTGTTCGACGTTGCAGTCGATATTCGCAAGAGTTCGCCGAACTTCGGCAAGTGGGTGGGGGTCGTCCTGTCGAACGACAATCATCGCCAGCTGTGGGTGCCGCCCGGGTTCGCGCACGGTTTCGTCGTGCTGTCGGATGCCGCGCAGTTCCTGTACAAGACGACCGATTACTGGTTCCCCGAACACGAGCGCAGCATCGTGTGGAACGACCCGGCGATCGGGATCGAATGGCCGATCGATTTCGAGCCGCTGCTGGCGGCGAAGGATGCGGCCGGCAAGCGATTGAGCGAAGCCGAAGTCTATGCGTGAGGTGGGTGTGAAACCTGAACCGACGATCCTCGTGACGGGCGTGAACGGCCAGGTCGGATTCGAACTGCTGCGCTCGCTGCAAGGCCTGGGACGTGTGGTGGCGTGCGACCGCTCGATGCTCGATCTGTCCGATCTCGAGCGCGTGCGCGGTGTCGTGCGCGAGTTGAAGCCGTCGATCATCGTGAATCCGGCTGCCTATACGGCTGTCGACAAGGCGGAGACGGACGTCGACGCCGCGCGTCGCCTGAATGCCGAGGTGCCGCGTGTCTTCGCGGAGGAAGCGGCGCGCAGCGGCGCGGCGCTGGTTCATTACTCGACCGACTACGTGTTCGACGGCACCAAAGAGGGCGCCTATGTCGAAACGGATGCGACCAACCCGCAGAACGTCTATGGGCTGACCAAGCTCGAAGGCGAGCAGGCTATCGCGGCGACGGGATGTGCGCACCTGATCCTGCGCACGAGCTGGGTGTACGGGCGGCGCGGCAAGAACTTTCTGCTGACGATGCTGAAGCTCGGGAGCGAGCGTCCGGAGCTGCGTGTAGTCGCGGACCAGATCGGCGCGCCGACCTGGTCCAAGACCATCGCCACGGCTACGTCGCACATCGTCGCGCAAGCCCTGGCGGCCGACGGATCGGACTGGTGGGCGCGGCATTCCGGCGTCTACCACTTCACGTCGGCCGGCGCGACATCGTGGCACGGCTTTGCCGAAGCCATCTTTGCGAACGTGATGGGCGAGCGTGCGCCGAAGGTCGTGCCGATCCCGGCGAGCGACTATCCGGTGCCTACCAAGCGTCCTTCCAATTCGCGACTGTCGCACGACAAGCTGACCGAAGCATTCGGGCTGCGGTTGCCGGACTGGGCCGATGCGTTGAAGCTGTGCCTGAGTGAGTAACTTGGCCCCATCTCCCTCGCATCAGGAGCGAACCGGTGTCGTGATCGTGTTTTATCGACCGGATCACGGCTGCGTGGCGCGCGCGAACCGGCTCGCCACGGTGTGGCCGTGCGTGGTGATCGACAACACGGAGAGCGTGTCCACCCCGGAAGCGCTTGGGCTGGATTCGCGCATCGACTATGTCCCGAACGGCGCCAACTTCGGTATCGCAACGGCGCTCAACCAGGGTATCGAGCGGCTGATCGCGGCGGGCTGCACGTCGGTATTGCTGTTCGATCAGGACAGCGAGCCCTCGGACGAATTGCTGGTCGAACTGCCCCGGACACTGGCGGCCGAGCGCATGAGCAATCGTCGCGTGGCGCTCGTCGGGCCAGCGTACGAGGATGCGCGGCTGGGTGGAGTCGCACCGTTCGTCCGCTTCGGTTACCTGAAGTTGCGCCGTGTGCAGCCGGACGGCGTGAAGCCGGTCGACGTCGACTTTCTGATCACGTCGGGGTCGTGCGTGAATCTCGAGGTCTGGCGCGATATCGGCCCGATGGACGATGAGCTGTTCATCGATTTCGTCGATCTCGAATGGTGCGTCCGGGCTCGCTCGAAGGGTTATTCGGTGCTCGGCGCGCCGGCGTTGCGACTCACGCACGAACTGGGTGGCGAGCCGGTGAAGGTTTTCGGACGAAGCTACCCCGGGCACAGCCCAGTTCGGCATTATTATCTGTTCCGCAATGCGATCGCGCTGATCCGGCGCGCCTATGTGCCATGGAGCTGGAAGTCGACGGAGCTCGTCAAGATGCCGGTCCGGCTGGTGATCTATGCATTGTTCATGCGGCCTCGCGTCGCACACCTGCGGTTGTCGCTGCTGGGGATCTGGCACGGACTGACCGGTCGGACTGGCGCGCTCTGACGCTCGGGAACGGCCTGTTTTTTCAATTTTCACTCAATTAGAAAGCTTGCATGCTGACTCATTCACTTGCTGACCTCAAACAGAGCATTGCGTCATGGCGGTTGTGGACGCTGCTCGGCTGGCTCGAAATCCGGCAGCGCTATGCGCGCTCGCGGGTCGGGCCGTTCTGGCTCACGATCAGTATGGGCGTGATGATTTCATCGCTTGGCGTGGTCTACGGCACGTTGTTCGGGCAGAAGATGAATGAGTATCTGCCGTTCCTGGCGTGCAGTCTGGTGCTGTGGGGCATGTTTTCGGCAACCATCCAGGAAGGTAGCGTCGCATACATCAATAGCGCGTCCTACATCCGTCAGATGGCGACCCCGAAGCTGATCTATATCCTGCAAGTCGTCTGGCGGAACCTGATCGTCCTCGCGCATAACTTCGTGATCGTCATCATTTTGCTGGCGATCTTCGGCGTAAAGCGTTGGGAAACGTTGCCGATCTTCATTCCGGCGCTTTTCGTTTATGTCATCAACGCGATGTGGATCGCAATGACGATCAGCTTGCTGTCGGCACGGTTCCGCGACCTCCCGCAGATCGTCGGCGCATTGCTCCAGGTTGCGTTCTACGTGACGCCGATTATTTTCCGTCCCAACTCGCTGACCCGCTTTTCATTCATCGTCGAATGGAACCCGCTCGCTTACCTGATTGACGTGGTGCGCAGCCCGCTGATCGGGCAGATGCCGAGCACGACGACATGGGCGGTCACGATCGGCATGGCGCTGATTGGATGGCCTGTCGCGCTGTTCATGACCGGGCGCTATCTCAAGCGCATTCCGTACTGGGTTTGAGGTGCGTAACATGGCATACATTGAACTGAAGAACGTAACGCTCGATTTGCCGATCTTCGACGTGCAGGGGCGGTCGCTCAAGAAACAAGTGCTCCGCATGGGGCGGCGCAACCGGATCGCCGAGGATAACGACGGTGTGATCGTCGTGCGCGCGCTCGATAACGTGAACCTGCGTTTCGAGCGAGGCGACCGCGTCGGCCTGATCGGGCATAACGGTGCGGGGAAATCGACGTTGCTGCGAGCGATGGCGGGCATCTATCCGCCGACGGCCGGTACGGTCTCGCGCGACGGGAAAGTCGTGCCGCTGCTCGATATTGGCCTCGGCATGGACGAGAACTCGACCGGTATGCAGAATATCCGGCTCCGGGGGCTGCTGCTCGGCATGTCCGATTCGGAGGTTCGCTCGAAGCAACGCGAAATCGCCGAATTTTGCGAGCTCGGCGATTATCTCGACCTGCCCATTCGCACGTACTCCAGCGGGATGAAGGTGCGACTCGCGTTTGCGGTGTCGACCGCGGTCGACGCCGAAATCCTGTTGCTCGACGAAGTGATGGGCGTTGGCGACGCATCGTTCATGCACAAGGCCGAGGCACGACTGGCGGATCTGCACAGTCGTGCGGAAGTCGTCGTGCTCGCGATGCATTCGAACTCGGAAATTCGTAAGGTGTGCAACAAGGTGCTCTGGATGGAGCGCGGAAGCGTACGGGCGTTCGGGCCGACGGAAGAGGTCGTGTCGGCATACGAGGCCACAACGGCCTGAGCAAGATCCATATGCGCCGGACCGGTGCATGCCGCGTCGGCCGTTCGCGGGCTCGGTGTGAAGCATGCATGTGCGACGGCTGCGAGAAGGTCCAGCGCAACATAGAGAATCGTCGGGTCGAAGGCGCTGCAACGAGGACGCCGGAAAACACGGCAAGGTGTGGGGTAAATTGAAACTGCTGGAGATACATTCGCTGGCGAAGCGGGCAGCCGGAGGTGGTGGCCTCCGCGCCGTCCTGCGCAAGGCATATGGCGTATATCGCCGCGAGGGCATCGCCGGCGTGATGCACAAGCTCGTTTGGCTGCGGGCCGGCGCACCCGGAATCATTGGTCGCGACGACTACGTCGATTGGGTGTGTCGTTATGACCAAGTCGATGATGCGACGCGGGACGCCATTCGGCAGCACATTGCCGGTTTCAATCGTTTGCCGTTGATTTCCGTGGTCATGCCGGTCTATAACCCCAAGCCCGAATGGTTTGCCGCGGCGATCGATTCGGTACGCGGCCAGCTCTATCCGCATTGGGAATTATGTATCGCCGACGACGTATCGACCGATCCGGCCGTGCGTCAGTTGATCGAGCGCTACATGAGCGAGGACCGGCGTATCAAGGCCGTATTTCGCGAAGAGAACGGGCATATTTCTGCCGCCTCGAACAGCGCGCTGGCGTTGGCGACGGGCGAATGGGTCGCGCTTCTCGATCACGACGACTTGCTGCCGGAACATGCGCTTTACCATGTGGCGAACGTCATCGAGCAGAACCCTTCCGTGCGCATGATCTACTCCGACGAGGACAAGATCGACGAGTCGGGCGTGCGCCACGACCCTTATTTCAAGTGCGCATGGAACCCCGACTTGTTCTATTCGCACAACATGTTCAGTCATCTTGGCGTCTACGAAAGAGCGCTGATGAATGAAGTGGGAGGGTTCCGCGTCGGGTATGAAGGGTCGCAGGACTACGATCTGGCGCTGCGCTGCAGCGAACGCACGGATGTCGCGGCGATCCATCACATTCCACACGTGCTTTATCACTGGCGGGTTCATTCGCGGAGCACCGCCTTCAGCTCGGATGCGAAACCTTATGCCGCGGTCGCCGGAGAGCGGGCGCTCAACGAGCATTTCGAGCGGCGGGGCGTGGACTGCAAGGTCGAGTACATCGGCTACGGCTATCGTGCCCGGTATGCGTTGCCGGCGACGCAGCCGCTCGTCAGCCTGATCATTCCCACGCGCAATGCCGCCCAACTGGTGCGCCAGTGCATCAGCAGCATTTTCGAGAAGACCACGTACGCGAACTATGAAGTCATCCTGATCGACAACGGTTCCGACGATCCGGAGGCGTT
Source organism: Burkholderia pyrrocinia (assembly GCF_022809715.1). Lineage (NCBI taxonomy): Bacteria > Pseudomonadati > Pseudomonadota > Betaproteobacteria > Burkholderiales > Burkholderiaceae > Burkholderia > Burkholderia pyrrocinia. The sequence continues at coordinate 871,336 of NZ_CP094459.1, forward strand.
GCGCTATTTCGAGTCGATAGCCGGGGATCCCCGTATTCGGGTCTTGCGCGACGACGGGCCGTTCAATTATTCCGCGTTGAACAATGCCGCCGTCGAACATGCGAACGGTGAGCTGATCGCGCTGCTGAACAACGATATCGAGGTCATATCGCCGGACTGGCTATCTGAAATGGTCGCGCTGGCGTTGCAACCGGACGTCGGGGCAGTGGGGGCGAAGCTTCTTTACCCGGACGATACAATTCAGCATGCCGGATTAGTGCTGGGCATTCTTGGCGTAGCCGGGAACGCCCACAAACATCTGCCACGCGCGGCGCGTGGATATTTCGGCAGAGCAGGCCTCATCAACGCCTTCTCGGCGGTAACTGCGGCTTGTCTTGTCGTGCGCACGTCGATCTATCGAGAGGTGGGCGGGTTGAACGAGAAGGATCTGGCGATCGCCTACAACGATGTCGACTTTTGCCTTCGCGTCGGTGAGGCCGGGTATCGAAACGTATGGACCCCATTTGCAGAGTTGTATCACCACGAGTCGGCCACGCGCGGACGTGACGACGATCCGGTCAGGAAAGCGCGCTTCGATCGCGAATTCGAGTACATGAAGCGACGTTGGGAGGACCGCTTGGAGCATGATCCTTTCTACAGCCCAAATCTGACTTTGGCGCGTGACGACTTTGGCTTGGCATGGCCGCCGCGGGTGGAAGTGCCAGCATAGCCGCTGGTGCCGAGCTTCTCGTGCATGCAGTTCTTAGAGATTCATCATTTTTGCGGAGTTGACGTGAACGTATATCCGGTTGTCTTGTGTGGTGGCAGCGGTACCCGGCTCTGGCCGATGTCACGTGGCGGGTACCCGAAGCAATATCTGAGGCTGACGGGCAGTCACACGCTCGTGCAGCAAACGGTACGGCGTTTGCACGGTATGGCGGATGTGAATCCTCCGATCGTGATCACCAATACGGAGCAGCGCTTCCTCGTTGCCGACCAGTTGCGCAGCATTGAAGTGGCGCCTTCGGCAGTCGTGCTCGAGCCGGTGGGAAGGAATACGGCACCGGCGGTGGCCGCCGCCGCGCTGCTCGCACTGGAGCAGACGCCGGATGCGTTGCTGCTCGTGCTGCCTTCGGACCATGTCATTCTCGACGACGCAGTGTTTGCACGAATCGCGTCGACCGCCCGCGACATCGCGAACGAAGGTCACCTGGTGACCTTCGGTATCGAACCGACAAAGCCGCATACCGGTTACGGCTATATTCGCAGCAGCGGCGCACTGGCATCGCATGAAGGTGCCTACGGCGTGGACGCGTTCATCGAGAAACCGGATGGCGCCACGGCGGAGCGGTTTCTCGCGGACGGAGGCTACTACTGGAACAGCGGCATGTTCATGCTCAAGGCGTCCGTGTACCTCGAGGAACTGGCGCGTTTCGAGCCCGCTGTTCTCAAGCAGGTCGAACTGGCGCTCGTGCAGGCGAAGCGCGACGACGATTTCGTGCGACTCGATCCCGCCGCGTTCCAGGAAAGCCCGAACATCTCGATCGACTATGCGGTGATGGAGAAGACCGATCGCGCAGTGATGGTCGCCACGACCGGCCTCAACTGGAGCGACATCGGTTCGTGGGCGGCGCTCGCGGAGATTTCCGCCGCGGACGAGGACGGCAACACCATGCTGGGCGACGTGATGACGGAAGAAGTGACCGACAGCTACATCCGCGCGGATCACCGGATGGTCGCGGCGATCGGCGTCAAGGATCTCGTCATCGTCGAAACAGCGGACGCGGTGCTCGTCACGCATCGCGACGAGTCGGAACGCGTGAAGAAGATCGTCGAACGGCTCAGCGCGATGGGCCGACATGAATCGGTCACGCACCGGAAAGTCGTTCGGCCCTGGGGCTCCTATGAAAGCATCGACCAGGGCGAGCGCTTCCAGGTCAAGCGCATCATCGTGAATCCGGGCTCGTCGCTGAGCCTGCAAATGCATCATCACCGCGCGGAACACTGGATCGTCGTGCGTGGTACGGCACGCGTTTTCAATGGCGATCAGGTGACGCTGCTGAGTGAAAACCAGTCGACCTACATTCCGCTCGGCGTGACGCATCGTCTGGAAAATCCCGGCAAGATTCCGCTCGAACTGATCGAGGTCCAATCCGGGTCCTATCTCGGCGAAGACGACATCGTCCGCTTCGAGGATCACTACGGGCGAGTTGCGGCGTCGTCGTAGACGCCACGTGAATCGCCGAGGCTTTCGATCACATCCGGCAGGCTCGTCATGGACGCGTGCCGGTAACCGAAAGCCCGGTGGCGAAGGTGGAAAGTGGTGTCCGGGCATGCATGCTGCACATGAACGGAGCCACTGTCCGCCGGTCTGGAAATGAACGTAGCCACGGTTGGGACGAGGGTCTTCCCCGGCTGCCAACGTAAAGCAAACATGACTATTGAAACTGCACTGAGAAAAACCCTGCTCGTCATCCCGTCGATCAACGGCGCCAAGCTTCTGGAGCGCATGCTGCCAACGCTTCGGATTCCTGGCGAACTGGTCGTGGTGCTGGATCAGGGGAGTGCGGACAATACTGAAGAAGTATGTCGCAGGGCAGGTGTCGGCCTGCGACAGCTTGGGCGAGCGCACACTTATACCGAGGCGTGCAACATCGGCGCGGAAATGGCCAGGGAGCGCGGGTGTGATTTTGTCTTTGTCGCCAACAACGACATCACGTTTACGACCGATGTAATGCGCGAGCTACTCGCGGAGCTTTTGGCGGATCCCGACCTCGGCATCGTGGCTCCGGCGCAGATCCTCATCGACAAGACCGCCACGCAGAGAAAGCTGGCTTACCGGGTCTACTGGGATCTCGAGACGCTGACTTTCACTCACGATTTCGTCCTGCCTCCAGGCAATACGAAACGTCTCGAAGCTGATTTTTGCGAGCTGACCCTCGCGGGCGTGCGCATGTCGGTCATCGACAAGATCGGTTTTCTCGACAACGAGTATGGGTTCTATCACGAGGATGCGGACTTTGGCTTTCGCGTGCGGGAAGCCGGATACACCTGCGCGTATCTGACCTACTCGCAGATCGAGCACTGGACGAGTTCGACCGTTGCGGAGAAGCCGAGCGAATTCAAGCTCAACTATATCGCGAAGAACAAGCAACTGTTCGCGCAGAAGTTTCTTGGACACTATGTTTCCCACCGGAATCATCACTCGAAAGAGACGAATTCCTGGAATATCGTCAACAAGAATCTTCATCCGTATTTGAGGCGCTATGGCCTCGTTCATCCGGCTGCGCCGGAGCTTGTCTTTTCACATCCGGGCGCAAAGCCTTTCGACTGTCTTTATACGGTTTGGGAAACCACGCGTTTACCCGAGCCGTGGCTGGCATTCAAAGAGGACTACAAAATGGTACTGACCTCTTCCCGTTGGGGAGTGGAGGTACTGAAGCGTGCCGGTTTCGATCGCGTTCATTACGCCCCTCTCGGCATCGAAAGCGATGTCTTTCAGCCGTGGGGGCCGTCGATGCGCTTTGCGGACGGGAAAACCTTCCTGTGGTTTGCCAGCAATCAGTATCGAAAGGGGCTCGACGTCATGGTCAAGGCATGGCGCTCCTTTCATCGAATGCGGCCTGACGCCAGGCTGATCCTGATGGGTACGGGCATATTGAAAGCCATGCCGAGCCCCGACAGCACGCGCATCTGGAGGAATTTTCGGATTGCCGAGTATCTTGCGGAAGGGATCGCCGTTTACGAAAGCGTCGCAGGCATGGATGAGGAGTTTTTGGCGAGCCTCTATCGCAGCGTGGATTTCACGGTTTGTTCGTCCCGCTCGGAAGGGTTCGGGTTCGGTGTTGCCGAATCCATGGCGTGCGGTACGCCAGCCATTTTCGGGAATTTCAGCGGAGTGGCCGACTTTGCGATTCCCGGTGCGTTGTTGCTGAATGGCACCGAGATCCCGGCCGACTACTCTGACAAGGGTTTCGGCACGATCGGGACCTGGTGGGAGCCTTCCGTCGAACATCTGGCGACGTTGCTGCTGGAAGCAAACGACATGGATGCGACGCGATACCGGCTTCTTTCGGAGGCGGGTGTTCGAGCCATTCGCGCGAAGTTTTCGTGGCGCGAATGCAGTCTGTCGATCCGTAGAGCGCTGATTGAGGAAAACGAAGGAAAATTCGCGGCGTCGACAGCGCGATCGAAGGCGTCGGCGAATGCGCGCGGCGAGGGCGGAATGCAACGGTCGCCGTCGCCTGGTGGGGCAGGCTGGTCCCCGGCCGGTCCGGGCGTGTCCATGAGATGGAAAGGCGTTGTCGTGCGAGGGTTCCGACGTGGCGGCTTTCTGGCGACCTTCTTTGCGGATCGTCTGGAGCAACAGGGCTGGAAGCAAGCGCTCGCCGCATCTTCGAAGCAACTGATCGCTCCGTTTTTCCGGACACGGGCGAAGTGGCTCAGGCAGCGCATCACGGGCGAAGGGCAGGTATCGGATCAGCAGGCGCCGGTTCTCCCCATCCGCTTCACGAGCGAACCGCTGGAGTTGCGGGATGGCGTCCTGTTTATCGGATATGCGGAAGGCGCATTGGGATTGGGGCAGGCATTCCGTGCAAACCTGACGGCGGCCGAAGCGGTTGATTTGCCGTTTGCCGTCTACCCGTTCCGAGTGGGGATCGAAAGCCGCTTGATCGGGGAATACATGCCCCATCGGTACGACAAGAAGCATCCGTATGACGTCAACGTGATCGAGGTCGCCTGCGACCAGGTCCCCGCCGTGTTTCGGGAGCTGGACCCACGACTGTTGGCGCAGTCCTACAACATCCTTTGCCCTTATTGGGAGCTTTCGAGGGCTCCGGAGGCCTGGCGCGGAAATCTTGCCCACATTCACGAAATATGGGCACCCAACACATTCATCGCCGACGCGTTCGCGCATATCTTCGACGGACCGATCACCGTCATGCCACCCGCGATGGACGACACCGGCGGAGACCATCCGGGGCGGGCGCACTTCGGCATGGACGAGAAGCGCTTCTACTTCATGTTCAGCTTCGATTACTATTCGTCGCCATTCCGGAAGAATCCGCTCGGTGTCCTGCATGCATTCCGGGAAGCCTTCCCGCTCGGCGATGAGAATGTCGGGCTGGTGATCAAGTCGACCGGGGCTCCCGATCACTTCCCTGATATCAAGGCTGTCGTTAGCGATGCAATGCGACAGGATCCCCGGATCCTTATGTTCGACTCAAACATGGAGCGCAACGAAATGCTTGGCCTGATCCGTTCGTCGGACGCTTACGTGTCGTTGCACCGTGCCGAGGGTTTCGGGCTCGGCATGGCGGAAGCGATGACGTTCGAGCGCATCGTCATTGGTACCGATTATTCCGGTTGTACCGATTTCCTGACTGCCGAGACAGGCTATCCGATTCCGTACCAGTTGCGGCCGTTGGCGCCAAACGAATATCCGTGGTCTGAAGGGCAGTACTGGGCCGAACCCGATCAGGATGCTGCAGTTGACGTGATGCGACAGGTCGCTGCAGATCCGTCGGAAGGGCGCAGGCGTGGCAGGATTGCACGCGACCGCATCTTGCGCAGCTACGGTTCCGTTCCTGTAGGCGATGCGATGCGTGACCGGCTTGAAGTGCTTTGGGCGAAACGTCGAGCCGAACGGTCGTCACGAGATTGAGAACCGGTCGGTTCAACATCTCGTCGCGTGAACGCATGACGTTCATTTAATTGATTTTGCGAAGTTCCTGGCGAGATCGCTTGAAGGGGTAAATTGATACCCTGCCAACATCTCAAACGCAATTCGGAGCACCTTATGACTGTGGACCAACTGAAGCAAACCGTGAAACGCTTTGCGCGACCTTTACTACGTCCGTTGCTGTTTCGCTTGAATCGGCCGTTGATCTTGATCGAGCCTCGGCTCCAACATCTCGAGAACGAACTGCGATCGTCGTTTGCAACCACGGATCGTCTGAAGCAGGAGTGCAGCCGAAGCCAGCGGACGATCGACGACCTGACCAAGGTCTGGTTGCGGGTGCGCAATGACATGAGCGGAATCGACAATCGGCTCACGCATCTGTCGGACATCGAAGCGCGGCTCGACCCGGTTATCGCGACGGCGGTCGAAAAGCGCTTTGAATCAGTGGCGAACAGCTCTGCGAAGTCGATCGACGGTCTTCGACAAGACATGGCGCAGCGCGGTGCCCAAGTCGACGAGACCTTGCGCTACTTGCTCGATCGCGTCGAATTCGTGCGTCGCGAAATGATGTACGAACTGAGTTATGGCGCCGGACGCAACGCCAGCCCGGGCGCCGTGTCGAGTGATGTCGTCGCGAAGGTGTTGGCGCCGGGCAAAGTGGAACAGGCCAGGGCCGCGGGTAGCTTCAAGGTCAATCTGGGGTGTGGTCACATCGCGATGCCGGAGTACATCAATGTCGACGCCCGTGAGGTTCCGGGCGTGGACGTGGTGGCCGATGTCGGCGGCCTGCCTTTCGACAAGGGGAGTGTCGACGAAGTGTTTTCGTCGCATCTCGTCGAGCATTTTCCGCAAGAGGAATTACGTCGGCGATTGTTGCCGCACTGGCGGTCCATGCTGAAACCCGGTGGACGCTTGCGCGCGATCGTGCCCGATGGCGACGCGATGCTCAAGGGGGTCGCGGCAGGAAGCTACTCTTTCGATGACTTCCGCGAAGTGTTGTTCGGAAGTCAGGACTACAACGGCGATTTCCATTTCAACCTGTTGACACCCGAAAGTCTCACGAAATTGCTCGAAGAATCCGGATTCGGGCAGGTCGAAGTGCCTGTTCGTGGTCGCCGCAACGGCCAGTGCTTCGAATTCGAGCTGTCCGCGATCCGCTTGGGATCGATGGACGAACATCAATGAGTGCCAACGGGAAGCCGGCGTGCTGAATCGCAACCGGCATGTGTACCCGTCATTAGAAGATCCAATCGTGCTTTCAGATATCAAGAAGCGCCGCAGGCGAATCCTTATCGTCAGCAATCTATTTCCGCCGCACGTGTTGGGCGGCGCGGAGGTCGTGGCTCGGCGACAGGCGCTCGGCCTTGCGGCGAGCGGTTGCGACGTGGTCGTATTTGCGGGAAGAATTGCGGAAAACGCAGATGCCCGGGGACGTCTCGATCGGGAGGACGACGAAGGGATGGTGGTGTGGCGCACCAGCGTGACATCGTTCGAAGCCAACGACAATTTCAGGAACGACCGCGTCGCTGAGCACTTCAGGGCCATATTGAATTCGGAGCAGCCAGACCTGGTCCACTTTCACAATATGGCCGGTCTCGGGATGCATCTCATTCCATTGGCGCGTCGCCGAGGCATTCCGGTGGTGGTCACGCTCCATGACCTGTGGGGGGTTTGCTACCGCGGCACGAAGCTTCGCGACGACGGTTCGATCTGCGGCAACACGGAAGAGTGCGGAACCCATTGCAGCGCATCGATTCGCCCGCATGATCTGGCGCACCCGGTGCCGATGCGTTTGCGGCGTGATTATGTCACCTGGTGTCTCGGGCACGCTTCGGCGCTCGTGTCGCCGAGCGTTTCCCTCGCCGACGCATACGTGCAAGCGGGCGCGGCCCAGCGCGAGCGAACCTTCGTGATTTCGAACGGCATCGATCTTCGCCCGTTTCGGGAGATGAAGCGCGTGCCTTCTGCGGCGACCCGCTTTCTGTGCGTCGCCTACATGGGGGAGCACAAGGGGATTCCCGATCTCATCGAAGCGGCGAAACGTCTGGCTGGTGACGTGTCGTTGAAAGGGCGCTGGTCGCTCACCATCGCGGGTGACGGCCACTTGCTCGAAGACGTCAGGCGTCAGATTGCCGAATTGGGGCTCAGCGAGACCGTCCAGTGCCTGGGGCGCGTGCCGCGCGACCGGATCATTGAATTGATGAGCGCCAGCGACGTGATCGTGTTGCCTTCGCGGTGGCCCGAGAACGAGCCTGTATCGCTTCTCGAGGCGATGGCGGCGGGGATGGCGCAACTGGCGACGGACGTGGGCGGCATCGGCGCGTTGATCGAGCCGGGAAAGACGGGGACGCTCGTGCCGCCATCGGCTCCGGACCGGCTTGCCGAAGCGATGCAGGCATACATCGACGCCCCCGAGCGCGCGCGCGAAGAGGGCCAAAGGAACGTGGCTCGTCGCGAAGGATATGCGGAAGAAGCCGCAGTCGCGCGCTTGCTCGACGTCTATGAGGACGTGCTGGCGAATCCGCGCTCATTGCCCGGCGAACCGGTGGTGCTGTGCGCGGGTGGCGCGCCGGGCAGTGAAATCGTCGATGCGGTGCAGTCGCTCCATCGGACGGAAGACGAGGTCGGCGCAGGGCGACGCGTGCGCTTGCTGTGGCACGACTGGTTGCCGGCGGACGCGTGGGCCGACGCTGCCGCCTTCTGGAACTGGAGCGAGGACATCGAGTTTGCGGCGGCATTGCAGGCCATCCGATGGGGATTGCCGATCATTGTCTCCGCCGAATGCAAACCCCTGGCGATGGTAGGACAGATGTTCGGTGGCGTTCGTGCCGTCGAGTCCGATGCCGACGTCCGGGGCGCGCTGGCAAGCGTCGCGGTCGATCCTGCGGCATTGCCTCGTGCGTGGAATTCGCGAGGCGCCGCCGACATGCTTGCGGCAATCGCGCCGCAAGCGTCCTTCCATATCCCTTGCCCGGACATTTGGCCATGAATTCGACGAAAGTAGATCAGGTACGGAGGCGCCACTTCGTTATCTGTAACGAGCGCCTGTTGCCGCGCTTCGGGGTGGATCGTCTCCTGTTGGTGCTGGGCCAAAGCCTGGTGCGGCAAGGACATCTTGTTACGTTCGTGTGCCTGCGATGTGACGAGGCCGCAGTTCGACAGGTTTCGCCCGCGTTGCAGGTATGGGACGACGTCGGGCGTCTGTCGATCGTGTCCGCGGAGGAGCGCGCGGCCGAGCATTTGCGTGAACGCTGGAATCAGATGTTTGCCGAGCAGGGGCCCGATGTTGTCATCGTTGGCGGCTGGCCCTTTTTCTCGGCTGCGTCGGTTTGTGCCGAGCGCGGCGCCAAGTCCGTCTTCATCGACGCCGGCGCGGTTCCTCAGGACGGCATGCCGGAGGGCGCGCTGCCGACGCAGCGCGAACTGCGGCGCATCCGGGCGCGCGAACTCCCCCGATTCAGCGCAGTCTTGCCGATAAGCGCGTTCATTCGCGAAACCCAGACCCTGCCGGACAGGGGAAGCGCAGAGGGCGTGGAGACGATCCTGCTTGGCGCCGATCACCTTCAGAGCTCCCTGTTTGGCGCGCCTGACGGCGGTCATGTCGATGACGAGGCATTGAGTCGCGTACGGACGCTCGTCGCGACCGGCTACAAGCCGGTGATGCTGCTTGGGCGTTTCGAGGCATTGGGCTACAAGAATGGCCCGGTCGGTCTGCAGGTATTCGAACGTATCCACGAGAGCGTTCCTGAAGCAAGGCTGCTGGTGCTGGCGCGCGAGGGAGAATTCGCGGTGCCCGAGAAAATCGCCGATGCGGTCGTATTTCTCGGTTTCGTCGGTGATGCCGCGCTCAACGAGATCATGCGCCAGTGCGAATTGGGCATGACCGTGTCGCTCTGGGAAGGCTTTAATTTGCCATTGGCGGAAATGCAGTGGTTGAGTCGGCCGGTACTTGCATTCAGCCTGGGCGCCCACCCGGAGGTCATTGCGGATCCATGGCAACTCTGTGGTCAACCGGACGACATGGTTTACAAGGCCGTGCGCATTTTGAGGCAGGGCGTTCCGTCTCATCTGACCGAGGCGCGGTTCGAGCGGTTTCGCGCGTCCTTTGGTTGGAAAGCGACACTTGACAAATATTTGTCGGCACTGGCGCGCATTGCGGATCAGCCGGTGGGCGAAATGCGTCCTGCGGAATCCGCAGCGACGGAAACGCCGAGGCTGGTGCTGGTGGATTGCAGTAATTCTTCGATCGATCCTGCCAACCCCGGCGTGATTCGCGTCACACGACGTTTGTGCCGAGCGCTTCAGGGTTCAGCCGGGGTGATGCCGGTATTCGTGCGCTGGGATCCGGGCATCGAAGGCTATCGACTGCTCACCGATGGCGAGGGGGAAACGTTGGCGGCCTACGACGGACCTGTGCACATCTCGTTGCGAGACGTGTTCGGAACTGTCGAAAATTGCCTGAAGGTGTTCGGTAACGGTGAAGGTAAGGTTGCGCCCGTATTCTTTTTCCCCGAGGTCGTGCTGGACGGTACGGTCCACAAGCGGGTTTTATGGGCGCGCGCGCGAAATTTCGTTGTCAGTGGCATTTTGTACGATGTCATCCCGATTTCGCATCCCCCGTTTTGTGCGCGAGAGGTCGTCGAGAAGTTTCCCGGCTATCTGGAAGCACTGGCTTCGTTCGATGCCATCTGGTCAATTTCGCGCGAGAGTCTCAAGGAGTTCCAGGGTTATGCCGCGCGGGTCGGACTTCCATGCCCGTCGGGAGACGCCGTTTATCTGCCCGGCCAGTTCGGCGCCAGGCCGCGTGTGCAGGCATTCGCCGACGAGCCCGGTGACGGGGTGTTGACGATCCTCTGTGTCTGCAGCATCGAACCTCGCAAGAACCACCGTACATTGGTGGAGGCCTATCGGTTGCTGCGAGCGCGTCGCCCGGATCTGCCGTTGCAACTCGTTCTGGTCGGTCATCGTTTCGCCGAAGCGGACGACCTGATTGCATGGCTCCAGCATATGATGGAGGAAGATCCAAGTATCAAATGGACCGGCTTGCTGACTGATGAGGCGCTCGCCGATGAGTTTCGTCGCGCCGCCTTTACCGTCTATCCGTCGATTGTGGAGGGCTACGGGTTGCCGATCATGGAGAGCCTTTGGATGGGCACACCCAGTCTGTGCCATTCCGAGGGGGTCATGGCCGAACTCGCGGAAGGGGGCGGTTGCATGACCGTGAACATGCTTGACGAACATGCGCTTGCAACGGCGATGGAGCAGCTGGTCGCGCAGCCGGAGTTGCGTCGCCGCCTGACGCGAGATGCGCTCGATCGCAAGATCTTCGGTTGGGCCGATTATGGCTCGGCAATCGAGGCACGAATCGCGGAGTGCGTCGGCTAAGGCGTTGATCTACCTTGATGGTCGGGGCTGGGGCAAGCGACGCTCGTCGTCGCTCTGCGCAGCGTCGACCACGGGCTGGGTGACCCCGCCTTGTTTTCACGTACAGCAACTCATGCGCGATCGACCTGGCCTCTTGATTGACGGGGGTGTGGTGGTCGATCGAGGTATGCAGGCGTTGCCGATTGTAATAACCGTCAACCCAATGACGAAATCCAGGCGGGCTTGAGGGCACGTTTCCTGGAATCGCGAACGGCGGCGTGGGGAAGATAGCAGCGCTGGATCGGCATGCTCGTCTCCGTCGCACGCATACCGATCTGGAAAGCGCTTCTGCAGAATTATCGCAGCGTGCTCTGCTGGAGAGTCGATTCGGCGCGTTCCGTATCCGGAGTCATTGCATGTTGTTTGTCGTCTTGATGCTGTTTCCAAACAAGACGCCACAAATCTTCTCCGAAGTGAATTTCCCGAGCCTTATGCTTGGTGTCTCGACGTATTTGTGCATTAGTGCGGCAATCGGGATCGTGAGCACGGGGGTCAGGATTCCAATGACAATGCCGGAGGCGAGATAGTGCTCTCGGAAGCCGTTTCCGGTGAGTCGGTCAGCCCAATGTTCGAGCAGTTCGAGGCCCAGCGGATGCAGCAGGTAGAGACTGAATGAAATATCTCCGAGGAACTGAGATACCGGCAGATTGAAGAAGCGCTTTGGCCAGGTATCCTTGTCTTCGGATATCAGGGCGATAAGCAGGAACGCAGTAATTCCCTGGAAGATGACGACATTGGGCGAATCGTATTGAGTAAACAAGGCACCGTAGATCATCAGCAGCATGACGATCGAAGCGTTCACACCTGGTACGTCCTTGGCCAGTTGCTTTCCGAAATTGGTGCAAGTGAGGAAGCCCAGTGCAAAAAGAAACGCATACGTCGAAAAATATGGCAGAAAGCCGAGAATCGGGCTGTCTTTGAATAGCAGGAGCAGGGCAAGCAGGATGACGAGCGCCTGAGCGCCATGTTTTCTGTAAGACCATGCGGCGATCAAGATCAGCGGGGCAGCCAATAGTTCGACAATCAATGTCCAGGCCACGCCGTACATCGTGATCTTGGTCAACGTCGCGTTGACCAGGACGAGGTGCAGGTCCGGCCCCATCCCCCAACCCGCGAATCTATCCATGACGAAGAACATGAGCACATAGGCGGCGAGTGCTACCCAGAGCGGGGGATAGATGCGGAGAATTCGCTTGATCATAAAATCGATTGAACTCTCGGGGATGCTTTTCCGAGACCGCATTAGCGACTCGAGCAATACTTTACCGCTCAACACAAAAAAGATGACGACGGCGAGGCTTCCGTTGAAAGTCGATACGAGCAACTTGGTGGCAACGGCATGGGCGGAGGTTTGCGCCTGCATGGGCAGCATCAGTGCTTCGTGAGCGGCTTTCGACGGAATATTGATGCCGTGATAAATCGCCACCGATAACGCTGCCCAACCTCTGAGACCATCAAGTTGTGTGTTTCTCATTTCGATCCTGCGGATGCCTGAAGTTTTCCCGGGGCGGTGCGTATGTCGTCGCGCCCGCGATCACCGGGCAGTTCAAGGGACGGGCGCCAACGTCGCGCTCCGGCCGGCCGACGTCGGCCTTGGCCGGGAAGCGCCGAAGGCTGGATGGCGCGGGACCACAACGAGGCATGCCGGGACGGAGCCACGGGATGCGGCTCACGCCCTTGTCGACGCCGGAACCCTTACCGGATTATCCCGGTGAATTCTCGAGCATCCATGCCAGCGTCGTCTTCAACGGAATGGGTTGGACGCGTCCGATCGCTCGCTCGAGCTCCGTGCAATTTCCGATCAGCTTGAAAACCTCGTTTTCTCGCACGAACTGCGGGTTGACGCATATCTCCGGAGCCTGTCCGGTCAACTCCTGCATGATGGACAGAACATCGTGAAGTGAATGTCCGACACCGGAGCAAACGTTGAATGTGCGTCCGGCAAAATCGCCTTCAATCAGCCGGCGGTACGCGGACACCACCGAGCGAACATCCGAGAAATCGCGCACGACGTGTAGATTGCCCAACTCGATTCGGGGTGCCTTGTCGCGGAAATGGCGAACGATCTTCGGCAGCACGAATTTGTCGTCCTGTCCGGCGCCCGTGTAATTGAACGGTCTTGCGACGATGATCGGAAGCTTTCCCGCCCACATCCGCGCAACCAGTTCCATCGCGTACTTGCTGATCGCGTAATCGTTTACCGGCGCTGGCGGGACGTTTTCATCGAGTATTTCCCGATCGCTGTTGCCATAGACGTTGGCACTGCTCGCGAGCAATACCGACCGCGGGCGGCACCCGGCATGCTCGAGCGCATCGAGCAGGTTGCGGGTGCCGACGACGTTGGTCTGGTAGATCCCCCCGACGTCGCCATGTTGCACGAATGCGATCGCCGCAAGATGCACGACCGCGTCGGGTTTTTCTGCGGACAGCGTCTGGGCAAGGCCTTCGCGGTCGAGCAGATCACATACGTGCGCTCGCCATGGAATATCCACTTTCTTCGACCGAACGACACCACACACGTCGTGGCCGAATTGAGTCAACTCTTCCGCCAGGTAGCGGCCGGTAAATCCATCCAGCCCTGTTACGAAGACTTTTGCCATGCTTGCTTAAAAGGAGAACCCGGCTTCGTTCCGGCGAATATCCGCCTCGACCATCATCTGGCAAAGCTGCTCAAGCGTCGTTTTCGGCTCCCAGCCGAGTTCCTCGCGCGCCTTGGCCGGATCGCCGATCAGCAAATCGACTTCGGCCGGCCGGTAGAACTTCGGGCTGATCCTGACGATCGTCTTGCCTGACCGCGCGTCGACACCGGTTTCCTGTTCGCCGCTACCTTGCCAGGCAAGCTCGAAGCCCGCCGCTTGGGCAGCCATGGACACGAAGTCGCGAACGGTCTCGGTGCGATTCGTTGCGAGCACGTACGTATCGGGGCGTTCGGCCTGGAGCATGCGCCACATGCCTTCGACGTACTCCTTCGCGTACCCCCAATCGCGCTTGGCGTCGAGGTTGCCGAGTTCCAGCACGTCGAGTTTGCCGAGGCGAATCTTTGCAAGGCTGTCCGTGATCTTGCGCGTGACGAATTCCCGCCCGCGCAGAGGCGATTCGTGATTGAACAGGATGCCGCTGGCACCGAAGATGTTGTAGCTTTCGCGGTAATTGACCGTCATCCAGTGTGCATAAAGCTTGGCGACACCGTACGGGCTGCGGGGATAGAACGGGGTGGTTTCCGTCTGCGGGACGGCTTGGACCTTGCCGAACATCTCGGACGTGCTGGCCTGGTAGAAGCGAATCGCAGGATTGACGATTCGAATTGCTTCGAGCAGGTTCAGCGCACCAAGGCCGGTGATCTGCGCGGTGGTCGTGGGTTGGTCGAACGAGACGCCGACGAAACTTTGCGCCGCGAGGTTATAGACTTCCGTTGCTTGCGTGGTTTGAAGCAGGCGGATGCTGGATCCCAGATCGGTCAAATCGTATTCGACGAGGTGAAGCTGGGGATGGCCGGCAACGCCGATTTCTTCGATCCGCCAAGTGTTCACCGAACTCGTACGGCGATAAGTGCCATACACGGTATAGCCTTTCTCAAGGAGAAGCTGTGCGAGGTAAGCCCCATCCTGGCCTGTAATGCCGGTGATAATTGCAACAGTCATTTGATATTCGGTTGGTTCGTGTATTAAGGTTTCGGTACGCCGCTACATACCGGAGCGCGTACCTGCTTCGGGAACGCGTCGGGTCGACAGCAGCGACCGGCGCTCGCCTGCGACAGGACAGTGAATGTCCGGCCGGCAGCATCGGACGAATTCTATCACCCAAGAAGCGCTGTTCCGCGGCGATGGGCCGGCGAAGGTTACAATTGGCGCGCGCGCCCGCGTGATCCGGAGCCGGAACCCGGGTCACATCGGTCTGCAACGAATCCCTGATATCTCTAACGTTGGCCAATCCAACGCCAGCGCGCAATCGAAGCCTGCATGAACCATACAAGCGCGTCGCCTCCCTCCAATTGCGGACTGTCGGTTTCCCTCGTCGTCTATAAACCCGATCTCGCCTTGCTCGAGCAGACGCTCGCGAGCCTGGGGGCCGCGTGCGAGCGCATGCGTGCCGTCTCGGCGGGGCGCCCGGTCGAATTGTTCCTGGTCGACAATGGCGGCCTTGGCGACGTGCGCGTGATGACCGATCGGCTGCGTGAGCATGGCATCGATTGCCGGTTGCTGACGGGGCACGGCAACATAGGTTACGGTCGCGGTCACAATCTCGCCATCAGGCAAACTACCGGGCGCTTCCATCTGATACTGAACCCGGACATCGATCTGGACCTGCAAGCGCTCGCTATCGGCTGCGAATTCTTCGACACGTCCCCCGATACCGGTTTGGTGGCGCCGTGGATCGGCCACGACACGGGCGATCAGCAATATCTCTGTCGCCGCTATCCAGCGTTGCTCGACCTGCTCGTCCGCGGTTTCCTGCCCGCACGCATGCGCCGATGGTTTGCCGGTCGTCTTGCAAACTACGAAATGCGCGACGTCATCAACGACCGCGATATCGTCTGGGATCCGCCCATCGTCAGCGGCTGCTTCATGCTGTTCCGCACCGACGTCCTGAAGAAACTGGGCGGTTTCGACCCGCGCTACTTCCTGTACTTCGAAGACTACGATCTCAGCCTGCGCACCCATGACGTCGCCCGCGTCGCCTACGTCCCGTCGGTCCGCGTGATCCATCACGGCGGCGGTGCTTCCCGCAAGGGCTTCGCGCACATCCGCATGTTCGCCGCGTCGGCCTTCAAGTTCTACAACCGCTTCGGCTGGAGGCTGTGGTGAGTCATCTCGTCGTCACCGGCGCGAACGGCTTCGTCGGCCGTGCCGTCTGCCGTCGCGCGCTGGATGCCGGGCACACCGTCACCGCACTGGTGCGTCATCCGGGCGGATGCGTCGACGGCGTGCGCGAATGGGTGCACGGCGGCGCCGATTTCGATGGCCTCGACGAAGGATGGCCTACCGACCTGGCCGCCGATTGCGTCATTCATCTGGCCGCCCGCGTGCACGTGATGCGCGACGAGTCGCCCGATCCCGACGCCGCGTTCGATGCCACCAACGTCACGGGCACCCTGCGTCTCGCCGAGGCGGCGCGCAATCACGGCGTACGCCGCATCGTGTTCGCGAGCAGTATCAAGGCGGTCGGCGAGGGTGACGGCGGCGTGCCGATGTCGGAAGCTTTCGAACCTGATCCACAGGATGCATACGGCCGTTCGAAGCTGCGCGCGGAGCGGCAACTCGCGCAGTTCGGCGCGTCGGCGGGGCTCGACGTCGTAGTCGTTCGTCCGCCACTCGTCTACGGCCCGGCTGTGCGCGCCAATTTCCTGCGGATGATGGACGCGGTCGCGCGCGGTATGCCGCTGCCGCTCGGTTCCGTCTCCGCGCGCCGCAGCATCGTCTACGTCGAAAACCTCGCCGATGCGCTGCTGCGTTGTGCATTCGACCCGCGCGCGGCCGGCGAATGCTTCCACGTCGCCGACGACGACGCGCCGTCGGTCACGGGCCTGCTGCGTCTCGTCGGCGACGCGCTCGGTAGGCCGGCGCGGCTGATCGCGGTACCGCCGACCTTCTTGCATGTGCTCGGAAAGCTGACCGGCCGCCGCGCGGCGATCGATCGCCTGACGGGCAGCCTTCAACTCGATACCGGCCGGATCAAGCGCGTGCTCGACTGGCATCCGCCCTATACGACCCGCCAGGGCCTCGAAGCGACCGCCGCATGGTATCGTTCGCGCGATACACAACAATAGTCGACATGCATTTCCCGATTTCCACATGGCCTGCTGCGGTCGTGGTGGCGCTGGCCGCCGCCATCGCATCGACGGCCATCCTGCGCATGCTGCTCGCGACCGGCCTCGCCTGGCGCCTCGCCACCGACATTCCGAACGACCGTTCGCTCCATTCGCTGCCGACGCCGCGCGTCGGCGGATGGGGTATCGTGCCGGTATGCATCGTCGCGTTGTTGACGCTGGCGCCGCGACTGTGGCTGATCGCCATCGCCGCCGCGGGGCTGGCCGCGATGTCGCAGATCGACGACCGGCGC
This sequence comes from Burkholderia pyrrocinia, assembly GCF_022809715.1. NCBI lineage: Bacteria > Pseudomonadati > Pseudomonadota > Betaproteobacteria > Burkholderiales > Burkholderiaceae > Burkholderia > Burkholderia pyrrocinia. The sequence goes on from NZ_CP094459.1 coordinate 888,482, forward strand.
GGGCTGCCGGCCCGCGTGAGGTTCTCGGCACACCTCGCGGCAGTCGTCGCGCTGATCGTCGCCTTTCCGGCCGACGCACCGTGGTGGCTGCTCGTTGGTGTGGGTTTCGCGATGGTCTGGCTGACGAACCTGTACAACTTCATGGATGGCGCCGACGGCCTCGCGGGCGGCATGGCGCTGTTCGGTTTCGGCGGGTACGCGGTCGCGGCGCTGAATGGCGCGCAGGCGTCGCCCGATCTCGTCGTAGCGGGCGCGGCGGTCGCCGGCGCGGCGCTGGGCTTCCTGCTGCTCAATTTCCACCCGGCCAAGCTGTTCCTCGGCGACGCCGGCTCGATTCCGCTCGGATTCCTGGCCGGCGCGCTCGGCTACTGGGGCTGGCGCACCGGTGCCTGGCCGATCTGGTTCCCGGCGCTGGTGTTCGCGCCCTTTATTGCTGACGCATCTGTAACACTTTTGAGACGCCTGTTACGCGGAGAAAAGTTCTGGCAGGCACACCGCGAGCACTATTATCAAAGGATGGTCCGATCGGGCGTAGGTCACGGTCGGACCGCTTTTTATTGGTACCTCATCATGCTCGCGGGCATAATTGTCGCCGTGTGGGCAAAGGGCCGCCCCGAACTGCAGCAATGGCTGTCGTTCTTCGCATGGTATGGCGTCCTGGCATGGTTCGGATGGTTGATCGACATGCGTTGGCGCCGGTTTCAGTCGGCCGCCGAAAACAACTCTTGAGGTTTCCCGCCGATGTTGCGATCCAAGGCATCTTGGCTGTCACTGAGTGCTTTCTTGTTCGACCTGACGGCGGTTGTCGCCGCATGGTTGTTCGCTTATCTCGTTCGTTTCAATGGCAGCGTTCCGCATGATTTCCTGAGCGGCGCGCTGACGGCGCTGACGTGGGTGCTGCCCGTCTACGCGCTGATGTTCCACGGGTTCGGCCTGTATCGCGGGCTGTGGGTGTTCGCGAGCCTGCCCGACCTGATGCGCATCGCGAAGGCGGTGGTCGGCGGCGGCGTGATCGTGATGATCGGCGCCGTGATGTTCCAGCCGATTCCGATCATTCCACGCTCGGTACTGCTTGTGTCGCCGCTGATGCTGTTCCTGGCGATGGGCGGCGCGCGTGCGCTGTATCGCGCGACGAAGGAGTACTACCTGTACGGCGGTCTGGTCGGGAAGGGCAAGCCCGTGCTGGTGCTCGGCGCTGGCACCGCCGGTGCGAGTCTCGCGCGCGAACTGTCGCGCTCCGGCGAATGGCGCCTCGTCGGCCTGCTTGACGACGACGTCACGAAGCAGGGCCGCGAAATCTACGGCTACAAGGTGCTGGGCTCGTTCAACGACCTGAAGCACTGGACCGACGCGATGAAGGTCGAGTACGCGATCATCGCGATTCCGTCGGCGTCGGTCGAGGTGCAGCGTCGCGTCGCGACGCTGTGCGTGCGTGCCGGCGTGAAGGCGATGGTGCTGCCTTCGCTGACCGCGCTGATGCCGGGGCAGGGCTTCCTGTCGCAGGTGCGGAACATCGATCTCGAGGATCTGCTCGGCCGTGACGCCGTGACGATCGACACGCCGCACGTCGAGGCGCTGCTGCGCGGCCGCGTCGTGATGGTGACGGGCGCGGGCGGCTCGATCGGCTCCGAGCTGTGCCGGCAGATCCTGCGCTTCGCGCCGGCGCAGCTTGTGGCGTTCGACCTGTCCGAGTACGCGATGTACCGGCTGACCGAGGAGCTGCGCGAACGCTTCCCCGACCTGCCGGTCCTGCCAATTATCGGCGACGCGAAGGATTCGCTGCTGCTCGACCAGGTGATGTCGCGCCATGCACCGCATATCGTGTTCCATGCAGCCGCCTACAAGCACGTGCCGCTGATGGAGGAGCACAACGCCTGGCAGGCGCTGCGCAACAACGTGCTCGGCACGTATCGCGTGGCTCGCGCGGCGATCCGCCATGACGTGCGTCACTTCGTGCTGATCTCGACCGACAAGGCCGTCAATCCGACCAACGTGATGGGCGCGAGCAAGCGTCTGGCCGAAATGGCTTGCCAGGCGTTGCAGCAGACGAGCGGGCGCACGCAGTTCGAGACCGTGCGCTTCGGTAACGTGCTCGGCAGCGCGGGCAGCGTGATCCCGAAGTTCCAGCAGCAGATCGCGAAGGGCGGCCCGGTGACGGTCACGCACCCGGAGATCACGCGTTTCTTCATGACGATCCCGGAAGCGTCGCAGCTCGTGCTGCAGGCGTCGAGCATGGGGCATGGCGGCGAGATCTTCATTCTCGACATGGGAGAGCCGGTGAAGATCGTCGATCTCGCGCGCGACCTGATCCGCCTGTACGGTTTCTCGGAAGAACAGATCCGCATCGAGTTCACCGGGCTGCGGCCGGGCGAGAAGCTCTACGAGGAGCTGCTCGCGGACGACGAGGCCACGACGCGCACGCCTCATCCGAAACTGCGGATCGCGCGGGCGCGCGAAGTGCCGGACAACCTGCTCGATGAATTGCTGCCGTGGCTGATGCAGCACCGCGTGCTGTCCGACGACGAGGTGCGGCGCGATTTGCGGCGCTGGGTGCCGGAATATCAGACAGCGATTGCGCCGGTGCTGCAGAGCGTGCCGAAGCGGGCGGTTTCCGGCGAGTGATCGAATCGAGGGGTTGTCGCACATAGCCGAAACCAGGTGTTTCGCGAAATCTATGCCGTTCAGTAGAAGTACTGGACGGCATTTTTGTTTGTGGGGTATGCCGGCCCCTTGATTGCATGTCCCCTACAGGATTTGCGCGGCGACATTATTCGAATCAAGGCATGGCTTAAGCCGTTCGCGTCCGCGTGCCGAGCTTATTTGACTGTTGGCTGATTCCTGCATATGTTTTATCAGCGGAATTGAGTTTGGCGAGAACGCCAATTAACGATCGGATGCTGCAATAAAAAGAGGGGTTGCGAAAAATTTAAATAAATAATCAAAAAACAGAGGCCATTCCGATGAAGACCGAGCACATTGCCAGATCGGTGATCGCGGCACTTGCGGTGTTCGCGCTTGCAAGCTGCGGGGGCGGCGACAGCCCGACGGCAGTCACCGAGCAGGCGTACAAGTTGTCGGAACTGCGGGCCGCAGGCAATGTTGTGGGTTTGGCGCCGTTGAGTGCCACGACGCTCGTCCATGTCGCGCTGGTACTCAAGCTCAACAACGAAATCGCATTGGATGGATTCCTGCAGCAAGCAAGGACTCGTGGCAGCGCCAATTTCGGAGCCGTGCTGAGCTCGGCGCAGGTCGCCGCGCAGTACGCTCCCACGGCCGAGCAGGTCGCGACCGTGAAGGCCTACCTGCGAAGTAATGGCTTCACTAACATCAAAGCAGCCGGAAACAACATGATCGTCGAAGCCGATGCCCCGGCCAATGTGGTATCCGGCGTGTTCAGGACGACGCTGGTGCCGGTCGCGATGGCGGATGGCAGCCGGACGCATGTCAACCTCACCGCCGAGACGATGCCCGATCCGATCAGCGGTGTCGTCCAATCGGTTTTAGGACTGGATACAGCGACCCGCTTGCATACGCACAGCGTCCGGGTTCCGCTCGCGGGAGGTGCGCAAAGTGCAAGCGCGCCGTTGGCAGCAGCGGCAGTCACGGTAGGTCATAACCCAACGGCTTTTCCTGGCATCTATTCCGTCGGCAGTGCTCCGACGGCCCGCAACATCACGGTGGGGATCATCGCCGAAGGAAACCTGACACAGCCGCTTATCGACCTGACTACCTTCGAAAGCAACAACCGGCTGCCCGCGGTACCCGTCTCGGTTCTCAATGCCGGGATACCAAGCGCCGACACGAGCGCGAACGTGGAGTGGTCTCTCGATAGCCAGAGCATTGTCGGAATGTCCGGCGGCCTCAAACAACTCACTTTCTACGTTGCGTCATCGTTCTCGTGGATTGATATGGCTTCGGCCATCAATCTGGCGGTGGCAGACAATACCGCCCGGGTCATCAACATGTCCATTGGCGGATGCGAGAACCGGGCACCAACGGCATCGGTCGATGTGCTGCTCAAACTCGCTGTAGCGCAAGGACAGACTTTCTCGATCAGCTCGGGGGATTCCGGCAGCGTTGCCTACGGCTGTTCCGGCACCTCGGTGGAATACCCGGCAAGCTCTCCCTATGTCGTAGCCGTGGGCGGCACAAGCCTGTACACGAACGCGAACGGAAGCTACGCCGGTGAGACGGCCTGGGACGGTAGTGGTGGCGGCATCAGCGTCGTGGAGCCCATTCCCGCCTGGCAGGCGAACGTATCCCAACTCAATGGGCGAGCCTATCGGGGCGTCCCGGATCTTGCGTTCGATGCCGATCCCTACAGCGGTGCGCTGGTCATTGTCGGCGGACAACTGCAGACCGTGGGAGGAACAAGCCTGGCCGCGCCGCTGTTTGCGGCAACCTGGGCGCGCATGCTCTCCGGCTCTTGCGTGACGAACCTGGGATTCGCCGCGCCCACCTTGTACAGCTTTCAAGCAACTACCCCGGCCATCTTCCGCGATGTCACCTACGGGACGAACGGCGCATACAGCGCCGGCCCGGGATGGGACTTCGTGACAGGTTGGGGCACGCCGAATATCAGCGTGTTGCATTCGGCAATATGCGCGCCGACGTCGCCCATCTACGGCGGTATCGTCAATGAAGGTACGACACTGAACCCGGGACAAACACTGTACTCGCCGTCCAGGAACCATGAACTCGTCATGCAGTACGACGGCAACCTCGTGCTTTACAACACGACCAATGGCGCTGCGGCGTGGAATTCAGGAACTTCCGGAAACGCCGCCGCCTATGCGGTCTTCCAGCCTGACGGCAACTTTGTGGTCTACAGCGCGAGTGGCAAGGCGCTCTGGTTCTCGTCGACCAATGGCACGCCTCGTGATCAATACCTGGCCGTTCAGGACGACGGCAACATGGTGATCTACGAATCAGATATACCGATATTTTCCACCGCGACCGCTACGACGGGATACTTCAACTCGTCGAGCGGCCCTGCCGTCTGGAAGGACGGCGTCACCATCAGCAACGGCCAGAGCTTTGCTTCAGGCAACGGCGCAAACGTGCTGGTCATGCAGGGCGACGGCAATTTGGTACTGCTTCGCCAGGGTGTTCCGCAGTGGAATTCCGGTACGTTCGGTCATGCGGGCGCATATGCCACGATGCAAACGGATGGCAATCTGGTCGTCTACAGTTCGACGCACACGCCGCTCTGGTATTCCAACACCAGTGGAAATCCGGGCGCAGTCACCTACGTTCAGGACGACGGTAACGTCGTGATCTATACGCAAGTGCCGCACTGGAGCAGCAATACTGCGGGAAGCTAGTGTTCCGTTCGTTGCGTGGGCGGGCCTTGAGGCACCGTAAACCGCCGGCGTCGGTTGGCGACAGGCCGTATGGCGGCCGGAAGACCGCTAAATTCCCGCGCCGCGTCTTCCTCACCACCATCCACCGCGGCACCCTGAACCGCACGATGCTGAGATAAAGCTACATATAGGTCAGCGGGAACAGCACGACGAACACGAACAGGAGCACCGTGTGCCGCCAGAACAGCGTCGCGGGTATCACCGCGACGAGGCACAGCAGCCGCGCGCGCGGCGACACGCGCTTGGTCAGGTCCTCGACGAGGTCGGACAGGAACGCCGGCAGCCCGCAGGCGGCGATGCCCAGAATGCTGCCGGGCGATCGTCGGATAGCGCCGCGACAAGATCAGCGCGGCAATGACGACCCCGGCGAGGCATTCCGATGCCTCCAACGCGCGGCACGGGCCGCACGTGGAATATCTGCACGCCGGGCGCATGGCTCGATACGTCAGCGTCATTTGACTGTCGGCCGATTTCTGCACATGTTTTCCTCAAGATTGCCGTGCGATTGCCGTAAAGAACGATGTGAAAAACTGAATAAAAAATCTACGTTCGATACCAATCCGATGAAAGCAGAACATATTGCTAGGGGAATGGGCGCGGCACTCATGGTGCTCGCGCTTGCAGGCTGCGGCGGCGGCGATGACGCAAGTCCGGCGGTGGCCACGGCGCAGGCCGGCAAACTGTCGGCGCTGCGAGTCACAGGAAACGCGGTGAGCGCGGCGCCGATGAGCGCAACGGCGCCGGTCCATGTTGCGCTGGTGCTCAAGCTGAATGACGAAGCCGGGTTGAACCGCTTTCTGCAGCAAGCGCGAACGCCCGGCAGCGCCAGCTTCGGGGCCGTGCTGACGTCCGCGCAGATTGCCGCGCAGTACGCGCCCACTGCAGGCCAGGTCGCCACCGTGAAGGCCTATTTGGGAAGTAAGGGCTTCACGAACATCAAGGTGGCCGACAACAACATGATCGTCGAAGCCGATGCCCCGGCCGGCGTGATATCCGGCGTGTTCCAGACGTCGCTCGTTCCGGTCGCGATGGCGGACGGCACCAGCACGCATATCAATACCGCCCCGGAGACGATGCCCGATGCGATCAGCGGGGTCGTTCAAGGGGTTCTCGGGCTCGATACCGCGACTCGCCTGCGTCCGAATTTCGTGCGCGCTTCCAATGCGGGCGTTGCGCCGACCGCCAATGCGTCGCCGACTACTTCCGCGGTCACGGTGGGTCACAACCCGACGGACTTTCCCGGCATCTATTCCGTCGGCAGCACCCCGACGGCTGCCAACACCACGGTCGGCATCATTGCCGAAGGAGACGTGACGCAGCCTGTCATCGACTTGGCGACGTTCGTGAGCAACAACCATCTGCCCGCCGTACCCGTTTCGGTGATCCGTGTCGGGCTACCGAGCGCGGACACGAGCGCGAACGTCGAATGGTCGCTCGATAGCCAGACCATCGTCGGGATGTCCGGCGGCGTCAAGCAGCTCAATTTCTACGTTGCGTCATCGCTTGCCTGGAGCGATATGGCGCTTGCAATCAATCGCGCCGTGATCGACAACACCGCCCGGGTCATCAACATGTCGATCGGCGGTTGCGAGAACTGGGCGCCGACGGCGGCCATCGACACGCTGTTCCAGCTCGCCGTCGCGCAGGGGCAGACTTTCGCGGTCAGTTCCGGGGATTCAGGCAGCGTGGCGTACGGCTGCACCGGCACGTCGGTGCAATATCCGGCGACGTCCCCGTATGTCGTGGCCGTTGGGGGTACCACGCTCTATACGAACGGGAACGGCAGCTACGCGGGCGAGACGGCCTGGGACTCCAGCGGGGGCGGCATCAGTGGCATCGAGCCGATTCCATCGTGGCAGTCGAACGTTCCGGCGCTCAAGGGGCGCGCTTTTCGGGGCATGCCGGACCTTGCGTTCGATGCCGATCCGAACAGCGGCGAAGCAGTCATCGTGGGAGGACAACTCGAGATAGTGGGCGGGACGAGCCTGTCCGCGCCGCTGTTTGCCGCGACCTGGGCGCGCATGCTGTCCGGTGCCTGCGCGACGAATCTCGGTTTCGCGGCGCCCACGCTGTATAGCACTAAAACCACGACCCCATCGAGCTTTCGCGATATCACCAACGGTTCGAATGGCGCATACAGTGCGGGTTCGGGATGGGATTTCGTGACCGGCTGGGGCACGCCGAACGTCAGCGTGCTGTATTCCGCGATATGCGTTCCGACGGCCCCGATCTACGGCGGCGTGATCAACGAAGGTACGATGCTCAAGCCGGGGCAAGTCGTGTATTCGGCTTCCAAAAGCCATGAGCTGGTCATGCAATACGACGGCAACCTCGTGCTTTACAACACGACTAATGGCGCCGCGGTGTGGAGTTCCCGCACGTACGGAAACGCCGGAGCGTATGCCGTGTTTCAGGCCGATGGCAATTTCGTGGTCTACGGCGCGAGCGGCAACGCGCTGTGGTACTCGGCGACCGGCGGGGCGTCCTACGGTCAGTCTCTTGCCGTGCAGGACGACGGCAACATGGTGATCTACCGATCGTCCGTGCCGGTATTTGCCACATCGACCGCTGCCAGCGGATATACGAACTCCACGAGCGGCCCGGCCGTCTGGAAGGGCGGCATTGCCCTCAGCAGCGGCCAAGGTTTTATTTCAGGCAATGGCGCGAACGTGCTGGTCATGCAGGGCGACGGCAATTTGGTGCTGCTTCGCCAGGGCGTTGCGCAGTGGAGTTCGGGTACCTACAATCATCCGGGCGCCTTTGCGGTGATGCAACCGGACGGCAATCTGGTCGTCTACAGTTCGACAGGGACGCCGCTCTGGTATTCCGGTACGAGTGGATATCCCGGTGGAGCCACTTACGTTCAGGACGACGGTAACGTCGTGATCTATACGCAACTGCCGCGTTGGAGCACGAATACCGCGGGGGCCTAGTATTCCGCTCGTCGATTCGCGGCCGCATCGCCACGGTCCCGTCAGCAACGGCGGGCCGTGCGAACCGGCGACGCACCGGCGGCCCGCCACGCTCAATGCCCGCGCCTTTCCTTCCTCACCACCATCCACCGCGGCGCCCTGAACCGCACGATGCTGAGATAAAGCCACACATACGTCAGCGCGAACAGCACGACAAAAACGAACAGATGCACGGTATGCCGCCAGAACAGCGTCGCCGGAATCACCGCGACGAGGCACAGCAGCCACAGGTACGGCGACGTCAGCGAATTGCGCCGCGTCAGATCATGCGCGTGCTTCGTCCCGACCGCCCACCGCATCAGCCGCTTGTACACGAGCATATGAAGATGCACGCCGTCCGGAATCCCAGGCGACATCCCGCGGATGAATTTCTTCCGGTAGATCGAGAAGCACGTCTCGAAGATCGGATACATGAACAACAGCACCGGATACCAAGCGGACACTTCGCGATTGCGCATCACGAGCATGATCGCGAGTTCCGCGAGCATGAACCCGATGAAATACGCGCCGCCGTCGCCGAGGAAGATCAGCCCGGCGGGGAAATTCCACAGGAAGAAGCCGAGCACGGCGCCCATCATGATGATCGACGCGGACATCACGACCGGGTCGTTGACATGGAACGCGACATACGCGAGCGACGCGAACATCATGAAGCTGACCATCGACGCGAGTCCGTTGAAGCCGTCGATGATGTTGATCGCGTTGGCGAGCGCCGCGACCGCGAGCACCGTGACGAACGCCGAGATGGCCACGTAGCCGAGCAGGAAATCGAGCGGCGGCACGCTGATGCGCTTGACCGCGATACCCATCACCCCGAACGCGAGCGCGGCCGCGCCCATCGTGCACAGCAGCCGCGCACGCGGCGACACGCGCTTGGTCAGGTCCTCGACGAGCCCTGACAGGAACGCCGGCATTCCGCATGCGGCGATCCCGAGAATGCTGCCGGCGATCGTCGGATAGCGCCGCGACAGGATCAGCGCGGCAATGACGACCCCGGCGAGGATCCCGATGCCCCCAACGCGCGGCACGGGCCGCACGTGGAATTTCTGCACGCCGGCCAGGTCGCTGTCGACCGAGAATTTCTCGTGAAGGTGCGCGTAGCGCACGATGAACAGCGTGACGAGCAGGGAGACGATGAAGCCGGACGCGAAGCTGAGCATGGGATCGCTCGAAAAATGGACAGCGGATTATACAAAACCGCGCGGGTTGCCCTCCTGCCATCGCCAGTGGTCGGCACACATTTCCTCGATGCCGAGCGTCGCGCGCCAGCCGATGATGTCGGCCGCGGCCTGCGGGTTCGCGTAGCACTCGGCGATGTCGCCCGGGCGGCGCGCGACGAGCTCGTACGGCACCGGGCGGCCCGATGCCTTCTCGAACGCGCGCACGACTTCGAGCACGCTGTAGCCCTGGCCCGTGCCGAGGTTCACGACGAAGCTCGCGTCGCGCTTCGCCAGTGCGTCGAGCGCGGCGATGTGCCCCTTCGCGAGATCGACGACGTGGATGTAGTCGCGCACGCCCGTGCCGTCCGGCGTCGGGTAGTCGGAGCCGAACACGCGCAGTTTTTCCAGCTTGCCGACCGCGACCTGCGCGACATACGGCATCAGGTTGTTCGGGATGCCGGCCGGATCCTCGCCGATCAGCCCGCTCGCATGCGCGCCGACCGGGTTGAAGTAGCGCAGCGTCGCGATGCGCCACGACGGGTCGGACACCTCGAGATCGCGCAGGATCTGCTCGGCGATCAGCTTCGACTGGCCGTACGGGTTGGTCGCGGACAGCGGGAACGATTCGTCGATCGGCGAGCGCTCGGGCACGCCGTATACGGTCGCGGACGAGCTGAACACGAACTGCCTGACGTTGCGCTCGCGCATGACCTTGAGCACGGCGAGCAGGCCGCCGATGTTGTTCTGGTAGTACTCGAGCGGTTTCGCGACCGATTCGCCGACGGCCTTGAGCGCCGCGAAGTGGATCGTGCCGGTGATCGGGTGCGCGTCGAACACCTTCGCGAGCGCGGCTTCGTCGCACACGTCGACCTGGTGGAACGCGGGCGTCCTGCCCGTGATCTGCTCGATGCGCCGCACGGATTCGGCCTTGCTGTTGACGAGGTTGTCGACGATCACGACATCGTAGCCGTTGTCGAGCAGCTCGACGGCCGTGTGCGAGCCGATGTAGCCCGCACCGCCGGTGACGAGGATGGTGCCTTTAGCGGTCATGCTGATGCGCTCCTTCAGAGGGTGATGCCTGTCAACGAATGAATGGTCTGCCGGTAACGTTCGACGACCTGCTGCTCGTCGAATTCAGCCGCGACCTTCTGCCGGCCGCGCGCGCCCATCGCGTCGCGTCCGGCCGTTCCGAGTTCGATCATGCGGAGCAGTTGCTCGGCGAGGCTCGCGCTGTCGCGCACGCGGCACAGGAAGCCCGTTTTGCCGTCGGCGACGACGTCGCGGCAGCCCGGCACGTCGGTCGCGACGATCGGGCGGCCCATCGCCGAGGCTTCCATCAGCGTGCGCGGCACGCCTTCGCGGTACGACGGCAGCACGACGCAGTCGGCGGCCGCAATGTGCGGGCGCACGTCGTGCGCTTCGCCGAGATACTCGACGATGCCTTCGCCGACCCACGCGTCGACATCCGCGCGGCCGATCGCGCTCGGATTGTCGACGCCGAGCGGCCCGAGCAGCTGGAAGCGCGCGTTCGGGTAGCGGGCCCGCACGATGCGCGCGGCCTCCACATATTCGCGCACGCCCTTGTCCCACAGCAGCCGGCCGATCAGGATGAAGACGGGCGCGTCGCCGCCGGGCAGTTGCACGGGCGCGAACTGTTCGAGGTCGACGCCTTCGCCGTGCAGCAGCCGCGCGCGGTCGGGATGCGCGAGCAGCTGCTCGTCGGTGAACGTTGCGAGATCGTCGCGGTTCAGGAACCAGACTTCACGCGGGAAGCGGAACGCGAAGCGGTACAGGCGTTTCGCGACGCTGGCCGCGCGGCTCTTCTGGATGAATACATAACCGAGCCCCGTCGTCACCGCGATCGACGGCACGCGCGCGAGCCATGCGGCGACCGAGCCGTAGATGTTCGGCTTGATCGTGTAATGGAACACGAGATCGGGCTTCAGCGCACGGTAGTGACGCACCAGCGCGGCGAGCGTGCCGAGATCCTCGCGCGGGCTCGTGCCTTTCGATGCGACCGTGAGCGCCACGTAGCGGCAGCCCATCTGCTCGAGCAGCGGCACCGTGCGGTCGTGCGGCGCGATCACGATGACCTCGGCGCCGCGCGCGACGAGCGCACGGATCAAACCGTGGCGGTACGTGTAGATCGCCCAGGCCGTGTTGCAGACGAGCGCGATGCGCAGCGGGGAGGTGGCGGACATGAAAAAAGAAAAAAATAAAGCGTCGAAAATGCCGAAGGGGCCGGATCCGCGCTCAAGCGGACGGCCGCGCGGCGAACAGCGTCTGCTTGATCCGCTGCAGCGTGCGGTACGGCGTCACGAAATGCAGCAGGTTCTTGGCGAGGCCGGCCCAGTCGTACGGGTTCAGCGCGTTGAAGTGGCTCAGCAGCAGCGACAGCGTCGACACCAGCTGGCGCCGGCGTTTGGTCGCGCTGATCCCGCCCTCGTTGAGTTCGTAATAAAGGCCGAGTTCCGGCAGGTTCGCGCAATCGTAGCGTTGCATTAACCGTAAAAAAAGATCGAGATCCTCGGCCGCGCGGTATTTCTCGCGATAGTTGCCGACCTCCAGCACGGCGTCGATGCGCAGCATCACCGACGGATGCACGAGCGGCGAGCGCAGGAAGCGCGTGCGGCGCAGCGTGCGCGGATCGGCGGGCGGCGTCAGCATGAAGCGCGGCTCGCCGGCGCGCGATACGACCTGCGTCCACATGCCGACGCAGGCCACGCGCGAATGGGCGCCGAGATACGCGCGCTCCTTCGCGAGGCGCTGCGGCGCGGCGAGATCGCCGGCGTCGATGCGCGCCGCATAACGAAAGCCGCGTGTCGCGAGCGCGTCGATGCCGGCCGCCAGCGCGCGCTCGATGCCGCCGTTGCGCGGCATGCGCAGCACCTCGATCGCGAGGCCGGGCAGGTCGGGCGCGACGATCGGCGGCGTGCTGCCGTCGTCGACGATCAGCACGTGCACGGGCGCGTCCTCGCGAAACGACGCGAGGGTCCGGACGACGTCGTCGTGCCCGTTGTAGGCCGGCATCAGCACGGCCACGTCGTCGAGCGGGGGCGGGCAATCGGATGACGTCATGTTTGCAGCTTGAAACGGATGTAATAAAAATTGACGGCGGCCGCGGCCAGGTAGCCGGCCGCCAGCCCGACGAGCGCGCCGTACAGGCCGAGCCGCGGGATCGCGAACAGGTTGACGAGCGCGGCGATCGCGAGCGCGAGCAGCCATTTCGACAGCAACACGAATTTTGCTTGATATTTGAGAACGATAAGATTGCCTATCGCCTCGATGCCGGCCGGCACGGACAACCAGACGGCCCAGCGGAAGATGTCGACCGAGGCCTCGTAGCCGCGGCCGAACACCTTGCCGACGATCAGCGGGGCGGCGGCGTCGAGCACGAGCGCGCCGGCCGTCATCAGGCAGGCCGTCATCGCGATCAGCCGGACGATGTTGCGGCGCAGCCGCGCGACGTCCTGCACGCGGTAGACGAATGCGGGCGCGATCGTCTGCGCGAGCATCAGCGCGAGCGTGATCCAGTTCTCGTTGAGCTGCTGCGCGGCCGAGTAGCGGCCGAGATCGGCGAACGACACGTGGCGCTCGAGCATCAGGCGGTCGAGCTTCAGGAACAGGTACATGCAGATGAGGCCGAGCCAGAACACGGTGCCGGCCGTCGCAAAGTGCCTGAACAGCGGTTTATCGAACGTCCAGCCGAGCGCGCCGCCGTTACGATGCCGGTAGTAGAGCAGCAGCGCGAAGCCGATCGCGGCGGCCTCGAGCGCCCACAGCCACCCGAAGCGCGCGGGGCCGGCGGCCGCACGGACCAGTAGCCAGACGAGCAGCGCCTTCGCCAGCGCGGTGATCATGCTGGTGACGAGCTGCGGCTTGCTGTAGGTGAGGCTTTGCAGCCACGCGTTGATCACGCCGACGAACGGCTCGCGGAACACCATCGTGACCGCCAGGCCCGCGAGCATCGCGCCGACCAGCGGATCGAAGGCGCCCGCGGCGATCGCGATCCAGGTCGCGACGAGCGCGGCGGCCGAGACGGCGATGCGCAGCGCGAATGCGCTGCCGAGCACCGCGCCGAGCTGGGCAGGCGGGCGCTGGACGATGGTCGGAACGAGGATTTCCGCGCCGCACACCCAGGTGAGCGGCGCCAGTACCAGGAGGAGCGTATTCGCATACTGCCATTTGCCGAACACGTCCGGCCCGAAATAACGGGCCAGAAGACCGCTGATCGCGATCGCGACGCCGATCTGCGTCAGCCGTTCGAGCCCCAGCCAGACGAGGTTCGCGACGGCCTTCGCGACATCCGGGTTGCCGAAGCGCTTCAGCATGCGCGGCGGCCGCAGGTACGCGGGGCGGCCGGCAGGGCGCCCGGAGGCTGCGGGTTGGCGGCGGCGGGTCGGCTAGGCATTAAAATGGGCGACATGCGCGTCATCAAAACCCGCGATTATAAGTGGGATCGGGGCCGCTCCAGCCGTTCCGTTCCTTGTTTCGCAGGGGCCTGCCTGTATCATGCGCGGCGCCGGCGAGACGCGGCCAGACAATTTTCCATGCACGCAACCGAGAGAGAAGAGAATCGATGATCTCCCAATCCATCTTCAAGGCATATGACATTCGTGGCGTGGTCGGCAAGACGCTCGACGTCGACACGGCGCGCGGGATCGGCCGGGCATTCGGCAGCGAAGTGCGCGCCCAGGGCGGCGACGCGGTCGTCGTCGCGCGCGACGGCCGCCTGTCCGGGCCCGAACTCGTCGGCGCACTCGCCGACGGCCTGCGTGCGGCGGGCGTCGACGTCGTCGACGTCGGCATGGTGCCGACGCCGGTCGGTTATTTCGCGGCGAGCGTGCCGCTTGCGCTGAAGGGCGGCGAGCGCCGCATCGATTCGTGCATCGTCGTCACGGGCAGCCACAACCCGCCCGACTACAACGGCTTCAAGATGGTGCTGCGCGGCGCCGCGATCTACGGCGAGCAGATCCAGGCGCTGTACCGCCGCATCGTCGACGAGCGCTTCGAGACGGGCAGCGGCACCTACGAGCAGGTCGACGTCGCCTATCAGTACATCGCGCGCATCGTCGGCGACGTGAAGCTCGCGCGGCCGATCAAGCTCGTCGTCGACGCCGGCAACGGCGTCGCGGGCCCGCTCGCGACGCGCCTGTTCAAGGCGCTCGGCTGCGAACTCGTCGAGCGCTTCACCGACATCGACGGCACGTTCCCGAACCACCACCCCGATCCCGCGCACCCGGAAAACCTGCAGGACGTGATCCAGGCGCTGAAGGACACCGATGCCGAGCTCGGCTTCGCGTTCGACGGCGACGGCGACCGCCTCGGCGTCGTCACGAAGGACGGCCAGATCATCTATCCGGACCGCCAGCTGATGCTGTTCGCGGAAGAAGTGCTGTCGCGCAATCCGGGCGCGCAGATCATCTACGACGTGAAGTGCACGCGCAACCTCGCGCAGTGGGTGAAGTCGAAGGGCGGCGAGCCGCTGATGTGGAAGACGGGCCACTCGCTCGTGAAGGCGAAGCTGCGCGAGACGGGTGCGCCGCTCGCCGGCGAAATGAGCGGCCACGTGTTCTTCAAGGATCGCTGGTACGGCTTCGACGACGGCCTCTACACGGGCGCGCGCCTGCTCGAGATCCTCACGAAGACGGCCGATCCGAGCGCGCTGCTCAACGGGCTGCCGGACGCGATGAGCACGCCCGAACTGCAGCTGTGGCTCGAAGAGGGCGAGAACTTCCGCCTGATCGACAAGCTGCAGAAAGAGGCGAAGTTCGACGGCGCCGAGGAAGTCGTGACGATCGACGGCCTGCGTGTCGAGTACCCGGACGGCTTCGGCCTCGCGCGTTCGTCGAACACGACGCCGGTCGTCGTGATGCGTTTCGAGTCGGAGACGCAGGAAGGGCTCAAGCGCATCCAGGAGGACTTCCGCCGCGTGCTGACGGCCGCGAAGCCGGACGTCAAGCTGCCGTTCTGAGCGTCGGCGGCCTGCGGGCCGCCAACGGCGCGGCGGCCGATTTAGCGGTCGCGCCATCCCCGAAAAGCGGCGCACGCGACAGCGTGCGGCCGCTTTTTGTCTGTCTGCTCCCCCGGGCGAGATAAAATCGCTCCTTTATGTCTGTCGCCGGCTGTCAGCCGGCGTTTTTTCAGCGTGCAAAAGATCCTGATCGTGCGTGTGTCGTCGCTGGGCGACGTCGTGCACAACATGCCGGTGATCGCCGATATCCGGCGCCGCCACCCCGATGCGCAGATCGACTGGCTCGTCGAGGAAAGCTTCGTCGACCTCGTGCGGCTCGTCGACGGCGTGCGCGAGGTGCTGCCGTTCTCGCTGCGCCGCTGGCGCAAGAAGCCGTTCTCGGGCGCGACGTGGCGCGAGATCCGCGCATTCCGCCGGCGCCTCGCGGCCGAGCAGTACGACCTCGTGATCGACTGCCAGGGCCTCATCAAGACGGCCTGGGTCGCGAGCTGGGCGCGCGGCCCGCTCGTCGGGCTCGGCAACCGCACCGACGGCGCCGGCTACGAATGGCCGGTGCGTTTCTTCTACCGCAAGCGCGTGCCGATCGCGCCGCGCACGCACGTCGTCGAGCGCTCGCGGCAACTCGTCGCGGCCGCGCTGGGCGACCCGGCGCCGACGCCGGCCGATCCGGTCGACTTCGGCCTCGACACGCGCGCGGCGGCGCTCGCGGTGGCCGCGCTCGGCCTGAACCTGCCGGTGCCGTACGTGGTGTTCGTCCATGCGACGTCGCGCGCCGACAAGCAGTGGCCGGACGCCGCGTGGATCGAGCTCGGCCAGGCGCTCGTGCGGCGCGGCGCGTCGCTCGTGCTGCCGTGGGGCAACGACGCGGAGCGCGCGACCAGCGAGCGGCTCGCGAAGGAGTTCGGCGCGGCGGCGATCGTGCCGCCGAAGCTGTCGCTGCCGGCCGTGGTCGGTCTGATCGACGGCGCGGCCGCGACCGTCGGGGTTGATACAGGTCTGGTTCACATCGCGGCCGCGCTGAAGCGTCCGACGGTCGAACTGTACAATTTCGCGACGGCCTGGCGGACCGGCGGCTACTGGTCGCCGAACGTCGTCAATCTCGGCACCGCGGGGCAGCCCCCGTCGATCGCACAGGTGAAGTCGGCGCTCGCGGGCTTCGGTCTCCTGTAACGCCTGTCAATTACGCGAACCGATCATGAGCGAATCCCAGATCATCGAAGTCCCGTCCGCCGACTGGAGCGGACACAACCTGTCGGCACCGCGCGAGCAACTGCTGGCCGCGGTCGAGGAAGGCAAGGTGCTGTATTTCCCGCATCTGCGCTTCGCGATCGAAGGCGGCGAGGAAGCGCTGCTCGATCCGGCGCTCGCCGATCCGAAACGCAAGAACATCAGCCTCGCGCCGAACGGCGGCGCGCTCGCCGGCGTGCTCGGCGACAGCGTCACGCAGTCGGCCGTGCGCGCGCTCGTCGCGCGCTTCCAGCAGCAGGCCGGCACGCTCGTCGACGGCCTGTTTCCTGAATACCGCGGCAAGCTGCGCGTCGCGCCGACGAGCCTGCGGCTGATGCGGGTCGAGACGCGCCAGACGTCGTGGCGCAAGGATGACAGCCGGCTGCACGTCGACGCGTTCCCGTCGCGGCCGAACTACGGCGAGCGCATCCTGCGCGTGTTCACGAACGTGAACCCGGCCGGCGCACCGCGCGTGTGGCGCGTGGGCGAGCCGTTCGAGGACGTCGCGAAGCGTTTCCTGCCGCGCATCAGGCCGCAGCTCCCCGGTTCCGCGTGGTTGCTGAACCTGCTGCACGTGACGAAGTCGCCGCGCAGCGCGTACGACCACCTGATGCTGAACCTGCACGACGGCATGAAGGCCGATCTCGACTACCAGAAGACGAGCCCGCAGCAGACGATGCCGTTCCCGCCGGGCAGCGTGTGGATATGTTTCTCGGACCAGACTTCGCACGCTGTGATGTCCGGCCAGTTCATGCTCGAGCAGACCTTCTTCCTGCCGGTCGATGCGATGGTCCGCCGCGAATGCGCGCCGCTCGGCATTCTCGAGCGCCTGACGGGCAGGGCGCTGGTTTGAGCGCGCACCTGCTTCGAAGCAATACGAGGGCCGCCGCATGCTGAGGGCGATCTATCGCGCGCTGTGGTGGCTCGTCGCACCCGCCGCGGTCATCCGGCTCTATGTGCGCTCGCGCAAGGAGCGCGGCTATCGCGAGCACATCGGCGAACGCTTCGGCCGCGTGGCGGGCCGCTCGCGCGACGACCGTGCGCCGCTGATCTGGGTGCATGCGGTATCGGTCGGCGAAACGCGCGCCGCGCAGCCGCTGATCGATGCGCTGATGCACGCGCGCCCCGATGCGCGCATCCTGCTCACGCACATGACGCCGAGCGGCCGCGCGACCGGCGAACAGATCTTCGGCGATCGCGTGCTGCGCTGCTACCTGCCGTACGACATGCCGGGCCTGGTGCGGCGCTTCCTGCATGCATGGCGGCCGACGCTCGGCCTCGTGATGGAAACCGAGGTGTGGCCGACGCTGATCGACGAGTGCCGCCGCGCGGACGTGCCGCTCGTGCTGACCAATGCGCGGATGTCCGCGCGGTCGTTCCGGCGCGCGGCGAAGTTCGGCGCGGCGACGCGCGACGTGTTCGGCGGCTTCTCGCGCGTGCTCGCGCAGAGCCCGGCCGATGCGGAGCGGCTGACGTCGCTCGGCGCACGCAACGTGACCGTGCTCGGCAACCTGAAGTTCGACATGGCGACGCCGCCGGAACTCGCGGCGCGCGGCCATGCGTGGCGCGACGCGATCGGCGCGCGGCCCGTGTGGGTCGCTGCCAGCACGCGCGAGAACGAGGAGGCGCTGGTGCTGCAGGCGTTCGTCGCGATGCGCACGCCCGGCGCGCTGCTGGTGCTCGTGCCGCGCCACCCGCAGCGTTTCGCCGAGGTCGAGGCGCTCGTCGAGCGCAGCGGGCTCAAGTGCGTGCGACGCTCGGCATGGGCGGCCGACACGGCCGCGCTCGCGGCCGGCCACCCGGCTGCCGAACCGCTGCCGGGCGACGTGACGGTGTTGCTCGGCAATTCGATGGGCGAACTCGGCGCGTACTACTCGGCCGCCGACGTCGCGTTCATCGGCGGCAGCCTGCTGCCGCTCGGCGGACAGAACCTGATCGAAGCGTGCGCGGTCGGCGTGCCGGTGCTGATCGGCCCGCACGTGTTCAACTTCACGCAGGCAACCGCCGACGCGGTCGCGGCCGGCGCGGCGATGCAGGTCGAGGATCCGCTCGATCTCGCGCACGTGCTCGACGCGCTGTTCGCCGACAAGGCGCGGCGCATCGCGATGGGCGCGGCTGGCGCGGCCTTCGCGGCGCGTCACCGCGGCGCGACCGCGCGCACGGTCGACGTGCTCGCGGCGCTGCTGCCGCCCGCCGAACGCGGCGAGCGTGAGCAGCAGGACACTTCCGACAAATAGACGAAGGCGGCGCAATGCCGCCCCGGGCATGCGTGGCGGCGTCGTGTGCCGCCGCCGCGCCGCTCAGACCGTCAGCAAGCCCTTCTTCTCGATGAACGCGATTACGTCCGCGACGCCGTCGAGCGCCTTCAGGTTCGTCATCACGTAAGGCCGCTCGCCGCGCATCTTCTTCGTGTCGGACGCCATCACGTCGAGGTTCGCGCCGACCAGCGGCGCGAGATCGGTCTTGTTGATCACGAGCAGGTCGGACTTCGTGATGCCGGGGCCGCCCTTGCGCGGAATCTTCTCGCCGCCCGCGACGTCGATCACGTAGATCGTCAGGTCCGACAGCTCGGGGCTGAACGTCGCCGCGAGATTGTCGCCGCCCGATTCGATGAACACGATGTCGGCGTCGGGAAAGCGCGACAGCATCCGGTCGACGGCTTCGAGGTTGATCGATGCATCCTCGCGGATCGCCGTATGCGGGCAGCCGCCCGTCTCGACGCCCATGATGCGTTCCTCGGGCAGCGCGCCCGCAACCGTCAGCAGCCGCTGGTCTTCCTTCGTATAGATGTCGTTGGTGATCGCGACGAGGTCGTAGCGGTCGCGCATCGCCTTGCACAGCATTTCGAGCAGCGTGGTCTTGCCGGAGCCGACAGGGCCGCCGATGCCGACGCGCAGCGGCGGCAGTTTCTTCGTGCGGCGGGCGGAGGAGGGAGCAGGTGCGTTCATGGCGAATAGCGTCGTGTTCAGGAGCGGAACAACCGCGAGTACTGGGTTTCGTGCCGCGCGGACAGGATGCCGAGTTGCGGCGCAAACGTGTTGACGGCGTCGGGCGGCGTCGCGAGCGCGCGGCGCACGGCCGCGTCGATCGCGCCGCGCAGCGCGACGATGATGCGTTGCCCGGCGAGCTGGCCGAGCGGCACGGCCTTCAGCGCGGCGGACGTCTGGTTCTCGACCCAGCCGAATGCGTACGCGGCGAGCGTCGCGTCGGCGCCGGCATCGTGCGCGGCGGCCGCGTATGCGAATGCGGTCGGCAGTGCGATCGGCGACATCGATGCGAGCGTCGCGCGGTGCGCGGCATCGCCCCATTCGAGCGATGCGCAGAGCTGCGCGAGCGACCAGCCCATCTGCTCGGTCTCGCGGCGCAGTTCCGCCGATTCGCGGCTCGCGATGAACCACGCGTTTTCGGCGGCGAGCGCGTGCGCGTCATGCGCGTGCCAACGCGCGAGCTGGTGCGCGAGGAACGGCAGCTCGCCGTGCGCGAGCACGTCGGTCAGGCCGCTCGCGATCCAGTCGCGTGCCGAATCGGCGTCGTGGATCAGGTTCGCGTCGAGCGCGGCTTCGAGGCCCTGCGAATAGCTGTATGCGCCGATCGGCAGCGCCGGCGACGCGAGGTGCAGCAGTGCGACGAGTTCAGTGGTGGTCATGGCCGTGGCCGTGCGTGCATCCGGGACCATGCTGATGATCGTGATCGTGATCGTGATCGTGATCGTGATCGTGATCGTGATCGTGATCGTGCGAATGGGAATGCCCGTGGTGTTCGCCGAACACCTGCTGCGCGAGCGCGTAGTCCTCGGCGAACGTCGCGTCGTGCCCGTGCTTGTGGCCGCCGCCGTACGCGCCGGCTTCCGGCTGGAACGGCGCGTTCTCTGCTTCGACCTGCGTGCCGAGCCGGCGCAGCATGTCCGCGAGCACCGGATCGGCTTCGAGCTTCAGGTAGCCGTCGCCGATCTCGACCGGCGTGTGACGGTTGCCGAGGTGGTACGCGGCGCGCATCAGCGTGAGCGGATCGGCCGCGCGCACGAGCAGCACGGCTTCGGGCGCCGCGGCGACGCGCACGAGCGCGCCGTCGTCGGCGACGAGCACGTCGCCGTCGCGCAGCACGGTGCCGCGCGGCAGCAGCACCGCGACGTCCTCGCCGGTGTCGAGCGTCGCCGCGAGGCGGCTCTTGCAGCGGGCGTCATACGCGAGCGTGAGCGTCGGTGCGCGCGCGACGAGCGACGCGGCGAGTTTCACGTTCGGGGCAATGCGTTTGTCGAGGGTGCGCATAAGACAGGAACCGAAAACCGGAAATCAGAACAGGAAATAGCGCTGCGCCATCGGCAGCACCGTCGCCGGCTCGCAGGTGAGCAACTGGCCGTCGGCGATCACGTCGTAGGTTTCGGGATCGACGCTGATCGACGGGCGCCATGCGTTGTGGATCATGTCGGCCTTCGTCACGTTGCGGCAGTTGCGCACCGGCACGATCCGCTTCGCGAGGCCGTAGCGTTCCGCGATGCCCGCATCGGCCGCCATCTGCGACACGAAGGTCAGCGACGTGCGCGCGAGCGCACCGCCGCGCGTCGCGAACATCTCGCGATAGTGGACGGGCTGCGGCGTCGGGATCGACGCGTTCGGGTCGCCCATCTGCGCGACCGCGATCATCCCGCCCTTCAGGATCATCGACGGCTTGATCCCGAAGAACGCGGGCTCCCACAGCACGAGGTCGGCCCACTTGCCGGGCTCGATCGAACCGACTTCGTGCGCGATCCCGTGCGTGATCGCCGGGTTGATCGTGTACTTCGCGACGTAGCGCTTCGCGCGGAAGTTGTCGTTGCGCGCGCCGTCTTCCGGCAGCGCGCCGCGCTGCACCTTCATCTTGTGCGCGGTCTGCCACGTGCGGATGATCACTTCGCCGACGCGGCCCATCGCCTGCGAATCGGACGACAGCATCGACAGCGCGCCGAGATCGTGCAGGATGTCCTCGGCCGCGATCGTCTCGCGGCGAATCCGCGATTCGGCGAACGCGAGATCCTCGGCGATCGACGGATCGAGGTGATGGCACACCATCAGCATGTCGAGATGCTCGTCGAGCGTGTTGATCGTGTACGGGCGCGTCGGGTTGGTCGACGACGGCAGCACGTTCGCCTCGCCGCACACCTTCAGGATGTCGGGCGCATGGCCGCCGCCCGCGCCTTCGGTGTGGTACGTGTGGATCGTGCGGCCCTTGAATGCGGCGACCGTCGATTCGACGAAGCCGGCTTCGTTCAGCGTGTCGGTGTGGATCGCGACCTGCGTGTCGGTGTCGTCCGCGACCGACAGGCAGTTGTCGATCGCGGCGGGCGTCGTGCCCCAGTCCTCGTGCAGCTTCAGCCCGATCGCGCCAGCCGCGATCTGCTCGACGAGCGGCTCGGGCAGGCTCGCGTTGCCCTTGCCGAGAAAGCCCAGGTTGATCGGCCAGCCGTCGGCGGCCTGCAGCATCCGCTCCATGTGCCACGGGCCCGGCGTGCAGGTCGTCGCGTTGGTGCCGGTGGCGGGCCCCGTGCCGCCGCCGAGCATCGTCGTGACGCCCGATGCGAGCGCCTCGTCGATCTGCTGCGGGCTGATGAAGTGGATGTGCGTGTCGATGCCGCCGGCCGTCACGATCAGTCCTTCGCCGGCGATCACTTCGGTCGCGGCGCCGATCGCGATCGTCACGCCCGGCTGGATGTCCGGGTTGCCGGCCTTGCCGATCGCGGCGATGCGGCCGTGCTTGATCGCGATGTCGGCCTTCACGATGCCCCAGTGATCGAGGATCACCGCGTTCGTGATGACCGTGTCGGGCACATCGGCGGATACGCGCTGCGACTGGCCCATCCCGTCGCGGATCACTTTCCCGCCGCCGAATTTCACTTCCTCGCCGTAGGTCGTGAAGTCGCGTTCGATCTCGATCAGCAGTTCGGTATCGGCGAGCCGGACGCGGTCGCCCGTCGTCGGCCCGAACATTTCCGCGTACGCGCGGCGGCTCAAGCGTAGTGTCATCTCGTGATGTTCCTGAAGACCTGAAGAATGGGGCGCGCGCTCAGAGCGGCCCCATCACCTTGCCCTGAAAACCGTAGACGGCCCGATCGCCCGCGAGCGCGACGAGCTCGACGGTGCGCGTCTGGCCCGGCTCGAAGCGCACGGCCGTGCCGGCCGCGATGTTGAGCCGGAAGCCGCGCGCGGCCGTGCGGTCGAACGACAGTGCGTCGTTGACTTCGAAGAAGTGGTAATGCGAGCCGACCTGCACCGGGCGGTCGCCGGTGTTCGCGACGACGAGCGTCAGCGTTTCGCGGCCCGCGTTCAGTTCGTGCTCGCCGTCGTCGGTGAGGATTTCGCCGGGGATCATGCGTTGCCTCACGGAATCGGGTGGTGGACGGTCACGAGCTTCGTGCCGTCGGGGAAGGTCGCCTCGACCTGGATGTCGGGAATCATTTCGGCCACGCCGTCCATCACGTCGTCGCGCGTGAGCAGCGTCGTGCCGTAGTGCATCACCTCGGCAACCGTCTTGCCGTCGCGCGCGGCTTCCATCAGCGCGGCGGTGATGAAGGCGACCGCCTCCGGATAGTTGAGCTTCAGGCCGCGCGCGCGACGGCGTTCGGCCAGCAGCGCCGCCGTGAAGATCAGCAGCTTGTCCTTTTCTCGGGGAGTCAGTTTCATGAAGGCAAACGTTCAGGAAAACGTAATTTTTATCGGTGCGCGCCCAACCGGGCGGACGTGCAGATCATCGTAGCACCGCGCCGTTTTGCGCGCGCCGTGTATCGGTTATGTAAGCAGCAAGGCGCGTGCCATGTGCATGGAACGCAGCGCGATGCGCGTTCGTGGTGCGCGGTGCATGGATAGCGTGCAGCGTCGGATGTAGGGATGCGCCGAAACGGTGCGCGGCGCGGGCGCGCTCAGGTTTGCCAGAGGCGCAGCGGCCGTGCGTCGACGCCGTGCACGATCGGCCGCAGATGCAGCCAGCAATCGGTGAAGTGGCGCTGCAGCGCTTCCATCGACGTCGACAGTGCGCGCACGAGCACGACGCCGGGCGTTACGCAGGTTGCGCCCGCGCGCAGCGTGTCGTCGAACGGCATCCGCGCAGCGAGCGATTCGGCCAGGGCGGCGTCGCACGCGGCGCCGGCGGCCCACAGCGTGCCGTACGCGGGAAAACCCGCGAGGCCCTGCAGCGCGCCGCGCAGCGGATCGTGCGCGTCGAGCAGCGCGCGCTCGGTCCATAGAGGCCGGCCGTCGGCACCGACGAGCGCGGAGGTCGACGCGATACGGCCCGCCGACCAGGTCTCGCCGGCCGCCTGCCGGCCGAGCTGCGTCGCGTCCCAGCCGATCGCGCTCGCGCCTGCGCCGAGCGTCACCGTGAAATCGAGCGCTGCGTGCGCTGCATCGAAGAACAGGTTGTTCTGCGGCAGCCAGTCGAGCTTCGCATTCTCGTCGACCGCGATGCCGATGCGCTGCGTCGCATCGAGGCCGTTCGACTTGTACCACTTGGTCGCGCCGGGCGTCGTCAGCACCGCGTGCGTGCCGGCACCGAGCGCGATGCCGATGTCGAGCCGGTCGCCGCCCGCGACGCCGCCCGGCGGGTGGACGATCACCGCATGGCAGATCGCGTCGCCTTCCGGGTACAGCGGCCGCTGCACGCGCAGCGGGCCGTCGTGCAGCCGGTGCGCGAGCGTCGTGCGTGCGCCGTGCCGCTCGAAGCCGAGTTCGAGGCGGCCGCGCCACGACTTGGCGACGGCGGGGCGGGACAGCGGGGCGTGGGAATCGGGGGCGGACATCGGCGGCGAGCGGGAAACGAGAGAAACGGGCGCGAAGGACGTGGATGCTACCGGAACAATAATCCAGATGCCGCGTTCGTTGAAAGCGCCGCGTGCGGCCGCACCGCGAACCGGCCGCCCGTGCCCGCTGCCGCGCTGCGCGTCACACCGCGATCAGTTCGCGCACGCCGTTCGTCTCCATGTCGCGCGCATCGCCGCCTGCGACGATCTCGCCGCGGCTCATCACCCAGTAGCGGTCCGCGATCGAGCGCGCGAAATCGTAATACTGCTCGACGAGCAGTACCGTCATGTTCGATTCGTCGACGAGCTGGCGCAGCGTGCGGCCGATGTCCTGGATGATCGACGGCTGGATGCCCTCGGTCGGCTCGTCGAGGATCAGCAACTGTGGCTCGCTCATCAGCGCGCGGCCGATCGCGAGCTGCTGCTGCTGGCCGCCCGACAGGTCGCCGCCGCGCCGCGCGCGCATGTCCTTCAGCACCGGGAACAGGTCGTAGATGCGGTCCGGCACCTTCGACGGCGCCTTGCGGCTCGCCGCGCCGACGAGCAGGTTCTCCTCGACGGTCAGCCGCGGAAAGATGTCGCGGCCCTGCGGCACGTATGCGAGCCCGGCCGCGACGCGCGCATACGGCGGCAGCGCGCCGAGCGCGGTGCCGCGCCACGACACGGTGCCGCTCTTCGCGGCGACGACACCCATCAGGCAGCGCAGCAGCGTGCTCTTGCCGACGCCGTTGCGGCCGAGCAGCACGGTGAGCTTGCCGTCGTCGGCGGCGAGGTTCACGTTGCGCAGGATATGGCTGCCGCCGTAGTACTGGTTCAGACCTTCGATCTTCAGCATCGCATCATCGTCCGAGGTAAGACTCGATCACCGCGTCGTCGCGCTTGACCTGGTCGAGCGTGCCTTGCGCAAGCACCGCGCCTTCGGCCATCACCGTCACGCGGCCGGTGTCGCCGGCGAGCGCCGCGACGAATTCCATGTCGTGCTCGACGACCATCATCGAGCAGGTGCCGCGCAGCGTGTTCAGCAGTTCGGCGAGTTCCATCGTCTCGTGGTCGGTCATCCCGGCGGCCGGTTCGTCGAGCAGCAGCAGCGCGGGGCGCTGCATCAGCAGCATGCCGATCTCGAGCCGCTGCTTCTGACCGTGCGACAGCTCGCCGGCTGCACGAAACGCATGGCTTTCGAGGCCGATCAGCGCGAGCGTCTCCTCGATCTTCGCCTGCGCGGTGCGGTCGAGCCGCGCGCGCAGCGACGCGAGCCAGCCCTTGTCGGTCTGCATCGCGAGTTCGAGGTTTTCCCACACCGGATGCTGCTCGAACACGGTCGGCTTCTGGAACTTGCGGCCGATACCCGCGCGCGCGATCTCCGGCTCGCTCATCCGCGCGAGGTCGAGCGTCTGGCCGAGGAACACATTGCCGGCGTCGGGGCGCGTCTTGCCGGTGATCACGTCCATCATCGTCGTCTTGCCCGCGCCGTTCGGGCCGATCACGCAGCGCAGCTCGCCCGCGTCGATCGCGAGCGACAGTTTCTTCAGCGCGCGGAAGCCGTCGAAGCTCACCTCGATATCCTCGAGGTAGAGGATCGTGCCGTGCGACGTGTCGATGCCGGGCGGCACGACGCGACCCATCGATGCGGTGCCGCTGACGGCCAGCAGCTCATCTTCCGGCGGCGGCGTGAATTGGTAGAGGGCCGTTCCGTTCATGCGCGTTTCCCCTTCGCGAGCACGGTTTCGACGAGGCCCATGATCCCGCGCGGCAGCAGCAGCGGCACGAGCACGAAGATCAGGCCGAGGAAGAACAGCCAGTATTCGGCGAAGTACGCGGTAAACAGGCTCTTCGCGCCGTTCACCGCGAACGCGCCGACGATCGGCCCGATCAGCGTGCCGCGCCCGCCCACCGCGACCCAGATCGCCATCTCGATCGAGTTGCCGGGCGACATCTCGCCGGGATTGATGATGCCGACCTGCGGCACGTACAGCGCGCCTGCGATGCCGCACAGCACGGCCGACACGGTCCACACGAACAGCTTGTACGCGAGCGGGCTGTAGCCGAGGAACATCAGCCGCGTCTCGCCGTCGCGCACTGCGGTGACGACGCGCCCGAGCTTGCTCGTGACGATCGCGCGCGCGGCGATGAACGAGAGCACCAGCGTTGCGAACGTCAGCAGCAACAGCACCGTGCGCGTGCCGGGCGACGTGATCGCGAAACCGGCGATGCGCTTGAAGTCGGTGAAGCCGTTGTTGCCGCCGAAGCCCGTCTCGTTGCGATAGAACAGCAGCATCGCGGCGAACGTCAGCGCCTGCGTGATGATCGATAGGTACACGCCTTTCACGCGCGAGCGGAACGTGAAGAAGCCGAACACCCACGCGAGCACGGCAGGCACGAGCACGACGAGCGCGAGTGCCCACGCGAGATGCTGCGTGCCGCTCCAGTACCACGGCAACTGGTGCCAGTCGAGGAACACCATGAAGTCGGGCAGCTCGCTGCCGTACTTGCCGTCGCGGCCGATCTCGCGCATCAGGTACATGCCGATCGCATAGCCGCCGAGCGCGAAGAAGAGGCCATGGCCGAGGCTCAGGATCCCGCAGTAGCCCCATACGAGATCGAGCGCGAGCGCGGCGATCGCGTAGCACATCAGCTTGCCGGCGAGCGTCATCGCGTAGGCGGACAGATGGAATGCGCTCGCTTCGGGCGCGACGAGCGCGGCGAGCGGCACACCGATGCCGATCGCGATGCACAGCGCGACGAGCGCGAGCCATGCGCGGCGCGACAGCAGCGCAGGGCGCGGCGGCAGGCCGAGCGCGAAGCCGTCTGCCGCGCGCGCGGCTGAAGCGGGCTTCGGTGTGCCGGCGACCGGGTTCGACATCGAATCGGTTACGAAAGTCACGTCAAGCCTCCGCGCTGCGGCCCTTCGGGGCGAACATGCCCTGAGGGCGTTTCTGGATGAACAGCACGATCATCACGAGCACCGCGATCTTCGCGAGCACGGCGCCCCAGAACGGCTCGATCGCCTTGCTCGCGAGGCCGAGCCCGAAGCCGCCGAGCACGGTGCCGGCGATCTGCCCGACGCCGCCGAGCACGACCGCCATGAACGAATCGATGATGTAGTTCTGGCCGAGGTCGGGCCCCACGTTGCCGATCTGCGACAGCGCGCAGCCGCCGAGGCCGGCGATGCCCGCACCGAACGCGAACGCATACGCGTCGACGCGTGCGGTCTTCACGCCGACGCACGCGGCCATCCGGCGGTTCTGCGTGACCGCGCGCACGAACAGGCCGAGCCGCGTCTTCGTCAGCACGGCCCACGCGACGAACACCACCGCAAGCGCGAACGCGAGGATCGCGAGCCGGTTGTACGGCAGGATCAGGTTCTGCATCACGGTCACGCCGCCGCTCATCCACGACGGGTTCACGACCTGCACGTTCTGCGCGCCGAACAGCATGCGCGTCGCCTGGATCAGGATCAGGCTCACGCCGAAGGTCGCGAGCAATGTCTCGAGCGGGCGGCCGTACAGGTGCCGCAGCACGAGCCGTTCGAGCACGATGCCGACGAGCGCGGCCGTCGCGAACGACACGGGCACGGCGACGAGCGGATACCAGTCGAATGCGCCGGGCGCATAGCGCTGGATCAGCGTCTGCACGACATAGGTTGCGTACGCACCGATCATCAGGAATTCGCCGTGCGCCATGTTGATCACGCCGATCAGCCCGTACGTGATCGCGAGGCCGAGCGCGGCGAGCAGCAGCACGCTGCCGAGCGACAGGCCCGCGAACAGCGTGCCGACGATCTCGCCGCGGCGCTGCAGCGAATGCAATGCGTCGAGCCCTTGCTGCGCGGCATCGCGCACGCGCGCGTCGGGCTCCGCGTAGCTGCCGTCCGCGTTCTTCGCGACGAGCGGGCGCAGTTGTTCGATCATGTCGAGGTCGCGGCGCGCGGCCACCACCTGCACGGCGTCAAGGCGCTTCGCCGGATCGGCATCGTGCAGCGCGGCGATCGCCCACAGTGCGTCGAGCCGGCGCTTCAGCGCGGGATCGGTTTCCTTCGCGCGCGCGCGGTCGATCATCGGCTTGAGTGCCGGGTCCGGCGACTTCAGCAGCGCATCGATCGCGTCGCGTCGCGCGGCGACGTCGGGCGATGCGAGCGCGAGGCCCGACAGCGCACCCGCGATCTTCGTGCGCAGCAGGTTGTTCAGCATCACGGGCTGCGCGTCGCCGGCCGGCGACGCGGCCTGCGTGAGCGCGTCGTGCGCGGTGTCGCCGCTCTGGATCAGCAGGCGGCCGTCGCCGGTCGCGAGCGCGTCGCCGGTCGACAGCGCGTTGAGCACGGCAACGGCGCGCGGATCGGCATCGGCGGGGAGCCGGTCGATCGCGGACGTCTTCGCGTCGAAGTCGTCGCCGGCAAGCGCGGCGGTATCGGCGGCCGTCAGCGCGAACGCGGCACGCGGCAGTGCACCCGCGAGGGCGGCGCACGCGACGATCGCGACGGCGGCTCGGCGAAAGCGGATAGGCATCGGGAGATCCTGTCGGGCGTGGGAAAGCGGATTCATGCGGCGAGGCGCCGGCGCTTGCGGTTCTTCACGACAAGCACGGCCGGCGCGTCGGCACCGGCATGCGAGCGGCACGTCACGCCGGTGCGCGACGCGCCGCACCGCGTCAGGCCAGCGCCGCGCGCTGCCGGCGCAGGAACGCGGGGATCGACGAGACGATGTCCGGCTTGCCCTGGTTGCCTGCGATGAACGGGCTCCACGGCTGCGCGCGCACCGCGGTCTTCGTCTTCCACACGACGTTGAACTGCCCGTCGCCGCGGATCTCGCCGATCATCACCGGCTTGTGCAGGTGATGGTTGCCGTCCATCGCGAGCGTGAAGCCCGACGGCGCGGCGACGGTCTGGCCGATCATCGCGACGCGCACCTTGTCGACGTCGGTGCTCTTCGCCTTCTCGACGGCCTGCTTCCACATGTGGATGCCCACGTAGGTCGCTTCCATCGGGTCGTTGGTCACGCGCTTCGCGCCGCCCGGCAGGTTGTTCGCCTTCACCCAGGCGGCGAACTGGTCCTTGAACTTGGTGTTGGTCGGGTTCTTCACCGACATGAAGTAGTTCCACGCGGCGAGATGGCCGACGAGCGGCTTCGTGTCGATCCCGCGCAGTTCCTCCTCGCCGACCGAGAACGCGACGACCGGCACGTCGGTCGCCTTGATGCCCTGGTTGCCGAGCTCCTTGTAGAACGGCACGTTCGAGTCGCCGTTGATCGTCGAGATCACGGTCGTCTTGCCGCCCTGCGAGAAGGTCTTGATGTTCGCGACGATGGTCTGGTAATCGCTGTGGCCGAACGGCGTGTAGACCTCCTGAATGTCGGCATCCTTCACGCCCTTCGATTTCAGGAACGCGCGCAGGATCTTGTTGGTCGTGCGCGGATACACGTAGTCGGTGCCGAGCAGGAAGAAGCGCTTCGCGCCGCCGCCTTCCGCGCTCATCAGGTACTCGACGGCCGGAATTGCCTGCTGGTTCGGCGCGGCGCCCGTGTAGAACACGTTGCGCGACATTTCCTCGCCTTCGTACTGCACCGGGTAGTAGAGCAGCCCGTTCAGTTCCTCGAACACCGGCAGCACGGACTTGCGCGACACCGAGGTCCAGCAGCCGAACACGCACGCGACCTTGTCCTGCGTGAGCAGCTGGCGCGCCTTCTCGGCGAACAGCGGCCAGTTCGACGCGGGATCGACCACCACGGGCTCGAGCTTGCGACCCATCACGCCGCCGCTCTTGTTGATGTCGGCGATCGTCATCAGCGCGGTGTCCTTCAGCGACGTCTCCGAGATCGCCATCGTGCCCGACAGCGAGTGCAGGATGCCGACCTTGATCGGGCCGGTGCCCGCATCGGCCGCGTGCGCGAACGGGCTCTTGCCCGCCAGCGCGAGCGCGCCGGCCATCGAACCGAACTTCAACAGACTGCGACGTTTCATCGGGTTCCCCTTGACGTGTTGGATGTGCGTGCGCCGTGGCGGCGCCGGCCATCAGGTAACGCAAGGCATGTGCCAGTCCGCATGCATGCACGCCGGACGTGCCGGTGCGGGCGAATGCGCGGTGCGCGTGACGCTTCGTGCGGCATCAATGGTCCGTTGCGGTGCAGGTTCGCGGGCGCAAATGGTGCACGGACGCGCTTCACCGTTCCGGTGCCTGCACGCGCTACCGGAGCGGCGCGATGGAGCGCTATACGGGCGATACGGGCGACATCGCGTGTTCTCGTCGCAGATCGTCATCGACGACGCGCAGATTGCCGGGCTGTTCGCGATCGTCGCCGATGCGCTGAAGGAAACGGAGCAGGGCGGGAAAGAGAAACGGGCGCGCAGCGCGCGCCCGTTCGGCGGATCGTGTGGCCGGCGCGGCGCCGGTCACCGTATGGCGGCGCGCGATGCGCCGCCGGAGAGATCAGTAACGCGGCACGGACGGATCGACGTCGCGCGACCACGCGTCGATCCCGCCTTGCAGGTTGTACAGCTTCGTGAAGCCGCGCGATTCGAGGAACATCGCGACCTGCGCGCTGCGCATCCCGTGATGGCACACGCAGACGATTTCCGCTTCGTCGTCGAGCTCTTCGCTGCGCGCGGGAATCTGCTGCATCGGGATCGACATGCTGCCGGCGATCTGCGCGGTCGCGATTTCCCAAGGCTCGCGCACGTCGAGCACGATCGGCGCGGGGCGCGCCGTATCGCCGAGCCATTCCGCGAGCATTGCGGGCGTCAGGATCTGCATGGAGGCTCCGCCGCTCAGAACTTGAAGCGCGACGGCTCGATCGCGTTGACGAGGTGGTCGATGTAGGTTTCGAACACGTCGGCGACGCGGTACTGCTTGTCGTCGATGCGCGTGATGATCTGCGCCTTCATCACCGGACGGCCGCCGACGAATGCCGACAGGCGGCCGCCGACCTTCAGCTGTTCGAGCATTTCCTGCGGCACGACGGGCAAGCCGCCCGCGACGCAGATCACGTCGTACGGCGCCTTGCCGGCCCAGCCGCGCGAACCGTCGCCGAGCACGACTTCCGCGTTGGTCACGCCGTCGTTGCGGAGGTTGTCTTCCGCGAACTTCGCGATCGCCGGATCGATCTCGACGGCCGTCACGTGCTGCGCGCGATGCGCGAACAGCGCGGCCAGGTAGCCCGAGCCCGCGCCGATCAGCAGCACGTTCTCGTGCTTCTTGACCGTCAGCTCCTGCAGCACACGCGCTTCGACGCGCGGGAACAGCATCTTGCTGGTGCCGCCGGGCAGCGGCAGTTCGAGATCGGCGAACGCGAGATCGCGGTATTCGGGTTGAACGTAGTTTTCACGCTTGACGATCGACAGCAGGCCCAGGACGTCCAGATCCAGCACGTCCCACGGACGGATCTGCTGTTCGATCATGTTGAAACGCGCGTTTTCGATATTCATGGTGTGGTCACGCAGCCTGGTCGGCCATCAGCGGGGGTAGATAAACTACGCGATTGTACCAAACAGGGCGGCGGTCAAGCCTTCAGGCAGCCTGCAACAGACCTTTACCCTTTGCTCTTCTTGATCTGCGCCTCGAAAGCGAGGTCGAGCTTGCTCGCCTTGCGCGGCTTTTTGGGGCCGAATTCGTCGACGAACTTGACGAACTCGTCGAGCGGCAGCGGCTCGCAGCGCTTCTCGGCGGTGCCGCCGGAGCGGTCGACGAGATAGAACAGGCCGCCCGCCATCGCGACGGCCGCGAATTGCGGGTTGCCGGAGCGGGTCTTCAGGCGTTCGACCGCGTAGGTCGCTTTGGTGGTGCGCATCGTGCGGGTTCTGGCGGAGCGGAAGCCCTACACTGTAGCAAACCGGCGGCACGCCCGCGTGCGGCCGCCGGTTTGGCGCTGGCGCTAGACCGTGCGCGAGTAGCGCTGTTGAGACGTCTGCCCGAGATACGCGTCGAACGCCATCGCGATGTTGCGCACGACCATCCGGCCGGCCGGATGGATCGTCAGGCGGTCGCGCGCGATCGTCAGCAGCCCGTCGCGCTCGAACGGGCGCAGCGCGTCGAGCTCGCGCGCGAAATGATCGGCGAAGCGGATGCCGTGCGCGGCCTCGACATGCGAGAACGGCAGGTCGAGGTTGCACATCAGTTGCGTGATCACGTCGCGGCGCAGCCGGTCGTCGGGCGTGAGCCGCACGCCGCGCACGATCGGCAGCCGGCCCGCGTCGAGCGCGGCGCCGTACGCGGGCAGGTCCTTCGCGTTCTGCGCGTAGACGTCGCCGACCTTGCCGATCGACGACACGCCGAAACCGACGAGGTCGGTATCCGCGCGCGTGCTGTAGCCCTGGAAATTGCGCTGCAGCGTGCCGTTCTGTTGTGCTCGCACGAGTTCGTCGGACGGCCGCGCGAAGTGGTCCATCCCGATGTACACGTAGCCGGCCGACGTCAGCATGTCGATCGCGAGGCCGAGCAGCGCGATGCGCGTTTCGGGCGGCGGCAGCGTCGCATCGTCGATCTGCCGCTGCATCTTGAACAGGTGCGGCATGTGCGCGTAGCCGAACACCGACAGCCGGTCGGGCGCGAGTTCGATGATCGTCTCGAGCGTTCGCGCGAACACGGCGACCGTCTGGTGCGGCAGCCCGTAGATCAGGTCGACGCTGACCGAATGGAAGCCCGTCGCGCGCGCGGCAGCGAGCAGGTCGGCCGTCATCGCGAGCGGCTGGATGCGGTTGATCGCCTGCTGCACGACCGGATCGAAATCCTGCACGCCGAGGCTCAGCCGGTTGAAGCCGATCGTGCGCAGGTGCACGAGCGTCGCGGGCGTGACCGTGCGCGGGTCGATCTCGATCGAGAACTCGGCGTCGGCGTCCGGCGCGAGCGCGAAGTACTCGCGGGTGGCCGCCATCAGCTCGGCCGTTTCGTCGTCGGAAAGAAAGGTCGGCGTGCCGCCGCCCCAGTGCAGCTGCGTGACTGGGCGGGCCGGATCGAACAGCGCGGCCTGCAGCGCCATCTCGCGCTTGAGCTGGTCGAGATACGGGCGCGCGCGGCGGCGGTTGTTGGTCGCGATCTTGTTGCAGCCGCAGTAGAAGCACGCGGTGTTGCAGAACGGGATGTGGAAATACAGCGACAGCTCGCTCGACGACGCGCCGGGGTCGCCGGCCGCGCGCACGTAGTCGGCCGGATCGAAATCGTCGCGGAACTGCAGCGCGGTGGGGTACGACGTATAGCGCGGCCCGTTCGCGCCGTATTTCGTGAGCAAATCGGGACGGAACATTATGTCGGCAGAACCGGAACTCATGATGGTCTCGCGCTTTTCACTTTTCAGATGCTTTCGAGTATATAAACGCGCGATTCGGCTGCATTGCGTAATAACGTCGCAGCCGGCGATGGCACAATGCGGGGTGGGCTGCCGGACACCGCGTCCGGTTGCCGCACCGTTTTTTTGTTGTTCGTTCGAGAGAGCCGAGTGTCCGTCGAAATGCCTGTCCGCCCGGCACCCGCCGATGTCCCGCCGCCGCACGCGTGCCGCGAGGGCTGCGGCGCGTGCTGCATCGCGCCGTCGATTTCCAGCCCGATTCCGGGCATGCCCGACGGCAAGCCGGCTGGCGTGCGCTGCGTGCAGCTCGGCGACGACCTGCGCTGCCGGATCTTCGGCCGGCCCGAGCGCCCTGCGTGCTGCTCGGGGCTGCAGCCGTCCGCCGACATGTGCGGCGCATCGCGCGACGACGCGCTCGCGTGGCTTACGCGCCTCGAGGCGGCGACGCAGCCGACGCCGCGTGGCGGCATGGTGGGGCGGTAGCGGGTTGCCGACCACGTTCGACGCGAATACGACGCATGGAACCCGCGGCGCGGGTTGAAGCACTAACTCCGGTCGTTTGCCCGGCATGGGCGCAGCGCCGACAGCCCGATCGCCGCTGCGCCGGATACAGGAGATTGTTCAAGCATGACCGCACCTCGCGCGCCCGGCCGGCGCCGTTTTCTCGCCGCAACCGTCGGCACCATCGGCGTGACGCTGTCGCTCGCCGCGTGCGCGTCGACGTTCCCGTTCATCCCCGATCACTACACGTTCTCGCGCGGCGACGTGCAGAAAGCCGTCGCGCGCAAGTTCCCGTACCAGAAGACGGTCGCGCAGGTCGTCGACGTGTCGCTCGCGAACCCGGCCGTCAACCTGCTGCCCGACCAGAACCGCGTCGCCGTGCAGCTCGACGCGAATTTCGCGAGCCCGTTCCTGCGCGCGCCCGTCAGCGGCAAGTTCACCGTGTCGGGCCAGCTCGCGTACGACGCGCCGACCCGCTCGGTCGTGCTGAAGGCGCCGTCCGTCGACAGCCTCGTGCTCGACGGCGACGCGCAGATGTATGCGCAACAGGTCGGCGCGGCCGCCGGCCTGCTCGCGACGCAGGTATTGACCAACTATCCGATCTACACGTTCAAGCCTGAACAGCTGCAATTTGCCGGAGTGAACTACGAACCCGGTACAATTACGATTCTTACAAACGGCATACGCGTGGCGATCGTCGAAAAATGACGACGAACCGCGCGGCCGAGCGGGCCGCGCGGCAACCTGGCCCTTCCTTTCGACCATTTCGGAGTTGGGCCACGGATGGACTGGATCCTGATCTGCAAGGCATTGATCCTCGGCGTCGTCGAGGGGCTGACGGAATTCCTGCCGGTGTCGAGCACCGGTCACCTGATCGTCGCGGGCAGCTTCCTGAATTTCAACGATTCGCATGCGAAAACCTTCGACGTCGTGATCCAGTTCGGCGCAATCCTCGCGGTCTGCTGGGAGTACCGGCAACGGATCGCGTCGATCGTGTCCGGGCTGCCGAGCCGGCCCGACGCGCGGCGCTTCACGCTGAACGTCGTGATCGCGACGATTCCCGCGATCGCCCTCGGCCTCCTGTTCGAGAAGAAGATCAAGGCCGTGCTGTTCTCGCCGGTGCCCGTCGCGTTCGCGCTCGTCGTGGGCGGCGCGATCATCCTGTGGGCCGAGGCGCGGCAGCGCGAGCGCGGCGAACCGCCGCGCGTGATGTCGGTCGATGCACTGACGCCGCTCGATGCGCTGAAGGTCGGTATCGCGCAGTGCTTCGCGTTGATTCCCGGCATGTCGCGGTCGGGCTCGACGATCATCGGCGGGATGCTGTTCGGCCTCGACCGGCGCGTCGCCACCGAATTCTCGTTCTTCCTCGCGATTCCGATCATCTTCGGCGCGACGCTCTACGAAACCGTCAAGGACTGGCAGGCGTTCACCGTCGATTCGCTCGGCCTGTTCGCACTCGGGCTCGTCGCCGCGTTCGTCAGCGCGTTCGTGTGCGTGCGCTGGCTGCTGCGCTACGTCGCGACGCACGATTTCACGGTGTTCGCGTGGTACCGGATTGCGTTCGGGCTGTTCGTGCTGCTGGTGGGGTACAGCGGCTGGTTGAACTGGGCGTGATGCAGATACGGAGGCGAGCGCGTTTCCAAAAAAAACGGCCCGATCGGCAGATGCCGGTCGGGCCGTTTTGTCGTCCGGGGCAGCGCAACGTGCTCCGCCTCAGCGCGGAATGGCTTAGTTTGCGCGCTTGCGGAACACCAGGTCCCACACGCCGTGGCCGAGCCGCAGCCCGCGCCGTTCGAACTTCGTCACCGGGCGATAGTCGGGGCGCGGCGCGTAGTCGGCAGCCGTGTTTTCGAGCGTCGGTTCTGCGCCGAGCACTTCCAGCATCTGTTCCGCGTAGTTCTGCCAGTCGGTCGCGCAGTGAATGTACGCACCGGGCTTCAGGCGCGACGCGAGATGCGCGACGAGCGGCGGCTGGATCAGCCGGCGCTTGTGGTGGCGCGCCTTGTGCCACGGATCGGGGAAGAAGATATGCACGCCGTCGAGGCTTTCCGGCGCGAGCATGTGCTCGAGCACTTCGACCGCGTCGTGCTGGATGATGCGGATGTTCGACAGGTTCTGCTCGCCGATCAGCTTCAGCAGCGCGCCGACGCCCGGCTCGTGCACTTCGACGCCGAGGAAGTCGTCGTCGGGGCGGTTCGCGGCGATTTCCGCGGTCGATGCGCCCATCCCGAAGCCGATCTCGAGGATGCGCGGCGCGCTGCGGCCGAACACCGCATTCCAGTCGGGCATCTCCGGCGCATACGGGACGACGAAGCGCGGGCCGAGCTCGTCGAGCGCGCGGCGCTGGCCGGTCGACACGCGGCCGGCGCGCGTGACGAAGCTGCGGATGCGGCGGTGGTGCAGCGGATTGACTTCGTCGGCGCCGTCGGCGGCTTCGTCGGGAATGGCGTCGTCGTGCGGCGGCAGGCCGGCTTCGTTCGGATCGTCGTGCATCATCGGTACAGAGAAAGGCGTTGTTGCGGGCGAGGGCCCGTTGCGCGCAGCAGTGTGTCGGGTGAACCGGCACATGGTACAAAAAAGCCGCCTTCGACGAGGCGGCTTTTGCGCAGGCTGCCGTGCAGCCGGAAAGTGGAGCGGGCGATGGGAATCGAACCCACGTCATCAGCTTGGGAAGCTGAGGTAATGGCCATTATACGACGCCCGCAGAACGCGCAATTCTACAGGGTTTGACGTGAGGATGGCAAGCGGGCGGTTTGGGGTGATGGCAGCGAAACTGGCATGGCTGGATCGTGGGGCGGTGGCGTCGCCGAGAATGGTCGTCAAAGATCGGCCAAAAACGGTCCGTCGACGCGATTTGCTCGATTGGTTGAATCCGCAAATCTGGGGCCATTCCGCCCGAGCCAGGGGGCAGCGCGCTTACACCCGAGCCGGTGTCGAAAATAGACGAGTCGGTGTCGGAAGCATACAAGCCCCGGTAGCGCTTCCGAACTAACGTGACGGATCACTTACCCGATCGTTTGGAGCTGACATGTCCGATTTCATCACCGTTTTGCGCGAAACCTGCCCGACTCCGGTCCTTGACGCGACCAAGTGGAAGCGCATCGGCGGCGATCCGCACACCGTGAACCTCAACGCTTACGTCTCCAAGGACGGCAGCAAGATCATGGGCACCTGGATCTGCACCCCGGGCAAGTTCGAGGTGAACTACGAGAAATGGGAGTACTGCCACTTCCTCGACGGCTACTGCATCATCACGCCGGAAGGCGAGGAGTCGGTGCACCTGAAAGCCGGCGATGTGTTCGTGATTGAACCCGGCATGAAAGGAACCTGGGAAGTGGTGGAGACGGTGCGCAAGTACTTCGTCTTCGCCTGAGCGGGCTTGTAGATTCGTCCACGCATATCGTCGTCGCCCGGATACCTTCCCGGTTCGCGGCCTCTGTCATCGCGGCCCTTGCATGTTGCAAGGGCCCATGCACATTAAGAACAAGATGACGCACGCAGAACGCGTATGCCGGGCGGTTGCGGGGCGTATCCGGGCCTACACCGTTGTTTCGTCCACAGGATTGCCGGGATAGCGATTCGGGCCGGTCGAATGGCTGTCGTGCCCGCGGTATCGGTCCGCGGTATCTTCGCCGCGATCAAGGCCGACTTCTCTGCGACCGTACAGCCGCGGCGGCGCGATAGCCGACACCGGTAACGAACGCCTGCGCCCGGCCGCGCGAGCGCCTATGATGCAGCGGTCTGCTTATCGTTCCGGCCGCACCGCTTGAACCATCGCATGCGCCGGACGCCCCACCGGAACCCGACCATGCGCATCACTGCCATCCATGAGCAAGCGATCCCCGTCTCCCGTTACGCCGACCCGTCCATTCCATCCGGCGGCTTGACGACGAGTGTCGTCGCGGTCGTCACCGACGTCGTGCGCGACGGCCGCCCGGTGACAGGATACGGCTACGCATCGGTCGGTCGTTTCGCGCAGGGCGGCCTGATCCGCGAACGGTTCGCGCCGCGCCTGCTGGCCGCCGCCGACACGCTTGCCGACGAAGCCGGCACCAACCTCGACCCGTTCCACGCATGGCGCGCGATGATGGCCGGCGAAAAACCCGGCGGGCACGGCGAACGATGCGTCGCAGTCGGCACGCTCGACATGGCGATCTGGGACGCCGCCGCGAAGATCGCCAACCTGCCGCTCCATCGCTTTCTCGCCGACCGGCTTGAACGCGTCGCGGCATCACGCGTACGCGTGTACGCGGGCGGCGGGTACCGCTATCCGCATGACGATCTCGCACGCCTGTCGGACGAGATGCGCCGCATCGCCGATCTCGGCTACACGCATGCGAAGATCAAGATCGGCGGCGCGGATCTCGATCAGGACCGACGACGCATCGAAGCCGCCGCTGCCCAACTCGCCGGCAGCTCGCATCTCGCGGTCGACGCGATGAACACGTACGACGCAGCGACCGTGCAAGCGGCCGCGACGATGCTCGCGCCGTTCGGCCTCTGGTGGTTCGAGGACATCTGCGACCCGCACGATCTGCCGCTCCAAGCAGACCTCGCCGCGCGATACTCACCGCCGATCGCAGCAGGCGAAGCACTGTTCTCGCTCGCGGAAGCGAAGCTGCTCGACCGCTACGGCGGCCTGCGCAGCGATCGCGACGTGCTGGTGTTCGACCCGGTGCATTGCTACGGGCTGCCGGGCTATCTGCAGATCGTCGACCACTTCGTTTCGCGCGGCTGGCGGCGCGACGCGTTCTGGCCGCACGGCGGCCACCTGTTCTCGCTGCACGTCGTTGCCGCGCTCGGGCTCGGCGGCGCGGAAGTCAATCCGTTCGCGTTCCATCCGTTCAGCGGACTCGCCGATGGCGAAACCGTCGACGCAGGCTACGCACACGTGCCGCAGGCACCCGGCGTCGGCTTCGAGCTGCATGCCGGCGCGCACGACGCGTTTCGCAAGCTATCGTGCCGCTGACGCGTGAAGCGCGTCGAGCGCGATCAGCAGCGCGTCGCTGCCAGCGCAGACGAGGGCGATGGAGAGCAGATAGGGGCTCGAGATCGAGCGCTTGATGACGAAGGCATCCTTGGGACCGACCGACGTGAGCAGGCCGGCGCCAAGCAGCAGGCCTTCGAGGAAGGCAGAGGTGTCGAGCACGAGCGGGCCGACAACCTCTCAAGCTGAACCGGTGATGGTTACGATGGGAGCAACGTCAAGGGGCGCCGGGGGAGCGTTGTCAATGCCCCGCGCCGCGCCGGTCACGCGCGGCCGGCATCGCCGGCCGCCCACTCCGGCCGCCGCCCGAGCGTGTCGAACAGCCCGACGATCTCGGCCTTCACCTTCTGCACCGCATTGCTGACGAGCGCCGTATCGTGCCAGCACAGCGACAGGTCGCGCGCGAACAGCCGGTGCGCGACCGTCGACAGCTTGAGCTTGCGTTCCTCGATCTCGACGTGCGCGGCCGTCCACGGCAGGATCGTCACGCCGAGCTGCGCCATCACGGCCGCGAACAGCAGCCCGGTCGAGCTCGCCTCGAAGCTGATCTCGTACGACAGCCTGGCCTCGCGCATCGCCCAGTCGACGCGGTTGCGGATCGTGTTCGGCGCGCTCGGCAGCACGAGCGGCATCCGCGCGATCGTATCGAGCGGTACGGGATCGTCCGGCACCGGAAACCCGGGCCACGTGATCAGGTACAGCGTTTCCGTCAGCAGCCGGTGGATCGCGATGCCGCGCGTGTCGACCGCGTCGACGACGATCGCGAGATCGAGCCGCGCGCGTTCGAGCAGCGTGTCGAGATCGGCGCTCGGCGCCTCGATCAGCTCCAGCATGATGCCCGGATAGCGGTCGCGCACCGCGCGTGCGAGCGGTATCGCCAGCACGCGCGCGGTGCTCGACGGCATGCCGACCGTCACGCGGCCCTGCGGCGTATCGGCGTCGCGGCGCAGCAGCTCGCGCGTGCCGTCGGCCTGGCGCAGCAGTTCGAGCGCATGCTGGTAAAGCGTTCGGCCGGCTGCGGTCGGCGCGACGCCGCGCACGCTCCGTTCGAGCAGCTGCATCCCGAGATCCCGTTCGAGATTGCGCATCTGCTGGCTCACCGCGGGCTGCGCGACATGCAGCGCCTCGCTCGCATGCGTGACGTTGCCGCATTCGACGACTTTCACGAAATAGCGCAACTGCCTCAAGTCCATCGCCGCCGTCTCCCGATTCAAGCCATAAGCCAATCCGATCGATCGAGATGAATATCATATTTTTCGGCGATCGAAGGTATTTCTATACTCGTCTCACAAAAGAGCCAGCCTGCCGGCCATCCCGGACCGGACGCGGCAACAGCGCCGGCCCCGCCGGCAAGGAGACGAAGATGTTCAAGGCGATCGACGCGCCGGCGGCCGGCGCGAAGCCGCGGCGCACGCCGCTCACGCGCGAGCAGGTCAAGGGCTTCTGGGCCGTGTACGCGGGCTGGGTGCTCGACGGCGTGGATTCGGTGATCTACGCGCTCGTGCTGATTCCCGCACTGACCGAACTGCTGCCGGCATCCGGCATCGCGGCGACGCCCGCGAATCTCGGCATGTACGGCTCGATCCTGTTCGCGCTGTTCCTGATCGGCTGGGGGCTGTCGTTCGTCTGGGGGCCGCTCGCCGACCGCTTCGGCCGCGTGCGTACGCTCGCCGCGAGCATCCTGATCTATTCGGTGTTCACCGGCGCGGCCGCGTTCGTGCACGACGTGTGGGCGCTGGCCGCGTGCCGGCTGATCGCCGGGATCGGCGTCGGCGGCGAATGGGCGCTCGCGGGCACCTACGTCGCCGAGAGCTGGCCGGAGGACCGCCGCAAGATGGGCGCCGGCTACCTGCAGACGGGCTACTACTTCGGCTTCTTCATCGCGGCCTGCCTGAACTACACGATCGGTGCGACCTACGGCTGGCGCGCGATGTTCCTGTGCGGGCTCGCTCCCGCGCTGCTCGCGGTGTTCACCGTGATGCGCGTGAAGGAACCGGGGCAGTGGCGCCGGCACGACGCGCGCGACGGCGACGCGGCCGACGCGCGGCGCGCGCATCCGCTGCGCGAGATTTTCGCGCCGGCATTCCTGCGCCGTACGCTGACGAGCGCGAGCCTCGTCGGCGTCGCGATCGTCGGGCTGTGGGCCGGCTCGGTCTACGAGGCGAGCGCGGTCAGTACGCTGGCGGCACGCGCGGGCATCGATCACATCGGCGCGATGCGGCTTGCATCGGTCGGCGCGGCGATCCTGTCGTGCGCGACGATCGTCGGCTGCCTGGTCGCGCCGTGGCTGTCGGAACGGCTCGGCCGCCGCGCGGCGCTCGGCGTGTATTTCGCGGGCATGGCCGGTGCGATCGTGTTCGCGTTCGGCTGGGCGTTCTACCAGCCGAACGGGCTCACGGCGTTCATGGTGTCGCTCGCGTTCCTCGGTTTCTTCGGCGGCAACTTCGCGATTTTCTCGCTGTGGCTGCCCGAGCAGTATCCGACGCGCGTGCGGGCGACCGCGTTCGCGTTCAACGCGTCGGTCGGCCGCTTCATCGGCGCGGGCGTGAACTTCCTGCTCGGCGCCGCGATTCACGGCTACGGTTCGCTCGGCGTGCCGGTCGCATGGACCGCGGCCGTGTTCGTGCTCGGCATCCTGATCCTGCCGTTCGCCGTCGAAACGCGCCATCAGACGCTGCCCGAATGAGCGGCGCGCCGCGATCGTTCGGAAACACGCAACATCCCGTCATCAATATCAGGAGTCCGGAATGCAGGCATTACAAGGAATCAGGGTCGTCGATCTGAGTCGCGCGCTGTCGGGGCCGTTCTGCTCGATGGTGCTCGCCGATCTCGGCGCCGACGTGATCAAGGTCGAGTCGGGGCCGAACGGCGACATGAGCCGCGCGTGGGGGCCGTTCGATCGCGGCGTGAGCACCTACTACCTGTCCTGCAACCGCAACAAGCGCGGCGTCTGCGTGGATTTCCGGCAGCCGGCCGGCCTCGACGTCGTGCGGCGGCTGATCGCGCAGGCCGACGTCGTGATCGAGAATTTCAAGGCCGGCACGATGGACGCGATGGGGCTCGGCTACGCCGCGCTGAGCGCGCGCGATCCGCGGCTCGTGATGGGCAGCGTCACCGCGTTCGGCCCGCGCGGCCCGTTGCGCGACTGGCCGGGCTTCGACCAGATCGCGCAGGGTTATGCGGGGCTGATGAGTCTTACCGGCTTTCCGGACGGCGAGCCGACCCGCACGGGTACCGCGATCGGCGATCTCAGCTCGGGGATGTGGGTCGCGACCGGCGTGATGGCCGCGTTGTTCGAGCGCGAGCGCACGGGGCGCG
Source organism: Burkholderia pyrrocinia (assembly GCF_022809715.1). Classification (NCBI taxonomy): domain Bacteria; kingdom Pseudomonadati; phylum Pseudomonadota; class Betaproteobacteria; order Burkholderiales; family Burkholderiaceae; genus Burkholderia; species Burkholderia pyrrocinia. The sequence continues at coordinate 931,021 of NZ_CP094459.1, forward strand.
GGCAGCATGTCGGCACGTCGCTGCTCGAAAGCCTCGTCGCGCTGCTGAGCGTGCACGGGCAACGCTACCTGAGCCTTGGCGACGTGCCGCGCCGCACCGGCAATGCGCATGCGGTGATCGCGCCGTATGGCGTGTTCGAGACGGCCGACGGGCCGCTCAACCTCGCGCCGATCACGACCGACATGTGGCTGCGGCTGTGCCGGTTGCTGGACCTGCCCGAGCTGCCGAGCGATCCGCGCTTCGCGACCAACGATGCGCGCGTCGAGCACCGCGACGCGCTGAAAGCGCTGCTCGAAAGCCGGCTGCGCACGCGCGGCAAGCGCGAATGGACGCAGCGTTTCGTCGAGGCCGGGTTGCCGGCCGGGCCGATCAATACGCTCGACGAAGTGTTCGACGATCCGCAGCTCGCGCACTGCGGGCTGGTCGAGCCGGTCGCGCATCCGACGCTCGGAACGCTGCGCCAGGTCGTCACGCCGCTCGGCGGGATGGGCGACGATGTGCCGGCGCCGCGCACGCGCCATGCGCCGCCGCTGCTCGGCGAGCATACGGTCGACGTGCTGCGCGAAGCGGGCTACGGCGACGATGCGATCGACGCGCTGCTGGCGGAGCGTGCGATCTTCCAGGCGGAAGCGGTGGCGGAGGCCCTGCAATGACCGACACGACGAAACACGAAAGCGCATCGCGCGTGACGGTCGACATGATCGGCGAGCGGATCGCGCGCGTGCGGTTCGCGAATCCGGCTCGGCGGCATGCGCTCGACGCACCGTTGCTCGACGCGCTCGTCGCGCGCCTAGATGCGCTCGCAGCCTTCCGTCCGCCGCCCGTCGTGATCCTGTCGAACGACGGCAGCGGCGACGTGTGGAGCGCGGGACACGACCTGCGCGAACTGGCCGACGACCGCGATCCGCTCGCATACGGCAAGCCGCTCGAACGGGCGCTGCGGCGCGTGCGGACCTATCCGGGCGCGGTGATCGCGGCGGTGGCGGGATCGGCGTGGGGCGGGGCGGTCGATCTCGTGATGAGCTGCGACCTCGTCGTCGCGGCACGCGACGCGCGCTTCGCGATGACGCCCGCGAACATCGGCCTGCCGTATTCGACGAGCGGCCTGCTGCGCTTCTACGACAACCTGCCGATCCACGTGTTGAAGGAGATGTTCTTCTGCGCGCAGCCGCTCGATGCGGAGCGCGCCGCGCATCACGGGCTCGTGAACCGGCTGGCCGACGCGGGCGGCGTCGACGATGCGGCGCTCGACGTCGCGCGCACGATTGCCGCGAAGGCGCCGCTCGCGGTTCATGCCGTGAAGGAGCAGTTGCGTGTGCTGCAGGACGCACGGCCGTTGCCGGTCGATGCGTTCGAGCGGATTGCCGAACTGCGCCGGCAAGCGTGCGAAGGCGCGGATTTCGACGAAGGGCTGCGTGCGTTTGCGGAGCGGCGCGCGCCGGTGTTTCGCGGCGTATAGGTGTCCAGGCGTTCAGGTGTCCGGGTGGCGTTGAGGTGCGGCGGTATGCGTTACACGCCGCCGCCGATCGCGTGCACGCCGACGAGCAGCGACGCGCCCACCACGATCAGCAGCAGCGCGTGAATGCGCGAGACCATCACGCACAGCGTCGACGCGACCGCGATCGCGCGTGCGGGCCAGCCGCCGTCGAGCGCCTGCAGCAGCACCCACACCGATGCGAGAATCATGCCGGCCGCGACCGGGCGCAGGCCGGCTTCGAGCGCGATCTGCCAGCGCGCGCCCTGGTGCCGCCGCCACAGGTGCGCGACGCCGTAGATCAGGAACGCGGTCGGGCCGAACAGCGCGAGCGTCGCGATCACCGCGCCCCAGAAGCCGGCCACCTGCCAGCCGATCAGCGTCGCCAGCAGCGAGCCGGGGCCCGGCGCCATCCGCGCAATTGCGAAGTCGTTCACGAACTGCGTGGCGGTCATCCAGTGATGCACGTCGACAACCTGCCGCTGGAGATCGGCGATGATCGCCTGCCCGCCGCCGATCGTCGCGATCGACAGTGGCGCGAACACGCCGAACAGCGCGGCGTAGCGTTGCGACGCGGTCATGGCTTGTCGCTCCCGGCGGGCGTGGTGGCCGCGCGGCGGTATTCGAGCGCGACGCTCAGCGTGCCGCCGATCAGCACGGTCCATACGAGCGGCCAGTGCAGCACCGCGACCGACACGAAGGTGAGCGTCATCACCGCGAACGGCAACGCGCGGCGCGGCAGCCGGCGCACCGCCGTGATCGCCATCGAGATCGACAGCCCGATCGCCGCGGCGGCCGCGCCGGCGAGTGCGACATGCGTGAGCGGGAAGCGCGTGAGGGTCGAGAACGCGACGCCGAACAGCACGATCAGCACGGCCGGCGGCGCGATGATGCCGGTGAAGCCGGCCACCGCGCCGCGCCATCCGGCGAGCCGGTAGCCGATCCAGATCGCGAGGTTCTTCACGTTGACGCCCGGCAGCGCCTGCGACAGCGCGAGGCCGTTGAGGAACGCCTCTTCGTCGAGCCAGCGCCGCTCGTGCACGAAGTCGCGCATCATCCGCCCGCTGAGCCCGCCGCCGAAGCTGGTCAGGCCGATCTGCGCGAACGCGACGAACAGCGCGAGGACGCCGGGCGGCGGCGCATCGCCGGTGGGCGGCGCCGGCGGGGTGGTGGCGGAGGGCGAGGGCATCGTGCGTGCGGCGCGTAGCGATTGGGCGGGCGCCCATGTTAGCAAGCGGTGCCTGTCAGCACGCTGACATCGGTGCGGCGTTGGCGTGATGAAAACCGCAGTCGAGATCCGGCGCAACCGCACGGATTCGAACCGCTGCCGCTATGCGCGCACGACCGTCACGCCCGCGGCCTCGATCGGCTTCGTCAGCGCGGCTTCGGTTTCCTTCTCGACCACGACGGTCTGCGCGAGCGTGATGTCGCCGATCACGAACTGCGACGCCGCGCGCAGTTTCGACTGCGACGCGAGCACGACCGTCTCGGCCGCGCGTTCGGCCAGCGCGCGCTTGATCGCCGCTTCCTCGAAATCGCCGGTACTGAGCCCCGCGACCGGATGCACGCCCGTGACGCCCATGAAGTACAGGTCCGCATGGATGCGCGCGATGCCTTCCATCGCCGCGGCGCCGACAGCGACGATCGAATGCTTGTAGAGCCGCCCGCCGATCAGGATCACATCGATCGACGGATGCGCGGCCAGCGCGACCGCGACGCTCGGGCTGTGCGTGACGATCGTCGCGCGCAGGTCGGCCGGCAGCTGGCTGACGAGCAGCGCCGACGTCGTGCCGCCGTCGACGATCGCCACTTGCCCGGGCGCGATCATCTGCGCGGCCCGCCTTGCGATGCGCCGCTTTTCCGCCGTTTCGAGCACCTCGCGCTGCGCGAACGGCGCGACGGCCGGCGACGCCGGCAGCGCGCCGCCATGCACGCGCTGCAGCAGGCCTTCGGCCGCGAGTTCGCGCAGGTCGCGGCGGATCGTGTCTTCGGACACGCCGAATTGCGCGCTCAGTTCGACCGCCAGCACCTGGCCGTCGCGTGCGAGCGCATCGAGGATCGCTTTCTTGCGTTGAGTCGTCAGCATCGTGTTTGCACGAAATTTCTTGAGATTGCACGAATATGCACGTTACCATGGGCGCCGTCTTTTGTCGAATGGGAGGCTGCAATGGCTGCAACGCGGGAGCGCGTGCGCATCGTCGATACGACGGTGCTGTCCGATGACTGGTATGTGCTGAAGAAGGTGACGTTCGATTTCCTGCGCCGCGACGGAACGTGGCAGCGCCTGAGCCGCGAGACCTACGATCGCGGCAACGGCGCGACCATCCTGCTGCGCAATGCGGGCACGGGCGACGTGCTGCTGACGCGGCAATTCCGGATGCCGGCGTTCGTCAGCGGGCACGACGGGATGCTGCTCGAAGCCGCGGCCGGCCTGCTCGACGACGCGACGCCCGAAGCACGCATCCGCGCGGAGGCCGAGGAGGAGACCGGCTATCGCGTGCGCGGCGTGCGCAAGGTGTTCGAGGCGTTCATGAGCCCGGGCTCCGTGACGGAGAAGCTGCATTTCTTCGTCGGCGAATACGATGCGTCGCTGCGCACCGGCGACGGCGGCGGCGTCGCGGAAGAGGGCGAGGATCTCGAGGTCGTCGAGATGCCGCTGCACGCCGCGCTGGACGCGATAGAGCGCGGCGAGATCGTCGACGCGAAGACGATCATGCTGCTGCAATACGTCGCGCTGCGGGAAACCGCCGGCGCGCGCGCGGCATGACGCCGCTGCTCGTGCTGGTCGCCGGCCCCTATCGCAGCGGCACGGACGGCGACCCCGCGCGCATCGCCGCGAACCTGCACCGGCTGGAAGCGGCCGCGCTCGCCGTGTATCGCCGCGGGCATGTGCCGATGATCGGCGAGTGGGTGTCGCTGCCGCTCGCGGTCGCGGCCGGGTCGCGGCAGGTCGGCGACGAGATCAGCGAGGCGTTCCTGTATCCGGCCGCGCACCGGCTGCTGCGGCGCTGCGATGCGGTATGGCGGATCGACGGCGCGTCGCGCGGCGCGGACGCGGACGTCAGCCTCGCGCGGCAGCTCGGCAAGCCGGTCTATTTCGCGATCGACGATATTCCGGTCGCGCAAGACGATTCGGATAGCTGAGCAGGTGGGGAGGCGCCGGGGCGCGGCATCGCCGGTGCCTCCCTGCGTCGGCTGCCGCGGGAAAAGCCCGGCGCCATGCCGGATCGCAACGTTGCGATCGCGTCATGCCGCTGCATCGCGCATGCGGCGCGGCACCCGAACCGGCGTATGATCGCGACGCGACCCGCGACCCGCGACCCGCGACCCGCGACCCGCGACCCGCGACCCGTTCGACGTTACCGCCGCCCATCATGCCGTTCCCCGATCCCGACGATTCCACCGCTGCCGCCGCACAGCTTCCCGCCGATCTCGTCGCTGCCGCGGTTGACGTGCTCGCGCGCGCCGACGCGTTGCTCGTGACGGCCGGCGCAGGCATCGGCGTCGATTCCGGGCTGCCCGATTTCCGCGGTACGGACGGTTTCTGGCGCGCGTATCCGGCGCTGCGCCACGAGCGTTTCGAATTCCACGAGATCGCATCGCCGCACGCGTTCCGTGCGCGTGCGCAGCTCGCGTGGGGGTTCTACGGGCACCGTCTCGCGCTTTACCGCGCGGCGGTGCCGCATGCGGGTTTCGCGATCCTGCGTCGCTGGATCGACGCGATGCCGAATGGCGGCTTCGTGCTGACGAGCAACGTCGACGGCCAGTTCCAGAAAGCCGGCTTCGATCCGACGCGGATCGTCGAGATCCACGGCTCGATTCACGCGATGCAGTGCCTGCGGCCCTGTTCGGACGACACGTGGGACGCGGCGCCGTTCGTGCCGGACGTCGACGAAGCAACCTGCCGGCTGGTCGGCGAAGCGCCGCGCTGCCCGCACTGCGGCGGCCTCGCGCGACCGAACATCCTGATGTTCGGCGACACCGGCTGGCTCGGTGCGCGCTACGACGCGCAGGAACGTGCGCTGGACGACTGGATCGAGCGGGCCGGGCGCGTCGCCGTGGTCGAGATCGGCGCGGGCACCGCGATTCCGACCGTGCGCCTGCTGAGCGAACGGCTGGGCGCCGACGTGATTCGCATCAACGCGCGAGAGGCACATGCGCGCCGTGCGGACGTGATCGGGTTGAAGGGCGGTGCGCTGGCGACGCTGACTGCGCTCGACCGCGCATGGCGTGGCGGCTGAACGCCACGCCACGGGCTGACCGGCGACGCCCGCGCGGTTACGGCTGGGCGACGAGCGCCTGCACGAGCGCAGGTGCTTGCGGCGAACCGAGACCCGTCACGTAGTCGTAGCCGCCCGCTGCGTTGCAGACGCTGCCGCAATTGCCGTTGGACCCGGTCGTCACGTCGTGAAAGTCGCTGCCGTACGCGGTTTTCCCGACCGTATAGAGCGAATCGTAGGTGCCGCTCAACCGGCTCTTGCCGGCCGCCGCGCGCAGCGAATTCGCGATCGCGACGAGCGCCGACCATTGCGGCGCGCCCGCGCTCGTGCCGCCGACCTGGAACCAGCCCGCCTGCCCCTGGTAGGCGACCGAGTCGTACACCGCGAAACCGCTGGACGGATTCGCGTCGTAGCTGACGTCGGGCACGCCGCGCTTGCCGGCGACCGGAACCGGCCACGCGGTCTGGCCGGCCGGCTCGGCCTCGACGGTGCTCACGCCGCCGCCGCTGCCGCTCCACGCCGCCTCGCCGACGTAGTTGCCGTACGCATCGATGGACAATGTCGTGCCGCCCACTGCCACCACGTACGGCGACGCCGCCGGGTAATCGGTCCCGGCGCCGCTGTCGCCGGACGACGCGACGAACATGACGCCCGCGACGTTGAAGTGGCTGTCGAAGCCGGCCTCGCTGCTGAACTCGCTGCCGCCGAAACTCATCGACACGACCGACGCGCCGCGCTTGACCGCGACGTCGACCGCGGCCAGCAGGTCGCTGAAGCTGGCCGACGCGGCCTCGACGAGCACGATCTTCGCCTTCGGCGCGATCGCATGCACCCATTCGACGTCGAGCGACGTCTCGAGCGCCCAGCCCGAATCGGTCCTGGGCCGTGTACCGCGCGCGTACACCTTGTTGAAGCAGCCGTTCGACGACGTGCAGGCCGGCAGCGAGAACGCGTTGCTGAACACGCCGAGATCGGCCTCGATCTTCGGGTCGTCGTACGCATCGACGATCGCGACGACCATCCCGTCGCCCTGGTTGGCGATCGTGTCGAACCCGTACGCGTGTCGGGTGAGCGCGGGCGTGAGGCCGGATATCGAAGCCGTGCTCGCGCGCGGCTTCGTATGGAACGGCGGGCGCGCGGATCCTTTCGGCGCGCGGTTGCCTTCGACGTAGGAAGGCGGTCCGTTGCCGTCGGCGAGCGCGACGCTCGATGCGAGCAGCGACGCGCACAGCGCCGGAATCAACATGGATGACAGGCGGATATTGTTCATTTTTCGAGTCTCCATGTCGATGGAGTGGGTTGGCGGAACAAGTCTACAAAATCGGCGAAATCAATTGCATGGAATATCGGCCGGATACGGGAATGCCTGATAAGGGAAACTACGCGGAAGCCCCGTGAAATATGGGGTTTTAAAGGTAGGCGTGCAGCGGATGAAGTTACTTTGCCGATTTTTTAAAACGCTGATGGATAATCAATTGGTTTTTAATTGATTTGTAATGTCCTGCGTAATGCGTCGGAAAATATCGAGTGCTGCGGATTCGCGGGAATAATGAAATGCATCGTGCCCGTGCGACACGATCCGGCGCACGACGGCCCGCTCCGCCGGCGTTGCCGCCGCGGTGCGATTCCGCATACAGTTCAGCGTAGGCCGCATCCGCCACGCGGCGTCGTCAGCGAGGAGTGCCCTTGTTCTATTCGATCGTCGCGATCTTCGTCGGCGCCGGGCTCGGCGCGTTGCTGCGCTGGTTCCTGAGCCTCGCGCTCAACGAATTCTTTCCCGAGGTGCCGCTCGGCACGCTCGCCGCGAACCTGATCGGCGGCTACGTGATCGGCATCGCCGCCGTCGTGTTCACGACCCGCGTCGGGCTGCCGCCCGAGTGGCGGCTGTTCGTGATCACGGGCTTCCTCGGTGGCCTCACGACGTTCTCGACCTATTCGGTCGAAGTGATGACGCATGCGTTGCAGGGCGAATTCGGATGGGCGTTTGCGGTGGCTGCCCTACACTTGACTGGATCGTTCGCGCTGACGGCGCTCGGCATGTGGACCGCGCGCGCGTGGCTCGCGGCGGCCTGAGCGTGCCGCCATCGGAGGGAGCGATGGACAGGGTCTTCTTGCGTTTCTATGTGCACGAGCAGCACCGGCTGCACTGGAAACCGCTGTGGGAATGGCTGCTGGAGGAGGCGAACCGGATGGGCGTCGCGGGCGGTTCCGCGTTTCGCGCGATGGCCGGCTTCGGCCAGCATCGCGTGCTGCACGAGGACCGCTTCTTCGAGCTGCAGGGTTCGCTCGCGATCGAGGTCGAATTCATCGTCACCGAGGACGAGGCGCAGCGTTTGCTCGAACGGTTGTCGCGCGAGAAAGTGCGCGTGTGCTACGCGATGATTCCGGCGCGCTTCGGCGTGATCGACACGCTCGGCGCACCGCCGGCGCAAGGGCCGGCGGTGTAGGGGGCAGCGTCGGTCAGATGCCGAAGATCGTCAGCGACACGGCGGCGCGCGTGACGATCATCAGCAGCACCTGCACGATCACGAACAGCAGGATCGGCGACAGGTCGATGCCGCCGAGGTTCGGGATGATGCGGCGCAGCGGGTTCAGGAACGGCGCGGTGAGCTGGAACAGGATCGGCATCGCCGGCGAGCGCGGGTTGAGCCACGACAGCAGCGCCATCAGGATCGTCATCCAGATCACGAGGTTGAGCGCCCACTTCACGACGGTGAGCAGCGCGACCACGACGAGCGTCGGGATCACCGCGGCCGGATCGAAGCCGGCCATCACGACCATCAGCACGACGTAGACGAGCGCGGTCAGCAGCGCGGCGACGACGCTGGCCCAGTCGATGCCGCGTACGCCCGCGATCACGCGGCGCAGCGGCAGCACGAGCCAGTTGGTCGCCTGCAGCACGGCCTGCGTGACGGGGTTGTACGGCGGCACGCGGACGGCCTGCATCCAGACGCGCAGGATCAGCGCGGCGCCGAACAGCGTGAAGACGGTATTGAGCAGAAAACGGGCGATCTCGCCGAACATCGTTGGCATCCTTTTTATACAGTCGAGTAGCGTGCGGCCGCCAACGCCGGATGGCGGCGCATCGGCCGACACCTTATCACGCCTCGTCTCGCGACGGGGAGGGGGGCGCGGCCGTGCGCGCGAGCGACGTTTCGACGGCTTCGGCGAGCGCCGGCAGCGACGCCGGCGGCGCGGCGCGCTTCGCCGCGAGCGCGACCGCGCGGCGCGTCATCAGCGCGTACAGCGTCGCGTGATCGCCGCCGCGCGCTTCGAGCAGCGCCAGCTGGCGTTCGACGATGCCGGTATCGCCGCGCGACACCGGGCCGGCGAGCGCGTTCGCGAGCCCCTTGTCGCGCGCGGTTTCGATCGTGCCGGCGAGCATCGGCAGCAGTGCGCGCAGCGCGGCTTCCTCGTCGAAACCGAGGCCGCGCCACAGCTCGACCGCTTCCGACAGCCCGCACAGCGCGAAGCTCGCCGCGTAGTGCGCGGCCGCGTGATAGAGCATCCGGCCGCCGGCCGGAATCGACAGCGGATGGCAGCCGAGTGCGGCAGCAAGTCGCATCAGCGTCGCGTGCAGCGCGCCGTCGGCTTCGATCGTGACCGAGCAGCCGTCGATGCGCGCGAGGTCGGCGTCGGTGCCGCCGAACAGGTAGAGCGGATGGAAGCCGCCGGTGGCCGCGCCTTGCCGTTTCGCCGGATCGAGCAGCGCGACCGCCGACGCGCCGCTGCAATGGACGACTGCCTGACTGGCGGCGCGCGACGCGTCGAAGCGGAGCGCCGCGGCGGTCGACGCGAGATGGTCGTCGGGAACCGTCAGGAAGATCAGGTCGGCGGCGTCGGCGACCTGCTGCGGCGTGTCGACGGCCCGGCAGCCGTCGATGCGCGCGGCGAGCGCCGCGGCCGATTCGGGCGTGCGGCTCGCGATCGCGACGACGGGAAAGCCGGCCTGCGCGAAGCGCTGCGCAACGCAGCGCGCGAGGCGGCCGGCGCCGATGAAGCCGAGACGGGGTGTGTCGGGAAGAGACATGGCGGCGGACGTAAGCGAAAACGAAGCAGCCGCCAGTATCGCAGGAATGAAGGCGCGGTCGCGTAAGGTCGATTTCCGCGCGGACGCATGTAGTTATTACCGGTATGCGGTGCGATCACACGCGTATTTGCGTCCTGCATCACGGTCGAATTCCGATCAGTGAACCTGACCCCAAAACGTGCTGCGCACGCGCTCCTGTTGAATCGTCGGCGTCCTGTTTCAAATTTGTAATCGTTCATTACGTGTGCGTGTCCGCCGCGCGTGCCGTATCCGGTAAGACTGACCGGCCGTCGCGTCGCGCCCCGACTCGTCGGACGGAATCGCACGACCTGCAAGGCTCGCCGCAGGCTCTGGAAGCCACGCCGCACGGCGGCTCCGGCCGCCTGCAATTGCAATTTGCAACAAATGCGAAACACGCGAGAGGCGGGTTTTCGCTACATTGCTTCCATGCAACGTGCATGCCCGCCGTTGCCGACAGGGGCGCAGAAAATACCGCTCCAGCAGGAGAATCGAAGTGAAAAAGCTCATTCCGTTCATCGCCGCCGCCGCGCTGGGTCTGGGTGCCGCAAGCGCCGCGCAGGCTCACGTGTCGATCGGGGTCGGCATCGGTATCCCGGTCGCGCCCGCGTATCCCGTTTATGCACCGCCGCCGCCCGTGTACTACGCGCCGCCGCCTCCGCCCGTCTACTACGCACCGGCACCGGCCTACTATGCGCCGCCGCCCGCGGTGGTCGTCGGCGGCTACGGCGGTTACTACGGTCGTCCGTACTGGCGTCATGGCTACGGCGGCTGGGGCCATCACGGCTACTGGCGTCGCTGATTCGTCCCGCGCGGCCTGACCGCGCGTGGCAAAACGGCGCAACGTCCCGGGAGGGGCGCTGCGCCGTTTTTCATTGGTGCCGTTGCTCTTGGTGCCGCGGCTCGACGCGTAGCCCGTGCAGGTCGGCTTCGCTTACGCCGCGTGCACGATCAGGTCGCGGTACCCGCCGACGATCACGCTGTACGAGAAATAGGCGAACAGCAGCGCCGACGCGACGTGGCAAGCGCGCATCAGCCCGGCGCCAGCGCGCTTGCGGCCCTGGCTCGCGAGCGTGCACATGAAGAGCGTCCACGCGAGGCCGCCGAGGAAGAAGCCCGACAGGAACACCGACGCGGTGGCCGGCGTGGTCGCGCCGGCTTTCGCGATCAGTGCGCCGCCGACCGCCGCGAACCACAGGATCGCGCTCGGCGACGACATCGCGAGCAGCATCCCGCGCAGGAAACTGCGCCGCGCGCTCGCGCGCGGCGGCGGTGCCTCGTCCGCGTCGTCGTCGGCCGCCCTGGCCGGCGCAAGCGCTTCGCGCGCCATCTTCCACGTGAGGAACAGCAGCACGGCACCGCCGCCGATCCAGACGATCCAGCGCACGGCCTCGAACTGCAGCAGCACGGCCATCCCCGCGAGCGCGAGCGCCGCGTAGAGGAGATCGCCGACGCACGAGCCGACGCCGAGCCAGAAGCCCGGCCGGAAGCCGTGCGACAGCGTCAGCGACAGCATCGCGACGTTCACGAGGCCGATGTCGAGACACAGCGACAGCGACAGGAAGAAACCGTCGGACAGCATCGAGGCGGGAGGAAAGCTCATCTTCGTTGTTCTGGTGGTGGGTGCGATGCACGGCCGGCGGGCGCCGGCTACGGCCTCAGAGTCCGATCTCCTGCCAGAGCCGGTCGACGCGCGCCTTCACGGCCGCGTCCATCTCGATCGGACGGCCCCATTCCCGGTTCGTCTCGCCGGGCCACTTGTTGGTCGCGTCGAGCCCCATCTTCGAGCCGAGGCCGGCAACCGGCGACGCGAAATCGAGATAGTCGATCGGCGTGCTGTCGACCATCACCGTGTCGCGCACGGGGTCGACGCGCGTCGTGATCGCCCAGATCACTTCCTTCCAGTCGCGGATGTTCACGTCCTCGTCGACGACCACGATGAACTTCGTATACATGAACTGCCGCAGGAAGCTCCACACGCCGAACATCACGCGCTTCGCGTGGCCCGCGTAGCTCTTCCTCATCTGGACGATGGCCATCCGGTAGCTGCAGCCTTCGGGCGGCAGGTAGAAGTCGGTGATCTCCGTGAACTGCTTCTGCAGCAGCGGCACGAATACCTCGTTGAGCGCGACGCCGAGCACCGCGGGCTCGTCGGGCGGTTTGCCCGTGTAGGTCGAGTGGTAGATCGCGTCGCGGCGCATCGTGATGCGCTCGACGGTGAACACCGGAAACCACTCCTGCTCGTTGTAATAGCCGGTGTGGTCGCCGTACGGCCCTTCGAGCGCATGTTCGTACGCGGCGGACGCGTTGCCGGCCGGCCGCGGTGGTGCGCCGGCCGGAGCGGGGGCAGGGGTGCCGTCCTGCGGATGGATGAAGCCTTCGAGCACGATCTCCGCGCGCGCGGGCACCTGCAGCGTGTCGACGCCGGGCGTCAGGCACTTGGCGAGCTCGGTGCGGCTGCCGCGCAGCAGGCCGGCGAACTGATATTCGGACAGCGAATCGGGCACGGGCGTCACCGCGCCGAGCGTCGTGGCCGGATCGGCGCCGAGCACGACCGCGACCGGATACGGCTTGCCGGGGTTCTGCAGCGCGAATTCGCGGAAGTCGAGCGCACCGCCGCGATGCGCGAGCCAGCGCATGATCAGCTTGTTGCGGCCGATCAGCTGCTGGCGGTAGATGCCGAGGTTCTGGCGCGACTTGTTCGGACCGCGCGTGACCGTCAGGCCCCACGTGACGAGCGGCCCCGCGTCGCCGGGCCAGCAGGTCTGGATCGGCAGCTTGTGCAGGTCGACGTCGGCGCCTTCCCAGACGATCTCCTGGCACGGCGGCGACGACACCGACTTCGGCGCCATGTCCCACACGGCCTTCGCGAGCGACAGCAGCTTGCCGGCGTCCTTCAGGCTCTTCGGCGGGTCGGGCTCCTTCAGCGCGGACAGCAGGCGCCCGAGATCGCGCAGCGAGCCGAGCGCGGCGTCGTCGCCCGCATCGACGCCCATCCCGAGTGCGACGCGGCGCGGCGTGCCGAACAGGTTGCCGAGCACGGGAAACGCATAACCGGGCGGCGCGTTGAACAGCAGCGCAGGGCCGCCGGCGCGCAGCACGCGATCGCACAGCTCGGTCATTTCGAGCACGGGCGACACGGGTTGCGTGACGCGTCGCAGTTCGCCGAGCGCCTCGAGGCGCTGGATGAAATCGCGTAAGTCTTTGTATTTCATGAAGAAGGTCCGGGCCGCCCGCATGGCGGGCGACGGTGGGCGGGCGCAGCGGCCGGCTGCGGCCCCGAATCGACCGACGATTTTACCCGGCCTGCCGCATGGACGCCCGGCCGCGAAAAAAGTCGATCGCGCGCAAACCCTCTACGGCACGGGGCTCCCGATCTGAAGGGCGGCTTTAAATTACTTTTTGTTATGATTTTGAGATTTTATAGTGTTGACGATCTATAAAACCCTGCTAGAATCCGCTCACATTGGTTGCAGGGTAAAAGGCTTCGAGCCGCCAATCACCGATCTTTGACGCAGCGCGTCACCGTCCGCCGAACCCTGCACGGCGTATTCGACGGTCTTAGTCGTAGTCCCAGCCAGCGCTACCAGACGCTGGTTTTTTGCGTGGGTGCCACCGCGTATGCCCGTCTCGCCCAGTGTGCGAAGGCGTCGGCCTTCTTACACCGTGGCCTCGAACGGTACTTATACCGTTTCCCCGATGCTTGCACGTCCCAACCAAGGCGTGCGGCGTCGTGATTCCGCGGCGCGTTTCTGTCTCGCCATCGAGCTGAGCGAGCCGCACGAGTCATGTTCATGGGAGATGATCTGAATGAACGCTTGGTTATCGTGGCGTCCCACTGAGCAGCATGCGCAAATCGTGCGCAACATGCTGCGTCGCGGGACGCGTGTCAGTCACCATCTATTCAGCGTTGTCGGCTGTCTCGCTGTCGCGGTTGCGCTTGCACTGTGGCTGCTGCCGACCGTACGCGGCACGCTTGCCGCGAAGCTGATGCCGGTCGTATCCGCGGCCGTGCAGGCCGGGCCTGCCCGTTTGCTGTCCGGCCATCCGCTGCCGAACTTCGCGCCTGCCGGCGCGCAGCCGCAGCAGGAAGAGAGTCCCGAAACGGACGCACTTGCGGTCGGCCTCGATGTCGCACCGGAAGCCGCCGCGCAGGGCGATGCGTCCGATCCGGCCCGCAACGGCCCGTCGCCCGTCGCGCTCGCGAAACTGATCCCGACCCAGCGGGTGCCGGCCGACGCGCGCGACGATCGTGCGCTCGCGTCGAACCGCGAACAGGCGCTCGTCGCGACCTATCTGTCGCGCCGTTACCGTATCGCTCAGGAGCCGCTCGGCCAGCTGGTCAAGGCCGCGTTCCAGACCGGCCGTGACGTCGGCCTCGATCCGCTGCTGCTGCTGTCCGTGATGGCGATCGAGTCGGGCTTCAACCCTTACGCCGAAAGCGGCGTCGGCGCGAAGGGCCTGATGCAGGTCATGTCGAAGGTCCATTCCGACAAGTTCGAGTATTTCGGCGGCACCGATACCGCACTGCAGCCGCTCGCGAACCTCCAGGTCGGCGCGCTCGTGCTGAAGGACTGCATCGCCCGCGGCGGCTCGCTCGCGAACGGCCTGCGGCTGTACAACGGCTCGACGAACCCCGACGACAACGCATACGGCGCGAAGGTGATGGCCGAGCGCGGCCGGCTGCGCGACGTGTCGCATGGCCGCAGCGTGCCGGTCAATGCACCGCAGGCGCCGGCGAAGCCGATCGTCACGGCCGCTGCCGTAACGGCATCGGCAGGCGGCGCGAAGCGCGTGCATGCGACGCTCGAAGCCGCGACGTCGACGAAGACGACGGCGTCGAAGGAAGCGTCGCCGCAGAACGACGCGAGCGTCGATACCGTGAAGCAGTCGCACGGCGACCATTCGGAACTCGGCGCGTAACCTGACGCGTACCGCGCGGTTCCGGCCTGCTGGAAATGAGAAAGGCACCCGATCGGGTGCCTTTTCCTTTTGTGGTGCGCGAAACGGCCGGTGTGCCGGCCGCGGCGTCAGTGCTGCCCGAACAGCGTCGCGAGCCGATCGACCGCCTCTTCGAGCCGCGAGTAGGCCGTCGCATAGGACAGACGGATATAGTCGCGCGGCGCATGGACGCCGAAGTCCATGCCGGGCACCAGCACGACGCCCGCGTCGTGCAGCATCGCCTGCGTGAGCGCGGCGCTGTCGCCGGCTGCCGGATGGGCGACGCCGCCGCAATGCGCGTACACGTAGAACGCGCCGTCCGGCATCACCGGAACCGTGAAGCCGAGCCGTTCGAGCGCCGGTGCGATGAAATCGCGGCGGCGCTTGAATTCGAGCCGGCGCGCCTCGTAGATGTCGAGCGTGGCCGGCTCGAAGCACGCGAGCGCCGCGTGCTGCGCGAGTGCGGACGGGCAGATGAACAGGTTCTGCGCAAGCTTTTCGAACGTGCCGACCAGCGCGGGCGGCACGACGAGCCAGCCGAGCCGCCAGCCGGTCATGCTGAAATACTTCGAGAAGCTGTTCACCGTGATGACATCGTCGCCGAACGACAGCGCCGACACGGGCGCCGCGTCGTAGCTGAGCCCCTGGTAGATCTCGTCGACGATCGTGAAGCCGCCGCGTGCGCGCACGGCTTCGACGATTCGCTTCAGTTCGTCGGGTTCGAGCGACGTGCCGGTCGGGTTCGACGGCGACGCGAGCAGCACGCCGCGCGTGCGGTCGCCCCAGCGTGTGCGGACGTCGTCCTCGGTGAGCTGGAAGCGCGCGTCCGGGCCGCTCGGCACGAGCACCGCGCGGCCTTCGGCCGCCGCGACGAAGTGCCGGTTGCACGGATACGACGGGTCGGGCATCAGCACCTCGTCGTCGCGGCCGACGAGCGCGAGGCACGCGAGCAGCAGCGCGGCCGACGCGCCGGCCGTCACGACGATCCGTTCGGGACTGATCGTGAGGCCGTACGCGCGCGCGTAGTGCGCGGCGATCGCCTCGCGCAGCGGCGCAATGCCGAGCGCGCTCGTGTACTGCGTGACGCCGCGGCGCAGCGCGGCCGCGGCTGCTTCGACGACAGGCTCCGGCGCGGTGAAATCCGGTTCGCCGATGCCCATGTGGATAACATCGCGCCCGGAGGACTCGAGCCGCTGTGCCTCCTTCATCAGTTCCATCACATAGAAGGGCTGGATCGCGTCGACGCGTGCGGCGAGCGTGACGAGCGAATCGGCGGTGGTATTCATCGGTCGGGCGGGGCGGGGGAGAGAATGAAAAACGGGCGCTTGCGCGCCCGTGGACAAACAAACGGTATCAGCCGTTGCGGCGCGCCTGCGTTTCGGCGGGGCGCAGCTTCGCGGCGAGCTTGTCGAGCACGCCGTTCACGTACTTGTAGCCGTCGGAGCCGCCGAACGTCTTCGCGAGTTCGACCGCTTCGTTGATGATCACGCGATACGGCGTTTCGACGTGGTGCGTGAGCTCGAACGTCGCGATCAGCAGCACGGCGCGTTCGACCGGCGACAACTGCTCGATCGGACGGTCCAGCGATGGCGTCAGCGCTTCGACGAGCGTCGCGTGCTCGCGGATCACGCCGTGCAGGATGGCTTCGAGCAGCTCCTTGTCAGCCTTGTCGTAACCGAGCGCGCCGCGCAGTTGCGCGTCGATCTCGCCGGAGGGCGCGCTCGACAGCAGCCACTGATACAGGCCCTGCGTCGCCAGCTCGCGCGATTGTCGGCGGGCGCTCTTCTTCATGCGCGCTCCTCTTCGTCGTCTTCGTCCTCTTCTTCGTCCTCGTCATCGTCGCCGAGCTGGTCGAGCGCCATCGTCAGGTTGGCCATCTCGACGGCGACGCGCGCCGCGTCACGACCCTTTTCGGTCATGCGCGCGACGGCCTGCTCGTCGTTTTCGGTCGTCAGGACCGCGTTCGCGATCGGCAGGTTGAAGTCGAGGCCGATGCGGGTGATGCCCGCGCCGCTCTCGTTCGACACGAGTTCGAAGTGGTAGGTCTCGCCGCGGATCACCGCGCCGAGCGCGATCAGCGCGTCGAACTGGCCGCTTTCTGCCAGCTTCTGCAGCGCGAGCGGGATTTCCAGCGCGCCGGGCACCGACACGAGCAGCACGTCTTCACCGGTGACACCGAGGCGCTCCAGTTCCTCGACGCACGCGTCGGCGAGACCGTTGCACACGGGTTCGTTGAAGCGCGATTGCACGATGCCGATACGCAGGCCGTCGCCTTCGAGATTCGGTTGGTATTGTCCGATTTCCATGATCTTGTCCGTGGTGTGGATGAACGGTTATAGGGCGAAAGCGCCGTGGCGGGTTACGCGTTGGACGCCGGGCAGGACTTGGCTTCGCCGCCGGGCATCGGAATGAAGCCCGTGACTTCGAGGCCGTAGCCGGACATGCTGCCCAGCTTGCGCGGATTCGACAGCACCTGCATCTTGCCGACGCCGACATCGCGCAGGATCTGCGCGCCGATGCCGAACGTCTTGAAATCGACCGGCCGGCGCTTCAGCGCAGCGGCCTTTTCTTCCTCGTCGAACGCCTTGAAGACGTCGATCAGGTGTTCCTTCGTGTCGCCGCAGTTGAGCAGCACGATCACGCCGAGGTCGCGTTCCGCGATCTCGCGCATCGCGGCGTCGAGCGTCCACGAGTGCGTCGACACGCCGGTTTCGAGCAGGTCGAGCACCGACAGCGGCTCGTGCACGCGCACCGGCGTATCGACGTCGGGCGACGGCGCGCCGCGCACCAGCGCGATGTGCGGCGAACCGCTCGGCTGGTCGCGGTACAGCACCGCGCGGAACGTGCCGTGCGCGGTCTGCATCGTGCGCTCGGCGATCCGCTCGATGATCGATTCGGTGCGGCTGCGATAGTGGATCAGGTCGGCGATCGTGCCGATCTTCAGACCGTGTTCCTTCGCGAATTCGATCAGGTCGGGCAGGCGCGCCATCGTGCCGTCGTCCTTGATGATCTCGCAGATCACCGCGGCCGGCGTGAGGCCCGCGAGCGCGGTGAAGTCGCAGCCGGCCTCGGTGTGGCCCGCACGCACGAGCACGCCGCCCGGCTGCGCCATGATCGGGAACACGTGGCCCGGCTGCACGATGTGCTCGGGGCGCACGTCGTGCGCGACCGCCGTGGCGATCGTGTGCGCACGGTCGGCGGCCGAGATGCCGGTCGTCACGCCTTCGGCCGCTTCGATGCTGACCGTGAACGCGGTGCCGTACTGCGTGCCGTTGCGGTAGGTCATCAGCGGCAGGTGCAGCTGCTTGCAGCGTTCCTGCGTCAACGTCAGACAAACCAGGCCGCGGCCGTACCTGGCCATGAAGTTGATCGCTTCCGGTGTGACGAATTCGGCGGCGATCACGAGGTCGCCCTCGTTTTCGCGGTCTTCTTCGTCGACCAGGATCACCATCCGGCCGGCTTTCAGCTCGGCGATGATGTCGAGCGTGGAGGCGAGCGTCATAAGGGGGCGAGAAAGAGGAAAGTGCGTATTTTACGCCAGCCGGACGGCGTTTCGGCTGGCGCGGGTTGCGCTCGGCCGGCAAGCGCTCCGGAAGGCGGTGCGGCCGGCCTGCGCGGCAGGCCCGGCCGGGCCGCCGCGCGTCATGCGTCACGCGTGCTCGTTGCGTCCGCCGAGGTAGTCGAGCTTGCCGAGCTCGACGCCGCTGTGGCGCAGGATGTCGTACGCGGTCGTCACGTGGAAGAAGAAATTGGGCAGCACGAAGTTCAGCAGGTACGACTGGCCGGTGAACTCGATCGGGCCGACGCGCATCTTCAGCACGATCTGGCGCGCCTCGCTGCCGTCGATCTGCGCGGCGTCGAAGCTTTTCAGGTAGTCGATCGTCTTCTGGATGCGCGCGTGCAGTTCGTCGAAGGTCTGCTCGACGTCCGGGTAGCTCGGGATCTCGGCGCCGGCGAGCCGCGCGGCGCAGCCCTTGGCCGTGTCGGTCGCGATGTAGACCTGGCGGACGAGCGGCAGCATGTCCGGGTAGAGGCGCGCGCCGACGAACACCGACGGGTCGATCTGCTTCTCGGCCGCGTGCGCCTGCGCCTTGCCGAGGATGTGCTGCAGGTTGGTCAGGCCGCGGATCAGGACGGGCAGCGAAGCCTGGTACATCGAGATGGACATGGGAACGACTCCTGTGGGAAGAGGGGCGGCCGGTACGCGGCGCGTCGTGCGTTGCGGCGTTGAAACCGCTGTCGACGCATCTTAGCGCGACGGCATGACCCGTGCGCGTCGTTGGCCGTTCGGCCGAGGATCGGGCCCGCGAGTCGACGAGCGGATGCGACGGGAATTGTTGCGATGGACCGCAGATATCGGAATCGACCGGCCGACCGGACAGGCGGCGGTTGGAAATGGGGCCAGGGAGTCGTCCCGTCATCGACGAGGCGGTGAAGCGCTGAAAGACGGATCGCCCGACGAGGCGGCAATGCGCTCATGGAGCGGCTCGCCGGTACACGTAGCGGTTCGCGCGCGACGGCCGGCGATTGTCGGAAAACGGCGGCGATGCGGACCCGGGCGGCCCGGGGCCGAACCGCCGGCCCCCATTCTCAAGAAAGCACGAAAAAGGACGATCAGTCCTGATGCACGCCTTGCGACGTCGACAGCATCCGCTCCACATACCGCGCGATCATGTCGACTTCGAGATTGACCTTGTCGCCGGCCTTCAGGTGGCGCAGCGTCGTGACCTCGACCGTATGCGGAATCAGGTTGATCGAGAATTCGCAGCCGTCCGCGCGATCGTCGATCGTGTTGACGGTCAGGCTCACGCCGTTGACCGTGATCGACCCCTTGTACGCGAGATAGCGGCCGAGCTCGCGCGGCGCGACGATCCGCAGCTCGTGCGACTCGCCGACCGGAGCGAAGCGCGACACGGTGCCGAGGCCGTCGACGTGGCCCGACACGATGTGCCCGCCGAGCCGGTCGTGCGCGCGCAGCGCCTTCTCGAGGTTCACTTCGCCGGGTTGCGCGAGGCCGACCGTGCGGTTCAGGCTTTCGCGCGACACGTCGACGTCGAACGCGGCGTCGGTCTTGTCGATCACCGTCATGCACGCGCCCTGGATCGCGATGCTGTCGCCCAGCGCGACATCGGTGAGGTCGAGCCCGCCGGCCAGCACGGTCAGGCGCACTCCGGCATCGGCCGACGTGCCGAGCGGATCGATCGATTCGATGCGGCCGACGGCCGCGACAATTCCGGTAAACATCGTGACGGTCCCGTTCAGTGCGTGGCGTCGGGCGGCGCGACACGCGCCAGGATCCGCAGATCGTCGCCGATCCGCTCGATACCGTGAAACGACAGTCGCGTGCGTGCGTCGAGGCTCGCCGGCGCGGCGAGGTCGAACATGCCGGCCGCGTCGGCGCCCAGCAGGCTCGGCGCGAGATAGACGAGCAATTCGTCGACGCAATGCTCGCGCAGCAGCGAGCCGTTCAGCTTGTGGCCGGCCTCGACGTGCAGTTCGTTGACGCCGCGCGCGCCGAGCGCCGCGAGCATCGCGGGCAGGTCGACCTTGCCGTGCGCATTCGCGAGCGACACGATTTCCGCGCCGCGCGACTTCAACACGTTCGCGCGCATTTCGCCGCTCGCATCGAGCCGGCCGCAGAAGATCAGCAGCGGAGGGCCTTCGAGCAGCCGTGCGTCGAGCGGCAGGTCGAGGCGGCTGTCGACCAGGATGCGCTGCGGCTGGCGCGGCGTGTCGATGCCGCGCACGGTCAGCAGCGGGTTGTCCTCGCGCACGGTGCCGATGCCGGTGAGGATCGCGCAGGCGCGCGCACGCCACGCGTGCCCGTCGAGGCGCGCGGCTTCGCCGGTGATCCACTGGCTTTCGCCGGACGGCAGCGCGGTGCGGCCGTCGAGCGACGCGGCGGTCTTCATCCGCACCCACGGGCGGCCGCGCGTCATCCGCGACACGAAGCCGATGTTCAGTTCGCCGGCTTCATGCGCGAGCAGCCCGCAGCGCACGTCGATGCCCGCGTCGCGCAGCATGCCGAGGCCGCGCCCCGACACCTGCGGATTCGGGTCTTCCATCGCGGCGACGACCTTCGCGACGCGCGCTTCGCTCAGCGCGTTCGCGCACGGCGGCGTGCGGCCGAAATGGCTGCACGGCTCGAGCGTCACGTAGACGGTCGAGCCCGCGACGTCGTGGCCGCGCGAGCGCGCGTCCTTCAGCGCCTGCACTTCCGCGTGGTCCTGGCCGGCCGGCTGCGTGAAGCCTTCGCCGATCACGTCGCCGTCCTTGACGATCACGCAGCCGACGCGCGGATTCGGCGCCGTCGTATACATGCCGCGCGCGGCGAGCGCGAGCGCGCGCTCCATGTGGGCGAAATCGGTATCCGAGAACATGCGCGCGGCCCCGGGTCAGGCGGCGAGTGCCGCGAACGCGCGGCGCGCGGCCGCGAGCGTCGCGTCGATCACCGCGTCGTCGTGCGTGCTCGACACGAAACCTGCCTCGTACGCGGACGGCGCGAAGTACACGCCCTCGTCGAGCATCAGGTGGAAGAAGCGGTTGAAGCGCTCGGTGTCGCTCTTCGTGACTTCCGCGAAGCTGGTCGGCACGCGCTCCGCGAAGTAGAGGCCGAACATCGCGCCGATCGAGTCGGCCGCGAACGGCACGCCGGCCGCGCGCGCTTCGGCCGCGAGGCCGTCGGCGAGACGCTTCGTCTGCGCGGTGAGCGCGTCGTAGAAGCCCGGCGCCTGGATCAGCTGCAGCGTCTTCAGGCCCGCGGCGACCGCGATCGGGTTGCCCGACAGCGTGCCGGCCTGGTAGACGCCGCCGAGCGGCGCGAGGTGGGCCATGATGTCGCGGCGGCCGCCGAACGCGGCGGCCGGCATCCCGCCGCCGATCACCTTGCCGAGGCAGGTGAGGTCGGCCGTGATCCCGTAGTACGCCTGTGCGCCGCCGAGCGCGACGCGGAACCCGCACATCACTTCGTCGAAGATCAGCACGGCGCCGTGCTTCGTGCACAGCGCGCGCAGCGCGTTCAGGAATTCGGACGTGCCGCGCACGAGGTTCATGTTGCCGGCCACCGGCTCGACGATCACCGCGGCGATTTCATCGCCGAACGCGCCGAACGCTTCCTCGAGCGCGGCGACGTTGTTGTATTCGAGGACGGTCGTGTGCTTCGCGATGTCGGCGGGCACGCCGGCCGACGTCGGGTTGCCGAACGTCAGCAGGCCGGAGCCGGCCTTCACGAGCAGGCTGTCCGCGTGGCCGTGGTAGCAGCCCTCGAACTTGACGATGCGGCTGCGGCCCGTGAAGCCGCGCGCGAGACGCAGTGCGCTCATCGTGGCCTCGGTGCCGCTCGACACCATCCGCACCTGCTCGATCGACGGCACGAGCTTGCAGATTTCCTCGGCGATCTCGATCTCGGCCTCGGTCGGCGCGCCGAACGAGAAGCCGTCGGCCAGCACGTTCTGCACGGCCGACAGCACTTCCGGATGGACGTGGCCGACGATCATCGGGCCCCACGAGCCGATGTAGTCGATGTATTGCTTGCCGTCGGCATCCCAGAAATACGGGCCTTGCGCGCGCGCGACGAAACGCGGCGTGCCGCCGACCGAACGGAATGCGCGCACCGGCGAGTTGACGCCGCCGGGAATGGTCTTCTGGGCGCGTTCGAAGAGGATCTGATTATTGGACATGGGCGAAACCTGCGAGAGAAGGGCGCGGGGGCCTGTGCACGGGCCGCGGCGCCTGGGCGGAACGATCGTCTGATTGTACCGGAGACGCGCGCGGCGGGCCCGCGAGACGGTCTGCGGCCTTTCGGCACGCGGACTGGAAAGGAGGGCCCGATTTGTCCCGGCGATCGGCCCGGTTATCGCGGCGGCTTGCGCTTGCCGGTCAGCTCCGCCCAACGCTTCTCGAGCGGGCCTTCGACCATCGGCTTGATCGACGTGCCGGAGCTCTGCGCATCCCAGGTCTGCACCGAGTACGGGTGGACGCGCAGCGCGTCGCGCGCGATCACGACGTCCTGGTGCGCGTCGACCAGCCAGTCGTACACGAAGTCGATGCACAGCCGGTAACCGCGCTTCGTCGACGGATCGGGCACCTCGTACGGCGCGCGCGTCACGTAGCCGGAGCCGAACACGCCCTTGGGCTCCTTCGCGACGCGGTGCAGGAACACGCGGTCGCCCGGCAGGATGCCGCGCGCGAAGCCGCAGCCCCACACGTCATGCACGGCCTCGCCGGCCTTCACGCGCGCGGCGACGTCGGGCAGCTCGGGCCATGGCCATTTCTTGGGGCTCCAGATCAGCAGGAAAGCGGTCATCGGTTCGGTCGTGCGTCGAATTGGTCAGACAAGAGAAGCAGGCAGCAGCAAGCTTAATCGAATCCGCGCGCGATCCCGCGATCCCGCGAGACGGGCGCCGCGCCGGTGTTTCCCGGCCTGCTGCCGCACGCGGCCCGCAGCACGCAAAAAAGTTGCGCGTACAATCATGGGCCCGAGCGCGCCGTCCGCGGCGCGGCCTCCCGTCTTCACCGCCACGCGCGCCCCGATGTGCGCGGGCTCCATTCCGGATACCCATGTCTCACGTCGTCCGGCGCCGGCCCGATGCCCGGCTGATCCTGTTGCTCGGCGCGCTCGCCGCCTGCGGGCCGATCGCCACCGACATGTACCTGCCGAGCCTGCCGTCGATCGCCGACGGCTTCTCCGTCAGCCCCGGCGCCGCGCAGCGCACGCTGACGAGCTTCATGGCCGGCTTCTCGATCGGCATGCTGCTGTACGGCCCGCTGTCCGACACGTGGGGCCGCCGGCCCGTGCTGCTCGGCGGCATCGCGCTGTTCACGCTCGCGAGCATCGGCTGCTTCGTGTCGGGCTCGATCGACATGCTGATCGTCGTGCGCTTCCTGCAGGCGCTCGGCGCCGGCGCCGCGTCGGTGCTGGCACGCGCGATAGCGCGCGACGCGCACGAGCCGAGCGACGCGGCGAAGGTGCTGTCGATGGTCGCGATCGTCACCGCGGTCGGGCCGCTGCTCGCGCCGCTGATCGGCGGCCAGATCCTGCGCTTCTCGGGCTGGCGCGGCGTGTTCGTCGTGCTGGCCGTGTTCGGCGCGGTGTGCGCGGCGACCGCGTACTTGCGCGTGCCCGAAACCTGGCCGAAGGAGCGGCGCAAGAGCACGGCCGTGCTCGCGTCGTTCGCGTCGTACGGGCGCATCCTGTCCGATCCCGTCGCATGGGGGCACATGCTGTGCGGCGGGATGGCATTCGCGTCGATGTTCTCGTACATCACCGCGACGCCGTTCGTGTACATCGAGTATTTCCACGTGTCGCCGCAGCACTACGGGCTGCTGTTCGGCCTGAACGTCGTCGGGATCATGATCGGCAACTTCGCGAACACGCGGCTCGTCGGCCGCGTCGGCTCGCTGCGCATCATCGCGGCCGCGTCGCTCGTGAGTTGCATCGCGTCGCTCGCGGTCGCGCTCGTCGCGCTGACCGGGTGGGGCGGGCTGTGGTCGATCGTCGTGTGCCTGTTCTTCGTCGTCGGCGTGGTCGGGATCCTGTCCGCGAACTGCACGACCGACCTCATGCATCGCTATCCGCACAACGCGGGCGCGTCGGCCGCCGTGTTCGGCGCGATGCAGCTCGCGCTCGGCGCGCTCGCGAGCGTCGCGATCGGCGCACTCGCGGACGGCACGCCGTTCGCGATGGGCGTGACGATCGGCGTCACGGGCGTGCTGTGCTTCGTCGGGCGCTATCTGGTGCTGCGCTGGCACGGACGGGCCGTGCCGGCCGGGGCGTGAGCTGCGGGTTCAAATTTCCCGCCCCTGCATCACTTGGAACGGTCCGACGAGCGATTGTCGAGTCGATAGCTGCGCTTCGGGTTGGTCACGAACCGTTTGACCTGGGCATCGAGTTCCTGACTGTGGTACAGATCCAGGCATTTCAGAAAATCAAACCTGACGCCTTTGATTTCGGATTCGACGATCGGGTTGTGATAGTCGCGAGCAAGAAAACGATTGACCAGCGATTTGCCCACGCCGGGGTTCCGTTCGAGATCGAAGTCGGTCCAATCCATTAGTGCACTGGCGCTGCTTCCCGCGTCCATCGCAGCGGACGGTTCATTCCGATAAGCGGTCGCGATGCATTCGGCGAGCACCATGTCCTTGTAGTTCTGCGCGTAGGTTCGGGCGCCGGCTTGCGGCGACGACGTTGCATCCGTTGCATGACCCGATTGCGCCGCTAACGTCAGTACCCCAAACATCACACACCGGAGCAGCGGATTTTGTCTCATGGCAGACTCCAGAAGTGCGCACGATCGGTGCGGTAATTGGCTCCCGGCTCGTTGAAATAGCACTGATCGTAACAGGTGAGTCCATTGAAAAGGGGCGCATGTCCCGTGGCATTCGACCAGCCTGAAACCTCGAAGAGAATGATTCCCTGCCAGTCCGCCAGGGCGTTGTCTTTCCGGGAAGGCGGGAACTGGATCACGTCTGCTTTGCCCCATCGCTGCTCGAGAAAGCGGATGAGATGCTTGACGCGATAGAAGTACCAGCGCTTGTCCGCACCTGACACGGTTTGCCCTGGAATATGAGGTATCGGCATGCCGGCTTGGCCGAGAATATAGCTCAGTCGCACGGCGCAGGTGTTATCCCAACGTAGCTTTGGATCTCTGCTGTTGATATTGACGGCCACGTTGCCACCAATCGTCAAGGCAACTTTCTCTGCAGAATTTATCGGCGCGTAAATGCGCATTGCTGCTGCCCATGCGGCTGAAAAGCGTGGTCTACGCATATCCCTCTCCGTAAACTGGATGAACGTGATGCTGTCGACGCCAATCCGGATTCGTTGAGAGATGCGCCATTTCTCGCGTCGGACCGGGATGGCGGCATCACGCGGAGTGAAGGAAGTTACCGAGCCTGGACAACTGCTGACAATTGGACTTGTTCGAAAATGGGAGTGTGTACGAACGTATGACGTCACGCACCGCCATTGGGAGAAGGTTTATCGACGATTGCCGGGCCGCTGTTGTTCGGGGCGGTGCCGCTCATGCAAAACACCCCGAACGCCGGGCTTGAATCCAGCGTTCGGGGTGTCGTGGATCGACGGTGTTTCGCCGAAGCTTCAATCCCGCGCGACGTCCTTCGCCGCCGGCGACGCGCCGTGGCTCAGCCAGTCGAGCACGTCGGCCGTTTCGTCGTCGCTCGCGCGCGCCTTCGCCTGCGCGACGGCCTCGGGCAGTTCGCCGTTCGGCGACGCGCGGCGGATCGCGACGCCGACCGCGAGGATGTCGATCATCAGCAGATGCAGGATCCGCGAGATCATCGACAGCTGCGACTCGCGCATCTCGATATGGTCGGTTTCGAGCGCGACGGTCGCGCGCTTCGCGAGCGGCGTGTTGCTCGACGTGATCGCGATCACCTTCGCGCCGGCCTGCATCGCGACGTCGAGCACGCGCAGCAGCTCGGGCGCACGCCCCGACTTCGACACCGCGACGATCACGTCGCCCTTGCCGAGCAGCGCGGCCGACGCGGCCTGCATGTACAGGTCGCCGTACGCGATCGTCGGAATCCCGAAGCGGAAGAACTTGTAGTGCGCGTCCTGCGCGACGATGTTCGAGTTGCCGAGCCCGTAGAACTCGATGCGCCGCGCGCCGTTCAGGATCTCGATCGCGTTCTCGACATGCTCGAAGTTCAGGTGCTCGCGCAACTGCAGGATCGCCGACACCGTGTTGTCGAGCACCTTCGCGCCGAAGTCGGTGGCCGTGTCGCCGAGATGCACCTGGCTGTGGCTCATCGGGATCGTGCCGGTGAGGCCGGTGGCGAGCTTCAGCTTGAAGTCCGACAGCCCCTGGCAGCCGAGCGAGCGGCAGAAGCGGATCACGGTCGGCTGGCTCACGTCGGCCTTGCGCGCGATGTCGACGATCGGATCGTTGATGATCGAGCGCGGATGGTTCAGCGCGAGATCGGCGACGCGGCGCTCGGCCGGCGTCAGCGCATCGCGCATCTGGCGGATCCGCTCGAACACGGCCGACGACGCGCCGCCCGAGCGGTTCGACAGCTGCTCCGCGAGGATCGCCGATACACCGAGGAACGCCGGGTATTCGGCGGTGATCAGGTAGGTCGGGATGTTCTCGAGATAGTGCGTGAAGCGGCCCTTCGCCTCGAAGCGCGCGCGGAACGACGAGCGCGTGAACAGTTCGCCGAGCTTCAGCGCGACGCCGCCGCCGATGTACACGCCGCCGAGCGCGCCGAGCGTCAGCGCGACGCTGCCGGCGAACGCACCGAGAATCCCGCAGAAGCATTCGACCGTCTCGAGCGCGAGCGCTTCGCCCGCATGCGCGCGCTCGACGATCTCGACCGTGTCGACGCTTGCGGCGACGCGCTTCTTGTCGCGCGCGGCGAGCGCGCGATAGATGATCTCCATGCCGGGGCCCGCGCACACGCGCTCGAACGACACGTGCGGAAACTTCTTGCGCGCGTATTGCAGCACCAGGTCCTCGCGCTCGTCCTGCGGCGCGAACGACGCGTGGCCGCCCTCGCTGCCGAGCGCGATCCAGCGGTCGTCGGCCGGAATCAGCCCCGACACGCCGAGCCCGGTGCCGGGCCCGAGCAGCCCGATCACGCTGTTCTGGCGGCGCGTGCCGCCGCCGACCTGCACGCGCTGCGCGTCGGTCAGGCCCGGCAGCGCCATCGCGAGCGCGGTGAAATCGTTGACGACGAGCAGCGTGTCGAAGCCGAGCGCACGGCGCGTCGCCTCGATCGAGAAGCTCCAGTCGTGGTTGGTCATCGTGACCTGGTCGCCGTCGACCGGATTGGCGATCGCGATCGCCGCGTGGTTCACGCGGCTGATCTTCACGTCCTTCAGGTACTTGCGGATCGCGTCGGTGATCGTCGGATAGTCGGCGCCGGGATATACGCGGATCTGCGTGATCTCGCCCGGGCCGGTTTCCAGCGCGAAGCGCGCGTTGGTGCCGCCGACGTCCGCGAGCAGGCGCGGGCCGTCGGCATGCTGACCCGCGACGACCGCCTTAGTTTGCGCACCAGTAGACATCGAGCTGGGTCCCCTTGTCGTTGGCCAGTTGGGAAATCGCGTTCTTCTGCAGCGACGCGGCCGCGGCGTCGAGCACGGCGCGCTTGGCGGGGCCCGCGATCAGCAGGAACAGCCGGTCGACGCGCTTGAGCGCATCGAGCGAAAAGCTCACGCGCGCATGCGGCGCGGCGCCCGGATGCACGGCGACGAAACGCTCGGGCGTCGCGATCGCGTGGTCCCATTCGGGCGCGTCGGCGAAGATCGACGCGGTGTGGCCGTCCTCGCCCATGCCGAGCACCGCGACGTTCGGCACGCGGTAGTCGGCGTTCGCGTTCAGCGCGGCGACGTGCGCGTCGAGCGTGGCGCGCGTGTCGACGAGCGGCAGGAAGCGGGCAGGGGCTGCCGCGTGCTGCAGCAGCGTGTCGCGCACGAGGTGCGCGTTGCTGGCCGCGTCGTTTTCCGGCACCCAGCGGTCGTCGACCAGCGTCACGTCGACGCCGGCCCAGTCGAGCGCCGCATGCGACAGCGTTTGCAGGAACGGGCGCGGGCTCGTGCCGCCGGACACCGCGAGCGTCGGGCGCACGGGGCCGGCGAGCGCGGCGCGCAGCGCATCGCCGACGGCGCGCGCGAGCGCTTCGCTTTGCGCTTCCTGGGTGTCGAAAGCGTGGATCTCGATCACATCTCCTCCGGACTGCTTTGTATGTTCAAATCGTACGAATCGTGGGGCACGTTGCCGCACGCGGTCACGCGCGCGGCAACGGCCTGCATCAGTTTTCTTCTTCGAGCCAGCAGGTGTCGTGCTGCGCGAGCATCGCGCTCGCCGCGGCCGGCCCCCACGTGCCCGCCGCGTACGGCTTCGGCGGCTTCAGCGAGCGTGCCCATTCGTTCAGGATCGGCTCGACCCAGCGCCATGCGGCTTCCTGTTCGTCGCGCCGCACGAACAGCGCGAGCCGGCCGTTGATCACGTCGAGCAGCAGGCGCTGGTACGCCTCCATCTGCCCTTCCTTGAAGAACCGGTCGAATGCGAGGTCGAGGTGCACGCTCGCGAGGTTCATCCCTTCGCCGGGCTGCTTCGCGAGGCAGTACAGGCGGATCGTCTCGTTCGGCTGCAGCCGGATCACGAGGCGGTTCGAACCGGGACGCAGCGCGGTCGGCCCGAGCGCCGAGTGCGGCACCGGGCGGAAGTTGACGACGATCTCCGCGACGCGGTCGGCGAGACGCTTGCCGGTGCGCAGGAAGAACGGCACGCCGGCCCAGCGCCAGTTCTCGATCTCGACCTTCAGCGCGACGAAGGTTTCGGTCTGGCTGTCGGGCTTCACGCCCGGCTCGGTCGCGTAGGCCGGCACCTGCGCGCCCTTGATCACGCCCGCATGATACTGGCCGCGCACGGCAACCTTGCCGATGTCGCGCGGATCGACCGGCTTCAGCGCCCGCAGCACGCGCAGCTTCTCGTCGCGCACCGCGTCGGAATCCATCGAGTGCGGCGGCTCCATCGCGACGATCGACAGCAGTTGCAGCAGGTGGTTCTGCACCATGTCGCGCAGCGCGCCCGTATTGTCGTAGAAATCGCCGCGCGCTTCGACGCCGAGCTCCTCGGCGATCGTGATCTGGATGCTCTCGACCCATTCGCGGCGCCACAGCGGCTCGAACAGCGCATTGCCGAAGCGCAGCGCGAGCAGGTTCTGCACCGGCTCCTTGCCGAGGTAGTGGTCGATCCGGTAGATCTGGCCTTCCGCGAAGATCTCGCCGACCGCGTCGTTGATCGCATTCGACGAGCGCAGGTCGTAGCCGAGCGGCTTCTCGAGCACGATGCGCGAGCCTTCGCTCAGGCCGACCGACGCGAGCGCGTTGCAGATCGGCACGAACAGCGACGGGCCCGTCGCCAGATAGAACACGCGGATGCCGGGCAGCGATGCGATCGCATCGCGCAGCACGACGTAGTCTTCCGCGCGGCCGAGATCGAGCTTCACGTACTCGATGCGCTGGAGAAAGGACTTCCACGCGGCTTCGTCGAACGCCTTGCCGGCCGCCTTGACCGCATGCGGCTTCACATGCGTGTCGACCCACTCGAGATAACCCGCCTGATCCGATTCGTGCCGCGCCACGGCGACGATCCGGCCGCTCTCCGCCAGCATGTTCGCACGATGCGCTTCGAACAGCGCAGGCAGGATCTTGCGCATCGACAGATCGCCGGTGCCGCCGAAAAGTACGAAGGTAAAGCTGGAATCGGTATGCATGTGTCTCCGCCGGGTTTTTGGGGTGCTGGGAAGCAATCCGTAGTGCGATAAAAATATTTTTGACACTGAATTGTAGTTTAACTACAATCCGCCGCAAGGGGTAGCACCTGGGTGAAGAAAAAAAGAAGTGCGGTCGATGAACTGCGCGAGCTTCGCCTTCGGGAGCGCCTTGTGCCGAATGTTATCGGACATTGACGGCGCGCATCGTCCGCGCACCGTTGGCCCCGGGCTCGCGTCGCATCATCGCGGCGGGCCAGAAACACAAAGAGGAGACACGCCGTTGAATCTCGATTCACGCTTTCTGTAAGAGCCCGGCCGGTCATCGGCCCCGTACGCTGCATGCGTCCCGCGGCTCGATTTCCCCGTCGTTATCAAGAAGCCGGTTCCCGGTCAGGGAACCTCACGAGTTGATTCAGTCTGGAGGAGATAAGTAATGAAAGTTCGCTCGATCATGGGTGCGCTCTGCGCGGCAGGTCTGATGGCTGGCGCCGTGGCGGCGCAGGCAGCCGAGAATGTAACGGTGCTGCACTGGTGGACCTCGGGCGGCGAGTCGAAGGCCGTCGGCGTGCTGAAGGACGACGTGCAGAAGCAGGGCTACGTGTGGAAGGACTTCGCGGTCGCGGGCGGCGCCGGCGCCGCGGCGATGACCGCGCTGAAGACCAAGGTGATCAGCGGCGACGCACCGTCGGCCGCGCAGATCAAGGGCCCGCTGATCCAGGACTGGGCCGACCAGGGCGTGCTCGTCAACATCGATTCCGCCGCCGGCGACTGGAAGCAGAACCTGCCGCCGGAAATCGACAAGATCATCAAGTACAAGGGCCACACCGTTGCCGCGCCGTTCTCGGTGCACCGCGTGAACTGGCTGTACATCAACAAGGCCGCGCTCGACAAGATCGGCGCGAAGGTGCCGACCACCTGGCCTGAATTCTTCGCGGTGGCCGACAAGCTGAAGGCCGCGGGCATCCAGCCGGTCGCGATGGGCGGCCAGCCGTGGCAGGACCTGACCCTGTGGGAAGACGTCGTGCTGTCGCAGGGCCCGGCGTTCTACAAGAAGGCGCTGGTCGATCTCGACCAGGCGACGCTGACGTCGCCGCAGATGCTGTCCGTGTTCGACACGGTGCGCAAGATCCAGGGCTACTTCGATACCGGCCGTAACGGCCGCGACTGGAACCTCGCGACCGCGATGGTCATCAACGGCAAGGCCGGCATGCAGTTCATGGGCGACTGGGCGAAGGGCGAGTTCGAGAACGCGGGCAAGAAGGCGGGCAAGGACTACATCTGCGCGGCGGTGCCGGGTACGGCGAATGCGTACACGTTCAACGTCGACTCGTTCGTGTTCTTCCAGCAGAAGGGCGACAAGGCCGCGACGCCGGGCCAGCTCGCGCTCGCGAAGACGATCATGACGCCGGACTTCCAGGAGCAGTTCAGCCTGCTGAAGGGCTCGGTGCCGGTGCGCCTCGGCGTGAAGATGGACAAGTTCGACGACTGCGCGAAGAAGTCGTATGCGGACGAACAGACCGCGATCAAGTCGGGCGGCTTCGTGCCGTCGCTCGCGCACGGGATGGCGCAGAGCGATGCGACCGCCGGCGCGATCACGGACGTCGTGACGAAGTTCATGAACTCGCAGCAGGATTCGAAGAGCGCGGTCGCCGCGCTCGCGAAGGCCGCGAAGGTCAAGTAACGCACGACAGGCGCCCGGCCGGACACGCTTCATCGGCCGGGCGTTTTTGCATGTGCAGCAAACGGGCTCGCCCGCGGGCCCGTGCCGTACCCGGCGCCGGCCCGGCCAGCGTCGCCCTCGTTCCAGGAGTCGAATCAAGTGGCTGCCCCTCTTAGCGGAAACGGATCCGGCGGTGCCGATGCACGGCGTACGTCGCCGATGTCGGCCCTCGCCGATCGCTGGATTCCGAAGCTCGTGCTCGCGCCGAGCGTCGCGATCGCCGTGGTGTTCATCTACGGCTTCATCCTGATTACCGGCTATCTGTCGCTGACCAACTCGCGACTGTTGCCGAACTACGAATTCGACGGCTTCGGCCGTTACTCGGACCTGTTCCAGAACGACGTGTGGTGGACCTCCGCCGCGAACCTCGGCTGGTTCGGGATTCCGTTCATCGCGATCTGCGTCGCGCTCGGGCTGTTCCTCGCGATCCTGCTCGACCAGCGGATTCGCAACGAAGGCGCGCTGCGTGCGATCTTCCTGTACCCGATGGCGCTGTCGTTCATCGTCACCGGCACCGCGTGGCAGTGGATCCTGAACCCGGGCCTCGGCCTCGAGAAGGTGATGCACGACTGGGGCTGGACGAGCTTCTCGTTCGGCTGGCTCGACGATCCGGACAAGGCGATCTTCTGCGTGGTGGTCGCGGCCGTGTGGCAGTCGACCGGCTTCGTGATGGCGCTGTTCCTGGCAGGGCTGCGCGGCGTCGACGCCGAGATCTTCAAGGCCGCACAGGTCGACGGCGCGACGCTGCCGACCATCTACCGCAAGATCGTGATCCCGAGCATGCGGCCGGTGTTCTTCTCGGTGCTGCTGATCCTGTGCCACATCACGATCAAGACCTTCGACCTCGTCGTCGCGCTGACGGCGGGCGGCCCGGGCACGTCGTCGTCGCTGCCGGCGATGTTCATGTATACGTTTTCGTTCAACCGCGGCCAGCTCGGGCTCGGCGCGGCGTCGTCGGTGATGATGCTCGCGACCGTGGTCGCGGTGCTGGTGCCGCTGATGTATATGGAATCGAGGAGCACCCGCAATGCAGCCTAAGATGACGATCAGCCGGGCAGTGATCTACGCGGCGCTGATCCTGTTCGCGCTGTATTTCCTGTTCCCGATCTACGTGATGCTGTCGACGTCGTTCAAGGACCTCGACCAGCTGCGCACCGGCAACCTGCTGACGCCGCCCACCAACTGGACCGTCGAGCCCTGGGTGAAGGCGTGGAGCGGTGCGTGTACCGGCGTGCGCTGCGACGGGATGAAGCCGTTCTTCCTGAATTCGCTGCAGATGGTGATTCCGGCCGTGCTGATCTCGTCGCTGATCGGCGCGTTCAACGGCTACGTGCTCACGCACTGGCGCTTTCGCGGCGCGGACGCGCTGTTCACGATGATGCTGGTCGGCTGCTTCATCCCGTTCCAGGTGATCCTGCTGCCGATGGCGCGCCTGCAGGGGATGCTCGGCCTCGCCAATACGATTCCCGGCCTCGTGTTCGTGCACGTCGTGTACGGGATCGCGTTCACGACGATGTTCTTCCGCAACTTCTACGTGAGCGTGCCGTCCGAGCTCGTGAAGGCCGCGCGCATCGACGGCGCGGGCTTCTTCACGATCTTCACGAAGATCCTGCTGCCCGTGTCGCTGCCGATCTTCATGGTGTGCCTGATCTGGCAGTTCACGCAGATCTGGAACGACTTCCTGTTCGGGATCGTGTTCTCCGGCGTCGATTCGATGCCGATCACGGTGGCGCTGAACAACCTCGTCAATACGTCGACGGGCGTGAAGGAGTACAACGTCGACATGGCCGGCGCGATCATCGCCGCGCTGCCGACGCTGCTCGTCTACATCGTCGCCGGCCGCTACTTCGTGCGCGGGCTGACGGCGGGCGCGGTGAAGGGGTAGGCGCGGCCTTATCCGATACGACGAACCGGCCGCGCACGTCGCGCGGCGCATCGAAACGAACCCGACGCGGCGCCGTAGCGCCGCGCGAGACGAGACAGAGGATTCACAGCATGGCAAGCCTTTCCATCCGTGACGTGTACAAGACCTACCCGAACGGGGTGCCGGTCCTGAAGGGTGTCGACATCGAGATCGAGGACGGACAGTTCCTGATCCTGGTCGGCGGTTCGGGCTGCGGGAAATCGACGCTGCTCAACATGATCGCCGGGCTCGAGACCGTGACGAGCGGCGAGATCTGCATCGACGGCAAGGTCGTCAACGACCTGTCGCCGAAGGATCGCGACATCGCGATGGTGTTCCAGTCGTATGCGCTGTATCCGTCGATGACGGTGCGCGAGAACATCTCGTTCGGCCTGAACATCCGCAAGGTGCCGAAGAACGAGCAGCAGCAGATCGTCGACCGCGTGTCGCAGATGCTGCAGATTCAGCACCTGCTCGACCGCAAGCCGGGCCAGCTGTCGGGCGGCCAGCGCCAGCGTGTCGCGATGGGCCGCGCGCTCGCGCGCGATCCGTCGCTGTTCCTGTTCGACGAGCCGCTGTCGAACCTCGACGCGAAGCTGCGCATCGAGATGCGCGCGGAAATCAAGCTGCTGCACCAGCGCCTCGGCACGACGATCGTCTACGTGACGCACGACCAGATCGAGGCAATGACGCTCGGCGACCGGATCGCGGTGATGAAGGACGGCGTGGTCCAGCAATTCGGCGCGCCGCAGGAAATCTACGATTCGCCGTCGAACCTGTTCGTTGCCGGCTTCATCGGCGCGCCGCCGATGAACTTCATCAACGGCAAGCTGGTCGAGCAGGGCAGCGGGATTGCGCTCGAGATCGACACGGGCCTCGCGCGCAGCGCGCTGAAGCTGCCGTTCGACGCGAAGCGGATGAACGGCCACGTCGGCCGCGAAGTGATCCTCGGCCTGCGTCCGGAGCGCATCACCGACGCACGCAACGCGCACAACGGCGAGGCGTCGAGCCTGCAGCCGATCGACGTGCGCGTCGACGTGACCGAGCCGACCGGGCCGGACACGCACGTGTTCGCGCAGGTGAACGGCAAGCGCATCGTGAGCCGCGTGCATCCGGCCGCGAACCCGCAGCCGGGGCAGACGCAGTCGCTGCTGTTCGACGTGTCGAAGGCCGTGCTGTTCGATCCGGCATCGGAAGAACGGATCGCGTGATGCGGCGTTCGCGCTGAATGAAGGAGAAGGGGCCGACTCGAATGAGCGGCCCCTTTTGTTCTGGCGCTGAAGTTGGCGCTGCGGCGGCAGTCAGTGCGGCAGCCGCACGTCGAACTTGAACGTCGCCAGCCGCGCGGCGAGGATGAAGCCGGTCGCGAGCAGCACGCTGTACACCGAATCGAACTGCAGCCACACGAGCAGCAGGTAGAACCAGCAGCCGACGAATGCGCAGGTCGCGTAAGGCCGCGAATCGCGCAGGATCAGCGGGATGTCGTTGCACAGCACGTCGCGGATGATCCCGCCGACCACGCCGGTGATCACGCCCATCATCACCGCGATGAAGCGCGGCATTTCGGCGTCGAGTGCGATCGACGTGCCCGAGATGCTGAAGATGCCGAGCCCGATCGCGTCGGCGACCAGCAGCAGCCGCTCGGCCGACAGTCGCGACAGCATCCGCAGCACGAACGGCGCGAACAGCGCGAGCACGAAGATCGCGATCACGTAGTCGTCGTGCACGACCCAGTAGAACGGCCGGCGTTCGAGCAGGATGTCGCGCAGCGTGCCGCCGCCGAACGCGGTGGCGAGCGCGACGACGAACGTGCCGACCGAGTCGAGGCGGTTCTTGCGTGCCTCGATGAAACCCGAAATCGCAAACGCCAGCGTGGCGATCGCCTCCAGTACGGCGATCGCGAGCGTCAGCCTAGGATGCGGCACGCGGCCCCCGGTCGGCCGGCGCCGCGAGTGGCTGCAGCAGCACGAGCACCGCGCCCGCGCCGCCGTCGATGCCGCGCGCCTCGCAGAACGCGATCACTTCTTCCTTCTGCACGAGCCACGCGCGCACCTTGCCCTTCAGCACGGGTTCCTTGCCGATCGAGCCGAGCCCCTTGCCGTGGATCACGCGCAGGCAGCGCAGCCCCTTCTTGCCGGCTTCGCGGATGAATTCGGCAAGCGCGTCGCGCGCCTCGTCGCGGCGCATCCCGTGCAGGTCGAGCTGCGCCTGCACGATCCACGCACCGCTCCTCAACTTGCGCACCACGTCGCGGCTGATGCCGGGGCGGTGGTAATACAGCGAGTCGTCGCTGTCGAGCAGCGTTTCGGGATCGAATTCGTCGGACAGCGTCGCGTTCAGCACGGCTTCCTCGTCGCGCTGCGTCTGCTTCGGCACCGGGTCGGGCGGCATGCGGCCGGACGCCGCGCGCGGCGGCGTGTTCAGCGGCCGGATCGCGCCGATTTCGTTGCGGAACAGGTTCGCGTCGGCTTCCGCCTTGCGCTCGGCCTTCGCGGTTTCGACGCGCTCGCGTTCGCGGCGATCGGCTTCGCCTTGCAGCGACTTGCGCAGCGCGCCGAGGCCGGCGAGGCCCTGGCCGCGCAATGCGGCCGGATCGGGCGCGGGCGGCGCGGCGGCCGGCGCGGGGTTCGCGGGACGGGCGGCGATCTGCCGCTTCGCGGGATCGCTCGGATGGGGCTGGTTCTTCGCCATGATTCGATAGCAGGGCAGGCGCGTTCGGGCGCGCGGGCAAAAAAAAGCCGCTGCGCGTCGGCAGCGGCTTTCCGTTCGGGCCCGCTTCGCGGCAGCGGACGCCATTGTAGCGCCCGGCGCGGCAGGGCTCGCGGCTTACTTCTTGTCGTGCAGGCTTTCGAGGTAGCGCTGCGCGTCGAGCGCGGCCATGCAGCCCGTGCCCGCGCTCGTGATCGCCTGGCGGTACACGTTGTCCTGCACGTCGCCCGCGGCGAACACGCCCGGCACGCTCGTCGACGTCGCGTTGCCGTGCAGGCCGCTCTTCGTCAGGATGTAGCCGTCCTTCATCTCGAGCTGGCCCTGGAACAGGTCGGTGTTCGGCTTGTGGCCGATCGCGACGAACACGCCCTGCACGTTCAGGTCTTCCGTCGCGCCGGTCTTCACGTTCTTGATGCGCAGGCCCGTGACGCCCGAATCCTCGCCCGTCACTTCGTCGAGCACGTGATCCCACTTGATCACGACGGCGCCTTCCTTTTCCTTCTCCAGCAGGCGGTCGATCAGGATCGGCTCCGCGCGGAACTTGTCGCGGCGGTGGATCACCGTGACCTTCTTCGCGATGCCCGTCAGGTAGAGCGCTTCCTCGACGGCCGTGTTGCCGCCGCCGATCACCGCGACTTCCTGGCCGCGATAGAAGAAGCCGTCGCAGGTCGCGCAGGCCGACACGCCCTTGCCCATGAAGTGTTCTTCGGACGGCAGGCCGAGATACTGCGCGGACGCGCCGGTCGCGATGATCAGCGAGTCGCACGTGTATTCGCCCGAGTCGCCGATCAGGCGGATCGGCTGCTCGTGCAGTTTCGCGGTGTGGATGTGGTCGAAGACGATTTCGGTATTGAAGCGCTCGGCGTGCTCGAGGAAGCGCGCCATCAGCTCCGGACCCTGCACGCCTTTCGCATCTGCCGGCCAGTTTTCGACATCGGTCGTGGTCATCAGCTGGCCGCCCTGCGCGATGCCGGTGATCAGCACCGGGGACAGGTTGGCGCGTGCTGCATAGACGGCAGCCGTGTAGCCGGCGGGGCCGGAACCGAGAATCAGGACTTTGGCGTGTTTGGGCGTGGACATGTGCGAATCCGTAAAAGGCGGCCGCGGCGGGCGGGATAGGGCTCGCCGTACGATCCGGGGTTGACCGGGATGCCGTCATAGATGGGTATCAGTCGCGCATTATAAAGGCCCCGTTGCTGCGCTGCCGAACGAGAGTTTCAATCGTGCCGATAGCGTTTGGCGGCGAGCCTCCCGCGCCGGCGCGGCGGGCCGGGCAGGCGGCCGGCTTGCAGCGGTGCGTTGTCGCAGGTCCGGTCAAGGGAGCGGTCGTCCGGCCGGCTTGCGGTCGCCGGCGGCGCCCGGTTCGGCACCCCGTCCCCGTTATGTAACCGTCATTTACACTTGGCGGCCCGGTGCAGCGTTTACAATAAGCGCGATCGAACGACAGGCGGGCGCACGGCCCGTCCTCTTTATACGGATTCATGGCAAAAGCTCCTTATTCCGCCCAGGCACAGGCGTTGCCGCACCGGATGTCGAAGCTCCTCACGGAGATCCGCTGGATTCTCCAGGTCGCGCTCTGCGCATTTCTGGTGATGGCCCTGCTGAGCTACAGCCGGCGCGATCCGAGCTGGACGCACGCCGCGCAGGTGGACCACATCTCGAACTGGGCCGGCCGCGTCGGCGCGTGGACGGCCGACATCATCCTGCTGCTGTTCGGCCTGTCGGCTTACTGGCTGATCGTGCCGCTCGGGCGGCGCATCGCCGTCAACTACCGCCGCATCACGCGCCACGAGGCGATTCCCGACGAACCTGAGCGGCCGATCGGCTGGCTCACGGAGATCTTCGCGTTCGTGCTCGTCGTGCTGGCGTGCGACGGCATCGAGGCGCTGCGCATGTGGTCGCTGAAGGTGCAGTTGCCGCGTGCGCCGGGCGGCGTCGTCGGCGAGGCCGTCGCCGGTGCGATGTCGCATGCGTTCGGCTTCACGGGCGGCACGCTGCTGCTGCTGATCGCGCTCGCGATCGGCCTGTCGCTGTATTTCCGCTTCTCGTGGCTGTCGGTCGCCGAGCGCGTCGGCGGCGCGATCCTGTCCGCCGTCAACGTCGCGAAGCTGCGCCGCGAGGCCGAGCGCGACCGCAAGCTCGGCGAGGCCGCGGCCGTGCGCCGCGAAGGCAAGGTCGAAGAGGAGCGCGTACGCATCGAGGATCACGAGCCCGTGACGATCGTGCCGCCGGTCGTCACGCCGGCGAAGTCCGAACGCGTCGAGCGCGAGCGTCAGGTGCCGCTGTTCACCGACCTGCCGGGCGATTCGACGCTGCCGCCGGTGTCGCTGCTCGATCCCGCGCCGAAGACGCAGGAAGCGATTTCGG
Organism: Burkholderia pyrrocinia; assembly: GCF_022809715.1. Classification (NCBI taxonomy): domain Bacteria; kingdom Pseudomonadati; phylum Pseudomonadota; class Betaproteobacteria; order Burkholderiales; family Burkholderiaceae; genus Burkholderia; species Burkholderia pyrrocinia. The sequence goes on from NZ_CP094459.1 coordinate 969,646, forward strand.
CCGATACGCTCGAATTCACGTCGCGCCTGATCGAGAAGAAGCTGAAGGATTTCGGTGTCGAGGCGAGTGTGGTCGCCGCGTATCCGGGCCCGGTCGTCACGCGCTACGAGATCGAGCCGGCCACCGGCGTGAAGGGCAGCCAGATCGTCAACCTCGCGAAGGATCTCGCGCGCTCGCTGTCGCTCGTGTCGATCCGCGTCGTCGAGACGATCCCCGGCAAGAACTACATGGCGCTCGAACTGCCGAACCAGCGCCGCCAGACCGTGCACCTGTCCGAGATCATCGGCTCCGAGGTGTATGCGGCCGCATCGTCGGCGCTGACGCTGAGCCTCGGCAAGGACATCGGCGGCAAGCCCGTGTGCGCGGATCTCGCGAAGATGCCGCACCTGCTCGTCGCCGGCACGACCGGTTCGGGCAAGTCGGTCGGGATCAACGCGATGATCCTGTCGCTGCTGTACAAGGCGACCGCCGAGCAGGTGCGCCTGATCCTGATCGATCCGAAGATGCTCGAAATGAGCGTCTACGAAGGCATCCCGCACCTGCTGTGCCCGGTCGTCACCGACATGCGCCAGGCCGGCCACGCGCTGAACTGGACGGTCGCGGAGATGGAGCGCCGCTACAAGCTGATGAGCAAGCTCGGCGTGCGCAACCTCGCGGGCTACAACAACAAGATCGACGACGCGGCCAAGCGCGAGGAAAAGCTGCCGAACCCGTTCAGCCTGACGCCGGAAGATCCCGAGCCGCTTGGCCGCCTGCCGAACATCGTCGTCGTGATCGACGAGCTGGCCGACCTGATGATGGTCGTCGGCAAGAAGGTCGAGGAACTGATCGCGCGGATCGCGCAGAAGGCGCGCGCGGCCGGCATCCACCTGATCCTCGCGACGCAGCGTCCGTCGGTCGACGTGATCACGGGCCTCATCAAGGCGAACGTGCCGACGCGGATCGCATTCCAGGTGTCGTCCAAGATCGACTCGCGCACGATCCTCGATCAGATGGGCGCCGAATCGCTGCTCGGGATGGGCGACATGCTGTACCTGCCGCCGGGCAGCGGGCTGCCCGTGCGCGTGCACGGCGCGTTCGTCGGCGACGACGAAGTGCATCGCGTCGTCGAGAAGCTCAAGGAGCAGGGTGAGCCGAACTACGTCGAGGGCCTGCTCGAAGGCGGCACCGCCGACGGCGACGAGGGCTCGGCCGGCGCGGGAACCGGCGAAGGCGGCGGCGAGTCTGATCCGCTGTACGACCAGGCGGTCGAGATCGTCATCAAGAACCGCCGCGCGTCGATCTCGCTCGTGCAGCGGCATCTGCGGATCGGCTATAACCGCGCGGCACGGCTGCTCGAGCAGATGGAGCAGTCGGGGCTCGTATCGGCGATGTCGTCGAGCGGCAACCGCGAAATTCTTGTGCCGGCGCGCGACGCGGAATGAGTCCGCGGCGCCCGCAGCGCCGGCCACCCACGGAGAAAACCGCAATATGCAGCAACATTCGTTCGCAATGTCTCTTCGTTCGACGCGGCGCTGGCTCGGTGCGGCGCTCGCCGGCGCATCGCTGATGCTCGCGGCGACGCACGCGTTCGCGGGCGGCACCGAGCAACTGAAGGCCTTCGTGTCGCAGGTGCGTTCGGCGAAGGGCGACTTCACGCAACAGATCGTCAAGGCGCCGGCCAAGGGCGCGAGCGCCGTGCAGGCCGCGCCGAAGCCCACCGACAATTCGAGCGGCACGTTCGTATTCGCGCGGCCGGGCAAGTTCATCTGGACGTACCAGAAGCCGTACCAGCAGGTGCTGCAGGCCGACGGCGACAAGCTCTATGTGTACGACCGCGACCTGAACCAGGTCACCGAGCGCAAGCTGAACGGCGCGCTGGGCGCGAGCCCCGCCGCGATCCTGTTCGGCAGCAACGATCTCGACAAGAACTACACGCTGCGCGATGCCGGCGAGAAGGGCGGCATCGAATGGCTCGAGATGCTGCCGAAGGCGCAGGACACGCAGTTCCAGCGGATCGGCATCGGCTTCCGGAACGGCACGCTCGCCGCGATGGAGCTGCATGACGTGTTCGGCAACGTCACGCTGCTGACGTTTACGAACATTCAGACGAATCCGCCGCTGAAGGGCGATACGTTCAAGTTCGTCGTGCCGAAGGGCGCCGACGTGATCAACGGCTGACCGGCGCCGCGCGCCGCTTTTCCGCAACGGGCCTGCCGGCGACGGCAGGCCCGTGTCGTTTCGGGAGCTGGCCGCAGGCGCGGGCCACCGGGCACCGGGCGCGGCGGCGCCGTTGCGCGGCTGTCATAATGTCGGGTCCGGCGGCCGGTTCGGCCGCCATCGTTTGATGTGGAGCGAGGGTTCATGTCCGACCTGTTTCAAGTCGAGCCGCGCCGGCCGCTCGCCGAGGCGCTGCGGCCGAAGACGCTCGCCGAGGTGATCGGCCAGACGCATTTGCTGGGCGAAGGCAAGCCGCTGCGGCTCGCGTTCGAATCGGGCAAGCCGCATTCGATGATCCTTTGGGGGCCGCCCGGCGTCGGCAAGACGACGCTCGCGCGGCTCACCGCGCTCGCGTTCGACTGCGAGTTCATTGCGCTGTCCGCGGTACTCGGCGGCGTGAAGGACATCCGCGAATCGATGGAGCAGGCGAAGGACACGCTGAACCGCACCGGTCGCCACACCATCCTGTTCGTCGACGAGATCCACCGCTTCAACAAGGGGCAGCAGGATGCATTGCTGCCGTTCGTCGAGTCGGGGCTTGTGACCTTCATTGGAGCTACGACCGAGAACCCGAGCTTCGAGGTCAACTCGGCCTTGCTGTCGCGTGCGCAGGTGTACGTGCTGAAGTCGCTGGACGACGACGAGATGCGCCAGTTGCTGAAGCGCGCGCAGGAAATCGCGCTCGACGGCCTCGCGTTCGACGACAAGGCGATCGATACGCTGGTCGGTTATGCGGACGGCGACGCGCGGCGCTTCCTGAACCTGCTCGAACAGGCGCAGACAGCAGCATCGTCGGCCGGCGTCGCGACGATCGACGCCGATTTCGTCAGCAGCGCGATGACGCTGAACGCGCGTCGCTTCGACAAGGGCGGCGACAACTTCTACGACCAGATCTCGGCGCTGCACAAGTCGGTGCGCGGTTCGAGCCCCGACGGCGCGCTGTACTGGTTCTGCCGGATGATCGACGGCGGCGCGGATCCGAAGTATCTCGCGCGGCGCATCGTGCGGATGGCGTGGGAAGACATCGGCCTCGCCGATCCGCGCGCGCTGCAGATGGCGAACGACGCGGCAGAGACCTACGAGCGGCTCGGCTCGCCGGAAGGCGAACTCGCGCTCGGGCAGGCGGTGATCTATCTCGCGTGCGCGGCGAAGAGCAACGCGGGCTACAACGCGTTCAACCAGGCGATGGCGTTCGTGAAGCAGGACAAGTCGCGCGAGGTGCCCGTGCATCTGCGCAACGCGCCGACCAAGCTGATGAAGGAACTCGGCTACGGCCACGCGTACCGTTACGCGCACGACGAACCGAACGCGTATGCGGCCGGCGAGACGTACCTGCCGGACGGGGTGCGCGAGCCGCACTGGTACAAGCCGGTGCCGCGCGGGCTCGAATCGAAGATCGCCGACAAGCTCGCGTGGCTGCGCGAGCTCGACCGCGAGGCCGGCAAGAAGGGTTGACGGGCGACGCGCGGCCCGGCCGGCGCCGTTCCGGATGCGTCAGCGCTTGCGGCCCGGCTGTTGTTTCTTCCAGTACTCGAACGGCTCTTCGTGGCAGTCGATGTCGAGCTCGGCGACTCGCGCGTGCAGGCGTTCCTGCGCGTCGGCGATCGCGAGGTTGTAGATCGCTGGCGCGATCTCCTCGACGAAGAAGTGCAGCAGCGCGCCAGCCTGGATGTTGCCGATCGGCTCGTCCATGTTTTCTGTGAAATAGCGTTGCAGCGACGCGATTGCGCGGTCGCGTACTTCCTTGTCCAGTTCGATGGCCATCGGGTTCCTTTGAAGGGCGGTGATGCGGAGGCGGGGGCGTCGTACGGCGCGTTGCGTGCGGCCGGTGCAGGCGGTTCGCTGTCCGCAATGGTTTGGCACAATGTGACGCCCCGGCCGCTTAGGCGAGCCGGCATGGCGATACTGCCACGACCGGCCGTTTTCGGGCATCGTCCATCAGGCCGGTGCCGTGGCGGTCGCGCGGTGCGTTAGAATTCCCGTCTCATACAACGATTTTCCAAGTCCTCCCATGCTCGACATCCAGTTGCTGCGCAAAGACCTCGACGGCGTCGCGAAGCGCCTCGCCGATCGCGGCTACACTCTCGACATCGCCGCGTTCTCCGCACTCGAAGCGGAACGCCGCGCGATCCAGACCCGCACCGAAGAGCTCCAGGCGCGCCGCAACAGCCTGTCGAAGCAGATCGGCGCGATGAAGGGGAAGGGCGAGGACACGTCGGCCGTGATGGCCGAGGTCGGCGGGATCGGCGACGAGATGAAGGCGGGAGAAGCCAAGCTCGGCGACATCCAGGCGCGCTTGTCCGACCTGATGCTGGGCATGCCGAACGTCGCGCACGAAAGCGTGCCGGTCGGCAACGACGAAGCCGACAACGTCGAGGCGCGCCGCTGGGGCACGCCGCGCCAGTTCGATTTCGAGGTGAAGGATCACGTCGATGTCGGCACGCCGCTCGGCCTCGATTTCGAGACGGGCGCGAAGCTCGCCGGCGCGCGCTTCACGATGCTGCGCGGCCCGATCGCGCGCCTGCACCGCGCACTCGCGCAGTTCATGATCGACACGCACACGCAGCAGCACGGCTATACCGAGACGTACACGCCGTACATCGTGAACCCGGAGATCCTCTACGGCACGGGCCAGCTGCCGAAGTTCGCGGACGACATGTTCCGGGTCGAAAAGGGTGGCGCGGAGAACACGGTCACGCAATACCTGATCTCCACGTCCGAGATCTCGCTGACGAACACCGTGCGCGAGTCGATCGTCGACGCGTCCGCGTTGCCGATCAAGTTGACCGCGCATTCCCCGTGCTTCCGCTCGGAAGCCGGTTCGTACGGCCGCGACACGCGCGGGATGATCCGCCAGCACCAGTTCGACAAGGTCGAGATGGTGCAGGTCGTCGCACCGGAAACGTCGTACGCGGCGCTCGACGAGATGGTCGGGCATGCGGAAGCGATCCTGCAGAAGCTCGGCCTGCCGTACCGCGTGATCACGCTGTGCACGGGCGATATGGGCTTCTCAGCCGCGAAGACGTTCGACCTCGAGGTGTGGCTGCCCGCGCAGAACACCTATCGCGAGATCTCGAGCTGCTCGAACACCGAGGCGTTCCAGGCGCGCCGGATGCAGGCGCGTTTCCGCAACGCGCAGGGCAAGCCCGAGCTCGTGCATACGCTGAACGGTTCGGGTCTCGCGGTTGGCCGTACGCTCGTCGCGGTGCTGGAGAACTACCAGAATGCGGACGGCTCGGTCACGGTGCCGGAAGTGCTGCGTCCGTACATGGGCGGCATGGAGCGGATCGACGCGCCTGCACAGGCGTCGTGAAATCGGCTGCCTAAGCCCTCGCAAAAAAATTTGCGGAAGGGGCTTGTCAGCTCAGAAAAGATCGTTTTATAATCTTTTCTTTCCCGGATATGACCAACCGGGAAATGCAGTAAAACGGAGAGGTGGCAGAGTGGTCGAATGTACCTGACTCGAAATCAGGCGTACGGTTTCCCCGTACCGTGGGTTCGAATCCCACCCTCTCCGCCAGAACACGAAACCCCTTGATCCGGAAGGATCAAGGGGTTTTTCGTTTTGGGGCTGCGGCGCGATGTGTCGATTGCCGTTGCAGTGGCAACGGTTTTGGCCATCGGCACATCGGACGTGCTGATGCGATGACGACGAACTGCGCGACACGAGCGTGTCGCGTCTTCGATGCAACTGCGCCGCATGGCAAGCACCGCGACCCAATGACGAACCAGCTGTCGAAAGCCCTGAAGGTTTTGCACAGCTGACTGCCATCATCGCAGTCGTGGACATCCGCGGCGCGCATCGTGCCGGCATGGCGCTGACGCTCGGCAATGCGGCGCCGGTCTTCGCCACTTTCCTCAGTTTTAAGCCTTCTCGTCCCGCGCCGTTAACACGGTGCGGCGGCCGGCGCTCGTGCCGAGCCGCGACGTTCCCCGTCGATTCAAGGCCCCATGAAGCTGAGCTACAAGATTCCCCTCGCATTTGCCATCGCGCTGCTGCTGATGTTCGGTGGTGCGCTGTACGGCATCCACATCCTCAACCGGTCGATCGATACGTTCGCCGAAGACGTGCAGACGAACGTCGGCAACGAACGGCTCGTATCGGCCACGCTCGCGCAGTTCAAGCTGCAGGTGCAGGAATGGAAGGACACGCTGCTGCGCGGCAAGCAGCCCGACAAGCTCGACCGCTACTGGCAGGCGTTCCAGACGCGCGAGCGCACGGTCGATTCGCTCGCTGCTCAGCTCGTCCGTCAGTTGCCGCCCGGCGAGAGCCGCTCGCTCGTCGAGCAGTTCATGCGTGCGCACACGGCGATGGGCGACGGCTACCGGCGCGGCTTCGACGCGTTCAAGGCGGCCGGCTTCGAGCCGTCGGCCGGCGATGCCGCCGTCGCGGGCGTCGACCGCGAACCGGCGGCGCTGCTGGAGCGGGCCGCGAAGTCGATCGCCGACGAGAGCGCCGCCGTGTCGGCGCAAGCGAGCCGCGACGCGCAGCGCGCGACCACCGCGAGCCTCGCGCTGATGCTGGTCGTGCTCGGTGTCGCGATGGTCGGCGCGTACCTGTTCAGCCGCGCGATCCTGCGTCCGCTCGACCGTGCGGTTGCGTGTGCGCAGGCCGTCGCCGGCGGCGACCTGACGCGCAACGTCGACACGTCCGGCCGCGACGAGATCGCCGATCTGCTGCGTGCATTGCAGACGATGCAGACGAGCCTGTCGGGCGTCGTGCTCGAAGTGCGGACGCATGCCGAAGCCGTCGCGACGGCGAGCGCGCAGATCGCGTCGGGCAATCACGATCTGTCGTCGCGCACCGAGTCGCAGGCCGCGTCGCTCGCGGAGACGACGGCCAGCATGACCGAACTGACGGGCATCGTGCGCCAGTCGGCCGAGCACGCGCAGCACGCGGCGCAGCTTGCGCGCGACGCGTCGAATATCGCGTCCGCGGGCGGCGGCGTGATGACGGACGCCGTCCACACGATGAACGGCATCGCCGACAGTGCGGCAAAGGTCGGCGAAATCATTGCGGTGATCGACGGCATTGCATTCCAGACCAACATCCTCGCGCTGAACGCGGCCGTCGAAGCGGCCCGTGCGGGCGAGCAGGGGCGCGGCTTCGCGGTCGTCGCGGCCGAGGTGCGCACGCTCGCGCAGCGCAGCGCGTCGGCTGCGAAGGAGATCAAGGGGCTCATCGAGCAATCGACGCAGCGGGTCGACGAGGGTGCCGTGCTGATCGGCCGCGCGGGCGAATCGATTCACGAGATCGTCGGCGCGGTGCAGCGCGTCACGACGATCGTCGGCGAGATCTCGTCGGCGTCGCAGGAGCAGAGCGGCGGCATCCAGCAGGTGAACGTCGCGGTCACGCAGATGGACGAAGCGACGCAGCGCAACGCGGCACTCGTCGAGCAGGCCACGGCCGCGACGCAGGCGCTGGCCGAGCAGGCGAGCGCGCTGCGGCACGCGGTGGCCGTGTTCAGGCTGCCGGAAATGGCGTGACGGCGTGGCCGTTGCGCCGGGTTCCGAAGGAACCGGATGCCTGCGCGGCGGCAGCGTTCAGCGGTGCGCGCCATGGCGAGCGCGTGCCGACTCCCGCCGGCCCGCCATCCGCAATCACGCCGCGGCCGGATACTGCGCGAGCACCCTGTCGCGAATCGACGGCTTGATGTTCGATTGCGCCATGTCGCCGCCGTAGTGCGCGACGACGCGCGGATTCATCACGCGATACCAGAGCGGCGGCACGTACGCGAACAGGATCATCGTCGCGTAGCCGGCCGGCAGTTGCGGCGAATCGTCGAAGTGGCGCAGCGCCTGGTACGAGCGCGTCGGATTCGCGTGATGGTCGGCATGCCGCTGCAACTGGTACAGGAACAGGTTGGTGACGACGTGATTGCTGTTCCACGAATGCTGCGGCGTGCAGCGCTCGTAGCGGCCGCTCGGCAGCTTGCGGCGGCCGAGCCCGTAGTGCTCGACGTAGTTCACGACTTCGAGCAGCGACGCGCCGTAGACAGCCTGGATCACGAGGAACGGGATCACCACTTTGCCGGCCATCGCGATTGCGATGCCCCACACGACGACGGTCATCGCCCATGCGTGCAGCACCTCGTTGCGCCAGGTCCACGGCGAATGGCCAAGCCGCTCGAGGCGTGCTTTTTCGAGCCGCCACGCCGAGCGGATGCTGCCGGTCACGGTGCGTGGCAGGAACGCCCAGAACGACTCGCCGTAGCGCGCGCTCGCCGGGTCCTCGGCCGTCGCGACGCGTACGTGGTGGCCGCGGTTGTGCTCGACGTAGAAGTGACCGTACGCGACCGGCGCGAGCGTGATCTTCGCGAGCCAGCGTTCGAAGCGGTTCGTCTTGTGCCCGAGCTCGTGCGCGGTATTGATCGAGATGCCCGTCGCGGCGCCGAGCGACAGCGCGAAGCCGACGTAGTCGTACCACGCGAGCGTGTGCGTGCCGACGATCCATACGCACATGAAGAACGCGACGTACTCGACGAGCGTCGCGAGATAGACGATGAACCGGTAATAACGCTCCCGTTCGAGGTGCGGCACGACGGCTTCGGGCGGATTGTCGCGATCGTCGCCGATCAGCGTGTCGAGGATCGGGATCACGCCGAACGCGAACAGCGGGCCGAACCACCAGAACACGTGAAAGCCCGTCGAAAGCGCGAGCTGGGCGGAGAGGATCGGCAGCGTGATCGTCAGCGCGCCGAGCAGCCACAGATATCGCTTGCCATCCGACCAGCCCGAAGCCGATCCGTCGGTCATTGCCATTGTCTCCCTCCAGTCGGCCGGCCCGGTAGGCGACCGCATGCACGGTTGTTCGAATCCTCGTTGGCCCGCGACACGCGCGGTGGCACCGGATCGTCGTCCGGTTCTGCCTGTTATACGACCCGTGCGCACGCTTTCCAAACCCCGGCGCTAGGCGCGACGCTCCAAACGAAGGGGCGCGTGCGACGCATGTCGGGAAGGGCCGGCGCGCGCCGATTGAAACATGCCGGGGAGGCCGGATCGGCTCGCGTGATCCGCGTGTTTATCAGATGATTGGCGCGTGTGGCGCGCGCGGGTATCGCCTCGCGGGCTCGCAACGAATGTTGCGGCGCAATAAGCGAAATGGGGCTGGTATCGGCGGGGCACCTGTTTCGGCTACATATGTTACGGAACATTACGGCCTTCGGGACGAGATGCAAAGCGCCCGAAACGCGTCTGCCGCGTATCGCAAGGCGAACGAAGCGAGGCGTCGAACGAAGAGGCCGCGGCTGCCGTCCATCGACACGCGTCGATACGCCGATGCTGCACCTGCACACCGGTTGGTACACGCCGCCGGCGGCGACGCCTGTCGCCTTTCGATTCGCGCCGCCGTTTGAAAATTACGATTTGACTCATGCCCCGCTTTCGGTTGAAGCTACTAGCTTGCTGTCCGAAGGGGGCTGTGCCTGCATGAGTTCGACCTTGACCGTTCGTCGTATCGTTGCCGACCAGGGCGGCGTGTATCGCGAACTCCGCGCCGCGTCGCTGCGTGAGCCCTACGCACCCGGCGAAGCGCCGGAGGCCGAATTGCTGAACGTCGAAACGGACGCCGCGTCGGCAATTGCCGCGCAACGTGCCGTGTCCGACGAGTCGACGACTTTCCTGCTGTACACCGAAGGCCATCCGGCCGGCATGATCGGCGCGTATTTCGACAACACGCCCGATCGGCGTGCGTTCGTCAGCGAGCTGTGGGTCGCGCACGCGGTGCGTCACCTGCGCGGCGGCGTGCTGCTGCTGGAAACGGCCACCGCGTGGCTCGCCGAGCGCGGCGCTCAGGAGGTCTATGCATGGATCGCCGATGCGAACCGCAACGCGATCCGTTTCTACGAGCGCGCGGGTTTCGGCAACACCGGCGAACACGCGCCGATCGCGCGGATGCCCGGCGCGATGAAGTCGCTGTTCGTGTCGCAAGTGAAGCACTGAAGTGACGCCCGCGCGGCGCGATGAAGGTCTGGTCGCCCGCTTGCCTGCCCGCCTGCCGGTTGCGCGCCCGCCAGGGCCATCGCAACCCGGTGTCCCAAAAATAATGGCCGCGCGCGTGGACGCCTGTAAAATACGCAAAAAATTTTTGCAGAGTGTCCATGTCGCTTAAAAAATCGCCATTCTTCGAGCTGCGCAGCGGATCGGTCGATACGTTGCTGTTCACCGTGAAGACGACCGATCTCGACGCGTTGCGTGCCGAACTGGTCAAGCGCTTCGAAGCGACTCCCGAGTTTTTTGCCGACGATGTCGTCGCGATCGACGTCCGCCGCCTGGCGGAGGGCGAGCGCGTCGCGCTGGCCGATATCCGCCAGATGCTGAACGATGTGCGGATGCGTCCGGTGGGCGTGGTCGCATCGGCAACGCAGGGCTGGGCGGGGGAAGCCGGCCTGCCGTTGCTCGAGGCGCGCGATCGCCGCGCGCCGAAGCCGGCCGAGGGCTCGGAAGCGTCGCCGGTCGCCGAGGCCGTCGTCGCTGCAGCCGCCGCGGCGGCGCCCGAGCAGGCGTCCGAGCCGGCGCCGGCGTCGAACCAGACGGGCGGCCAGACGCTCGTGATCGACCGGCCGTTGCGTTCGGGGCAGCAGATTTACGCGAAAGGAGACCTCGTGGTGCTCGCGCCGGTCAGTCACGGCGCGGAGATCATCGCGGAAGGCAATATCCACATCTACGCGCCGTTGCGCGGCCGCGCACTCGCGGGCGTGCACGGCAATCACGACGCGCGCATTTTCTGCACGTGTCTCGAACCGGAACTGATTTCGATCGCGGGTATCTATCGAACAACCGAGAACCCGTTGCCCGCCGAAGTACTGGGCAAGGCGGTGCAGATCCGGCTCGAAGAGGAAAAACTGATGATCGAACCGCTGCGCCTGACGTAATTCACGCGGTGCGCGCCGGATCGATCGGCTCTCATTGACGAACACAGGGTATTGGGTAAATGGCAAAAATCATCGTGGTGACCTCGGGCAAGGGCGGCGTGGGCAAGACGACGACGAGCGCGAGCTTTGCGTCCGGTATCGCGCTGCGCGGCCACAAGACGGCCGTGATCGACTTCGACGTCGGCCTGCGCAACCTCGATCTCATCATGGGCTGCGAGCGCCGCGTGGTGTACGACCTCGTGAACGTGATCCAGGGCGAAGCGAACCTGAACCAGGCGCTGATCAAGGACAAGAAGTGCGAGAACCTGTTCATCCTGCCGGCGTCGCAGACGCGCGACAAGGATGCGCTGACGCGCGACGGCGTCGAGAAGGTGCTCAACGACCTGGTCGCGATGGACTTCGAATACATCGTCTGCGATTCGCCGGCCGGCATCGAGGCCGGCGCGCTGCACGCGATGTACTTCGCGGACGAAGCGCTGATCGTCACGAACCCGGAAGTGTCGTCGGTGCGCGACTCGGACCGCATTCTCGGCATCCTGTCGTCGAAGACGAAGCGCGCGACCGAAGGCAAGGATCCGATCAAGGAACACCTGCTGATCACGCGCTACAGCCCGAAGCGCGTGAGCGAAGGCGAGATGCTGTCGCTCGAGGACATCAGCGAGATCCTGCGCATCAAGCTGATCGGCGTGGTGCCAGAGTCGGAAGCCGTGCTGCACGCGTCGAACCAGGGCCTGCCGGCCGTGCACATCGACGGCACCGACGTCGCCGAAGCGTACAAGGACGTCGTCGCGCGCTTCCTCGGCGAGGACAAGCCGCTGCGCTTCACCGATTACCAGAAGCCGGGCCTGCTGCAGCGCCTCTTCGGCAGCAAGTAACGGAGGCCGCCCATGTCCATCCTTTCGTTTCTCCTCGGCGAGAAGAAGAAGTCCGCATCGGTCGCGAAGGAGCGCCTGCAGCTCATCATCGCGCACGAGCGGGTCGGCGGCCGGCCGCCGGCCGATTACCTGCCGGCGCTGCAGAAGGAGCTCGTCGCGGTCATCTCGAAGTACGTCCATATTTCGGACGATGACATCCGCGTGAGCCTCGAGCGCCAGGACGATCTCGAAGTCCTCGAAGTGAAGATCGAGATCCCGCAAGCCTGACCCTTGCCTGTCCCTCCGCACGGCGGCATCCGCCGCCGTGCGCGTCTTACGCCCTGTTGCACTTTCGGGCACGCCGTAACAACGCGTCTGTCGGCCGTTATCGGTCCTCCCGCATTGAACGAATACGCTTTGCGTTACTTGTTCAACCAGGAGGTTGTGATGGCTGTCTCTACCGTTCACCGTCGTATCGTTTCGCTCGCGCTGTTTGCCGCGGGCCTGTCAGCCGTCGTCGCGCCGTTTGCCGCGCATGCGGACGAGATTCTCGTCGGCGCACCCGTGATCGCGCCGCAGGGCCGCGTGGTCGTCGCCGAGCCGGTCGCCGTGCGTACCGAGGAAATCGTCGTCGTCGCGCCGAATGCGCCGCCGCCCGTGCGCTACGAGGTCCTGCCGACGGTGCGGGTGGGCTATGTGTGGGAGCGCGGTCACTGGCACTGGGACCATGGGCGCTACGTGTGGATCGGTGGTCACTGGGAAGCCGAGCGCGTCGGCATGCAATGGGTGCCGGGCCACTGGGATCAGCGCGGTCCGAACTGGTTCTGGACCCGCGGCCACTGGGCGTGACGGAGGCGCGTGATGAAAAGAACCGCAATCGCCATCGCGCTCGTCGCGATCACGCTGGCCGGGTGCATCGTCGTGCCGGCGCGGCCCGTCTACTACCGGCCGGCACCCGTCGTGATTTACTGAGCGTCGCGCGGGCCGGGCTGCGCCGGGGCGTGCGTGCCGGGCGCCGCCGGCCCAGCGTCGTGCGTCGCCGCCGCGTGCGTAGCGTGTTCGCCCGGCGCAGCGGCGGTCGGCGCGTCGGTGCCTTCGTCGCGCAGCGTGTCGAGCGGATCGGCGGGCGCGGCGGTCGCATCCTGCGGCTCGGTGACGCCGGCCGCACCCGCCGCACCCATCGAGGCGGCCGCGGCCGGTTCCGCGGCCGCAGCGGGCGGCGCGAGATAGCGCTGCGCGAGCGTTTCGTAGAGCGGCGGCGCGAAAAAGCGCGACACGCGGCTCGACACCAGCGCGGTGGCCATCAGCGAAATCACGAGCGCGTGGCCGTTGATCATCTCCATCACGATCACGAACGACGTGATCGGCGACTGCGTGACGGCCGCAAGATAGCCGACCATCGCGAGCGCGATCAGCATCGGCAGGCTCATGTTGCCGAACACGATGTGCAGCAGGTTGCCGAACCCGGCGCCGATCGACAGCGACGGCGCGAAGATCCCGCCCGGGATGCCCGGCAGGTACGACGCGACCATCGACACCATTTTCAGGAACGGGTAGAACACCGACAACTGCTCGCGGCCGTCGAGCAGGCCGCGCGCCTCGGCATAGCCGCTGCCGAACGTCGTGCCGCCCGACACGAGGCCGACGACGGCGATCACGAAGCCGCATAGCGCGGCGAACGCGATCGGCCGCTCGCGATACAGGCCGAGCAGTTGCGCGGGCAGCCAGCGCCCCGTGTTGAGCAGCAGCCAGCAGAACAGGCCGCCCGCGATGCCCGTCACGATCGCGGTGACCAGCACCGCGAGCGCCAGCAGCTTCGGAAAATGGAGGCCGGCATCGATCGTGCCGAAATACGTGTAGTTGCCGTTCAGGCCGAGCGCGACGACGCCGGCGAGGATGATCGCGGTGATCAGCACGCCGCTCGCGCGCGCGGAGAAGCTGCGCGTCAGCTCCTCGATCGCGAACACGATCCCGGCGAGCGGCGTATTGAATGCGGCCGACAGCCCGGCCGCCGCGCCGGCCAGCACCAGCTGGCGTTCGATCTGCGCGTTCGAGCGCGGGTAGAAGCGCCGCAGGTTGAACATCAGCGCTGCGCCGACCTGCACGGTCGGCCCTTCGCGGCCGATCGTGAAGCCGCCCAGAATGCCCAGGAACGAGACCAGCACCTTGCCGAACAGGATGCGCAGCGTCAGCAGCCGGGCGCCGAACGCACTCGGGCGCGCATGCAGCGTCGCGATTACCTGCGGGATGCCGCTGCCCTCGGCGCCGCGGAAGAAGCGGCGTGTGATCCATACCGACAGGGCGGCGATCGCCGGCGTCAGCAGCAGCGGCAGCCACGTGGCATGATCGCGCATCGTGCGGAACGTCTCGTAGCCCCAGTCGATCAGCCGCGCATAGAGCACGGCCGCGAGGCCGACGACGATCGCGCCGAGCCAGAAAACGCCGTACTGGCGCCAGATTCGCAGCGAGCGGCGGGTGAGAGCAGGAAACAGCGCGGGAAGGGCGGGGCGTGGCATCGGCGCGGGCCGGAAGGCAAAGACCGCATTATAAGAACGAACCGCAGCCACGCCGTGTGCGACAGCGTTTCGCAAGCTTGATGCATTTTGTTACAAACGTAATGTCGAAGTAATGTTCGCGCACGGCAACCGTCGCTAGCATGCCGAAATGGTCGTCAATCCCCACATATCGTGAAACGCATCCTCATCGTAAAAGTGACGTCGCTCGGCGACGTCGTCCAGACGCTACCCGTCGTCGCGGACCTGCATCGCGCCTTTCCCGGCGTGACGGTCGACTGGGCCGTCGACGAATCGTGCGCCGAGGTCGTGCGCTGGCACCCGGGCGTGAGCGCCGTCCTGTGCGCACCGCTGCGACGCTTCAAGAAGCTCCGGAATGTCGGCGACCTGAAGGCGATCTCGGCGTCGATCGGCGCGTTGCGCGCGCACCGCTACGATGCCGTCATCGACCTGCACGGCGTCTACAAGAGCGCGATCATTTCCGCGCTGGCGCGCGCCGCGCGCCGCTTCGGCTACCAGACGCAGGATCTCGGCGAAACGGGCGCACGCTTCGCGTATTCGCATCGCTTCGGCCCGCGGCCGGACTGCGACGCATGGCACGGGATGCGCGTGAGCGCCGGCGAGGCGTTCGGCTACGTGCCCGAAGGCGTCGCCACGTACGGCATCGTCGCGCCGCAGGACGCGAGCCTGCCGGCCGCCGTGACCGACGGCGCGCCGTTCATGCTGCTGTTCCATGCGACGTCCAATCCCGACAAGAAATGGCCGGCTGACCACTGGGCCGCGCTCGCCACGCAGATGATGGCGCGTGGCGTGCGCGTGCTGGTGCCGTGGGGATCGGCTGCCGAGCATGACGATGCGCAGGACATCGCCGCGCGCGCGCCGGGCGCGATCGTGCTGCCCGCGATGACCGTGCGCGAACTCGGTGCGGCGCTCGGCCGGGCCGCGCTCGTGGTGGGGGTCGATACGGGGTTCGTGCATATGGCGCACGCGCTGCAGCGGCCGACCGTGATGATTTTCGTCGCGACGTCGCGTCACCATTGCGGCATCGGCGGCGCACCGAATGCACTGTCGATCGGCGAGCCGGGCACGATCCCGTCCGTCGAGCAGGCGCTCGACGCGATCGATACGGTCGACCCTGCGTATGGCGCGCTGCGCGCGCGGCTGACCGCCTGACGCAGCGGGCCGGGCCGGTTCAGGCCAGCAGCGCCTCGACCGTGATGACGGCGGCGATGGCCGCCAGATTCGCCAGCAGCGCCTCGAACACGAGGCCGCGCCATGTCTTCGGCCGGAAGCGCAGCGCGAGCAGCAGCGCGCCACCCAGCGCGAGCGCGAGGATCAGGACGAGATCGGCATTGCCGAGGCGGATGTTCATGGCGGCGGCTCCTTCGGGGTGGGATCCGGGGGGCGCGCAGCGGCGCGCCCAGGATCGAGTATAGGTAGCGCCGGTCGCCACACAACCCGGGCCGCCCCGGAGTCTCAGACGAGCGACGCGTCGCGCGTTTCGCGCATCAGCAGCACGCCGACCAGGCTGATCGCCGCCGCGACCGAGACGTAGCCGCCAACCCACGACAGCCCGCCGCGCGCAGCCAGCAGTTGCGCGATATACGGCGCGATCGATGCGCCGAGAATCCCGCCGAGGTTGTACGCGACGCCCGCGCCCGTGTAGCGGACGTTGGTCGGGAACAGTTCCGGCAGCAACGCGCCCATCGGCGCGAACGTCACGCCCATCAGGAACAGTTCGATCGTCAGGAACAGCGCGACGAGCGGCATCGAGCCGCTGCCGAGCAGCGGTTCCATTGCAAAACCCGACAGCAGCGCGGCGATTGCGCCGACCACGAGCACCGGCTTGCGGCCGAAACGGTCCGATGCCCACGCGGAAAGCGGCGTCGCGAGCCCCATGAACACGACCGCGAAACACAGCAGGCCGAGGAAGCTCTGGCGCGGAATATGCAGCGCCGACACGCCGTACGACAGCGAGAACACCGTCGAGATATAGAACAGCGTGTAGCAGACGACCATCGCGAGCGCGCCGAGCAGCGTCGGCTGCCAGTGTTGCGTGACGAGCGTCGCGACCGGCACGCGCACGCGCTCGTTGCGGTCGAGCGCCGCCTGGAACGCGGGCGTTTCGGTGATCTTGAGCCGCACGTACAGGCCGACCGCGACGAGCACTGCGCTGACCAGGAACGGGATGCGCCAGCCCCAGCTGCGGAACTGCTCGTCGGACAGCGATAGCGCGAGCGCGAAGAACAGCCCGTTCGACATCAGGAAGCCGACCGAGGGCCCGAGCTGCGGGAACATCCCGAACCAGCCGCGCTTGCCCTGCGGCGCGTGCTCGGTCGCGAGCAGCGCTGCGCCGCCCCATTCGCCGCCGAGGCCGATCCCCTGGCCGAAGCGCAGCACGCACAGCAGCACCGGCGCGAGCGTGCCGATCGCGTCGTAGCCGGGCACGAAGCCGATCGCGGTGGTGGACACGCCCATCACGAGCAGCGACGCGACGAGCGTCGATTTGCGGCCGATGCGGTCGCCGAAATGCCCGAACAGGAACGAGCCGATCGGGCGCGCAATGAACGCGATGCCGAACGTGACGAATGCGGACAGCGCCTGCGCGGTCGCGGAGCCGTGCGGGAAGAAGACGGGGCCGATGACGAGCGCGGCGGCCGTCGCGTACACATAGAAATCGTAGAACTCGATCGCGGTGCCGATGAAGCTCGCGAACACGATGCGCCGGTGGCTGACGGCGCCGGCCGAGCCGGTTGCGTGTGCAACGGCCGGGGGAGATGCGGACATGGATGTCTCCGTTTTGTCGTTGGGGCGGTCGGCTGTGCGTGCGCTCGGGCAGGCGGACGCCTGCCGGGGGCAGCCGAGCGGATGATGCGGTGGCGCCGTGGACGCGCGCCGTGGCGCGAACGTCACCCGCCGGTCGACGATGGAGACGGGTACGTCGCCGCCGCCCGGTGCCGGCGTGGTCGGCTCGCATGCCGGATGGGGCGCGCGAACGCGCGCGCGGCGTGATGGCCGCGCGATTGCGGAAAATTATAGCCAGCGCCGCCGCACACCGGCAATCGCGGCGCGGCGGGCGGTCAGTCGAGCGATTGCGCCTGCGCGGACGCAGTGCTTTGCAACTGGAAGTGACCGTCGTCGTTGAAGAGCCAGCCTTCCATCATTTCGATCTGACCGTTGCCGTCGAGCAGTCGCGACGGCGGCGCCGGCAGCGGCGCCGAGCGGCGCAGCGACGCGAGCGCGAGCGCTTCCGCTTCGCTGTCGCCGTTGCTGCGATAGACGGAGGCGTTGACGAGGCGGCCGTTGCGATCGACGGTGAATGCGACGACGACGAGCGAGCGGAGCATCGCCTGCGGTGTGCCGTGCAGTACGCCGGACGGATTGCGTTCGGCAACGCGTTGCGCGATCTCGACGCGATACTGGGCGCGGCTCGCGCTGCGCGTGATCGACGGAATCGTCAGGACCGGGTGCAGCGACGGCGGCGGCGTGATCGTGCATGCGGCAAGCATGGTGGCGACGGCCAGCGCAGCAACACGCAGCCGGTCGACGCGCGGATGGAGAACGGGGCGCATGGGAGATAGCCAGAAGTGACTATAAAAAAATGATAGGCGTGCGCACGCAAGCCGATATCGGGAGAAACGCATAACGCGCGATGCGAGACGTTGCGATCGCTGATGATGACGGTCGGGCGCCGCATCGCACGTCGCGATGTGACGTGACATGTGACAGCGCGCTCGACTCGCTCGCGTTACGGCAGCGCACGCGCATGCCGGCGCGCCATGTTGCAAGTTTGAAAGCTTGAATGGCGCGGCGCGCGAGTCTCGCGCAGGCTCGCGTCGATCGTCCGGCTGCGCGTAGCGGTCGCCGAATGCGGCACTGCGACCGACGTCCGCACAATCACATGCGATGTCCTTCGTCCGGTTCAGAAGCCGTGCGTGACGAGCGACAGCACCGACAGGTCCGGATGCGTGCCGTCGATGATGCTCTTGCCGATGTGCACGGCTTCGTGGACTGCTTCATCGATGCTCGCGAAGCTTTCCTCGCCGTCCGCGTGGAACGGCACTGCGTGGCCGGGCAGTGCGGGATTCGCGCCCGGATGGCACACGTAGCCGGTGTACGTGTAGCGCGTGTCGCTGCCGGGCGCGGTGGCCGGCACGACATGGATCTCGAAGCCTTCGTAATCGACGTGATCCGTCGGTGTCGACAGTTCGGTCATGGCGATCTCCGTGTGCCGCGCGCAGGGGTGGCGTGTGCGGCATCGAGTACGCGGCGGCGGTCGTGTCGCCGTGTTGAACGAATTCTAGGTGATCGCGGGGCGGGCCGGGAGGCTTCCGGCGGGGCGCGACAGCGGCCGTTGCGCGGATTCGGTTGTGCGCTGCCGCGAGCGCGAGTTCCGCCTCGACGGACGCGCTCGCGCGCATGGCTGCGTCACTGTTTGCAGCGCGCGTCCTTTCGCTGCACGACCACGATCACCGGGTACTTCTGGCCGTGGTCGAGCTCCACGCGCGCCACGACGGTCAGCGTTGCCGGATCGGAATCGTCGTATACGCTGACCTGTTCGTTCCGGAGGTAGGTCACGCCGGTGCAGTTCGACGTGCGCCCGTCGTCCGACACCTTGCACTGGAGATCGTTGTCCTTCAGGTAGTTGTAGGGCGACGGGCTCGCGAGGTATTCGCTCAGGCCGCGCGGCGAGCCGCCGACGCCGGTCACGTAAGCGATCGCGCACGACGCCTGCGCGCCGCTGCCGGAGGCGGTGTCGGCCGCCGCGTGCGTGCTGACGGCAGCCAGCATGGCGACGAGCGACGAGACGATGAAGGGTTTCATGACGTGGGTTTCCCGTTTTCGCGAATCGGAGCGCGGGATTGTAACGGCAACCGGTGCGATGCGTCGGAACGTTGGGGCAGGGGCGTGCGGACAAACAAAAACCCCGTCATTCAGCGAATGGACGGGGTTTGGCGAATTTCCTGGCGGAAGCGGTGAGATTCGAACTCACGGACAGTTTCCCGTCGCTGGTTTTCAAGACCAGTGCCTTAAACCGCTCGGCCACGCTTCCACGCGAGGCGGCATTGTAACCGAAATGCCGCCGCTGTCGACCGGAGTCGGCATCGCTTCAATCGTCGCGCAGGAACAATTCCTGCAGGTCGTTGAGGAAACGCTGGCCGAGCGGCGTCGGCGCGATCTGCGTGAAATCGCGCGTGATCAGCCCGCGCCGTTCCGCTTCCTTCAGCGCCGGCTCGATCGTGCTCATCGGCAGGCCCGTGCGTTCGGCGAAGCTGTGCACGGGGAAGCCCTCGACGAGCCGCAGCGTGTTCAGCATGAACTCGAACGGCAGGTCGCGCGCGCCGACTTCACGCTCTTCCTGCACGGCCGCGCCGGCCATCGCCTGCTCGATGAAGGTCGCCGGATGCTTGTAGCGTGCCTGCCGCAGGATCCGGTTCGGGAACGACAGCTTCGTGTGCGCGCCCGCGCCGATCCCGAGATAGTCGCCGAAGCGCCAGTAGTTCAGGTTGTGCTTGCACTGATGATTCGGCTTCGCGTAAGCGGAAACTTCGTAGCGCCCGTAGCCGGCCTCGGCCGTGCGCGCGTGGATCCATTCCTGCATGTCGGCCGACGCGTCGTCGTCGGGGACGACCGGCGGGAACTTCGCGAACAGCGTATTCGGCTCGAGCGTCAGGTGATACAGCGACAGATGCGGCGGCGCGAACGACAGCGCGGTCTCGATGTCCGTGCGGCATTCGTCGAGCGTCTGGTTCGGCAGCGCGAACATCAGGTCGAGGTTGAAGTTGTCGAAGTTCTTCGCGGCGATCTCGACGGCCGCGCGCGCCTGCGCGGTGTCGTGAATCCGGCCGAGCGCCTTCAGGTGCGCCTCGTTGAAGCTCTGGATGCCGACCGACAGCCGGTTCACGCCGCTTGCGCGGAACTGCGCGAACTTCGCGGCCTCGAACGTGCCCGGATTCGCCTCGAGCGTGATCTCGGCATCGGCGTCGAGCGGCAGCAGCGCGCGCACGTCGGACAGCATCCGGTCGAGACCGGCCGCCGACAGCAGGCTCGGCGTGCCGCCGCCGATGAACACGGTATGCACCTGCCGTCCCCACACGAGCGGCAGCGCCTGTTCGAGATCGGCGCGCAGCGCGTCGAGATACTCGGTTTCAGGGAATCGTTCGCCTTTCCACTCGTGCGAGTTGAAATCGCAGTACGGGCACTTGCGCACGCACCACGGAAAATGCACGTACAGCGCGAGCGGCGGCAGCGACGTGAGCCGCACCTGTCCGGGCGACGTGAACGTCGCCACGACGCGCGCGCCGGTTTCCGCAGCCTGGCTCATGCGACCTCCCGCAGCGGATAGGTATCGGGCACGGTCATGCTTCCTCCGCGAGCCGCGCAAGCAGCGCCTTCAGCGCAAGCGCGCGATGGCTGTGCGTGTTCTTCACGGCCGGCTCGAGTTCGGCTGCCGTCGCGCCGAGCGACGGCAGGTAGAAATACGGGTCGTAGCCGAATCCGTGCTCGCCGCGCGGCGCGTCGACGATCTCGCCGGCCCAGCGCCCTTCGGCGAACAGCGGCTCTGGATCGTCCGCATGGCGCACGAGCGCGAGCACGCAGCAATAGTATGCGCGCCGGTCGTCGACGCCGCGCAACTGCTCGACGAGATACGCGTTGTTCGCCGCGTCGCCGTTGTCGCGGCCCGCGCGCTGCGCGTAGCGCGCCGAATAGACGCCCGGCGCGCCGCGCAGCACGCGCACGCACAGGCCCGAATCGTCAGCGATCGCCGGCAGCCCGGTGAGCCGCGACGCGTGCCGCGCCTTCGTCAGCGCGTTCTCGATGAACGTGCCGAAAGGTTCGTCCGCCTCGGGCACCGCAAGGTCGCCCTGCGGGACGATCTCGATGCCGACCGTCGAGAACAGCGCGGTGAATTCGCGCAGCTTGCCGGGGTTGTTCGACGCGAGAACGATGCGCGACAGCGGCGCGATGGTGCGATCGTCAGGCATGGCCGGCGCCCAGGACGTCTTTCTGCAGTTGCACGAGCTCGGCGATCCCGCCCTGCGCGAGGTCGAGCAGCGCGTTCATCTCGGCGCGCGAGAACGGCACGCCTTCGGCCGTGCCCTGGACTTCGACGAAACCGCCGGCGCCCGTCATCACGACGTTCATGTCGGTGTCGCAGCGCGAATCTTCCGCGTAGTCGAGGTCGAGCACCGGTGCGCCTTCGTACACGCCGACCGAGATCGCGGCGACGTGGTCGGTGAGCGGCGAGCGCGTGAGCTTGCCGGCCGCCATCAGCTTCGACACGGCGTCGTGCGCGGCGACGAATGCGCCGGTGATGCTCGCCGTGCGCGTGCCGCCGTCAGCCTGGATCACGTCGCAGTCGATGTGGATCGTGCGCGGGCCGAGTGCCTCGAGATCGAACACCGCGCGCAGCGCGCGGCCGATCAGGCGCTGAATTTCCTGCGTGCGGCCCGTCTGCTTGCCGCGCGCGGCTTCGCGGTCGCTGCGCGTGTGCGTCGCGCGCGGCAGCATCCCGTATTCGGCGGTCAGCCAGCCTTGCCCGCGATCACGCAGGAATTCGGGCACGCGCTCGGCGACGCTCGCGGTGCAGAGCACCTTGGTGTCGCCGAATTCGACCAGCACGGAGCCTTCCGCATGTTTCGTGTAGTGGCGCGTGAGGGCGACCTTGCGCAGTTCGTCGGCGCGGCGGCCGCTCGGGCGGGAAAGGGAGGACGTCATGTGGGAATCGCGGAAGGAGAGGAAACCCCGATTTTAGCGCCGAACGGCGGGCTTGCCCGGCGGGGTGGTCCGCAAAAATGGGATAATGCGCGCTTCCCGCCCCGCGCTGGTCCGATGCGCCGGGCGCCTCGACATATCCCCGCCCGCGAGGGCAACCAGACGGCGAGACGAACCATGATCTACAGCATGACGGGCTACGCGAGCGCGACGCGCGAACTCGCAACGGCCACCGGCAACGGCGGCACCAGCGTGTCGGTCGAACTGCGCACCGTGAACTCGCGCTTCCTCGACCTGAATTTCCGGATGCCGGACGACGTGCGCGCGTGCGAACCCGCGCTGCGCGAAATGCTGATGAACAAGCTGTCGCGCGGCAAGGTCGACGTGCGCATCAACCTGCAGCGCGGCGAACAGAGCATCGGCGCGGGCGCGCTGAACCAGTCGGCGCTCGGCCAGCTTGCCGATCTCGAGCGCGCGGTGCTCGACTCGTTCCCGGGCGTCGGCCGCCTGCGCGCGGGCGAGATCCTGCGCTGGCCCGGCGTGATCGCCGAAAGCGGCGTGTCGGCCGACGCGATCCGCGACGCGGTGCTCGCATGCGGCAAGGAAGCGATCGGCGAACTCGTCGTCGTGCGTTCGCGCGAAGGCGCGCAACTGGCGACGATGCTGCTGTCGAACGTCGCCGAGATGGAAGCGATCGTCGCGCGCATCACGCCGCTCGTGCCGGAGCTGATCGCGAAGCATCAGCAGAAGATCGTCGAGCGGCTGCAGGAAGCGCTCGGCATCGCGGCGCCCGAAGGCAGCGCGCCGATCGTGACGCGCGAGGAAGCCGCGGAACGCATTCGTCAGGAAGTGACGATGTACGGGATCCGGATCGACATCGCGGAAGAGCTGTCGCGGCTCACCGCGCACCTGAACGAAACGCGTCATGTGATCGAGAAGGGCGGCCGCGTCGGCAAGCGTCTCGACTTCATGATGCAGGAGCTGAATCGCGAAGCGAACACGCTCGGCTCGAAGGCGGCGGCGAAGGAACTGGCCGACGCGTCGATGGCGCTCAAGCTGTTGATCGAGCAGATGCGCGAGCAAGTGCAAAACCTGGAGTAACGCAACATGATCGAATCCACTCACGACGGCCACGCCGCGCATTCGCTGCACGGCGGCGTCTATCCCGGCAACCTGTTCATGGTCGTCGCACCGTCGGGCGCCGGCAAGTCGACGCTCGTGAATGCGCTGCTGTCGAAGGACAGCGACATCTGCCTGTCGATCTCGTACACGACGCGCAAGCCGCGCCCGGGCGAACAGGACGGCCAGCATTACCACTTCACGACCGTCGACGATTTCCGCACGCGTCACGCGGCGCACGAATTCCTCGAGAGCGCGGAAGTGCACGGCAACTATTACGGCACGTCGCGCGTCTGGATCGAAGAACAGATGAAGAACGGCCACGACGTGCTGCTCGAGATCGACTGGCAGGGCGCGCTGCAGGTGAAGAAGCAGTTTCGCAACGCGGTCGGCATCTTCATCCTGCCGCCGTCGCTCGACGCGCTCGAGGAGCGTTTGAAGAAGCGCGGCCAGGACGAGCCGAACGTGATCACGCGGCGTCTGCTTGCCGCCGGCAGCGAGATCGCGCACGCGTCGGAAGCGGAATACGTGGTGATCAACGAGAATTTCGAGCGTGCGCTCGCGGAGCTCGAATGCATCGTCGCGGCGACGCGCCTGCGCTTTGCTTCGCAGTACGCGCGACACGCCGAGCTGTTCATCGAGCTCGGCATCCATCTGCCCCACGCGGAATGACGCGGGGCACGAGGGACATAAGGTAGAATAAGCACTATATTCAGAAGGAATTACCAACATGGCTCGCATTACCGTCGAAGACTGCCTGAAGCAAATCCCGAATCGCTTCGAACTGGCGCTCGCCGCCACCTATCGCGCGCGGCAGCTCGCGCAAGGCCATACGCCGAAGATCGAAAGCCGCGACAAGCCGACCGTCGTCGCGCTGCGCGAGATCGCCGCCGGCCAGGTCGGTGTCGAGATGCTGAAGAAGGTGCCGGTGTAACGCGCATCCGGCCCGTTCCAGCCATGTAGTCCACGCGCGCAACGACTCGACCTGGAGGCGAATATGAGCACCACCCCATCGTCCGCCTCCGCGGATTCGACCACCGAAGCCACGGCCCAGTCGCCTGCGCGCCAGTACATCGACGCGGTCCTCGAACAGTCCTTCCGGCATCTGTTCGGGCCGACCGCCACTCCGGAGCAGCCGCGCAAGCACGGCGTCGTTTCGATCGCGAAACTGACGGCCGCGCTTGCCGAGTATCTCGCCCCGGACGAAATCAAAGAGGTCAAGGCGGCGTTCCACTTCAGCGACGAAGCCCACCTCGGTCAATATCGCCAGAGCGGCGAACCCTACATCACCCATCCCGTCGCCGTCGCGGAAATCTGCGCCGGCTGGAAGCTCGACGCGCAGGCCGTGATGGCCGCGCTGCTGCACGACGTGATGGAAGACCAGGGCGTGACCAAGAACGAGCTGGCCGAACGGTTCGGCCCGAAGGTCGCCGAACTGGTCGATGGCTTGTCGAAGCTCGACAAGATGGAATTCCGCAGCCGCGAGGAAGCGCAGGCGGAAAACTTCCGCAAGATGCTGCTGGCGATGGCGCGCGACGTGCGGGTCATCCTCGTCAAGCTCGCCGACCGCCTGCACAACATGCGCACGCTCGGCGCGGTGCCGATGGAAAAGCGCCGCCGCGTCGCGCGGGAAACGCTCGACATCTATGCGCCGATCGCGCACCGGCTCGGGTTGAACAACACGTATCGCGAGCTGCAGGACATGAGCTTCGCGAACTTCAACCCGCATCGCTACGCGACGCTCGAGAAGGCCGTGAAGGCCGCGCGCGGCAACCGCCGCGAAGTGATCAGCAAGATCCTCGAGGCCGCGCAGCGCGCGATGGCCGACGCGAAGATCGACGCCGAGATCACCGGCCGCGAAAAAACCATCTACAGCGTCTACCGCAAGATGCGCGACAAGCAGCTGTCGTTCTCGCAGGTACTCGACGTGTACGGCTTTCGCGTCGTCGTAGACAGCCCGCTCGACTGCTACACGTGCATCGGCGCGCTGCACTCGCTGTACAAGCCGGTGCCCGGCAAGTTCAAGGACTACATCGCGATCCCGAAGATCAACGGCTATCAGTCGCTGCACACGACGCTCGTCGGCCCGTTCGGCGCGCCGATCGAGTTCCAGGTGCGTACGCGCAAGATGCACGAGATTGCCGAGGCGGGGGTCGCCGCGCACTGGCTGTACAAGAACGGCAGTGCGGATCTCAGCGACGTGCAGAAGCGCGCGCACCAGTGGCTGAAGTCGTTGCTCGACATCCAGAGCGAAGCCGGCGATTCGAGCGAATTCCTCGAGCACGTGAAGATCGACCTGTTCCCCGACGCGGTCTACGTGTTCACGCCGAAGTCGAAGATCATGGCGCTGCCGCGCGGCGCGACGGCGCTCGATTTCGCCTATTCGATCCACAGCGATCTCGGCAACCAGTGCGTGGCCGTGAAGATCAACAACGAACTGCTGCCGCTGCGCACCGAGCTGAAGAGCGGCGACATCGTCGAGGTGATCACCGCGCCGTACTCGAAGCCGAACCCCGCGTGGCTCGGCTTCGTGCGTACCGGCAAGGCGCGCTCGGCGATTCGTCACTACCTGAAGACGATGCGCCTGAACGAATCCGTGCAGCTTGGCGAGCGGCTCGTCGACCAGAGCCTGAAGGGCTATGGTCTCGCGCTGGCCGACGTTGCGCCGGAGGTGTGGGAAAAGCTCGTGCAGTGGACGGGCAACAAGAGCCGTCAGGAAATTTTCGCGGATATCGGCCTCGGCCGCCGCGTCGCCGCGGTGATGGCCAAGCGCATCGAGGTGCTGATGAGCGGCCGCGACGCGGACGACGACCTGCCGAAGTCCGAGCGGCATCCGGCGCATCATGCGCCGCCGGTCGTGATTACCGGTACCGAAGGGATGTCCGTGCAGTTGTCGGCATGCTGCCGGCCGATTCCGGGCGATGCGATCATGGGCTACATCGGCATCGGCCTGGGGATGGCGATTCATACGACCGATTGCCGCGTCGCGCAGCGCATCCATCGCCGCGATCCGGGCCGCTGGATCGACGTCGAATGGGCGCCGCAGCCGGGCCGACTGTTCGATGTCGCGGTGAAGGCGCTCGTGAAGAACACGAAGGGCATCTTTGCGCGCGTCGCGGCGGACATCACGTCGGCCGACGCGAACATCGTCCATATCGCGATGGACGAGGATCTGACGCACGAATCGACGGTGCTGCGTTTCGTGATCCAGGTCAGCGATCGCGTGCATCTCGCGAACGTGATGCGGCGCGTGCGAACCAATCCGGACGTGATGCGGATCATGCGCGAGCGCTCGACCGACGACGGCGCGCATGCGCGCCACGACGGCGGCATGCGCATCGAGCGCGAACGGCAGGATTATTGACGCGTAACCTTCTTGAGTGCGATCGTTCAACGGCGGCCGATGGCCGCCGTTTTCATGTGTGTTGTGGAGCGAAGGTGCGGCCTTGCCGGCGCTCTTCCGAAGCGCATCGGGCGCTCGCAAATCGGGGCGTGAATGACGGGGGAGGGGCAGAAAAGAAAAAGGGCCTTCCCGGAGGAAAGCCCTTTTAAGGTGGCGCGGCTGGCAGGATTCGAACCCACGACCCCTTGGTTCGTAGCCAAGTACTCTATCCAACTGAGCTACAGCCGCACGCAAAACGGTACTGCTTCAACTGTCGGAACCTTCTGCGATGGGAAGGCCCCCAAAAAGGTGGCGCGGCTGGCAGGATTCGAACCCACGACCCCTTGGTTCGTAGCCAAGTACTCTATCCAACTGAGCTACAGCCGCACGCAAAACAAAACACTACTACTTCGAACTGAAAGGGCCTTCGGTTTGGAAGGCCCTCGAAAAGGTGGCGCGGCTGGCAGGATTCGAACCCACGACCCCTTGGTTCGTAGCCAAGTACTCTATCCAACTGAGCTACAGCCGCACGCAGAAGCGAAATTATAGCAGGGTTGTATAAAAAGGGAAGCCTTATTCGCGAATTACGCGGCGCGACCTTGGCGGGGCGCCCTTCGTGTACCCTTGGAGCATCAGTCATCCACGTGTTGAATCTGCATCATGAACAAGGCGTTTGTCAAAGAGTCGGACGGTGACGACGACGATCTCGACCAGGCTCAACCCGCGATTCCCGCGGGCGCGAAGAACTACATCACGCCGGCCGGCCACAAGCGGCTGCGGGACGAGCTGCTGAACCTGATCGACGTCGAGCGCCCCGAGGTCGTGCGGCTCGTGTCGTGGGCCGCGTCGAACGGCGACCGGTCGGAGAACGGCGACTACATCTACGGCAAGCGGCGGCTTCGCGAGATCGATCGCCGCATCCGCTTCCTGACGAAGCGGCTCGATCTCGCCGAAGTCGTCGACGCGAGTCGTCAGGAGAATGTCGACCAGGTGTTCTTCGGCGCAACGGTCGATTACGAGACGCCGGACGGCGAGGACCACACGGTCACGATCGTCGGGATCGACGAGGTCGATCTCGACCACGGCTGCGTCAGCTGGATTTCGCCGGTCGCGCGTGCGCTGATCAAGGCGAAGATCGGCGATACCGTTACGCTGATGACGCCGGCCGGCCCGCAGCCGATCGACATACTCGACGTCCGCTATCCGGCACCGGGCGCCTGAGCGGCGGCCCACGTATTCCGGCAAAGAAAAAGCGCCCCGGCGGGGCGCTTCGTCATCCGGCGTGAAGCGGATGCGCCGGTCGCTCAGAAGCGATGGCGCAGGCCGGTCGTGACCGCGATCTGCTTGTTGGTCGACGATGCGGCGCCCAGCCCGTTGATGTTGGCGCCGATCGGCAGGCCGTCCGCCAGCACCCGCTGATATTCGCCCTGCAGGTATACGTCGGTGCGCTTCGACAGCGCATAGTCGGCCTGCAGGTTGAACTGGTGCCAGCTCGGCTTCTGGCCGTCGAGACGGCCGTCGGTGTACGTGTACGAGCCCGCGAGCGACAGCGCCGGCGTGAGCGCATAGCGGCCGTTCAGTTCGTAGTTGTTGAAGCGGGTGCCGCCCGCCAGCGGAATGCCGCCCGACACGCCGGATTGGCCCGCGCTGATGCCGGCCGAATTGGTCAGGCGCGTCTGCGTGAACACGAAGCCCGCGGTCGCTGGCCCGAACGTGTAGTTGAGGCCCCCGCCCCAGGTGCGCTGACGGCTGGCCGCGAAGGTCCAGTCGCCGGCGACCGCGCCAGGATCGGTTGCCGCGAGCGCCAGCGAATTGATGTTGTTGTTCAGCTGCATGTACGCGGCCGCGACGTTGAAGCCCATGAAGCTGTACGACGCGCCGACGCTGTACGCGCGGTTGTTCGAGAAGCTGGACGAATTCGAGAAGCCGTACAACGCGCCGAACTTCAGCCCGTTGTAGTTCGCGCTCTGGTACTTGACCGAGTTGTTGATCCGGAACGAGTTGTTCAGGTTGTCGTTGTCGAACGGGTGCGCGAACTGGGTGCCGCCGTACTGCGTACCGGTCAGCGACAGCGGGCCGAGATAGTCGACGACGCTGTCGTATTGCCGGCCCAAGGTCAGCGAACCGTAGCTGTCGTGCGCGAGGCCGACGAACGCTTGCCGGCCGAATTCGCGGCCGTTCTGCTTCAGCGTGCCGTTGTTGATGCCGAAGCCGTTTTCCAACGTGAAGATCGCTTTCAGGCCGCCGCCGAGATCCTCGGTGCCGCGCAGGCCCCAGCGACTGCCGTTGATCGAGCCGCTCGTTTCCTGCCACGCGCTGTGGCCGTGCTGGTTGTTCGTGTAGGTAATGCCGGCGTCGATCAGTCCGTATAGCGTGACGCTGCTTTGCGCATGGGCGACGGTCGCGAACGCGCCCGACAAGGCGGCGACAATCAGGGTCTTTTTCATGGATCTGTCTCCAAACAGGATGATATCGATCGAACCTGCTGCCGAACCGGCATGTTTGGGTGACGCTGTGACCGGCCGGCAGAGCGGCGGTGCGCGTATCAGAAAGCCATTTGCAGTGTACGGAGTGCTCGGAGCGGACGAGGGTCACGCTTTAAGCAATAGTGTATTTTGGAATCCGCAAAGATAGACAAACACGTGGAAACCGTTATCCATCAAGGGTTTGCGGCAGTGCAGCGAATGGAAATTGTGATCAGGACTGCGTAACGGGCGTTGCGTGATCGCGACAGGCGATCAGAAGGAGGGGGCGGCAGCCCTAGCGCGATTATTGACGCATCGGCAATAGAGGTTTGTGTGGAGCATGGCTAATGAAAGGTTGTTCTCTCGCTATACTGCGATCTCTGCTTTCCGAAGCAGACTTTTTCGTTGACGGAAAAGATCTCCAAACCTTTGTCGGCGCGACTTCCCAGTCGCGCTTTTTTTTTGCCCGCTTTCCGTGTGCTATTGCGCGTACGAGCGCCGCTTCTTGCGCTTGCCCGCCGGCGCAGCTTCCTCGGTCTCGGTGTGCGGCGGCGTATAGGTCCAGTCTTCCATCACGTAGTGGCGTGCGTCCAGCGGCGATGCGAGCAGGTTCTGCCAGTGATCGCCGTGCCACGTCGTATCGAACTCGGTGTCGCACGGCGCTTCGCGAGCGGACTCGGCCAAGGCGCGGGACTTGCGACGTACGCGTCCGAGCCGGCTCGCGAAGCGCTTGATTCCGTCCAGCCACATGACCTTCTCCTTCCTTTCGGCGTTACACCAGCATCGCAACGTCTCCGGATTTCCGCAACCCGGAAAAAACCCGAGGATTTTACCGAGTCGATTTGTCCCCGGTAGGATTTTCATGGCCGAGATTATTGTTGATCCGATCCCGGTAATATTGACAGGTTTTTGATGGGAATCAATTAATCAAAGGCGATGGGGTACCGATTCCAATGGCATTAGCGCTTTTTTGATAAAGAGGTCGTCAAAAATTTTCTTGACGCACCCGGATTGTCCAATTTATAAAGTCAGCACTCCGTCCTCGGGCGGCGTGCTGGTGCGGGTGCTGGCGCAATGTTTCGGGATTTCGGGAAACGGCTATAAAAATAGCTTTTTTGATCTAAACGAGTGGGGAACGAAGACATGGATACCGGTATCGTGAAATGGTTTAACGATGCTAAAGGTTTTGGCTTTATTACGTCGGACAATGGTGGCGAAGATTTGTTTGCGCACTTTTCCGAAATCCGGATGGACGGCTTCAAGACGTTGAAGGAAAACCAGCGTGTTTCATTCGACGTGAAAGTCGGGCCGAAAGGCAAGCAGGCAGCGAATATCCAGGCGGTCTGACGCGCCACGCATTGCCGATCACGTCCGGCCCCCGCATGGCGGGGGCTTTTTGTTTTCCGGGGGCGGATCGTTCCCGTCCGTGCTGGCGGCGAACACGCGTGCCGGTGCATACTCACGGAAGCATCGTTTCCGTGTCTTTTCATGTCCGATTCCCGCCTGTCCGATCCCGCCAGCGAACAACCGCTCGTCTTCGTCGACCTTGAAACCACCGGTGGCTCGTCCGCCGAGCATCGCATCACCGAAATCGGCGTGGTCGAAATCGGCCCGCTCGGCGTGTCGACGTGGACGACGCTCGTCAATCCGGGCCAGTCGATTCCGCCGTTCATCCAGCAACTGACGGGCATTTCGGACGAGATGGTGCGCGACGCGCCGTCGTTCGCGTCGCTTGCGCCGGCGCTGTTCGAGCGGCTCGACGGCAAGCTGTTCGTTGCGCACAACGCGAGTTTCGACCGCGGTTTCCTGCGCGCCGAGTTCGAGCGTGCCGGCTTCGCGTTCAATCCCGATGTGCTGTGTACGGTGCGGCTGTCACGCGCGCTGTTCCCGCGCGAATCGCGGCACGGGCTCGACGCGTTGATCGAACGGCATGGTCTCGTTCCGGCTGCGCGCCACCGGGCGCTCGCGGATGCCGACCTGCTCTGGCAGTTCTGGCGTCAGCTGCACGACATCGTGCCGCTCGAGCGGCTGCGCGACCAGATCGCGCGTACGACGCGCCATTTCCGTCTGGCCGGCGATCTGACCGAAGCCTGGCTCGACACCGCGCCGGCCGGGTGTGGCGCATACGCTTTGTTCGGGGAGGGTGACGCAGCGCTGTATGTCGGTCGCAGCGTGCGCGTGCGGCAGCGGCTGCGTGCGCTGCTGACGGGCGAGCGGCGCTCGTCGAAGGAAATGCGGCTCGCGCAGCAGGTGCGGCGTGTCGAATGGCACGAGACCGGTAATGAACTGGGCGCGATGCTGGCCGAAGCGCAATGGATCGCCCGGCTGCGTCCGTCGTACAACCGGCGCCCGGCGGCCGATACGGCTCGTGCGGGCGATGCGCCCTGGCCGTTCGACGGGGCCGTTGCGTTCGAGGCGAACGGCGAGCGCCGCCTGTTCCATGTGATCGACGGCTGGCGCTACCTCGGTTCGGCCGAATCGCTCGATGCGGCCGCGCGGCTCGTGGCCGACGCGGCGGACGGCACGTTCGAACCCTTTACTCATCGCCTGCTGCAGACGCATCTCGCGCGCGGGCTTCAACTGATCCCGCTTGCTGCGCTGACGCCCGCAGGTTGAGCGCAGCGGCGCAATCCGCGCCTGCGGTGCCTGCCTGCCGCGTCAGCCGATCGCGCTTGCGCCGCCGGCCGAACAGACATGCGACAGCGCAGTGTCGAGCGCCCGCGTCTGCGTCGAGTCGTAGCGTGTGAGCGTCTTCCAGTTCGCGATGCTGCGAGCAAGCCGCGCCTGGCAATCGGGCGCATCGCGCAGCGGCGCGACTTGCGCGAGGCCCGCGAGCATTTTCTGCGTCAGCCGGTCGAGCGCCGGGCGCGTGCTGGTCGCGAGATCGGGCGGTGTGCCCTCGGGCGGCCGCGTCGCGCGCCAGGTCGCGAACAGTGCGTTCTGTATGTCCTTGCTCGCAGCGATCTGATCCTCGAAGAACGTCCGTGCGAACGCAGGATCGACGCCGGCCTCCACCGCGCGCTTCTCGACCGACGTGAGCAGTGCCGCTTCGCGCGGCTGGTCCTCGATCGCCTTGTGATTCGCCCATTTCCATCGCGCGACCGGTTCGGCGAGCGCGAGGCGCTGTGACGCGAGCGCGACGACGTTGGTGAGGGCGGTGTCATCGCCGTCTGCGCTGGCGATGCGCGGCGACGAAAAGAGGGCGACGCCGAGCGCGGCGACAGCGACGCTGGCACGAATGGCTTGCTTCATCGGAATGATCGGGAGAGCCGGGCGGGCCGGACGTGGAAAACCAGAAGAATAGACGAAGACAGTCGCGCGGCGTAGCGACGCGACAGGAGAATCAGCAGGCGAACTGATCCGGCACCGTCAGGCTGTTGCAGCCCGGGCGCGACGCGAATTGCGCGCGATGCGCAGCGATGAACCGCACGATAGCGATGATCGACACGCGGCGGTTACAGAACCGAACAGGCGTTCACTTCGGCGAATACAGCTTGTGCTGCTCGTCGAAGAATGCCCGGACGTGCTCGGGCAATTCGGCGAGGAATTCCACGCCGACGGGTTCCGGATCCGGGCTCATCACTTGCTCGGGCGGTGGCATGCGAGTTGGTCTTTCGTCCATGGTTGTTTCTCCAGCAGGTTCGATGATTATCAACCTCGTGCTTGGATTTGTGCCAGAGACGAATCGTTAGATTTTGTCTCTGTTGTATTAACGGCACATGCGCTGCGATGCCGACTATTGCGTCCTGAGCGATCGGTAACGATCGGGCCGCTTGTTATACTTGCGCGCACTTTTTCCTGGACCGCGATGAAACGAACGACGCGATGGATCGGCCTTGTATGGCTGGCGCTGGTACTGAACGTACTGTCGCCCGTCATCGGCTATGCGCGTCTTGCGTCGAGCGGCTCCGGCGAGCTCACGCTCGAGTTGTGCAGTGCAGCGGGCGCCCGCCAGGTCGTGCTCGCGCAGTCGGGCGACGACCGCGACACATCGTCGTTCGATCATGCCGGCGTGCCGCACTGCGTGTACTGCCCGGGCTTCGCGGCGAACGTCGCACTCGGCGCGAGCCTGCCCGCTATGCCGGGCTTCGTACGGACGTTCGCCTACCGCGCGGCCACCCCGGCCGTTCCCGATTTCCCCCGCAAGGGCATTCGTCTCGCGCAGCCGCGCGCCCCGCCTGAAAACGCCCCGATCTGATTGATGTCGTTCGCGCGCCCCGGTGGCGCGCGTGCTGCCCGCGGCCGGGCCCGCGCGCCGCGCCGTTCGTGCGCGGCGTGTCCGCTCGTGTCCGGCGGCGTCCGATCACGTTTTCAGGAATTCACTCATGTCGTCTACCTTCGCCGCGCGGTCGTCGCGCGGTCGGCTCGCGCTCGCGTGCGCGGCCGCTTTCGCGTGGCCAGCCGCCCACGCGGCCTCGCCCGATGATGCACGCAACGATCCGGCCCGCAGCGGTATCGATCGTTCTGCCGGTGCCGCGCCGGCCTCTGCAGTCGCAGCCGCGTCGGCTGCACCGGCCGGCGATACGCTGTCCGCCGTTAGCGTGACCGCGCAGCGGCAACCCGTCGATCCGGATACGCCGGCCGTCGTCGAGTCGATCACGCGCGAGCAGATCGATACGCATACCAACGTCACCACCGAGGACGCGCTGAAATACGCACCGAACCTGATGGTTCGCAAGCGCTATATCGGCGACCGCAACAGCGTGTTCGCGGGCCGCGACTTCAACGAACTGCAGAGCGCACGCGGGCTCGTCTATGCCGACGGCGTGCTGCTGTCGAACCTGCTCGGCTCGAGCTACGCGTACCCGCCGCGCTGGTCGCTGATTCCGCCTGACGACATCGCGCGCGTCGACGTGCTTTATGGCCCCTTTTCCGCGCTGTATCCCGGCAACTCGATCGGCTCGACCGTGCTGCTCACGACGCGCCGCCCGGAAAAACTAGAGGCGTCGCTGTCGACGCAGTTCTTTACGCAGCGCTACCACGACGGCTACGGGTTCGCGGACAGCTTCGGCGGCAATCACCAGACCGCGCGGGTCGCGAACCGCATCGGCCGGTTCTGGTTCGCGCTGTCGCTCGACCGGCTGGAGAACAACGGGCAGCCGATGCAGTACGCGAGCCCCAATCCGGCCTACAACCCGAAGCTGGGCGCTGCCGTGCCCGTGACCGGCGCCGCGACCGACATCGGGCCCAACGGCAAGCCGCGGACGATCGTCGGCGCGCAGACGATCGAGCGGACCGAGCAGCTCAACGAGACGGTCCGGATGGGCTATGCGTTCACCGACCACGTCGACGCGACGCTCACGCTCGGCCATTGGGAGAACCATTACCGGCAGCACGGCGAGACCTTCCTGCGCGATGCGGCCGGCAATCCGGTCTACGGCGGCAACGTGTCGATCGGCGGCCGGAACATGACCATCGCGCCGAATGCGTTCGCGCCGCAGCGCGGCGACCAGGAGAACTGGCTGTATGCGCTCGGCCTGAACGGCCGGCTCGATTCCGGCTGGCGGCTGTCGGGCGTCGTGTCCGCGTACGACGTGTCGCGCGACGTGCTGCGCGCGGCGTCGACCGTGCAGGGCGGCGCGGGCACGCTGTTCCAGGGCGACGGCACGGGCTGGCGCACGCTCGACCTGAAGGCCGAGGCGCCGGAAGTGAAGGGCCACGCGTTCACGTTCGGCTACCACTACGACAATTACTTCCTGCGCAACGTCACGTACAACACGGCCGATTGGCTGGCCGGGCCGACCACGTCGCTGTCGAGCGTCTATCGCGGCGATACGCGCACGCAGGCGCTGTTCGGGCAGGATGCGTGGCGCTTCGCGCCGGGCTGGCTCGCGACGCTTGGGCTGCGCTACGAGCGCTGGGATGCGTACGGCGGCGCGCTCGGCAACGCGACCGGCACGCTCGGCTATGCGGACCGCGGCGCGAACGCGCTGTCGCCGAAAGTCGCGCTGCAATGGGACGCGACGGACGTCTGGCGTTTCCGGCTGTCGTTCGCGACCGGCACGCGATTCCCGACGGTCGGCGAGCTGTTCCAGGGCACGATCTCGAACAACGCGATCGTCAACAACAACCCGAACCTGCGGCTGGAAAAGGCGATCGACTGGGATTTCACGGCCGAACGCGACGTGGGCGTCGGCGTCGTGCGCGCCAGCGTGTTCCAGAGCGACCTGCGCGATTCGATCTACAGCCAGACCACCGTGTCGGGTGCGTCGACCGTCACCAACATCTCGAACGTCGACCGCGTGCGCGTGCGCGGCGTCGAGCTCGCGTTCGGCGGCGAGAACGTCGGGCTGAAGGGGCTCGCGATCGACGCGAACGTATCGGCGAGCAATGCGCAGATCCTCGCCGATGCCGCGAATCCCGCGTATGTCGGCTCGCGCTTTCCACGTATTCCGCGCATGCGCGCGAACCTGCTCGCGTCGTATCGCTTCGACGAGCACTGGCTTGCGAGCGTCGGCGTGCGCTATTCGGGCCGCCAGTTCAACACGCTCGACAACAGCGACGTGAATCCGGACGTCTACGGCGGCACGAGCTCGTTCACGGTCGTCGACCTGAAGGCGCGCTACCGTTTCGACCGTCACTGGACCGCGTCGGTCGGCATCGACAACCTGACGGACCGCCGCTACTACGTGTTCCATCCGTATCCGGGCCGAACGTTCTATGGAGAACTGAAGTGGTCGCTGTGAAATCGTTCGCGGCCGGCGGTGCGCAGTGGTTCGCGGCGCTCGATGCGGGATGGAGAGGGGAAATGCCGCGCACCGTGTGGGTCGAGCGCGATGGCGCACGCGCAGCGCGCAGCGGATTGCTGGCGGCCGACGTGCCCGGCGGCTGGTCGCGGCGCGTGAAGCGCTGAACGAGCCGGTGGCGCGCGGCGAACGGACCGCGCGCCGGCCTGATGCGAAAACGCGCCCGAAGGCGCGTGGAGAGAAGCGTCAGGCCGCTCGCTTGAATAGCCGGATCACGAACAGCAGGATCACCGCGCCGATGACCGCGACGATCACCGAGCCGATGAAGCCGCTGCCGATGCTGATGCCGAGGAGCCCGGCGAGCCAGCCGCCGATCACCGCGCCGACGATCCCGACGATGATGTCGACGATCAGCCCGAAGCCGCCGCCCTTGACGAGCACGCCGGCAAGCCAGCCGGCGATCGCGCCGATGATGAGCCACATAATCAAGCCATGAGTCATGGTGGTCCTCTCCTTGTGTTGAGTCGAAATGACCGGACTTCGGCTGTCGCGCCGCAAGCTGGGTGAAGGCGGCATTGCGACCCGCCGCGCCGCCCACGCAATGTAACGCGATAGACGGGTCAGAATCGTTAAGTAATGTTATGCACCCTTATGCGGATTTTCCAGGGAATTCGTCTGCGTACGGTGCGGCTCGTGCGCGGACGATGCGTGGCGCAATGAATCCGTAAGAAATGGTCGTCGATAAAGTCCGTCAGTCAGGAACCATGCCCTTCGCGCGTCGACGCTTGCATGCCCGCATCGGGCAGTCCGTTGCCTGCGTCGACGATCAGCCGCGCGACGGTCGCGGTATCGCCGATCGCCTCGATCGACAGCAGTGCGAAACGGGCGAGAAAGAGCGATGCGTCGGCTTCGCCGAGATGGGGCATCATGCGGAACAGGTCGGTATAGGGCGTGTCGCGTTCGGCGTCGGGCATCATGCGGTCTCCTAAGGATCGGTCGATGCGTGCGGACGGAGCGCGCGTTCGAGCGCGGCGGCCGTGTCGTCGGTGCGAGCGTCTTGCCAGCGGTCGAGTACTTGTTCGTCAGTGCGCCCCAGGTTGACGGTGCCGTCGCGCGCACCGTACATGTCGAACAGCCGGCTGTCGTCGTCATGGCCGACACAGGCCGGTTGCCGCAGCGCCGCGTGCCGTGCGAGCGTGACGAGTGCGAACGGTATCCGCGCATTGTGCAGGCGTCGGTCGAGATCGGCCAGCGCCCGGATCGGACACGCCATCGAGCGTGAGCAGAACGCGGTGAAGCGCGGTGCGACGAGATCGGTCAGGTTGGTGCGCGGAGTGTGGTTGCCGTGTTGCGGGAGAGGGCAGAGCGGTCCGGCGATTTCAATCGCCGGAGCGCGACGCGGGAGATGCCGCGCAAGCGGACGTGGCGCGGGAGAGGGCGGGCGTACGATTTCGGCGCCGGAAAAGAGAAAAGGTCTGACAAGCGATGCTTGTCAGACCTTTATGTCTTGGTGCCGGAGATAGGAGTCGAACCTACGACCTTCGCATTACGAATGCGCTGCTCTACCAACTGAGCTACACCGGCAGCAGAGAAATGAAATTATATGGTCAAATCCGAGATCTTGGCAATAGGTTTTGCGAACTTTTTTTCAGCTTGCTACTGCTGTTGCTTCGCGAAACCATCGATCCGGCGGACTTCCCGCTTTCACTTCACTGCGATGCGGCCGGTCAGGGCCACATCGCGAGGCGCGATTGTACTTGCGTCGCGCATCTCCGTCCAGTGCTGCAGTGCAAATTATTCGGCTTCGTCGTGATAGCCGGTGACGCGCTCGACTTCGTTCTTCGAACCGAGGAACACGGGCACGCGCTGGTGCAGGCCCGTCGGCTGCACTTCCATGATGCGCTGCGTGCCGGTCGTCGCGGCGCCGCCCGCCTGTTCGACGATGAACGACATCGGATTCGCTTCGTACATCAGGCGCAGCTTGCCCGGGCGATCGGGCGTGCGCTTGTCGGCCGGGTACATGAAGATGCCGCCGCGGTTCAGGATCCGGTGCACGTCGGCGACCATCGATGCGATCCAGCGCATGTTGAAGTTGTCGCCGCGCGGGCCGTCCTTGCCGGCGTTCAGCTCGTCGACATAGCGCTTGACCGGGTCGTACCAGTGGCGCGCGTTCGATGCGTTGATCGCGTATTCGCGCGTGTCGGCCGGGATCTGCATGTTGCTCTGCGTGAGCACCCACGAGCCGACTTCGCGGTCGAGCGTGAAGCAGTTCACGCCGTTGCCGGTCGTCAGCACGAATACCGTTTGCGGGCCGTAGACCGCGTAGCCGGCCGCGACCTGCTCGGTGCCGGGCTGCAGGAACGATTCCTCGGTGGCCTGCTTGCCGTCCGGGCAGCGCAGCACCGAGAAGATCGTGCCGATCGACACGTTCACGTCGATGTTCGACGAGCCGTCGAGCGGATCGAACACGAGCAGGTATTCGCCGCGCGGGTAGTTCGCGGGGATCGGGAAGAACGTTTCCATTTCTTCCGACGCCATCGCGGCGAGGTTGCCGCCCCATTCGTTCGCGTCGAGCAGGATCTCGTTCGACAGGATGTCGAGCTTCTTCTGCACTTCGCCCTGGACGTTCTCGCTGCCGGCGGTACCGAGCGCTTCGCCGAGCGCGCCCTTCGACACGTTGTAGCTGATCGCCTTGCACGCGCGGGCGACGACTTCGATCAGCAGGCGCAGGTCGGCGGGGAGGTTGTTGGTCTCACGTTGCTGTTCGATCAGGAACTTCGACAGCGTGGTGCGGCGGGCAATGGACATGACAGACTCCGAAAGGCCAAAGAATCCTTGAATTGCCGCAATTTTACCCGTCGCGCCTCGCGTGCCGCCGGCTTTTTTCGTCCGGTTACAAGGCCGGGCGGCCGGATCGGCCCGGTTTCCGGCGTTGGCGACGGGCGAGGTGCGCATCGCAGCGGCGGCAAATTGCGCGATCGGACCCCGCGATTCCGCCCGGTTCCAATCGCACTCGCGCAAAATAAAAAAGCCGGCGCCGCGTCACGCGGCACCGGCTTTATCGCGCAGGCGCGATGCGGTCGCTTGCGTCAGGCGAGTGCCTTCTCGACGATCTCGCGCACGTCGCGCGATTTCGCGCCGGCGGCAACCTGCTCGAGCGCTGCGCGCATCCGGTCGCGCAGTGCGGGCGTGAAGCGACGCCACAGTTCGAGCGAGCGTGCGAGGCGCGCCGCGACCTGCGGGTTGATCGCGTCGAGCGCGAGCACCTGTTCGGCCCAGAACGCGTAACCCGAGCCGTCCGCCGCATGGAACTGCGCGGGGTTGGCCGCGCAGAAGCTGAAGATCAGCGAGCGCGCGCGGTTCGGATTCTTCAGGTTGAACGCGGGGTGCGCGAGCAGCTTGCGAACCTTCGCGAGCGTCGGCTGCGCGGGCGTGCCGCGTTGCGCCGCCTGCATCGCGAACCACTTGTCGATCACGAGCGCTTCCTTCTCGAAGCGACGGTAGAAATCGTCGAGCGCATGCTCGGCCGGTTTGTCCGCACCCGCGGCCGCGGCGGACAGCAGCGCGCCGAGCGCGGCCGCGCGATCGGTCATGTTGTTCGCCGCGTCGTACTGTGCGGTTGCAAGGCGCACGGCGTCGGCCGGGTCGTCGAGTTCGGCCAGATACGCGAGCGCGAGGTTCTTCAGCGAGCGGCGGCCGGAGGCCTCCGGCGTCGGCTCGTATGCGCCGGGCGTCTGGTGCTGCTGGTACGCGGCGAGCCAGTCGGCGCGCAGCGCGGTCGCGAGCTGGCGGCGCACGAACAGGCGCGCGCGATGCACGGCGGCCGGGTCGGCCTCGGCCATCTGGTCGGCGAGATAGGTTTCCGACGGCAGCGTCAGCGCGAGTTCGCGGAACGCCGGCGACAGCGTCGCATCGGTCAGCACGCGGCGGAACGCGGCGACGAAGTTCTCGCCGAGCGTGAGCGGCTCGTTTGCGGCGGCACGTGCGGCAAGCGTCAGCAGCGCGCGCGTCGCGAAGCGCTGGCCGGCTTCCCAGCGGTTGAACGGATCGCTGTCGTGCGCGAGCAGGAAGGCAAGGTCGTCGTCGCTGTAGTCGTACTCGACGATCACCGGCGACGAGAAATTGCGCAGCAGCGACGGCAGCGGTGCTTCGGGCACGTCGACGAACGTGAAGGTCTGCTCGGTGCCGGTGAAGTCGAGCACGCGCGTCGTGCCCGATGCGGCGGCTTCGCCGTCGAGGCGCAGCGGCAGGTCGCGCCCGTCGCGGCCGATCAGGCCGATCGCGAACGGAATCAGCAGCGGCCCCTGCTGCGTTTCGCGCGCGGCCGGCGACGCGTCGCCGTAGCCCTGCGCGAGTGTGACCGTATAGCGGCGCGCGGCTGCATCGTACGCGGTGCGCACCGACACGCGCGGCGTGCCGGCCTGGCTGTACCAGCGCTCGAACTGCGCGAGGTCGCGCCCGTTCGCGTCGGCCATCGCGTGACGGAAGTCGTCGCAGGTCACCGCATGGCCGTCGTGGCGCTTGAAGTACAGGTCCATCCCCTTGCGGAAGCCGTCGCGGCCGAACAGCGTCTGGTACATCCGCACGACTTCCGAGCCTTTCTCGTAGACGGTCATCGTGTAGAAGTTGTTGATCTCGACGTAGCTCTCCGGGCGCACCGGGTGCGCCATCGGGCCCGCATCCTCGGCGAACTGCAGCTGGCGCAGCACGCGCACGTCCTCGATGCGCTTGACCGCGCGGGCCGCCGATTCGACTTCGTCGCCCGCGGCCATGTCGGCCGAGAATTCCTGGTCACGGAACACCGTCAGGCCTTCCTTCAGGCTCAGCTGGAACCAGTCGCGGCAGGTCACGCGGTTGCCCGTCCAGTTGTGGAAGTACTCGTGGCCGACCACCGATTCGATGTTCGCGAAGTCGGTGTCGGTCGCGGTCTCGGGGTTCGCCAGCACGTACTTCGTGTTGAAGATGTTGAGCCCCTTGTTTTCCATCGCGCCCATGTTGAAGTCGCCGACCGCGACGATCATGAAGCGGTCGAGATCGAGCTCGAGGCCGAAGCGCTTTTCGTCCCAGCGGATCGAGTGGATCAGCGAATCCATCGCGTGACGCGTCTTGTCGAGATCGGCCGGCTCGACCCACACCTGCAGCAGTTTCTCCTTGCCCGAGCCGGTCGTGATCTTTTCCTCGATCGCGACGAGCTTGCCCGCGACGAGCGCGAACAGGTAGCTGGGCTTGCGGAACGGGTCTTCCCATTGCGCGAAGTGGCGGCCGTCGGGCAGGTCGCCCGAATCGACGAGGTTGCCGTTCGACAGCAGCACCGGGTACGCGGCCTTGTCGGCGCGCAGCGTGACCGTGTACGAGGCCATCACATCGGGGCGGTCGAGGAAGTAGGTGATGCGGCGGAAGCCTTCGGCTTCGCATTGCGTGAAGAAGTTGCCGCTCGACACGTACAGGCCCGACAACGTCGTATTCTGGTCGGGCGCGCATGCGCTTTCGAGCGTCAGCTCGAATGCGTCGGGGACGTTCTCGACGGTCAGCCCGTGCTCGTGCGCACGAACGGCGCCAAACGGCGCACCATCCAGCCGTGCGTCGAGGAATTCGAGCGCTTCGCCCATCAACTCCAGGTGCGGCGCGGGCGCGGCGTCCGGATTGCGGCGCACGCGCATCGTATTCCTGACGATCGTGCGGGCCGGCGCGAGATCGAATTCGAGCGCGACGGAATCGATGAGGAAGGCCGGCGGCGTGTAGTCGGCGCGGCGGATCACGGTGGAGGAGGCGTTGTCGGACATGGTCGTCGAGATCGGTGGAGTGGGGGACGGGCCCGCGGCACGGGCCGGGCGAACCGGGCCATTGTACAAAGGCTTGCGGCTGCGTGCCGCGCGAACTTTTTACCGCTTTCGGCAGTCCGCGTATTATCGGCATCCCGTCCGGTTCGCGCGGTGCGACGAACGGGTGACGGATCGACGAGGATCAACATGAAACGCGAATGGATTTTTCGCGGTGCGGGCTGGGCGGCGGCGCTGTGCGTGGCGCTGCTGACAGGCTGTACCAGCTATGTGACGACCCAGGTCACGGCCTTCTCCGACTGGAGCGGCAGCGACGCGACACGCACCTATGCGTTTACGCGCACCGAGGCGCAGAAGAACAGCATCGAGCAGTCGACCTACGAGCCGATCGTCGCGAGCGAGCTGTCCGCGTATGCGTTCCGGCAGGTGCCGCAGGGGCAGGCGCGGTATCTCGTCGGGCTGACCTATGCGGTCGGCAGCGATCTCGTGACGGTGCCGCAACCCGTCTACTACGACCCCTGGTTCGTCGGGCCGGGGCCGTACTGGCGGCACGGGCCGTGGGGCCCGTGGGGGCCCTGGGGGCCGATGCCGGCCGGCTATGTCGCGCAGACGTACCAGGTGTTCGACTACACGCTCGGCATCCGCATTACCGAGCGCGCGACGGGCAAGGAGGTCTACAACGTGTCCGCGCGCACGACCGGCGACAACGGCACGCTGCTGTACGCGATGCCGTTCCTTGCGCGCAGCGCGCTCGCCGATTTCCCGCTGTCGAACGGCGCGGTCCGCTCGGTCCGGCTGCCGGTCGACAAGCGCGGCGGCCCGGCGGCGCCGGCCGCCAACGAACGTGCGGTGCCGGCTGCGCCGGCTTCGGGCGCGGCGCTCGCGAAGTAACGCTGCGTCAGCAACGGCGCGGCCGCCCGGCCGCGCCGGCCACCTTCTGCCGTCAGGCCCCGACGCCCAGCAGCGCCAGCGCGCCGAGCACGACGAACAGCACGGCCGCGATGCCGTGCACGAGCTTCGTCGGCAAACGGTGCGCGAAGCGGTCTCCTAGCAGGATCGCCGGCACGTTCGCGAGCATCATCCCGAACGTCGTGCCGGCCACGACACCGATGTAGTCCTGGAAGCGCGCGGCCAGCGCGACGGTCGCGATCTGCGTCTTGTCGCCCATTTCCGCGAGGAAGAACGCGACGAGGGTCGCGCCGAACACGCCGAGCCGCGAACGGTTGGCATTGGCTTCGTCGGCATCGAGCTTGTCCGGCACGAGGATCCACAACCCCATCGCGATGAACGAGAACGCAAGCGCCCAGCGCATGATCGACGGTGTGACGAGCGCGCCGAGCCATTCGCCGAGCGCGCCGGCGAAACCGTGGTTCACGAGCGTCGCGACGAGCACGCCGAGGATGATCGGCACCGGCTTGCGATAGCGCGCGGCCAGTACGAGGGAAAGCAGCTGGGTTTTGTCGCCGATTTCAGCGAGGGCGACGGCGCCGGTGGAAATCAGGAAGGCTTGAGACACGTATGGGGTTCCGCGGGCCGATGTTGTGCGTGCGAGCGACGATCCACAGCGCGCCGGGCCCTGATGCGGCGCACTGTGAACCATCGGTCTCGCCAGGCCTAGGTGGCTGCGCCCGCCATGGCCGAACGGCCAAGTCTGTTGACGGACGCCTCCGTCACGATGCGCGCCGGGGG
This sequence comes from Burkholderia pyrrocinia, assembly GCF_022809715.1. Classification (NCBI taxonomy): domain Bacteria; kingdom Pseudomonadati; phylum Pseudomonadota; class Betaproteobacteria; order Burkholderiales; family Burkholderiaceae; genus Burkholderia; species Burkholderia pyrrocinia. The sequence continues at coordinate 1,012,922 of NZ_CP094459.1, forward strand.
CGCGGGACATCGAGCGGAGCGGCTACTCCCCAATGAGCGGCGAATTCTAGCACGGTGTGTCGCGCGGGGGAATGCGGCCGGGTAGGGTTGCGAGGCGCACGGGACACGATCGGCGCGTGGCGCCTTCGGCTACCCGGCATGCGCGGTGGTGGATGCGTCGCCGCGCATGCCGGGACGGAAGCCCGGTAAGCCGTTACGCTGCGGCCGCGCGGCGGGCCGCGCCGCGTTCGTGGACGAGCTTGCCGGCCGCATAGGTGCGGTACACCGCGCGGTCGTCGCCGAGCAGCGCGAACGCGAACAGCAGCTCCTCGAGCGAATCCGCGCGCTTCGTGCGGCGCGCGAGCAGCGGCGTGGCCTGCGGATCGAGCACGACGAAATCGGCCTCGGTGCGCGGCGCGAGCGTGCCGACCGTGTCGGCGAGGTCGAGCGCCTGCGCGGCGCCGGCCGTCGCGAGCCAGAACATCCGCGTCGCGGTCAGGTGGTGGCCCGACAGCCGCGCGACCTTGTGCGCCTCGTTCATCGTCTGCAGCATCGAGAACGACGTGCCGCCGCCGACGTCGGTGGCGAGCGTGACGGGCACGTCGTATTCGCCGGCCTTGTCGAAATCGAACAGCCCGCTGCCGAGGAAGAAGTTCGACGTCGGGCAGTGCGCGACGACGGTGCGTGTCTCGGCCATCCGGCGGCGGTCCTCGTCGTCGAGGTGGATGCAGTGGCCGTACACCGCGCGCGGTCGCAGCAGCCCGTAGCGGTCGTAGATGTCGAGATAGCTGCGATGGCCGGGGAACAGCTCGGCCACCCATTTCACTTCATCGACGTTTTCCGCGACGTGGCTCTGCACGAACACGTCCGGATGGCGGCGCGCGAGTTCGCCGCACGCTTCGAGCTGCGCCTCGGTCGACGTCGGCGCGAAGCGCGGCGTGAGCGCATACATCTGGCGGCCCTTGCCGTGCCAGCGGCCGATCAGCTCGGCGCTGTCGTCATAACCCGATTGCGCGGTGTCGCGCAGGAATTCGGGGCAGTTGCGGTCCATCAGCACCTTGCCCGCGATCATCCGCAGGTCGCGCGCATCGCTCGCCGCGAACAGCGCGTCGGCCGACTGCTTGTGCACCGTGCAGTAGACGAGCGCGCTCGTCGTGCCGCAGGCGAGCAGTTCGTCGACGAAGAAGTCGGCGACTTCGCGCGCATGCTCGGGATCGCCGAACTGGCGCTCGGTCGGGAACGTGTACTTGTCGAGCCACGGCAGCAGGCCCGGCGCCGGCGACGCGATCATGTCCGTCTGCGGATAGTGGATGTGCGTGTCGATGAAGCCGGGCACGATCAGCTTGTCGCGCAGGTCATGGACGATCGCGTCGCGCGCGAGCGTCGCGGCGAGCTGCGCATACGGACCGGCCGCGACGACCTTGCCGTCGTCGACGATCAGGAGGCCGTCGGTCTCGTAGTTCGCGGCCTGGCTCGATTTGGCCGGGTCGCCGTTGAAGGTCAGCAGTTGGGAACGAAAAGCGGTTTGCGTCATGACGAATGGTCCTGCATCAAGGTAAGGCGAACAGAAGAAAGCGATCGACGCCGCGCGGGCGACGGCATGGACGGCACCGCCCGCGCGACTGCTGGGCGGCGCTTCGCGAGTCGCCGCGACACACTGCGTGCGGCGTGTCCGGATGCGATTGCGCAGGCGTTCGTGGCGGCCGCGGCCGCCAGCGCGTGATTGCCCGCGAATCTCGCAGCGTTGGCGATCGCGACCGATGCGGCGGCGAACGGGACGGCAAGCCGCGACCGCACGCGCCGGCGGGCGGCGACGGACTGCGTCGCCGCCACGCGGGCAGCGAACGCGTTGAACGCGTTCGCGCCGGGCGCATGCATGCGTTCGGCTCGACGCAGGGCCGGACCGGGAGTCGCGAAGCGGATGCCGTTACCGTTACCGTGTTTCATCTGTCTGGCGCACCTCGATGCGGGCCGTCACGCGGCCTGCCAGTACGCGTCGAGGCGCGCGATCAGTGCGTCGCGCTGCGCCGGGTCGATGAACGACGCCTCGAAGCCGTTGCGGATCACCGCATGGACTTCGGCATCGGTGAGGCGCAGCCCTTCGGCCGTCGCGAAGTAGTTTTCATTGACGTAGCCGCCGAAATAGGCCGGATCGTCGGAGTTGATCGTCACCGCGACGCCGCGGTCGAGCAGTGCTTTCAGCGTGTGCTTCGCCATGTCGTCGAACACGCACAGTTTCAGGTTCGACAGCGGGCAGACGGTGAGCGCCGTGCGCGTGCGCGCGAGGCGTTCGACGAGCGCCGCGTCCTCGATGCTGCGCACGCCGTGGTCGATCCGGTCGACCTTCAGCACGTCGAGCGCTTCGTAGATATAGGCCGGCGGGCCTTCCTCGCCCGCGTGCGCGACGAGCTTCAGCCCGAGCGCGCGTGCCTTGTCGAACACGCGTGCAAACTTCGTCGGCGGATGGCCGAGCTCGGACGAGTCGAGGCCCACGCCGATCAGGCGATGGCGATAGCGCTCGAACAGCGGCAATGCGGATTCGAACGTCGCGAGCGCGTCCTCTTCGGACAGGTGGCGCAGGAAGCACAGAATCAGCTTGCTCGACAGCCCGCGCTGTTCGGCATCGGCGAGTGCGCGCTCGATGCCCGCGACGACCGTCTCGATCGGCACGCCGCGTTCGGTGTGCGTCTGCGGGTCGAAGAACAGTTCGGTATGGACGACGTTGTCGGCGAGCGCGCGTTCGCAATACGCGGCCGTCATGTCGTAGAAATCCTGCTCGGTCAGCAGCACGCTCGCGCCTGCGTAATAGATATCGAGGAACGACTGCAGGTCGGTGAACGCGTACGCGGCGCGCAGCGCGTCGATCGAGTCGTACGCGAGCTTCACGCCGTTGCGCTGCGCGAGCGCGAAAATCAGTTCGGGCTCGAGCGAGCCTTCGATATGGATGTGCAGCTCCGCTTTCGGCGCACGGGCAATCTTGTCCTTGAATGTCGGGGTCATGGCGTCGTTCTTGGTCGGTCAGTAGGTAGGGGAAGCCTGCGCGTTCGCGTTCGCCTCGACGGCCTGCAGCAACTGCGCGGCCACCGAGATCGCGATCACTTCGGGGGCCTTGTCGATGATGCCTTCGACACCGATCGGGCAGCGCATCCGTGCGACCTGGGACGGGTCGATGCCGATGGCCGCAAGGCGATGATCGAACTGCACGCGTTTCGCGTGCGAGCCGGTCATCCCGAAGTACGCATAGTCGCCGCGTCGCAGGATGCGCTCGGCCAGCACGAAATCGAGTGCGTGGTCGTGCGTCATCACGACGAAGTAGGACTGCGGCGGTGCCGTGTCGACGGCGTCCGCCGGCGCGGCGGCCGCCTCGATCGCGAGATTGCCGATGCCGGCGAGCACGTCGGCCGGCGGGAACATCGCATCGGGCCCGTCGATCCAGCGCACCTGGCACGGCAGCGTCGCCAGCACCTTCACGAGCGCGGTGCCGATGTGCCCGGCGCCGAACAGCATGACGGGGAACGCATACGGCGCGATCGTTTCGGTCATCAGCGACACACCGCCGGTTTCCCACAGCAGGCAGTTGGCCCGCGCGGCTTCCGATTCGGGCTCGCTCAACAGCGGCGCGCCCGGCGAGGGGCCGAATGATACGCTACGCACGGTCGCGGCGCCGGCCGCGACGCGCTTCGATAGCGACATGATCCAGCCGAGATCGCCGACGTCGAGCCGCTCGAACGCGAGCACGACCGCACCGCCGCAGCACTGGCCGAGGCTCGGGCCGAGCGCGAGCCGTTCGAGCCTGCGCGCGTGGGGCACGTGCGCGCCATCCTTCAGCAGATGCCGCGCGATCTCGATCGCTTTCCATTCCAGATGACCGCCGCCGATCGTATGGCGGGCCGTGTCGCGCGTGACGAGCATCTTGGTGCCGGCTTCGCGCGGCGCAGAGCCGTCGGTGTGCGCAACCGTCACGAGTACGGCCGCTTCGCCGTGCGCGAGCAGTTGCTGCAGATCGCCGAGCCAGGCTTCCATCAGCACGCTCCGTTCGGGACGACGCGGCACGACACGCCGCGCGGGCTGGCGGACGCGGCGGCAGCGAGGACGGACGGGAGCGGAGCAGGCCGGCCGCACCGCCGATGCAGTGCGGCGGCAGCGCGCTGAATGCGCGTGCGAACGGCGGCGCCGCCGGACACGCGGACGCCATGAGGGTGACGGATGCGGATGGTTTGCGTTGTCATGATGAATCCAGTCGACATTGCGGATCGGGCGCGCGTTACGCAGGGGGCGGTGAGACCGCCTGGCCTCGCGCACGTAGATCGCCATCCAGTCAGGAAGATAGCACCGCAAGGCGACGGGAACATTGCCGGGCGGTGATCCGGGCTATCAGGCGGCGATCATGTCGATCATAGGCCCGCCGCGCGGTATCGGGGCACCGGTGCGTGCACATCGGGCCGAAACGCAGGCGTGACGGGGCGCGGATGCGGCAGTCGCGCGACGCGCGTTCGCCCGGAAATCCGGGCAGCGGCGGGGTAGGGGTTTACGTGTGGCTGGCCGGATGCGGCTTGCGAAGGCGTCCGGCACGGCCGGGCGACGACGGGCCGGCGGCGGCGCGGCCCGACTGAGCGGGCCGCGCGCGCAGGGAGTCGCTAAAGCGGCCGGCCGGTCAGGCCGCGAGCTTGCGGCGATGGCGCCAGAGGCTCGCGACGACCGCAATCAGGATCGCGGCGAAGCCGATCAGCGCCCAGCCGGGCAGCAGGATGCCGAGGATCGGCGGGTAGACGGTCTCGCACAGCCCGGCGACCTTGAACATGCCGGGGAACCACTGCGCGGGCGGCAGGCTGTCGACGATCGGCTGCAGCGTGTCGAAGCCGCAGCTGAAGCCCGGATTCATCTGGATCGACAGGTGCCGCGCGGCGGTGCCGACGCCGCCGGCCGCGGCGATCGCGATCAGCAGCTCGAGCACCCAGACGCCGCGCCAGTTGCGGATCCCGGCGGCCAGGAACGCGAAGATCCCGATCGCGGCGAAGAAGTAGCGCTGGATGATGCACAGCGGGCACGGATCTTCGTTCTTCACGTACTGCAGGTACAGCGCACCGGCCAGCAGGGCGATGCACACCCATCCGAGCAGCATCAGCAGGCGGCGTTCGCGGCGTAGCGCAAGCGTGTAGTCGTTCATGTCGGCGGGGTTCCTCGTGGGTCGGTCCGGAAAAACAATCGCGCGATTTTAGCGCGAACGGTCTGGCACGAAACTGACAGCGCGCGTGCGGCACCCTGCCGCACCGCGCACATCGCCGCCGTCGATCGGCTGGCGCGGTCAGCGGATCGTGTTCAGCACGGCTTCGACCGACTGGCCGATCGCGAGCAGCGCGTCGTCGCGATGCGGTGCCGCCGCGAGCATCAGGCCGACCGGCGCCGCGTCGCGCGGATGGCACGGCAGCGACAACGCGCACGCGTCGAGGAAGTTGAACGCGCTCGGGTTGCGCAGGATCAGCGCATTGGTGCGCGTGAACGCGGCGTCGTCCGCTTCGAGTTCGGCGATGCGAGGCGGCACGACCGGCACCGTCGGCGCGACGAGCGCGTCGAAGCGCGACCAGACCGTGTGCGCGGCTTCGTCGAGCATCGCGGCGCGCGCGGCGAGCAGGTCGAGATAGTCGGCCGCGCTCGCGGGTTCGCCCTTCAGGATCCGCGTCAGCACGCGCGGGTCGTACCGGTCGCGGTGCTGAGCGAGCAGCGGGCGATGCCACGCGTACGCCTCGATCGGAGAGAAGCCGAAGCGGTTGATGTCCGGCAGCCGGTCGAGTGCGGAGAAGCGCACTTCCGTGACGATCGCGCCAGCGGCTTCGAGATGCTTGAGCGCGGCGTCGAGCGCGGCCGCGACGTCGGCATCGACGCCGTCCGTTACATAGTTCGTCAGCACGCCGAGCCGCACGCCTTCGAGCGGCCGCGCGGCCGGCACGTGCGGTTCGAGGCCCGCGAGCATCCGGTCGACGAGCGCGCAGCAGGCGACCGTCAGGCCGATCGGGCCGAACGAGTCGAGCGTCGTCGACAGCGGCACGCCGCCTTGCGTCGGGATCCGGCTCGCGGTCGGCTTGAAGCCCGTCAGCCCGCACAGGGCGGCCGGAATGCGGATCGAGCCGCCCGTGTCGGTGCCGAGCGCGACGGCGGCCATCCCGTCGGCGACGGACGCGGCCGCGCCCGACGATGAGCCGCCGGAAATCCGCGCATCGCCCGGCACGTCGCGATGGTACGGCGAGCGCGGATTGCCGAAGTGCGGATTCAGCCCGAGCCCGGAGAACGCGAATTCGCTCATGTTGGTGCGGCCGACCAGCACGGCGCCCGCGCGCTTGAGCCGCGCGACGGCGACCGCATCGGTGCGCGCGGCCGGCGCGCCATCGAGCACGCGCGAGCCCGCGCGCGTCACCTGGCCCGCGACGTCGAACAGGTCCTTCACCGACACGGGAATGCCCGCGAGCGGCGACAGCACGGTGCCCGCGGCGCGCAGCCGGTCGTGCGCGTCGGCAGCCGCGCGCGCGTTGTCGGCATCGACTTCGGTGAAGACGACGGCGCCCTGGCCCGACGGATCGGCGATCCGGTCGAGCGCGGCGTCGACGAGCGCGCGGCTCGTGGTCCGGCCGGCGGCGAGGTCGGCGGCGAGCTGGGCGAGCGGGGGGAAGGGCGTGAACGTGGTCATGGGCGGCTCAGGGGCGAAGATGTTGAAGAAGCGTGGAGCGGAACGAATCGATATGGCGTTCGACGGCCGCGCGCGCTCCGGCGGCGTCGCGCGCGGACAGCCGTTCGAACAGTTCGCGATGCTCGTGCTGGACGTCGGCGAGATGGTGAGGTTCGGACAGCGTGACGAACCAGAAGCGCAGCGAGCGCTCGTGCAGCGCGCGCAGGATCTCGGCGAGGACCGCATTGCGCGCGGCCGCCGCGATCGCCTGATGAAACGCGCGGTCGAGTTCCATCATGCCCTCGACGTCGTGCGTGCCGACGCAGGCCTGCCCGTCGTCGAGCAGCGCGGCCATGCGCGCGAGATCGTCGGGCGTCGCATGGCGCGCGGCGAGTTCGGCGCAGTGCGCTTCGTTGATGCGCCGCACGTCGATTACCGCGACGATGTCGTCGAGCGACAGCGGCTGCACCATCAGCCCCTTGCGCGGCATCACGGACAGCAGCCCTTCGAGCACGAGCCGGTGCACGGCCTGGTGCACGGGCGTGCGGCCGATCCCCGTGCGCGCGACGAGGTCGGCCTCGTTGAGCGCGGCGCCCGGCTTAAGGCGCATCGTGATGATGTCGCGCTGGATCAGCGCGTAGGCGCGGTCGGCGAGACTGATCGCCGACGCGGCGGGTCGGTCGCGGATGACGTCGGTCAGGGCATTCATGCGGGTTGCGGCGCGGCGGCCGGACGGGGCGCGATCATGGCGCGGGCGATCGGGAAGCATGGACAATCCGTGGATATTATTGTGATATATCACTGGTGTCCAGTGCCCGCGGCGACGGGGTGGCGTCGCCGGCACGCGAACGCGGGCGCTCCCCGGCGCGGCGTGCCACCGACTTGCAACAATGTCGACAGGATGTTGCAGGTTTACCGCGCGATCGTGCACTGAAGCATAATGAATCCTCGTTTATCCATACGCGTGAGCGACGTACCAGACCATCGTCATGAGCGAAAACACGCTTTCCCCGGCCGGTCTGCCCGGCACGTCTTCCGCTTCTTCCGATTCTCCCCGTCCCGATCCGGCGAAAACGCCCGATGCGCCGGCAGCGCAGGCTGCCGCGCAAAACGTCGCCGTGGACGGCGCGTCGCCGGTCACGGCCGCATCCGAGCCGGGTGCGGCGGGCGCGACGGGTGCCACGGGCGATGGTGCTGCCGCGCCGCCGAAACCCGGCTCGCCGCCGCCCGGGTTCGGCGCGCCGCCCGATTTCGATACGCCGCGGCCGCCGCCCGCGAGCGCGCAGAATGCGCCGCCGGCCTACCTGAAGCAGAGCGACACGCCGTGGTCGGTGTTCGGCCGGATCATCGCGGCGCGCGCGCGCCGGCTGTTCGACCGCGCCGGCCAGCGCATCACGCAGCGCACGCTGCGCATCGGCGTGTCGGCGCGGATCTTCCATCCGGAACCGGGCGCGAAGGGGCTGCGGGGCAAGACGCTGCAGTATCTCGAGGAATCGATCGCACACTGGGTGATGTCGCGCGACGTGCTCGTGTTCATGATTCCGACCGTCGGCCACCAGGGCATGATTCACCCGAGCAATATCCGCCTGCGCGACTACGCGAAGCATCTCGACGGCCTGCTGCTGCAAGGCGGCGCCGACGTGTCGCCGCAAACCTATGCGGCGTCGGACGCCCGCCCCGAATGGCCGGGCGACCGCGTGCGCGACATGTACGAACTCGAGCTGCTGCACGAGTTCGTCGAATCCGGCAAACCCGTGCTCGGCGTCTGTCGCGGCTGCCAGTTGATCAACGTCGCGTTCGGAGGCTCGCTGTACCAGGACATCGCCACCGATGTACCGACCGCGAATGCGCACGTGAGCGAGCATTACGACCAGCATCGCCACGCCATCCGCTTCCCCGACTCGTCGACGCTCGCGAGCATGTTCCCCGGGCGCAGCGAAGCGATCGTCAACTCGATCCACCACCAGGCGATCCGCGATCTCGGCCGCGATTTGAACATCGAGGCGGTGTCGGCCGGCGACGGGATCATCGAGGGCATTCGCCATCGCCGTTCGCCGTTCGTCGTCGGCGTGCAATGGCATCCCGAGTTCCATCGCGCGGGCGGCTCGGAGCTGCTCGACTGCACGCCGCTGCTCGATGCGTTCCTGCGCGCGGCGCGCGAAACCCGTCTGTAGCAAGCCGCATTCTTCGTGTCGCACGCAGGCCGGCCGCATTCCGATAAATTCGAGATGCGGCCGTTTCGTTTTGAACGATAATCGCGAGTTCCGATTCGTTCGCCGGAGTCTGACGTTGGCTTTCCGAAACTTTTCCCCTGCACGATGCGCAACGTGGATCGTTGCACTGGCCGCCTGCGCGCAAGCGGGCGCGGCCTGGTCCGCCGACGCGACCGCGCCGGTCGCCGGTACGCGTCCGGCGGTCACGAGCCTGAGCGGCGATGCGGTGCCGGCGGCATCCGCGTCGGACGCAAGCGCGCAAGGCAACGTCGCCGAATTGACGCAGATGCTGCACGACGGCCGGATCGTCGAGATGCGCACGACGTACAACGGCAGCTACGGCGCGAGCCTGATGTTCGATCCGCGCGAGATGACGTACTACGTCGCGCTGTTCCAGGACAAGCATCTGTGGCGCGTGATCCGGTCGCAGGAGAAAAGTCGCGCGGAGATGGTGTATGCGAACTTCGTCCAGCAGACCGTGCAGCTCGCGGATATCGAGATCCGCCGTACCGAGCTGCAGGCGCAGAAGACGTTTCTCGAACGCGTGATCGCGCTGCAGGCGAATCGTGCGCAGCAGTTGCAGGCCGATCTGAGCGTCGCGCGCAGCCAGCAGGCCGAAGTCGCGCAGCGGCAGAAGTCGGCCCAGGAGCAGACGCACGCACTGCAGGTCGAGAAGCGGGCCGCGCAGATGCAGTTGCGTGATCTGCAGGAGCAGGTGCGGCAACTCGAGAAGCAGACCGAGACGGGGCTGCCCTCGCACAAGTAACGAGTCGTCCGACGGACGGAGAGAGACAAGCAAAACCCGGCGAAGCGATCTTCGCCGGGTTTTTTATTGCAGGGTGTCAGTGTGCGAACGCGTCCGGTGCGTCGGTCACTCGGCGGTGGGACAGTTGCGACGTCCAGTCGAAGCCGGCGGCCGGCACAGGCGCCGGACGGGCAGGCTGCGCGCCGCGCAGCGCGTTTGCCATCGCGATCAGCGTGAGCGGATCGTCGAGCGTGTCGCGCGCATCGCGTGCGTCCGGTGCGTGCGGCGGCGAGGCGAGCCGATCGCGTGTGCGGGCGTCGGCTGTATCGCTCAGGGCTGGCGGCCGTGCAGCCAGATGCGGCACGGTCGGTGACCGGGTCGGTGCTGCCGTCGTGCGCATGATGCTTGTTCGACGTGGCGATGCAGTGGCGGTGCGCTGCACGTCGGACGTTGCCTTCGGGCGAAGCGACGCCGGACGAGGCGCGGCGTGGTACGTGGCCGGTGGAGATTCTGCAGTTTTCGCGACAGGTGTCGCCACCGTGCGCTGCGATGCAGGGTATGTCGGCGTATCGGGCTGAACCGCGGCAACCCGTATGGTAGCGGTCGATGACGTGGCGTGATCCGGCGCAATGCCGCCCATCTGGATCGTGTGCGCAGGCTCGAAGCCCGTGAACGGTTCGTGCGCGGCGATCAGCCAGCCGATGATGCCGAACGCGCCGACGCTCCAGCAGATTGCGTACATCGCGCGTCGGTCGCGAGCGCCTCGGACGGTACGTCGGGAGCGCGTGTCGGCAACGGCAGCCGGCGTGACCGGCAGCCCTGCCGATTGCGGCGCTGACGCCGCCGTGGGCCACGGCTGCCAGCGGCACGCGCGGTGCGGCCGGTCGACGTCGATGCAGGATGTCGTCAGTGTGGCGAGGCAATGCTTGCCGGGCCGTGCACCGGGCGCGCCGCGAAAGGTCCATTCGCGGCCGAACGGCGGTACGTGATCGAGCGGAGCGATGCGAGGGCGGGCGAGCGCGCCTTCGACGGGGACGAGGGGCGATGGAGTCATGAGGGCGGTGCGCCGTGCGACACAGGCAACCGTGCCGGCCGCGGCGCGGAAATCTCGTCGCAAATCGTGACATTGTGGTCGGCCGGCGAGAGCCGGTCGATCAGATCAATCTGATTTTCGCGCCCGTTTCGGGGCGACTCGTACGAGTCGAATGCCGCGACGGCGGCAGCAGGGGCGACACAAGGCAAATGTCGGCTTGGCGTGGCATCATTCGCGGACCATGCCGGTGCGCGCGTCGTCGTGCGGCGCGCCGCCGGCGGGCAGCGATGCCCGTGCGCGCCGGACGGCGCCGCGGGCGTCGTCTGATCCATGCGGCGCGGATTCGCGCCATCCGAGCTGAGCGAGAAAAACATGTCCACAGCGTCACACGCCATCGTGCAGGAATCGAAATTCCGCACCGTATTCCGGGTCGTCAGCGGCAACTTCCTGGAAATGTACGACTTCATGGTCTACGGGTATTACGCATCGGCCATCGCGAAAACCTACTTCCCGAGCGGCAACGCATTCGCGTCGCTGATGCTGGCGCTGTCGGTATTCGGCGCGGGCTTCCTGATGCGGCCGGTCGGCGCGATCGTGCTCGGCGCGTACATCGACCACCACGGCCGCCGCAAGGGGCTGATCCTGACGCTCGGGCTGATGGCGCTCGGCACGCTCACGGTGGCCTCGATACCCGGCTACGCGACGATCGGCGTGCTCGCGCCGGTGCTCGTGCTGCTCGGCCGGCTGCTGCAGGGTTTCTCGGCGGGCGTCGAACTCGGCGGCGTGTCGGTCTACCTGTCGGAGATCGCGACGAAGGGCCACAAGGGGTTCTATACGTCATGGCAGTCGGGCAGCCAGCAGGTGGCCGTCGTGTTCGCCGCGTTCGTCGGCGTGCTGCTGAACCGCGCGCTGCCGGTCGAGGAAATGACCGCATGGGGCTGGCGCATTCCGTTCCTGATCGGCTGCCTGATCGTGCCGTTCCTGTTCCTGATCCGTCGTTCGCTGAAGGAAACGGACGAGTTTCTCGCGAAGCGCCACCGCCCGTCGATGGGCGAGATCATGCGCTCGATGCTCGACAACTGGGGCATCGTGGTTGCCGGCATGGGGATGGTGATCATGACGACGGTGTCGTTCTACATGATCACCGCGTACACGCCGACCTTCGGCAAGGAAGTGCTGCACCTGTCGTCGCTCGACGCGCTCGTCGTAACCGTCTGCGTCGGCATTTCCAACCTCGTGTGGCTGCCGCTGTCCGGCGCGCTGTCCGATCGCATCGGCCGCCGCCCGGTGCTGATCGCGTTCACGGTGCTGACGCTGCTGTCGGCTTACCCGGCCGTGCTGTGGCTCGTCGGCGATCCGTCGTTCCTGCGGCTGCTCGCGGTCGAGTTGTGGCTGTCGTTCCTGTACGCGTCGTACAACGGCGCGATGGTCGTCGCGCTGACCGAAGTGATGCCGGCCGACGTGCGCACGGCCGGCTTCTCGCTTGCGTACAGCCTGGCGACGACGATCGGCGGCTTCACGCCGGCGATCTCGACGCTGCTGATCCACCAGACGGGCAACAAGGCGGCGCCGGGGCTGTGGCTGAGCGTGGCGGCAATTTGCGGGCTGATTGCGACGCTCGTGCTGTACCGCACGCCCGACGCGCGGAATCAGTACAAGGCGGCCTGACAGGCGCCCGCACATCGTGCGGCGCCGGCCGCATGCATCGCATTGAAAAAGGGAGCGCGCTGCGCTCCCTTTTTCGTCTGCGTTCAGGCTTCACGCAGCTTGTCGGCGACCATGGCCGCCACGTCGAGCCACGCGCCCGGCGCGGGCTGGCGGGCGATCCTGGCCTGCGGATACCACGGGCAGTCGTCGCCGGTGAACCAGCGCCAGTCGGGTGCGAACGGCAGCATGACCCACAGCGGCTTGCCGAGCGCGCCCGCGAGGTGCGCGACAGCCGTATCGATCGTGACGACGCCGTCGAGCCGCTCGATCAGCGCGGCCGTATCGGCGAAGTCGTTCAGCCGACCGTCGAGGCGATGCACGCGCGGATGCGCGTCGACGCGCGCACGTTCGTCGTCGTCGAGTGCGGGCTGCAGCACGATCCAGTCGATGTCCGGCAGCGCGAGCAGCGGCGCGAGCGCGTCGAACGGCATCGAACGGTTTTCCTGCGCCTGGCGGCGCCCCGACCACGCGAGGCCGAACTTGCGTTTCGACTGCCCGCCGAGCGAGCCGCGAAAGCGCCGGCGAGCGCCTTCGGGCGCGTCGAGGTAGCGCGAGCCGCCGACGATGTCCGCCGGCTGAAGCCCGAGCAGGAACGGCAGGCTCATCAGCGTGCAGGCGACGTCCGCCGCAGGCGGTTTTCCGGCGCCTTGCGCAACGAGCGTCACGCGCCAGCGCGATGCGGCGGGCGCCAGCAGCGACACGAGTTCCGGCTGGACTTCGAGCACGACGCGCGCGCAGCGTGCGCGGGCAAGCGGCACGAAGCGGACGAACTGCAGCGTGTCGCCGAACCCCTGTTCCGCGCGGATCAGCAGCGTGCGCGACGCAATCGGCTCACCCTGCCAGCGCGGCAGCGTGCCGAGCGGTATCGCGCCCGGCGTCTCGTGGCGCGCTTCGTACGCGGGCAGGCCGCGCGTGAAGTCGCCGAGCGTCAGCAGCGTGACCGCGCGGTGCAGCCGCGCGAGCGTGAGATCGGGTTCGACGCGCAATGCCTGGTCGAATGCGCGCAGCGCCATCTCGTGCGCGCAGAGCGCGTGATGTGCGTTGCCGAGGTTCAGCCACGCCAGGCTGAACGACGGATCGAGACCGACGGCGCGCTCGTAGTAGGGCAGCGCGTCGCGGTGACGCGCCTGCGCGCACAGTGCGTTCGCGAGCCCGAACAGCGCAAGCGGGAACGGCGGATGCAGCGCGAGCGCGGCTTCGAACGAGGCGGCCGCCTCGGCATGCCGGCCGACCGCATCGAACGTATTGCCGAGATTGAAATGCGCGGCGACGAAGCGCGGCTGCGCGGCGATCGCGGCCTGGAAGTGTGCGATCGCGTCGTCGGCGCGGCCCATCGCGTTCAGCGCCATCGCGAGGTTGTTGTGCGCGCCCGCATGCCCGGGCCGCAGTTCGAGCGCGCGTCGGAACGCTGCGAGCGCGTCGTCGTGGCGGCCGAGCGCGTTCAGCGCGTTGCCGAGATTGTTGTGGATCGATGCGTCGTCGGGCGTGAGCCGAAGCGCGCGGCCGAACGCGTCGATCGCATCCTCATGGCGCTGCAGCGCCGCATACGCGTTGCCGAGGTTGTAGTGCGCGAGCGGAAATTCGGGCGCGAGCGTCAGCGCGTTGCGAAAGCGGTCGATCGCGTCGTCGAGCCGGCCGAGCGCTTTCAGCGCGTTGCCGAGATTGAGCTGCAGCGCGGCATCGTCCGGACGCAGCGCGACGGCGCGGCCGACGAGATCGGCCGCCTCGGCATGCTGGCCCTGCTGGTGCCGCAGCACGCCGAACAGATGCAGCGCATCTGCGTCGGCGGGGTTGGTGGCGAGCGCGGCGCGATAGCCGTGCTCAGCCTCGGCGAGGCGGCCCGCGCGGTGTGCTGCATACGCTCGGTCGAATGCGGAATCCATGACGCGAAAACTGGCGGAAAGCGCGTATTTTCCCACACCGCGCATGGGTGCCGCGCATCGGCCGGTCGGCATATGGCCCCGTCACGCGGAGCGGCGTAGACTTGCAGGGTCGCGTGTCATCGAGGTTCTCATGGCTGACACACTGCCCGATATCCCGCCCGTGCTGATCGTCGGCGCGGGGCCGACCGGCCTTGCCGCGGCGATGAGCCTCGCGCGGGCCCGCGTGCCGGTGCGCATCATCGACCGCCTCGCCGCGCCCGCGCCGTATTCGCGCGCGATCGGCATCCAGGCGCGCACGCTCGAACTGCTGGAGCAGCATCGCGCGGTCGAGCCGTTTCTCGCGCTCGGCCATCGCGCGCATGCGGCCGCGCTGCATGCCGACGGCCGCGTGATCGCGCGGCTCGATTTCGATCCACTGCAAACGCGCTACCCGTATCTGCTGTTTCTCGACCAGAGCATTACCGAGCGGCTGCTCGCCGAGCACCTGGCCGGGTTCGGCGTGACGGTCGAGCGCGGCGCGACGCTGACCGCGTGCGATGCAGGCGGCACGTCGCTCGACGTGACGATCCGCTGCGCCGACGGCCGCGACGAATCGTTCGCGCCGTCGTACCTGATCGCTGCCGACGGTGCGCACAGCACGGTCAGGCATCTGCTCGGCCTGGGTTTCGCCGGGCAGGCGTTCGAACAGACTTTCCTGCTCGCCGATTTCGCGGCGATACCCGACTGGCCGGACGAAGAGATCCACCTGTTCACGACGCCCGAAGGCATGGCGGGCCTGTTTCCGATGGGCGGTGGCCGTTACCGGCTCGTTGCCGACCGGCCGCCCGGCAGCGATGCGTCGCCCGATGCGCCGCCCCCGTCGCTCGCGGAATGCGAGGCGATTCTGCGCGCACGCGTTGGCGCGTCGATCTCGCCGAGCGATCTCGCGTGGTCGTCCTATTTCCACCTGCATAGCCGGATGATCGACCGACTGCGTCACGGCCGCGTATTCTTCGCGGGCGACGCCGCGCACGTCCACAGCCCGGCCGGTGCGCAGGGCATGAACACCGGCATCCAGGAAGCGTTCAATCTGGGCTGGAAGCTTGCGCGCGTGCTCGGTGCGGGCACGCCAGAACGGCTGCTCGACACGTATCACGCCGAGCGTCATCCGATCGAGCGCGACGTGTTGCGGCAGACCGGTTTCATTACGCAGATCGTCGAGGCGGATCGCGGCGCGATGAAGCTGCTGCGCGATCATGTCGTGCCGCTGCTGGTGTCGTTCGGGCCGATGCGCGACGCGGTGCGGCGCACGGTCAGCGAGCTCGGCGTGCAGTACCGGAAGAGTCCGCTCACGCTGGAGCGTGTGCTCGACGGCGGCCCGCGTGCGGGCGAGCGGGCGCCCGACGCATTCGTGCACGTGCTCGACGGCCCGCTCGGTCAGGCGCCCGGAACGGCGCGGCTATACGATCTGCACGATCCGGCGAGCTTCACGCTGCTGCTGCTCGAAGAGCCGGTGAATGCAGACACCGGCGCTGCGCCGCCGATGGCGGCCGATGCGCAGGCGCTCGTGCAGGGGCTCGAACGGATCATGCCGGGCGCCGTGCGCGTGTGGCGGGTCACCGATATCGAAGGCGACGGTGCCGCCGGGCTGGCACAGGAGTACGGCCGCTCGCGGCCGTCGTTCTACCTGCTGCGGCCCGACGGGTATGTCGCCGCGCGCGGGCGCACGGCGACCGATGCGAACGGGTTGCTGCGCCATTGCGAAAACTGGTTCGCGGGCATGTCGGTGCCCGGGTAGCGGTGCGTTCAGGCGGTCGCGGGAGCAGGAACGAGCGACGCGCGGTGCGTGGCGATCGCATCGCGCACGATCGGTGCCGCGCGTTGCGCGCCTTCGCCCGACGGATCGTCGAGCGCGGCGAGCAATGCGCGGCGCATCCGCGGCTCCCAGAAGCGCCGGATATGCTCGGCGATACCGGTCAGCGCTTCGTCGCGATCGGGCATCGATTCGAAGAATGCGCCGATCTGGTTGGCCATGTCGATCAGGTGGTCGTTGTCCATCGCAGCCTCACTTGCCTGTCGTCACGGTGTCGGGCGTGCTCGCGCGGCGCTCGAGCAGGTCGATCTGCTCCGCGTTGAAGCGCGCGTATGCGCGCTGCCATTCGGACGGCTGCGCAACCGGCAGCACCTGCACGGCCGTCACCTTGTATTCAGGGCAGTTCGTCGCCCAGTCGGAGCTTTCCGTCGTGATCACGTTCGCGCCCGATTCGGGGAAGTGGAACGTCGTGTACACGACGCCCGGCTGCATGCGCTCCGTCACGAGCGCGCGCAGCACCGTCTGCCCGGCACGCGATTCGATGCCGACCCAGTCGCCGGTCCGGATGCCGCGATCCTGCGCGTCGTGCGGATGGATCTCGAGGCGATCCTCTTCATGCCACCGGACGTTTTCGGTGCGGCGCGTCTGCGCGCCGACGTTGTATTGCGACAGGATGCGGCCCGTCGTCAGGATCAGCGGATAGCGCTGCGTGACCTTTTCCGGCGTCGGAATGAACTTGGTGATCACGAACCGGCCCTTGCCGCGCACGAACTCGTCTATGTGCATCGTCGGCGTGCCTTCCGGTGCGTGCTCGTTGCACGGCCACTGGATGCTGCCGAGCGCGTCGAGCTTCTCGTACGACACGCCGGAGAAGGTCGGCGTGAGCCGCGCGATCTCGTCCATGATTTCCGACGGATGCGTGTAGTGCATGTCGTAGCCGAGCGCCTGCGACAGCAGCAGCGTCACTTCCCAGTCAGCGTAGCCCGCGAGCGGCGGCATCACCTTGCGCACGCGCGAGATGCGGCGCTCCGCGTTCGTGAACGTGCCGTCCTTCTCGAGGAACGTCGAGCCCGGCAGCAGCACGTGCGCATATTTCGCGGTCTCGTTCAGGAAGATGTCCTGTACGACGATGCACTCCATCGCCGACAGCGCGGCCGACACGTGCTGCGTGTTCGGGTCCGACTGGACGATGTCCTCGCCCTGGCAGTAGAGCCCCTTGAAACTGCCGTCGAGCGCCGCGTCGAACATGTTCGGGATGCGCAGCCCCGGTTCCGGCTGCAGCTTGGCCGACCACGCCTGTTCGAACTGCGCGCGCACGATCTCGTCACTGATGTGCCGGTAGCCGGGCAGTTCGTGCGGGAACGAGCCCATGTCGCACGAACCCTGCACGTTGTTCTGGCCGCGCAGCGGATTGACGCCGACGCCTTCGCGGCCGATGTTGCCGGTCGCCATCGCGAGATTCGCGATGCCCATCACCGTCGTCGAGCCCTGCGCGTGTTCGGTCACGCCCAGCCCGTAATAGATCGCGGCATTGCCGCCCGTTGCGTACAGGCGCGCGGCGGCGCGTACCAGCTCGGCCGGCACGCCCGTCACGTCGGCGGTGGCCTCGGGCGAATTGTCGGCGCGCGACACGAAGTCGCGCCATTGCTCGAACGCGCGCGTCTCGCAGCGCTCGGCGACGAACGCGTCGGCAACGAGCCCTTCGGTGACGATCACGTGCGCGAGCGCGTTGACGATCGCGACGTTGGTGCCGGGGCGCAGTTGCAGATGATGCGTGGCCTTCACGTGCGGGCCGTCGACGACATCGATGCGGCGCGGGTCGATCACGATCAGCTTCGCGCCTTCGCGAACGCGCCGCTTCAGCCGCGAGCCGAACACCGGGTGCCCGTCGGTCGGGTTCGCACCCATCACGACGATCACGTCGGCCTGGTCGACCGATGCGAACGTCTGCGTGCCGGCCGATTCGCCGAGCGTCGTCTTGAGGCCATAACCGGTCGGCGAATGGCACACGCGCGCGCAGGTGTCGACGTTGTTGTTGCCGAACGCGGCACGCACGAGCTTCTGCACGAGGTAGGTTTCCTCGTTCGTGCAGCGCGACGACGTGATGCCGCCGATCGAATCGCGGCCGTACTTCTGCTGCAGCTTGCGGAATTGCGTCGCCGCGTAGGTGAGTGCTTCGTCCCAGCTCACTTCGCGCCACGGGTCGGTGATCTTCTCGCGGATCATCGGCTTCGTGATGCGGTCCTTGTGCGTCGCGTAGCCCCACGCGAAGCGTCCCTTCACGCACGCGTGCCCCTCGTTCGCGAGGCCGTTCTTGTTCGGCGTCATGCGCACGACCTGCGTGCCCTTCATCTCGGCCTTGAACGAGCAGCCGACGCCGCAGTACGCGCAGGTCGTGACGACCGAGTGTTCGGCCTGCCCGAGCTGCACGACGGATTTTTCCTGCAGCGTGGCCGTCGGGCATGCGGCGACGCAGGCGCCGCACGACACGCATTCCGACGCCATGAACGATTCGCTTTCGCCTGCGGCGACGCGCGATTCGAAGCCGCGCGCGGCGATCGTCAGCGCGAACGTGCCCTGGGTTTCCTCGCACGCGCGCACGCAGCGGTTGCAGACGATGCACTTCGACGGGTCGTACGTGAAGTACGGGTTCGATTCGTCCTTGCGGTCGTTGAGGTGATTCGCGCCATCGAAGCCGTAGCGCACTTCGCGCAGCCCGACGACACCCGCCATGTCCTGCAGCTCGCAGTTGCCGTTGGCGGGGCAGGTGAGGCAGTCGAGCGGATGGTCGGAGATGTACAGCTCCATCACGTTGCGGCGCAGCGACTGCAGCCGGTCCGACTGCGTGCGCACCTTCATGCCCGCTTCGGCCGGCGTCGTGCACGACGCCGGATAACCGCGCCGGCCTTCGATCTCGACGAGGCACAGCCGGCACGAGCC
The DNA here is from genome assembly GCF_022809715.1 of Burkholderia pyrrocinia. NCBI lineage: Bacteria > Pseudomonadati > Pseudomonadota > Betaproteobacteria > Burkholderiales > Burkholderiaceae > Burkholderia > Burkholderia pyrrocinia. The sequence continues at coordinate 1,031,875 of NZ_CP094459.1, forward strand.
GAACGGCTCGAGCGAGTCGGTCGCGCAGAGCTTCGGGACGTTGACGCCGGCTTCGATCGCCGCGCGCATCACCGACGTGCCGGCAGGTACCGTCACCGGCTGGCCGTCGATTTCGAGCGTGACGTCGGTATCGGCATGCCGTTGCGGCGTGCCGTAGTCGGTATCGTCGAACGGGTCGCGGGCGCGTGCCTGTGCGGCGCTCTTGCACGCGCATTGGCCCGAGCCGCAGCCGCCTTGGCGGACGTTGTTCGTGTCGAGGGACATGCAGGGCTCCTTCTGGGTCAGGCCGCAGCCTTGACCGGGCCCGACGCGGCATCCTTGCCGCCAGCGAGCCCGAAATCTTCGGGGAAATGGTCGAGCGCGGACAGCACCGGGTAGGGCGTCATCCCGCCCATCGCGCACAGCGAACCGGCCAGCATCGTGTCGCACAGGTCGCGCAGCAGCGTGACCTGCCGCTCCGACGTGTCGCCGTGGCGGATGTGCGCGATCGTCTCGACGCCGCGCGTCGAACCGATCCGGCACGGCGTGCACTTGCCGCACGATTCGATCGCACAGAACTTCATCGCATATTCGGCAAGCTCGGCGAGGTTCGACGTGTCGTCGTGCAGCACGATGCCGCCGTGGCCGACCACCGCACCGATCGCCGTGTACGCCTCGTAGTCGAGCGGCACATCCCACTGATGGTCGGGCAGGTAGGTGCCGAGCGGGCCGCCGACCTGTGCGGCGCGTGCGGGCCGGCCGCTTGCCGTGCCATCGCCGAAGTCGAACAGCAGCTCGCGCAGCGTGACCCCGAACGCGAGTTCGACGAGGCCGCCGTGACGGATGTTGCCGGCCAGCTGGAACGGCAGCGTGCCGCGCGAGCGGCCCATCCCGTAGTCGCGATAGAACGCGGCGCCGCGCGCGAAGATCACGGGTGCCGTCGCGAGCGTGATCACGTTGTTGATCACGGTCGGCTGGCCGAACAGGCCGGCGAGCGCGGGCAGCGGCGGCTTCGCGCGCACGACGCCGCGCTTGCCCTCGAGCGATTCGAGCAGCGCCGTTTCCTCGCCGCACACGTACGAGCCCGCGCCTTTCGCGACGTGCAGCTCGAATGCATGCGCGGAGCCGAGCACGTGTTCGCCGAGCCAGCCGGCCTCGCGCGCGCGGACGATCGCGGCTTCGAGCGTCGCGATCGCGTGCGGGTATTCGCTGCGCACGTAGATGTAGCCGACCGTCGCGCCCGTTGCGATGCCCGCGATGATCATCCCTTCGATCAGGCAGTACGGATCGCATTCCATCATCAGGCGGTCGGAGAACGTGCCCGAATCGCCTTCGTCCGCATTGCAGACGATGTACTTCTGCGTGGCGCTCGCGTGCCGGACCGTGCGCCACTTGATGCCGGCCGGGAACGCCGCGCCGCCGCGGCCGCGCAGCCCCGATTCGATCAGCATTTCGCACGCGGCATCGCCGTCGAGCGCGAGTGCGTTCTTCAGGCCGGCGAGGCCTTCATGCTGCAGGTAGTCGTCGATCGACAGCGGATCGGTCAGGCCGATGCGCGCGAACGTGAGGCGCTGCTGGCGCGCGAGATAGGGGTGCGCGTCGACGACGCCGACGCCGCTCGGATGCGCACCGCCTTCGAGCCAGTTGGCATCGAACAGGGCCGGCACGTCGGCGGCCGACAGGTTCGCATAACCGACGCGCCCTGCGGCCGTACCGACTTCGACGAGCGGCTCGAGCCACAGCAGCCCGCGCGAGCCGTTGCGGACCAGTTCGATCGCGACGCCGCGCCGTTCGGCTTCCGCGACGATCGCGGCGGCGAGCGCGTCGGCGCCGAGGGCCAGCGCGGACGAATCGCGGGGGACGTAGATGCGGGTCGTCATGCGGCCTCCGGCGTGTGGGCGAGAGCATCGGCCAGCAGCGCGTCGAATTTCTCCGGCGTGACCTTCGCATGCAGCACGCCGTTGACCGTCAGCGACGGCGACTGCGCGCACAGTCCGAGACAGTAGACCGATTCGAGCGCGACGGCGTCCGGCGCGTGCGCATTCGCGGCATCGCCGTGCGCTGCGTCGAACCGGCAGCCCGTGCGGGCTTCAGCGTGCGCGGCGAGCGTTTCGCAGCCCATGCTGCGGCACGCTTCGGCGCGGCACATCTGGATCGTCACGCGCGCGGGCGGCGCGGTGCGGAAGTGGTGATAGTAGGTCAGTACGCCGTGCACTTCCGCGCGCGACAGATTCAGCGCCCTGGCGAGCGGCGCGACGCAGCCCGGCGGCACGTAGCCCGCGTCGTCCTGGATCGCATGAAGGATCGCGACCAGCGACCGGCCGGCGCGCGCATGGCGCTCGACGAGCGCGTCGGGCGCATGGGAATTCGGGGACATCGGTTATGCTCCTCCAAAGTCTCATATGCGCTCACTATTCATATAGTGTGCATCGCGACTTCGTTCAGATTGATTTTCATCAACGATAAGCGGAAGATTTCGCAGTCGCAATAGGAAATCGGAGTACATAATTGGTTCGAATCGAATGCGACGCGTATCTGACCGTACGCGACACGGAAGGTCGCACGGCCAGCCTGTCGGACGTCGCGCCGTTGCTGGAACTCGTGGCCGACACGGGTAGCATCGCGCAGGCTGCCCAGGCAAAAGGGCTGTCGTACCGGCACGCGTGGGGCATGCTGCGCGCGCTGGAAGCGTGCATCGGCGCAGAGTTGATCGAAACCGCGCGGGGCAAGGGATCGACGCTGTCGGAGCTCGGGCAGGCGGTCGTCGACGCGCAGCGCCTCGCGCGCAGCCGGCTCGACGGGAACCTGCGCACGCTGGCGGCCGAGGTGGCCAGCGACCTGAACCGGCGGCTTGCGCAGCGCGACGGCGCCGTGCGTATCCACGCGTCGCACGGTTACGCGGTCGCGACGCTCGTGTCCGCGCTCGTCGATGCGCAGGCAGCCGTCGACATCAAGTATCGCGAGAGCGTCGAGGCCGTGCAGGCGCTCGCGCGCGGCGAATGCGACCTGGCCGGCTTCCATCTGCCGCGCGGCGCGTTTCGCGCTCAGTGCGCGCAGATCTACCGGCCGTGGCTCGACGACGCGCGCCACGTCCTGATTCACCTGACGCGCCGCCAGCAGGGGCTGTTCGTGCCGCGCGGCAACCCGAAGCAGGTCTGCGGGCTCGCGGACCTCGCGCGCAACGACATCCGCTTCGTCAACCGGCAGCCGGGGTCGGGTACGCGCATGCTGCTGGATCTCGCGCTGCGCGCGATCGGCATCGATCCCGAGCGCATCGACGGTTATGCGTCGGCCGAACTCACGCATTCTGCGATCGCCGCGTTCGTCGCGAGCGGGATGGCCGATCTCGGCTTCGGGGTCGAGCCGGCCGCCCGTCATTTCGGGCTCGATTTCATCCCGGTCGTCGACGAGGACTATTACTTCGCGTGCGAACGCGCGCGGCTCGACGCGCGGCCGCTCGACGGCGTGCTGGCGCTGCTGCGCGACGCGCGCTTCGTCGAGCGCGTCGCCCATCTCGACGGCTACGATCCGGCCGCATGCGGGACGCTGACGAGCATTGCGACGGGGCTGGCCGGCAGTGACGGTACGAGCGCGCCGGACGGCCATTCCCGGTGACGGGCACGCGGTCGGACTGCGCTGCAGGAGCGGGAGATTTGCGCTACGCTTGGCGCTTGATCAACGTTCCAACAAGCACGCCGTTCAGGCGTCATCCCGCCATGAAATTTTCCGTTTCCCTCGCCGCGGCAGCGTTGACCGCGGGGCTTCTGGTCGCTGCTTCGCCGTTCGCGCTTGCGCAGAATTCCCCGGGCGTGCCCGGCGGCATCCTGAGCGAACAGTTTCGCTTGAACGAGCATCCGCAGATGCCGTTCGCGGCGTCGGCGCCGTCGCAGAAATACCAGGGCAGCAAGAAATCGGCCTTGCGTCGCAAGGGCGACCTGGGCGACCCGAACGGCTGCAATCTGAAGTGCCCGATGGATACTCAGTAACACCTGGACAGGCGTGTTTGCACCGTCGTCGTGCGGTGTCGAATCGGCAGACGGGTGATGGGCACACGCATATCGGCTTGACCGTCTGACCGGCGCGACTGCACGAATCCCGTGCAATACCATTCGAGCCCCGCGAAGCGTTGTCGCTTCGCGGGGCTCGTGCTTTCAGGCGAGTCGTCATGCGACGCGATGTCGGGCGAAGCAGCGTTCGCGAATCGCCGGCCCGGCGAGTGATCTAGGGTTAACCCGTAAATCAGGAAGGATGTCTTCCTGAAACCTGCCTTATTCTTAAGCATCCGCCTACATAAACTTCAGTTTGTCGGCGCTGAACAAGGTGTTCACCGCGAAAACAGACAAATCTGGAGGTAGGTCATCATGAAGTCGCTCGTTCAAGCTGTTGTCGTTGCTGCCGCTCTCGTTGCCCCGGTCGTGTCGTTTGCCCAGTCGGGTTCGACGATCACCCGCGCGCAGGTCCGTGCCGAGCTGGTCCAGCTCCAGCAAGCCGGTTACAACTCCGCCCGCGGCGAAGATCCGCACTATCCGGAAGCGGTCCAGGCCGCAACGGCCCGTGTTGCGGAACAGCAGCGCAGCGCACTGGCGCAAGCGCAAGGCGCTGACGCCAGCGGGTACGGCGCGCAGGCACAGGGCGCATCGGCATCGGGTTCGCATGCCATGGGCGTGCGCCCGGCCAGCGCTGAAGAAATGAAGTCGCTGTATCGCGGCAGCTGAGTCTTGTATTGCCTGGTGTGCTCGAGCGCAGGGTGCGGCGGACACGTCGCGCCCTGCGCAGCGGCAACCGGGCTGGCCGCAGCCCGTTGCGACCGACGCTTGCGCGGGCGCGGCGGAATATCCGTCACCTCCTGTCGCCGGAATACCGGCGGCATTCCGCCCGGCCCGTCCGTGGCTGGGCGCTTTTTCGAAGGAGAGGGGACGCATGCGTTTCGCCGGCAACAAAAAACCCCGCAGACTTGCGTCATGCGGGGTTCGTGCGGCGAGCGCGGAATTTGGTGGAGGCGGCGGGAATCGAACCCGCGTCCAGAAGCGCTCCACGACTAGTTCTACATGTTTAGTTCAGTCATTTGATTTAACCGCAGCGACGCGGACGAACACGCTGCACTACGGCGATTCGCTAGGTTTTCGACCCTGGCGTCGCGACGCCGACAGGGCTTAACTGACGTAAATGACCTCTGGCGGTATTGCTACCGGTCTTGCGACACTAGCCCGTCAGTGAACTAGGCAGAGGACGGCGGCCGTTAGGCTGCCAGTGCGAACGTATCGTCGTTTGCAGTTACGATTTTCCCATTGATTAACGAGGTGACGGGTCCTCGACATGCCCTAGCCGCTTCACAACCCCTGTCGAAACCAGGTCGCCCCCGCGGATCAGATCGATCATTATAGCCCAACATCGCGCAGCAGTTCGCGCAGTTCCTGCGTCGTGTCGACGAGATGCTGGGCCTGCCAGTCGGCCGGCGCGGCGCCGTCGCCGCAGTAACCGTACGCGGCCGCGACCGTCGCCATGCCGGCCGCGCTGCCGGCCTGAATGTCGCGCAGATCGTCGCCGACATAGACGATGCGCGCCGGCGCGAGCGTCAGCTGGTCGGCCGCGTGCAGCAGCGGAGCAGGGTGCGGCTTCGAGTGCGGCGTTGTGTCGCCCCCGACGACGCAGGCCGCGCGCGGTGCAAGACCGAGCAGGTCGACGAGCGGCGCCGTGAGCCGCATCGCCTTGTTCGTGACGATGCCCCAGCGCACGCTGCGCGCATCGAGTTCGTCGAGCACGTCGCCGATGCCGGGGAACAGCGTCGTTTGCACGCAGATATCCGTCGCGTAGTTGGCCAGGAACTCGTCGCGCATCGCTTCGTAGCCGGGCGTGTGCGGATCGATGCCGAACGCGCCGCCGAGCAGGCCGCGCGCGCCGGCCGAGGCCAGCGGCCGCAGCACGTCGAGCGGCGTTTCGGCCAGGCCGCGCGCGCGCTGCATCTTGTTGACGGCGGCGGCGAGATCGGGCGCCGTGTCGGCAAGCGTGCCGTCGAGGTCGAACAGCACGGCAGCGCAGTGCAGCAGGCGCGGTTCGTCGAGTGCGGCCCGCGCGGTCGAAAGGGGAGTCGTCATGCCGGTCGGAGGGTCACGCGCCGCGGCGGCACGCGACGAGGTAGTTGATGTCGGTGTCGTTCGACAGCGCGAAGCGCTTGCCGATCGGGTGATACGTGATGCCCTTGATCTCCACGATGTGCAGATCCGTCGCGCGCACGAAGCCGGCCAGTTCCGACGGGCGGATGAAGCGCGCGTAGTCGTGCGTGCCCTTCGGCAGCATTTGCGCGATGTACTCTGCGCCGATCACCGCGAACAGGTAGGACTTCAGATTCCGGTTCAGCGTCGAGAAGAACACCCAGCCGCCCGGCTTCACGAGCGTCGCGCACGCGGCGACGATATCGCCGGGCGACGGCACGTGCTCGAGCATCTCCATGCACGTGACGACGTCGTAGGTGCCCGGCTCGCGCGCGGCGATCGCTTCGGCGGCGATCGCCTCGTAGTCGACCGCGATGCCGCTTTCGAGGCTGTGCAGGTCGGCGACGCCAAGCGCTTCGGTCGACAGGTCGATGCCTTTCACCTGGGCGCCAAGCCCGGCCATCGATTCGGACAGGATGCCGCCGCCGCAGCCGATGTCGAGTGCGCGCTTGCCGGCCAGGTGCGCATGTGCGTCGATCCAGCCGAGCCGGACCGGGTTCAGGTCGTGCAGCGGCTTGAATTCGGCATTCGGATCCCACCACCGATGGGCGAGGTCGCTGAATTTCTGGAGTTCGTGCGGATCGGCGTTGGTCATGGCGGCAAACGGGCTACGGAAGGAGGGCGGTGCTGCGGTTCGTCAGCCCCGAGTATATAAGCGGGCGGACGACGAGGCCAGCGAGCGCCCGGACGGGCGTCAATGAAAAAGCCCCGCCGGAGCGGGGCTTTGAAGCAGTCGAAAACCGCGGCTTACTGCGCCGGAACGGTCGTCTTCTGGACTTCTTGCGTACCAACCACTTCGACTTCCACGCGGCGGTCCGGTGCGAGGCAGGCGATCAGCTGCTTGCGGTTCTTCTGGTTGCAGCCAGTCGTAACCGGGTTGCGCTTGCCCTTGCCTTCCGTGTAGATCTTGTTGGCCGGCACACCCTTGCTGACCAGGTACGACTTCACGGCCTGCGCACGGCGCAGCGACAGACGGTCGTTGTACTTGTCCGAACCGATGCGGTCCGTGTAGCCCGTTGCGACGACCACTTCCGTGTTCATGCCCTGGATCTTCGAAGCCAGTTCGTCCAGCTTCTGCTTGCCCAGCGGCTTGAGCGTTGCCTTGTCGAAGTCGAACAGGGCGTCAGCTTGATACGTGATCTTCTGGCTCGTGATGGCCGGAGCGACCGGAGCGACCGGCGGCTGCGGTGCCTGGGCGACCAGTGCGCCATCGCACTTCGCGTTGGCGGTGGCCGGCGTCCAGAACGCATCGCGCCAGCAGAGCTCGTTCGTGCCGTTCATCCACACCCATTCGCCCGTGCCGTTCACCCAGTTGTCATTGACGGCTTGACGCGACGCCGGCACCGACTGTGCCGAAGCGGATGCAGCCATAACTGCGGTAGCTGCAATGAACGCGAGCTTTGAAAGTTTATTCATATTTCTCCTCTCGAAATTGAGATTACCGCAGGTTTACTGCGAGCCTGTTGACGGTGACAAGTCATACATTGCTCGAAGTATAACATTGGTGCGGCACAAAAAACGCGGCACCGCTCTGTGTAGACTTCGAGCAGCGTCTAACTTTCAGTGCGTTGGCATTTTGCCATATCGTTCCCTTCCTACGAAAAAAAATCCTCCCCACCCTAAGATCCCCTCAACTTTGTGGTGCATGCGCAACACCGGCCTGCCGCAACTTTTAGAGATTGTCAAGAGTGCGCCGGCGAAATTGCGCGGGTGCGGGCAACTGTTTACTCGTGCGCGTGAAACAAACCGGGTGGGATCGCCGGTAAACCGGGCGCGATCAACGGTGGCGTCGAGTCGCGTGCGGTTCCGGCCGGTCCGCCGCCGCCGCGATTTTCGCTATTTATATATAGAGGGGGAGGCGAATTTGCGGCTGATGGGCGCATGTTAGAATCTCGCGTTGCGTTGCGCATGCAGCGCCCACGCGAAAGGCGTTCGCCGTCTTCGCTCCGAAACGATACGGATACATGGATCAATTCGCCAAAGAGACCCTGCCCACCTCCCTAGAGGAGGAAATGCGCCGTTCGTATCTCGATTACGCGATGAGCGTGATCGTCGGACGTGCCCTCCCGGATGTCCGCGATGGCCTGAAGCCCGTGCACCGGCGCGTGTTGTTCGCGATGCACGAACTGAACAACGACTGGAACCGCGCGTACAAGAAGTCGGCGCGTATCGTCGGTGACGTGATCGGTAAGTACCACCCTCACGGCGACACCGCGGTCTACGACACGATCGTGCGGATGGCGCAGGACTTCTCGCTGCGCTACATGCTGATCGACGGGCAGGGCAACTTCGGCTCGATCGACGGCGACAATGCCGCGGCGATGCGTTACACCGAAATTCGCATGGCGAAGATCGGTCACGAGCTGCTCGCCGACATCGACAAGGAAACGGTCGATTTCGAGCCGAACTACGACGGCAACGAAATGCAGCCGTCGGTCCTGCCGTCGCGCATCCCGAACCTGCTGATCAATGGCTCGTCGGGCATCGCGGTCGGCATGGCGACCAACATCCCGCCGCACAACCTGAACGAAGTCGTCGACGCGTGCCAGCACCTGCTGAACACCCCGGAAGCGACGATCGACGAGCTGATCGAGATCATCCCGGCGCCGGACTTCCCGACCGCCGGCATCATCTACGGCGTCGCCGGCGTGCGCGACGGCTACCGCACGGGGCGCGGCCGCGTCGTGATGCGCGCGGCCACGCACTTCGAGGAGATCGACCGCGGCCAGCGGATGGCGATCATCGTCGACGAGCTGCCGTACCAGGTGAACAAGCGCTCGCTGCTCGAGCGGATCGCCGAGCTCGTCAACGAGAAGAAGCTCGAAGGCATCTCCGATATCCGCGACGAGTCCGACAAGAGCGGCATGCGTGTCGTGATCGAGCTCAAGCGCGGCGAAGTGCCCGAAGTGGTGCTGAACAACCTGTATAAGGCGACGCAGCTCCAGGACACGTTCGGCATGAACATGGTCGCGCTCGTCGACGGCCAGCCGAAGCTGCTGAACCTGAAGGAAATCCTGCAGTGCTTCCTGTCGCATCGACGCGAAGTGCTGACGCGCCGCACGATCTACGAACTGCGCAAGGCCCGTGAACGCGGCCACGTGCTCGAAGGTCTCGCGGTCGCGCTCGCGAACATCGACGAGTTCATCGCGATCATCAAGGCCGCGCCGACGCCGCCGATCGCGAAGCAGGAACTGATGGCGAAGCCGTGGGATTCGTCGCTCGTGCGCGAGATGCTGACGCGCGCCGAGAGCGAGAACGCGGCGGCCGGCGGCCGCTCCGCGTACCGCCCGGAAGGCCTGAACCCGGCGTTCGGCATGCAGGTCGACGGGCTGTACCGTCTGTCCGACACGCAGGCCCAGGAAATCCTGCAGATGCGCCTGCAGCGCCTGACCGGCCTCGAGCAGGACAAGATCATCGGCGAGTACCGCGAAGTGATGGCGCAGATCGCCGACCTGCTGGACATCCTCGCGCGCCCCGAGCGGATCACGACGATGATCGGCGAGGAACTCACGTCGGTGAAGGCCGAATTCGGCGATGCGCGCCGCTCGAAGATCGAGCTGAACGCGACCGAGCTGAACACCGAGGATCTGATCACGCCGCAGGACATGGTCGTCACGATGTCGCACGCGGGCTACGTGAAGTCGCAGCCGCTGTCCGAGTACCGCGCGCAGAAGCGCGGCGGTCGCGGCAAGCAGGCGACGCAGATGAAGGAAGACGACTGGATCGAGACGCTGTTCATCGCGAACACGCACGATTACATCCTGTGCTTCTCGAACCGCGGCCGCGTGTACTGGGTCAAGGTCTATGAGGTGCCGCAGGGCTCGCGCAACTCGCGCGGCCGCCCGATCGTCAACATGTTCCCGCTGCAGGAAGGCGAGAAGATCAACGTCGTGCTGCCGGTGAAGGAATTCTCGGCCGACAAGTTCATCTTCATGGCGACGTCGCTCGGCACCGTGAAGAAGACGCCGCTCGAAGCGTTCAGCCGCCCGATGAAGAAGGGCATCATCGCGGTCGGCCTCGACGACGGCGACTTCCTGATCGGTGCGTCGATCACCGACGGCGCGCACGACGTGATGCTGTTCTCCGACGCCGGCAAGGCCGTGCGCTTCGACGAGAACGACGTGCGTCCGATGGGGCGCGAGGCGCGCGGCGTGCGCGGCATGCAGCTCGAGGACGGGCAGCAGGTCATCGCGATGCTGGTTGCGGGCAGCGAGGAGCAGACCGTGCTCACCGCGACCGAGAACGGCTACGGCAAGCGCACGCCGATCACCGAGTACACGCGTCACGGTCGCGGTACGAAGGGTATGATCGCGATCCAGACGTCCGAGCGCAACGGCAAGGTCGTGGCCGCGACGCTCGTCGACGCCGAGGATCAGATCATGCTGATCACGACGGCCGGCGTGTTGATTCGCACCCGTGTTTCCGAGATTCGCGAGATGGGGCGCGCCACGCAAGGTGTTACACTCATCAGTCTCGATGAGGGTACCAAGCTCTCCGGCCTGCAGCAGATTGCGGAGGCCGAGGAGGGCGATGGCGAGGCCGACGAGGCGTCGGACGGCGAAGCCTGAAGAACGGATGAGACTCTGGCCGCCGCGGGCGTGAAGCGCCGCGGCCGGCGAGCAACCATTCATATTTCCAAAAGGGAGTGATGATGCAAAAGCAATTCAAGCAACTGGTCCTGCTGGCTGCACTGGTGCCGACGTTCGCGATGGCGCAAGCGCTGTCGAATTCCGCACCGGCGCCCGCCGCGGCAGCTGCGCCGATCGACGCCGACAAGAAGGCAGCGATCAAGGATCTGCTCGACGCGATCGACGCGCCGAAGCTCGTGTCGGCAATCGGCAACAGCGCCGAAATGCAGGCCAAGCAGCTCGTGCCGGCGATCCTGTCGGACGCGCTGTCGGAAAACAAGACGCTGAACGACAAGCAGAAGCAGGCTGCCGTTCCGACGCTGCAGAAGAACGCGGTGCCGAAGCTGGTCGACGGCGCGGGCAAGGTGTTCGGCACGCAGCAGTTCCAGAACGACGCAATGTCGGCTCAGTACGACGCATACGCGAAGTACTACAGCACGTCGGAGATCAAGGATCTGACGACGTTCTACAAGAGCCCGACGGGCCGCAAGTTCATCCAGGTTCAGGATCAGGTCGGTCGCGACGTGGTCAACGGTCTGATGCAGAAGTACATGCCGCAAGCGATCCAGGCAACGCGCACGCAGGCTGACAAGGAAGTCGCAGCAGTCAAGCCGGGCAAGTAAGCCGTCCGGGCACGCCCCCCCGGCCGTTCGGCCGGGTTTGGCGGGAGCCTGACGACAGTGCGATAATGGCCGTTTGCGCGCGAGCGCAAGCGGCCATTCTTTTTCTGGCGCGGCTCATTTGCAACTGACATGCGGCGGCAAGCCGCCGGTCGCGTCCCTCCCGAGGTTTTCACGATGCGCGTCTTTAATTTCTCCGCCGGTCCTGCGGCGATGCCCGAGGAAGTGCTGCGGCAGGCCGCCGACGAAATGCTCGACTGGCACGGCAGCGGCATGAGCGTGATGGAGATGAGCCATCGCGGCAAGGAATTCATGTCGATTCACGAGGCCGCGCTGACCGACCTGCGCGACCTGCTCGGCGTGCCGGCAAGCCACCGGATCCTGTTCCTGCAGGGCGGCGGCATCGCGGAAAACGCGATCGTGCCGATGAACCTGCTCGGGTCGCGCAACACCGCCGACTTCGTCGTGACGGGCTCGTGGTCGCAGAAATCGTTCGGCGAGGCGAAGAAGTTCTGCACGCCGCATCTCGCCGCAACCGGCAAGACGGAAGACGGCTTCACGCGCGCGCCGGCGCGCGCCGAATGGCAACTGTCGGACGATCCGGCCTACGTGCATCTGTGCACCAACGAGACGATCGACGGCGTCGAGACGTTCGAGATTCCCGATCTCGGCGACGTGCCGCTGGTCGCGGATGTCTCGTCGCACATCCTGTCGCGCCCGATGGACGTCGCGAAATACGGCGTGCTGTTCGGCGGTGCGCAGAAGAATATCGGGATGGCCGGCGTGACGGTCGTGATCGTGCGCGAGGATCTGCTCGATCGCGCGCTGTCGATCTGCCCGTCCGCGTTCGAATGGAAGACTGTCGCCGAGAACAACTCGCTGTACAACACGCCGCCCACCTATGCGATCTACATCGCGGGTCTCGTGTTCCAGTGGCTGAAGCGGCAGGGTGGCCTCGAAGCGATCGAGGCCCGCAATATCGAAAAATCGAAGCTGCTCTACGACACGATCGATGCGAGCGGCTTCTATCTGAACAAGGTCGAGCCGGCAGCGCGTTCGCGGATGAACGTGCCGTTTTTCCTGGCCGACGAAACGCGCAACGAAGACTTCCTTGCCGGCGCAAAGGCGCGCGGGCTGCTGCAGCTGAAGGGCCACAAGTCCGTCGGCGGCATGCGGGCGTCGATCTACAACGCGGTGCCGCTCGAGGGCGTGAAGGCGCTCGTCGAGTACATGAAGGACTTCGAGCAGCGCGGCGCCTGACGGCGGCGCTGCTCAAACAGCACGGCAAAACGCATGGACGACGAACTGAATTCCCGCCTGAAACCGCTGCGTGATCGCATCGACGCGATCGACGCGCAGCTGATTGCGCTCCTGAACCAGCGCGCCGCGGTGGCGCTGGAGGTGGGCGAGGTCAAGAAGCATTTCAACGCGCCGGTGTTCCGGCCGGAGCGCGAGCTGCAGGTGATCGCGCGGCTGCAGGACATGAGCGCGGGGCCGCTCGAGAGCGAGCACATCAGCGCAATCTGGCGCGAGATCATGGCGGCGAGCCGCGCGCTCGAGCAGACGATCCACGTCGCGTTCCTCGGGCCGGTCGGCACGTATAGCGAACAGGCGATGTTCGAGTATTTCGGCCAGTCGATCGAAGGGCTGCCGTGCCCGTCGATCGACGAGGTGTTCCGTTCGGTCGAGGCTGGTGCGTCCGCGTTCGGCGTCGCGCCGGTCGAGAATTCGACCGAAGGGGCCGTGTCGCGCACGCTCGACCTGCTGCTGCAGACGCAACTGCTGATCAGCGGCGAGCTCGCGCTGCCCATCCACCACAACCTGCTCACGCAGAGCGGCACGCTCGACGGCGTGAAGCGCGTCTGCGCGCATGCGCAGGCGCTCGCGCAATGCCAGCAGTGGCTCGCCGCGAATGCGCCGCAGCTCGAGCGGCAGGCCGTGGCGAGCAACGCGGAGGCCGCGCGCCTCGCGGCAGCCGATCCGACCGTCGCGGCGATCGCGGGCGACCGCGCGGCCGCGCATTACGGCTTGCAGATCGCGTTCTCGCAGATCCAGGACGACCCGCACAACCGTACGCGCTTCGTGATCGTCGGCAAGCAGCCGGCCGGGCAAAGCGGTCATGACCAGACGTCGCTGATCGTGTCGGTGAAGAACGAGCCGGGCGCCGTGTTCAAGCTGCTCGAACCGCTCGCGCGGCACGGTGTGTCGATGACGCGCTTCGAGTCGCGTCCGGCACGCGTCGGCACGTGGGAGTACTACTTCTACATCGACATCGAAGGGCACCGCGACGATGCGTCGGTCGCGGCCGCGCTTGCGGAACTTGGCCAGAAGGCTGCGTTCCTGAAGATACTCGGTTCGTATCCGCGCGCACGCTGACGCGCGGCGGTCCGGCGCCTGCTCGCGCAGGCGCGGCGGCCAGGCGGGCAGGGCAGGCCGATCGGCGCTGCCGAAGGCGGGTTCGGGCGGCATCCGGTGCAGGTCGCGCCGGGTGCGGGCCCGTTGCCCGGAATCTGGAATTCCGTGTGCGGGGCGTCGTTCCGCACGCGTAACTTGGCTCTTGTCGTGTCAGGCTTTGCATTCAACAAACTGGTCATTTTCGGTGTCGGCCTGATCGGCGGATCGCTGGCCCGCGCGCTGCGCGAGCGCGCGCCGGGCGGCGCGGGCGAGATCGTCGGCGTGGGCCGTTCGCGCGCATCGGTCGAGCGTGCGCTGTCGCTCGGCGTGATCGACCGCGCGGCGGCGCTCGACGACGACGCGCAGTTGCGCGACGCACTGGCGGGCGCCGATCTCGTGCTGCTGGCCGCACCCGTCGCGCAGACGGGCCCGTTGCTCGCGCGCATCGCGCCGTGGCTCGCCGATGCGACGATCGTCACCGATGCGGGCAGCACCAAATCCGACGTCGTCGCCGCCGCGCGCGAAGCGCTCGGCGCGCGGATCGCGCAGTTCGTGCCGGGGCATCCGATTGCCGGCCGCGAGTCGAGCGGCGTCGAGGCCGCGTTGCCGGACCTGTACGTCGGCCGCAACGTCGTGCTGTGCCCGCTGCCGGAGAACGCGCCCGAATCGGTCGCGCGGATCGACGCGATGTGGCGCGCGACCGGCGCCGACGTGCGCACGATGAGCACCGGGCAGCACGACCGCGTGTTTGCGTCGATCAGCCATCTGCCGCACGTGCTGTCGTTTGCGCTCGTCGAACAGATCCTCGGCGAGACGGACGCGGAACTCAAATTCTCGTACGCGGCGGGCGGCTTCCGCGATTTCACGCGCATCGCGGCGTCGAGCCCGGAGATGTGGCGCGACGTGTGCGTCGCGAACCGCGCGGCGCTGCTCGACGAACTCGACGGCTACACGCGCGTGCTCGCGCGGCTGCGCGAGGCAATCGACGCCGGCGACGGCGCGGCGCTCGAAGCCGTGTTCACGCGCTCGCGCGCCGCACGCAAGGCATGGCAGGAGCGTGGCGGCACGCCCGCTGCCGAACCGGTCAAGAAATAACAGGACGATTCCCATGGACTATCTCGATCTCGGCCCGTACTCCAGCGCATCGGGCACCGTGCGCCTGCCCGGCTCGAAGAGCATCTCGAACCGCGTGCTGCTGCTCGCGGCGCTTGCCGAAGGCGAAACGACGATCACCAACCTGCTCGACTCCGACGATACGCGCGTGATGCTCGATGCACTCGGCAAGCTCGGCGTGAAGCTCACGCGCGACGGCGACACCTGCGTCGTCACGGGCACGCGCGGCGCGTTCACCGCGAAGACGGCCGACCTGTTCCTCGGCAACGCGGGCACGGCCGTGCGGCCGCTGACCGCGGCGCTCGCGGTGAACGGCGGCGACTATCGCGTGCACGGCGTGCCGCGCATGCACGAGCGGCCGATCGGCGATCTCGTCGACGGCCTGCGGCAGATCGGCGCGCGGATCGATTACGAACTGAACGAAGGCTACCCGCCGCTGCGGATCAGGCCCGCGACGATCTCGGTCGATGCGCCGATCCGCGTGCGCGGCGACGTGTCGAGCCAGTTCCTCACGGCGCTGCTGATGACGCTGCCGCTCGTGAAGGCGAAGGACGGCAAGATCGTCGTCGAGGTCGACGGCGAACTGATCTCGAAGCCGTACATCGACATCACGATCCGGCTGATGGAGCGTTTCGGCGTGGTCGTCGAGCGTGACGGCTGGCAGCGCTTCGTCGTGCCGGCCGGCGTCCGCTACCGCTCGCCGGGGCGGATCATGGTCGAGGGCGATGCGTCGTCCGCATCGTACTTCCTCGCGGCCGGCGCGCTTGGCGGCGGCCCGCTGCGCGTCGAGGGCGTGGGGCGGGCGAGCATCCAGGGCGACGTCGGCTTCGCGAACGCGCTGATGCAGATGGGCGCGAACGTGACGATGGGCGACGACTGGATCGATGTGCGAGGCATCGGTCACGACCACGGCAAGCTCGAGCCGATCGACATGGATTTCAACCTGATCCCCGATGCGGCGATGACCATCGCGGTTGCGGCGCTGTTCGCGAGCGGCACGAGCACGCTGCGCAACATCGCGAGCTGGCGCGTGAAGGAGACCGACCGCATCGCCGCGATGGCGACCGAACTGCGCAAGGTCGGCGCGATCGTCGAGGAAGGTCCCGACTATCTCGTTGTCACGCCGCCGGAAAAGCTCACGCCGAACGCGGCGATCGACACGTACGACGATCACCGGATGGCGATGTGCTTCTCGCTCGTCAGCCTGGGCGGCGTGCCCGTGCGGATCAACGATCCGAAGTGCGTCGGCAAGACGTTCCCCGACTATTTCGACCGCTTCGCTGCGCTCGCCAAAGCCTGACCCGACTGTTCCGATGAAATCGACCCGACCCTTTCACCCGACTCCCGTCATCACGATCGACGGCCCGACCGCTTCCGGCAAGGGCACCGTCGCGGCGCTCGTCGCCGCGCACCTTGGCTTCCACCTGCTCGACAGCGGTGCGCTGTACCGTCTCGCGGCGCTCGCAAGCGTACGCTACGGCATTGAGGCGGAGGACATCGACGCGCTGGTGAAACTGATCGACGATCTCCACATCACGTTCCGCGAAGGCTGCGCGCAGCTCGACGGCGTCGACGTGTCGAACGACATCCGCGCCGAAGCGGTCGGCAACCGCGCGTCGGCCATTGCCGTGCACGGGCCCGTGCGCACCGCGCTGGTCGCGCGCCAGCGCGCGTTCCGCAAGACGCCGGGCCTGGTTGCCGACGGCCGCGACATGGGTACGGTGATCTTCCCGGACGCCGTGCTGAAGGTGTTCCTGACGGCCAGCGCCGAGGCGCGCGCGGCCAGACGGCATAAGCAATTGATGCAAAAAGGTTTTTCTGCTAATATAGATGACTTGCTCCGGGATCTTCGTGAACGTGACGCGCGCGACAGCAATCGCGCGGCCGCACCGCTGAAGCCCGCGGCAGATGCCGAGCTGCTGGATACGTCGGCACTTTCGGTCGATGAAGCAGTCGACCAGGTGCTGCAGTGGTACCGGGCGCTCGGCCAGCCCGCCTGAGAAGGCGGGCAGCGGTAGGTGCTCCGCGTCGCAAGCGCGGAGCGTGTTTCGAACCCTTAACCCCGTGTGGTCTTCGATCTGGCCCTTTCAGCCTGCCATTCCGGCCGGCGTGGCACAGCGAGCCATGCACAATCAGATTTTTATGTCCGACCTGCAAACCTCCACCCCGAATACCGAATCCTTTGCGGCTCTGTTCGAAGAGTCGCTGACCCGCCAAGACATGCGCGCCGGCGAAGTGATTTCCGCCGAAGTCGTGCGCGTCGACCACAACTTCGTGGTCGTCAATGCAGGCCTGAAGTCCGAGGCTTACATTCCGATCGAGGAATTCCTGAACGATCAGGGCGAGGTTGAGGTGCAGTCGGGCGATTTCGTGTCCGTCGCGATCGACGCACTCGAAAACGGCTACGGCGACACGATCCTGTCGCGCGACAAGGCGAAGCGCCTTGCATCGTGGCTGTCGCTGGAAAAGGCCCTCGACAACAACGAACTCGTCACCGGCACGATCACCGGCAAGGTGAAGGGCGGCATGACCGTGATGGTCAACGGCATCCGCGCGTTCCTGCCGGGTTCGCTGGTCGACACGCGTCCGGTCAAGGACACGACCCCGTACGAAGGCAAGACGCTCGAGTTCCGCGTGATCAAGCTCGATCGCAAGCGTAACAACGTCGTGCTGTCGCGTCGTGCAGTGATCGAAGCGACGCAAGGCGAAGAGCGCGCGAAGCTGCTCGAGACGCTGAAGGAAGGCGCGATCGTCAACGGCGTGGTCAAGAACATCACCGACTACGGTGCGTTCGTCGACCTCGGCGGCATCGACGGCCTGCTGCACATCACCGACATCGCATGGCGTCGTGTGCGTCACCCGAGCGAAGTCCTGTCGGTTGGCCAGGAAGTCACCGCGAAGATCCTCAAGTTCGACCAGGAGAAGAACCGCGTCTCGCTGGGCATCAAGCAACTGGGCGACGATCCGTGGGAAGGCATCTCGCGCCGTTACCCGTCGGGCACGCGCCTGTTCGGCAAGGTCACGAACATCACCGACTACGGCGCATTCGTCGAAGTGGAATCGGGCATCGAAGGCCTCGTCCACGTGTCGGAAATGGACTGGACCAACAAGAACGTTGCTCCGTCGAAGGTTGTCCAGCTCGGCGACGAAGTCGAAGTCATGGTTCTCGAGATCGACGAAGACCGTCGTCGTATCAGCCTCGGCATGAAGCAGTGCAAGCCGAATCCGTGGGATGACTTCAGCCGCAACTTCAAGAAGGGCGACAAGATCACGGGCGCAATCAAGTCGATCACCGACTTCGGCGTGTTCATCGGTCTGCCGGGCGGCATCGACGGCCTGGTCCACCTGTCGGACCTGTCGTGGAGCGAAGCTGGCGAAGAAGCCGTTCGCAAGTACAAGAAGGGCGACGAAGTCGAAGCAATCGTGCTCGGTATCGACGTCGAGAAGGAGCGTATTTCGCTCGGCATCAAGCAACTCGAAGGCGACCCGTTCAGCAACTACGTTGCAATGAACGACAAGGGCTCGATCGTCGACGGCGTCGTGAAGACGGTCGATGCGAAGGGTGCGGTCATCACGCTGACGGGCGACATCGAAGGCTACCTGCGCGCATCGGAAATCTCGCAGGATCGCGTCGAAGATGCACGCAACGTGCTGAAGGAAGGCGACAAGGTCAACGCGATGGTGATCAACATCGATCGCAAGTCGCGTGGCATCAACCTGTCGATCAAGGCGAAGGATTCGGCCGAGCAACAGGAAGCGATCCGCGGCCTGCAATCGGACTCGAGCGCTGCTGCGACCGGTACGACCAACCTCGGCGCGCTGCTGAAGGCGAAGCTCGACGGCCAGAACCAGTAAGCCTCACGAGGTCTGCTGAAGTATGACCAAATCCGAGTTGGTCGCGCAGCTGGCATCGCGATTTCCGCAACTTGTCCTCAAGGATGCGGATTTCGCGGTGAAAACGATGCTCGATGCGATGTCCGATGCCCTGGCGAAAGGGCATCGCATCGAAATTCGGGGTTTCGGCAGCTTCGGCCTCAACCGTCGCCCGGCGCGCGTCGGACGCAACCCGAAGTCGGGGGAGAAAGTGCAGGTGCCCGAGAAGTTCGTGCCGCACTTCAAGCCTGGCAAGGAATTGCGTGAACGCGTCGACGGCCGCGCCGGTGAGCCGCTGAAGGCTGATGATCCGGACGACGAGCGTTGAGCGTCGTTCGGTTTGCCCGGAACCTGTCCGGCGAAGGCTGAAGAAAAAAGCGCCCCTTGCGGGCGCTTTTTTCGTTTCCGGCAACCGCAGCGCAATGGGGCGAGCAGGATCTGCGCAGCCGCGGAAACGCTTCCTTTACAATACGGGTCGATTCGGTGCGACGAAGGGGAGTCGCGCGCCGCGGCAAACCTCAACAAAGAGAGGGCTTCATGAAGTTTATCGTCTGGCTGATCCGGGTATTGGTGTTCGTGCTGCTGCTGGTGCTCGCGCTGGCCAATACGCAAACCGCGACGCTGAATTTTGTTGCCGGCTATGCATGGCAAGCGCCGCTGATCCTGATCGGCCTCGCGTTCTTCGTCGTGGGGCTGCTGGCCGGCCTGCTGTCCGCGCTGCCTTCGATCTTCCGTCTGCGTCTCGAGAACGGGCGCCTGAAGCGCGATCTGCGCGCGGCGCGCGAAACGCCTGCCGTCATCGACCAGCCGCCGATGCCGCCCGTCATTTAACACGGACGCCGCGCGATAATCGCGCGGTTTTCGTCTCTGCTTCGATATTTCGCATGGATCTGGATTTCTGGTGGTTGCTCGCGATTCCGGTTGCGTTCGCGCTCGGTTGGGCGGCGTCACGCTATGACCTGAAGAATCTCCTGTCGGAGAGTGCCAACCTGCCGCGATCGTATTTTCGCGGCCTGAATTTTCTGTTGAACGAACAACCGGACAAGGCGATCGACGCGTTCATCGAGGTCGCCAAGCTCGACCCCGAGACGGTCGAGCTGCACTTCGCGCTCGGCAACCTGTTCCGCCGTCGCGGTGAAACCGACCGTGCAATCCGCGTGCACCAGAACCTGCTGAGCCGTACGGACCTGCCGGTCAACGAGCGCGACCATGCGCTGTACGAGCTCGGCCAGGATTTCCTCAAGGCCGGCCTGCTCGATCGCGCCGAGGAGGCGTTCCACAAGCTCGCCGACGGCGACTACGCGCTTGGCGCACAGCGGGCGCTGCTGACGATCTACGAGATCGAGAAGGACTGGAACAAGTCGATCGATACCGCGAAGCGCATCGAGTCGATGAGCGACAAACCGCTCGGCACCGAAATCGCGCAGTTTCACTGCGAACTCGCGCAGGACGCGTTGCAGCGCAAGAACGCGGCTGCGGCCGCAGAGCAACTGCGGCTCGCGCTGACCGTGAACCCGCAGAACGTTCGCGCGACGATCCTGTCCGGCGATGCCGCGGAGGCGGAGGGCAATCACGCGGCTGCGATCGAGCACTGGAAGCGTGTCGAAGCGCAGAACCCGGCGTATCTGCCGCTCGTCGCCGACAAGCTGATGAAGGCCTATGTCGCGCTCGGCAAGAACGTCGACGGCGCGGAGCTGCTGATGGGGTATGTCGACCGCTATCCGTCGAACGACCTGCTCGACATCGCCTATCAGCATATCGCGGGGTTGCGCGGCCAGGATGCAGCGCACACGCTCGCGCGCGCGCAGATGGAGAAGTCGCCGAACCTGTCGGGGATGCTGCACCTGCTCGATGCGCAGATCGCGGCGGCCGACGAACCGCGTCGTAAGGAACTTGAAATGATGCGTGCGCTGATCAAGCAGCGCACGAAAAATCTGCCACGGTATACGTGCCAGAATTGCGGTTTCCGGGCGCGGCTCTTCTACTGGCAGTGCCCCGGATGCAGCGGCTGGGAAACCTATGCGCCGCGCCGCGTCGAACCTGCGATGTCGAGCTGATCCCGGCACGCGGAACCAACGCGCAGCGGTTGTCGCCGGGCTCGGCCCGGCGGCCAAGTTAGTCAATTACCGGGAAGTACCGGAACATCTATGAAAATCACCATCATCGGCACCGGCTATGTCGGCCTCGTCACGGGCTCATGCCTCGCGGAGATCGGTCACGACGTCTTCTGTCTCGACGTCGATCCGCGCAAGATCGACATCCTGAATAACGGCGGGATGCCGATTCACGAACCGGGGCTGCTGGACATCATCGCGCGCAACCGCGCGGCGGGGCGCCTGCGCTTTTCGACCGACCTCGAGGCGAGCGTCGCGCACGGCGAGATCCAGTTCATTGCGGTCGGCACGCCGCCCGACGAGGACGGCTCGGCCGACCTGCAATACGTGCTCGAGGCCGCGCGCAACATCGGCCGCCACATGACGGGCTTCAAGGTGATCGTCGACAAGTCGACGGTGCCGGTCGGTACCGCGCAGCGCGTGCGCGGCGTGGTCGACGAGGCGCTTGCCGCACGCGGGCTCGGCGGCAGCGTCGCGCATCGCTTCTCGGTCGTGTCGAACCCGGAATTCCTGAAGGAAGGCGCCGCGGTCGAGGACTTCATGCGCCCTGACCGGATCATCATCGGTGTCGACGGCGACGAGACGGGCACGATCGCGCGCGAGAAGATGAAGAAGCTTTACGCGCCGTTCAACCGCAACCACGAGCGGACGATCTACATGGACGTGCGTTCGGCCGAATTCGCGAAATATGCGGCGAATGCGATGCTCGCGACGCGTATCTCGTTCATGAACGAGATGTCGAATCTCGCCGACAAGGTCGGTGCCGACATCGAGGCCGTGCGCCGCGGGATCGGCTCCGATCCGCGCATCGGCTACCACTTCCTGTACGCGGGCGTCGGCTACGGCGGCTCGTGCTTCCCGAAGGACGTCCAGGCGCTGATTCGCACCGCGGGCGAGAACGGCCAGCCGCTGCGCATCCTGGAAGCCGTCGAGGCGGCCAACCATGCGCAGAAGGACGTGCTGATCGGCAAGATCGAGCAGCGCTTCGGCGCCGACTTGACCGGCCGCGAGTTCGCGGTCTGGGGCCTGGCGTTCAAGCCGAACACCGACGACATGCGCGAGGCGCCGAGCCGCCGCTTGATCGCCGCGCTGCTCGAGCGCGGCGCGATCGTGCGCGCGTACGATCCGGTCGCGGTCGACGAGGCGCGGCGCGTGTTCGCGCTGGATTTCGGCGACGATGCGGATGCGCTTGCACGGCTGCAGCTCGTCGATACGCAGGACGTCGCCGTGACGGGTGCGGACGCGCTCGTGATCGTGACCGAATGGAAGGAATTCCGGAGCCCCGATTTCACGCGCCTGAAGGCCGAACTGAAGGCGCCGGTGATTTTCGACGGGCGCAACCTGTACGAGCCGGACGCGATGGCCGAACTGGGCATCGACTACTATGCGATCGGCCGGCCGTATGTCGATCCCCAGTCGTTCTCCCGTGGCTGATCACACGATGAATACTCTCCGCGAAGTCGTTCCGGTGCCGCGCGCGCAGCTCGCGCGCTCGCGTGTGCTTGTCGTCGGCGACGTGATGCTCGACCGTTACTGGTTCGGCAACGTCGATCGAATTTCGCCGGAAGCGCCGGTGCCGGTCGTGCACGTGCAGCGTCAGGAAGAGCGGCTCGGGGGTGCGGCCAACGTCGCGCGCAATGCCGTGACGCTCGGCGGCCAGGCCGGATTGCTGTGCGTCGTCGGTTGCGACGAACCCGGCGAGCGGATCGTCGAGATGCTCGGCAGCAGCGGCGTGACGCCGTATCTCGAGCGCGACCCGACGCTGCCGACCACGATCAAGCTGCGCGTGCTCGCACGCCAGCAGCAACTGCTGCGCGTCGACTTCGAGGCGATGCCTACGCACGAGGTGCTGCTCGCGGGGCTCGCGCGCTTCGACGCGCTGCTGCCGCAGCACGACGTCGTGCTGATGTCGGATTACGCGAAGGGCGGCCTGACGCACGTCACGACGATGATCGAGAAAGCGCGGGCGGCCGGCAAGGCCGTCCTCGTCGACCCGAAGGGCGACGACTGGGCGCGCTACCGCGGCGCCTCGCTGATCACGCCGAATCGCGCGGAGTTGCGCGAAGTGGTCGGGCAGTGGAAATCGGAAGATGATCTGCGCGCGCGCGTTGCGAATCTGCGTGCGGAACTCGGCATCGACGCGCTGCTGCTCACGCGTTCCGAAGAGGGCATGACGCTCTTTTCCGCCACCGGCGAACTGCACGCACCGGCGCTTGCGCGCGAGGTGTACGACGTGTCGGGCGCGGGCGATACCGTGATCGCGACGGTCGCGACGATGCTCGGCGCAGGCGTGCCGCTCGTCGACGCGGTCGTGCTCGCGAATCGCGCGGCAGGCATCGTGGTCGGCAAGCTCGGCACGGCCACGGTGGACTACGACGAACTGTTTCACTGAGCGCATTCGGCGGCGCGACGAGCGCGTCGCACGAGTGGCTCGCACTTTTCAGGCAGGACGATCATGACCCTCATCGTCACCGGCGCAGCCGGTTTTATCGGCGCGAACATCGTCAAGGCGCTCAACGAGCGCGGCGAGACGCGCATCATCGCGGTCGACAACCTGACGCGCGCGGACAAGTTCCGCAATCTCGTCGATTGCGAGATCGACGACTATCTCGACAAGACGGAATTCGTCGAACGCTTCGCGCGCGGCGACTTCGGCAAGGTGCGCGCGGTGTTCCACGAAGGCGCCTGTTCGGACACGATGGAAACCGACGGCCGCTACATGATGGACAACAACTTCCGCTACAGCCGCGCGGTGCTCGACGCGTGCCTCGCGCAAGGCGCGCAGTTCCTGTACGCGTCGTCGGCCGCGATCTACGGCGGCTCGACGCGTTTCGTCGAGGAGCGCGACGTCGAGGCGCCGCTGAACGTGTACGGCTATTCGAAGTTCCTGTTCGACCAGGTGATCCGTCGCGTGCTGCCGACCGCGAAGAGCCAGATCGCCGGCTTCCGCTATTTCAACGTGTACGGCGCGCGCGAAACGCACAAGGGCCGCATGGCGTCGGTTGCGTTCCACAACTTCAACCAGTTCCGCGCGGAAGGCAAGGTGAAGCTGTTCGGCGAGTACAACGGCTATGCACCGGGCGAGCAGACGCGCGATTTCGTGTCGGTCGAGGACGTCGCGAAGGTGAACCTGTTCTTCTTCGATCATCCGGAGAAGTCGGGCATCTTCAACCTCGGCACGGGCCGTGCGCAGCCGTTCAACGATATCGCGTCGACGGTCGTGAACACGCTGCGTGCGCTCGACAACCTGCCGCCGCTGACACTCGCGCAGCAGGTCGAGCAGGGGCTGATCGAATACGTGCCGTTCCCCGATGCGTTGCGCGGCAAGTACCAGTGCTTCACGCAGGCCGACCAGACGAAACTGCGCGCCGCCGGCTACGATGCACCGTTCCTGACCGTGCAGGAAGGCGTCGACCGCTACGTTCGTTGGCTGTCCGGCCAGGTTTAAGCGGAAGCGTTGTATCGATAGACTGGGTCTCACGGTCGGCAGCCGCCGGCCGTTTTCAACGGAGATCCAGCACATGATCAGAAAATGGTTTGCCGCAGCGGTCATGCTCGG
This sequence comes from Burkholderia pyrrocinia, assembly GCF_022809715.1. Lineage (NCBI taxonomy): Bacteria > Pseudomonadati > Pseudomonadota > Betaproteobacteria > Burkholderiales > Burkholderiaceae > Burkholderia > Burkholderia pyrrocinia. Next base: position 1,056,367 of record NZ_CP094459.1, read on the forward strand.
CGCAGTCGCGTCGGCCTGGGCGGCCGTCGACGTCAACACCGCGAACGAGGATGCGCTCGTCGGCATCAAGGGCATCGGCCCGGCGCGGGCGAAGGCGATTCTGGACGAACGCGGCGCGCGCGGTCCGTTCAGGAGTGCGGAAGATCTCGCGTCACGCGTGAAAGGCATGGGCGGCCATACCGTCGAGCGACTTCAGCAGGAAGGGCTGACGGTAGGCGCGGCCGGCGCGGGCGCGACCGGCTCGGGCACTGCAGCCGCGCCGGTCGCGGGCAAGGCGGCAGCAGCAAAGCCCGCCGCGGCACCTGCCCGCACCGCGCAGAAGTAACGCGTCGCGCGCGACCGACAAAGAGCTCCTTCAGTCGCCGTCATTGCGACGGCTTCCCGCGGCATGCCGCGGGTTTTTTGCGTGCGCACTGCGTGCGCAGCGATCGCGAATCGCGCGGCATGCGTATTCCATCGTCGCAAAGGGGTTGCCGGCGCGAGCGGCGGCGCTGGTTTACAATCGACCGATTGATCGGCCTCGTACTCACGGCATACCCATGGCTTACAAAACTATCGAAGACACGATCGGCAATACGCCGCTCGTGCAACTGGTCCGCTTGCCGGACGACGAGATTCGCGCGCGCAACAACGTGGTGCTCGCGAAGCTCGAAGGCAACAATCCGGCCGGTTCCGTGAAGGATCGCCCGGCGCTGTCGATGATCAGCAAGGCCGAGGCGCGCGGGCGCATCAAGCCGGGCGATACGCTGATCGAGGCGACGAGCGGCAACACGGGCATCGCGCTCGCGATGGCAGCGGCGATCCGCGGCTACAAGATGGTGCTGATCATGCCGGAGGACCTGTCGGTCGAGCGCCGCCAGAGCATGGCGGCCTATGGCGCCGAGATCATCCTCACGCCGGTGAAGGGCGGGATGGAGCTGGCGCGTGACCTGGCGGACCAGATGCAGCGCGAAGGCAAGGGCGTGATCCTCGATCAGTTCGCCAACCCCGACAACCCGGTCGCGCACTACGAAGCGACCGGCCCGGAGATCTGGCGCGACACCGACGGGCGCGTGACGCACTTCGTGTCGGCGATGGGCACGACCGGCACGATCATGGGCGTGTCGCAGTATCTGAAGGAACGGAATCCCGCGATCGAGATCGTCGGTGCGCAGCCGGAAGAAGGTTCGCGCATTCCCGGCATCCGCAAATGGCCGGAAGCCTATTTGCCGACGATCTTCGATCGCAGCCGCGTCGACCGCGTCGAGAACGTGAGCCAGGCCGCCTCCGAAACGATGGCGCGCCGGCTGGCGGCTGTCGAAGGCATCTTCGCGGGCATTTCGTCGGGCGGCGCGTGCGAAGTCGCGATGCGCATCGCGCGTCAGGTCGAGAACGCGACGATCGTGTTCATCGTTTGCGATCGCGGCGACCGCTATTTGTCCACGGGCGTGTTCCCGGCCTGAGCCCGTCCCGCACGCGATAAAAAAAACGCCGCAGTTGCGGCGTTTTTTTGTTTGGGCGGGTGCGTTGCCTACTGCGCTTGCTCGTCCGCGTTGCCCGGCGTCAGCGCGCCGCTCGCTTCCATCTGCGCCTTCACGGCCTCGCCGAGCTGATACACGGTGAGTGCGTAGAAGAAGCTGCGGTTGTAGCGCGTCAGCACGTAGAAATTCTTCAGCCCGAGCATGTATTCGGTCGCGCGCCCCGGCGACGGCAGATCGACCACGGTCACCGGCGTGGCGGCTTCGGTGGTGATGTTGACCGCCGGTTCGTTCAGCGTCATGCCCGCGCGCATCAGTTGCGACAGCGCCCAGTGCGGTTCGGGCTGGCCGTCGGCGGCGGCCTGTGCGATCCCCAGGCTGCCCGTATCGGGCGTGATCTGCCAGACCACCGGGCGGTCGGTTTCCCAGCCGTGCTGCTTCAGGTAGTTAGCGACGCTGCCGATCGCGTCGACAGGACTGCTGCGCAGATCGACATGGCCCGTGCCGTCGAAGTCGACTGCATATTCGCGGATGCTGCTCGGCAGAAACTGCGGAATCCCGATCGCACCCGTATACGAGCCGAGCACGGTGGTCGGGTCGAGCTGGTTGTCACGGGTCCAGACCAGGAAATCCTCGAGGTTCTTGCGGAACGTTGCCTGGCGGCTGTCGCGATTCGGCGTGTCCGGATAGTCGAACGTGAGCGTCGTCAGCGCGTCGAGCACGCGGAAACTGCCCATGTAGCGGCCATAGATCGTCTCGACGCCGATGATGCCGACGATCACCTCGGGCGGCACGCCGAACTCCCGGGATGCGCGCTGCAGCGTTGCCTGGTTGGCCTTCCAGAACTTCACGCCCGCGTTGATGCGGATCGGCTCGATGAAGCGCGAGCGATAGACGCGCCAGTTCTTGACCGTCGGCGACGCGGCGGGCTTCACGAGCTTGACTGCCGTCGCCGAATAGCTGATGCGCGAGAACAGCGCATGCAGGCTCGCGGAGTCGAAGCCGTTGCGGCTCACCATCTCGTCGATGAACGCGTCGACCTTCGCGTTGCTCGCGTAACGCTGCGGAACGATTTCCTCTTCGAAGGTCTGGCCTTGCGGCGCCGGCTGCTGGGGCTGGGCCTGTGCGACGCGCGTACCGGCAGGCTTCGCAGGCTGCGTCTGCGCGCCGGCAGGCGCGGCGCCGAGGGCTGCGGCGACGGCGGCAACGACGAGCGGAGCGCGAACACGGCGCAGCGCGGAGAGAAGGGCGGCAGGCTTGCTGGAATTCATGTCGAAGCGGGCGGACGGGGGCGATTGGGTTCGGCGCAGTATACCCGACGCATCCGGCGCGCCGGGGCGAAACCGGGCCCCGTTGTGGTAAGTTAGCGGCGAATTCGCGGCAGACGATGGACATCATTGATGGAGACCTGCGGCGCACCGCGCGCTGCGGATGACAGCTTATGGCAACCGCTTTCTATACGCACCCCGACTGCATGTTGCACGAGATGGGGGAATGGCATCCGGAATGCCCGGCCCGATTGTCGGCGATCCAGGATCAACTGATCGCGAGCCGCATCGACGACCTGATCGTGCACGAAACCGCGCCGTTCGCGAGCGAGGTGGCGTTGGGCCGTGTGCATACGCAGGCGCACATCGACTACATCCGGAGCATGACGCCGGTCGACGGCTACGTCGAGATCGATCCCGATACGCTGATGAACCGCGACACGTGGCGCGCGGCGCTGCGTGCAGCCGGTGCCGCGATCGCGGCGACCGACGCGGTGATCGAAGGCCGCTACGCGAATGCGTTCTGCGGCGTCCGGCCGCCCGGCCACCACGCGGAGCCGGCGCGCGCGATGGGTTTCTGCTTCTTCAACAACGTCGCGATCGCCGCGCGGCATGCGCTCGACGTGCACGGTCTCGAACGTGTCGCGATCATCGATTTCGACGTGCACCACGGCAACGGCACCGAGGCTGCATTCGCCAACGACGAGCGCGTGCTGATGTGCAGTTTCTTCCAGCATCCGCTGTACCCGTTCTCGGGCGTCGATCACCAGGCGCCGAACATGGTCAACCTGCCGATGCCCGCGCGCAGCAACGGGATGGCGATCCGCGAAGCCGTCGACATGTTCTGGCTGCCGCGTCTCGACGCGTTCAAGCCGCAGATGCTGTTCGTGTCGGCGGGCTTCGATGCGCATCGCGAGGACGACATCGGCAACCTCGGCCTCGTCGAGACCGACTTCGAATGGCTGACCGCGCAGATCGTCGACGTCGCGCGTCGTCATGCGCAGGGCCGCATCGTGAGCTGTCTCGAAGGCGGCTACAACCTGTCCGCACTCGGGCGCAGCGTCGTCGCGCACCTGCGCGTGCTGGCCGGTATCTGACCGTCCGTCCGCCGCCAGCATGTGCGCTTGATCAGCGCGCCGGCACGCGCGCGTGAATCCACGCGATCAGCGCATCGATCACGCGGTCGCGTTCGAGATCGTTCATCGTTTCGTGGAAACCACCTTCGTATAGCGTCAGCGTGCGATCGGGCGAGCCGACGCGCGCGCCGAACGCACGGCTGCCGTCGGGTTCGGTCAGCTTGTCGTCGGTGCCGTGATAGACGAGCACCGGGACGCGCAGCGCGCCGCGGCCGCGTTCGATGCGCGCCATCGCGTCGAGAATCTCCGCGCCGGTGCGCGCGGGCACCGCGCCGTGATGCACGAGCGGGTCGGCGCGATTGGCCGCGACGATGGCCGGATCGCGCGACAGCAGCGCCGCGTCGATCCGGATCGCGGGAAAGGTCGGCCACGCGCGGCTGATGACGCGGCTTACCGCGAGCATCCAGCGCGGCACGTCGCGCCCCGGTGCGAGCGCCGGGCTCGACAGCACGAGGCCCGTGAGCGCATGGCCGCTGGCCGGCGCGCGTTCTATCGCGTACAGCGCGGCGACCGCGCCGCCCATGCTGTGTCCCATCAGGAACAGCGGCGTATTGCCGCGCGCGGCTTCGGCGACCAGCGCATCCGCATCGTTCAGGTAATCGTCGAAACGCTCGACCCAGGCTCGCTTGCCGGGCGACTGGCCGTGCCCGCGCAGATCGATCGCGAGCACGTCGATGCCGGCCGCGTTCAGCCGGCCGGCGAGCGCGGCATAACGGCCCGCGTGTTCGGCGAGGCCATGCACGAGCGCGATCGTCGCGCGCGGCGGCGCGGTGCCGCTGCCGGCCGGCCAGCGGTACGATGCCAGTTCGAGCCCGTCCGCAGCGCGTAGCCGGCCCATTTTCGGCGCGGGCGGCGACGAAGGCGCCGATCCGGCAGTGGCGGGCGCGGCGGCCGGCGTGGTGGTGGCGGTCATCTGGCGTGTCCCTGTTCGTTGGTCGGTGTTCCGGATCATAGTCGCGGCATTGTCGCGACGGGCCAGCGGCGCTCCTCTAATTTCGTGAGGTTATGAAAAGATCGAAATCGATTATTAAGGGGAATGAGGGGTTTGCGGTAAAATCGCCGACTATTCCAGATGCATCGGTGGCCGACTGGCGGGCCTGCGCGCCGGCCGGCCACCGTTTTGTTTACATGATCGAATTACGCAATCTTTCGCAGCGTTTCCCCGGGCCGAGCGGCTGGGTCGAGGCGCTGCACAACGTCAACCTGACGATTCCGCAGGGCGAGGTGTTCGGCATCATCGGCCGAAGCGGCGCCGGCAAGAGCACGCTCGTGCGCACCATCAACCTGCTCACGCGGCCGACCGAAGGCAATGTCGTCGTCGGCGGGCGCGATCTCACGCTGCTGCCGGCCGGCGCGCTGCGCGAGGCGCGCCGCGAGATCGGCATGATCTTCCAGCACTTCAACCTGCTGTCGTCGCGCACGGTGTTCGACAACGTCGCACTGCCGCTGGAGCTGGCCGGCGCAAGCCGTGCCGACATCGAGGCCGCCGTGCTGCCGCTGCTCGACCTCGTCGGGCTGTCCGCGCAGAAGGATCGTTACCCGGCGCAGATCAGCGGCGGACAGAAGCAGCGCGTCGGCATCGCACGCGCGCTCGCGAGCCAGCCGAAGGTGCTGTTGTCGGACGAAGCGACGTCCGCGCTCGATCCCGAGACCACACGTTCGATCCTCGACCTGCTGAAGCGCATCAACCGCGAACTCGGCCTGACGATCGTGCTGATCACGCACCAGATGGAAGTGATCAAGCAGGTGTGCGATCGCGTCGCGGTGCTCGATGCGGGGCGGGTGGTCGAGGAGGGCCGCGTGATCGACGTGTTCCTGCAGCCGCATCACGAAGTGACGCGCGCGCTGATCGGCGACGTGATCGCGCAGGAACTGCCGCCCGCGCTGAAGGTGCGCGTGGCCGAGCGGCTGAAGACAGGTAGCGGGCATCTGCTGCGGCTCGCGTTCACGGGCTCGGGTGTCGACCAGCCGATCCTGTCGGAGACGATCCGCCGATACGAACTCGATTTCAACATCCTGCACGGCCAGATCGACGAGATTCAGGGGCAGGCATTCGGTTCGCTCGCGGTGCTCGCGGGCGGCGAGCCGGGCAAGGTCGGGCAGGCGCTCGCGTTCCTGCGCGAGCAAGGTGTGGTGGTAGAGGAGCTTTCGTATGTTGAGTGAGATGTTCGATATGTTCGTGCAGTCGTTCTGGGAGACGCTGATCATGGTCGGCATCTCCGGGGCGGTCGGCGCGCTCGTCGGTCTGCCGCTCGGCGTGCTGCTCTACTTGACCGATCGCCAGGGCGTGCTGCAGAACCTCGCGGTGAATCGCGTGCTCGGCGGCATCGTGAACGCCGTCCGCTCGACGCCGTTCATCATCCTGCTGGTCGCGGTGATTCCGTTTACGCGGCTCGTCACGGGGTCGTCGATCGGCACGGCCGCGGCGGTCGTGCCGCTGACGCTGGCGGCCGCGCCGTTCATCGCGCGTCTCGTCGAGACGGCGCTGCGCGAAGTCGACCGCGGGCTGATCGAAGCCGCGCAATCGATGGGCGCGACCACGTCGCAGATCGTATTCAAGGTGTTGCTGCCCGAATCGCTGCCGGGCGTGGTGGCGGGCCTGACGATCACGTTCGTGTCGTTGGTCGGCTATTCGGCGATGGCCGGTGCGATCGGCGGCGGCGGGCTCGGCGATCTCGGGATTCGCTACGGCTACCAGCGCTATCTGCCGGAAGTGATGTGGACGGTCGTCGCGATCCTGATCGTGTTCGTGCAGATCGTGCAGTCGTTCGGCGACTGGCTCGTCCGCCGGCTGAGCCACAAATAAGACGAAATTGATCCGTTAGTTAGGGGGAAGAGACGATGCAACGACGCTTCATGCTGAAGTTCGCGGCGGCACTCGGCGCAGCCGCGCTGTTCGCGGGTGCGCACGCACAGGCCGAAACCATCAAGGTGGGCGTGACGGGCGGGCCGCACGCGCAGATCATGGAAGCGGTGAAGAAGGTCGCGGCGAAGAGCGGCCTCGAGATCCGCATCGTCGAATTCTCCGATTACGTGCAGCCGAACGCGGCGCTCGCGTCGGGCGACCTCGACGCGAACAGCTACCAGCACGATCCGTATCTGCAGGCGCAGGTGAAGGATCGCGGCTACAAGCTGATCAAGGTCGCGGAGACCGTCACGTTCCCGATGGGCATCTATTCGAAGCGCGTGAAGTCGCTGGCCGAACTGAAGCCCGGCGCGCGCATCGCGGTCCCGAACGACCCGACCAACGGCGGCCGTGCGCTGCTGCTGCTGCAAAAGCAGGGCCTCCTGAAATTGCGCGCGGATGCGGGGCTGAAGGCGACGCCGCTCGATATCGTCGACAATCCGCGCAAGCTGAAGATCGTCGAACTCGATGCGGCGCAGATTCCGCGCTCGCTCGGCGACGTCGACGCGGCCGCGATCAATACCAACTACGCGATGGAAGCAGGGTTGAAACCGAAACAGGACGCGATCGCGATCGAGGGTCCGAACGGCCCGTACGCGAACATCCTCGCGATTCGCGACGCGGACCGGAACAAGCCGTGGGTCGCGAAACTGATCGCGGCCTATCATTCGGCCGACGTGAAGCAGTTCATCGAAGGCAAGTTCGGCGGCGCGGTCATCGCCGCCTGGTAACGGGCAGAGCACGGGACGCCCGGCGGGATTAGAGTCGATGATCGAAAACCCGGGCTTTGCGTCCGGGTTTTTTCTCTTTTAAAATAGAACGACCGTTCGCTATCATTGGCGCGTCGCCAAGAAGCGGTATCCTCGACAGCCACGATGGATGGGTCCGCTTGGCCGCGCAGTCATGAGGCCTCGCTATAGAATGGCCTCTGGTCGTATTCGTAACTTTGGAGCGTGTGCATGAAAATCCTGGTGCCAGTGAAAAGAGTGGTCGATTACAACGTGAAGGTCCGCGTGAAGTCGGACAACACGGGCGTCGACATCGCGAACGTGAAGATGTCGATGAACCCGTTCGACGAGATCGCCGTTGAAGAGGCCGTGCGCCTGAAGGAAGCGGGCGTCGCGACCGAAGTGATCGCGGTGTCGGTGGGCGTCACGCAGGCGCAGGAAACGCTGCGCACGGCGCTGGCGATCGGTGCGGATCGCGCGATCCTGGTCGAGTCGACCGACAGCGTCGAGCCGCTGGCCGTCGCGAAGATCCTGAAGGCGCTGGTCGACAAGGAACAGCCGCAACTGGTGATCCTCGGCAAGCAGGCGATCGACGACGATTCGAACCAGACGGGCCAGATGCTGGCCGCGCTGGCCGGCCTGCCGCAAGCGACGTTCGCGTCGAAGGTGACGGTTGCCGACGGCAAGGCGACGGTTGCGCGTGAAGTCGACGGCGGCGCGGAAACGCTGTCGCTGACGCTGCCGGCGGTGATCACGACCGACCTGCGCCTGAACGAGCCGCGCTACGTGACGCTGCCGAACATCATGAAGGCGAAGAAGAAGCCGCTGGAAACCGTGAAGCCGGAAGACCTGGGCGTGGACGTCGCGCCGCGTCTGAAGACGCTGAAGGTGGTCGAGCCGCCGAAGCGTGCGGCCGGCGTGAAGGTGCCGGACGTGAAGACGCTGGTCGAGAAGCTGAAGACCGAAGCCAAGGTGCTGTAAGAGGGAGCGGAAAGAAATGACGATTCTGGTGATTGCAGAACACGACAACGCGTCGATCAAGGCCGCGACGCTGAACACGGTGGCAGCGGCGGCGAAGATCGGCGGTGACATTCACGTGCTGGTCGCGGGCCACAACGCGCAAGCGGCTGCAGACGCAGCAGCGAAGATTGCAGGTGTGTCGAAGGTGCTGCTGGCCGACGCGCCGCAGCTCGAAGCGGGCCTCGCGGAAAACGTCGAAGCGACCGCGCTGAACATCGCGAAGGACTACTCGCACATCCTCGCGCCGGCGACGGCGTACGGCAAGAACATCGCGCCGCGTATCGCGGCGAAGCTGGACGTCGCGCAGATTTCGGACATCACGGCGGTCGATTCGGCCGATACGTTCGAGCGTCCGATCTACGCAGGCAACGCAATCGCGACGGTGCAGTCGAGCGACCCGATCAAGGTCATCACGGTGCGCGCGACGGGTTTCGATCCGGTTGCAGCGGAAGGCGGCAGCGCTTCGGTCGAGAAGATCGAAGCGGCAGCCGACGCAGGCAAGTCGCAGTTCGTGAGCCGTGAAGTGACGAAGCTGGACCGTCCGGAACTGACGTCGGCAAGCATCATCGTGTCGGGTGGCCGCGGTCTGGGCAGCGGCGAGAACTACACGAAGGTGCTCGAGCCGCTGGCGGACAAGCTGTCGGCCGCACTCGGCGCATCGCGCGCGGCAGTCGACGCGGGCTACGTACCGAACGACTACCAGGTCGGCCAGACCGGCAAGATCGTCGCACCGCAGCTGTACATCGCGGTCGGCATCTCGGGTGCGATCCAGCATCTGGCCGGCATGAAGGATTCGAAGGTGATCGTCGCGATCAACAAGGATCCGGAAGCGCCGATCTTCAGCGTGGCCGACTACGGCCTCGTCGGCGATCTGTTCACGCTCGTGCCGGAACTCGTGGCCGAGCTCGGCTGACGCGGCGTGCCGCTTCAGCGGTAAGCACACGGAAAAAGGGGGCGCTACGAGCGCCCCTTTTTTTTCGATGCCGGCCGACCCGCATTGCTGCGGGCCGCCGCGGCTTATGCGTATGCCGGGCGCGTCTGGCCGGTCACTTCCTTCAGGTAGCGATGCACCGACAGGTCGTCGGCCTGGATCGCCGGCTTCTTGCCCGAGATCAGGTCTGCGAGCAGTTGGCCCGAACCGCACGACATCGTCCAGCCGAGCGTGCCGTGGCCGGTGTTCAGGAACAGGTTCGACACCGGCGTGCGGCCGACGATCGGTGTGCCGTCCGGCGTCATCGGGCGCAGGCCCGTCCAGAACGTCGCCTTCGACGTATCGCCGCCGCCCGGGAACAGGTCGTTCACGCACATCTCGAGCGTTTCGCGGCGCGCGGCGCGCAGGTTCTTGTCGAAGCCGACGATTTCCGCCATGCCGCCGACGCGGATGCGCTGGTCGAAGCGCGTGATCGCGATCTTGTAGGTCTCGTCGAGCACGGTCGACACGGGCGCGGCCGCTTCGTTGACGATCGGCGCGGTGATCGAATAGCCCTTCAGCGGATAGACCGGGATCTTCATCAGGTTCGAGATGAAGCTGGTCGAGTACGAACCGAGCGCGACGACGTACGCGTCCGCGCGCACCATCTCGCTGCCGCATTGCACGCCGGCGATCTTGCCGCCGGCAATCGCGAGCGCGTCGATCGGCGTGTTGTAGCGGAACTTGACGCCGAGCGATTCGGCGAGCGCCGCGAGGCGCGTCGTGAACAGCTGGCAATCGCCCGTTTCGTCGCCCGGCAGGCGCAGGCCGCCCGTCAGCTTGTGCGATACCGCGGCGAGTGCCGGTTCGGCATTCTTCAGGTCGTCCGGCGACAGCAGTTCGAACGGCACGTTCGCTTCCTGCAGCACGGCGATGTCCTTCGCCGCGCCGTCGAGTTGCTGCTGCGTGCGGAACAGCTGCAGCGTGCCGCCCGTGCGCCCTTCGTACTGGATGCCGGTGTCGGCGCGTAGCGCCTGCAGGCAGTCGCGGCTGTATTCGGCGAGGCGGACCATGCGGCCCTTGTTGACTGCATAGCGCTCGGTCGTGCAGTTGCGCAGCATCTGCCACATCCACTGGAGCTGGAAGCGCGTGCCGTCGAGACGGATCGCGAGCGGCGCATGCTTTTCGAACATCCACTTGACGGCCTTCAGCGGCACGCCGGGCGCGGCCCAGGGCGCCGCATAGCCGGGGGAGATCTGGCCTGCGTTCGCGAAGCTCGTCTCGAGCGCCGGGCCGGCTTCCCGGTCGATCACCGTGACTTCATGACCGGCGCGCGCGAGGTAATACGCGCTTGCCACGCCCACCACACCGCTGCCCAGAATGACGACTCGCATAGCTGCTCCAGATCGAAGGGATCAGATCGAGGCCGGACGCACCCGCGGCTCCGTGTAACCTCTAGCTGATCTAGTTTTTTGAGCTATGGTATTGTCGAATGTGCAGGTTTTGTTATCGTATTTTTCAGGTTTTCAGCATAAACAAATGAGAACGCAACGTCAGCCCGTACGCTCGCTCGACAAGCTCGACCGGCGCATCCTCAAACTGCTCCAGGACGACGGCCGGATGGCGATGAAGGACCTCGCGGAACAGGTCGGATTGACCGTCACGCCGTGCATCGAGCGCGTGCGGCGCATGGAGCGGGACGGCGTGATCACCGGCTATCACGCACGGGTCGACCCGGGCCAGCTGGGTGCCGCGCTGCTGGTGTTCGTCGAGATCACGCTCGGCCACAAGGGCGGCAACATGTTCGAGCAATTTCGTCGGGAAGTGATGAAGATCGACGAGGTACTCGAATGCCACCTCGTATCCGGCGATTTCGACTATCTGATCAAGGCGCGGATCGGCGAGATGGCCGACTACCGTAAGCTGCTCGGCGACATCCTGCTGCAGTTGCCCGGCGCCGTGCAGTCGAAGAGCTATGTCGTGATGGAGGAAATCAAGGAGACGCTGACGATCGCGGTCGGCGAGTGACGACGCGCCGGCGGCCCGTTAACGGGCCCCTTATCCCGCCCTTGGCATGCTGCGCCCAATACTGTATAAATGTACAGTATTGGGCGCAGGCGAATGGGTGGGCACATGGACGATCGGTCCGACAACGAATTTCCGGTAGCGCCGCCCGTGCCCCGCAAGGGGCGCGGTGCGGTCGACAACTTGCAGGGGCGGTACGAGCTCGCGCAGCGCGAAGCGGTCGACGACGGCTGGACGCACGAGTCGGACGACGCCGACTTCCCCGCGCCGCTGCGCACGCAGGTGTTCGAGGAGCGTGCGAAGAGCATCCTGACGCATAACCAGTCGCCAGATATTCCGTTCAGCGTATCGCTCAATCCGTATCGCGGTTGCGAGCACGGCTGCATCTACTGCTTCGCGCGGCCGACGCACAGCTATCTCGGCCTGTCGCCGGGGCTCGATTTCGAAAGCCGCATCTACGCGAAGGTCAATGCGGCCGAACTGCTCGAGCGCGAGATTTCGCGCAAGCGCTACGTGCCTGAGCCGATCGCGCTCGGCGTCAACACCGACGCCTACCAGCCGGTCGAGCGCGACCTGCGCATCACGCGCAGCGTGATCCAGGTGATGCACGATCGCGGGTTGCCGTTCGCCGCGATCACGAAATCGTCGCTGATCGAGCGCGATCTCGACCTGCTTGCACCGATGGCGGAGCGTAGGCAGGTGATGGCGGCAGTCACGATCACGACGCTCGATGCCGATCTCTCGCGCACGCTCGAGCCGCGGGCGGCGACGCCGGCGCGCCGGTTGCGCACGATCCGCGCGCTGCGCGATGCGGGCGTGCCGGTCGGCGTGAGCATTGCACCGGTGATTCCGTTCGTCACCGAGCCCGACATGGAGCGCGTGCTCGAAGCGTGCGCGGAAGCGGGCGCGACGCACGCGAGCTACATCATCCTGCGGTTGCCGTGGGAGGTCGCGCCGCTGTTCAAGAACTGGCTCGCCGCGCATTTTCCCGATCGCGCGGAACGCGTGATGAACCGCGTGCGCGACATGCGCGGCGGGAAAGACTACGACTCGGATTTCTCGAAACGGATGAAGGGCGAGGGGATCTGGGCCGACCTGTTGCGGCAGCGTTTCCGCCAGGCCGTCAAGCGGCTCGGGCTGAACGAGCGCACGAACGGCATCCTCGATCTGTCGCAGTTTCGCGGCGCGCCGGCCGCCGCAGTGCCGGCGCCGCGCGTAGCAGTGCGCACCGCCGGCGCGAAGTTGCGCGACGACATGCAGTTGAACCTGTTCTGACTGGCGCGCAATACCGGTGCTCGTCGGCGCCGGTGCGTCGCGCTCGTTGCGCTTACTGCGAAATCTGCTTCGCTGCTTCGACCTGCGATTCGAAATACGTCTGGAACGACAGCGCGAGCGCGGTCATCAGCAGGAACGCACCGATCAGCAGCGAGAAGATCACGACAAAGATCACGGTCCAGCCCGACCGGCTGTGCTTGCCTGTCTCCGCATTGAATTGCGCGTCCCACTTTTCGTCGGGGCGCAGCCCGTAGACGAGTGCGGCGAGGAACGCCGCCAGCAGCGAGATTGCGCCGGGTACCGCGAGCCACCAGCCGAGGCCGGCGCTGCGCTGGGTCGCCGCGAGCAGCAGGAAGCCAGGGATGCCGACGATCGTCGCGAGCAGGTGTGCCCAGCCGTACACGTCGCGAAAGCCGTACAGATAGAAGCGGTGCGCGCCGAGCGATCCGAACAGGAATGCGAGGGCGGCGGTGAGCGTCTTGGAACGGAAGCGGCGGGACGGTGCGGTGCTGCTGGACATGGATGGCGGCGTATTGTCGTTGGCATGGGCGGCCGGCGGGCCGGCGCGGGCGCGCGGCCCGGCACGCATTCTACGATGCCCGGTCGGGCCCGGTCACCCCCGGCCTGCGTCAAGGTGCCGCATAGGTCACGCGATAGATTGCACCTGCGTAGTCGTCGCTGACGAGCAGCGAACCGTCCGGCAGCGGCAGCACGTCGGCCGGGCGTCCCCACACTGTGCCGTCGGGCCGCAGCCAGCCCGTGACGAACGGGGTCTGGCGCGCCTGGCTGCCGTTTGCCGATACGACGACGCGCATTACGCGGTAGCCGACCTTCGTGCTGCGGTTCCACGAACCGTGTTCGGCAATGAACATGTTATTGCGATACGACGCGGGAAACATCGGCCCGGTATAGAAGCGCATGCCGAGCGCCGCGACGTGTGCGCCGAGTTTCAATACGGGCGGCACATAACGGCGGCATACGTCGGCGCTGCCGAATTCGGGGTCGGGCGTATCGCCGCCATGGCAGTACGGAAAACCGAAGTCGAGGCCGGCGCGCGGCGCGCGGTTCAGCTTGTCATCGGGCACGTCGTCGCCCATCATGTCGCGCCCGTTGTCGGTAAACCAGAGCTCGCCCGAATCGGGGTGCCATGCGAAGCCGGCCGTATTGCGCACGCCGCGGGCGACGACCTCGCTTCCGCTGCCGTCGGCCTTCATGCGTGCGATGATCGCGTAGCGGCTGCGATCGGCGAGGCAGACGTTGCACGGTGCGCCGGTCGGCACGTAAAGCTTGCCGTCGGGGCCGAACGCGATGAATTTCCAGCCGTGATGGTGGTCGGTCGGCAGCGCGTCGGTCACGACGACAGGGGGCGGTGGCTTGGCGAGCCGGTCGTCGATGCGATCGAGGCGCAGGATGCGCGACACGGCTGATATATAGAGCGCACCGTCGCGGTAGGCTACGCCGACGGGCATGTCGAGTCCGGACGCGATCACGTGGCGCGCGCTGATCCGGCCCTCGTGCATCTCGAACGCATGCACGCGGCCTTCCCGCGTGCCGACATACAGGATGCCGCGCGGCGACCACGCCATTTCGCGTGCGGTCGGTACTGCGTCGGTCAGCACTTGCACGTGGAAGCCGGGCGGCACGACCAGTTCATCGACCGGCAACGTTGCGGCGAACGCCGTAGCGGACGCGAGGCAGGCAAGGCCGGCGAGCAGCGTGATGAAACGGTGCTGAGCGCGGCGCGTCGGGGCGGCGCGAAGGAGCGGCATGACGGTCGGGAGCGTCCTGGACACGACGATTGTATGCCCGGCTGGCAGGCCGTCCGCGGATTTTTTGCGCGTAAGTGTTTGTTGTGCCTCTGGTTTCCGGCTATAATCGCGTGTTTCAGTAGTTTCGAACCCGGTTTTCCGAAGGACATCATATGGTTATCATCCGTCTGGCTCGTGGCGGCTCGAAGAAGCGCCCGTTCTACAACATCGTTGCTACCGATTCGCGTAACCGTCGTGACGGCCGCTTCATCGAGCGCGTCGGCTTCTACAACCCGGTCGCTACGAAGGGCGAATCGCTGCGTATCGCTCAGGACCGCCTGACGTACTGGCAAGGTGTTGGCGCGCAACTGTCGCCGACCGTCCAGCGTCTCGTGAAGGAAGCGCAAAAGGCGCAACCGGCTGCCTAACATGGCACGGTGTGCCGGTCGTGCCGGCTGTGAGGTGCATTGATGGCGGGTCACGATTCCGGTAATGCAAGGCGCGGGCGTGCGTCATTCGGCGCATTCGTCCGCAAGCCGGTCGAGCGCGACGTTGTCGCGAACGCCGGTCAGGCTGCCGAACAGGGTAGCCTCGAAGCGACGCAGGCCTGGCCCGACGATGCCGTCGAGGTCGGGGCGGTGGTCGACGCCTACGGCCTGAAGGGCTGGATCAAGGTGGCGACGCATGCCGATGCCGGTCGCGGCGGCGACGCGTTGCTCAACGCGCGCCGCTGGTGGCTGGAACGCGGTGCGGAGCGGCTTTCCGTCCGCATCATGCAGTCGAAGACGCACAGCGACACGGTCGTTGCGCAACCCGCGGGCGTCAGCGACCGCGATGCCGCGCTGGCCATGCGCGGCTTTCGCGTGTTCGTGCGCCGGGAAGATTTCCCGGCATTGGCCGCGGACGAATTCTATTGGGTCGACCTGATCGGTCTCGAAGTCGTCAACGAGCAATCGGTGGCGCTCGGGAAGGTGAGCGGGATGATCGACAACGGCGTGCATTCGATCATGCGTGTCGAGTATCCGGCGACCGGCAAAGACGGTCAGCCGACCACCGATGAACGGTTGATTCCGTTTGTCGGCGTATACGTCAAAACGGTGGACCAGGCGGCGCGTCGCATCGTCGTCGACTGGGAAGCCGATTACTGAAATGAACCAGGTTACCGAGAGCGCGGTGCAGTTCGACGTCGTCACGCTCTTTCCCGAGATGTTCCGCGCACTGACCGACTGGGGAATCACCAGCCGGGCCGTCAAGCAAGGGCGCTTCGGGCTGCGCACCTGGAACCCGCGTGATTTCACGACGGACAACTACCGCACGGTCGACGATCGTCCGTACGGCGGCGGTCCGGGCATGGTAATGCTGGCCAGGCCGCTCGAAGCTGCGATCGGCGCCGCGAAAGCAGCGCAGGCGGAGCAGGGCATCGCGAGCACGCGCGTCGTGATGATGTCGCCGCAGGGCGCGCCGCTCACGCACGAGCGAGCGGTGCGGATGGCACAGGAGCCGGGTGTCGTCGTGCTGTGCGGCCGCTATGAAGCGATCGACCAGCGCCTGCTCGACCGTTGCGTCGACGAGGAAATCAGCCTCGGCGATTTCGTGCTGTCCGGCGGGGAACTGCCGGCGATGGCGATGATGGATGCGGTCGTGCGGTTGCTGCCTGGTGTGCTGAACGATTCGCAGTCGGCCGTGCAGGACAGTTTCGTCGACGGCCTGCTCGATTGTCCGCACTACACGCGCCCCGAGGAATACGACGGCGTGCGCGTGCCGGACGTGCTGCTCGGCGGGCATCATGCCGAGATCGAGCGGTGGCGTCGCCAGGAAGCATTGCGGAATACGTTGCGGAAGCGGCCGGACCTGATCGTCCGGGCGCGTCGCGAAAAGTTGTTGAGCCGTGCTGACGAGGCATGGCTCGCGAACCTCGCACGCGAAGCGAAGGACGCCTCCTGAGGCGGCGTCGCGGGCGGGAATTGGCGGTGCCGTGCATGCGTGCGCGGTGCCTGATGTGAATCCATCCTCTATCGGGGCCGGCCTGGGAGCAGGCAGGTGCAAACGCCGACACGATGGCAATAGGAGTCAGTGATGAACCTCATCGCAAAACTTGAGCAGGAAGAAATCGAGCGCGCGCTCGCCGGCAAGACGATCCCCGAATTCGCCCCGGGCGACACGGTGATCGTGAACGTGAACGTGGTTGAAGGTAACCGCAAGCGCGTTCAGGCTTACGAAGGCGTCGTGATCGCAATTCGCAACCGTGGCCTGAACTCGAACTTCATCGTCCGCAAGATCTCGTCGGGCGAAGGCGTCGAGCGTACGTTCCAGACGTACTCGCCGCTGCTGGCAAGCATCGTCGTGAAGCGCCGCGGTGATGTGCGTCGCGCGAAGCTGTACTACCTGCGCGAGCGTTCGGGCAAGTCGGCTCGTATCAAGGAAAAGCTGGTGTCGAAGGATCGCACCGCAGCAGCTTCCCAAGAGTAAGAGCTGTAAGGAAAAAGCACCCGACCGGGTGCTTTTTTCATTCTGGCGCGACAATATGCTCGATACGACACGAACCAGAGAGCCCCATTGAACCGCCGCCCCATCATCGATCCCGAAGTATTGCCGGTCGAAGGCACCGGCGCCGGCCTGCCCGCCATCGATCCCCGCCTGATGACGCCGTCCGGCTTGCGCGATCGTTTCGCGCGCACGCTCGACTGGAACGTCGAGCCCGGAGAGGCGAGGCTGCAGGAAGGCGTCGATCCGCGCAGCGCGGCCGTTCTCGTGCCGCTCGTCACCCGCGAGTCGGGCCTCACCGTGCTGCTGACCCAGCGCGCCGATCACCTGAACGACCACGCCGGGCAGATCAGCTTTCCCGGCGGCCGTCGCGAACCGTTCGATCGCGACGCGACCGCCACCGCGTTGCGCGAAGCGAAGGAAGAGATCGGGCTGGCCGCCGAACGCGTCGAGATCCTCGGCGCGTTGCCCGACTACCTGACCGGCACCGGCTTCTGCGTGGCGCCGGTGGTTGGCCTCGTGCATCCGCCGTTCACCGTGCAGGCCGACACGTTCGAAGTCGCCGAGATCTTCGAGGTGCCGCTCGCGTTCCTGATGAATCCCGCGAACCATCAGGTCCGCGTGTTTCGCTGGGAAGGCGGCGAGCGTCGTTTTTTTGCGATGCCCTATCCGAACGGCGAACCGGGCGGGCATTACTTCATCTGGGGCGCAACTGCCGCCATGTTTCGCAATCTGTACCGCTTCTTGGCCGCTGCATAGACGCGCATACCGGCACATGCGCGCGGCCGGCCGCCGGGCGGCTGCGTCGGCAGCCATGCTCGGCTTACGCTGTGCTATCGTTATGCAAAAAATGACATAACTCCGAAGACGGCGCCACGCATGACTTTCTTTTCGGTTCTCCTTGCCCTCATCATCGAACAGGTCCGCGCGTTGTCGCCGAACAATCCGGTGTTCGCGCTGTTCCAGTTTCATGCGGAAACCGTCGCGCATGGCCTCGACGCCGGCAAGCAGAAGCACGGCATCCTCGCGTGGCTCGCGGTCGTGCTGCCCTGGGTGCTGGTCGTCGCACTGATCTATTTCCTGCTGTACAAGGTGAGCTTCGTGCTCGCGTTCCTGTGGAACGTGGTCGTCGTGTATTTCACGCTTGGCTTCCGACAGTTCAGCCATTACTTCACCGACATCCATCTCGCGCTCAACAACGACGACGTGCCGCGCGCGCGCGAAATCCTGCGCGAGTGGACGGGCATCGACACGGTCGACATGCCGGTCGGCGAAATCGTCCGCCATACGCTGATTCACGCGGTTGTCGCATCGCATCGCCACGTGTTCGGCGTGTTCTTCTGGTATGTGCTGCCGATCGGGCCGGCCGGCGCCGTGCTGTACCGGATTTCCGAATACCTCGCGCGCAGCTGGTCGACGCCGGGCGACGAGCGCACGGCCGCTTTCTCGACGTTCGCGCAACGCGCGTTCTTCGTGATCGACTGGATTCCCGCGCGACTGACCGCACTCGGCTTCGCGATCGTCGGCAATTTCGAGGATGCGATCTACGCGTGGCGCAACCACACGCGCCAGTGGCCCGACCCGAACGACGGCGTGCTGCTGGCAGCCGGCAGCGGGGCGCTCGGTGCGCGTCTCGCGGGGCCGCTCGCGGAACCGTCGAGCCTCGACGCGCTGGCGGTCGGCGACAGCGGTCCGTTGACGGTCGGTGACGATTGCACGCCGCGTACGCTGCAGTCGGCGGTCGGTCTCGTCTGGCGTGCGGTGATCCTGTGGATGATCCTGCTGCTGATGCTGACGCTTGCCGTCTGGGTGTCGTGACGGGGCCGCGCAGCGCCCGATGAAAGGCAAAGGCCGGCTTGATGCCGGCCTTTTTGCTGTGGGTCAGTCGTCGAGCGGATCGCGCACGGCACCGCATTGCCAGCACGCCGTGAACTGGGCCTCGAGCGCTTCGCCGCACTGTCGGCAGCGCCACGGCGCGGCGCCGGCCGACGGGCCGTGCGACGCGGCATCGAGCAGCCGGCGAGCGAGCGCGTCGTCGCGTTCGTCGTCGAGCCACAGCTCGGGCGTGCACGCGTCGGCGGGCAGGCCGCCGAGTGCGCCGGTCGCGTAGCAGTTATGCAGCTCGCAACCGACGCCGGCCACCTGGAGCACGTTGGCCCAATGCTGCGCCGTCGCAAGATCGGGTGCCTTGAAACGCATGGCGGCTCCTGTCGATGAAGGCCGGCCCGAACGGCATTGGCCGCCGCGCGCCTGTCGCGCGATCAGCGGACGATCTGGCTCGCCTCGTGCACGAGCTGCGCATACAGCGCGTGCCGCGACGGCGCGATGCGGCCGTCGTCGACCGCTTCGAGAATCGCGCAGCCGGGCTCGTGCAGATGATGACAATTATAGAAACGGCAGTCCGCGAGCAGAGGCCGGAACTCCGGAAATGCGCGCTCGAGACGGCCTTCCGTCAGATGGTAGAGGCCGAACTCCTGGAAGCCCGGCGAATCGATCAGCGCGCCGCCGCCCTCCAGCGGGTAGAGGCGCGTGAACGTCGTCGTGTGGCGGCCGCTGTTGAGCGCGGCCGAGATCTCGCGCGTCGCGGCTTCGGCGTCGGGAACCAGCAGGTTCACGAGCGTCGACTTGCCCATCCCGGACTGGCCGAGCAGGATCGTCGAATGGCCGGCGAGGTGCGGCATCAGTTGCGCGCGCGCGTCGTCGGGCGAGCCCTTTACCGACAGTTCGAGCACGTCGTAGCCGAGTGCGCGGTACGGCGCGAGGCGCTCGCGCGCGACCGGCAGCGCAGCTTCGACGTCGATCTTGTTCAGCACGACGAGCGGTTTCAGCTCGTTCGCCTCGGCGGCGATCAGCGCGCGGCCGAGCAGGTCTTCGCTGAAATAGGGTTCGGTCGCGAGCACGATCAGCAACTGGTCGAGGTTGGCCGCGAAGAGCTTCGACTTGAACTGGTCGGAACGGTACAGCAGGTTGCGCCGCTCGCCGATCTCGACGATCACGCCCTGGTCGGCCGACGCGTGTTCGTACACGACGCGGTCGCCGACCGCGATGTCGCTCTTCTTGCCGCGCGGGAAGCACTGCAGCATCGGGCCGCCGTCGTCGGGCGCGACGATGTAGTGGCGGCCGTGCGCCGCGATCACGCGGCCTTCGACACGTTGCGCGCCCGACGCGCGCGGGGCCGGCTTGCGGGAAGGCGGCCGGCTCATGCGAGCTGCAGCAGGCGGTCGATCCGCTGCGATGCGGGCGGATGCGAGTAGTAGAAGGCCGTGTAGACGGGGTCGGGCGTCAGCGTCGACGCGTTGTCCTCGTAGAGTTTCACGAGCGCGCTGACGAGATCCTGCGCGTCGGTCTGGCTGGCCGCGAACGCGTCGGCCTCGAATTCGTGCTTGCGCGACGTGAGGCTGCTGAACGGCGTCGCGAAGAACAGGAACACCGGAATGGCGAGGAAGAACAGCACGAGCGCGGCGCCTGCATTGCTCGTGTCGAGCGACGGCGTGACGCCGAGCCCCGTATAGAACCAGGTGCGCTGCGCCAGCCAGCCGAGCAGTGCGAGCAGCACGAGGCTCAGCACGAACGACACGAGCATCCGCTTCATCACGTGGCGGCGCTTGAAATGGCCGAGTTCGTGCGCGAGCACGGCTTCGATTTCCTGGCCGGACAGGCGCGCGAGCAGCGTGTCGAAGAACACGATCCGCTTCGATGCGCCAAAGCCCGTGAAGTACGCGTTGCCGTGCGCGGAGCGGCGGCTGCCGTCCATCACGAACAGCCCCTTCGCCGCGAAGCCGCAGCGCTTCATCAGCGACTCGATGCGCAAGCGCAGCGCGTCGTCCTTCAGCGGCTCGAACTTGTTGAAGAGCGGTGCGATGAAGGTCGGGTAGATCAGCAGCACGAGCATCTGGAACGCGACCCAGACGATCCAGGTCCACAGCCACCACAGGCTGCCGGCCTGGTTCATCAGCCACAGCACGGCGAACAGCAGCGGCAGGCCGAGCGCGGCGCCGAGCAGCGTGTTCTTCAGCATGTCGGTGAAGAACAGCCGCTTCGTCATCCGGTTGAAGCCGAAACGCTGCTCGATCCCGAACTGGCGGTAATACTCGAACGGGACGTCGATCACGCTCGTGATCACGAGCACCGCGGCGACGAGCGCGACCTGCTGCCCGTAACCGCGGCCGAGCCAGCCGGTCAGCAGCGTGTCGAGCGCGCCGACGCCGCCGAGCAGCGTGAGGCCGACCAGCACGGCCGCGCTGACGACGATCTCGAGCATCGTCAGCCGGGTGCGCTCGACCGTATAGTCGGCCGCGCGCTGGTGGGCGGTCAGCGGGATGGTTGCGCTGAACTGCGCCGGCACGCCGTTGCGGTGCGC
This sequence comes from Burkholderia pyrrocinia, assembly GCF_022809715.1. Classification (NCBI taxonomy): domain Bacteria; kingdom Pseudomonadati; phylum Pseudomonadota; class Betaproteobacteria; order Burkholderiales; family Burkholderiaceae; genus Burkholderia; species Burkholderia pyrrocinia. The sequence continues at coordinate 1,077,683 of NZ_CP094459.1, forward strand.
GGCGACGAAGCGAATCTGCCGCGACGCGAGCCACAGCTTGGTGACGACCATCGCGAGCACGGCGAGCGCGAACAACAGGGTGAACGAAAAGGGTGACATCGAAGGCGCCAAAGGGGTTCTATGCGAGAATTATATGTTCTTGCGGACCGGGCCCGCTGATGCGTTGCCGGCCGCCCGGGCGGCGCCGCGCGCCGTCCGCCATTTTCCAGGATGACTCATGACCGATACCGCCGCTTCCGCCAGCCAGCCCGCGCTCGTGCGCAACGAGTTGAACCTCGTCTGGCTCGACATGGAGATGACGGGCCTCGACCCGGATAACGACCGCATCATCGAGATCGCGGTCGTCGTGACCAATTCCACGCTCGACGTTGCCGTCGAAGGCCCCGTGTTCGCGATCCACCAGAGCGACGAAACGCTCGCGAAGATGGACGACTGGAACAAGTCGACGCACGGCCGCTCGGGCCTGATCGACCGCGTGCGCGCATCGACCGTGACCGAGGCGGAAGCCGCCGCGCAGCTGCAGGCGTTCCTCGCGCAGTACGTGTCGCCCGGCAAGTCGCCGATGTGCGGCAACTCGATCTGCCAGGACCGCCGTTTCATGGCGCGCTGGATGCCCGAATTCGAGAAATTCTTCCACTACCGCAATCTCGACGTCAGCACGCTCAAGGAGCTGTGCCGCCGCTGGCAGCCCGCGATCTACAAGGGCTTCCAGAAGCGCGCGATGCACACGGCGCTCGCGGACATCCACGAGTCGATCGACGAGCTGAAGTACTACCGCGAGCATTTCCTGATTCCGGCCGCGCCGGCGTCGGCAGGCGAGTCCGCGCCGGCCGCCTGAGCGGGCCGGCACGCGCTCAGCGCTCGGTACACGCTCAGCGCTGCGCGCTTTTCGGCCGGAACGCCGCGACCACCGCGGCGTCGGTCTCGATGTACGGGCCGCCGATCAGGTCGATGCAGTAGGGCACCGCGGCGAAGATGCCGGGCACGGTCGACTTGCCGTCGGCGTCGCGCAGCCCTTCGAGCGTTTCCCGGATCGACTTCGGCTGGCCGGGCAGGTTGATGATCAGCGCCGCATGGTCGGCCGTCTCGCGAATCACCGCGACCTGCCGCGACAGGATCGCGGTCGGCACGAAATTCAGGCTGATCTGCCGCATCTGTTCGCCGAATCCCGGCATTTCCTTCGTCGCCACGGCCAGCGTGGCCTCGGGCGTCACGTCGCGGCGCGCGGGGCCCGTGCCGCCCGTCGTCAGCACGAGGTCGCAGCCTGCGACGTCGACGAGCTCGGCGAGCGTGGCGGAGATCGTCGGCGCGTCGTCCTGGATCAGCCGGGTTTCGGCGCGCCACGGCGAGACCAGCGCGCCGGCGAGCCACTCCTGCAGCGCCGGAATACCCTTGTCTTCATAGACACCCGTGCTGGCACGGTCGCTGATCGATACGAGACCGACGACGAGCTCGTCCGGGTGGTTACGCTTCGTCGTCATGGTCGTCTCCGGCGTCGTCGGCCGCTTCGTCATCCCCGCCGGGCGTGCCGCTCGCGGTCTTGACCCACTGGAACAGCTCGCGGAAATAGCGCGGCGGCTTGCCTTGCTGCGCTTCCTTGCGCGCGTTGCGGATCAGCGTGCGGCCTTCCTGGATGTCGGCGTCGGGGTGCTGGCGCAGGAATTCGGTCAACGCGTCGTCGCTGGCGAGCAACTGTTCGCGGGTGCGTTCGATCCAGTGCAGGCGGGCCGTCGCGGCCTTGTTCACGCCGCGCTGCGCGTCGAGCGCGGTGCGCAGCGCGGCCGTCTCGTCGTCGGCCAGCGAGCGCATCACGCGGCCGACGTACTGGAGCTGGCGGCGCTTGCCTTCGTGATCGGTGATCCGGCGCGCCTCGCGAACGGCGTCCGCGAGGGCTTCCGGCATCGGCATGCGCTTGAGCGCGTCCTTCGGCAGGTCGACGAGCGCCTGGCCGAGCTCCTGCAGCGCGTGCATCTCGCGCTTCAACTGGGATTTGCTGGGGCGATCGTAGCCGTTGTCGTCGTCTTCGACGGCATGCTCGATCGGCTGAATTCGGGTTTTGCGTGTCATGGGCGGCATTGTATCGCGGCGCGGACACCCCAAGCTTGTCTGTGTCCGTCCCCGGACCTTGCTATGATCGCGGGATACGCAACATTTTGAACATGCGGGCGCCCGCCCGCCACCGGATACCAAGACGATGGCAGCCAATCTCGACGTACAAGCGCGCTATTTCCCGCACACGCAGGACCAGCTCAAAGAAATCGCATCGGACATCCTTCGCCATGCGAAGGCACTCGGCGCGACGGACGCCGCGACCGAAATCTCCGAGGGCGACGGCCTGTCGGTGTCGGTGCGCCGCGGCGAAGTCGAAACGATCGAGCACAACCGCGACAAGATGGTCGGCGTGACCGTGTTCATCGGCAAGAAGCGCGGCAACGCGAGCACGTCCGATTTTTCGCCGGCCGCGATCAAGGATACCGTCGCTGCCGCCTACAACATCGCACGTTTCACGGCCGAGGACGAAGCGGCCGGCCTGGCCGAGGCCGAGCTGCTCGAAACCGACCCGCGCGACCTCGATCTCTATCATCCGTGGGCGCTGACGGCCGACGAGGCCGTCGAGCTCGCCCGCCGCGCGGAAGATGCCGCATTCGCGGTCAGCGCGCAGATCCGCAATTCGGAAGGCGCGAGCGTGTCGGCGCAGCATTCGCAGTTCGTGCTCGCGACGTCGCGCGGCTTCCTGTCCGGCTATCCGTACTCGCGCCACTACATCGCATGCGCGCCGATCGCGGGCAGCGGCCGTCAAATGCAGCGCGACGACTGGTATTCGTCGAAGCGCAGCGCGATCGATCTCGCGGCACCCGAAGCGGTGGGCCGTTACGCGGCCGAGCGTGCGCTCGCGCGGATGGGCGCGCGCCGTCTCGACACCCGCAAGGTGCCCGTGCTGTTCGAGGCGCCGCTCGCGGCCGGCCTGCTCGGCGCATTCGTGCAGGCCGTGAGCGGCGGCGCGCTGTACCGCAAGACGTCGTTCCTCGTCGACAGCCTCGGCAAGCCGGTGTTTGCGCCGCATATCCAGGTCGTCGAGGATCCGCACGTGCCGCGCGCGATGGGCAGCGCGCCGTTCGACGAGGAAGGCGTGCGTACGCGCGCGCGCAGCGTCGTCAAGGACGGCGTCGTCGAAGGCTACTTCCTGTCGACCTATTCGGCACGCAAGCTCGGCACGCAGACCACCGGCAACGCGGGCGGCTCGCACAACCTCGCGCTACGCAGCTCGAACACGCAGCCGGGCGACGATTTCGACGCGATGCTGAAGAAGCTCGGTACGGGCCTGCTGCTGACCGAGCTGATGGGGCAGGGCGTGAACTACGTGACGGGCGACTATTCGCGCGGCGCGGCGGGTTTCTGGGTCGAGAACGGCGTGATCCAGTACCCGGTCGAGGAAATCACCGTCGCGAGCACGCTGCAGGAGATGTTCCGCCATATCGTCGCGATCGGCGCCGATTCGATCGTCCGCGGCACGAAGGAAACGGGCTCGGTGCTGATCGAGCAGATGACGATCGCAGGGCAGTAAGCCGCGCGCGGCGCAGGCCGCCACGAAACGAAAAAGCCCGACCGGCGCGAGCCGGTCGGGCTTTGCTCATTGTGCGCGACGCGTCAGATGCGCTTGCGCTCGTAGACGACGAACGCATAACCGAACGTGTTCGGCGCGGCAGCCTGGTGTGCATCGCGCGAGACTTCCTGCCAGTGCGCGGCGTCGGGCGCAGGGAACGATGCATCGCCGTCGAAGTCGGCATCGATCTCGGTGACGACCAGTTTATCCGCGAGCACGAGGCCTTCCGCGTAGAGTTGCGCACCGCCGATCAGGAATGCTTCGGGCACGCCGTCACGTGCGGCGAGCGCCAGCGCGTCGGCGAGCGACGTGACCGTATCGCAGCCATCGAAGCGGCGCGTTGCGTCGCGCGTGACGACGATGTTGCGGCGGCCCGGCAGCGGCCGGCCGATCGACTCGTGGGTCTTGCGGCCCATCACGATCGGCGCGCCCATCGTCGTGCGCTTGAAGAACGCGAGATCCTCGGGAAGTTTCCAGGGCAACTGGTTGTCGCGGCCAATGATGCCGTTGCGGGCACGCGCGACGATCAGGGTCAACGTCGTCATGAAGGTCGGAGAAGAGGAAAGCCGGAATGGCGCCGATTCTACCGGAACGGCGGTGCATGCCGGATTCCTCGCACCTGCATCGGCTTTCCGGTGTTGCGCGCCGCGATGCGCGATGCAGTGGCGGCGCGGCGACGGACTGAGTAAAAAGAGTGCCCGCCGGGGGACGGAGCACAAAAAAACGTTTCGTGTCGCGGGGGCGGTGAGGGTGGTCGCGATCGATGCTGTCGGCCGATTCGGATAACTACGGAATCCTCATCGAATGGATTGGTGCATGCTCACTGGTGCGTGGTGCCTTGGGTGTTTTTTTCCATCGCATGCTGCACGTCGCGTGGCTGCGGTACCGGGAGCGGTGTCGGCAACTGGGGCGGAGGCGGGATCTCGTCCCACAGCGTCACCGAAGCCTTGCCGGCCGGCAGTGGTTGCGGTGCCGACACGGTCACGATGCCGAACCCGTTGCCGGGCTGCATGCCTGGCGCGTTTTCCGCAAGCAGCATCGCGCGATCCAGCTTCACGTTTTCATCCGCGTGCGCCGGCGCGGGCGGGCCGGCGGCCGAGAGCGAAATCGCCATCGGCACGAAAGAAAGTAACAGATGTTTTCGCATGGTCGCTGTCTCCGATATATTCTTATTCAGCGAAATACATGCCATCGCGCCGGAACCCTTGCCACGACTGCGATTCACGCACACGCGTCGACACTTGCGGCGAAAAACGCCTGAAAATGTTTCAGGCCTGAAACGAGGGGGCTTGGGAATACTGCGGATTCAATCAATACGCGTCAAGGATGAAAATCGACGCGTGTGTCGATGAAAGCACACTTCGCTGCGCAAGTGTTATGTGCAGATGATTGACATACGTCGACCTCCCGAGCGATTCGACCGCATCGCTTGAGGCGCTGAAATCGATTTGTCGCATTCAGTGCCTATAACTAAGCTGTCTTGATCAAAAAACGGACGCGAGATAAGCGCCATCATGCGAGGCATTGTCGTTGCCGCGCATCGGCATGGCGAATCGAGCCACCTTGGGCTGACCCGATTCGATCCTTTCGCACGCGACCTGGCGTGCGCGGCAATCGTTAGATGGTTGATGAACGGGGTGGGCATATGGGAGCCGATCAGCGGCACGTGATCTATTACTCGCGCGAACCGAACGATGCGTTGCGCGGCCATTTCGACGAATGCGGTTGGCGCGTCGATCTCGCGGAGACCGTACGCGACGTACGACGCGTCGTGCAGCACGGTGTTGCAACGGCCGGCCTGCTCGATTTCTCGCCGGGCTTCAAGCCCTCGGACCTGCGCGAACTCGAATCCTGCCTGAGCATCCAGCACATCGGCTGGATCGCGGCGACGCGGCGCGGCCAGTTGCAGGACGCCACGCTGCGCCATCTCATTCGCGACTATTGCTTCGACTACGTGACGATGCCGTACGAGATGTCGCGGATCGTCGAGACCGTCGGTCATGCACATGGCATGGTCGCGCTGACCGAGCCCGTTGTGCCGCTCGCCGGTGCGGGTCGCAGCGAAGGCGAGATGGTCGGCACCTGCGATGCGATGCTCGGACTCTTCAGGACAATCCGTCGCGTCGCATCGACCGACGCGCCGGTGTTCATCTCCGGCGAATCGGGCACGGGCAAGGAACTGACGGCGGTCGCGATTCACGAGCGTTCGTCGCGTGCGCAGGCGCCGTTCATCGCGATCAATTGCGGTGCGATCCCGTCGACGCTGCTGCAGGCCGAGTTGTTCGGTTATGAGCGCGGCGCGTTCACCGGTGCGAACCAGCGCAAGATCGGCCGCGTCGAGGCCGCCAACAGCGGCACGCTGTTTCTCGACGAGATCGGCGACCTGCCGCTCGAAAGCCAGGCAAGCCTGTTGCGTTTCCTGCAGGAAGGCAAGATCGAGCGGCTCGGTGCGCACGTATCGGTGCCGGTCGATGTGCGCGTGATCTGCGCGACGCACGTGGACATGGAAACGGCGTTGCGCGAAGGGCGGTTCCGCGAGGACCTGTTCCATCGCCTGTGCGTGCTGAAGATCGAGGAGCCGCCGCTGCGCGCGCGGGGCAAGGACATCGAGGTGCTCGCGCGCCACATGCTCGAGCGTTTCAAGGGCGACGCGCATCGGCGCCTGCGCGGCTTTTCCCCCGATGCGGTGGCCTCGCTGTACGGCTATTCGTGGCCGGGCAACGTGCGTGAGCTGATCAATCGCGTGCGCCGAGCGATCGTGATGTCGGAGGGCCGGATGATCACCGCGGCCGATCTCGAGCTGAACGACTACGCGACGCTTGCGCCCGTGTCGCTGCTGGAGGCGCGCGAGGCGGCCGAACGGCAGGCGATCGAGCAGGCGCTGCTGCGCCATCGCGGCCGTTTCGCGGACGCCGCGCGCGAACTCGGCGTGTCGCGCGTCACGCTCTACCGGCTGATGTGCGCGCACGGAATGCGCGATCGCGGCGACGCGCTGGCAGGGTTTCCGGCGTCGTTGCCGGAGCTTCCGCATCACGCTTGCTAAAATTGGCGGGTACGGCCGCCCTCGCGGCCGAAGGAACCCGCATGAAACAGTATCTCGACCTCGTTCGTACCATTCTCGATACCGGCACCTGGCAGGAGAACCGCACGGGGATCCGCACCATCAGCATGCCGGGCGCGATGCTGCGCTTCGACCTGCAGCAAGGCTTCCCGGCGGTCACGACCAAGAAGCTCGCGTTCAAATCCGCGGTCGGAGAACTGGTCGGCTTCCTGCGCGCGTCGCGCAGCGCGGCCGATTTCCGCGCGCTAGGCTGCAAGGTGTGGGACGCGAACGCGAACGAGAACGCGCAGTGGCTCGCGAACCCGTATCGCCAGGGCGTCGACGATCTCGGCGACGTGTACGGCGTGCAATGGCGCCAGTGGCCGGGCTACAAGGTGCTCGATGCGGGCGCCGATGCGCAGATCGGCGACGCGACGCGCCGCGGCTTCCGGGTCGTCACGCGTTTCGACGAAGACGGCGCACCGAAGGTGCTGCTGTACAAGGCGATCGACCAGCTACGCCAGTGCCTGGACACGATCATGGAGAATCCGGCCGACCGTCGTATCCTGTTTCACGCGTGGAATCCGGCCGTGCTCGACCAGATCGCGCTGCCCGCATGCCATCTGCTGTACCAGTTCCTGCCGAATGCGACGAAGCGCGAGATCTCGCTGTGCCTGTACATCCGCAGCAACGACGTCGGGCTCGGCACGCCGTTCAACCTGACGGAAGGGGCCGCACTGCTGTCGCTCGTCGGCCGGCTGACGGGCTATACGCCGCGCTGGTTCACGTATTTCATCGGCGACGCGCACATCTACGAGAATCAGCTCGACATGCTGCAGCAGCAGCTCACACGTGAGCCGTACGAAAGCCCGCGGCTCGAGATCGCCGAGCGCGTGCCCGAATACGCGAAGACGGGTGTCTATGCGCCCGAGTGGCTCGAGCAGATCGAGCCGTCCGATTTCTCGCTCGTCGGCTATCGCCACCACGAGCCGCTGACCGCGCCGATGGCGGTCTGATCGCGCAGCCCCCTCAGAATGAAGGCCTGACCGCCATCAGCCGGTCGGGCCTTTTTGCTGCACGTTTGCGGCACTTACTGGCGGTGCCGCTCTTCGTGACCGCCTTGCGGCGGCGGGTTGCTCGGGCGCGGCGCCTCGACGTGCGGCGCCGGTTGCGGCCGCGGTTCCATCCGGGGCGCGGGCATCGACGGGCGCGGCTCCGCGTGCGGCGCGGGCATCGACGGCCGTGGCTCCATGCGCGGCGCCTGCGGCTGTGGGCGCGGCATTTCATGTGCGGCGGGGGCCGGCGGACGGTACTCGTTCACGCGCGGCGGTGCGACTTCGCGGTGTGGCGCCGGTTGCGCGAATTCGGGGCGCGGTTGCGGCGCGGGGGCGGCCCGTTCCGGTTGCGGCTGCGGCTGCCCATGCTGGGCCGGCGTCGGGAATTCGGGGCGCGGACGCGGCTGCGGGATTTGCGCCGTACTGTCGAACCTCGGTTGCGGCAGCGCGCGCGGCGCTTCGTTCCGGCCGCCGGGCTGCGCGCCCTGCGGAGCCGGCGCGCCGTCCGGATGCGGCGCCGGCACCGCGCTGCGCACGGGCGGCAGCGCATTCTGTCCTGCCGCGTGCAGCGCGGCCGGCGGGGTGGGGCGTTGACGCTCCATCGGCGTGTGCGGCTGCATCCACGCAGGTGACGGCGCCTCGGCTGCGTGCGCGTTGCCGTTGCCCGACGGGAAATTGCCGGCCACCGGCGGATGCGGGACGCCGTTTCCGGGCACGAACGCCTGGCGCGGCGCCGGGTTGCCCGGTGCCTGCGGCATGCCGCCGTTGGCGAAGCGCGGCGCATTGGGGTTCTCGCCGTTCGCCGGCCGCGCGATAGTCGGCGCGCCCGGCACCGGTGCGCCCGGACGTCCGGCCTGCGCGGCTGGCGGCTGGCCTTCGCGCGGCGCGCGTGACGGCTGCACGACGGGGCCGTGCGGATTCACGAGCTGCACGTTGTGCATCGCCCATGCGCCGCCGTTCGGGTTGCCCGGAACGCGAACCGGGCGAGCCGTGTAGTCGGCCGGCACGTTCGTCTTCACGACGGGGGCGCCGGCGCCCGGTACGCGTCCGCCTTGCTGCGCAAGGTGGGCGGCGGCCTGGTCGCGATACGCGGCCGGCACGGCAGGATTGCGCGTCGCGACGTACGGGTGCTGCGCGATCGCCACCGGCGGACGGTAGCCGGCATTGCGCAGCCCGCCGGTAAAGCTCTGGCGCACGGGCGCGATACCGGGCGTACCCGGTGTCACGTGCGCATTGCGCCATTGCTGCGGATCGACATGCTGCGAGAAGTGCGCAACAGGCTGACCGTGCACGAACGCGGAGGCCGGCACGGCCGTGATCGCGTGCGGCGCGTGGAAGTTCACGTACGTCTTGTTGATGTTGGTGATATTGGTGATGTTCGTCACGTTCACCGTCTTGTTCACGTTCACGTTGTTCACCACGATGTTGCGGTTCACGCGATCGTAGTAGTGCGGGCTCCAGCCGCCCCAGCCGGGGTGCCACGGCTCACCAGGGCCGAGCGCGAACCATGCGCAGCCGGCCGCGGCGACGCCGCCGACGGTGAGCGCGACGCTCCAGTCGGGACCGCCGCCGCCGCCGCCACCGACGAACGCGACCAGCGCCGGCGCATAGACGGGCGGCTGGCTGACGACCATCGGGCCGGGCACCCATGCCCAGCTATCGTCCACGTACGCCCAGCGGCCGTAGTGATACGGCGCGAAGCCCCACGGTGCATCGTCGACCCACGTCCAGCCCCATGGTGCCTGCCAGATCCAGTGGCCGTCGTGATACGGCGCCCAGTCGGCAGGCGTGTCGTTCGGCACCCATACCGAGCCGTAATTCGGGGTTTCGCGCCACGTGCCGTTCGCGTCGAGATCCTGGTAGCCGGGAACGTCGCGGGACACATAGCGGGCCGACACCGAGCGCTCCTCGGCCGCGTCGCGGCTGGCGGCCCACTGGTCGAGCGCATCGGGGCCCGGCGCGGGCGATTGCTGCGCAACCTGCAGGTCGGTGCCCGTGAACACGACCTGCTGTCCGGGCGACAGCGGGTATTGTCCGTTGCTGCCGTACACGGTCGCGCTGCCGCTGCGCACCGTGACCGTCGTGCTTGCGCCGTCCGGCGCGACATCGACGCGATAGTCGCCGGGGCCCGTGATGCCGAGCGCGAGGTTCGGCGTGTCGATTTCGTACGATCCGCCGGCCGGCAGCTGGCGCACGTGCGTCGATACGGTGCCGAGGCCGACCTTCAGTTGCGTCGTCGTGTCGTCGAGGTTCAGCACCGACAGGCTCGTCGAATTGCCGAGCCGCACCGCGGTCGAGCCGATGTGCAGTTCCGAGCGCGCGCCGGCATCGTTCCAGAGCTGGTCGCCGGTCGTCAGCGGCCGGTTCACGGCGGCGTACGACCACGTATCGGTGCCGGCCGGTTCGGTCGTCACGGCGCCCGACAGGTAATTGAGCCGCGCGACGCGCCCCGGCGGATCGCCGCCCGGTTGCCGGGCCGCGGCCGTATACGGCGGGGCATCGGCCGATTGTGCGAATGCGGGGGGCAGCGTCGCAAGCGCGACGAACGCGAGCAGCGTATAGCGGGCGGATCGCTTGAGCGTGAACAGGGGGGCCATGGTGAGCGTCTTCGTCGTTATCGCGGCGCGTCGATTCGTGCCGTTGAGTTCACGATATCCGCTCGGTCTGTTTCAGTGCTCGGTGTTTTGTAAGCCGGATGGCACGCGATGTAACAAAACCTGTCCATCGCGCGCCGTTGTCGTGCAGCTGCAATGCAGGCGTCAAGCGGACGTAAGCCACCCGTCGAAAACCTGCTGCCCGGGCACGGTGACGCGCAGCACGCGCGGTCGCGCGGAGCGCTCGATCCAGCCGTGCGCACAGAAGCTCTCGAGCAGTGCGGCGCCGAGCGCGCCGCCGAGATGCGAGCGCCGCTCGCTCCAGTCGAGACAGCCGCACGCGAAGCGGCGCCGGCGCGCGTGCTGCTGGGCGACGTCGATGCCCCATCGCGCGAGCGCCCGGGTGCCGAGTTCGGTGGTCTCGATCTCATCACCGTTGGCAAGCAGCCAGCCGCGCGCGGTGAGCCCGTCGAAGATGCGCACTGCGAGTTCGCCGGCCATGTGGTCGTAGCAGGTGCGTGCGTAGCGCAGTTCGGCCGGCACCGTGCGCGACGGCGGTGGAACCGGGCGGTGCGGCGCGGCCGCGCGGGCGACGTTCGCGAGCGCCTCGAGCGATGCCGCGATGTCGGACGATGCGATCCGGTAATAGCGGTGCCGGCCGCGCACGTCGAGCGCGAGCAGGCCGCCTTCGGTCAGCCGCGCGAGATGCGCGCTTGCCGCGGACGGCGACAGCCCCGCGATCATCGTCAGTTCGCCGGCCGGTCGCGCGCTGCCGTCCATCAGCACCCACAGCATCGCGGCGCGTCCCGGGTCGGCGATCAGCGCGCCGATGCGGCTCAGGCCCGGAAAGTGGTGGTCGTCTTGATCGGTCATCGTCGTGTCTCGTCAGGCGGGATGACTTGCAGTGTAGTGGGTGCGAGCATTCGATGTTTCGGATCCGGCTGAAATGTCGAATGCAGCGATGCCGGCGCGGGCACCGACCCTGCGGAAGACCGGACTGCGGCCCCCGTGCGGGGCACGCGTAGAATGGCCGGACGCGGCGGCAGCGGGCCGCCGCACGTGACACGATGCAACGATGAAGACGATTTTCTGCCTGTTGGCGGCCGTGCTCGTCTGCGCGGCCTGTGCGCAGGGCGGCGCGGGCGCTGCCGGCGAGCGGGGCGGCAGCCTCGAGATGTACGGGACGATCGACCAGGGCATCACGATACGCCGCTGACGGGCGCCGATCCGCGTACGTTTCAGGCGCGTCGGCGCCGCCGCGCGACATGGGGCGCCCCGCGGCGCGTTGCCGCAGTGCAACGTATAATGGCCCGATTACAGCGCCCCTGCCGCCTGGAGCCAACAAGATGCCCCAACCGTCCCCCGTACCGGCCGCCCTCGACCGCACCGAAACCGTATTCCGCTTCCTCGCCGAGCCGTCGTCCGTGAACTTCGGCGGCAAGGTGCATGGCGGTGCGCTGATGAAGTGGATCGACGAGGTCGCGTATGCGTGCGCGGCCGTCTGGTCGAGCCGCTATTGCGTGACGGTCAGCGTCGGCAACATCCGTTTCCAGCGTCCGATCCTGGTCGGCAATCTCGTCGAGCTGAAGGCGCGCGTCGTCGCGACGGGGCGCACCAGCATGCACATCCATGTATCCGTGCACGCCGGCGATCCGAAGGGCGGCGTGTTGCGCCAGACCACCGATTGCCTGGTCGTGTTCGTCGCGGTCGACGAGAACGGCAACCCGGTGCCGGTGCCGCCGTTCGTGCCCGAGACCGACGAGCAGAAGGTGCTCGCGAAATATGCGGCCGACGTGCGGGCCGCGCTCGACAAGATCGTCGAGATGAAGCCGGAAGAGGTCGCGAAGGGCACGGTCTGACCGGCGCGGGCGCCGCGCCGTTTGCGCAGCGCCCGTCGTTCCGCCGTTACCGCGACCCGATCATCTGCTCGGGACGCACCCACGCATCGAATTCCGCCTCGGTCAGATAGCCGAGCGCGAGCGCGGCGGCCTTCAGCGTCGTGCCTTCCTTGTGCGCCTTCTTCGCGATCTGCGCGGACTTGTCGTAGCCGATATGCGGATTGAGCGCCGTCACGAGCATCAGCGATTCGTTCAGCAGCAGGTCGATGCGCGCGCGATTCGGCTCGATGCCCACCGCGCAGTGGTCGTTGAAGCTCCGCGCGCCGTCGGCGAGCAGCCGCACCGATTGCAGCACGTTGTGCGCGATCATCGGCCGGAACACGTTCAGCTCGAAATTGCCGCTCGCGCCGCCGACGTTGACCGCGACGTCGTTGCCGAACACCTGGCAGCACAGCATCGTCACGGCCTCCGACTGCGTCGGGTTCACCTTGCCCGGCATGATCGAGCTGCCCGGTTCGTTCTCCGGAATCGACAGCTCGCCGAGCCCGCAGCGCGGCCCGCTCGCGAGCCAGCGGACGTCGTTCGCGATCTTCATCAGGCCGGCCGCGACGGTCTTCAGCGCGCCGTGCGCGAACACCAGCGCGTCGGCCGCCGCCATCACCTCGAACTTGCTCGGCGCCGTCACGAACGGCAGCTTCGCCAGCCGGCCGATTTCGTCGGCGACGCGCACCGCGAACTCCGGATGCGCGTTCAGCCCGGTGCCGACCGCGGTGCCGCCGAGCGCGAGTTCGTACAGGTGCGGCAGCGCCGATTCGACGTGACGGATGCCCTGGTCGAGCTGCGCGACATAGCCGGAAAACTCCTGGCCGAGCGTGAGCGGTGTCGCGTCCTGCAGGTGCGTGCGGCCGATCTTCACGATGTCGGCAAACGCCTTCGATTTTGCGTCGAGCGTCGTGCGCAGCGTGCGCAGCGCCGGCAGCAGGTGATTGACGATCGCGTACGCGGCCGCGACGTGCATCGCGGTCGGGAACACGTCGTTCGACGACTGGCCGCGGTTCACGTCGTCGTTCGGATGAACCTTGCGCGCTTCGCCGCGCTCGCCGCCCATCAGCTCGCTCGCGCGATTCGCGATCACCTCGTTGAGGTTCATGTTGGTCTGCGTGCCGGAGCCCGTCTGCCAGACCGCGAGCGGGAATTCGCGCGGATGCTTGCCGGCGATGATCTCGTCGGCCGCGTCGATGATCGCGCGCGCCTTGTCGTCGGCCAGCACGCCGAGCGACTGGTTCACGGCCGCCGCGGCGCGCTTGACGATCGCCAGCGCGTGGATCAGCTCGGGCGACTGCTTCTCGGTCGAGATCCGGAAATTCTGCAGCGAGCGCTCGGTCTGTGCGCCCCAGAGCCGGTCGGCCGGCACGGCGATCTCGCCGAACGTGTCGCGTTCCATCCGAACTGCTTCGTTCATGATGCACTCCTCTTGGAAAGGGGAAAGGCCGCGCAATGCGCGGCGTCGGGCGTATCGTGAGGCAGTCGCGCCGCTCGCGCGGCGTCTTCGGGACTTCGGGCCTTCAGCCGACAAGCATAGCGTCGGCCGCGATTTCGTGTCGTGTCGCGCTCAATGCCGCGCCGCGATGAGCGACGCGGTCTTCAGATGAAAGCGCCATGCCATCAGCGCCGCGACGCTCGCGAGGCCGGCCGCGAGCCCCCACCACAGGCCGCGCGCGCCGAGGCCCGCATGGAACGCGAACCAGTAGCCGGTCGGGAAGCCGATGCCCCAGTAGCCGAAGGTCGCGGCGAGCATCGGGATGCGCGTGTCCTTCAGGCCGCGCAGCGCGCCCGACGCGACGGTCTGCATCCCGTCGACGATCTGGAACACCGCGGCGATGCCGAGCAGCGACGCCGCGAGCGACACCGTGGCCGCATTGGCCGGGTCGTCGAGATGAAGATACAGGCCGACGATCGTGTGCGGCGCGACGATCATCACGATGCCCGACAGTGACATGAACGCGACGCCGAGCGCGAGCGCGACGAAGCCCGCATGCCGCGCGGCGACGGGCGAACCCGCGCCGACCCAGTAGCCGACCCGGACGTTGGCGGCCTGGCCGATCGCGAGCGGCACCATGAACGACACCGACGCGACGTTCAGCGCGATCTGGTGCGCGGCCAGCGACGTCGCGCCGAGCACGCCGACCGTGAGGCCGGTGCCGAGGAACAGCGTCGATTCGACGCCGTACGTGATCGCGACGGGCCAGCCGATGCCGATCAGCTCGCCCATCACGGGCAGCTTCGGGCGTGCCGCGGTCACGAAATGGCGGAAGCGCTGCCGGCCGTGCAGCAGCCAGATCAGCGCGAGCGCGGTGAGCCAGATCGTGATCGTCGTCGCGACCGCCGATCCGAGAAAGCCGAGGCGCGGCAGCCCGAATGCGCCGTGGATCAGCCCGTAGTTCAGCACGCCGTTGACGCCGACACCGCCGATCGACACCCACAGCAGCCGCCGTGCGGCGCCGATCGCCGGCAGGAACGCGCGCATCAGCCCGACGCCGATCAGGCTGCCGAGCGCCGCGAAGCGCAGGATGCCCGTGTATTCGCCGACGTGATGCGCGAGCAGCGGTGGCTCGTGGAACATCAGCAGGATCGGTTCGGCCAGCGACAGCGCGACGATCGCCGGAATCGCGAGCAGCACGGACAGCGCGAACCCGGTCCAGTAGATGTGCGGCACGCGGTCCTCGGCCTGGGCGCCGCGCGCATGCGCGACGCTCACGCTGACCGACGACAGCACGCCTTGCAGAATGGTGACGATGACGAAGAAGAAGTTCGCGCCGAGACCGCCGGCCGCGAGCGAATCGGGGCCGAGCGAACCGAGCAGCACCGTGTCGGTGACGCTCATCGCCATCTGTGAAAGTTGCGCGATCGCGAGCGGTGCGGCGAGGCGCGCGGTATCGGCGGCGTGACTGGACAGGGACGGCGGCGCGGCGGCCGTCCGCGTGAGACCGGAATGCGACATGGAATGGGCGCTCGCGCGGGTGCGGGCCCGCGCTGTCTGTATTTATTTTGAGAGACGGCTAGCTTACGGCTTTATTCGTACGGTGTCGAACGCGCGCGCCGATGGCCATGTCGCGGACAGGGGGAACAGGCGCTAGGCTTCGCGCACCGCGATGCGCGTGTCGCCGAGCAGCACGACCTGGCCCGCGCGGATCTTGCAGGTCTTGCGAAGCTCGACCGCGCCGTCGACTTTCACCGCGCCGGACGCGACGATCAGCTTCGCGGTGCCGCCGCTGTCCGCGAGGCCGGTGATCTTCAGAAGGTTGTGCAGCTCGACGTATTCGCCGGTCAGCGTGAAATCCAGGTTGGGCATGACGAAGAAGGTGCGCAATGCGCGGAAGGAATCGCCTCGCATCATACGGCACCGCGGGCCGGCGTGCGAGCGCGGGCGGTCGCGGCACGCAGTTGTTAAGGACTGTGAGCGATTCGTCAGCAAATGAAACGGTGGGTAACAGTCTGAGAGATTCGAGAACCTGCCGTGCGGGCCGCGGGTCTTTTGTCGTACCTGCTGCGTGTTGCGGCGGGGGACGCGACGGACCGCATCGCTGCGGTTCGCGCCCACAACTTCTTGAGGAGGATTGTCATGTCCAAGATTCGTACGATGCTGATCGGTGCCGCGCTGACGGCGTTCGCCACTTCGGCCGCGTTTGCCCAGACGGGCACGGCGGCGCAGGGCGCGGCAGGTGCCGGCGTGCAGGCGCAGACCCCGGCAGCGGGTGTCGGCGCGGGCGTGCAGGGCAGCGCCGGCGCGAACGCGTCGGGCAACGCGGTCGGCGGCGCAACCGATGCGGTCGGCGCGGCAGCCGACGGCGCGAAGGATACGGCGTCGTCGGCCGTCCACTCGGCCAAGAAGCACACGAAGCACGCCGCGAAGTCGGCCAAGAGCCATGTCGGCTCGGCCAAGGCGAAGGCTGGCGAAGCGACCGAAGGCGGTGCATCGGTCGGCGCGGAGGGTGGTGCATCGGCTCAGGGCGCCACGCAGTAAGCGATGCCTGGCGCCGCGCGACGCTCGCCCCGGACGGCGCGTCGCGACGGCGGCCGTCCGGCGGCCCGGTTCGCTTTGCGCGAACCGGGCCGTTTTCATGTGTTCATGCTTTCGGCAGCGCGGGCGCGCGGTTACGGCCGACGCTGTCCTTGGCCTTGTCCCTGCGCGGGGCGCGCGGCAGCCGGCGTGAATACGCTGCGCAGCCACGCGGCGAGCCGCGCGAAGACGTCGTACGGCTCTTCGACGAAGATCTCCGGTTTCAGCAGCCGCAGGTATTCCATGATCTGCTGCGCTTCCTGTTTCTGGAACGAGCCATGTGCGAGCCCGAGCCGCAGCAACCCGCGCAGTTCGCCGAGCTTGTCGCGCGCGGTGCTGCCGACGCTCATCTCGCATGCGAGCTTGGCTTCGTAAACCCGTTGCCGCAGCGATTCCGCAAGCCGCCACGCGGGCGTCTGCATCAGTTCCTCGAGCGCCTGGATGTCCTGAGCCGCGCCCTTGATCTGCGACGCGAGCGGGTCGATTTGCGCCGGGTCGCCCTGCGCCTCGGCGACGATCGCCTTCGCCCAGTCGCGGCACGCCTTCGCGAGCTCGTCGGGCGTCCATTCGGAGCGCGACGCGAAGCCGAAGCCGAATTCGGCGGCCTGCCGCATCAGGATCGCGACGACGTCCGGAAATTCCTTGTCGAGCGTGCGCTTGGCCCACGCGTACTGGCCGCCCTGCAGCATCCGCTGCACCGCGTGCTCGGTCAGCGGAACCATGTTGTCGAGCAGCTTCGCGCGCAGGAAATCCTCGAACGACGGCGTCGCGAACTGCGGGTCGAGTTTCAGCGACACGCGGACGAACGCGTCGTAGTCCTTGCGCAGGGACTCGAGCGTGTCGTCCTTGAGGGAAAGGGTGATCTGGCCCATGAATCGTCTCGATGGCGGCCCGCGCAGGCCGGCGGTCGGCACGGCGCACCGGTGCGGGCGCAGCGTCGACTGACCGGTGCGCGCCGAGGCCGGTGGCGGGTTTTCACTTCCTATATCGGCGCGCCGCGCGGAAACTTGAGCGCGCGTGGTGGAGTGTCCGCTCAGGCGGGCAGCCAGTGCGGCAGCACGATCCCTTGCCAGAAAAAGAACACCGCGAGGCCCGCCGCGATCGTCACGAGCGGGCGACGGGTCGCCGCCGACACGAGCACGGCGGCGAGCGCGCCGACGAGCTGCGGATTGCGCCAGGTCAGTTCGGCCGTGCCGCCATGGGGCGAGACGGTCATCGGCACGATGATCGCGGTCAGCACGGTGACGGGCACGAAGCCGAGCGCGGTCCGCACGAGCGGCGGAAAGGTCAGCCGCTCGCCGAACAGGAACAGCGTCGTGCGGATTGCGTAGGTGATGACGGCCATCCCGAGGATCAGCAGCGCGTAGCTCACGATGCGGCCTCCGTGCGTGATCGTGCGCGCGA
Organism: Burkholderia pyrrocinia; assembly: GCF_022809715.1. Lineage (NCBI taxonomy): Bacteria > Pseudomonadati > Pseudomonadota > Betaproteobacteria > Burkholderiales > Burkholderiaceae > Burkholderia > Burkholderia pyrrocinia. Next base: position 1,095,278 of record NZ_CP094459.1, read on the forward strand.
GCGCTCGTGCCGCAGTGTCAGCGCGACGCCGATCGCGACGCCGGCGGCAACCGCGCCGAGCAGCCCGAGCTTGTACGGCCAGCCCTGCCAGAAGTACGCGAGCGTGCCGGCCGTCGCGGCCGCCGCGAAATAGCGCAGCGTGCCGAGCTGCGGGACGACGATCGCGATGAAGGTCGCCGCCATCGCGAAATCGAGGCCGAGCGACTGCAGGCCCGGGAATGCCGCGCCGAAGCCGATGCCCGCGAGCGTCCAGACCTGCCAGTTCAGGTACATCGCGAGCCCGGAGCCGAAAAAGTAGTGGGGGCCGATCGTGCCGGGCGGGAAGTGCCGGTAGTGCCCATAGGCGACCGCGAACACTTCGTCGGTCATCAGCGCGCCGAGCGTGGCGCGCCAGCGCAGCGGCAGGTGCGCGACATAGGGCGCGAGCGTCGCGCTGTACAGCAGGTGGCGCAGGTTCACGATCAGCGTCGTCGCGAGTACGACGACGAAGCTCGCGCTGCCCGCGATCAGGCCGAGCGCGATGAACTGCGCGGAGCCTGCGAACACGGCGAGCGACATCAGCACGCCGTGCCACGCGGCGAGCGGGCCGCCGCCGACGAGCGTGCCGAAAATCACGCCGAACGGCGCCGCGCCGATCATCATCGGGATCGTGTCGCGCGCGCCGTCGAGCCATTCGTTGAGCGGCCGGCGAGGGGGTGATGCGGGTGTCGGGTTCAAAGCGCGCTCCTCCATGCGTTGGAGGATAGCGGGCCGGTGGTTTGCCGGCTTGTATGTTCTTGCGGTCGCGGGCGGGTTGGCTGCCCGGGCGTTTGCCGGCGCGGCGGCAAGCGAGCGGCCGGATGCGGGAAGCCGCGCGTCAGCTCGCCTGCCAGCGCCCGGGCGGCACGCCGAACATCCGTTTGAAATGCCGCGTGAAGTGACTCTGGTCGACGAAGCCGCTGGCCGCCGCGACGTCGGCGACGGGCACGCCTGCCCGCAGCGGTGCCAGCGCGCGCTGCAATCGCAGCTGGTTGCGCCAGGCATGCGGCGGCATGCCGGTCGTACGCGTGAACAGGCGCGCCGCGTGGAACGGCGACAGGCCGGCCGCCTGCGCGACTTCGTCCAGCGTCACCGTGCACGTGAGATCGGCGGCGAGCCGCTCGCGCATCGCGTCGACGCGCGGTTCGTCCGCTGCGAGCGGCGCCGGTCGCGGCTGCGCGTCGGCGTGGCGCACGATCAGCGTCGACAGCGCGTCGAGCATCGCCGTTTCGGCGGCGAGCGGATCATAGATGCGCGGTGCGCCGGAGGCCGGATCGCCGGCCGCCGCATCGTCGGCCGGCTGCCCGTGCGCATGGGACGACAGCGCGCGCTCGCTGCCGGCTTCCATCATCCGGTGCGCCAGCGCGAGCCGGGCCGCGAGGTCGGTGTCGCGAATCACGTCGGGGGCAAACCACGGTGCGTCCTGCGGGCGGCCGGCGATCGCGCTCGTGAGTTCGCGGATGAATTCGATCGGCATGTAGCTGACGCGATAGCACCAGCCTTCGTCCGCCGCGCGCGAGCCCGTATGCACCTCGCCGGGATTGATCACGGGCACGGTACCCGTTTCGGCGACATGGCCGCTGCCGCGATAGGTGAAGCGTTCCGCGCCTTCGAGAATCACGGGGATCGTGTACGCGTCGTGCCAGTGGGGCGCGAACGTGTGGTCGCGATAGGTGGCCGTGACCAGATCCGTGTCCGGCAGCAGCGGCGTGCGCCAGTAGCGTGCGGAGTCTGGAAGGCGGGTGGCGGACATGATCGGGCGCGGGAGCGGTCGAACCGACAGTGTATCGCTCGCGCGCCCGCCAGGTGCGGGCCTTACTTGACCGGAATCGTCGTGCCGGCCGGCATCGGCACCGCGGTGACGGCGTTCTTCGGGCTGCCGCTGACGATGCGGTCACTGTAGGTCAGGTAGACGATCGTGTTGCGCTTCCTGTCGACCACGCGCACGACGTGCAGCGTCTTGAAAATGAACGACATGCGTTCGCTGAACACGTCGGTCTGCTGCTTGAGCGGTTCCTTGAAGCTGATCGGGCCGACCTGCCGGCACGCGATCGATGCCTCGCTCGGATCCTCGGCGACGCCGAGCGTGCCCTTGATGCCGCCCGTGCGGGCGCGCGACACGTAGCAGGTCACGCCGTTCACGACCGGATCGTCGTACGCCTCGACGACGACGCGGTCGGAGCCCGTTACGCGGAAATGGGTGTTGACGCTGCCGACCTCCTCCGCGTGCGCGAGCGGCGCAGCGGCGAATGCGGAGAGCAGGAGGGCGAAGGGTGCGGCGCGCAGGAGGCGGTGCTTCATCGACGGAACCGGATGCGAATGCGGGACATAGACTCTAGCATGCGCGGGACCGGGCCACGAAAACGCGAAAGGGCGGCCGGAAAAACAAAAGGCCCGTCGAATGACGGGCCTTTCGCTGTCTGGCTCCCCGACCTGGGCTCGAACCAGGGACCTACGGATTAACAGTCCGGCGCTCTACCGACTGAGCTATCGGGGAATAAATCGGTACATCTGCGTTTGCGTCACCAACAAAAAACCCGTTCACCTTCAACGGGCCTTTGCGTTTTTGGCTCCCCGACCTGGGCTCGAACCAGGGACCTACGGATTAACAGTCCGGCGCTCTACCGACTGAGCTATCGGGGAACAAACAGCAGAGAAACGAGATTGTATGGAGTGTCGGCTAACCTGTCAATACTTTTGGGCCGCAGCGCACAAAAAATTTCTGCGGCCGCCGCGCGATCAGCGCTCGAGCAGGTGCAGCTTGTCCTGCACGTCCTTCCACTCGTCCGCGTCGGCCGGTGCCGGCTTGGTCTTCGTGATCGACGGCCAGCCCTTTGCCAGCTCGGCATTCAGCTCGGTGAACTGCTGCTGGTCGCCCGGAACGTCTTCTTCGGCATAGATCGCATTGGTCGGGCACTCGGCAACGCACACGGCGCAGTCGATGCACTCGTCCGGATCGATGGCGAGAAAGTTGGGACCTTCACGGAAGCAATCCACCGGGCACACATCCACGCAATCCGTGTATTTGCACTTGATGCAGCCTTCGGTCACAACGTGAGTCATTAAAACGCTCCTGCTTGGCGGTATATATGGGGTGGCGTTGGCGCCAAAAGCGGCATTGTAACTGAAGCGCAAAACCCGCATGGCGTGGTCGGCTTTCCGGCTTATATCGTTTCGTGATTAGTTTATGGGGCCCGCCGAGGGGCGCGCAAAGAGGAACCCGGATACGGGCGTCGGCGCGACGGAGCGGGGCGGCAGGCGGTTTCGCGATGGTCGGGCCCGCATTCGGGTAACATGGCCGACAGACCGGGCGGCGCGCTGTGCGCCGGGGCCCTGTCACGATATTGGCGGTGCCGCAAATCATGATCATCACTTCGCTGCTCGACACGGATCTCTACAAGTTCACGATGATGCAGGTCGTCCTGCATCACTTCCCGGCGGCAAACGTCGAATACCGTTTCAAGTGCCGCACGCAAGGCGTCGATCTCGTGCCGTACATCGACGAGATCCGCGACGAGGTGCGCGGCTTGTGCTCGCTGCGTTTTTCCGACGTCGAACTCGACTACCTGCGGCGGATGCGCTTCATCAAGAGCGATTTCGTCGACTTCCTCGCGCTGTTCCACCTGAACGAGAAGTACATCTCGATCACGCCTTCGCCGAAGGGCAACGGCGAGATCGACATCGAGATCAAGGGGCCGTGGCTGCATACGATCCTGTTCGAGATCCCGGTGCTCGCGATCGTCAACGAAGTCTATTTCCGCAACACGCAGCGCGAGCCCGACTATCGCGAAGGCCGCGAGCGGCTGCGCGAGAAGATCAAGCTGCTCGGCGCGAAGCCCGAGTTCGCCGACTGCAAGATCGCCGACTACGGCACGCGCCGGCGCTTCTCGAAGGTCTGGCACGAGGAAGTCGCGCTCACGCTGCGCGACGGCCTCGGCCCGCAGTTCGCGGGCACGAGCAACGTGCTGTACGCGATGAAGCACGACATCACGCCGCTCGGCACGATGGCTCACGAGTACCTGCAGGCGTGCCAGGCGCTCGGCCCGCGGCTGCGCGACTCGCAGATCTACGGCTTCGAGATGTGGGCGAAGGAATATCGAGGCGACCTCGGGATCGCGCTGTCTGACGTCTACGGGATGGATGCGTTCCTGAACGACTTCGACATGTACTTCTGCAAGCTGTTCGACGGCGCGCGCCACGATTCGGGCGATCCGTTCGACTGGGGCGAGCGGATGCTGCGCCATTACGAGGCGAACCGGTGCGACCCCCGCACGAAGGTGCTCGTGTTCTCGGACGCGCTCGACATCCCGAAGGTCATGCAGTTGTACGAACGGTTCCGCGGCCGCTGCAAGCTCGCGTTCGGCGTCGGCACGAACCTCACCAACGACCTCGGCTACGTGCCGCTGCAGATCGTGATCAAGATGGTGCGCTGCAATGGCCAGCCGGTCGCGAAGCTGTCGGATTCGCCGGGCAAGAGCATGTGCGACGACAAGGCCTATCTCGCGTACCTGCGCCAGGTGTTCGGCATCGCGCAGCCGGTCGATGAAGACGCGTCGAAGTGAGCGTCGGCCGTTCGGTCGAAGGTGCGTGGCGGCAGGGGCGGCCGGTATAATCCGACGTATTGCACGCCAACGTCACGAGGACCGTTCATGGACACTTCTGCTGCCCGTCGCCAGATCCTCGCGCGCATTCGCGCGGCGCAGGGGCGCGCGGCCGAGCCCGATGCAGCGGAGCGCGACGGCGTCGCCGATTATCTCGCCCGCCATCCGCAGGGCCCGCGCCCGCCGATGCCGGCCGATCTCGTCGCCGCATTCGTCGACGAAGCGGCACGCCTGTCGACGACGGTCGACGAAGTCGCGACGCTCGCCGACGCACCGGCCGCCGCTGCCCGCTATCTTTCCGCTCACGGCCTGCCGACGCAGGCCGTCGCATGGCGCACGCTGGCCGATCTCGACTGGGCCGGCGCAGGCCTGTCGGTCGAGTGCCGCAAGCCGCGCGACGGCGATCTCGTCGGCCTTACGGGCTGCTTTTGCGCGACCGCCGAAACGGGTTCGCTGGTGCTGCTGTCCGGTCCCGATACCTATGCATCGGCCGGCCTGCTGCCGGAGACGCACATCGCGATCGTGCCCGCGTCGCGGATCGTCGCCGGTCATGAAGACGCGTTCGCGCTGATCCGTGCGGAGCGCGGCGAGTTGCCGCGCGCGGTCAATTTCGTATCGGGCCCGTCGCGCACGGGCGACATCGAGCAGACCATCGTACTGGGCGCGCACGGCCCGTATCGCGTGCATGCGATCGTCGTCCGGGGCGCATGACGCGCCCGCCGCATCCACTACCACTCGAACAAGGAAGTTCTGCATGAAACGACATGCCGCCTGGGCGGGCATGGCGTCGGGAGTCGCGCTTGGCGCCGTTCCCGCGCTTGCATCGGCCGCAACGCTCGACGGTGCCACGCTGTCCGCACTCTGGGGCATCCCGTTTGCCGGGATCCTGCTGTCCATCGCACTGTTCCCGCTCGTTGCCCCGGTGTTCTGGCATCACCACTTCGGCAAGATTGCGGCCGGGTGGGCGGTCGTATTCCTGATCCCGTTCGCGTTCGCGTTCGGCGCGGGCACCGCGTTCGGCACGCTCGTGCATGCGCTGCTCGAGGAATACATTCCGTTCATCGTGCTGCTCACCGCACTCTATACGGTGGCAGGCGGCATCTACGTGAACGGCAACCTGCACGGATCGCCGAAGCTGAACACCGCGATCCTCGCGCTCGGCACGCTGCTCGCGAGCGTGATGGGCACGACCGGCGCCGCGATGCTGCTGATCCGGCCGCTGCTGCGCGCGAACGACAACCGCAAGCATGTCGTGCACGTCGTGATTTTCTTCATCTTCCTCGTCGCGAACGCGGGCGGCTCGCTGTCGCCGCTCGGCGATCCGCCGCTGTTCCTCGGTTTCCTGAACGGCGTGAGCTTCTTCTGGACGACGACCCATCTCGCGCTGCCGATGCTGTTCATCTGCGTCGTGCTGCTGGCGCTGTTCTTCGTGCTCGACACGTATTTCTACCGGAAGGGCGGCGAGGAGCGGCCGGCCGCGCTCGACCCGACGCCCGACGGCGCGGCGCTGTCGATCGACGGCAAGATCAACTTCGTGCTGCTCGCGGCCGTGGTCGCGCTCGTGCTGATGAGCGGCATCTGGAAGCCGGACATCGCGTTCGACGTGTGGGGCACGCACGTCGCGCTGCAGAACCTCGCGCGCGACGTCGCGCTGGTGGTCGTGACGCTCGCGTCGCTCGCGCTGACGCCGCGTTCCGCGCGTGAAGGCAACGCGTTCAACTGGGCGCCGATCGAGGAGGTCGCGAAGCTGTTCGCGGGAATCTTCGTGACGATCGCGCCGGTGATCGTGATCCTGCGCGCGGGCGCGGACGGCGCGTTCGCGCAGATCGTCCATCTCGTCACGGGGCCGGACGGCAAGCCGATCGACGCGATGTATTTCTGGGCGACGGGCCTGCTTTCGTCGTTCCTCGACAATGCGCCGACCTATCTGGTGTTCTTCAATCTCGCGGGCGGCGATGCGCAGACGTTGATGACGACGGGCGCGTCGACGCTCGCCGCGATCTCCGCAGGCGCGGTGTTCATGGGCGCGAACAGCTATATCGGCAACGCGCCGAACTTCATGGTGAAGGCGATCGCGGAGTCGCGCGGCGTGAAGATGCCGAGCTTCTTCGCGTACCTCGGCTGGGCGCTCGTGATCCTGGTGCCCGTGTTCCTGCTGACGTCGCTGATTTTCTTCCCGGCGTAACCTGACAACTTTCAACCAAGCGCGGGCAGTCCCGGCGGCGCGATGCGCGCCCTGATCGGCCCGCGGCATACGGAGATGGCGATGCAGAAGATTCTGGTCGCGCGTCCGATCTTTCCGGACGTGATCGAACGCCTCAAGCAGTATTTCGAAGTCGACTGGAACGACGGCGACGCGCTCGCACCCGATGCGCTCGCCGCGCGTCTGGCCGACAAGGACGGCGCGCTGACGGCCGGCGATCCGGTCGGCGCGGCGGCGCTCGCGGCGGCGCCGCGCCTGCGTGTCGTGTCGAACATGGCGGTCGGCTACAACAACTTCGACATGGCCGCGTTCAACGCGGCGAACGTGCTCGGCACCAACACGCCGGACGTGCTGAACGAGTCGACCGCCGATTTCGGCTGGGCGCTGATGATGGCCGCCGCGCGCCGGATCGCCGAATCCGAACACTGGCTGCGCGCCGGTCACTGGCAGAAGTGGGCGTACGACGGGTTCCTCGGCACCGACATTTACGGCTCGACGCTCGGCGTCATCGGGATGGGCCGCATCGGCCAGGCGCTCGCGCGCCGCGCGCGCGGTTTCGGGATGCAGGTGATCTATCACAACCGGTCGCGGGTCGCGCCCGAGATCGAGGCCGAGCTGAACGCCGAATACGTGTCGAAGGATGCGCTGCTCGCGCGCGCCGATCACGTCGTGCTCGTGCTGCCGTACACGAAGGAAAACCATCACACGATCGGCGCGGCCGAACTCGCGAAGATGAAGCCCACCGCGACGCTGACCAACATCGCGCGCGGCGGGATCGTCGACGACGCGGCGTTGGCCGCCGCGCTGCGCGACGGGACGATCGCCGCGGCCGGCCTCGACGTATACGAAGGCGAACCGGCCGTGCATCCGGCGCTGCTCGAGGTGCCGAACGTCGTGTTGACGCCGCATATCGCGAGCGCGACCGAAAAGACGCGCCGTGCGATGGCGAACCTCGCCGCCGACAACCTGATCGCCGCACTGGGCGAGGGGCCGCGCGCGGGACAGCCGCCGAATCCGATCAACCCTGACGTGATCGGGAAGCCGCGCGCATGACGATGACGTTGTTGCTTGCGGCGGTCGTCGTGCTGGCCGTCGCGCTTGCGGTGGCGATCGTCGCGATCGTGCGCGGCGGCGGCCGTCACGACGATGCGGCGGTGCTCGGCGACCAGATCGAGGATGCCGCGCATGCGCAGGCGCGCGCGGTCGAGCGGCTCGAACGCGAATTGCGCGGCGAGATCGTCGAGAACGCGCGCGGTTCGCGCACCGAGCTGGCCGGCAGTTTCTCGCAGCTTCAGCAGACGCTCGCCGCGCAATTGACGAGCGTGGCGACCGTGCAGAACAACCAGATCGAGGGTTTCGCTCAGCAGCTCGGCAAGCTCGTCGCCGGCAATGCTCAGCAGTTCGACGCGATGCGCGAGAGCGTGCAGCGTCAGGCGCAGCAGGCGCGCGAGGAGCAGACGGCCGCGCTCAGGCTGTTCGGCGATACGTTGAACCGGCAGCTCACGCAACTGACCGAAGCGAACGATCGTCGGATCGGCGAAGTGCGCGCGACGCTCGAACAGCGGCTGAAGGAAATCGAGACGAACAACGCGGCGAAGCTCGAGGAGATGCGCCGCACCGTCGACGAGAAACTGCACGCGACGCTCGAACAGCGGCTCGGCGAATCGTTCAAGCTCGTGTCGGACCGGCTCGAGCAGGTCCATCGCGGGCTCGGCGAGATGCAGACGCTCGCGGCGGGCGTCGGCGATCTGAAAAAGGTGCTGACCAACGTGAAGACGCGCGGCACCTGGGGCGAGGTGCAGCTCGAGGCGCTGCTCGAACAGATGCTGACGCCCGACCAGTACGCGAAGAACGTCGCGACGGTGCCGAAAAGTACCGAGCGCGTCGAATTTGCGATCCGGCTGCCGGGCCGCGATGCGGGCACGCGCGACGCACCGCCGGTGTGGCTGCCGATCGACGCGAAATTCCCGCGCGAAGACTACGAGCGGCTGATCGACGCGCAGGAGCGCGCCGATGCGGCGGCGGTCGAGGAAGCGGCACGTGCGCTCGAAGCGCGCGTGCGGCTGGAGGCGCGCACGATCGCCGAGAAGTACGTCGCGCCGCCGCACACGACCGATTTCGCGCTGCTGTTCCTGCCGACCGAAGGGCTTTATGCGGAAATTCTGCGCCGCCCGGGGCTGACCGACCTGCTGCAGCGTGACTACCGCGTGACGGTCGCGGGGCCGACGACGCTCACCGCGTTGCTGAACAGCCTGCAGATGGGGTTCCGTACGCTCGCGATCGAGCAGCGCTCGAGCGAAGTATGGCAAGTGCTCGGCGCGGTGAAGACGGAGTTCGGCAAGTTCGGCGACGTGCTCGCGCGCACGAAGGCGCAGCTCGAAACGGTCACGCGCTCGATCGAGTCCGCCGAGCAGCGTACGCGTGTGATGAGCCGCAAGCTGAAGCAGGTCGAGGCGTTGCCGGGCGATACGGCGGCCGGCTTGCTCGGTTCGGACGGCGCGGACGGCGCCGATGCCGACGACGCTTGATCGAGTGCGGATCGCAATGAAAACGGGCGCCGTCGGCGCCCGTTTCCTTTTGCAGCAGGGTAGTTCGGCCGCGGCTCGCGCGGGCCGACGCTCAGCGGCCTGCGAGCGTATCCAGCGCGTCGCCCGTTACGCGAACGATGCGCCATTCGGGCAGCACGGTCGCGCCCATCTTTTCGTAGAAATCGATCGCGGGCTGGTTCCAGTCGAGGACCGACCATTCGAAACGCCCGCAACGACGCTCGACGGCCAGTGCCGCGAGGTGGCGCAGCATCGCGGTGCCGAGGCCGGTGCCGCGCTGCGACGGCTGCACGTACAGATCCTCGAGATAGAGGCCGCGACGGCCGAGGAACGTCGAATAGTTGTGGAAGAACAGCGCATACGCGACGATCGCGCCGTTGCGCTCGGCCACGAGCGCTTCGGCGGCAGGCCGCTCGCCGAACAGCGCGTCGGCGAGATCCGCTTCGGTCGCGACGAACAGATGCGTGAGCTTCTCGAATTCGGCCAGCTCGCGCATCAGCGCGAGGATCGCGCCGACGTCGCGCGCTTCGGCCGCGCGGATCAGCGGCGCGTCGCTCACGCTTCCTCCGGCGGATCGGACAGCACGATCTCGATGCCGCCGAAGCGCGATGCGACCCAGTTGTATGCGTGACATGCGATCCACAGCAGCACGAAGCCGAGGATGGCGTTCAGCAGCAGCGCGCTCAGGATCGTGCTCAACTCGACCATCCCGTAACGGATGTACGCGACGAGAATGCCGAGCAGCACGATCGGCACGCTGAACGTCAGGTAGACGAGGATCAGCGCCTTCGCGGTCTGCCCCGCGGCGATCGACGAAATTTGTTTCTTCATGTGCGGATTGCCCCCGTAGAGATATATCGATAGTGGAATTCAGATCAGGCCGTCGAGCGGCAGGATGTCGACCGGGGTGCCCGCGTCGATTGCCGCGGTATCGTGACCCAGGACGATGAAACAGTTGGCGGCCGCGAGGCCGCTCAGCGACGCAGAACTCTGCGAACCGGCCGGCGCGACGTGCCAGCGGCCGTCGACGGCGCGCGTCGCGATGCCGCGCAGGTATTCGGTGCGGCCCGGACGCGTCTTCAGCGCATGCGTGCTGAGCGCCGTGTACATCGCCGGCGGCGGCGTCTGCGCGCCGGCCAGCGTCAGCAGTGCGGGGCGCACGATCGCGTAGAACGTCACGGCGGACGCGACCGGATTGCCGGGCAGCCCGAAGAACAGCGCGTGACCGGCGCCGCCGGGCGCACGTGCGAGCGTGCCGCACGCGAGCGGCCGGCCGGGCCGCAGCGCGAGGCTGGCGAACGTGACGTCGCCGAGCCGCGCCATCACGTCGTGCGTGAAGTCGGCTTCGCCGACGGATACGCCGCCCGACGTGATCACCGCGTCGGCCTGCGCGGCGACGGCGTCGCGCAGTGCGGCTTCGAGCGCGGCCGGGTCGTCGCGGACAATCCCGAGATCGATCGCGTCGACGTGCAGCCTTTCGAGCATCGCGATCAGCATCCCGCGATTGCTGTCATACAGTGCGCCGCGACCGAGCGGTTCGCCGGGCTCGCGCAGTTCGTCGCCGGTCGAGAACACGGCGACGCGCACGCGCCGGCGCACCGTGACGTCGATGAAGCCGAATGACGCGAGCAGGCCGAGATCGGACGGCCGCAGGATGCGGCCCGCGGCGAGCGCGCAGGCGCCGCGCGCGAGATCCTCGCCGGCCTTGCGGCAGTTCGCGCCGCGCGCGATGTCGTGCGCGGCGAAGCGGATCGTGTCGCCGTCGACGTGCACGCGTTCCTGCGGAATCACCGTATCGCATCCGGCCGGCATCGGCGCGCCCGTCATGATGCGCACGCATGAACCGGCCGCCACGGCGCCGTCGAACGGATGGCCCGCGAACGCGGTGCCGGCGACCGTCAGCGCGACGTCCCCCTGCGGCGACGGGGGCGCGCCGGTGCTGCCGTCGAACGCATAACCGTCCATCGCCGAGTTGTCGTACGCGGGAATGTCGAACGGTGCGTTCACGTCGGCCGCAAGCACGCGGTCGAGCGCGTCGCGCAGCGTCACCGTGTCGCACGCGTCGACGGGCACCGCGAAGCGGCACGCGAGCGCCTGCGCGTCGGCAAGCGACAGCGGGGCATCGGAATCGGGTGCGGTTCGGGAGGCGGGCGAGGATTGCGTGATCATCAGTCGGACTGCGCCGCGAGGCGTATCGGGTTCGTGGCCGGTGGCGCGAGGAGGGTGCCTGGGCGCGGGTTTCGCGTGCGGCGGGCGCCGGGCGGGAACGGCGCGGGCGCCGTCAGCGACGGGCCAGCGCGGCGAGTTCCTGCCAGGAGTTGGCATTGTAAAACGCACGCTCGTCGCGAAACTCGACTTCGACCGTCTTGTGGCGTGCGTACCACGCACGCACCTTGCGGTCGCCGGCTGCAAGCCGCGCGGCGAGATCGTCGGCCAGCGCCGTGCGCAGCAGCGCGAACGTCGGCTGCGGCGAGCGCGCCTGCTGCGCGTCGACGGTTACCGCCATCGCGATGTCGGCCTGCTGCGCGTCGAGCGCCGCATGCAGCCGCGCGACCAGGTCGGCGGGCAGAAACGGCGTATCGCACGGCGAGCACGCGACGAGCGGTGCGCGCGCCGCCCGCATGCCGGCGAGCAGGCCCGCTAGCGGGCCGGGGAAATCGGGCGTTTCGTCCGCGACGATGCGCGCGTCGAACGGCGCACCGAGCTCCGCATAACGATCGGCATGGCGATTCGCACTGATCAGCGTCTCGCCGACCTGTGGCGACAGCCGGCGCAGCACGTGCAGCGCGAGCGGCGTTCCGTCGAGCAGTTGCAGGCCCTTGTCGACGCCGTCCATGCGCGTGGCGCGCCCGCCTGCGAGCAGCAGGCCGGCGATCGAGGGAGAGGCGGAAACGGGCATCGTGCGAGGGTGGAAAGGGCGGCGTGCGTCAGCCGCCGATATACGACATTTCGACGCGCTTGCCGGCGCCGTCGGGCGAGGCTTCGGCCGACGCGCTGCCGCGCAGTTGCGAATAGCGGTCGGTGCGCGCCTGCCAGATGCGGGCGATCGCGGTCCCGATCTCGGCGTCGCTTGCGCCGCCGCGCACGAGCGCGCGCAGGTCGTGGCCCGTCGACGCGAACAGGCACAGGTACAGCTTGCCTTCGGTCGACAGCCGCGCGCGCGTACAGTCGCCGCAGAAGGCTTGCGTGACGCTCGAGATCACGCCGATCTCGCCGCTGCCGTCCGCATAGCCCCAGCGCTGCGCGGTTTCGGCCGCCGTGTGCGCGTCGAGCGGCACGAGCGGGAAATGTTCGGCGATCCGTGCAACGACGTCTGCCGACGGCAGTACCTCGGTCATGTTCCAGCCGTTCGACGTGCCGACGTCCATGTATTCGATGAAGCGCAGGATCACGCCGGTGCCGCGGAAACGCTCGGCCATCGGCAGGATCTCGCCGTCGTTGGTACCGCGCTTCACGACCATGTTGACCTTGACCGGCGCGAGGCCGGCGGCCTGGGCCGCGAAGATGCCGTCGAGCACGTCGGCGCTCGCGAACTCGGCGTCGTTCATGCGCTTGAACAGCGTATCGTCGAGCGCGTCGAGGCTGACCGTCACGCGCGTGAGCCCGGCGTCCTTCAGCGCGCGCGCCTTGCGTGCGAGCAGCGAGCCGTTGGTCGTCAGCGTCAGGTCGAGCGGGCGGCCGTCAGGCGTCGTCAGGCGCGCGAGGCGCTCGATCAGGAATTCGAGGTTCTTGCGCAGCAGCGGCTCGCCGCCCGTGATGCGGATCTTCTCGACGCCGTGTGCGACAAAGAGTCGCGCCACGCGTTCGATTTCCTCGTGTGTGAGCAGCGCGCTGTGCGGCAGGAACGGGTAGTCCTTGTCGAAGACCGCGCGCGGCATGCAGTACACGCAGCGGAAATTGCAGCGGTCCGTCACCGAAATGCGCAGGTCGCGCAGCGGCCTGGCGAACGTGTCGGCCAGCGTGCCGTCGGGGGCATGCGCGACGCCGGAGACGTCCGGCACCCCGCTGACGTCGGCGAGAGGAATGATGCGTCGGGACATGTTGAAAGAAGTGCGAGCCAGACTTGTATTTTAGCCGCAAGCGGCCGACCGGGCCGGTGGGCGGAAACCCGCGGTGCGGACGTGAAAAAGCCCGCCGGAGGCGGGCTTTTCCTGGTCGGGCGATGCGCCGATTAGTGGTGCGTCGTTTCGACCTGCTGCATCGGGGCCGTATCGACCGGCGGCAGCACCTTGCGTTCGCGCGGCACGCGCGCCGGACGCGGGAGGCGCGACGCGGCTTCCTGTGCAGCGGCGAACTTGTCTGCGTCCGTGTTCACCCAGACGAGACCGGCCTGCTCCAGCACGACATCCAGGCTCGCCGAAGCGGGCGCGGCTGCCGGTTGGACGGGCGCAGGAGCCGGTGCCGGTGCTGCAACGGCCTCGACCGGTGCCGCTTCGACACGTGCCGGCTCGATAGCCACCGGAGCGGCTTCGGTCGTCACGGCCGGTGCGGCCTGCTCGACGGGCGCGGACTGCGGCGCCTCGACAGCGGCCGGGGCCGCTGCCGGTACTGCCGGCACTTCGAACGCGTCGGTCGGCGAAACCGCGACCGGAGCCGGACCGGCTTCCGTGTCGACGGCCGGTGCGACCGGTGCCGGTTCTGCTGCTGCCGCGACGGCGACCGCGGGCTCGACCGGAGCGGCCGGAGCCGCTTCGGCGTGTGCCGGTGCCGATTGAGCTTCGACAGCGGCCGGCGCAGCATGCTGCTCGACGGATGCCTCGACGGCGACGGCGCTTGCCGCGGCGACGGCCGCGACGACTGCCGGTGCGGCCGTGTGGGCCGGTTCGACAGCGGCCGGTGCTTCCGGCGTCACGGTTTGCGCTGCGGCTTCGCCATTCGGGCCTTGCTCGGCCTGGTCGACGACTGCGCCGTCTTCGTCGCGCTCGCGACGACCGCCGCGGCGGCCGCGACGGCGGCGGCGACGTTCCTCGCCGTCACGCGCGCCGGCTTCCGCATCGGCTGCCAGCTCGGCGCCCGGCAGGGCTTCTGCAACGGCCTTGTCGGTTTCCGGTTCCGGATGGTTTTCGCCACGGGTGACGGTCTCGAGCGTGGCCGCATGCTGGGTCGGCTTGCGGCGTTCGCCGCGCTCGCGACGCTCGCCGCGTTCCTGGCGTTCGCCACGACTTGCTGCGTCGACGCCTTCCGGCTGCTCGGCACGCTCGCGCGGTTCGCGGTTCTCGCGCGGTTCGCGCGGCTCACGGCTTTCACGCGGCTCGCGCGGTTCGCGACCTTCGCGCTGGCCACGGCCCTCGCGACCTTCGCGGCCCTCACGACCTTCGCGGATTTCGCGACCTTCACGCGGCTCGCGACCCTCGCGCGGCTCACGGCCTTCACGCGGTTCGCGCGCTTCCTTGCCTTCGCGCTCCAGGCGTTGCGGCTGACCACGGCCTGCTGCTGCCTGGTCGCGGCCGCCTTGCGCCTGCTGGGCGCCGCCGCGACGGTTGCGGTTGCGATCGCCGCCGCGCTGCTCGGTCTTCTCGGTACGCTCGCGAGCCGGGCGGGCCGCCTGTTCCTTCGCCGGTGCCGGAGCAACCGGTGCGGGCGCCGGAGCCGGCGACATGCCGAACAGGCCCTTCAGCCAGCCGATGAAGCCGCCGCTTGCCGCGGCGACCGGTGCGGGGGCCGGAACGGGCTCGACCGGGCGCTGCGGCGCCGGGCTCGGGGCCGGGCGCTCGGGCGTGATGCCCTTGACCGCGGCTTCCTGCTTCGGCTTCACTTCTGCGGTGCGCTTGCTGTAGCCGGTTTCCGACTCGAGTTCGCGGGCAGCTTCCTCGGCCATCTTCCAGGACGCGCGCGGATCGTCGAGGCGCGCGTCGTCGTGGCGCAGGCGCTCGAGCTTGTAGTGCGGCGTATCGAGGTGCTTGTTCGGGATCAGCACGATGCCGACCTTGAAGCGCGACTCGATCTTGTTGATTTCCTGACGCTTTTCGTTGAGCAGGAAGGCGGTCACCTCGACCGGCACCTGGCAGTGGATCGCCGCGGTGTTTTCCTTCATCGCTTCTTCCTGAATGATCCGCAGGACCTGCAGCGCGGACGATTCGGTGTCGCGGATGTGGCCGGTGCCGTTACAGCGCGGGCAGGTCACGTGGCTGCCTTCCGACAGGGCCGGGCGCAGGCGCTGGCGCGACAGTTCCATCAGGCCGAAGCGGGAGATCTTGCCCATCTGCACGCGTGCACGGTCGTGCTTGAGCGCGTCTTTCAGGCGCTGCTCGACTTCGCGCTGGCTCTTCGCCGATTCCATGTCGATGAAATCGATCACGATCAGGCCGCCGAGGTCGCGCAGGCGGAGCTGACGGGCGACTTCGTCGGCCGCTTCGAGGTTCGTGCGGGTCGCCGTTTCCTCGATGTCCGCGCCCTTGGTTGCGCGCGCCGAGTTCACGTCGATCGCGACGAGCGCTTCGGTGTGGTCGATCACGATCGCGCCGCCGGACGGCAGCGGCACCGTGCGCGAGTAGGCCGTTTCGATCTGGTGCTCGATCTGGAAGCGGGAGAACAGCGGCACGTCGTCGTGGTAGCGCTTCACCTTCGACACGTTGTCCGGCATCACGATGTCCATGAACGCACGGGCCTGATCGTGGATCTCGGTCGTGTCGATCAGGATTTCGCCGATATCGGGCTGGAAATAGTCCCGGATCGCGCGGATCACGAGGCTCGATTCCAGGTAGATCAGCATCGGCTGGCCGGAGTTGCCGCTTTGCGACGCCGCTTCGATCGCGCGCCACAGCTGCAGCAGGTAGTTCAGGTCCCATTGCAGTTCCTCGGCGCTGCGGCCGATGCCCGCGGTACGGGCGATCATGCTCATGCCGTCCGGAATCTGCAGCTGCGACATCGTTTCGCGCAGTTCCTGGCGCTCGTCGCCCTCGATCCGACGCGACACACCGCCGCCGCGCGGATTGTTCGGCATCAGCACCAGGTAGCGGCCGGCGAGCGAGATGAAGGTCGTGAGGGCGGCACCCTTGTTGCCACGCTCTTCCTTCTCGACCTGGACGATCAGCTCCTGGCCTTCGCGCAGGGCATCCTGGATGCGCGCGGAGCGCATGTCGATGCCTTCCTTGAAGTACTGGCGGGCGACTTCCTTGAACGGCAGGAAGCCGTGGCGGTCTTCGCCGTAGTTGACGAAGCACGCTTCGAGCGACGGCTCGATGCGGGTGATGACACCCTTGTAGATATTGCCTTTGCGCTGTTCGCGCCCGGCTGTCTCGATGTCGATGTCGATGAGCTTTTGCCCATCGACGATGGCGACGCGCAGCTCCTCCTGCTGCGTCGCATTGAACAGCATGCGTTTCATGAACGACTCCAGGCGGCTCCGCGCCGGCGCTTCGCGGTTGTCAGTCGCGAGAGCGGGAACGACGGCAGGCCGCGCCTTGTTGTGTTGTCACGAGCACGCTGGAGCGGGAACGATGGCGGGGAGAATTGCCTGAAGAGGCGCTTGGGCCCGATAGACGGGGCCGGCGGCCGTAGGGCACCTGCGAATACGGCTTCAAAGCACGGCGTTCACACACCGCACGCTGCACAAAAGCGCGCTAAGCCTGAGTCCGGGCATTGCCACGGGCGCGCGCAATGCGTCGCGCGCGCCGACGGGCGGCAGATGCTGCGGCTTGGGCCGCAGCGGGGAGTATCGAATCCAGCCCGACTTTCCCGCTTGGGGTGTACTTCCCTGGTTTGACGTCGCCAAGCCCCGCACGCTTCGCGGGGCCAAATCGGGCGCAACGCCGTAATTTTCGCAACCGGCAGCCTGCGGACGCACTTCGCGCCGTCGGGCTGCCGATCAAATTCTTTTCAACCAACTTTCCGTTACCGCGGCGCCTTGCCGACCGAATCCGCCTGTGGGCGCGATCCTTGCCGACGGGCGGCGCCGTGCGTGCAACTTGCTGCATCTCTTTGATTAGGGGCGAGCAGCGGACCCCCGGCGCAAGTAAAATAATGGTTTCCGCTTGCACCTTGCCCGACTCGGTCGGGGCCGGCCGGTCAGGCCACCCTCAACGTCAGGCTGGGCAAAATTATATTCAGTATGAATGAGTTAGGCAAAATATCCCAGAATTCGGTCGCAAGCGGCCAGGTATCGATGATCGAGATCGACGAAAACTCGGCCGGTCAGCGGATCGACAACTTCCTGTTGCGCGTCTGTAAAGGCGTGCCGAAAAGCCATATTTACCGGATCCTCCGCAGCGGCGAAGTGCGCGTGAACAAGGGCCGGATCGATGCGCAGTACCGTCTCGCCCTCGGCGACGTCGTCCGCGTGCCGCCCGTGCGCGTGGCGGCGGCGGACCTCGCGCGCGCCGACACGCCCATCGTGCCGTCCGCGAAGTTCGACGTGCTGTACGAGGATGACGCGATGCTCGTCATCGACAAGCCGGCCGGGGTCGCCGTGCACGGCGGCAGCGGCGTCGCGTTCGGCGTGATCGAGCAGATGCGCCAGGCGCACCCGCGCGCGAAATTCCTCGAACTCGTGCACCGGCTCGACCGCGAGACGTCCGGGATCCTGATGCTCGCGAAGAAACGCACGGCGCTCGTGGGCCTGCACGAACAGATCCGCGAGAACCGGATGGACAAACGTTACTTCGCATGCGTCCACGGCGAATGGCAGCCCGACTGGGGGCGCCGCCGCGCGGTGAAGGCACCGCTGTTCAAGTATTCGACCCCGGAAGGGGAGCGCCGCGTGCGCGTACAGGACGACGGGCTGCCGTCGCATACGGTGTTCAACCTCGTCGACCGCTGGCCCGACTACGCGCTCGTCGAAGCGGAACTCAAAACGGGTCGGACCCATCAGATCCGCGTGCACCTCGCGCATCTCGGCCTGCCGATCGCCGGCGACGCCAAGTATGGCGATTTCGCACTGAACAAGGCGCTGGCGCGCGCGAATGCGCAGCCGTCGTTGAAACGGATGTTCCTGCATGCGCACCGGCTGCGGCTCAACCATCCGCTGACCGGCGAGGCGCTGCAGTTCGATGCGCCGCTGCCGGACGAATGCCGGCGCTTCCTCGACCAACTCAGCGCACTGCGCGATACCGCCTGAACCGCATGGCTCGACAGCAATTTGACCTGATCGTCTTCGACTGGGACGGCACGCTGATGGATTCGACTGCGCACATCGCGCACAGCATCCAGGCCGCATGCCGCGATCTCGGCCTGCCCACGCCATCCGACGAGGCGTCGCGCTACGTGATCGGCCTCGGCCTGCGCGATGCGCTGCAGGTTACCGCTCCGACCCTCGATCCGTCCGACTATCCGCGGCTGGCCGAGCGCTACCGTTATCACTATCTGCTCGACGACCAGCGCATCGAACTGTTCGCCGGCGTGCGCGAGCTGCTCGCCGAGTTGCGCGATACGGGCTACCTGCTCGCCGTTGCAACCGGCAAGGGGCGGGTCGGGCTGAATCGCGTGCTTGACCAGTCGAAGCTGACGAGTGTGTTCGACGCGACGCGCTGCGCGGACGAGACGTTCTCGAAGCCGCATCCGGCGATGCTGCACGAGCTGTCCCGGGAATTGGGGCAGGACCTCGCGCGCACCGTGATGATCGGCGACACGACGCATGACCTGCAGATGGCCGCGAGCGCCGGAGCGGCCGGCGTCGGTGTCGCATACGGCGCGCACACGGCCGACGCGCTGGCTGCGCTCGCGCCGCGCTTCGTCGCGCCGGACGTCGACGCGCTGGCCGCGTGGCTGCGGGAGCACGCATGAGCGCGGCGCCGGACGCCGTGCGCGTGTGCGCATCGGACGCGCTGGCCGACGGCGGCGCCGGCGTGCGCGTCGACGCGACGCTGCGCGGCGAGCAGGCCGTCGTGTTCTTCGTGCGCTACGACGGTCGCGCATACGGTTACCTGAATCGCTGCGCACACGTGCCGATGGAGCTCGACTGGTCCGAAGGGCAGTTCTTCGAGTCGTCGGGCCTGTACCTGATGTGCGCGACGCACGGCGCGATCTACGCGCCGGATACCGGCAAGTGCGTCGGCGGCCCGTGCCGCGGCGGCCGCCTGCGGCCGGTCGAGGTCGACGAACGCGACACGCCCGACGGGCGTGCGGTATTCTGGGTGCCCGACGCCGACCTGCGTCCTGCCGCTCCCGCCACGACCGACTGACGACAACACTGCATGGCCGACCAACCGAATTCCCCCGATTCCTCCCCCCGTCCCGACAGCCGTGAACCGAACTGGGAGCGCGCGGCGCTCGAGCGGATCGCGCTCGCGGCCGTGAAGGAACAGCGCGCGGCGCGGCGCTGGAAGATTTTCTTCCGCTTCGCGTTCCTGGGCGTGTTCGTGCTGCTCGCGTTCGCGCTGATCGATTTCTCGAGCGATTCGAAATTATCGTCGAGCGGGCGGCATACGGCGCTCGTGACGATCGACGGCGAGATCGCGGCCGGCGTCAATGCGAATGCCGAGGACATCAACACGGCGCTCGGCTCCGCGTTCGACGACGACGGTACGGTCGGCGTCGTGCTGCGGATCAACAGCCCGGGCGGCAGCCCCGTGCAGGCCGGCATGGTCTACGACGAGATCCGGCGGCTGCGCGCGAAGCATCCGGACAAGCCGCTGTACGTCGTCGTGACCGACATGTGCGCATCGGGCGGCTATTACATCGCGGCCGCGGCCGACAAGATCTTCGTCGACAAGGCAAGCATTGTCGGGTCGATCGGCGTGCTGATGGACGGTTTCGGCTTCACCGGGCTGATGGGCAAGCTCGGTGTCGATCGGCGCCTGCACACGTCAGGCGAAAACAAGGGCTTCTACGATCCGTTCTCGCCGGAGACGCCGAAGATGGACGCGCATGCGCAGGCGCTGCTCGACCAGGTGCACGCGCAGTTCATCAAGGCCGTGAAGGAGGGCCGCGGCAAGCGTCTGCATGAGACGCCCGACATGTTCTCCGGCCTGTTCTGGACCGGCGAGAAGAGCGTCGAACTCGGGCTTGCCGACGGCTACGGCACGACCGACACGGTCGCGCGCGACGTGCTGAAGGCGCCCGATCTCGTCGACTATACGGTGAAGGAAAGCCTGACGAACCGCGTCGCACGCAAGTTCGGCGCGGCCGTCGGCGGCGCCGCGATGAAGGCGCTGACGGCCGGCGGCGCGTCGTTCAGCCTGCGCTGACCGGCGACGGGCAAGGGGCGTCCGGCGGGCCATGATGGCCCGCTGGCCGGCCGCGGCTTCAGTTCGCGAGCAGCAGGAAGATCGCAGGACGCTTGTGCAGATTCGGCGCAGGCGCCTTTTTCCAGTCCGCCACGGTGCGGCTCGCGATCGTCTCGGTCGCGAGGGTCAGGTCGGCCGCGACGCAGATCTGCGTCGACGGCGCGCAGGTCGCAATCAGCGTATCGAGCATCGCGTGATTCCGGTACGGCGTCTCGATGAAGATCTGTGTCTGGCGCGCCTTGCGCGACAGCTGCTCAAGTTCGCGCAGGCGTTTCGCGCGCGCGGCCGCATCGACCGGCAGGTAGCCGTTGAACGCGAAGCTCTGGCCGTTCAGGCCCGACGCCATCAGTGCGAGCAGGATCGAACTCGGTCCGACGAGCG
Source organism: Burkholderia pyrrocinia (assembly GCF_022809715.1). Lineage (NCBI taxonomy): Bacteria > Pseudomonadati > Pseudomonadota > Betaproteobacteria > Burkholderiales > Burkholderiaceae > Burkholderia > Burkholderia pyrrocinia. The sequence continues at coordinate 1,116,189 of NZ_CP094459.1, forward strand.
GCACGACCTTCACGCCGCGCTCGTGCGCGCGGCGTACCAGCAATGCGCCGGGATCGGCGACGGCCGGGCAGCCGGCCTCGGACACGAGGCCGGCGTCCGCGCCGGCCAGCACGGGCGCGAGCAGCCGGTCGATTTCGCCGGCCGGCGTATTGACGTTCAGCTCGCGGATCTCGATTTCCTGGATCGGACGCGTCGTGCCGATCTTCTTCAGAAAGACGCGCGTCGTTTTCGCGTTCTCGCCGATGTAATAGCCGAGCGTGCCGGCGCGTGCCTGCACGGCCGCGGGCAGCACGGCGGCGAGCATCGATTCGTCGCCGTCGCCAAGCGTGTTCGGGACGAGATAAAGCGTGCCGGCCGTCATGTGCGGTCTCCACAGGTGGTTGCAAACAGCGGATATTCGGCGGCGCGCAGCATCCGCGTGAGCGCGATCAGCGGCAGGCCGACGAGCGCGGTCGGGTCGTCCGAGTCGATCGCGTCGAGCAGCGCGATGCCGAGCCCTTCGGATTTAGCGCTGCCGGCGACGTCGTACGGCGTTTCCGCGCGCAGGTACGCGTCGAGTTCGGCCTCGGGCAGCGAGCGGAAGCGCACGCGCGTGACGATGTCCTCGACCTGCGCCTCGCCCGTGCGGCTGTCGTACAGGCAGAGTGCGCTGTGGAATTCGACTTCGCGGCCCTGCATCGACACGAGCTGCGCGAGCGCGCGCTCGTGCGTGCCGGGCTTGCCGATCTGGAGCCCGTCGAAGGTCGCGACCTGGTCCGACCCGATCACGAGCACGCCGTCCGGCGCGTCGATCGTCGCGGCGACGGCGCGCGCTTTCGCGCCGGCGAGGCGCAGGGCGGTCGCGGCCGGAGTTTCGCCGTCGAGCGGGGTTTCGTCGAGGTCGGGCGACACGACGTCGAACGGCACGCCGAGGCGCTCGAGGAGCGTGCGGCGGTAGCGGGAACTGGAGGCAAGAATCAGCCGCGGCGGGCGGCAAACGGTATCCGGCATGGTCGGTTGGATCGGTGAGTCGTCGGGTGTTGTGCGGACGCAAGCTTAAGTGATTGACCGCAAAAGGTAAAACAGGTATGCTTTCCCGCTTTTCGTCGGCAGGCTTACGTGGTGGCGCCTGCCGGGTCTTCGGAAGTAAAGTACGTACCCGTACGTGAGTGAGCGGCGCCAAGCCGGATCCCGCAAGTCAGCCTGTAGGCAGGAGCGCACATGAACACTTCTTCTGGCAAACCTGCGGCGCCGCTTGATCCGCACGCGGTCGATCTGTTCGAGTTCGCCCGCAGCGGGCGACAGGCAGCAGGGGCGGTGCGCCTCTCGCAACTGCCGCGCATGTTAAACGAAGTGCCGGCGGACGCGCCAGATCGCGACACGGTCTTCACGTGGCAGGCGGAAGGGTTCACGCAGAAGGAATTGCAGGACGACGGCGCCGATGGGCAGCAGCCGTATCTGCGCCTCGCGGTGCATGGCCAGGCATGGCTCACGTGCCAGCGCTGCATGACCCCGTACGACCAGGCGTTCGGCGTCGACATGGTGTACCGCGTCGTCGCGACCGAAGAAGAAGCTGAAGAATTTCCGCTCGACGACGATGAAGCCGATGTGATCGTGGGCTCACGCCAGTTCGATCTCGTCGACTTGATCGAAGAGGAGTTGCTGCTTTCGTTGCCGCTCGTGCCCAAGCACGAGGTTTGCCCGGCAGTTCACGAAAGCCTCGTGTCGGGTGCGAGCGGTCCTGAGGAAGAGGCGGGCGAAGAGTCCGACGAAGCCGCGGACGAAGGCAAACGGCCGAATCCGTTCGCAGCGCTGCAAGCGCTGAAGAAGGACGGTGACGGCGCCAAGAAACACTAAGCAGTTGTGGCGCGGGAAGGCGTAAGGGCTTTGGGCCAGGGTAGTTAAGCGCCGGATCGGGCTGTGTTAGAATCCGGAAAATTATTTAGGAGTTAGTCATGGCAGTCCAGCAAAACAAGAAGTCGCCGTCGAAGCGCGGCATGCATCGTTCGCACGATTTCCTGACGGCAACGCCGCTGGCAGTCGAGCCGAGCACGGGTGAAGTGCACCTGCGTCACCACGTCAGCCCGAACGGCTACTATCGCGGCAAGAAAGTCGTCAAGACGAAGAACGACTAAGCGTCAAGTCACGCGTTGCGCGCTACGTTCGCCGTTCGCGTGACAACTGGTTCGCTTGACACTTTCCTGGCGCAACAAAAAGGCGGCATTCAACTGCCGCTTTTTTGTGCCTGAAATTCGTCGCATTCCATGACCGTAAAGCTCACAATCGATTGCATGGGAGGCGACCACGGCCCGTCCGTGACCGTTCCCGCGGCAGTCAAGTTCGTCCGCGCGCATCCCGATGCGCACCTGATGCTCGTCGGCATCGAAAGCGCGATCCGCGCTCAGCTCAAGAAGCTGAAAGCCCTCGACGATCCCGCGCTGACCATCGTGCCCGCCACCGAAGTCGTGGCGATGGACGACCCTGTCGAGGTGGCGCTGCGCAAGAAGAAAGATTCTTCGATGCGCGTCGCGCTCAACCACGTCAAGGAAGGCGCCGCGCAGGCCTGCATCTCCGCCGGCAATACCGGCGCGCTGATGGCCGTCTCCCGTTACGTACTCAAGACGCTGCCCGGCATCGAGCGGCCCGCGATCGCGTCGGCGCTGCCGAACCCGACCGGCTACACGATGATGCTGGACCTCGGCGCGAACGTCGACTGCGAGCCGCAGCACCTGCTGCAGTTCGCGGAGATGGGGCACGCGCTGGTGGCCGCGCTCGAAGGCAAGGAGCGGCCGACGATCGGCCTGCTGAACATCGGCGAAGAAGTCATCAAGGGCAACGACACGATCAAGCGCGCAGGCGAGTTGCTGCGCGCCAGCACGCTGAATTTCCGCGGCAACGTGGAAGGCAACGACATCTACAAGGGCACCGTCGACGTGATCGTGTGCGACGGCTTCGTCGGCAACGTCGCGCTGAAGACGTCCGAGGGGCTCGCGCAGATGCTGTCCAACATCATCCGCGAGGAGTTCGGCCGTTCGCTGATGTCGAGGTTGATGGCGCTGCTCGCGCTGCCTGTCCTGATGCGTTTCAAGAAGCGCGTCGACCACCGCCAGTACAACGGCGCGGCGCTGCTGGGGCTGAAGAGCCTCGTGATCAAGAGCCACGGTTCGGCCGATGCCTACGCGTTTGAGTGGGCGATCAAACGCGGGTATGATGCGGTCAAAAACGGCGTGCTGGAGCGCCTCGCGCGCGCGATGGCGGACAATTCGGCGTCGCTCGGCGACGGCGAGCACGACGCGGGCGGCGCGGGCCATGCAAGCCCGGCCGCAGGCCCTCACGCCGAACCCTCCGCTGCGCAATCCTCTAAAGCATAAATGGCCCAATCGACTCTCTATTCCCGCGTGCTCGGCACGGGCAGCTATCTGCCGCCCGACCGCGTCACGAACCAGCAGTTGACCGATCGTCTCGCGAAGGAAGGTATCGAGACGAGCGATGAATGGATCGTTGCGCGCACGGGTATCCATGCGCGCCATTTCGCCGCACCGGACGTCACGACGAGCGATCTCGCGCTCGAGGCGTCGCGTCGTGCGATCGAAATGGCCGGTATCGATCCGCAGTCGATCGACCTGATCATCGTCGCGACTTCGACCCCCGATTTCGTGTTCCCGAGCACCGCGTGCCTGCTGCAGAACAAGCTCGGCATCAAGAACGGCGGCGCGGCATTCGACGTGCAGGCCGTGTGTTCGGGCTTTGCGTACGCGATGGCGACGGCCGACAGCTTCATCCGCAGCGGCCAGCACCGCACGGCGTTGATCGTCGGCGCGGAGACGTTCTCGCGCATCCTCGACTTCAAGGACCGTACGACCTGCGTGCTGTTCGGCGACGGCGCGGGCGCGGTGATCCTGTCCGCGTCGGAAGAGCCGGGCGTGCTCGGCAGCGCGCTGCACGCGGACGGCAGCTATTCGCATATCCTCTGCACGCCGGGCAACGTGAATCGCGGCGTGATCGAGGGCAGCGCGTTCCTGTACATGGACGGGCAGGCCGTGTTCAAGCTCGCGGTCAACGTGCTCGAGAAGGTTGCGATCGAGGCGCTTGCAAAGGCGAATCTCGCGCCCGAACAAATCGACTGGCTGATTCCGCACCAGGCCAACATCCGCATCATGACCAGCACCTGCCGCAAGCTCGGCCTGCCGCAGGAACGCATGGTCGTGACGGTCGACCAGCACGGCAACACGTCGGCCGCGTCGATCCCGCTGGCGTTCGACACCGCGGTACGCGACGGCCGCATCCAGCGTGGCCAGCACGTGCTGATCGAAGGTGTCGGCGGCGGCTTCACTTGGGGCGCGTCGGTCTTCCGCTTCTGATCCGCGGCGCGCGATTGCTGCGCGCGGATCCCATCGGTGCGCCGTTCGTGCGCGCCGTCCGAATCGATTCAATTGGGGACGATATGAAATTTGCATTCGTTTTTCCGGGGCAGGGCTCGCAGGCAGTCGGCATGCTCAACGCATTCGCCGATCTGGCCGTCGTGCGCGAGACGCTCCAGGAGGCGTCTGACGCACTCAATCAGGACCTCGGCAAGCTGATCGCCGAAGGCCCGGCCGAAGAGCTAAATCTGACCACCAACACGCAGCCCGTGATGCTGACCGCCGCTTACGCCTGCTACCGCGCGTGGCAGCAGGCAGGCGGCCCGGCGCCGTCGATCGTCGCCGGCCACAGCCTCGGTGAATACACGGCGCTCGTCGCGGCGGGCGCGCTCGCGTTCAAGGACGCGGTGCCGCTCGTGCGCTTTCGCGCGCAGGCGATGCAGACGGCCGTGCCGGTCGGTCAGGGCGGCATGGCCGCGATCCTGGGCCTCGACGACGACACGGTGCGCGCGGTGTGCGCCGAAGCCGCGGAAGCGGGCGTCGTCGAAGCGGTGAACTTCAATGCGCCCGCGCAGGTCGTGATTGCAGGCAACAAGGCCGCCGTCGAGAAGGCGTGCGAGATCGCGAAGGCGAAGGGCGCGAAGCGCGCGCTGCCGCTGCCGGTGTCGGCGCCGTTCCATTCGTCGCTGCTCAAGCCGGCATCGGACCAGTTGCGCGACTTTCTCGCGAACGTCGACGTGAAGGCGCCGCAGATTCCGGTCGTCAACAATATCGACGTCGCCGTGGTCAGCGATCCGGCCGCGATCAAGGACGCGCTGGTGCGCCAGGCGGCAGGCCCGGTGCGCTGGGTCGAGTGCGTGCAGCACATTGCCGGCACGGGCGTCACGCACGTGATCGAATGCGGTCCGGGCAAGGTGCTCGCCGGCCTGACGAAGCGCATCGACGGCAACCTGACGGGTGCGTCGGTGTTCGATCCGGCGTCGCTCGACGAAGCGCTCAAGCTGGTGACCGCCTGACGCGGCGCCTTTTCTCAAGAGACGGATATTCGATTCATGGAAAAGACTCTCGATAAACAGGTTGCGATCGTGACCGGTGCGTCGCGCGGCATCGGCCGGTCGATCGCGCTCGAACTCGCGCGCCTGGGCGCGACGGTGATCGGCACCGCAACGAGCGAATCGGGCGCTGCCGCGATCACCGCGGCGTTCGCGGAAGCGGGCGTCACGGGCCGCGGCGCGGTGCTGAACGTCAACGACGCGGCGGCCGCCGAGGCGCTGATCGACGCGACCGTGAAGGAATTCGGCGCGCTGAACGTGCTCGTCAACAATGCGGGCATCACGCAGGACCAGCTCGCGATGCGGATGAAGGACGAGGACTGGGACGCGGTGATCGACACCAACCTGAAGTCGGTGTTCCGCCTGTCGCGCGCGGTGCTGCGCCCGATGATGAAGGCGCGCGGCGGCCGTATCATCAACATCACGTCGGTGGTCGGCTCGGCCGGCAACCCGGGTCAGGTCAACTATGCTGCCGCGAAGGCCGGCGTCGCGGGCATGACGCGTGCGCTTGCGCGCGAGATCGGCAGCCGCGGCATCACCGTGAACTGCGTCGCGCCGGGCTTCATCGACACCGACATGACGAAGACGCTGCCGGAAGAACAGCAGGCGGCGCTCAAGACCCAGATTCCGCTCGGCCGCCTCGGCAGCCCGGAGGACATCGCCCATGCCGTCGCGTTCCTCGCATCGCCGCAGGCCGGTTACATCACCGGCACGACGCTGCACGTGAACGGCGGCATGTACATGTCGTAACGATTTTCGTTTACTATCCGCGCCGTATCCCGTTTTTCAGGCGGATCGGCGCTTGATCGGCCATCAAGCCAACGCGCGTTTTGGCGTCAGCAAACCTGATAAAATGCGCGCACTTGTAAATCTGAACTTTCCCTCGGAGGGGTAATGGACAACATCGAACAACGTGTCAAGAAGATCGTCGCTGAACAACTGGGCGTCGCGGAAGCCGAGATCAAGAACGAAGCTTCGTTCGTGAACGATCTGGGCGCCGACTCGCTCGACACGGTCGAGCTGGTGATGGCTCTCGAAGACGAGTTCGGCATGGAAATCCCGGACGAAGAAGCAGAGAAGATCACGACCGTTCAGCAAGCGATCGACTACGCTCGCGCAAACGTCAAGGCGTAAGCGCCTTTCGCGCTTGTTCGCCACGTCGCCGCGATCTTCGCGATTGACGCGCCATCCTGCCGGCTTCGCGCCGGACGGACTAACAGCCACAGGGCTCGCAGGGCTGGTTCCTGTGGCCACTGTGGCTTTTGTTTTTGTCATCCAATAATGGAAAAGAGGTTACCGTGAGCCGCCGTCGTGTTGTTGTTACAGGCCTGGGGCTGATTTCGCCTGTTGGCAATAATGTTGCCGACGGTTGGGCCAATCTCGTCGCCGGCAAGTCCGGTATCGCCACCGTCACGAAGTTCGATCCGTCGAACCTCGCCGTGCATTTCGCGGGAGAGGTGAAGGGTTTCAGCGCCGAGGAGTACATCCCGGCGAAGGAAGCCCGCAGCATGGATACCTTCATCCATTACGGCATCGCCGCCGGCGTGCAGGCCGTCAAGGACAGCGGGCTGGAAGTGACCGAAGCCAATGCGGAACGCATCGGCGTGCTGGTCGGTTCCGGCATCGGCGGCCTGCCGATGATCGAAGATACGCACCAGACCTACGTCGATCGCGGCGCGCGCCGGATTTCGCCGTTCTTCGTGCCTGGTTCGATCATCAACATGATCTCGGGTCACCTGAGCATCATGTTCGGCCTGAAGGGCCCGAACCTCGCGGCCGTGACGGCCTGCACGACCGGCCTGCACAGCATCGGCCTCGCGGCACGCCTGATCCAGGCCGGCGACGCGGACGTGATGGTCGCGGGCGGTGCCGAGTCGACGGTGTCGCCGCTCGGTATCGGCGGTTTCGCGGCCGCGCGTGCGCTGTCGACCCGCAACGATGATCCGGCCACCGCGTCCCGTCCGTGGGACAAGGATCGCGACGGCTTCGTGCTGGGCGAGGGCGCAGGCGTGATGGTGCTGGAAGAGTACGAGTCGGCGAAGGCGCGTGGCGCGAAGATCTACGCGGAAGTCTCGGGCTTCGGCATGACCGGCGACGCGTACCACATGACCGCGCCGAACATGGACGGCCCGCGCCGCTGCATGGTCGCGGCGCTGCGCGACGCCGGCGTGAACGCGGACGAGGTCCAGTACCTGAACGCGCACGGCACGTCGACGCCGCTGGGCGACAAGAACGAGTCCGACGCGGTGAAGGCTGCCTTCGGCGAGCATGCGTACAAGCTCGTCGTGAACTCGACGAAGTCGATGACGGGCCACCTGCTGGGCGGCGCGGGCGGCCTCGAGTCGGTGTTCACGGTGCTGGCGCTGCACAACAACGTGTCGCCGCCGACCATCAACATCTTCAACCAGGACCCCGAGTGCGATCTCGATTACTGCGCGAACACCGCGCGTGACATGAAGATCGACGTGGCCGTGAAGAACAACTTCGGCTTCGGCGGTACCAACGGCACGCTGGTGTTCAAGCGCGTCTGACGCTGAAATCGCTTGACGAGTCCATTCGATGCTCCGGCCGGGCGTCCGCAGCGCTTTGCGTTGCGGGCCTCGGCCGTGTCGTATGTCGTGCTGGCCGCGTTCGTCGCGTCGGCTGCCGCGTCGGCGTACCTGTTCTGGACGCCGCGCGCGGGCGCTGCGGCCGGCGCATGCGTGTCGGCCGCGACGGCCGCGCTGCTGGCCGTGTGCGCCGCGCGGGCCTGCGCCCGCCGGCTGCCGGCCGAGTTGCAGATCGACGCATTCGGGGAGGTTGCGGCGTTTGGCCGCACCGGGCGGCTGCTGGCCCGCGGCCGTGTGACGGGCCATGCGCACTGGAGCAGCCTGCTGCTCGTGCTGTCGGTCGGGCAGGGCGCCCGGCGGGCCCGGCCGCTGCTGATTCCGGCCGATGCGCTCGACGCCGCGTCGTTCAGCGCGCTGTCCGTGCTGGCGAGAACCGCGGGCGCGGCGGGGCGGGCATGACGGCGGCGCGGTTACCGACCGTAACCAGCGGCCGGTGCGGGAACGCTACAATAGCGCTCCACGTTGCATCCCTAGTTAATGGATTTGTCAGGTGAGTGAAAAAGAAATTGATCAGGTTCTGGTCGAGCGCGTACAGAAGGGCGACAAGGCAGCGTTCGAACTCCTGGTCTCCAAATACCACCGCAAGATCATTCGGCTGATCTCGCGCCTCGTGCGGGATCCCGCCGAGGTCGAGGATGTAGCCCAGGACGCGTTCATCAAGGCGTACCGTGCGTTGCCGCAATTTCGCGGCGAATCGGCGTTCTACACGTGGTTGTACCGGATTGCCGTCAATACGGCGAAGAACTACCTTGCGACGCAAGGCCGCCGCGCACCGACCTCGACCGAGGCCGATGCGGAGGAAGCGGAAACTTTCTCCGACGCAGACCAACTAAGGGATATCAACACGCCTGAGTCGATGTTGATGAGCAAGCAGATTGCCGAGACGGTCAACGCTGCAATGGCCGCCTTGCCCGAAGAATTGCGCCAGGCGATTACGCTGCGCGAGATCGAGGGCCTGAGCTACGAAGAGATCGCGGAAATGATGGGCTGTCCGATCGGAACGGTCCGGTCGCGGATTTTCCGTGCTCGCGAGGCAATCGCTGCCAAATTGCGTCCGCTGCTCGATACGCCCGAAGGCAAGCGCTGGTAAGCGCGATGGGCGGAACGACGCGGGTCGGGGTCTAGTAACGGATAGAGTCGTGAAGTCACGACGGGGTGTGCAAGATGGGGAGCATCATGGGGTCGGTCAATACGCAGTCGCAGGCGTGCTCGCGCGGCGAGCGCCTTTCCGCGCTGGTCGACGGCGAAATGTTCGATGGCCCGGATCACGGGCAGTTTCTGGCTGAGCTCGACCGCGCGGATCGCGCTGCGTGGGCCCATTACCACCTGATCGGCGATGCGCTGCGCTCGGACGAGCTCGCGTTGTCGCCCGCGCTGAGCGTCGCGTTCACTGCGCGCATGTCGGCCGCGCTCGAGAGCGAGCCGCACCTGCTCGCGCCGGCGGCTGCGCCGGTCGCGCGCAAGCTGCTGTCGCTGCGCCGGCGCGTCGTGCCCGCGTTCGCGGTGGCCGCCGCGGCGGCCACGCTGACGTGGATCGTCGTTCCGCAGCTGCAGACGGCCGGCACGCCGGGCGCCGTCCAGGTCGCGTCGGTCGGTGCGCCGCAAGGCGGCAACCTGCAGCGCGTGACGGTCGCGCAGGCGTCGGCCCAACCGGGGCTGCAGGACGTCAACATCATTCGCGACGCCAGTCTCGACCAGTACCTTGAAGCGCACCAGCAATTCGCGCAGCAGCCCGTCGTCACGGGTTCGATGCCGCTGATCCGCGCTGCCGTGACCACCACGCCAGGCCAATAAACCCGATGCGGACATTGCAGTTGAATCACGCCATCTCCGGATGGAAGCGGCTGCCGGCCCTCCTGCTTTGCGCAGCCGCCCTGTTGTCCGTTCAATCCCTTCCTGCCAGCGCCCAGCAACCGGACGATCCCGTCGCGACCCGCAAGGGCGCCGCGGACTGGCTCGACCGTGTCCAGCAGGCGGCGCAGCAGCAGAGCTACGAGGGCACGTTCGTCTACCAGCGCGGCGGGTATGTCCAGTCGTCGCGCATTGCGCACGTCGCGTCCCGCGACGGCGAGTTCGAGCGGATCGAGACGCTCGACGGCAAGCCGCGCAAGCTGCTGCGGCATAACGACGAGCTGTACACGTTCGTACCCGAACGCAAGCTGTGCGTGGTCGAGCGCCGTCAGACGCGCGATTCGTTCCCCGCGCTGCTCGGCGCGAGCGGCGAACACGTGATGTCCGTCTACGACGCGAAGTTGCTCGGCAAGGACCGCGTGGCCGGGATCGACGCGCAGGTCGTCGAGCTGGTGCCGAAGGATGCCTACCGCTTCACGTACAAGCTTTGGGCCGACACGCGCACGGGGCTGCTGCTGCGTTCGCAGACGCTGGATGCGAACGATCACGTGCTCGAACAGATTGCGTTCTCGCAATTGCAGACGGGCGGTGCGAGCGGCGACAAGGCCGCGATCGCGGCCGGCATGCGCAACCTGAGCGGCTGGACCGTCGTGCGCCCGCCGGTCGCGACGGTCGACATGGAGGCGCAGGGCTGGCAGCTCGCGCCGAGCGTCGCCGGTTTCAAGAAGATCCGCGAAGTGCGCCGGCCGATGGCTGCGCGCGATGCGGGCGATCCGCCGATTCCGGTCGATCAGGCCGTCTTCACCGACGGTCTCGCGACGATCTCGGTTTTCATCGAGCCGGCCGAAAAGAATACGCGCAAGGAAGGCGCGGGCAGCACCGGTGCGACGCACGTCCTCGTGAAGCGTCGCGGCGACTACTGGATCACCGTGCTCGGCGAAGTGCCGCCGGCTACGTTGCAGCAGTTCGCGTCTGCCATAGAATACAAGGCTTCCAAGTAACGCTACGGCTTCCGACATGATGAAACACACGCTGCGCAAATGGTTCGCGGCGGCGGCGCTGTCTGCCTGCCTGCCGCTCGTGCCGCATACCGCGATCGCGGTGCCGGCTCCCGCTGCCAGCCTGCCCGACTTCGCCGATCTGGTAGAAAGGGTCGGGCCGGCCGTCGTGAACATCAGGACCACCGCCAACGTGCCGACGAGCAGCGGCCCGCGCGGGGTGCTCCCGCCGGGCTTCGACAACGGCGACATGTCGGAATTCTTCCGGCGCTTCTTCGGCATTCCGCTGCCGCAGGCGCCCGGCAACGGTGGCGGCAGCGGCAACCCGAAGAATGCGCCGGCACCGGACAATCCGCCCGACACCGAGCAGAATCGCGGCGTCGGCTCGGGCTTCATCGTGTCGGCCGACGGTTACGTGATGACCAATGCGCACGTCGTCGACGATGCGGACACCATCTACGTGACGCTGACCGACAAGCGCGAATTCAAGGCGAAGCTGATCGGCGTCGACGATCGCACGGACGTCGCGGTCGTCAAGATCCAGGCGTCGAACCTGCCTGTCGTCGCGATCGGCGACTCGAACAAGGTGCGCGTCGGCGAGTGGGTCGTCGCGATCGGTTCGCCGTTCGGTCTCGACAACACGGTGACGGCCGGCATCGTCAGCTCGAAGAGCCGCAACACGGGCGACTATCTGCCGTTCATCCAGACCGACGTCGCCGTGAACCCCGGCAACTCGGGCGGGCCGCTGATCAACATGCAGGGCGAGGTGATCGGCATCAACTCGCAGATCTACAGCCGTACCGGCGGCTTCATGGGCATCTCGTTCGCGATTCCGATCGACGAGGCGATGCGCGTGGCCGATCAGCTGAAGGCGACGGGCAAGGTCACGCGTGGCCGGATCGCGGTGGCGATCGGCGAGGTGACGAAGGACGTGGCCGACTCGATCGGGTTGCCGAAGGCCGAAGGCGCGCTCGTCAGCAGCGTCGAGCCGGGCGGCCCGGCCGACAAGGCAGGCATCCAGCCGGGCGACATTATCCTGAAGTTCAACGGCCGTCCGGTCGACGCGGCGTCGGACCTGCCGCGCATGGTCGGCGACACGAAGCCCGGCACGAAGGCGACCGTCAGCGTGTGGCGCAAGGGTCAGGCGCGCGATTTGCCGATCACGATCGCGGAGACGCCGGTCGAGTCGACGGCCAAGGCCGAACAGCGCAAGAACGCGCCGCAGAAGCCGCGCCAGACCAATTCGCTCGGTCTGACGGTCAGCGACCTGACGGCGGAGCAGTTGAAGACGCTGAAGCTGAAGAACGGCGTGCAGATCGACGGCGTCGACGGCCCGGCCGCCCGTGCGGGCCTGCAGCGCGGCGACATCGTGCTGCGCGTCGGCGATACCGACGTCACGAGCGCGAAGCAGTTCGCCGAAGTGACCGCGCAGCTCGATCCGCAAAAGGCGGTCGCGGTGCTGGTGCGGCGCGGCGACAATACGCAGTTCGTGCCGGTGCGGCCGCGCCAGAAGTAACGCGCCGATGTTCACGCTCTACGGCCGCGGCTGGTGCCACCTGTGCGACGACATGCGCGACGCACTGGCGCCGGTGGCGGCCGAATTCGGCGTCGCGGTCGACTATGTCGACATCGACACCGATGCGGCGCTCGTCGCCCGCTACGACGAGGACGTGCCGGTGCTGCTGCTGGACGGCGCGGAAGTGTGCCGCCACCGGTTCGACGACGCGAGGGTGCGCGACGCGCTCATGGCCCGGCGCTGAGCCTGGCCGGTCGCCGGCCGGCGTCGCTTCGCACGGGACTTGGCCCGGCAGGCGCTTCCGGCCGGGCGCCGCGCGGCCCGGCGTCCGAAATACCGCCCGGCGAAGGCCTTTTCGGCTAAAATAAGCCGTTTTTTCACCGACTTACACAAGGCGTGCTCCGCAGTCGTCGAGCGCGCCTTTTTCGCTTGATCGGCACTGAATGGATCATATTCGCAATTTCTCGATCATCGCGCACATCGACCATGGCAAGTCGACGCTCGCGGATCGCATCATCCAGGTCTGCGGCGGCCTCGCCGACCGTGAAATGGAAGCGCAGGTGCTCGACTCGATGGATATCGAGCGCGAGCGCGGCATCACGATCAAGGCGCAGACGGCCGCGCTGTCCTATCGCGCGCGCGACGGCAAGGTCTACAACCTGAACCTGATCGACACGCCGGGGCACGTCGACTTCTCGTACGAAGTCAGCCGTTCGCTGTCCGCGTGCGAAGGCGCGCTGCTGGTCGTCGACGCGAGCCAGGGCGTCGAGGCGCAGACGGTCGCGAACTGCTACACGGCGATCGAGCTCGGCGTCGAGGTCGTGCCGGTGCTGAACAAGATCGACCTGCCGGCCGCGAACCCCGAGAACGCGATCGAGGAGATCGAGGACGTGATCGGCATCGACGCGACCGATGCGACGCGCTGCAGCGCGAAGACGGGCCTCGGCGTCGAGGACGTGCTCGAAGCGCTGATCGCGAAGGTGCCGCCGCCGAAGGGCGATCCGGACGCGCCGCTGCAGGCGCTCATCATCGATTCGTGGTTCGACAACTACGTCGGCGTCGTGATGCTGGTGCGCATCGTCAACGGCACGCTGCGCCCGAAGGACAAGATCAAGATGATGGCGACCGGCGCGCAGTATCCGGTCGAGCACATCGGCGTGTTCACGCCGAAGTCGCGCAATCTCGATTCGCTGTCGGCGGGGCAGGTGGGCTTCATCATCGCCGGCATCAAGGAACTGACGGCCGCGAAGGTCGGCGATACCGTCACGCATGCGGCCAAGCAGGCGGCGGAAGCGCTGCCGGGCTTCAAGGAAGTGAAGCCGCAGGTGTTCGCCGGCCTCTATCCGGTGGAAGCGAACCAGTACGACGCGCTGCGCGAATCGCTCGAGAAGCTGAAGCTCAACGACGCGTCGCTGCAGTACGAGCCGGAAGTGTCGCAGGCGCTCGGCTTCGGGTTCCGGTGCGGCTTCCTGGGTCTCCTGCATATGGAGATCGTGCAGGAGCGGCTGGAGCGCGAATTCGACATGGACCTCATCACCACGGCACCGACCGTGGTCTACGAGGTCCTGATGAGCGACGGCTCGATCGTGATGGTCGAGAATCCCGCGAAGATGCCGGAGCCGCCGAAGATCGAGGAGATCCGCGAGCCGATCGTCACGGTGAATCTCTACATGCCGCAGGACTACGTCGGCTCGGTGATCACGCTGTGCACGCAGAAGCGCGGCTCGCAGATCAACATGCAGTATCACGGCCGCCAGGTGCAGCTCACCTACGAAATCCCGATGGCCGAGATCGTGCTCGATTTCTTCGACCGCCTGAAGTCGGTGTCGCGCGGCTACGCGTCGATGGACTACGAGTTCAAGGAATACCGGTCGGCGGACGTCGTGAAGGTCGACATGCTGATCAACGGCGACAAGGTCGACGCGCTGTCGGTGATCGTCCACCGGTCGCAATCGCAGTATCGCGGCCGCGAAGTGGCGGCGAAGATGCGTGAGATCATTCCGCGCCAGATGTACGACGTGGCGATCCAGGCCACGATCGGTGCGCACATCATCGCCCGCGAGAACATCAAGGCGCTGCGCAAGAACGTGCTGGCGAAGTGTTATGGCGGCGACATCACGCGCAAGAAAAAACTGCTCGAAAAGCAGAAAGCAGGCAAGAAACGCATGAAGCAGGTGGGTTCGGTCGAGATCCCGCAGGAAGCGTTCCTTGCGATCTTGCGCGTCGAAGACAAATAACAGGACTGTTCCTTTTATGAATTTTGCGCTGATTCTTTTTGTGCTCGTCGCCGTGACGGGCGTAGCGTGGGTGCTGGACAAACTGGTGTTCCTGCCGCGGCGACGCATGGCGGCCGACTCGGCGATCGAGGAGTTCGATCGCCAGCAGTCGCGCATCGACAAGCGTTTCGCGGACGAAAACGCCGTGCAGACGCGTTCGAAGCTGCGCGACGAGAAGCTGCGCCAGCCGTGGTGGCTCGAGTACACCGCGAGCTTCTTCCCGGTGATCCTGGCGGTGTTCGTCGTGCGTTCGTTCATCGTCGAGCCGTTCAAGATTCCGTCGGGCTCGATGGTGCCGACGCTGCTCGTCGGCGACTTCATCCTCGTCAACAAGTTCGAGTACGGGCTGCGCCTGCCGGTCACGAACACGAAGATCACGCAGGGCAGCCCGCTGTCGCGCGGCGACGTCGTCGTGTTCCGTTATCCGAAGGACGAGTCGGTCGACTACATCAAGCGCGTGATCGGCCTGCCGGGCGACACGGTCGCGTACCAGGACAAGCAGCTCACGATCAACGGCCAGCCGGTGCCCGAAACGCCGCTGCCCGATTTCTTCGACGACGAGCGCCAGAATTACGCAAAGCAGTTCGAGGAGACGATCGGCAACAAGAAGAACGCGATCCTCAACAACCCGGCGGTGCCGCCGTTCGTGATGGGCGCATACGACTATCCGTATCGCGACAACTGTACGTACAACAGCCGCGGCGTGATCTGCAAGGTGCCGCCCGGTCACTACTTCATGATGGGCGACAACCGCGACAACAGCGCGGACAGCCGCTACTGGGGTTTCGTGCCGGACCGGAACATCGTCGGTCGCGCGTTCTTCATCTGGATGAACTTCAGCGACCTGAAGCGCATCGGTTCCTTCAACTGATCGCATTCGACTCACGCGCAATACGCGATGCACGGGCCGCGTCGCGTATTGCCGAACTACTTTAAGAACCGGCGGTAACACCGCCTCGTCACGCCTTTTCGTGTCCGGCCGTGCCGTTTCGGCCCGACCGGCGCCCGCGTTATACTCCTGCACATGCCCTTATCCCAGTTGGAAAGCCGGCTGCGCTACGAATTTCGCAATGCGGAATTGTTGCGCCAGGCTTTGACCCATCGCAGTCACAGTGCCACGCACAACGAACGGCTCGAGTTTCTCGGCGACTCCGTTCTGAATTGCGCGGTGGCCGCCCTTTTGTTCCAGCGTTTCAGCAAGCTGGACGAAGGTGACCTGTCGCGCGTACGCGCCAACCTCGTCAAACAGCAGTCGCTGTACGAAATTGCTCAGGCCCTGAATATTTCGGACGGGTTGCGGCTGGGCGAGGGCGAACTGCGCAGCGGCGGTTTCCGCCGCCCGTCGATCCTCGCGGACGCGTTCGAAGCCATCATCGGGGCCGTGTTCCTCGATGGCGGCTTCGAAGCCGCCCAAGGGGTCATCAAGCGCCTCTACATCCCGATTCTCGACCACATCGATCCGCGCACGCTCGGCAAGGACGCGAAGACGCTGCTGCAGGAATACCTGCAGGGGCACAAGATCGCGCTGCCGACCTACACGGTCGTCGCGACGCATGGTGCGGCGCACAATCAGCAATTCGAAGTCGAATGCACGGTGCCGAAGCTGGACGTGAAGGTGTCGGGCTCCGGTGCGAGCCGGCGCGCGGCCGAGCAGGCAGCGGCGAAGAAGGCGCTCGACGAGGTGATCGCGGCCGCGCCGATGCTGGCCTCGAAGCCGAAGCGCTCGAAAAACGCGCGCGGGTCGAAGCATGTCGAACCCGAAATCGTGCCGGGCGTGAAGGGCGTGCAGGAAGCGCTCGACCTGCGCTCGCCGGAGCGGAAGGAACGTGCGGCGGCGCGCGAGGCCAAGGCGGCCGGTGCGGTGCCTGCGGCAACCGCTGCGACCGGCGCCGGCGTAGAGCCGGCTGCGGCGCCGATGGCCGCGATTCGAGCGGCGCATGTCGAGTCGGCTGCCGACAAGGGCGAACGGGCGACGAAGCCGGCGACCGACAAGGTTGCCGAAAAGCCGGCCGAGCGCACCGACAAGGTTGCGGAAAAACCCGCGGAAGCCGCGCCGCGCACAGCCGACAAACCGGCCGGCCACGCAGCCGATCCGGCATCGTCGTCCGCCGACAAGCCTTCCGCCGGCTCCGACCCCGCTTCGCGCGCGACCGTGCGCGCACGCGATGCCGCGACGCCCGATTCCGATACGCCGCCGGGCGGTGCGAGCCTTGCTGCCACGCAGGCGCGCGTCGCCGATGCCGACCACTGAATTGCCCATCGATCGCGCCGCGCGCCGCGCGGCCGTTTCCGAACCTGTCTCCCAAACGATATGAACACTCCCGCTCCTACCGGTTTCCGTTGCGGCATGATCGCGATCGTGGGCCGCCCGAACGTCGGCAAGTCGACGTTGATGAACGCACTCGTCGGCCAGAAGATCAGCATCACGTCGCGCAAGGCGCAGACGACCCGCCATCGCATCACCGGCATCAACACGTTCGACGACGCGCAGTTCGTGTTCGTCGACACGCCGGGCTTCCAGACCCGTCACAGCACCGCGCTGAACCGTTCGCTGAACCGCGCGGTCACGTCGACGCTGACGTCGGTCGACGTGATCCTGTTCGTGATCGAAGCGGGCCGCTTCGGGCCCGACGACCAGAAGGTGCTCGACCTGATCCCGCCCGGCATGCCGACGCTGCTGATCGCGAACAAGATCGACCGCGTGACCGACAAGGCGACGCTGTTCCCGTTCATGCAGCAGATGAGCGCGCTGCGCGAATTCACCGAACTCGTGCCGCTGTCGGCGCAGCGGCCGGAAGACATCAAGCGCCTGCTGGAGACGATCAAGCCGTACCTGCCGGAAGGCGAGCCGATCTACGGCGAGGATGAACTCACCGATCGCAGCTCGCGCTTCCTCGCGGCCGAGATCCTGCGCGAAAAGGTGTTCCGCTGGACCGGCGACGAACTGCCGTACACGAGCACCGTCATCATCGACAAGTTCGAGGAGGAAGGGCGCCTGAAGCGCATCTTCGCGACGATCCTCGTCGAGCGCGATTCGCACAAGGCGATGGTGATCGGCAAGAAGGGCGAGAAGCTCAAGCAGATCAGCACCGAGGCGCGGATGGACATGGAGAAGCTGTTCGACGGCCCCGTGTACCTCGAGACCTTCGTGAAGGTGAGGAGCGGCTGGGCCGACAACGAGGCGGGGCTGCGCGCCTATGGGTACGAATGACGCGCTGACGTCGACTGAAGACGCGGTGACGGCCGGCGCGAACGACGCGCCGCTGCCGGCACCGCCCGAACCGCCGCGCAAGGCGCGGCGCGCGACGTCTCGCACGTCCGATTTCCGCGTCGCCGAGCAGCCGGCGTTCGTGCTGCACAGCTATCCGTACCGGGAAACGAGCCTGATCGTCGACGTGCTGACGCGCGATCATGGCCGGCTCGCGCTCGTCGCGAAGGGCGCGAAGCGCCCGCACTCCGCACTGCGCGGCGTGCTGCAGACATTCCAGCCGCTGCTGCTGTCCTGGTCGGGCAAATCCGAGGTGCGCACGCTGACGGGCGCCGAGTGGGTCGGCGGGATGCTGCCGCTCGCCGGCGACGGGCTGCTGTGCGGCTTCTATGCGAACGAGCTGCTCGTGAAATTCTGCGCGCGCGAAGATCCGCAGCCGCCGTTGTTCAATCATTACGTGCTGACCCTCACGCGCCTCGCGCACGGCGAACCCGCGGTGCAGGTGCTGCGCTCGTTCGAGCGTGTGCTGCTGCGCGAGACCGGCTACGCGATGGCGCTGAACCGCACGGTCGCGCGTCGTGCGGTCGAACCCGAGCGCCGGTACGTGTTCGATCCCGAGCGCGGCGTGCGCAATGCGGACGACGATGTGCCGTCGCACTGGCCGGTCATCGCCGGACAGACGTTGCTCGACATGGAGCAGGACGATTACCATCGAGCCCAGACGGTTGCGCAAAGCAAGACGCTGATGCGCTTCCTGCTGAACACCTATCTCGGCGGTACGCCGCTTGCCACGCGCCAGATCCTGATCGACCTGCAAAACCTATGAGCTTCTTCCTGACAACGCCCACCGCCATCGACCTCGGCGTGAACATCGACCACGTCGCGACGCTGCGCAATGCACGTGGCACGGCCTATCCCGATCCGATCCGCGCGGCGCTCGCTGCCGAAGAGGCCGGCGCGGACGCGATCACGCTGCACCTGCGCGAGGATCGCCGTCACATCGTCGACGCGGACGTGCGCAAGCTGCGTCCGCTGCTGAAGACGCGCATGAACCTCGAGTGCGCGGTGACGGCCGAGATGCTCGATATCGCGTGCGAAGTGCGTCCGCACGACGCGTGCCTCGTGCCCGAGAAGCGGGAGGAACTGACGACCGAAGGCGGCCTCGACGTCGCCGGCCACTTCGAGGCCGTGCGCGCGGCGTGCAAGCAGCTTGCCGACGTGGGCGTGCGCGTGTCGCTGTTCATCGACCCGGACGAAACGCAGATCCGCGCCGCGCACGAAGCGGGTGCGCCGGTGATCGAACTGCATACGGGCCGCTACGCCGAGGCGCACGACGAAGCCGAGCAGCAGCGCGAATACGAGCGCATCGTCGCGGGCGTGCAGGCCGGCGCGAAGCTCGGCCTGAAGGTCAACGCGGGTCACGGCCTGCATTACACGAACGTGCAGCAGATCGCCGCGATCGACGGCATCGTCGAACTGAACATTGGCCACGCAATCGTCGCGCACGCGATCTTCGCGGGCTGGGACAACGCGGTGCGCGAGATGAAGGCAATCATGGTTGCCGCACGCGTCGCCGCGCTGCATGGCGGCGCGCGTTGAAGATGACATTCCATCGCGCCGCGGGCGTCGTTTGCAACCCGGCCCCGCCGGGACGCTCCGGCGCGTACTGACATGGCGATCTACGGTATCGGTACCGACATTGCCCAGGTGAGCCGCGTCGCGGCCGTGCTCGAGCGCACGGGCGGCCGGTTTGCCGAGAAGGTGCTTGGCCCCGACGAGCTGCGCGTGTTCCATGCGCGTCGCGCACGTTCCGAGGCGCGCGGCATCGCATTTCTCGCGACGCGCTTTTCCGCGAAGGAAGCGTTCTCGAAGGCGATCGGGCTCGGCATGCATTGGCCGATGACGTGGCGTGCATTGCAGACCCTCAACCACCCGAGCGGCGAGCCGTACGTGGTCGCGTCGGGCGAACTGGCCGACTGGCTTGCCGCACGCGGCATCACGGCGCGCGTGACGGTCAGCGACGAACGCGACTATGCGGTGTCGTTCGTGATCGCCGAGACGGACGCCGCGCCTGCACCTGTTTCCCGAACCTCCTCCTGACGGAATTCCCGATTCGATGAAAACGACTCCCGGCCCGGTCATGCTCGACGTCGTCGGCACGGCCCTGTCGCGCGACGATGCGCGGCGCCTCGCGCATCCGAACACCGGCGGCGTGATCCTGTTCGCGCGGCACTTCCAGAATCGTGCGCAACTGACCGCGCTGACCGACTCGATCCGCGCGGTGCGCGAAGACATCCTGATCGCCGTCGATCACGAAGGCGGGCGCGTGCAGCGTTTCCGCACCGACGGCTTCACGGTGCTGCCCGCGATGCGCCGCCTCGGCGAGCTGTGGGATCGCGACGTGCTGCTCGCGACGAAGGTCGCGACCGCCGTCGGCTACATCCTGGCCGCCGAGCTGCGCGCGTGCGGGATCGACATGAGCTTCACGCCCGTGCTCGATCTCGACTACGGGCACTCGAAAGTGATCGGCGATCGCGCGTTCCATCGCGACCCGCGCGTCGTCACGCTGCTCGCGAAGAGCCTGAACCACGGGTTGTCGCTTGCCGGCATGGCGAACTGCGGCAAGCATTTTCCGGGGCACGGCTTCGCGGAGGCCGATTCGCACGTCGCGCTGCCGACCGACGATCGCACGCTCGACGCGATCCTCAAGCAGGACGTCGCGCCGTACGACTGGCTCGGCTTGTCGCTGTCCGCGGTGATTCCCGCGCACGTGATCTACACGCAGGTCGACCAACGGCCGGCCGGTTTCTCGCGCGTGTGGCTGCAGGACATCCTGCGCGGCCGGCTCGGCTTCACGGGCGCGATCTTCAGCGACGACCTGTCGATGGAGGCCGCCCGCGAAGGCGGCACGCTCACGCAGGCGGCCGAAGCCGCGCTCGCCGCCGGTTGCGACATGGTGCTCGTCTGCAACCAGCCGGACGCAGCCGAGGTCGTGCTGAACGGGCTGAAGGCGCACGCATCGGCCGAGTCGGTGCGACGTCTCAAGCGGATGCGCGCGCGCGGCAAGGCGCTCAAGTGGGACAAGCTGATCGTGCAGCCCGAGTATCTGCAGGCGCAGGCGCTGTTGAGCAGCGCACTGGCGTAAGCGGGGAGGGGCTGGCGCGGTACCGCGCCATTCCGGTCGCTGAAACAAAAAGCCGCGCAACAGCGCGGCTTTTTACATGGGGTGCGGCAGGCGTGAACAGGACTGCGGCGGAAATCGGGCATGCCCGCGCGGCGACCTCGTGACGCAACTAACGGTCAGATCCTGCCAGCGCCCGCATGCATCGCCGCGCGCTCAGTTCACCTTCATCCGCTGCAGCTTGTTGTACAGCGTCTTGGGGCTGATGCCGAGCAGCGTCGCCGCGCGGTGGCGCGTGCCGCCGACCGCGTCGAGCGTCGCGCGGATCAGCAGATCCTCGACGTCGGCCAGCGGCGTACCGACCTTGATCTGCACGCTGCTGCCGTTCAGCGCGGCGCCGGCGGCGAAGCTGGTCTCGCCGGCGCGCAGCGTCTCGATGAAGTCGCCCGATGCGTCGTACGCGAAGCGCACGCGCTCCTGCAACTCACGCACGTTGCCAGGCCATTCGTAGGACACGCATTCGCGCACGAAGCCCGGCGCCGCGCGCTTGTCGGTCGTGCTGCGGCCGGTCGCGCGCGCTTCGCGGTTCAGTTCGTCGATCAGCGCGTCCGCGATCGCGAGTGCGTCGCCGTCGCGCTCGCGCAGCGGCGGCATCGTGACCGATGCCGCATCGAGGCGCAGCCACAGATCCTCGCGCAGCGTGCCGTTCGCGACCGCTTCGCGCGCCGGGCGGCGCGTGGTCGCGATCAACCGGAAATCGCTCGTGATCGCGCTCGTGCCGCCGATCCGCATGAAGTTCTGCGAATCGAGCGCTTGCAGCAGCGCTTCCTGCAGCACGAGCGGCAGCGCGGTGATCTCGTCGAGGAACAGCGTGCCGCCGCCGGCCTGTTCGAACAGGCCCGATTCGCGGCGCTCGGCGCCGTCGAACGCGCCGCGCTCATGGCCGAACAGCACGCTGTCGAGCGATGCGCCGTGCCGGCCGGCCTGCGTGATCGTCCGGCAGTCGAACGACACGAACGGCCCTTTGCGGCGGCGGCTCAGTTCATGCAGCGTGCGTGCGGCCAGCTTCTTGCCGGTGCCGGCTTCGCCCGCGAACAGCACGGCCGTTTCGGTGCGCGCGTTGTGCTCGATCATGTCGTACACGTGCTGCATCGCGTCGCTGCGGCCGACCAGTGCGCCGAAGCGGCCGAGATGGCGCAGCGATGCGCGCAGCGACTGCACTTCGTCGATCAGTTCGTACGGGCGGGGGATTCGCGCGAGCAGGCTGCGCAGGCGAGGAATGTTGATCGGCTTCAGCAGGTAGTCCCAAATACCGTGACGCAGGCCCTCGATTGCGCTTTCGACCGTCGCGTTGCCCGTCAGCACGATGACGGGCAGCGAACCGTTCGGTTGTTGCTGCGGCAGGTGCTGGAGCAGGTCGAAGCCGCTGCCGTCCGGCAGGTTCAGGTCGACGAGGACGACATCGGGAATCGAGCGACCGAGCGCCGTGCGCGCTTCGGCGAGCGACGTGGCCGTGTCGACCGAGAAGCCGTCTGCGGCGAGCAGCGCGGTGAGGCCGGAGAGACTGTTGGGATCGTCTTCGACAATCAGGGCGTGTGGCATGGTGGACGCGGGTCGAGTCAAGAGAGGCGGGCTGTCGGCCATCGGAGCCGCAGCCGCATGTCAGATTAAAAACTGATTTTATGCCCCGCCGAACGCGTAACGCGCATTATTTCTCCGGCGCTATAAAACAGTTACCGATGATACAAATTGAATATCTTTACCGGTGGATTTTGTGCTTGATATGGCACTGGTTTGCGGTCGCTGTTGGCGACAGGCAAACAAAAAGCGCCCCGAAGGGCGCTTTGTTCGACGCGGGAATCGCTGGCGATTACGCGCGGCTGCGGTATTCGTTCGTGCGCGTATCGATTTCGATCTTGTCGCCGGTGTTGCAGAAGAGCGGAACCTGCAGTTCGAAGCCGGTTGCGAGCTTGGCGTTCTTCAGCACCTTGCCCGACGACGTGTCGCCCTTGACGGCCGGCTCGGTGTAGGTGATCTCGCGAACGAGGATCGTCGGCAGTTCGACCGAGATCGCCTTCTCGTTGTAGAACACGACTTCGCACGCCATGCCGTCTTCGAGGTAGTTCAGCGCTTCGCCCATCATTTCGGCTTCGACTTCGTACTGGTTGTAGTCGGCGTCCATGAACACGTACATCGGATCGGCGAAGTACGAGTACGTCACTTCCTTGCGGTCGAGCATGACGACTTCGAACTTGTCGTCGGCCTTGTAGACCGATTCCTGGCCTGCGTTCGACAGCAGGTTCTTCATCTTCATCTTGACGACGGCGGCGTTACGGCCCGACTTGTTGTATTCCGTCTTTGCGATGACCCATGCGTCGCTGCCGATCTGCACGACGTTGCCTACGCGGAGTTCCTGAGCGGTTTTCATAAAAAACTGTCCTGATCAAATCAAATAAATAGGTGCCTGAGCGTTGCACAACGGCTGACGGCGCAAGCAGACGCGTTCCGGTGGGCGCCAAAAGCGAGCGCTTGCGTGGTCGGCCGTCGGATAACCGCTTATTTTAACTGAGATTTTGCGTATTCCGCCAGCTTTCCGGCGAGATCGCCGACCGCCGCGAGCGCGTCGGCCCAGCGGGCCGCGTTGGCGTCCAGTGCCGCACGGTGTTGCCAGAAATCGGCCCAGTCGGGCGTGCCGACGCCGTTCCACGCATGCCAGAACCGCTCGAGCGCCGTGCGCGGCGCGGCGGCGAGGCCGGCCGACAAGTGCGCGAGCGCGGCGTCGAGCTTCGGCAGGTGTACATCGTCGGCCTGCGGGTAGATATGCCACACGAACGGCTTGCGTGCCCACTGCGCACGGACGAACGAATCCTCGCCGCGCACGAAATTGATGTCGGCCACCCACAACAGCGGGTCGTAGTCGGCCTGCGGAACGAACGCGAGCCCGTGAGCGACCAGGTTGCCGCTGCTCGCATGCGCGCCCGCGCCGAACGACTCGACCCCGAAAAAGCGCGCGACGGCAGGCGATACGCGGCCGGCCGGCACGAGCGCGACGACCGGCGACGGGCCGTCGCGCCACTGCGCGAGCAGCGCGTCGACGGCCGGATTCTCGTATGCGAACAGGCTGACGACCGTCGTGCCGGGCGCCGGCGGTGCGCCGCCGGTCGCGCGCTGCCACCACGCGGCGCGCGCGGCCGCGTCGGTTTCGAACGCGGTGCGGCGCGCATCGAGGTCGTGTTCCTTCAGGACGCCGCCCGTGCCGGCCGACAGGCCCGGGAAGAAGAACGTCTTCAGCAGCGGGTAGCGCGGATGCGGCGACGGCCGCAAATGGAAATCGGCGACCCACTCCTCGGCGCTCAGGTATTCGAGGTTGATCCACACCGGGCGACGTGCACGGCGCGCCATCGCGGCGAGATACGCGCCGGGCAGCTCGCATGCGAATGCCTCGATCACGACATCGGCGATCTCGAGCGCGTCGCCGGCTTCCGCATGCCAGTGCTCGATCGCGATGCCGTCGACCGTCTGCCGTCCCGCGTCGGGATCGACCCCCGGCAGCAGGCGCGCGAACGTGCGCAGGTCGTCGACGAACAGGCGAACCTGCCAGCCGTGCTCGTGTGCGAGCTGGCGCGCGACGCGCCAGCACACGCCGATGTCGCCGAAATTGTCGATTACCGTGCAGAAGAGGTCGCAGGCGATCGGTTCGCCCGGCGCGAGCAGCGCGGCGGATTGGGGGGCAGCGGTGGTGCGTGGCATCGAAGCGGGCCGGTGAATGCTCTAAACTGGCGATTCTAATAGACCCGTCCCGCGTTACAAGGCGCCCGGATCACGCATGACAGCCCCAGAAGCCTCCGATACTCCGTTCGAACCGAAGAAGATCCTTGCGCAGTTGCCGCACATGCCGGGTGTCTATCGCTATTACGACACGGCGGGCGCCGTCCTCTACGTCGGCAAGGCGCGCGACCTGAAGAAGCGCGTGTCGAGCTATTTCACGAAGACGCAGCTGTCGCCGCGCATCGCGATGATGGTCACGCGCATCGCGCGCATCGAGACGACCGTCACGCGCTCGGAAGCCGAGGCGCTGCTGCTCGAGAACAACCTGATCAAGGCGCTCGCGCCGCGCTACAACATCCTGTTTCGCGACGACAAGTCGTATCCGTACCTGAAGCTCACCGCGCACCGTTTTCCGCGGATGGCCTACTACCGCGGCTCGGTCGACAAGCAGAACCAGTATTTCGGGCCGTTCCCGAGTGCGTGGGCCGTGCGCGAGAGCATCCAGATCCTGCAGCGCGTGTTCCAGTTGCGGACCTGCGAGGATTCGGTCTTCAACAACCGCACGCGGCCGTGCCTGCTGCACCAGATCGGACGCTGCACGGCGCCGTGCGTCGGTGCGATTTCCGACGAGGATTACGCGGTCGACGTGTCGAACGCCGCGCGTTTCCTGCTCGGCCGGCAGTCCGAGGTGATGAACGAGCTCGAGCAGAAGATGCACGCGTTCGCGGCCGAGCTGAAATTCGAGCAGGCGGCTGCGGTGCGCAACCAGATGAGCTCGCTCGCGACGGTGCTGCACCAGCAGGCGATCGAGGTCGGCGGCGACAGCGACGTCGACATCCTGGCGGTCGTCGCGCTGGGCGGGCGCGTGTGCGTGAACCTTGCGATGGTGCGCGGCGGCCGCCATCTCGGCGACAAGGCGTATTTCCCGACGCACGTCGAAAGCGCGCTGACGCTCGCCGAGGGCGGTCTCGGCGACGAGGCCGAGGTGGCCGAGGTTGCCGGCGCGGCCGACGCGGCCGACGCGACCAACGGCGTACTGCCCGATCAGCCCGCGGAAGACGGCGGCAGCGCGCGCGGCGACGCGGTGGCGTCGGTCGAGGCCGAAGTGCTCGACGCGTTCATCTCTCAGCACTATCTCGGCAACCGCGTACCGCCGGTGCTCGTCGTGAGTCATGCGCCCGCGAGCCGCGACCTGCTCGAGCTGCTGTCCGAGCAGGCCGGCCACAAGGTGTCGCTGGTGCGGCAGCCGCAGGGGCAGCGGCGCGCGTGGCTGTCGATGGCCGAGCAGAACGCGCGGCTCGCGCTCGCGCGGCTGCTGTCCGAGCAGGGCTCGCAGCAGGCGCGTACGCGCGCGCTCGCGGAGACGCTCGGCTACGAATGCGACGATCTCGCGACGCTGCGGATCGAATGCTTCGACATCAGCCATACGATGGGCGAGGCGACGCAGGCGTCGTGCGTCGTCTATCACCATCACAAGATGCAGTCGGGCGAGTATCGTCGCTACAACATCACGGGCATCACGCCGGGCGACGATTATGCGGCGATGCGGCAGGTGCTCACGCGCCGCTACGAGAAGATGGTCGAGCAGGCCGCGCAGGCGGCCGCCGCGGATGATGCGGCCGGCATCGACGGCGAGTCGACGCGCCAGGCCGAGGCGTCGAGCCTGCTGCCGAACATCGTGCTGATCGACGGCGGCAAGGGTCAGGTCGAAATCGCACGCCAGGTGTTCACCGAGCTCGGGCTCGACACGTCGATGCTGGTCGGCGTCGCGAAAGGCGAGGGGCGCAAGGTGGGCCTCGAGACGCTCGTGTTCGCGGACGGCCGCACGCCGCTCGAACTCGGCAAGGAAAGCGCGGCACTGATGCTCGTCGCGCAGATTCGCGACGAGGCGCACCGCTTCGCGATCACGGGCATGCGTGCGAAGCGGGCGAAGGCGCGCCAGACGTCGCGGCTCGAGGAACTCGAGGGCGTCGGCGCGAAGCGCCGGCAGCGGCTGCTCGCGCGCTTCGGAGGGTTGCGCGGCGTCGTTGCCGCGAGTGTCGAGGAACTCGCGAGCGTCGAGGGCATCTCGCACGCGCTTGCCGAGCAGATCTACAAGCAGCTTCACTGACGCGGCCCGTGCGGCCGGCTGCCTTGCCCGCGATTTCGCG
Organism: Burkholderia pyrrocinia; assembly: GCF_022809715.1. Classification (NCBI taxonomy): domain Bacteria; kingdom Pseudomonadati; phylum Pseudomonadota; class Betaproteobacteria; order Burkholderiales; family Burkholderiaceae; genus Burkholderia; species Burkholderia pyrrocinia. The sequence continues at coordinate 1,143,078 of NZ_CP094459.1, forward strand.
TTCTTGTGGCAGGCCGGTCGACACGGCACAATTGCGAATCCTTTACTGTCCCGGATGCCATGCCGTTCAATTTCCCGATTTTCCTGACGTGGGTACGGATCGTGCTGATTCCGCTCGTCGTCGGCGTGTTCTATCTGCCGGACACGGTGATGGGCGGCGCGCACCGCAATCTCGCGGCGGCGGCGATCTTCATCCTCGCCGCGCTGACCGACTGGTTCGACGGGTTTCTCGCGCGCAAGTGGAACCAGACGTCGTCGTTCGGCGCGTTTCTCGATCCGGTGGCGGACAAGCTGATGGTGACGGCCGCGCTGCTGATCCTCGTGCAGATTTCGCGGGTCGACGCGGCGATCGCGCTCGTGATCGTCGGCCGCGAGATCGCGATCTCGGCGCTGCGCGAGTGGATGGCGCAGATCGGCGCGTCGAAGAGCGTCGCGGTGAACCAGCTCGGCAAGTTCAAGACCGCGTGCCAGATGGTCGCGATCCCGATGCTGCTGTTCTACGGGCCGCTGCCGCTCGGCGTCGCGACGATCGACACGCGCGTGTGGGGCGAGTGGCTGATGTATCTCGCGGCGGTGCTGACGATCTGGTCGATGCTGTACTACATGAAGCTCGCGTGGCCGCAGATTCGCGAGCGCGGCGGCGCGTGACCCGCGCCACGTACTCGTCGGCGCAGGTTTTTGGAAAAAGGGCAGGAAAAGCCCTTGACACACGAATGTGCCTTCGACATAATCTCGCTTCTCCGCTGCACGGCGAAGTAAGTGCGACGGGGAAGCAGTAGCGCAGCAATACGCGGGAGTAGCTCAGTTGGTAGAGCGCAACCTTGCCAAGGTTGAGGTCGCGAGTTCGAGACTCGTCTCCCGCTCCAGATTTTTCTGGCAGCGTGTTGGTCGGCAAAGCGCTGCAGATGCAGGACAAATGCGGGAGTAGCTCAGTTGGTAGAGCGCAACCTTGCCAAGGTTGAGGTCGCGAGTTCGAGACTCGTCTCCCGCTCCAGGATTTTTCGGCAGCGTGTTGGTCGGCAAAGCGCTGCACATGCAGGACAATGCGGGAGTAGCTCAGTTGGTAGAGCGCAACCTTGCCAAGGTTGAGGTCGCGAGTTCGAGACTCGTCTCCCGCTCCAAGTAATGGGGAAGCCACGCTTCCCTTTTTATTTGATGGACTTACGGTCCTCGAATAAAAATCTGTCGCCTGCCTTCACGGCATCCGGACAGTCCGCTTTTGGCGCGATAGCAAAGCGGTTATGCAGCGGCCTGCAAAGCCGTTTAGGCCGGTTCGACTCCGGCTCGCGCCTCCAAGTAAGAAGAGAAAAAGCCCTGAGAAATCAGGGCTTTTTCTTTTTCCGGCCCCGCTTTCATCCTTGTAAGAAAGTCGCCGAGAGTGGTACAAAGTCGCCTCTAACCACTCAAGAAACACGCGTAACCACGCCTAAGTCGGCTCTTTGGCCGTATAGGCTAGTTCGCATCAGCGTATGGCGACCAAGCGACTACGACCCTCCGGAACGTGGGAATACATCATCCGACGTTCGAAGCTTCTCCCAAAGCCACTTTCCCTTACGTTCCAGTCCGAAGAAGAGGGCGATGCGTACGTCGCCCGCCTGGAGCAACTGCTGGATGCCGGCATCGTGCCGGCGGACGTCGTCGAGCAACGTGAAGCGATCGCGACGACGCTGGACGCTGTTCGAGAGTATCTGCGTCGCGTGTCGGTGCCTGATTCCGACGTCCAGGTACTAAATACATTGCTCGGCGGCCGGCTTCCATCTAAGGCTCTATCTACCGTGGACTACGATTGGGCAGAACGGTGGGTGGCAGCTATGAAGCGCGAGCACTATTTGTCGCCGTCGACGATTCGCCACAATGTCGGGGCACTCGCTCGCTGCTTCGACTGGGTTGTGAAGTCCGGCAGTCCAATGCTTGCCGTCAATCCGCTGCGCCTTCTACCTAAGCGCTACGCGACATACACCGATGATGATCGATTGGCTGTCGAGGCGCAGGACCGCGTGCCGAAGGACGACGTGCATCGTGATCGGCGGCTGAGCGCCGAAGAGGAGGCCGAGATCCGCCGGATCATGGCGGGTGGAAAGCCCGAAGGTAAGGAGCGTGCTTTTGCGCTTCCGTACCGGCCGGCGCTGGTGTTTCTGTTCGAGTTGGCGATCGAGTCTGCGATGCGGATGCGCGAGATGTACACGCTGGACGTTGTACAGTTTGATGTAGGTCGGCGAACGGCCGCGTTGGAAAGGACAAAGAACGGCAGCAAGCGCTCGGTGCCGCTTACAACGGTAGCGATTGCTGCGTTTCAGCAATACGTCGCGGCAGTTACCGGTCAAGACTCGGAAATGTGCGGGTTCTCGTTTGAGCACGGCAGGCTCTTCCCGTGGGTCGGTGAGATCGAGGCCAGTATGCGGGCTACCAATCTGCCTGCCCTCCGGCGGAAGGTCCTTGAACGCGTTACGGTGCGACTGTCGGGCCAGTTCGGTCGTATCTTCGATGCGGCCGGGTGCCCGGATCTCGTTTTCCATGATCTCCGGCATGAGGCTACATCGCGACTGTACGAGAGAACTACATTGAGCGACATTCAGATCGCAAAGATCACGGGTCACAGCGATCCGAAGGTATTGATGCGCTACGCAAATCTGCGCGGGAGCGACCTAGCCACACGCCTTTGGTAATTGGTAATGGTCAAGTGCACCCATTAACTTGTCGAAGTATTGATGGTACGGAGCATAAATTGATGAAGCAAGAGGCCGCTGCTTGCCCGGTTTGTGGCGATATTACCGATTTAGTGCGTGTGCATTTGTCGCCAGCACGCAGACTCCGGGTTGGTGTAGATCGGATTGATCGCTCGAACGATTTCGGATTTGTGTGCAAAAACTGTCAAATGACATTGGGGTTGCCTCCCACTGAAGCAGAATTCGTTGCGTTTTTGGCTTACCTGCTTCGTGAGGCCCCAAGATATTCTGACGTGGTGCAAGAGTCGGTGATTGGGACGGGAGTGCGCTATCGTGCGGATATACTAGCAACTCGCAGAGACGGTGCAGTGACGGAAAGATTGCTGATCGAATGCAAATCATCTAGATATTTTGCTGTCGGAGTAATCGAGGATGCTATCGCTCAGTTGAGGCGGTATAAAGAAATCTACGGAGAGTGCCGCCTTGTTTTGGCAATTCCTGTAACTCTCAATGATGGGGAAAAAGCGAAGTTACTGGATGCGGATGTGGAGCTGTGGGATCTTGAATATCTCTCGTCGACATTTTTTGATCAAATTAACTCGTCCTTTCACGGATATTATAGAACGCTCCTGCTTTCAAAAGCATGGCGAGGATCTGTCAAGACGCGTGAAAGTGCTTTGCGGGATGAGCTTAAAGCATGTCCCCCCGGCATAAAGGACTGGAACGTATATCAAAGTCTCGTCGGAGATATTCTTGAGCATCTTTTTTGCCCGGCGTTGGGTAAGCCAATATCTGAGCATTCCGATTGGACAAAAACAAATAGGCGAGATTTTATTTTGCCGAATTATTCGGAGGCTGGATTTTGGTCATTTATGCGGGATAAATATATGGCCGATTATCTAGTCGTAGATGCAAAAAATTCCGGAAAGAAAATTAAAAAGGAAGCGGTTTTGCAGGTGGCAAATTACCTTAAGCCACATGGAGCCGGGCTATTTGGGGTAATTGTGTCGAGAACGGGTGAGGATGCCTCTGGTTGCAAGCATACATTGCGGGAGCAGTGGCTTGTGCATAAGAAGCTGATACTGGTGTTTGATGACATCGAGATTGACGCCATGTTGAGTGCTAAAGAGGATCGCCGTGCACCGGAAGAAGTGATCGGAAAAAAGATTGAACAGTTCCGGTTGTCGATGTGAGGGGCTGATAATCGAGATTCGGATCGCGGGGCGCCGCCGCATTTCATCGCGGCTGTTCCGTTTTGATGCCGTTTCCCGCCGCGTGACGGCCACGTAGCTAGGCTCATGCAGCAGGTCGCACGCAAGCCACTATGGGTAAATCGCGTGCTTATCCACGGATGCCCGCCGGCTCGGCGGGCATCCGTTGGGTCACGCGGCGTGCTTAACCGCTGTATCGAGCGGTGGATCTGGGAGGCGCGGCAATGCACGGGCAGTGCGGCCAGGCTTGCGGGCGGCCACTTGCTGCAATTGACGCTGGATCGCGGCGTGCGTGCGGCGATCCGTTTCTGTGTGATTCGGCTTTATGCGACCTTCGAGCCGTTCCTGCGTCTGCTGTTGCGCCTGCTCGCGGAGGAACGCGACGACATCGTCTTCGAGAAACACCCATGCGCGCCCAATCCGAGCGCCGACGATGTCACCTTGCTGCGCGAGCTTCATCGCCGTGGTGCGGTCGACCTTGAGGAAGTCGGCGCATTCTTGTAGATCGAACGTCCTCACGCAATACCTCGCACGGTTCGGTCTCCATTCATTGATTCCGGCAACGCGCGGCAGAGTTGCATCAAGCCGGTTTCAAGTGTGATGCCGGCAGTCGCGGCCCAAGTGCGCGCATCTTGCGCCGCTTTGTGGCGGGCGTACGATCCGACTTCATCCGCCATGAGGTCTAGCAACTCGACGTCGGCCGCCTGCGAGATCTTAACGACCAGAGTTCGGATTTCGAGATGGAGGGCGTCGAGCCGCGCGAGCGTGCCTTGGCGGGTATCCGCCAAGTCATCGTTCGTCTGGATAGGTTTGCGCCGCGCGAGCGGCGCTTCGTCTTTCTTCTTCGTTGTTGCGGGCGTCAGCCCGTCGTTGTCCGACTGCATCGAAGTGCCGTTGACGCTTGCCAGCGCGATAGCCGGGCGCTTCTTCGCGTGTTCCCGCTTTCGCGGCAGCGGACGTGGGGTAGAAAGGGCCGGGCGAGGCATCACAAATCCTCCTTCGCGGCCGCATACTTGGCTGCCAGCTCGGGTGTCCATTCGGGATCAGGCATTCCATACAATTTGTCGAGCCACGCATGGACAATCGGTGCCTCCTTCGATTTCGCGTAACTGGACGACTGCATGACGCGCGTCATGTCTGACACTGCGCCACGGATCGCTTGCCCACGTGTCGGATACGTTTCCGTGAAGCTGCGCAGTGAGGGCAAGCCGGTCATGCCGCTCGAGCCCACCTCCAAGGTGAAGGAGGAGATCCATACTCCCGGTTCAACATGAGCGAGATGGATTGCGGCCGGAGTTTTACGAGTGCGCTTGCTTGCCGGGGACTTTATCGTCTCGCAGGAATCGAAAACGCCGTGTTTGTTCGGGACGTGGATCGGATGTTCAGTTGGTGTCGGCCCAACGCCGCCGACGAACAGGTGGGCGATACCGTGCAGGCCCGCGTGTACGGCATGCATCGTTCCCGGCGAGAGCTGGTCGAAGGCGGGGTCGTGCAGGACCGATTGCAGCGCCTGCAAAAGTTGCTTTGCGCGCGCGTCGCTAATCTTCGCTGGAGCGCTTTGAGGCGGCATTGTCGGTGCCGGTCCCTGCGCCTCGACAGTGTCGTCCGCGGCCGGCGATGCGGAGTGAGGTTCGGCGTCTGCGGTAGCCGCTTCGGTCGTTGTGTGCTTGCCCGACGATGCCAGGGCCAGTAGCGCATCGAGCGGGGGCGTGGGTTCGAGATACTTCTTCGTCACCTTCGACTTGCCGGCTTCTGCCGCTTTGGACAACCCGACGACGATGCGTTCGAGTGCCTTGTCGCCGCCGTGCTGGCGGATCTGTTCGATCGCCAGTGTGCCGGTACATTGGCCCGTCCGGACGAGCTGGTGCAGTTCAGCCGGTGCGCGTTCAAGCAGGCCGACGTCGCGGATCGTTTGATCGGTGACATTCAGGCGCTTGCAGATGGCCGCAAGCGTCATGCCGTGAACGTCGCGCAGCTCTGCGACTGCAGCGGCCAGATCAAGCGGCGACGACGGTTTGCCATTGTTGCTGAGGTAGCCGTCGATCACCATTTCGGCACGGTTGACCGTCTTGGCGTCACGGACGACGACTGGGATCTTGCCGATGTCCTTGCCTGCTTCGATTGCCTTGCCGGCCGCGAGGTAGCGGTGCTGCCCCTTGTACACGTACAGCAGGTCCTTGCCCTCGACCTTTCGCGCGTAGCAATGGAGCGGTGAGCCCTTGTCGTACCCGTTCTCCATCATGAGTGCAGTGAGGTGCGTCACCCATGCGGAATCGACCGGTCGGATGTTGTCGGACGGGTCGTAGTGAAGCTGTTCGTACGGGACCATCCACAAGTCCGCTGACGTTGCGCCGGCCGCTGCGGCTGCTGCCTTGATGTTGCCGGTCGGGATCGGGGTGGTCAGGTCGAGCTGTTGCGTGCGGTCGTCCATTACACAACCTCCTGCGGGGTCGCCGTCCGCGTCTTGCCACGCTTCTTCGCTTTATCGATCGCGTTCGACGCCTCGACACCTGCTGCGCGCTTGGCGTCGCGCAGGCGTTTGATTGCGTCGGCGCAGTTGCCTTCGTCCGGAATTGAGATCTGTCTGCGGGCAATCTCAGTGCCGTCGAGGATCAAATACTCTGTATGCACGCTGTCCGGCAGTGGGCGGCGTCCGACTACGTACTTGCCGATCAGAATCGGGGTCGACGGACGACGTGCGTTCCGGTCGTATCGCGTGATGGTGTGAAGTGAGAGGGTGTCTCGACGTTCAACATCGAAGAGAGGTTCGGCTTTGACTTTAATGCGCGGCATGACGGTCTCCATGACGCCGGGGCCGCTCGCCCCGGCAATGTCGGGGCGATTTAGACGGTGACATGGTAGGCAGTCGTCGGAGCGACGACGGGATCGTCCTGAAACACGTTCACGACGACAAACAGCAGGGCGGCGACGATCGTCCAGCGGAAGATCTTCGATTTTTCAAAGTTGCTTTGGCGGGCGGGTTCGGACGGCGTGATGCGGGGCGTGCTTTCCTCACGAAGCCATTCGTGGCGGTCGGTGGACTGATGGTCGAGCATTTTCATGAGCTTCTCCGAAGGCTGCACAAGCGGCAGCGATGAAGCCGAATGTTAGGCATTCCTTTATCGTCATGCAATAGGAGTGCCTAACTATTTTTTCGTAGCGTTGCCCTTTGTTCGCGAGTGGTCCCGGGAGAATGCGGTGAACCTTGGTGAAAGGTGTTGTATTCTTCCGACCAAATACTGTATGTTTATACAGTGTTTAGGGGAAAATATTGCCGAGGGGAGGTTGTTGCGGGGATATGTCAACAGGGGAATTGCGCTGCAAACCGGGCGATGTGGCGATCGTCAGTCGATGCCGAAACCGGTCGCGTATCGGCATGCTGGTACGGATCATCGGCCCGCATGGCAGCGATGACTTCGACTGGGATGTTGAGATTCTGGGTGGCCCCATCAGAGGGCGCGGGATACGTTCGGGGTGCGTCGGAACGCACCGCAGAGCTGCTGTATTCGACTGGAACCTTACCCCTCTTGGGGGTCAGGTGCATTCAGATCGAGAAGGTCACCGGACTGCTGTCCGCGTAGATCTTCAAATACCTTGAGGGTTTCGAGCAGCGCGATAAATGCGGTCGACGGCAATCCAAGCTTGTCTGCTTTGGCGAGTGCATCAACTAGCGCTTGAGCATGCGTGCCGAGCATCTCCTGTCTCTGTGGGGCGGGCGCATTGGCTCGGCGCACCATCTGACCTTCGCCAGTGGCGAGCCACCACGGATCGACGTTCAGGAATTCGGCCGCGAGCAGCAAGTTCGCGCCCTCCATCTTTTTTGTTTTCCCGCTTAACCAGTCGCTGACCGAGGGCGCTCGCACTCGGCACGCTCGCGCCAGATCTGCAGCCTTTTTCTCAGGCGGCAACTTCATTGCCTGTTCCAGGCGTTCGGCTAGTGTCGTCATTAGGAAAGCCTAACTGAATGAGCGTAAGGAATGCCTTGCTTTTAGTGTAAGGAGCGCCTAACATGGCGGCATGAATACGCTCCTGAATCGAGACCCGTACGCGTGTGCCGTGATCGATGCATTCGGCGGAACGGCCGCCACTGCCCAACTGTGCGAAGTCCGGATGCCGTCCGTGTCCGAATGGCGTCGAAACGGCATTCCGCGAGCGCGTCTGTTGTTCTTGAAGCTCGCGCGTCCTGACCTGTTTGCTTCTCTGGACGAGCACGACAAGTCGTTGTCAACCCCCATCGACGCGCGACAGCCGTAGTTGCGCACCTCGTGAGCTGAATCTTAGTTGCGACCCCGTGCGCGCGACAGGATGAAAGTCACTCTCTACCAATCTCCCGCTATGACCTGCCGATACGACAGTACCGAATGGCTGGACGTCCTCTATACGTCCGTTCGCAACACGCCCGGCGGCGTCGCCGACGCGGCGAACCACCTCACGATCCGGCGCGGTAAGAACATCACGCCGGAATCGCTTCGCCTTCGCTTGCGTGGTGTTGGCGACAGTCGCTTGTCGATGGAAATGTTCGAGTTGCTGATCGAGTGGATGCAGGAAAAGGCAGAGGGCGAGGCGTACGCGCTCGACGCGCTGCATGCACTGAATTCGCGATTCGGTTTGGTGGCCGAGCACGTCGACGACCACGCCGCTGACGACGTCAGCGAACCCGGCACGCTGCGTCTCGTTTCGACGGCCCTGCACCTGCAGGCGCATGTCGGTCTTGTGGCTGACGACGTGACACGCGCGCTGGCGGATCAGCGGATCGACGACCACGATGCGGAGAAGATCATCGCGACTGGCCGCAAGGGCCAGCGTCTGTTCCAGCGCTTGATCCATGCTGCTCGCAACCTTGCCGCACGTCGCCGTCGTCGTCATGGAGCGGTTTAAGCCCGGCATGGGGTGCTGCCGGCCCGAGCGTGAACAGATCGGCCTCTGTTGCTCAACCGAGCAGCAATTGGCGTGCGCTGTCACGACGCTCGCATCCCGATTCGAGTATGCCCCCGCCGAAGCGGGGCGCTTGCTGTCCGAACTGCTCGCCACGTTCCCCGATCGCCTTGCTCCGATTCTTGCGGAGGCGAACGCAAATGGGCGCGTGCGCTTGTTCATCGAGCGAGCTGCGCGCGCATGCGCCGCGCTCGCAACCAAGGCGGAACGTCACGCGTTCCGCGACCAGCTTACCGATCGCCTCTGCGCGCTGGACGTTGCCGCGTTCGACGATCTCATGTCGGCGGAATGGCGTCGACTGCGCGGCAAATAACCGGAGACCCCTGTGAACGTGAACGGAATCAGTAGCGCATTGCGACGCGGCGCATCGCAGTACAGCCGCTCGTCGAGCGGACGTCAGTGTTATGCGGCAGGACGTGCAGCGTGGCGAAGCTTTGCTCACAAGGTTGAGCGCGACCGCCGTCTCGTCGAGCTGGAGGCGGCTCGGCGTGCGAGCTAACAGCGCGCAACTCAACGAATTGTGATCTGGCCGCGACATGCGGCCAAAGTAACTTTGATCGAGGGAATTTTTGTATGGCGACACTGGACCAGATTATTCAGCAATTGCGTGGTGCGGGTCATCCCGACCTGCCCGCCGGGCATCCGATCGCGGACGGCAAACATCACCGGTACGGGCCGCGCAAGAAATACTGGTATCAGCTTCGCGAAGTCATCAGCAAGGGCGCGGTAATCGGCTATGGCGGCACGTTCGGCCATTTCTCGGGCGACGATCCGGGCACCGAGCGATTCGAGTGGAGCGGCGCACCGATGAGCGAGGAAGTGCTCGCGGAGACGCGTCGTCGGCAGGAAGCCGCCGACCGTGAGCAGGCCGAGCGCGATGCGCGTCAGGCGAAGCTCGCCGCGAACCGCGCGCGAGATCAGTGGAACCGCGCGGCAGAGCATGGCGAGTCCACCTATCTTGAACGCAAGCGCATCACGGCCGAAGGCGTACGTTTCGACGCGGACGGCACGATATTCGTGCCGATGTATCAGTACGGCGACGACGCTCGCCTCGTCGGCCTGCAGAAGATCACACCGGACGGCGCGAAGCGCTTCAATAAGGGCATGGAAAAGAAGGGCGCGTCGTATCTGCTCGGCGTGGTCGGCGCAGACGATCAGATCGTGCTGGTCGCCGAAGGCTACGCGACCGCGCGTTCGATCCGCATGGCGATCGACGAGGCGTTCGCAGTCAATGTCTGCTTCGACGCGGGCGGCATCCTCCCGGCCGTGCGCTACCTGCGTGCGACGTATCCGGATGTGCACGTGTTGGTCTGCGCCGACGACGACTGGAAGATCGAGCAGCGCATGCGCGACTGGCTCGCCGACGAATTCGCTTTCCGGGGTGAACTGCTGTTTGGTGCCGACCCGGTACGGATCGAGGCGAAGAACACGTGGTACATGGTCGCCGCGTCACGCCGTCGTGACGACAATGGCGTGCCGTATGTCGAGGTCAGCTACGGAAACGACGTGATGCCGTTGCGCCGTAAGCGGTTCGAGAACACGGGCCTGAAGCGTGCGTACGAGGCGGCAGCGACGGTCGCCGACGTCAGCGTCGCCTATCCGGCATTCGCCAAGCGCGGCGAGCGCAAGCTGACCGATTTCAACGACCTGCACGTCGAAGAGGGCGTCGAGGCAGTCGAAGCGCAAGTGCTGGCGGCAATTCTGCGCGTCATCGCGCCAGCGAACGAAGAGATCCGGCGGGCGACGGTTGCAGTGTCGACCGCGGACGACACGCCGACGAAATCCGCCGCGACATCCGCTGCCGCGAAACAGCCGGAATGGGATGGCCGCGAGGCAGAGAACGGCGCGCACACATGGGAGCAGGATCTCGCGCGTTCGGACAAGGGCCGGCTGCTGCCGACGCTTGGTAACGTGCACCTGATCCTGTCGAACCACAAGGCATGGCAGGGCGTCATCGAGCAGGACGACTTCGGTGGTCGCGTGATGAAGCGCAAAGCACCGCCGTTCCCGCAAGGTGTGACGGGCGAATGGACCGACATGGACGACCAGCGGACCGTTCTCTGGTTGTCCCAACGGTACGGCCTTGATACGCGCACTGATGTCGTGATGAACGCGGTCCTGCTGGTGGCGGACGCAACGCACTTCCATGACGTGCGCGAATACCTCGAAGGGCTGACATGGGACGGCGTGCCGCGTGTGCGCGCGATGCCGTCGACATACCTACGTGTGGCCGACAGCGAGTATGTGCGGCTCGCGTTCATGAAGTGGATGATCGCGGCCGTCGCACGCGTGATGGAGCCGGGCTGCAAGGTCGACAACGTCCTGATCCTCGAAGGCAAGCAGGGGCACCGTAAATCGACGGCGCTGAAGGTGCTGGCCGGCGCACCTTGGTTCACCGATACGCCGATCCAGATCGGCAACAAAGACACGTACGCGGTGCTGGCCGGCAAGTGGGTGATCGAGCTGGCCGAGCTGGACTCGTTGAACAAGGCCGACTCGTCGGCGGTGAAGAGCTTCTTCGCGACGGCCGTCGACCGGTTCCGCAACTTCTACGGCAAGCGGGCGACCGACGTCCCGCGTCAGTGCGTGTTCGCTGGCTCGGTCAACTTCGACACGTACCTGAAAGACGAGTCGGGCAACCGGCGTTACTGGCCGCTGCGTGTCGGCGGGTTGGTCGATATCGACGGCATTGTGGCCGTTCGCGATCAGCTCTGGGCGGAAGCCGTGCACCTGTATCGCTCGGGCGTCGTGTGGCACGTAGAAGAACATGAGCGCCCGCTGTTCGAGATCGAGCAGGCGGAACGCTACGAAGGCGACGTGTACGAGGACAAGATCGCCAAGGCCCTGGAATTCGTGTCACGCACGACGATGGAAGAGATCCTCGCGGACATCCTGAAGCTCGATACATCGAAATGGACGCTGGCAGAGCAGCGCCGCATCGGCAAGGCGTTGAAGTCGCTCGGGTGGGTGCGCAAGCGCGAGTCGACCGGGTCGCGCGGTTGGTACTACGTCAAGGAAGAGCAAGAGCCAGAAGCGGAGCGCGAACTGGTCGCAGCCGGTGATGACGACAGTCCGCTGTAATCGAGTGGCGCGCTGTGCCTGCACGGTAAGCGCGCCACTCGGCCCATCTTGGCGCGCTGAGGACGTCCCATGTCCCAACGTCCCAAGGCGCGGTCTCGGGCGCGGGTGCAGGGGCGCGACATGCGCGACGTGAGCGGCGCATGTCGCATGTCGCGGGCGCGCACCCCTGCAAGCCTTTTCCCTTGGGACATTGAGACATTAGGACGATTAGGAGAGAGTGATGATCGATTTGAAAGAGCGGGTGGGCGTTGCGATGAGCGTTCGTGGTCAGTTCACCGACCCGATTGCCGATCCTAAAGTTACTTTGGGCGCGCTCGCCTTTGCGAACGATCTCGGGAGCTTGCTGGCCCGAATCAAGGCCGGGCCGTTGCCGACGCCTGCGATGGTGCGACGTGCAACGCTGCTGTTGGCGCAGATGATCCGGACGTCGGGCCGATTCAAGCGTGCGCGGTTCACGGGTCTGTCGCGCGACGAGCGCCGCGATCAACGTGCCGGGCACGCTGTCGAGCGTTCGAAGGTCGACATCATCGAGCGCTTCGCGCTGCGATTGCTGGACGAGTGGGTGAACGATCGATGTGTCGAGTGCGAAGGGCGTGGCGTCGTGCGTCGCGCGCGTGCCGTCACGACGTCAACGCACGCGTGTGATGTATGCGGGGGCAGCGGCAAGGTGTGTGTATCGGAGGAACGTATCCCGTTCTTCGAAGGGCGTAACGGGCCGCTGGTCTTTCGGGAATACGAACCATGCGACGACTGCGGCGGGATGGGGCGGATCGCTGCGTCGCCGGTTTCGGATGCGAAGGGCCGGCACATTTGCCCCGACTGTTCTGGTTCCGGCAAGCGGCAGGTCGACGATGCTGGCCGGGCGCACGCGCTCGGCGTATCGCTCGACGAGTATCGGAAGAACTGGTCGTGGCGCTTTCACGACATGCTCGCGCTGTTGGATACGGTAGATGGATCGGTGTACGACACATTGCGTCGACAATTGCGAGGATGAAACGTATTCCATTTCAAGAGCGGATCGCTTAAACTCTGCACATCCTTTACCGCGTCACTGGATAAATGAGCGACCGCATACTCGTGTCGCAACCTTCGCCCGACAGGCGTACTGAATCGCGGGAGCGCCGTGACCAACAACGATAACTGTCTGCCGGGACCTGTTGGGAGGGCGTTCGCCCTTACGAAATGAATATCGAAGCCCTGAGTGCGAAAGCCCTCGGGGCTTTTTGCTTGACGCGCTCTACGAACAGCAGGTGAATTTGCGTAGTATCTGATCTCCACACGTTCTTGACGAGATCAATATGACGGGAAGCACTGATGCAAGCGGACGTATCAAGTGGTGGGAGAAGCACGTCGAATGGGAGTTTGTGAGGAAGTATGTCGACTTTGCACGCGCCGTTTTTCCTATAGATGGAACATTTGAGTACGGCGATGCATTTTTTGCGACCGACGCATCGTGGTGGATCTTGGAGCTGAAAGGGAGGAAAGAGTATCGCGCCTCCGAGTTCGGCAAGTATCCAAGTCTCAGCAAATCTAGGGCGTTGTCTGTCGCGAGGCGAGTCTATGGTCGGAACCACCCCAGATTGGCCGACCTGACATCAAAGCTAGACGCGTGCAAAACTATCCCGGCTCACTCGACGGCGTTGCTCCGTTGGGAAAAAGAAGTGCTGGAGGATGCGTCTGAAAGCGTGAAGGACGGCGTTTTCTGGCGTGCGGAAAGTGCGCTTCGTGCGCTGCTTCGGGGGTACCAATATGGATTGGATGGCATGACGGAGGTCGCTCCGCACCTGTTCGTCTATCCGGCTGATCACAAATTCACTCGGTTAAATGGCTGTCGATACTGGGGGGGATGGGTCTCCATGTCGAAGATCAAATCTGAACCGCTGGGCACTGTCCATAAAGACCTCGCATTGCATCTGGCTGATGATGTGGTGCTCTCAAACTTCGGCCAGTACGTGAGGCTACTCGGAACTGCTAGGGGTTATCCTGATTTTCAGCGAGAGCCCCTGGATACGGAAGAGCCAGATGAAGAGGAAGTTTTGTTTGGCAATGTGCTGGCGTACGGTCGGACGAAAGACGGAACGGTGTATCTGATGCCGTTGCAGGAGCTTGTTGAAGCGTTGCCTGAGTTGGTGAATGATGACCGCTATGTCATCGGAAAGGCATTTGATATCTGACTTTCTGGCATCCGACGTTAGATATACAAGCCTTTCGCGAAAGACCAGTGTGAGGCACTCGTATAGTCTCGCGGCGAGTTATCCAAACGAAGTGAATTTGAAGCCCTGAGTGCGTAAGCCCTCGGGGCTTTTTGCATTGGGACGCTGAAATGCGAATCGAGTCGACGAGCGCCGGGCCGAGCGAGGTCTGGTCGACGTGGGATGAAGATCGAAGCATGGGGCGCGTTACCGCGCGGTGCTTCGTGTTTGACGACGCGATGGACCGCGTCGTGTGGGCGATGGACCGCGCAGGCGACGGCGTGACCGCCGATGTCGCGATCGGTGCGGGCCTGCCTATTTTTTGAGCAGGCGGGGACCCTCAGGGCATCGCCACACGCGGGGGCTCGCACCCGCGTTTTTTCTCTACTGGCGAGTCTCCATAGGGGGTCATATTCATGCCGACTCAGCAGCAGATCGCTGACCATCTCGACCTCGACCAGTCGGCCGTTTCGCGGTTCGTCGACAAGGTCCAGCTCGATTACCGCGTGGCGTCGATCGACGAGATCCGCGTCGCGTACATCCGGCATTTGCGCGAGGTCGCGGCCGGCCGCTCCAGCGAGACCGGAATCGATCTCGTCGCCGAGCGTGCGATGACGGAGCGCGTCGATCGCGAGATCAAGCTGTTGACGCTGGCCGAGAAGAAGGGGCAGCTCGTCAACGCGGCGCAGCTCGAACAGGCGTACGGCCTGATGGTCGGCGCATTTCAAACGGAGTTGCTGTCGCTGTCCGACAAGCTGGTGCAGGAGCTGCGCACGCTATACGGCGTCGAGGTCGACGTCGAATGGTTGAATGAGCACATATATGGATGCCTTGAGCAGCTTTCTGAATACGACCCAGACAGTCCACGCGGTGATTCGCCGGATCGCGAAGATGCTGCGTCCGCCGGAGCGGATTGGGACGACGGATTGGGCACGCAAACATCGTAGGTTGAGCGCGAAAGGATCGGCCAGCCCCGGCCGGTATAACCCGAACATCACGCCGTGGGTGTTCGGCATGCACGAAGCGCTGGACGATCCGACCGTGCAGAAGATCGTGTGCATGAAGTCGGCGCAGGTCGCGTGGACAGACGGCGTGCTGCTGAACTACATCGGCAAGCGGATCGACGTTGACCCGTGCCCGATGATCGTCATGTTCCCGAAAGAGAAGACGGCGAAGAAATTCAACCTGGAGAAGTTCGAGCCGATGGTCGAGGTGACGCCTCGCCTGTCGGCGAAATTGCCGGTTCACGCGGCCCGCGACAAAAACAACTTGTGGGACCACAAAACGTTCGCGCGCGGTTTCCTGAAGTTCATCACGTCGAACGCACCGGACGAAGTGAAGTCGACGCCGGCTCCGGTCGTTGCGGTCGAGGAGCCGGACGACGCGAACACGAACGTGCGCGAGCAGGGCGATTCGATCACGCTGCTGGAGGAACGGAACAAGAGCTATTCGGCCCGGCGACGCAAGATGATTTTGGGCGGCACGCCGACCATCGACGGCCTGTCCCGCATCCAGCAGGCTTACGCGGCATCGGACCAGCGCGTGTATCTGGTGCCGTGTCCTGATTGTGACGAGGAACATGAGCTGGCGTGGGAAAACGTCACGTGGAGCGAGGGCGCCGAAGTCGTACATGAGGTCTACGGCCGCGCACAACCGGAGACGGCCCGCTACACCTGCCCGCATTGCGGCTCGTTGTGGGACGACGCGACGCGTATTCGCGCTGTCCGTCGCGGGCGATGGGTTGCGACGGCACCGTTTCACGGCGTTGCCGGCTTCCGTATCAACGAGCTGGTGTCGCCGTTCCCCGGCTCGAACATGGCCGAGCTGGTCAAGAAGTGGCTGACGGCCGACAAGGCGCTGCGCGAGGGCGACGATACGAAGATGCGTTCGTTCGTGAACAACTCGCAGGGCCGGGCGTACAAGTACAAGACCGATCTGCCCGAGCTGGACGTGCTCGCGCAACGTGCGCTGCCGTACGCGGAGCTGACCGTGCCACTCGGAGGTCTCGTGTTGACGCTTGGCGTCGACGTGCAGCACGACCGGCTCGCGATCGTCGTGCGTGCATGGGGGCGCGGCGAGGAAAGCTGGCTCGTCGCATGGGGCGAGATCTACGGCAATGTGACGGAGCAACAGCAAAACCCGATGACAGGCGGTGTATGGGGCGCGTTGACGATGCTGTTGTCGCACGCATACCGGCATGAGAACGGCTGGCTGCTGCGTGTACGCGCAACGTCGATCGACTCGTCAGACGGCGCTACGTCGGACGCGGTCTACAAGTATGTGCGCGCTGCGCAGCACGCCGGTTACAACGTCATGGCCGTCAAGGGCAGCAGCAACGTTGATGCGGAGATCTTCAGCGTACCGAAGGCGTCGATCGACTCGACGCGCAACAACAGCAAGGCGGCGAAGTACGGGCTGCGGCCGTATATGGTCGGCGTCAGCCGCGCGAAGGATCTGATCCTCGAAAACCGGCTGAAGCTCGAAGGCGACGGGCCGGGCCGGATGCACTGGTATAGCGGCGTGCGCAGCGACTACCTGTCGCAGCTCACGGCAGAGGTCAAGGTGCCGGGGCCACGTGGCGGTAAGCGCGTGTGGAAGAAGATCAGCCCACGCAACGAGGCGCTGGACTGCGAAGGCTACGCGCTGCACGCGGCCCGCAGCGTGAAAGTGCACCTGATGACCGAGGCGCACTGGCAGGTGGAACAGCATCGCGCGTCGCAGGTGTCGCTGTTCGATGCGGTTCCGGTGCTGGAGGCATTGCCGTCGGCGCTGCCGGGCGAGGTGCTGCCCGGTCCGCCGGACGTGCCCGAGATTATCGAGACGCCGCGGCCGTCGCCGCAAGTAGCAAAACCCACCGAAACCCCGCCCCCGAGCGGGGTTTCGCGCATTCAGGGGCGTCGTGTTGGTCGCTCGACGTACCTGAAGCGGCGCTAAACGAGGGAATGGCATGGCATACACAAAACAGGATCTGCAGAACGTCCAGTCTGCAATCGCGAAGGGCGAGCTGGAAGTCCAGTATGCCGACCGGCGCGTGAAATATCGCTCGATCGGCGAACTGCGCGAGGCACGCACTGAGATCATTCGCGACCTGAACGGCGCGGCCGGGCGTTCGTCGATCGTCCGGATCCGCCACGCCGGTAAGGGGGTGCGATGAAGGGGGGCTTTCCGTCACTCGCGCGGCGCGGATTCGTGGTGCCGACGCGGCTTAAGGCGGCGGCATATGAGTCGGCGAGCACGACCGGCGCACGGGCGAAGTCGTGGCGTGCGTCGAGCTCGGGGCCGAACGCGGCGGCGGCGCAAAACCTGCCGCTGCTGCGCTCGCGCGCTCGCGACGCGATCCGCAACGATCCGTGGGCGAAAACGGCGATTGCGAGACTCGTATCGAACACGATCGGGAACGGTATTCAAGCGCACCCGAAGCATCCGAACGCTGCGGTGCGAAAGATGCAAAAGCAACTTTGGGAGGATAGCTGCGAGGAGATCGACGCGGACGAGCTGTTCGACATGGCGGGCGTGCAGACGCTTGCCGCACGGGCGTTTTTCAGTGACGGCGAGGTACTGGTGCGTCGCCAGTTCCGCAGTCCGAGCGAAGGTTTGGCGGTCCCGATGCAGATCCGGCTTCTCGAAGGCGATCTGCTGCCGATGGAGAAGAACGAGATCGTTCCCGGCGGAGGCGAAATCGTCAACGGAGTCGAGTTCAATGCGGACGGTCGACGCGTTGCGTATCACCTGCTGCAGCGTCATCCCGGCGAGTACGGGCGTGCATCGACGTCCAACATGCAGACGGTTCGCGTGCCGGCCGACGAGATCGCGCACGTGTTTCTCGCGCTGCGGCCCGGCCAGGTGCGCGGCGTTCCCGAACTGTCGACCGTGCTGCTGCGGCTCAAGTCGCTGGACAACTTCGACGACGCCGTGCTGTTCCGACAGGAGGTCAGCAACCTCTTTGCCGGATTCATCACGAAGCCGCCTGCCGAGCCGGGCCTGATGGGCGATCCAGTCACGGGCGCGGCGATGGAGTACGACGTCGACGGCTTTTCGCCGGTCGTTTCGCTCGAACCGGGAAGCATGCAGGAGCTGGCGCCGGGCGAGGACGTCAAGTTCGCCGAGCCGCCGGGCGCGGGGACCGACTATGGGCCGTTCATGCGTCAGCAACTGATGGCTGCTGCGGCTTCGGTCGGCATGCCGTACGAAGTCATGACCGGCGATCTGCGCGACGTGAGCGATCGCGTGCTGCGGGTGATCTTGAACGAGTTCCGGCGGTCGATCGAGCAGTTCCAGTGGAACGTGTTCATTCATCAGTTTTGTCGGAAGGTCTGGCGCTGGTGGGTCGATGCCTGTGCACTATCAGGCGCGATGCCGATGGCGGATTACTACCGACGCCGTCGCGACTATCTGCGCGTCCGATGGGTGCCGCAAGGTTGGCCGTATATCCACCCCGTGCAGGACGTCACGGCAAAGCGGATGGAGATTCGCTCCGGGCTGGCGAGCCGGACAGGTGCAGTGCTCTCGCGTGGTGATGATCCGGAGCAGGTCGATCAGGAGAACGCCGACGATCTCGCGCGCGAGCGCCGGCTCGGGATTCGATATGACACGCTCGATCCGGTCGACGGGGCGGGCGATCTTTCTAATGGGGATGGCGAATGAAAGGGAAGAAGCGGTGGTGGGACATCCGCGCGCAAGCGAACGCGGACGGTAGGAATGTGGTCGAGATCCGGATCTATGGCGAGATCGGATTCTGGGGCACCGACGCGGAGCTGTTTGCGTCGAAGCTCGATGAGGCAGCAACAACGGCGACATCGATCGTCGTCGCGATCAACTCGCTGGGTGGCGACGTGTTCGACGCATTCGCGATTTACAACGCGGTGCGGCGGTACGCCGGCAAGGTGACGGGGCGCGTCGACGGCGTGGCTGCGTCGGCAGCGTCGCTGATCCTGATGGCATGCGACACGATCGAGATGCCGTCGAACGCTAGGTTGATGATCCACAACCCGCATACGTTCGCGGCCGGCGAGGCCGGAGATCTACGTAGGCTTGCGGATCTGCTGGACAGTACGTCTGACAGCATGTTGGCGGCCTACGTCGAGCGCAGTGGCCGGAGCGAAGACGAGGTCCGCGCGATCATGGATGCCGAGACTTGGCTCACGGCCGCGCAAGCGAAGGAGCAAGGGTTCTGCGACGCGATTGTCGATCCAGTCCGCATTGCCGCATACGCGGGCGCAGCCCGGCACGCGGCACGCTTCACGTCGGTACCGGCCGAGATCATGGCCGCTCTGGAGGGCGACGGCGAGACGCCGCCGGTTAATCCGCCGGCCGATCCGTTGCCGCAGTCGCAGCCGCAGCCGGTAGTGCCGGACGTTACGGCGCTGGCGTCGCATGTGTACGCGGCATGCCGCGACGCACGGATCGAGCACTGCGCCGAAGGCATCGTGCTGGCGACCGGCCTGCGGGATCGCGCGACCGTCGACGCGGCGATCCGCAACGCGCAGGACATCGCCGGTATCTGTCTGGCCGCGAGCCTGACCGAGCTGACGGCCGGTTTTGTCTCGGACGGCCTGTCGCCGGATCAGGTGCGTGCGCGGCTGTTCGAGCGCATGACCGCCTCGCAGAAGCCGATCAACCATCGTGCTGCCCCGGTTGCGTCGCAAGACGCGCCCGTGGTCCCGAATGCGCCGCGTGCGGCGTCCATCTACGCGGCTCGCAAGAGCGGCAAGTAACTTTGACGCAACCCGAGGAGGGGAAAACTCATGTCGAACTGGAAGGTACAGGCAAATCTCCCGGCCGAATTTCTCGTGTCGGAGGGTAACGGGCAGATCTCGCGCGAGCGGATTATCGTGAAGGCAGGCGCTGCCCTGCCAGCCGGGCAGGTTCTCGGCGTGACGAGTACCGGCGAATACGCGCCGTACGACAACGCCGCAAACGACGGTTCCGAAGTCGCAGCAGCCGTGCTCTACGCGCCGCTGGCGGCGTCCGAAGCGCCGCGACCGGCGACGGGTGTCGTCCGGCTCGCCGAAGTCGCTGGCGGGCTGCTCACGGGACTCGATGCAGCGGGTCGCGGGGATCTCGCCGAGCGACACGTGATCGTCCGCTGATCACAACACACCCCATTCAAGGCCACGCAGACCGCGTGGCCTTTTTTGTACCCATTTTCATGTCGGAGGTTGTATGGCGGATATCGCCCTGTTTCAAGACGATGCGTTCTCGCTCGCATCCCTGAGTGCTGCAATCAACGATCAGCCGTATGTTCCCGGCCGGATTGGCACACTCGGCCTGTTCGAAGAGGACGGCATCACGACGACGACGATCCAGATCGAGCGCGACGGCGACACGCTCGCCCTCGTCGCGGCTGGCGAGCGCGGGTCGCCGGCTGCCGTCGTCGCCGGTAGCAAGCGCAAGATGATCCCGTTCAATACGGTGCACCTGCCGCAGCGTGCGGTGATCAAGGCGGACGAGATCCAGAATCTGCGCGCGTTCGGTTCCGAGACCGAGCTGGAGGCGCTGCAGACCGTCGTGAATCGCCGGCTCGCGAAGATGCGCCGCCAGCTCGACGCGACGCACGAATTCCATCGTATCGGCGCGATCAAGGGCGCGGTGCTCGACGCGGACGGCAAGACGGTGCTGATCGACCTGCTGCAGTACTTCGGCATCGAGCAGACGGTGATCCCGTTCGAGCTGGGCAAGGCCGACACCGAGATCCGCGTGAAGTGCGTTGAGGTGCAAGACGCGATCGAAGATGCGCTGGGCGCGACGACGTACACGGGCGTGCGTGTGCTCTGCGGCCGGGCGTTCTGGAACAAACTGATCGTCGCGAAGACCGTGAAGGAGACGT
This sequence comes from Burkholderia pyrrocinia, assembly GCF_022809715.1. Taxonomy (NCBI): domain Bacteria; kingdom Pseudomonadati; phylum Pseudomonadota; class Betaproteobacteria; order Burkholderiales; family Burkholderiaceae; genus Burkholderia; species Burkholderia pyrrocinia. The sequence goes on from NZ_CP094459.1 coordinate 1,163,988, forward strand.
ACCTTGCGACCGCGATGGCGGCGTCGCTGCGCGGCGATGCGCGCGACGCGTTCGACTTCGGCGGTTGCACGTTCGAGCGCTATCGCGGTCGCGTCGGCGATGTCGGTTACGTGGCGGACGACGAGGCGCACGCGATTCCCGAAGGTGTGCCGGACCTGTTCATCACGCGTTTCGCACCGGCCGACTACGTCGAGGCGGTGAATACGACCGGGATTCCGTACTACGCGAAGCAGGAGCTGATGGAGTTCGGCAAGGGCGTCGAGATCGAGGCGCAGTCGAACCCGATCCACCTGTGCACGCGCCCGAAAGCGCTGATCAAGCTGAAGGCTTGACATGGCGTTCCGGGATCTGATCTCGGACGTCGACGCTGCGGTGCTGCGCGACCTGGGCGACGCGGACATCACGATCGACGGCCGGCCCGTCGAGGGTATGTTTGCGTCGCCTTGGCTCGGCCCTGATCTCGGTAGCCAGCGTACGCAACTGGTTGCGCCGGTGTTCCATGTGCGTGATCGCGATGCTGTCGGGGTACGGCAGGGCAGCATCCTGATCGCGAGCGGGGAGCGTTACCGCGTGCACGAAGCGCATCCGGACGGCACCGGCTGGACAGTCCTCATTCTCCAGTAGGCGATATGGACGATCTCAAGATCGAAATCGACATCAAAGAGGCGACGGCGGTGCTGCAAGGGTTATCGCCGTCCGCGATGCAGGCAGCGTGGCGACGGACGTTGCGCAAGACGGCGGGGTGGATCAAGAGCCAGACGGCGAAAGAGGTCGGGGCCGCGACGAAGATGCCGCAGAAAGTGATCCGTCGCCGCCTCTACTTCTTTCTTCGCTCGGCTGATACCGGGAAGGTGTGGCTCGGTCTGAACCCGATCGAGGCGCATCGCCTTGGCAATGCGACGAAGACGCGCAAGGGGATGCGAGTCGGCCGCCAGTCGTTCGAGGGCGCGTGGCGACAGACGAATCGCAAGCCGGACGGGCCGATTTACGAGCGCGTCGGCAAGGAGCGGATGCCATACCGGATGGTGACGGTGGCGTGGCAGCAATCGGGCGACCCGGCGTTTCGGCGGGCCGCGAAAGCATGCGAGGCTCGGCTGATGGTGATTCTCCGTCAGGAAGTGAACTACGAACTGCAGAAGGTGATGCGCCGTGCTTGAGAACCTGAAAGCGCTACATGAGGCAATCGAGCGCGGCATGCGCGCGAAGCTGCCCACGATGAAGCGAATCGAGGCATATCCGCGGCTCGGCCAGAAGATCGATACGCCGTTGATCGCGATCGAGCTGAACGAGTTCGAACCCGGTCACGACGATGGGACCGGCGACGTGGCACTGATTGCACGCATGCAGGCCCGCGTTGTGTTCGATCCGATCGACGACGGCGCGGAGCTGGCCGTGCGCGAGGTTGCGGCACGCGTCGCAATGGTCGTGCACGGGAACACGTGGGAGTTGCCGATCACGCCGGGTAAGGTCGTGCAGGTTGCGGAGGATCCGTTCCGTCCGCAGCTCGACACCTACAGTGTGTGGCTCGTCGAATGGACCCATGAATTCGGCCTCGGGATCGAACTGGACGAGATCCCGGACGGGCGGGCGATCGTATGGGGCGTTGACCCAGACATTGGACCGGGCAACGAGGGGCAGTACTGGAATCCTGCGGCGGCCGGAGGCGGCGAACTATGAGCGACTACGAGCTGGGCGAGATCGATCGCCGCATGGCCTGCATGGTGCAACACGGGACTGTCGAGAACGTCTCGTATCAGCCACCACAGTGCCGTGTGCGGATCGGCGATTGGGTCAGCGACTGGATGCCGTGGAAGACGGCGGCAGCGGGCGTGGTTCGCTTTTGGCGTCCGCCGTCTGTCGGCGAACAGGCGTCGATGTTCGCGCCGTCCGGTGATCTGGCCGGCGCGTACGCGGCTCCGGGATATTACTCCGATCAGCATGGCGGCTCAGCGCGGTCCAATCCGAACGAGACGGCGTGGGACTACCCGGACGGTGCGTCGGAGGTTTATGACCACGAGAAGCACGAATACCGCGTCGATGTCCCGGCAGGCGGGCGCATCGTGTTTCGCATCGGCACAACGGAGCTGGAGCTACGTGCTGACGGCGTGACGTTGCGCACGGAGAAATTGCTCGGCGACGTTCCTGATTCGACGTTCACGGGTAACACGACGACGGAGAAGCTGTTGACGTTCAACGGCGGGATGCAGGGCAAGGGTGGCGGTGACGGTGGCCCTGCCGTCCAGGTCGAGGGCGGGGCGCGTTACACGGACGACGTCGAAATCGGCGGCAAGTCATTCCTCAAACATTCCCATATGGAGCAGGGGGACGGGGCGGCTGTTTCGTCGCCGATCTAGGCAGCATGCTTGGACCATACGTCGCGCTTGACACACTTATGGCTTCACGAAAGTTCCGGCCGGGGTCGCGTTACGCAAAGGCATATCAAGCCCGGCAAGCTGTTTCGGCGAGCAGGCGTTGTCCATTCGCCGAAGAAATTGGTCTGTTTGCAAACTGCGGGCGGGAAGTGGATCGAAATCGTGGGCGGGCAGCGGCCGAATGCTCATCGCTAGCATCCTCATGCACAAGCGAAGCGATAGGAGTCGCGAGGAGACGTTGTATGCGGACACCGGGAACATTGCTTCGCATTCGAGCGACTGATCAGATTTGAGCTTTTGCCCATCGGGTCGCGTAAGGTGCCTTTGAATGCAGTTGTCAAGTTGCTCGGTGCCTATTTCTAGAAGGTTGCCGACGCTGACGACGATGTCTCCGCCATCTGCGTCAGCAAAGCGTTGTTCGATCAAGGTGTAGTCGGTCACTCGGTGCTGCACCCACTGCGCGTACGCCGCGGAGTAGTCCTTTAGAGCCTGCTGGCGGTTCTCGCCGGTTTCGCCGACTTGCAGCGTCATCATCAGGTGTTTGACTCCCGATGCATATAACTCAAAGGACGATCGTAAATCGTCGATCGATGACCGCAGGGAATCGAAGTCTTTCGTAACTGCCGTTCGGTGCCTGTTGTCTTCGTCGACTTTCTGTGTAAGGCGGTTGCCCACAATGCCGGTAAGAAAGAAACCGAGAACCACCAGCATCGCTGGGTGACGCGTCAGTGCATCGAGAAAGCGCCACAGAGAGAAAGTTTTGGGAGTCGACGTTGTCGTTTGGTTGCCGGTATCTGCGGTGCTCATTGCGTCCGTCCGTGGTCGTGATTTTCGAGTGATTTTAGAGAAAGTAACTTTGCCCCGCCTCTGCGGGGTTTTGTTTTTGAGGGAGTCATCATGGCAAAAGACATTCTGCAGCCGGTTGCTCGCGCGGTTTCGTCGACCGTTACGTTTCTCGATACGCGGTTCCGTAGCCGCGTGATCGTGTTTCCGAGCGGCGATGTTTTGCACGTCCTTTCCGGCGAAGCGATCGCAAAAACTGCTGCGCATATCGAATACCTCGACGCGCACCCTGACTTCAAGCGGCTTGAGGAGCGCGGATGAGCCGGACCGGTGCGCTCGTCGGCATGGACCGATGGACGGGTGCGCCGATCAGTGGCATCGCGCACTTGAAGCAGAGTCTCGGCGACATCCTCAGCACGCGCAAGGGCACTCGCCGGGAATTGCCCGAATACGGTTCGGACCTTCCGTTGATGGTCGACCTTCCGATAACGCGCGGATGGATATCGGCGGCACAGGCCGAGGCCGCGCGGGCGATTGGCCGATGGGAGCCGCGAATCAAGCTCGCTCAGGTCAAGGTGCTGTCGGTCATCGACGGCAAGGCAACGTTCGCGATCCGTGGCGAATACGACGGCTCGGCCGTTGAAATCGAGGTTTCAACATGACGATCATTGATCTCGCTTCGCTCGATCCGCCCGATCTCGTCGAGGTGCTCGACTTCGAGGCGGCGTTCCAGATGAAGCTGGAGTATTTCAAATCGATCTATCCCGACTGGACGGCGGCGCTGAAGTCGGATCCTGTCGTCAAGCTGATCGAGCTGGCAGCGTATGACGAGATCCGCGCGGCAGTGCGCGTCAACGACGCGGCGCGTGCGGGGATGCTCGCGTTCTCTACAGGGGCGGACCTGGAGCATCTGGCTGCATTGCAGGACACAGAGCGGGCAGTTGTCGACCCCGGCGACCCGGAGGCTAATCCGCCAATCGAGCGGCGGATGGAATCGGACGACCGGCTGAAGCTGCGCACGCAGATGTCGATGGAGCGCGCGACGGTTGCGGGGCCATTCGCGGCATATCGCGCACTTGCGATGGATGCGTCGGCTGACGTCCTCGATGTTGCTGTCGACCGGCCTGAACCGGGCACGGTGCGGCTCACGATCATGTCCGCGCGCGGTGACGGTGTACCGGAGCAGGCATTGCTCGATCTGGTCCGCGCCAAGGTTTCGCCCGAGACGGTTCGCCCGCTCAACGACACGGTTCTGGTCGAGCCGGCGATCAAGATCGAATACGCGATCGATGCGCTGATCTATGTCGGCAGCGGCCCGGATCCGAACATTGTCCTCGACGCACGGCGAAAAGTACTCGACAACGTGGTAGCGAAGTCGCGACGGCTTCGTGCCGGAATGCCGCGATCCGCCATCGAGGGAGCGCTGCACGCGCCGGACAGCGGCGTCACGCGCATCGAATTGCGCTCGCCAGTCGTCGGCGTCGTGTGTGGCCCGCGCGAATTTGCGCATTGCACGAGCATCAATCTGGAGGTGAAGGCCGATGACGCGTGAGCCTCTTCTACCGTCAAACCAGACACCGCTCGAAGCGGCGCTCGCGCGCGTGATGCGACCGAGCGTTGATCCCGAGATACTGCGCACGTTGTGGGACGCGGATCGTTGCCCGACCGCATGGTTGCCATGGCTCGCATGGGCGCTCGCCGTCGACGGCTGGGAGCTAGCGGAATCCGAAGATGCTCGGCGAGCGCTGGTGAAGGGCTCGATGGCGCTGCACCGGAAGAAAGGAACGCCGTGGGCGGTGCGTGAGGTGATTCGGCGGCTCGGTTTTGGCGAGGTAACGATCATCGAGGGACGCAGCGGTCGTCGGCGCGATGGCTCGATCCTTCGTAACGGCGAGCAACTGCACGGCAAGGCGAGTGCGTGGGCAGAGTACATCGTGAAGCTCGGAGTGCCGATTACTCGCGATCAGGCGGACAAGCTCTGGCAGGCAATCGAGCGCTACGCACCAGCGCGCAGCAAGCTAGCCGTACTCGACTATTCAGCCGTTGCGATTCGACACAACGGTGTTGCACGTCGAAACGGGCAATACACGAGAGGGAGTATCACTACATGACGAATCTGATTGAGATCGAGCGATGGGAGGACGGCATCTATCAGCTCGAAACGTCGGACCCCGTTGTCGGCGGACCGGACGGAATCGACAACCTGCAGGCGAAGCAGCTCGCGAACCGCTCGCGCTATCTGAAGAGGGCGATCGAGTCGGGACAAAGTAACTTGGACGCTCACACTGCGGCAGTTGATCCGCATCCGCAGTATGCGACGCATGCTGATCTCGCGGAGAAGGTCGCCGCGCTGGTCGCCCAGTCACCCGAAACACTCGACACATTGAGTGAGCTGGCGAAGGCGCTTGGCAACGACCCGAACTTCGCGACGACGATAACTTCCGCGCTCGCACTGAAGGCACCGATCGATTCGCCGGTTCTGACTGGAGCGCCGAAGGGACCGACGCCGCCGCAGTTCGACAGCAGCACGCGACTGGCAACGATGGCTGCGTTACAGCGGGCGCTTGGTAGCGCTTCGAGCATGAAGACGGCCGGCGCTCCGGTAATTATGGACGTGACATATGCCGGGGCCGACGTTGTTCTGTACGGCAATTCCGGACCATTCACCCAGGTGCTTCCGGCTGTCAGCACGTATCCGTCCGGAGTCGGCATGCGGTTCTATAACGCATCCGCCTATCCAGTCACGATTCAGACGGCTGGAAACGACAAGTTTTCAGCTTTGGGGGGCTCGATAACGTCGATCGTGGTGGGAGCGGGGGACAACCTTTCCATCTCGGCCTACGGACCGGGTAATTGGGAAGTGATGGGCGGTTCGACCGGGTTGCAGTGGAGTTCGCTGTTCGGGGCGTCGCTTGCCCCAAACGGCTATCAGAAGCTGCCGAGCGGATTGATTATCCAGTGGGGAGGGATTGTCACCTCGTCCGCTGGGTATACGACGTGGACGTTTCCAATCGCATTTCCGTCGAGGCCATTTCACATTTGCGCGCAGGCACAGCTATCCAATAACACGCAGGTGGTAACCGGCGTCAATCTCGGTAGTTACACCCGATCCGGCGTTCCAGTGGCGTCGTTCGCCAACGGCACGTCTTACTCCGAGATTGCCCTGTCGATGCTCGCAATCGGCATATGAAGGAGCTTGACCTATGGGACAAAAATTCGCAGCCTTTGACGTTCAAGGCAACATCACAGCGTTTTACGACTTCATCGACAGCCCGCCCCCGGCGGATGCAAAAGTTGTCGAGATATCTGACGACGAATGGCGTGCTGCGGTTGAAGCGCCATCACATGGGAAACGCGCGACGCTCGACGAAATAATGCGGGTCGTTTTGGTCGATCCGCCCGCACCAACCCGAGCTGCAGTTGCGCTTGCCAAACGCATGGAGCGCGACGTGGCGCTGCACGCGACAGACTGGCTCGTCTCTCGACATCAAGACGAACAACTGCTTGGCGACGGAACGTCCCTCACGGCGGATCAATTTGCGGCGCTGCTGCGTTATCGGCAGTCGCTCCGGGAAGCCAGCGATCTTCCGGGCTGGCCGCACACTGATCTGCCACCTCCACCGCTGTTCGCGGCTGCCCAGCCCAAGGCGACGGCGTAACGCGACTTTCGATTCATCCCTATGTGAGGCCGCTCAAATTGAGCGGCCTTTCTATTTGTAGCTTTCTCGGAGATCTGAATGGCTGCTACTTCTTTCTATCACGGCGTGACGACCGTGTTGGTCGACACGGGGCCGCGCACGATCGCGGTGCCGTCGACGTCGGTTGTCGGAATCGCCGACACCTACACGCCGGGCGCGGACCTCGTCGCACCGAACGTGCCCGTGCGGATCACCAGCGAATACGATGCGGTTGCGGCATTCGGCGAGACCAGCGCGATCACGCGCGCGATTCAGGGCATCTACAAGCAGAGCAAGACGGTCATGGTAGCGGTCGGCGTCCCGGCCGATCAGACCGACGCCGAGCTGACGTCCGCGATCATCGGTGGCGTGTCGACCGGCGGTGCACGCACCGGCATGCAGGCGCTGCTCGACGGCAAATCGCTATTCGACCTGAAGCCGCGGTTGCTGATCGCGCCGGGACACACGTCGAAGCAGCCGGTCGCCACGGCGGCCGACTCGCTCGCCGCGAAGTTGCGCGCGATCGCGATCATCGACGGTCCGAACAAGACCGACGAGGACGCGATTGCATATGCGAAAAACTTCGGCAGCAAGCGTCTGTACATGGTCGACCCCGGTGTGCGGTATTGGGACACGGCGAAAAACGCCGACGTCGACGCACCGGCATCGTCGTACGCTGCGGGTCTCTTCTGCCAGACTGATGCGGCGATCGGCTTCTGGGCGTCGCCGTCGAACAAGGAGATCGTCGGGATCAGCGGCACGAAGCGGCCGATCGAATTCCTCGACGGCGACGAGACCTGCCGCGCGAACTTGCTGAACAACTCATTCATCACGACGATCATCCGCGACGGCGGTTATCGCCTGTGGGGGAACCGGACGCTGTCGGCTGATCAGAAGTGGTCGTTCGTGACACGCGTACGCACGCTCGACATCGTGATGGATGCGGTGCAGGCAGGCCACAAGTGGGCAGTCGATCGAGGCATTACCGCGACGTACGTCAAGGACGTCACCGAGGGGCTGCAGGCTTTCATGCGCGATCTGCGTGCGCAGGGGGCGATTATCAACTTCGAGGTGTATCCGGATCCGAAGCTCAATTCGGCGTCGCAGCTCGAACAGGGCAAGGTGTACTGGAACATCCGCTTCACGGACGTTCCGCCCGCAGAAAACCCGATCTTCCGCTTTGAAGTCACGAACGAGTGGTTGACGGAAGTTCTCGACACGCAATCGTAAGAGGTGACTCATGGTCCCGGAAACTCTCAACAACATGGCGCTGTACGTCGACGGGCGCGGCTTTGCCGGCCGGGCGCCGGAACTCAGTCCGCCGAAGCTGAAGATCAAGACGGAAGACTATCGCGCGGGTGGTATGGACGCACCGGTCAAGATCGATCAGGGCATGGAGGGGTTGCAGGCGGCGTTCTCGATGGGGAGTGTCGAGCGCGACGTGCTGAAATTCTTCGGCCTCGCTGATAACAACGCGTTCAATGCGACGTTTCGCGGCGCGTTCCGCGACACGCGCGGCAAGGTGAAGTCGGTCGCGCTCATCATGCGCGGGATGTTGTCCGAATACGATCCCGGTAGCTGGAAGCCGGGTTCGACGTCGGAGCTGAAGTACACAGCCGAGCTGACGTACTACAAGGCCGAAATCGACGGCTCGGTGATCTGTGAAATCGATGTGCTCAACATGATCCGGATCATCGACGGCGTTGACCAGCTCGCCGACGTGCGCAAGGCGCTCGGCATGTAAGCGCTGCGGCCGGCGGTAACGCCGGCAAAGTAACTTTCTCGATAGTTCGAGGGGCGGTCAGTGGACCGCCCTTTGTCAATTGTGAGGTGTTGAATGGAAACGATGAAGGTCAAGCTGAAGTACCCCGTGGCGTTCGACGGCGTTGTGCGCGACGAGCTGGTGATGCGGCGCCCGAAGGTGCGCGATATGCGCAGCGCGAGCAAGCAGGCGCAGGGCGACGACGAACTGCGCGAGATCGTGCTGTTTGCGGCGCTTGCCGGCGTGGCCCCCGATGACATCGAAGCAATGGACATGGTGGATTACGACACCATGCAGCGTGCGTACGAATCCTTTCGATCCGTTCGTCCGGCTTCCAATCGAGACGGTGAAGGCGCTGGCTCGGCGACTGATGAAGGAGTACGGAACGCAGCCGCAGTCGGTTGACGACATGACGATCGACGATTTGTTGTGGTGGCTGACTGATTGAGCGGAGACTGATATGGCACGCGATATTGCACTTGGCATCGTCATCGGCGGTGCGGTGTCGGCGACGCTTGGTAAGGCGTTTGCCGATACGAATTCGAAGATCACGGGATTGCGCAAAGCGGCGAGTGAACGCGGGATGTGGCAGCGGCAGATCGGCGAAACGATAAAACTGCAAGAGGAGTTTCGCCGGCTGCATCTTGCGGGTGACAGCGCGGCGGACGGGATCCGGCGCAAGCTGGACAACAACGTGCGTGCGCTGCGTGATGCCGGTTTCGAGGTGGATCGGCTCGACCGCGCGTATGCGCGGCTCGGCCGCACCGTGCGGGGGCTTGAGCTGAAGGCCGCCGGCCATGAGCGTCTGGCCGCCGGCCGCGAGGGTATGCGCAGTGCTGCCGGTGACGCAGTGAAGCTTGGCGCGGCCGTTGCGGTGCCGACCGCAGTGTCTGCGCAGTATCAGGCAATCATCCGGGATATCGCGATCAAGGCCGGTATCGCGCGCACCGAGCAGGAGCGCGCGATGTCCGAGCGCATCCGCCGCGACGCGCTGTCAAACGGCATGGGGCGTAACGAGCTGGCCGATGCCGTCAACCAGATGGTCGCGGCCGGGATGGACGTCGATCGTGCGATGAACTTCGGCCCGGCCGTCGCGAAATTCTCGGTGGGTCAGGGTGCGTCGAGCGTTGAGACCGCGCAGATGATTCAGGCGCTGCAGCAGAACGCGAACATCGCGGATCCCAAGGCGATGATGAAGGCGCTCGAGGCGATCGCGTATCTCGGCAAGGAGGGCTCGTTCGAGTCTGTCGACATGGCACGTTGGTTCCCGGTGCTGTTGGCGGAGATGAAGAAGATCGGCATCACGGGGCAGGACTCGGTGACGCAGCTCGGCGCGATGCTCCAGGTCCAGATGAAGACAGCCGGCAATGCCGACGAGGCGGCGAACAACCTGAAGAACTGGTTTTCGAAGATTGGTTCGGGCGAAACGGAGCGCAACTACAAGAAAGCCGGCGTCGACTACGAAGGCAAGATGAAGGAGGCGATCGGCAAGGGCTGGTCGACGCTTGAGGCGTCGTTTGTTCTCGCGCGGGCCTACATCGAACGTGTCGATCCGAAGAAGGCTGCGCAGCTTGCAGCAGTGGCGAAGCAGCTCAACAGCGAGCTGGATCCCGCCAAGCGTCAGGCGCAGATGCGGGCCTTCGAGGACACGATGAAGACCGGCGACCTGTTCAACGACATGCAGGTCAAAGCCGCGTTGACGGCCTACATGCAGAACGCCGATCTGTACCAGAAGCTGAAGCGCAACGCGGCGGGTGCGAATGGGGAGATCGACAAGGATCTCGCCGATCGGCGTGCAACGTCGAAGCAGATCTGGAGCGAAGTCGTCCAGCAGTGGGACGACGCGATGCGCAGCATCGGCGACGCGCTGCGGCCCGTGACGGATCTTGCCGGCAAGGTCGCGAAGCGGGCGGGCGAAACGGTGCAGCGCGCGTCGGACGCTGCACCCGGAGCGACGGCGGCGGTCGTCGGTGTCATTGGCACGGCCATTGCCGTTCGCGGCGCACGCGCTGCTTGGAACATTGGGCGCGGGGTGTTCGACATCTTGCGCGGTGGCTGGATGGCACGACGCGGGGGCGGGGCCGCAGCGGGTGGTGGCGCAGGTGGCGGGCGGCTCGGCAAGGCCCTCGACGCATTGAGCGGTGCGGCCGGGGGCGTGCAGCGCGTGTTCGTCGTGAACCTTCCGGGCGGGGGGCTCGGTGGCGGCATCGGTGGGGCAGCAGGTGACCTGCTTGGTGACCTGGCCGGCGGTGGCTCGGGCGGTGGTCGCGTGCCGCGCGGACGTCTCGGGCGTGTCATCGGCGCGTTCCGTGCAGTCGCCGGTCGTATCGCACCGTACGCGGGGAAATTAGCCGTTGCCGGTAGTGTCCTGAAGATCGCATTCGCGGCCAAGGATGCGTATGCGGTAGCACGCAGCGATCAGCCGTCCGCGCGCAAGGCGGAAGGGTACGCAAGCATCGGTGGCTCGCTCGCAGGGGGGATCGTCGGGGCGAAGCTCGGGGCAGGTATCGGGGCGCTCGGCGGGCCGATTGGCGTGGCGGTTGGTGGTGTTCTCGGCGGTGCGATCGGTACGTTCGCCGGTGGAAAGTTACTTGGGGCGATGGCACGGTGGGCGACGGGTTCGAAGGACGGCGACAGCGACGCGGCGAAGGCGGCCGCGAAGGTGGCGGCCGGCCCGGACTCGCCGCAGTCGCGACCGTTCAAGGTCGAGCAGCAAAACTCGTTTGCCCCGGTGTTCCACATCAAGGTCGAGGGCGGCACGGACGCGGAGATCGCGGACAAGCTGCTCGCGCGCATCAATCCGCTGATTCAGCGAACGATGACCGAGTCGATGGACAAGAGCAACCGGTCGGCGATGTTCGACGCACCGCATCTGTAAGGGGTAGTGGATGGACTTCATTTCGAGTGTGACGCAGGCGGCAATGCACGCGAGCATCGCGTCCGAACGCGTTCGGCACGTGGTGCGCGTGTTCGATCGGAACCGGAGCGCGAGTCAGAACACGGTCGACACGTTGACGAAGCTGGCGACGGGGAATCTCACGTCGGCCGCCGACATACTGCGCGGGGCGACGAGCCTGCTGTCGGTGGCGGGCGATCTGAGTCCGCAGATTGGCACGGTGATGCGCAGCTTCTCGGCAACCGGTGCGGCCGTGAGCGGTGTGCTGAAGATGGTCGGTGGCGTCAATCATCCGGTGATCCAGTCCGCCGCGCAGTCGGTCATGGGCGCGTTGGGAGACGCGAAAACGCAGTTCACGGCGCTGGTCGGCGAACAGACGATGGGTGCGTTGCAGTCGTTCGCGCAGACGACGGGCCTCAGTTCGGTTTTCTCCGGCCTGTTCGATAGCGCGACGTCGTCTACCCCTCATCTGCTGACGCTGTCGACGGATGACGGGGACGCGTTCCACTTCGGACTGTCGACGGCGGCCTACGACAAGCTGCGGCGTTCGACGCGCTTCAAGATTGCGTCGCAGGAGCGCTTGAATCGCGAAGAGGCGCAGCAGCCGGTGAGTCAAGGCGGCGACACGATCACGCTGTCGGGCGTCGTGTTCCCGTCGCTCGGTGCCGGGTTCCGCCAGTTGGAGACGCTGCGCGCGATCGGCGCGAAGTTGAAGCCGGTCCAGCTGACGGCCGGCACGGGCGATGTGCTCGGGCGCTGGTATCTGCACAGCGTCGACGAAGAGCAGGAGGCGCTGATGTCGGACGGTGCGCCCCGTAAGCAAACCTACAGCCTGGAGTTTGGCCGCTATGGCGAAGATTTTGCGAACCTCTGACGGGGACATCCTCGACACGCTCTGCTACGCCCATTACGGGATGTTGAAGGGCACCGTCGAGGCCGTGTACGAAGCGAATCCCGGCCTCGCGCGCGAGCCGCAGCCGTTCAGGTCGGGCGTCTTGATCACGATGCCGGATCTCGACATGCCGCGCGACGAACCGATTCAACTCTGGTCGTGACGGAGGGACGATGCGGGCAATTTTCCAAGTTGTCGCGAACGGCGACGACATCACGCGTGTGATTCAGGACCGCGTGCTGCGGATCCAGACAACCGACAAACCGGGCCTTGAGGCCGACGAATGCGAGATCGAGCTGGACGACCGGGATGGCAAGGTCCGATTTCCGCCGAAGGGCGCGACGTTGAAGATCTCGCTCGGATGGGAAGGGCAGGGGCTGTCGATGCTCGGCGAGTATGCCGTCGACGAGATCGTGCTGCGCGGTCCGCCGGCGACGATCATCATCCGCGGCCGGCCGGCCAACATGCGGGCGACATCGAAGACGCAGCGCAACGGTAGTTGGACGAACGTGAAGCTGGCCGACATCGTCGGCGACGTCGCGCGGCGCAACAAATGGGTTGCCGCGTGCTCGGTCGACGCGGCGATTCCGCGCGCGGATCAGTTCGGCGAGAGTGACCTGCACTTCATCACGCGAATCGCGCGGCAGTACGGCGCAACTGCGACGGTGAAGGCGGGCAAGCTGATCGTCGGGCCGATAGGCGGCGGCAGGAGCGCAAGCGGCAAGCCGCTGCCGGCCATCACGTTGACGCCCAACGATCTGACGGACTACGAGATCTCGTTTCCTGATCGTGCCAGCTTCGTTGCCGTACGGACGAAGGTGCACGACAAGAAAACGGGGAAGAAGATCGACCTGACGATCCCGAACCCGGACGCACCGCCGGGCGCCGCCGCTGTACATACCGAGCGCCATGCGTTCGCCAGTCCGGAGGCCGCGAAGGCTGGTGCGAAGTCGCGTCTCGAGAAGCTGAACCGGCACACCGCGCGCAGCGTGCTGCGCATGAAGGGGCGCACGGACATATCGGCCGAGAAGACCGTGAAGCTATCTGGATTCAAGCAGGAGGCGGACGGCGATTTTCTGGTCGATTCTGTACGACACACATATGCCGGTAATGGATGGGACACGTCGGTCGAGCTGAACGCCGGCAACAAGGGCAAGGCGAAGGTCGGCCATCGCAAGAAGCCGACGAAGAAAGTCGACCTGATCGTACCGTCGCCGCCAAAGTAACACGCGTACATCAATTTCTGGCAGCCGCCTCGAGGCAACTCGGGCGGCTTTTTATTTTTGTATGGGGGTGGAATGCAGGACCACGAGAAAACCATTTTGGAGCTGATCGTCATGGGCGGATTGATCGGCATCGCGAAGGTGTTGGTCGGCGGGGAGCAATTGACGCTTCGGCTCGTCGCCGGCCGTGCCGTGTTGGGGTCGGCTACGTCGATGGTGGCCGGGCTCGCGCTGCTGCAGATTCCGGATCTGCCGCCGCTCGCGCTGCTCGGCCTTGGGAGCGCGCTCGGCATTGTGGGGTCGCAGTACCTCGAAGTGCTGCTGCGCCGGAATGCAAAGCGCTTGTTCGGGGAGAAGTGAAGATGGCGCGTATCAGTGTTGCCGCCGCAGGCGGAAAGAACCGGGTCGCGTTTCTCGACACCATCGCGGTAAGTGAGATCGGCTCGGCGCTGCTGGCTAAGTCGGACGACGGTTACAACGTGCTGGTCGGGGCGACGGCATTGCGGCCGCTGCTGTTCGCAAGCTATGCCGCGCATCCGAACGTGCTCAACCGACAGATCCGCGTTCCGTCGACGGCAGCCGGCCGCTACCAGATCCTCACGCGCTGGTGGCGGATCTATCAGGCGCAGATGAAGCTGCCGGATTTCGGGCCGGTGTCGCAGGATCGGTACGCGTTGCAGCAGCTGCGCGAGCACGGCGCATTGCTGTTGATCGATGCCGGGCGGTTTCGCGAAGCCATCGCGAAGGTGTCGAACGTGTGGGCCAGTCTGCCGGGGGCCGGGTATGGCCAGCATGAGAACGACATCGAGCATTTGCTGGCCGCGTATCGTGCGGCCGGCGGGGAGACGGTCGCATGACATGGATCGATCCGCGTATCTGGCTGCTCGTCGTTGCCGGGGTTATTGCCGGCTCGGCCTGCGGGTATTTCAAGGGGCACCATGACGCTGACCAGTCCGCGAAAGTCGCGGATCAGGCACGGCAGATCGATGACCTGAAGACCGAGCGTAACGAAATTCGCCGCCGGTTGGCGGCACAACTGGAGATCGCAACCGATGCTGCGAAAGAACGTGATCAGGCACGCGCTGATGCTGCTGTTGCCGATGGTGCTGCTGATGGGCTGCGCAAGCAGGTCGTCGCGCTTGTTGCCGACGTCCGGCGTGCCGGCACTTCGGCCGGAAGCTCGGCAACCGGCGACGCCCTCGATCTGCTCGCCGACCTGCTCGGCCGGACTGACGAAGCTGCGGGAGAGTTGGCGCGAATCGCTGACGAACGCGGCATCGCCGGCCGACAGTGCGAGCGCAGTTACGACGCGTTGATCGGCGACGTGCAATTCAATCGGCCGCATTAATGCGGCATCGAAGCCGAGCGGCTTCGAGAGAAACAGGGCGACCGAGGGGCGTGCGGGAACACGCTCCCCGGTCGCCTTTCCACTGTGCGTGCCAGTGAATCGGCCAAGGCCCTGCTACCTACCGGTAGGCGGGCCGGATTCTACACCAAGTTTAAAAACGGCTTTCACAATGGCAAATCCCATCATTCCTTGGATCGGCGGCAAGCGCCGTCTTGCAGATCACATCATCCCGCGCTTTCCGGCACACGACTGCTATGTCGAGGTGTTCGCTGGCGGGGCAGCGCTGTATTTCCTTCGTCCGCCGGCAAAGGTCGAGGTGGTCAACGACGTCAACGGCGAGTTGATCAACCTATACCGCGTCGTGCAGCATCACCTGGAGGAGTTCGTGCGTCAGTTCAAATGGGCACTGACGAGCCGGCAGGTGTTCGAATGGCTGAAGCAGACGCTCCCGGAAACCCTCACCGATATCCAGCGGGCGGCCCGTTTCTACTACCTGCAGAAAAGTTGCTTTGGGGCGAAGCTCGAAGGACAGACGTTCGGAACGGCGACGACGACGCCACCGGGCCTGAACCTGCTGCGGATCGAGGAGGAACTGTCAGCGGCGCACCTGCGGCTTGCGAATACATTCGTAGAGCGGCTGGATTGGGCTGCGTGCATTGATCGATACGATCGGGCGCACACGCTGTTTTATCTGGACCCGCCGTACTACGAGACGGAGGGCTATGGCGTGGCATTTCCGTTTGGGGAATACGAAAAGATGGCGCAGCGCCTTCGATCGTTGAAGGGCCGGGCGATCGTCAGCCTGAATGATCATCCGGATATTCGGCGTGCATTCGACGGGTTCCACATCGAGACCGTGCCGATTCAATATACGGTAGGTGGGGGGAAAGGTGTCGAGCGCAACGAACTGATCATCTTCAGTTGGGATGACGCTGCGCAGCCGGCAGGGTTGTTCTAACAGGATGTCGCCGGCGCGGTCGACCGCGCCGGCTTTATCAGATATCTGCGTATTGCGGCAGCAGATCTTGGTCGACGAGACGGATCTCGATCCTATTCGCCGCCTCGACATGCTCGGGATTGTCGACTGAGAACGTCGCGTCTGTAACGCTGACGATGATCGTGCCGGTTTGCTTTCCGGAAGTCGGGACCGGGATAAGGGCGCGTGCCTCCGGTACCTGCTGTTGCGTGATGACCTTCGGTAGATACACCATCCAACCGACGCCGGGCTTGTCGTCGAAGACCTGCTTCTCAAAGTAGCCTTTTGGCGATACTTCTACGATAAGCGGGCGAAAGGCGTCGACAATGGCACGGACAATGTCTGCCATGTCGCTGAAGGATGCGCAGCAGCGGGGAGAGTCAATATCGAGTGAGACGCGATCCGGGAGTATCTTTGCATCCGAAACGAAACAGGAAATAGCCGCTCCGTCGTCTGCGCTAGCTTCGACGTTCCATATAGCGGCGTGAGATACGTTGCGTTTCTTGCGACCGCCGCGCTCGTTAAGAACGGCGAGCGCTGCAGTAGACGGAGCGCCATCATCATCGAACGCAGGATACAGGCTTGCTTCTTCGAGAGAATCGCCCGTCAGACGCCAGTTTGTGTGCGCCATCACGCCCTCTTTCGCAGCCAGCGCAGTGACGAGACGTGATTGTCGGGAAAGCATTTCCGAGTAATCGCTGGACGCCATCGAAGCGTCGCGGAACATTGCATTGATTTCCATAATCGATCACGGTTGGTAGACGGACAAGGCGCCTACGCGAGAGAGTAGTGGGGCCATTTTCCGATACGTCAATGGCGTCTGGAAATACCAAGTGAGACGTGCTGGAGGATTGGCGCGTGTAAGACCACCTTGCTCGATGATCTGCTCTTCCATCGTGCGAAACCCATCGAACCACTTTTCAGCTTTGGGAATCGATCCGTCGAGGAACTGATCGTAGTTCCCCTTTGCCTCTTGCAGCATGCATTCACCCGGCTGGAACCCGTCGAAGTGTGTGCCGAGCCAGTCCCATTCATCGCTCCACCGGCACTCTTCGGTGTCGAACGCGAAGCCAGTGATTCGCGCCTGATAGCGGTACGCGTTCCAATTTACCCCGTGATTGCGACGGATCTTCGCGCCAAGTTCAGGAGGGCACTTCTTGCAGCTCTCGCCTGTGCGTGGAATCGCTCGGACGTCCGGTTTTGCCTTGCTCTGGTCTTTTGGAGTATCACCCGACAGACTCCCCGTTCCCGCCACTGCCGCCCCGCCCAACAAGGCTACGCCAGCGCGCGCCAATAGCGGCCCAAGCTCCACTGCCGCCGCTTCGATTATCGGTACCACCAATCCCGCCATCTCGAGATCCCCCGTTGTATTGCGGATGTTCGATGCGCCATTTGATGACGCGTACGTAATCGTGAAAACGTTCGTCGGCCGAGCGGCCGGGCCGAGTAAGCCACGTGCGTGTTGCGGGCTTCTCGTAGAAGTTCGGAGCGTATGCCTCGATTCGAAGAAACGCAGCGACATTTTCGTCGGACTGGATGCCGAGTCGCCGGGCCGCGACGTATGCGTTCCAGAGGCGCGTCGGCAGGGTGTCGTCGTCGGCCAGCTTTGGGTCCGCTTTGATGAGATCTAGTCGGGTGCGTTCGACATATCCGCGTGCATCGATCTCGGCAAGGCCGGCAACCTGTTCGCTTGTCAGCTCAAGCATGCGGGTGCACTCCCTTCAGTTTTCCATTCACTTCGATGAGCCAGTTAAATGTCGGAACAAAGAACTGCATGCGCTGAGTGAATTCCATCAGCGATGCCACGTCGGCCATGACACGGGCATCGTAGAACCGGAGGAGGGCTGTTCGGCCATCAGGCAAGCGCGCGTCGAGCCGGCCACGCAGCTCGTCGGCGAGCGATTCAATTGGATATGCGCTGATCAGCCAGGACACACCCGCCGAGCCGCCCGCCATCACGGATAGCGAGCGTCGCACGTTGCCGGTCGCACGCTCATAGTCGAGCAGCCACGGACCCGCATCGGCCAGTGATGCGTCCGGTGTGCCGTCGAATAGCGGTACGGCTGCCTGCGATCGCTGCGGGGGCGATCCGCCGGCAGCGTCCTCGAACAGGAGGCCGTCGACGAGGGCGTACAAGTGCGCCTGCATGGTCAACTGTTGTTGCCGCATTAAGTAGAACGCTTCGATCGAATTGCCGGTCATGGTTCTACCCGCGAGCGATCATCGTTGCGGCATTCTCGGCTGCCGACTTCAGGCATTCGAGGCAGAGCGTCGGCGAAGGGGCCAACGCGGCAGCGGTAGCTGCGACTGCGCCGCCGGTCGATGCCTCGCCGACTCCGACGTCGTCTAGCGTCGCAGACGACTGCGAGGCAATCAGCGTTGCGCCGCATGCGGTTTTCATGCCCTCGATGGCCGTTTCCCGGCCTGCGATTTGGTGCGGGTAGCGTCGCCCGGTGGCGGGCAGGATCGGAAAGACCCCCTTGCACTGCGGGCAAAGTACCTTGTGCCCGACGCCGGCAATGGGTTTTCCGTCAATCGTTGCGGCCGCGCTGCCCTCCAGCACGCGGCCGCCGTGCGTCGTCGTGTCGCCGACGCAGATCATGGCTCGGGCCATATGTTCTCTCGTAGGTGTGGTTTTCGTATGAATTTACCATTTCCCGGAGACCGGCCGGCCGTTGGCCATGTCGTAGTCAGTCAACTATTGTCAATCGAAGCGAGCGCTGTCGATCATGCGACGGAGCTGGTCGAGCGCGAACAAGTCAGGGGAGCCGTTCTTCTTCAGTTCCAATTCGGCGGCGCAGACCATTTTTTCCATAAGTCGCAGTGTTCGGCGCACATGCACGATTTCCAACACGAAGCGCTGCTCTAGCGTCAGCGATCGATTTTTCTTGAAATTGGCCGCGCTCCACGCGTCGCGCAATTCCGCCCAAGTCAGGCGCTGGAATTCAGGCAACTTGGTCGCCTTGTCGGAGCCGGGATCTGGTTCTCCGGGGACGTCGTGGAGCCTGCATTTCATGGCTTCACGTGCGCGCCACTCGTCGGAGAAAGGTGCGATGGGCGCACGTGGGTTGCCCATTCGGCCGGCACGCGTGATCTCCCTGTCGATCTTGTTCGACAGGCGGCGCAGCGGCGCTGCGTACTTCAACTCGTCGGCCCGGTCGAGGTACGCGATCATGCGAGTAGCGTCGCCGGTAAGGGAGCTCATCTCGGTCAACGTAATCCGCAGGTGCAGCACCTCTAGAATCAGCCGATGAACCTCGGCGTATGTGCACGTGTTCCACCATTCCGACATAGCGTCGAACCGGGGCGGGTCAAATGGGGGCAATATCATGATGCGCGCGAGGCACTGTATGGATATACAGTTTATCGCGCGGTAAGATGGAGCCGTCAAGTCTCAAAAATGGGGGCGGGCAGTGTGCACAAACTACAAAGCGCCAGACGAAGATCCGGGCATCAACGAGCTGAGAATCGGGATCGGCGATCTGTATCGACGCGATCCGTGGGAGCCGGATGTGTATCCGGACTATGCAGCGCCGATCGCATGGTCGGACGGTGATGGCCTTGGCGTCGTCAAGGCCGTGTTTGGCTTCTGGCCGAAGTTTATGCAGCCTGAGCGCGTCGACGACAACGGGAAGAAGCGGAGAAAGCTCGACACGGTCAATGCCCGTTCAGAAACGGTCGGTGAGTCCCGGCTTTACGGTAAGGCGTGGCGAGCTGGTCAGCGCTGCTTGATTCCGGTCCGATGGATATACGAGCCGTGTTACGAAACGGGCCGGAACGTCTGGCAGCGGATCGGGCTAACGGATTGGCAGCCGTATTGTGTCGCCGGCATCTGGCGGCGTTACGAAGATGCAGACGGCCGCTCGCTGGTCGGCATGACCATGATGACCGTCAACGCTGACGGCCATGCCGTGATGGGGCGAATGCACAAGCCCGGCGACGAGAAACGATCGGTGGTCATATTGCGCCCGGCCGACTATGACGAATGGCTGAACACGAAGAATGTCGAAGCTGCACGCACGCTGCTGCAGCTCTATCCGGCTGACGACATGGTCGCCGGACCAAAGTAGCTTGGCTGCGCTCAGATACACGAAAGTCCGCTGCCGGCCAGGAACGGTCACTGGTACTCGGTGCCAGAATCGTCGACAATCCGACGATGGAGCATCTATCGGAACCGGTTATATTGGGGATCGTACTGGATGAAAAACACACTGGGTTACCTGCATGAGGTCTGGCTCTGCCCGGACGGATTCGGCAACGCTCTACCCGCATGCATCGCCCACGGACCAGCCGGAGATGCCGCCCGTGCCCTCAATGAGCCGGGCAGTGAGTGGATATGGACGTTTTGGGCATCGTCACATGCGGAGGCGATGGGTATTTATTACGAATTCGTCGGCTATGGAAAGTACGCATCTCAATTCGACGACGATATCCTTCCTTATCCGCAAGATTGGTATGAGCGCCAGGTCGCCCATCTGAACTGCAAGTGATCGATGCATACGCGTCGGCCCAGCGTCCTTGTAAGTCGGTCGCGGTAGGCAACTTCAGGCAACAGCCGACCAGATTCGGTCGTGCGACGTCACCATTCCGATCGTCGACAATGTCGTTCCAGCCGATGAAGGCTCAAGTGATGAACGAAGAGATGCAGATTCCCGCTGGAATCACGAATGAAGCGCTTTGGCTCAAGAATTGTCGAAAGATTCGCGCGAGAGCGCTGGACTTGCTTAAGGGTCGTCTTGGCGTCATTGAAACGGCGCGGGCCATGCTTCCATTGGCCTATTGGACAAAGGTCGAAGGCGAACCGGAGTTTCTGTTGTTTCGTGCAATCGCATCGGAAACCGACGATCTTCCCGTCGGCGACGTCAGAGAGCACTGGGCGACTGATGCGCTCGAACGCGAAGATCTTCGCATCGAAGCAGCCGAAGAATTTTGGCGCGAAAAGGCGCTTTCTGCTGCCGAGGGACTAGTCGAAAGATACCAATGGACAGCGCGTCGGACGGATACTTGATCGGCCGGTTCGGGTAAAACCGAGTGACTGAAGTGGATCGGCTACAGCCGAACGCGTCGGGCTACAACCGGCCACGAAGAGTCATTTGGCAAGACCTCCGCATGGACATTTGTGCGACTGCTCACACTTTGTGAGCAGCCGTTCCAGCGACAGGGACGTCTGTCGCGTCATCGACCGAAACGGTCGTCGAGGCATCGTGAATATTATGGAATTGGAAGTTAATTTTTCGGCAGATTCGGTTAGAGAAGCATTCGAACGGACCATACTAGCTGCGCTGTCTGTGCCAGCAGTAGAATTAGAGCGGCTTGCGGGCCGAAGCTTGAAAGAGGCTGCGAATGAAACCCGGCTAGCTTTGGGTGGTTTCATCTTGGATGAGCATCCGTTGCGGGACATCGTGCTGAATGCTTTGCGAGATGTTGAGACGCACGCAAATGCGGTCGACACCTTGTTTGAAAGTAAAGCTTTCCTGCCTCACGTGCGGCACATTGATGAAGTGGCAACTGCTGTCCAGTTCGTATGCCTAGATCCGGCACGCTATAACGAATTCAACTGGCGCTGGAAAAACTTTGAGGCGATCCACGCAATCCGAAATCGTTTGATCAACTTGGATCTGCCTCTGGATGCCCCGCACGAAGCTTGGCTGGATGCGAATTTCGAAACGCTGAAGTTGTATGCGACCTCAACGAAAAAGCTTGTGCGCGATCCTACGCTTTGTAAAGACATATGGCGAAAGCTTTTTGGAAATTGGATGTTCTCCGTGTTCTTAAAAGACATGTACGCGGCAGTCGGTAGAATCGATTATTATGAAATGACCGAGTACGATTGGAACAGTCAAGCCGTCCATTTTTCACCGATCTCTGATCAGTTTTTTACGATGACGACGGAGCACAACACTTACGTTGAAGCTGCGAAGAGTAGCGTGCTGAGGTCAATTCACTCGTTCTATCGAGAGGGTTCCGGGATGGTGGCTGACCGAGAACGGTTGCGTAAAAGGCATGCAGTCGACATCGCGTCAGATCTTCACAGCATGCTCAGAAATAAGCCTAACTGGTATATGGACCTAGCTAACAAAGGAGGTCGCTTTGACGAAATTACAAGCTATGTGTTGTCGGGCGGTGTGGACACGGCAGAAGTGATCCAGCTACTCCTCGGCGCAGAGCCGCCGGATCCGTTGGCAATCGTTTTCGCGTCGTCTACTGAGAGTGCGTCTGATGCGACTGAACCGACCGCAACCGTAACGCCTGTTTCGGAACCGGCAATGCCCAGGTGACGATCGAAGGGAAAGAAGCCGAAAGTGCGGGCTGCAGCGGTAGTGAGACGCCGTGCGTATTGCTCGGGAACCGGACGGCGGAGCCGCGAACACGATTCGGCCATAGCTGATTGTCAAGGACCCGTAGCCGTGGGGAGGCTGCAGTTTTTTGCAGACATCTGCAAACCCGTGTTGGCGGATGGCCGTCCTCACCGATGTCGAATGAGTCTTCCCGCAACTTCCGCCGCAGCCCGTGGAACGCGACGCGATTACAGGAAGGACCGTTGTACCTCTGAACGCGACGCTCGGGCTGCGATGGGCTGACCGGCGGGTACGGGTCGGTAGCGGCCCGTCGCCAAAACTATCGGCGTAGGTCTCGGCGCGGCTTTGTGCGTCAGGCCTTGTCAGATAAAGCGCAGGTACTGCTACATCACCGGGTACTGCAAGTGGCTTTGCAACCCGGTGGCTAGATCTGAATCCAGAAGCACAAAAGCCCGCTGCGAGCGGGCTTTTTCACGTGCTACAAATTTGCTACAGCAAGGGGTGTGAGCCTTGCTGGATAAGCCTTGTGCTTATCATTCCATCCCCTGAACTACGGCGTGGCTCTCTTGGGGTACCTGTCGCAGTCTATCTGCGAAGCGCTCAAAGGTATAAGTCGACCGAGAAAGAATGAGAGACTAGTGAAATTGCGATAGGCGAGAAATTCATGACATCTTCACAGCCACCCTTCTCGGCTCGACTCAGAGGCCAGCATAGGCAGGTCGACGCCGACTTTCCTGCTTCGGCGCGGAGCGGGTTACTGCATTTACTGTTTGATCTTGTTGAGCGTGGATACTTGACCGACTGGACGATAGTTGCGCGCGAGTTACATCGAATCGGCCGGCTGTCAGTGGTTGAGTATATCCCTTCTAATGTGGCTAGTCTGAAGCAAGCTAGGATCGATGCGGAAGCAGCCCTTGGGGTCCTTGGCTGGGAGAAGGTGTATGACTTCTGCGAGCGATTGCACGGCTACTTGCCTCAAGAAATCGGACATGAAGACAGTTACGGGAACTACATCGTCGCAATGTCTCGGGGCGATATACAAACGTACATCGCGACCGAGCTTCAACGACTTTTCCTCGAAGAGGACCTCGCGTATGAGTTTACTGAAGGAACCGTTCGCAGACGCGGGCGCAAGCATACAGTGGAATTGGCAACTAAGTCGCAAGTGGTGCTTGGCGATCCTCGGCTATTAGGTGCGCGAAAGCACTTTGATAAATCTCTGCAGTTCTTTCGTCACCCGACACGCCCTGATTACGAGAACGCAGTGAAGGAAGCTGTATGTGCCGTCGAAGCTGCGGGCAAAGCCCTCTTCCCGATGGCGAAAGCCTCAACATTAGGCGATCTAGTGAAATGGCTCGGATCAACAGCTGACGTCTCGGTTCCGAAGGCTATCTGCCAGACGATTACCGGTGTTTATGCGTTTAGGAGCGGTGGAGACGGGGTGGGACATGGCGGGGCGAACGGCGGCAAGGCGACGTTAGAAGTCACCGAGTACCTGTTGGCGCTGTGCGCTTCGCAGATCATTTATTTAGTTGATTTGGAGAATTCTATGGAAGTCGACATTCCTTTCTAAAACGGGATCTGCGGCTCTGCCTTGGTAAGGTGGCTCATGTTGGTGGTTAATATATATAAGTGATTGATTTTGTGTAAGTCGTGACGGCCTGCAAAGCCGTTTAGGCCGGTTCGACTCCGGCTCGCGCCTCCAGGTAGGAAGAGAAAAGCCCCGCTTCGGCGGGGCTTTTCTTTTTCCGTCTCGCTTTCGACGGGTTTTGCACCGAGATGGTGTCCGTCGGCGGGGCGTGGTCCGTCGAATCGCGTCAATCGATTCGCGTGACGCCTTGTCATGGATCGGACAGAAAGTTACTTTGCTGCCCGGGTTTGCCGGCGGCTCCGACACCGTCGCGCGAGGTTCGCCTTTCGATCAGTTTCGCTCTGCGCTTGCAAATGTGGCTATCCGATTTAGTATGCGGAAAACCATGCGCCGGCGCGGGCGCACACTTATGCAGTGAGGAGACCCATGCACCCCCGGACGGCAGCCCCTTACTCCATTGTGGCAGTCGGCATCGTGATCGCCTGCGCGCTGATGGGCCTGTGCGTGCTGCAACTGTTCCAGAGCCGCCACGACGCACTGGAGCGTGCCAGCGAGACCTCGCGCAATCTCGGCCTGATGGCCGAGCGTGACATCGAGCGCAACTTCGAGCTCTACGACCTGTCCTTGCAGGCGTTGATTCATGGTCTGCAGCGGCCCGACGTGATGGCTGCTTCGCCGGCCCTGCGGCACGGCGTGCTGTTCGACAACTCGATGACCGCGCAATTTCTCGGTTCGCAACTGGTGCTCGATGCCGACGGCAACATCATTCTGGATTCGGCCAATCATGTTCCGCGCAAGGGCAATTTCGCCGATCGCAAGTACTTCACCATTCACCGCGACAATCCGAACGTGGGGCTCTATGTCAGCGATCCGTTCGCGTCGCGCCTGCGCAGGGGCATGCTCAGCATTGCGCTGTCGCGGCGAATCTCGAATCCGGACGGCTCGTTTGCCGGCGTTGCGCTGATTGCGGTCAACCTCGAATATTTCCACCAGCTGTTCGCGGGGCTGTCGCTGGGGCAGCATGGGTCGATGTCGCTGATCGGCAAGGATGGCGTCATGGTCATGCGCCAGCCATATGATGTCCGTACCATCGGCCGCGACATCAGCAAGGCGGTAACCTTTCGACGGTTCGGAGCCGCCCCGGAGGGCTCTTTCTCGGAAACGTCGTCGATCGACGGCGTGCGCCGTCTTTACTACTTCAAGCATCTACCGACGCTGCCGCTGATCATCATGGTTGCGGAAGCCGAGCAGGACATCTATGCGGCGTGGCGGCACCGCGCCGTGACGATCGGCGCGCTGGTGGTGACGTTCGGCGCCGCGTTTATTGCGCTGTCCGTCATGCTCGGCGCGCAACTGCGGCGCCGGATGCGCGCGGAGTCCGAGCTTGTGCTGCTGGCGCGCACCGACGGTCTCACCGGCCTGAACAATCGCCGCAGCTTTGGCGAAGTGCTGGACCGGGAGTGGCGTCGCGCACGGCGGGCCAGTTCCATTTTCTCGCTGCTGTTCGTCGACGTTGACCGCTTCAAGGCCTACAACGACATCTATGGCCACCAGGCGGGCGATGACGCGTTGACTGCGGTCGCACGCTGCATCGGCGAAAACATCCGCCGGCCGGTGGATACGGCGGCCCGCTACGGCGGGGAGGAATTCGTGGTGTTGCTCCCCGATACCCCGCAGACGGGGGCCGCCCAGATTGCCGAGCGGATTCGCGCGGCAATCGACAAACTGGCACTCGAGCATGCCGGAAGCGAATACGGGCGCGTCACCGCCAGTATCGGACTGGCGAGTTGGGAGCCGGATCAGGAGGGGGAGCCGAGTGCCGTGATCAAGGCGGCCGACGAGGCGCTCTACTATGCAAAGGCAACCGGTCGGAACAAGGTCGCTACCTTCCAGCCCGCGGCTTGACGGAAACCGGACTCCTCGGTGACCTATGGTCTGGCGGCTTCGATAACACAAACGCGCCGCTTGGCCGTTGCGGATGCAACGGCCAAGCGGGCGATCAGCCATCCACCGGCTGCGCAGGCGTTTCGAGCTTCAACTGATAGAACGCCGCATCGAGCCAGCGGCCGAACTTGAATCCCGCCTCCGTGATCGTGCCCGAGTGCACGAATCCCAGTTTCGTATGCAGTGCGATGCTCCCGGCATTGGTCGCATCGATACAGCCGACCAGCACGTGCACCTGCGCTTCGCGCGCACGCCGGACCACTTCGCGCAGCAGCAGTTCGCCGAGCCCGCGGCCGCGCTGGTCGCGGTGCACGTAGACGCTGTGTTCCACCGTGTACTTGTACGCGGGGAACGCGCGGAACGTACCCCAGCTCGCGAAGCCGAGCAGCGTGCCCGACGCGTCCACCGCGCCGACGACCGGAAAACCGCCCGCGCGCTTCGTTGCAAACCACGTGACCATCGCTTCCGGCGGGCGCGGCCGGTAGTCGTACAGCGCGGTCGAATTCACGATCGCGTCGTTCAGGATCTCGAGGATGGCCGCTGCGTGCTCGGCCTCGCTGCAATCGATCAGGCGCACGTCGTCGCGCTGTTTCGGGGAATTCATAACGGCTCCGGTTGGTTTTGAACGGGTTGCGCACACGGTGCGCGCATCACGCGCTCCGCGCGCCGGCCGCGGACGTGGATGCGTCGCAGATCACGACGACATAGCGCGCGGCATGCGACGACGGGTTGCTGAAGATCAGCGGCCGATCGAGCCGCATGGCCAGACAGTCGCCTTCGTGAAGTTCGTGAAGCTCGCCGCCGAACGTGACGTCGACGCGGCCGCTGATGATCCATATCTGCTGATGCAGCGCGCTTTCGCGTCCGCCGCTGTCGTACGCGACGCGCGCGCCGGGCGGGAAATCGACCTCGACGAGCTGGATCGGCGACGGCCAGCCGGGCGGGGACAGGTTGCGCCGCACATAGCCGGACGCCGGGTCGCGCCATTCGGCCTGCTGCGCGCGCCGTGCCAGCGGCTGCGCGGGCGTGTCGTCCCGGTCGCCGCCGAACAGCCCTGCCAGCGACACGCCTAGACCTGCCGCGAGCTTGTCGAGCACGACGGCCGTCGGGCTGGCCGACGCGCGTTCGATGAGCGAGATCATCGAACGGCTGACGCCGGAGCGCGCGGCCAGCGCATCGAGCGTGTAGCCTCGAGCAGTACGCAGGTCGCGCACGCGCCGGGCGATGCGCTCGTTGATGCCGGTATCGTCGGCAGCGGTCGTTACGGATTCTTGCATGATGGATTTATTCTCCAGCAAACTGGAATTCAGTGTCAACGGCGCATTGGCAGCGGCCGACCGATGGCGCGACGGCCTTCGAACGCCTTGCCCGGCAGTCACGCGCAGCGTAATATACGAATCGACTACGTTTCGTTTAATTGGGGATATATGGGCATCATCAAGATTTCCGAGCACATGCACGAACGGCTGCGCTCGACGAGTACGGCGTTGAGTCGGTCGATCAACGCACAGGCCGAACACTGGCTGCGTGTCGGGATGCTGGCGGAACTCAATCCGGCGCTGTCGTACGGCGACATCTGCCGGATGCTGATCGAGGCCGAAGCACGGGGCGGCGATGTGGCGCCGGCAGAGCCGGTCGCGCACGGCATCGAGCAGGTGGCGTAATGGCGAAGCGCGAAATCCCGATCCGCGGCACCGCAGAAATCGCCAAGTCGCGCGAGGCCGCGAAGCTCGCGTCGCAGGTGCTGGCGATGATCGCCGAGCATGTGAAGCCTGGCGTCTCCACCGATGAACTGGACGCGCGCTGCCGCGAATACATCGTCGACATGCTCGGCGCGATACCGGCGAACATCGGCTACCACGGCTATCCGAAGACCCTGTGCGCGTCGGTCAACCATGTGGTCTGTCACGGCATTCCATCGTCACGCCCGATGCGCGACGGCGACATCGTGAACCTCGACATCGCGGTGATCAAGGACGGCTGGTACGGTGATACGAGCCGCATGTATTTCGTCGGCGAGCCGGGCGAACTCGCGCGGCGTCTCGTCGCGGCAACCTACGAAGCGATGCACGCGGGCATCCGCGCGGTGCGTCCGGGCGCGACGCTGGGCGATGTCGGTTATGCGATCCAGCAGGTCGCGCATCGCGAAGGGTTCAGCGTGGTCCGCGAGTACTGCGGGCACGGCATCGGCGACGTCTATCACGACGAGCCGCAGGTGCTTCACTACGGCCGTCCGGGCACCGGCGTGCCGCTGCGGCCGGGGATGATCTTCACGATCGAGCCGATGCTCAACGCGGGCAAGCGCGACACGCGCGTGCTGCCGGACGGCTGGACGGTCGTCACGAAGGACCATTCGCTGTCCGCGCAGTGGGAGCACATGGTCGTGGTGACGGAAACGGGCTTCGAGGTGCTGACCGACGATGTGAAGCCGCAGGCATTGGCGGCGCTTTCCGGCACGCACGCTGCCTGACGCGTGCCGTGCGCCGCGTCCGGCGGCGCGGTGGCGCAAATGAACGGGTCCCGTTGCGGGGCCCGTTTCGTTCGAGGTCACGCGGCGCGATTCACGCGCGACTGCGGTTATCCGCTGCGTGACGCGAGACCGCTGCTTAACCGCGCGCCTTCTGCCACGCGTGTTCGACGAACACGCGGCACAGCGCTTCCATCCCTTTGCGGTCCTCGTCATCGAAGCGCGCGGCGACCGGACTATCGACGTCCCACACGCCGATCAGCGTGCCGTCGTCGGCCACCAGCGGCACGACGATTTCCGATTCCGATGCCGCATCGCACGCGATATGGCCGGGGAAGTCATGCACGTCGCGCACGACCTGCGTCTCGCGCGTCTGCGCGGCCGTGCCGCACACGCCCTTGCCGAGCGCGATCCGCACGCACGCCGGCTTGCCCTGGAACGGCCCGACCACGAGTTCGGTCCCGTCGAAGAAGTAGAAGCCGGCCCAGTTGAGGCGGTCGAGCGAGTGGTAGACGA
This sequence comes from Burkholderia pyrrocinia, assembly GCF_022809715.1. Lineage (NCBI taxonomy): Bacteria > Pseudomonadati > Pseudomonadota > Betaproteobacteria > Burkholderiales > Burkholderiaceae > Burkholderia > Burkholderia pyrrocinia. The sequence goes on from NZ_CP094459.1 coordinate 1,192,734, forward strand.
GCGCGGAGAAATTCGCCGCGTTCGCGGTCAGGTCGCGTTCGGACTCGACGAGCGCGCGCGCCTGCTCGACGAGCGTCGCGTATTGATCGGCCTTGGAGGCGGTGGGGTCGTTGGACAGCGTGAACATGGCGGGAAGGCGATAGGGGTTGTGAAAATGCGCGATGCGCGTCCCGCAGTCTACGGCACGCGCGTACGGTCTGCAGCGCGCGGTTGCGTGTGATACGGCGCGCTCAATCGGGCTCGAGCCCGGCAAACCGCTCCGCCAGAAAATCGAGCAGCGCCCGCACCGCGGGCAGCAGCCCGCGGCGCGACGCGAACACCGCGTGCACGATCTCGCGGCGCGGCGCCCAGTCCGGCAGCACGGTCGCCAGTTCGCCGCGCGCGATCTCGTCGCGCACCATCATCGTCGGCAATTGCACGACGCCGACGCCCGCGACCGCCGCCGCGCGCAGCGCGAGCATGCCGCCCGTCACGAAGCGCGGCTGGTGATGGATTTCGGCCTGAGCGCCGTCGGGCCCGCGCAGCCGCCACACGTGCGCGGACTGCGGCACACCGTGATCGAGGCTCGGCAGGCGCGCGAGATCGGCGGGAACCGCCGGCACGCCATGTTCGCGCAGCAGCGCGGGGCTCGCGACGAGGCACTGGCCGCGCTCGGTCAGCACGCGCAGCGCGAGATCGCTGTCCTCGAGCGGCGGCGGGCGCACGCGGATCGCGACGTCGATCCCTTCACCGACCACGTCGACGCGCCGGTTGGTCGCTTCCAGGTGGATCTCGACGCGCGGGCACGCGGCCATGAACGCGGCGATCATCGCGCCGACCAGCGAATCGAGCAGCACGATCGGGCAACTGACGCGCACGATGCCGCGCGGCTCCTCGTGCAGCAGCGCGATCGCCTCGTCGGCCGCATCGGCCTCGACGAGCATCGCGCGGCAATGCGCGTAATAGGTCTGGCCGACGTCGGTGACCGTGAAGCGGCGCGTCGAGCGCTGGATCAGCCGCATCCCGAGCCGCGCCTCGAGCAGCGCGACGCGACGGCTCAGCTTCGATTTCGGCATGTCCAGCGCGCGCCCGGCCGACGCGAAGCCGCCATGCTCGACGACCTGCACGAAGTAGTAGAGATCGTTCAGATCCCGTTCTTTATCGTTCATGAAATGGAACGCTGAGTGCGATTTTGGCAGTCTACCGGATCGATCGTTCCGCCTCTATATTCATGCTCAGGATGCGAAACACGTGTTTCGCCGCAATTTGGAGAGGGTAATGAAGAAGATCCAGGGTGTGTACAGTGCGCCGCGCGGCCATTGGGTCGGCGACGGTTTCCCGGTGCGTTCGATGTTCAGCTACCAGTCTCACGGCGCGCACCTGAGCCCGTTCCTGCTGCTCGATCACGCGGGCCCCGCGACGTTCGAGCCGGCTTCGGCGCCGCGCGGTGTCGGCGAGCATCCGCATCGCGGGTTCGAAACGGTGACGATCGTCTATGACGGTGAAGTCGCGCACCGCGACTCGACCGGCGCGGGCGGCGTGATCGGCCCGGGCGACGTGCAGTGGATGACGGCCGCGAGCGGGATCCTGCACGAGGAATTCCACTCGGAGGCGTTCACGAAGCGTGGCGGCCCGCTCGAGATGGTGCAGCTGTGGGTGAACCTGCCCGCCGCGGACAAGATGGGCGCGCCCGGCTATCAGACGCTGCTGAACGCGGACATTCCCGTGGTCGAATTGCCGGACGGCGCGGGGCGGGCGCGGATCATCGCGGGCGAACTCGACGGGCGGCGCGGCCCGGCCCGTACGCACACGCCGATCGACGTATGGGACGTGCGGCTCGTGGCAGGCGGCCATGCGCGGTTCCCGGTCGCTGAAGGGCGCACGCTCGCGGTGGTCGTGCTGAGCGGTACGGTGCAGGTGAACGGCGAGACGGTCGCCCGCGAAGCGCAGTTCGTGCAACTGGGCCGCGAAGGCCGCGACGTCGAGATCGAAGCGAACGGCGACGCGAAGCTGCTGATCCTGAGCGGCGAGCCGATCGACGAGCCCGTCGTCGGTTACGGGCCGTTCGTGATGAACTCGCAAGCGGAGATCCGTACCGCGATCGAGGATTTCAACAGCGGCCGCTTCGGCAAGATGCCGGCATGACGGACAGGCCCCGCGCGATGCGGGGCTTTTTTTTCGCGCGGGCGGACGGTCGCGCGTCGCGCGTGCTTCGAGGCATAATCAGCGGTTGCCGCGCGCCGGCCGGCGCGCCCGAATCAGGACCGCACATGAACGCATCCGCACCCGCCGCATCCCCGAGCACCGCCGATCTCGACTGGCGCTGGAAATCCTTCGACGCGCTGACGGCGCGCGAAATCTATTCGATCCTCGAAGCGCGCAGCGCGGTGTTCGTCGTCGAGCAGAACTGCGTGTATCGCGACATCGACGACGCGGACCAGGCCGCGTGGCACCTCGCTGCGTACGATTCGGCCGGCCGCCTGGCCGGCTATCTGCGCGTGCTGCTGCCCGATGCGCAGAACACCGACGTGCGCATCGGCCGCGTGCTGACGACCGCCGCGTTTCGCGGCGCGGGCCTCGGCAACGGGCTGCTGTCGCGCGCGCTCGAGCATATCCGCGCGCAGTGGCCGGATACGCCCGTGAGCCTGCATGCGCAGGCCCACTTGCAGCGCTTTTACGGCGCATTCGGCTTCACGCCGAGTTCGGACGTGCACGACGAGGACGGCATCCCGCACGTGTGGATGAGCAGCACGCGCGCGTGATGCGCGACGCGCCGCGCGGCAGTCAGTGCGCGGTGCGTGCCACCGACGGCTGGTCCGTGCGCTGCACGGCCCGTTCCCCGATCAGGCGCCCGCGCGCGGACAGCCGCAGCCAGTGCCGCAGCGCGATCAGCGCGCCGATCACGCTCATCATCGAGCCGGGAATCCACAGCAGCAGGCCGCCGATCTGCTGGTCGCGCAGCGGGCTCAGCCACGTGAACGCGCGGCCGCAGATCGAGTAGATCGGATACAGCTCGTGCGGCGTGAAGAAGATCAGCGCGCCGAGCGCGATCTGCGGCGGGATCGCCGCGACGACGATCAGGATCCGGCGGCCGGGCGACAGCCGCGCGGGCGGCGCGGGGCGCGGATCGACGACGAGCCACCAGAACAGCAGCCCGTCGATCACCATGCTCCAGTTCATCACGCGATAGAGACGCCAGTCGAGCATCGCGATGAAGTGGATCGGCGACAGCAGCCAGAAATAGATCAGCCCGACGAACAGCACGACCGCGACGACGGGATGGAACACCACGTCGAGCGTCGCGCGCACGGGCGCCCACGCGAGCGCGGGGCGCACGAAGCGCTGCCGCCAGCGAAACGGGATGCCCGCGCGAATCGCCGCGCCCGGATAGGACAGCGCGATGAAGAACGGCCCGAGGTGGTGCAGCACGAGGTGCTGCGCGCGGTGCAGGAAGAACTCGTGCTCGAAGAAATAGTCGAGCCGCGTATGCAGCGCGATGTAGAGTGCCGTCAGCCCGAACCAGAACGAGAACTGCCGCAGCGGCGACACCTTCGCCTTCTTCACGCCGCGCGCGAACAGCACGGCGGCCGTCAGCACCGCGATGACGACGGTCGGCGACGGTTCCCACGGATCGAGCCAGTACAGGAGGTTCATCGCGCGCGCATCACTTCGCCTGGGCCGGCGACTTCACGGCGAACGGCGTGTCGACCGTTTCGCCGTCGGAGAATTTCAGGCGCAGGTGCACGGTGTCGCCCGGCTTGATCGCGTGCTTCGGCTCCTCGAGCATGAAGTGATAGCCGCCCGGCGCGATGTCGACCTTGCCGCGCGCGGGGATCGTCAGCTTGTCGACCATTTCCATCTTCTGCGTCGAGCCGTTCGAGACGGTCTGGTGCAGCATCGTCATCCCGTAGTCGGGGCTGTCGACATCGACGAGATCGACCGGCTTGTCGCCCGTGTTCACGAGCGTCACGTAGCCGCCGGCCGGCAGCTTGTTCGGCAGCCACCGCACCCACGCGTTCTGCGCGGTGATCGTGCCGGCGGCATAGGCCTGGGCGCCGGCGCACAGCGCGGCGAGGAGGGCGAACGTCTTGAGGGTCGTCTTCGTCTTCATGTCGGAATGCATTCAGGTAGTGGAGGCGGTGTCGATGATCCGGCGCACATCGGCGGCGATGGCGTCGGGCGAGTCGCGGTCGGTCGCGAGCAGGCGCGCGCGGCCGCTCGCGTCGAAGATGTAGACAGCCGAGCTGTGCGTGACTTCGTAGCCGCCGGACGGATCGCGTTTTTCCATCTGGTACGCAACGCGATAGCGTTTCGCGAGCGATTCGATCTGGCGGTCGGTGCCGGTCAGGCCGCGCGCATGCGCGGGGTCGAACGCGGCGACATACGACTGCATCGCCTGCGGCGTGTCGCGCGCGGGATCGACCGAGACGAACAGGATGCGCGCGTCGTTCGCCTGCGGGCCGAGCTTCGCGAGCACTTCCATCAGCCGCGCCATCGTTTCGGGGCAGACATCGGGGCAGTGCGTGTAGCCGAAGTAGACGAGCGCGACGCGGCCGCGGAATGCATCGGCGTCGACGGGACGGCCGTCGCCGCCCGTCAGCGTGAACGACAGGTCGGGCAGGTGGCCGGTGACGTTGGTCAGGTTCCAGCGCGGCTCGTCGTGCGTGCACGCGGCGAGCGCGACGGCGGCGGCGAGGGTCGCGGCCGTGCGGATGATGCGGGAGAAGCGCTGGCGCGGGACGGGACGGGCAGACGGCATCCTAGAACTCGATCGGACGGAATGGTGGCCGGCCGGCGCGGCGCCATGCGTCGCGCGGCAGGCGGTTGCGACTGTAGCGCAATTTGCGCGCCCGCGTCCTTTCGAAACCCGTACGGCGCGGGCGAGCGGGGCAATATGCCGCAGTTGACGCGGCTGGCGGCGCGCTGCCAGTGATGCGCCGGTTTCGCCCAACTCGATGCGCAGGCGCGGTAAGATGCGCACAATTCCATTCGCGCAGCGGCAGCCCGGCGTTTGCCGGCCGCCCCTCACATTATCGAATCGATGCAATCCGTTCCGGCTTCCCTGTCCCTGACCGATACCGCGTTCTTCTTCGACTTCGACGGCACGCTCGTTGAACTGGCGCCGACGCCCGACAGTATTCACGTTCCGCCGTCGCTGCTGACGCTGCTCGACGAGCTGCGCCGCCGCTCGCACGGCGCGGTCGCGGTCGTGTCCGGGCGCGGCATCGACAACCTCGACACGTTCCTGAAGATGCCCGGCCTGCCGATCGCCGGCCTGCACGGCGCGGAGCGCCGCGATGCGAACGGCGACACGCAGCGCATCGGCTTCAACGACGAACGTCTGCTGCGCATCGAGCGCGAGCTCGCGGCCGTCGTCGACCGTCATTCGGGCATGCTGCTCGAAATCAAGGGCGCGGCCGTCGCGCTGCACTATCGCAATGCGCCCGAGCGCGAGGCGGTTGCGCGCGAAGCGGCCGAGCGCCTCGTCGCCGAATATGCGGATGCGTACGTGCTGCAGCCCGGCAAGATGGTGTTCGAGATCAAGCCGAAGGGTGTCGACAAGGGGCGCGCGCTGGCCGCGTTCCTCGACGAGCCGCCGTTCGCGGGCCGCATGCCGCTGTTCGCGGGCGACGACCTGACCGACGAGAAGGGCTTCGCGGTGGTCAACGCGCGCGGCGGCCTGTCGATCAAGGTCGGCGCGGGCGAGACGTCCGCCCGCATGCGGCTCGATTCGGTCGACGCGCTGCACGAGCAGATCGCGTGCTGGCTTGGCGCGGGGCAGCCGCACGCATGAGCCGGCTCATCATCGTTTCAAACCGCGTCGCCCCGATTTCGGAAGGCGAACCGGCGGCGGGCGGCCTCGCGATCGGCGTCTACGATGCGCTGAAGGAGACGGGCGGCATGTGGTTCGGCTGGAGCGGCGAGGTCGTCGCCTCCGGCGCGCCGCAGATCCGCATCGAGGAGCGCGGGCCCGTGACGTTCGCGACCGTCGGCCTGTCGCGCCGCGATTACGACCAGTATTACCGCGGCTTCTCGAATGCGACGCTGTGGCCCGCGTTCCATTACCGCGCGGACCTGATCCAGTACGACCGCCACGAATTCGACGGCTATCGCCGCGTCAACGTGTGGCTTGCGCAGCAGCTCGTGCCGCTGCTGCAGGACGACGACGTGATCTGGGTGCACGACTATCACCTGATCCCGTTCGCACGCGCGCTGCGCGAGGCCGGCGTGAAGAACCGCATCGGCTTCTTCCTGCACATCCCGTTTCCGGCCGCGCAGGTGCTCGTCAACGTGCCGCCGCACCGCGAGCTCGTCGAGTCGCTGTGCGCGTTCGACCTGCTCGGTTTCCAGACCGAGCCCGATCTGCGCGCGTTCTGCGACTACATCGAATTCGAGGCGGGCGGCGAGGTCGAGCGCGACGGCCGCACGGTGCGCGTGCGCGCGTTCGGCCAGACGCTGCGCGCGGCCGCCTATCCGATCGGCGTATATCCGGACGAGATCGCGACGCTCGCGCAGGCGGGCGAACACGGCAAGGCCGTACGCACGCTCGCGACGTCGCTGCGCGGGCGGCAACTGATCATGAGCGTCGACCGGCTCGATTATTCGAAGGGGCTCGTCGAGCGGTTCCGCGCGTTCGAGAAACTGCTCGAACACCAGGCGTCGATCCGCAACCGCGTGTCGTTCCTGCAGATCGCACCGTCGACGCGTGCGGACCTGCGCGCGTACCAGGACATCCGCCTGCAGCTCGAAGCGGAGTCGGGGCGCATCAACGGGCGTTACGCGGAGCTCGACTGGGCGCCGATCCTCTACATCCACCGCCAGTACGACCGCCAGGTGCTGGCCGCGCTGTACCGGCTCGCACGCGTGGGTTTCGTGACGCCGCTGCGCGACGGGATGAACCTCGTCGCGAAGGAGTATGTGTCCGCGCAGAATCCGGACGATCCGGGCGTGCTCGTGCTGTCGCGCTTCGCGGGCGCCGCGCGCGAGCTGACGGGCGCGCTGATCGTCAATCCGATCGATATCGACGGGATGGCCGATGCGCTGTCGCAGGCGCTGACGATGCCGCTCGCCGAGCGGCGCGCGCGTTACGCGGACATGATCGCGCAGCTTCGCGAGAACAACGTGTCGGTGTGGCGCGACAACTTCCTGCGCGATCTGCAGCATGGCTAGCCGGTAGGTCCGGCGCATCGCGCGGCACATTCCGCGCCATCTCGGCCGGCCGTTCCCGGTGCAATTAAAAAAGCCGCAGTGCGTGAAGCACTGCGGCTTTTTTATCGGCTGCGCGCGGACGCGTCAGGCCACACGTTCGCCGGTCGGCGTGCTGCCGTCGGGTGCTGCGTGGTGGCGGCCGTGCTGCTTCGTGAGCAGGTCGCGATACAGGCCGGGGCGGTTGCGCAGTACTTCGGGGCTGCCGTCGTCGATCACCTTGCCGTTGCTCATCACGATGATCCGGTCGAAGTTGCGCAGCGTCGACAGGCGGTGGGCGATCGCGATCACCGTGCGGCCGACCATCAGGCGGTCGAGCGCGCTCTGGATCGCTTCCTCGGATGCGCTGTCGAGTGCCGACGTCGCTTCGTCGAGCAGCAGGATCGGCGCATCCTTCAGGATCGCGCGCGCGATCGCGATGCGCTGGCGCTGGCCGCCCGACAGCTTGACGCCGCGGTCGCCGACGATCGTGTCATAACCTTCCGGCATCGCCTCGATGAACTCCGCGCAGCGCGCGTCGCGCGCGGCGGCGAGCACTTGCTCGCGGGTCGCGTCGGGGCGGCCGTACGCGATGTTGTCGTAGATCGTCCGGTGCAGCAGCGAGATGTCCTGCGGCACGAGCGCGATCGCGTGGCGCAGGCTGTCCTGCGTGATCGCCTTCACGTCCTGGCCGTCGACCTTCACGACGCCGTCCTGCGTGTCGTAGAAGCGCTGCAGCAGCGCGAGCACGGTCGACTTGCCGGCGCCCGACTTGCCGATCAGGCCGACGCGCTGGCCCGGTTCGATATGGAGATCGAAGTGGTCGAGGATCGCACGGCGGTGCGGATACGCGAACGTCACGCGCTCGAAGGCGACGCGGCCGCCCTTGGCCGACAGCGGCTGCGCATCGGAGCGGTCCTGCATCCCGTGCGGCTCGAGCAGTGTCTTCACGGCTTCGGACAGCCGTGCGACGTGCTGCGTGACGTCGACGAGCGCCACCGCGAGATCGCGCGTGCCGTGCAGGATCGTGAAGCCGAGCGAGCTGACGAGCACGATGTCGCCCGACGTCGCGCGGCCCTGGTCCCACAGCCACAGTGCCCAGCCGAGCAGGCCGGCGGACAGCATCGCGGTGATCACCGCGTGCAGCAGGCGCAGCTTCTCAAGATAGAGCAGGCTCTGCTGGCGCGCGTCCATCTCGGCCTTGACCGTCGCGCCGAAGCGCTTCTGCTCGCGCAGGGTCATCCCGAACGCACGCACGAGGCCCATGTTGCCGATCACGTCGACGAGTTCGCCGTCGACCGCCGCTGCCTTTGCCGCGAACGCATGGTGGCGGGCCGAGCCGCGTCCGGCGAGCTTGAACAGGATGACGGACAGCACGGCCGAGCAGCCGAGCAGGCCGGCGGCCATCATCGGATTGACGACGATGATCATCAGGATTGCGCCCATCACCGCGATGCACGGCGGCAGCACGTTCCACGCCATCGTGTTCTCCGACGTGTAGACCGCGTTCGACGTGGCCGTGATGCGGCTCGCGAGCGTGCCCGGCTGCTTTTCCGAGTAATAGGTCGGCGAATGGCCGATCAGGTACTGGAACAGGTCGCGCCGCAGGTCGCCGGTGACCGCGACGAACGTGTGCGCGGCGACCCAGCCGCCGACGCGCCACAGCAGGTTGTCGGCCGCGATCAGCCCGACGAGCAGCGCGAACGCGCTCCACAGCGGGCCCGGATGATGGCGCCCGGTCGCCAGCACGTCGATCAGGTGCTTGATCGCGTATTGCGAGCCGAGCGCGCAGCCGACGGCGGCCACCACGCTGCACAGCACGATGAGGTGGGCGACGGGATGCAGGCGAATGTAGCGGAACAGGAACGCGATCGGCCGGTGCGCGTAGCTCGACAGCTTCGCGTTGTGGGCGTTGCGCTGGGCAGGGGTGAGAGATTCCAAAATATGCGTGCGGTGATTCGGTGGTTGAGCGTTGCGGCTGGATCGCATGCCGGCGTTCGCCCGGACTGAATAATCCGGCATTGTAAACAACGCATGCGTCGCGCTGCGCGAATCTTGCCTTGGCCAGGGGCTCACGATCGATTTTGAGATAAAATCCGGCATCCCGTCCTGCCACATGTGCCGGAATCACGCTGCCGGCAGTCACGGGTGACCAGGATCGCCAAAAGGGCCTTCCACTCTAGAACGGACGCCCAAGTCCGCGGGTTGCAAAGTGTTGCGCCTTTGTAACAAAGTAAAGTGTTTGAAATGTTGTGCGCCGTATCGGGATTAACCCTAGATAATCGGCTCCGGGTTCGGTTCCAGGTTTTTTTACGAACCCCTGTCAACGGGTCTTCGTTTCAAACGTTCTATGCCTGTCGCGTCGCCGACGCTCCTTGAGCAGCGCGGGTTCGACGCCCCCGGCAGGCTGATTCGTCCGATTTTTCGGACGAAATGCATCCAGCCCGGACCGCCGGCAGGTTGCCGACCCAACCTGGTTTTTAGCCGATTTTTTAGGAGTTACGCATGCGAATCGCCCAAATCGCTCCGTTGCACGAAGCAGTTCCCCCGAAGCTGTACGGCGGTACCGAGCGAGTGGTGTCCTACCTCACCGAAGCACTTGTCGAGATGGGGCATGACGTCACGCTCTTCGCGAGCGGCGATTCGCAAACCTCCGCGAAGCTCGAAGCGTGCTGGCCGCAGGCGCTGCGCCTCGACCCGACGATCCGCGACGTGATGGCACCGCACATGCTGCTCCTCGAGCAGGTGCGCCGCCGCGCGGAAGAGTTCGATGTCCTGCACTGCCACATCGACTACTACCCGTTCTCGCTGTTCTCGCGCCAGCCGGTCCCGCATCTGACGACGATGCACGGCCGTCTCGACCTGCCGGAACTGCAGCCGATCTTCAACGCATTCAGCGACGTGCCGGTTGTGTCGATCTCCGACAACCAGCGCATCCCGCTGCCGCAGGCGAACTGGCTGTCGACCGTTTATCACGGCCTGCCGGAAAACCTGCTGACGCCGATCCCGAACGTGAAGCCGAGCTATCTGGCGTTCCTCGGCCGCATCTCGCCGGAGAAGCGCGTCGACACGGCGATCCGCATCGCCGAGCAGGCCGGCCTGCCGATCAAGATCGCCGCGAAGCTCGACAAGGCCGACCGCGCGTACTACGAAGAGAAGATCAAGCCGCTGTTCGCGCTGCCGCACGTCGAGTACATCGGCGAAATCAGCGAGTCCGAAAAGACCGAATTCCTCGGCAACGCGCACGCGCTGCTGTTCCCGATCGACTGGCCGGAGCCCTTCGGCCTGGTGATGATCGAGGCGATGGCCTGCGGCACGCCGGTGATCGCGTTCAAGCGCGGCTCGGTGCCGGAAGTGATCGACAACGGCGTGTCGGGCTTCGTCGTCGAAGACGAACTGTCGGCCGTCGCGGCGCTCAAGCGCCTCGATACGCTGCCGCGCGAGAAGGTCCGCGCCGCGTTCGAAGCACGTTTCTCGTCGAAAGTGATGGCGCAGAACTACGTGAAGGGCTACGAGGAACTGCTGCGCCAGAAGCGCCGCACCGTGCTCCGCGAAGTCAACGCAAGCTGATTCGCCGGCCGCCGCCGCGCTGCGGTGCGCGGCCGTCATCGACGCCCCGTCCGGGTTCCCGGCGGGGCGTTGTCACATCCGCGGCGCGGATCTGTTGTATTCTCGCCGCGCCCGACGCCGCGAACGGCCCATGAAGCGGCCGGGCACGCCATCCGGCAGTCTGTCCAGACGGTAATGTCCCTATAATGGCCGTGCCGTGAAATCCGGCCCCGCACGATCATCCAGAGGAGAGCAGTCTTGGCGAGAACGAAAACCACGCGCGCAGCGCCGGCCCCCGGCGCCGGCGTGATCTTCGCGTTGCGCGCGATCGGTCTCGTACTGCTCGCGCGCTGGCTGTTCTCGATGTCCCAGATGGGCTATCGCGCGTCGCTGTCGGCGATGGTGTCGTCGCCCTGGGCGTTCGTCTACCTCGTGCTGATCTTCCTGCTGCTCGCGTTGCCGGGCGCCGTCGCGCGCGCCGAGCGGCCGTTCCATCCGCTGCCGCAATGGCTGCGCCAGGCGCTGCGCGTCTTCGCGCTGATCGGCTTCCTGTTCGCCGTCTGGTCGATCGGCGCATTCGCATGGGCGGCCGGCTGGCGCCGTGCGCTGCATGCGGTGACGGCGACCAACGGCTGGCTCGTCGCCGCGCCGGCGCTCTATGCGGCGATCGTCTGGATCTGCCGTCCGCGGCCGCTGTGGCGAACCAACGTGGCGGCACGCCGCTTCGCGGTCGGCCGCTACGCGATTTCGCTCGACGTGCTGACGCGCACCGCGATCGTCTGGATGGAAAGCCGCAAGGTCGGCCAGTACGACGCGCGCGAGCTGTCGGTGCGCTGGCCCGGCCGGGTGGCGCCCGTCGCGGGCGATCAGGGCGCGCCGGACGTACAGCCGGCGGCCGTGCCGCCGCGCCGCGGCAGCCTGTTCCGGCGGCCGAAGGTGGAGCTGCTGTGGGATTCGCCGGCGGCCGTCGGCCATAACCGGCAGATCGTGATGCGCGCGCCGCTTGCGACCGAGGGCGACCGCGTCGCGGTGCTCGCGCTCGACGCGGCGCTCAAGCAGATCGTCTGACACGGCTCGCGCACCGGGCGCGGGCGACAAGGAGGCGCAATGATCGTCCGTTGGTTGCTGGCTGCCGTTCACCTGAGCGCGTTCGCCGTCGCGTTTGCCGCGATCGCGGGACGCAACCGCGCGTTGCGCCGGCTCATCGCGTCGGCGCAGGCGGCCGACCTGCCCGGCGTATTCAAGGCTGACGCCGCCTGGGGGCTGTCGGCGCTGGTGTTGATCGTGACGGGGCTGATGCGCGCGTTCGGCGGTTTCGAGAAAGGCACCGCGTACTACCTGCATGAACCGCTCTTTCATCTGAAGATGACCGCGCTCGTGCTGATCCTGCTGCTCGAGGTCGTGCCGATGCTCGGGCTGATCCGCTGGCGTGTCGCCGCGCGGCAGCAGCAGATGCCGGATATCGGCCGCGCGCGCACCTATGTGCGGATCGGTCATTGGCAGGCCGTGCTGCTGGTCGTCATCGTGTTCGCCGCATCGGGGATGGCGCGGGGGATTGGGCTGGCCGGGTAGGTGCGGCCGGCTAGGTCTGGCCGGGTAGCGGTAGCCGGATAGGTGCCGCCGGCCAGATCTGGCTCGGCAGGTCCGGCATAGCCGCAAGCAACCGTCCGGATCTCCGTTCCACCTGCACCGCCTCTCCAGCCCGACATCAGCCGGGCCAGCCTCGAACTGCATCATTCCTTCGGATTTCGTCCCGGCCGGGCGAGGCCGCCGCCCGGTCCGTCCATGCTCAGCGCACGAGGCAGGGGCGCTTGTTGTTGAACGTCCACCCCGGAATCAGATACTGCATGGCCGCCGCGTCGTCGCGGGCGCCGAGCCCGTGCTGCTTGTACAGCTCGTGCGCGACCGCGACCGCATCCATGTCGACGTCGATGCCGAGCCCCGGCCGCTTCGGCACTTCCACCAGCCCGTTCTCGATCTTCAGCGGTTCGCGCGTCAGCCGTTCGCCGTCCTGCCAGATCCAGTGCGTGTCGATCGCGGTGACCTGGCCCGGCGCGGCGGCCGCGACATGCGTGAACATCGCGAGCGACACGTCGAAGTGGTTATTCGAATGCGAGCCCCACGTGAGACCCCAGTCGCGGCACATCTGCGCGACGCGCACCGAACCCTGCATCGTCCAGAAGTGCGGATCGGCGAGCGGGATGTCCACAGCCTGAAGCTGCACCGCGTGGCCCATTTGCCGCCAGTCGGTCGCAATCATGTTGGTCGCCGTCGGCAATCCCGTCGCGCGACGGAATTCGGCCATCACTTCGCGGCCCGAGTAACCGTTCTCCGCACCGCACGGATCTTCCGCATAGGCGAGCACGTGATGCTGGTCGCGGCACAGCCGCACGGCCTCGTCGAGCGACCACGCGCCGTTCGGATCGAGCGTCACGCGCGCGTCGGGGAAGCGTTCGGCGAGCGCCGTCACGGCCTCGATCTCGCTCGCGCCTTCGAACACGCCGCCTTTCAGCTTGAAGTCGTTGAAGCCGTAGCGCGCATGCGCGGCCTCGGCGAGCCGCACGACCGCGTCGGGCGTCAGCGCCGGCTCGTCGCGTACGCGGGTCCAGTCGTCGGTTGCGCCGCTGCCGTCGCGATAGGGCAGCGCGGTCTTGGTGCGGTCGCCGACGTAGAACAGGTAGCCGAGCATTTCGACGCGCTCGCGCTGCTGGCCTTCGCCGAGCAGTGCGGCGACCGGCACGCCGAGATGCTGGCCGAGCAGGTCGAGCAGCGCGGCTTCGAGCGCGGTGACCGCGTGGATCGTCGTGCGCAGGTCGAAGGTCTGCAGCCCGCGGCCGCTCGCGTCGCGGTCGGCGAAGGTGCGCCGCACGTCGTTGAGCACCGCGTGGTAATTGCCGACCGGCTGGCCGACGACGAGCGCGCGCGCATCGTCGAGCGTGCGGCGGATGCTTTCGCCGCCCGGCACCTCGCCGACGCCGGTCCGGCCCGCGCTGTCCTTCAGGATCACGAGGTTGCGGGTGAAGAACGGACCGTGCGCGCCGCTCAGGTTGAGTAGCATGCTGTCGTGGCCGGCGACCGGAATCGCTTGCAGGTCGACGATGCGCGGCGTGTCGTGGGAAGGCGAGGCAGTGGCGGCGTTCATGGGCGGCGATGGCGAAAGGGTGGGCAATGCCGTGCGGCAAAAGCTTTGCCGCGCGCGGCGGGAGGTGCGATCATTCGACAACCGACGTGCGCGGCGCGCAAGGCCTGCATGTCGACAGCAAACCCGGAACGGGGTGGGAGCGACAACCGGACCAGCGAAGCGCAGAACGCGAACGCTGGCCGATCGTAACGCATGGGACCGCGAAGGCGCCGGAGCGCCGGCTCGAGTCGACAGGAGATCCGTGCGTCGATCATCAGTCGTCGGATGACTTGTGACGCAGTATAATGAATCATCGGCTTTCGCTCAAACCCCGCGTAAACCCTCGGCTCACATTACGATCATTCTAAAAGGAACCGGCCTCATGTCCGTGCCTACGTTTCCCGCAGCGCCGCGCCGTCGCGCACGCAGCCTCGCACAAGATGTCGTCGACGCGCTGACCGCGCAGATCGAAAACGGCACGCTGCGCCCCGGTGACAAGCTGCCGACCGAAACCGAAGTCATGGCGGCGCAGGGCGTGAGTCGCACGGTCGTGCGCGAGGCGATCTCCCGGATGCAGGCGAGCGGCCTCGTCGAAACGCGCCACGGCATCGGCAGCTTCGTGCTGGAGCCGTCGCGCCGCCAGGCGCTCGGCATCGATCCCGCGACGATCACGACGCTGCGCGACGTGCTCGCGGTGCTCGAGTTGCGCATCAGCCTCGAGAGCGAGTGCGCGAGCCTCGCCGCGCAGCGCGCGAACGATACCGACCTCGCCGCGCTGCGGCGTGCGCTCGACGCGATCGCGACGGGGGCGGGCGGCGGCCGCGACACGGCGCAGCTCGACTACCAGTTCCACCTGCAGATCGCGCAGTCCACCGGCAACCGCTATTTCGTCGACATCATGACGCAGCTCGGCACGTCGATCATCCCGCGCACGCGCGTGAATTCGGCGCGCTTCGCCGGCGACGACCTCGAGCGCTACGTCGGCCGGCTCAATCACGAGCACGAGGATATCTACGAGGCGATCGCGCGCCACGACCCGGAGGCCGCCCGCGCCGCGATGCGCACGCACCTCACCAACAGCCGCGAGCGGCTGCGCCGCGCGCACGAGGCGGCCGAGGCCGAGCGCGATACGCAGGCCAACTGATGCGCCGGGCAGTGCGGCCCGCGTTGCCGCGGGCCCGATTGCATTGCGCCAACATCAGTCGTCATACGAGATCGGCGTGACTTCGTCGATCTGCGCGGCCGGACGGCATTTCCGCCGCCGGCCGCCGACACCGCCGATCAGCCTCCCTTCGTCACGATCGTCTTCCACGTGCCGCTCTTCACCTGGTACAGCGTCGACATCCCGCTCTTCAGCGAGCCGTCGTTCGCGAACGAGATGCGGCCGGTGACCCCTTCGAAATCGACCTTCTTGAGCACCGGGCGATAAACCTTCGGGTCGGTCGAGCCGGCTGCCTGCATTGCCTTGATCGCCGCCCAGGCCGCGTCGTAGCCGAACTGCGCGTACGACAGCACGTCGACGCCGAAGCGCTTCTTGAAGCGCTGTTCGAAATCCTTGCCTTGCGGCAGCTCGTCGAGCGGCCGGCCGTATTCCCACGCCATCGCGCCTTCGGCGGCCGGGCCCGCGATCTTGATGAACTCGTTGTCCTTCACGCCGCCGCCGCCGACGAACTGCGCGTTCAGCCCGAGCTGGCGCATCTGCTTGACGAAGTTCGCGGCGAGCGAATCGAGGCCGCCGAAGAAGATCAGGTCGGGGTTCTTGCCCTTCAGGCTCGTGATCTGCGCACGAAAGTCGACCGCCTGGTTGTTGGTGAACTCGCGGCCGATGATCGTGCCGCCGGCGGCCTTCACGGCCTTCTCGAACTCGTCGGCCTCGCCCTGGCCGAACGCGGTGCGGTCGTCGATGATCGCGATGCGCTTCGCCTTCGTCACGTCGACCGCGTACTTGCCCGCGTTGCCGGCGTTCTGGCCGTCGGTCGCGATCACCATGAACATGTTCGCGAGCCCGCGCGACGTGAGCGTCGGGTTGGTCGCGGCGGGATCGATCACCGGGATGCCGGCCTTGTCGTAGACGACCGACGCCGGAATCGTCGTCCCCGAGTTGAAGTGGCCGACCACGACCGACACGTTCTGGTCGACGAGCGCCTGCGCGGCCTGCACGCCGATGCGCGGGTCGGCCTGGTCGTCCTGCACGACGAGATTGAAGTGCACGGGCTTGCCGGCGATCTGCACCTTCTGCGCGGCGGCGTCGTCGAGCGCGAGCTGCACGCCGTTCTGCAGATCCTTGCCGTAGCCGGCGTTCACGCCCGTGAGCGGCGCGGCGAAGCCGACCTTCACGTCGGTTGCGTCGGCGGCCCGGGCGGCCTGTTGCGAGAGGAGGGCCAGCGCGGATGCAATCGACACCGACAGCAGGGAATGACGGAATTTCATGTGGTTCCTCTTGTTCGATACCTGCGAGTGGGTACCGCACGCGCCCGGGCGGGCCAGGCGCGTGCGACGGGCGGGCGGTTCGACCGCTTCTCGGAATCGGGCGGGGAGGTCGGCATCGTGATCCTCGGAAGAATCTCCCGTCAGGCTCCGCGAAGAGCCCCGATCGCCTCGATTTATAGGTCGCCGATATGCACGGGTCTTGGCAATTTGCCGCGCATTCGATGAGGATTTGCGCACAGCTTCCACGCGTGCGGTGGCGGCCGGTATCGGGAGTTTCCCGTCGCGAACGGAACGGGCGGGGAGGAGGGGGAGCGGTGCGGGGCCAGGACGCGGCCCGGCCCGCCGGGGCCGCGCCGCGTGTGGGACACCGTCAGTCGGACAGCGCGTCCGATGCGGCTTCCGCGTCGCTGTGCGACGAGGTCGTGCGGATCGCCGGGTCGCTCGTGCTCGGGCGGCCCGTCTCGACGTGGCCTGCGAAGCGGCGCTGGAAGCCGAGCGGCTTGCCGTCGCTGACGGTCAGGTCGTACCAGCCGTGGCTGCCGCGCAGGTCCCAGTAGTCGTCGACCCGCGCGCCCGGTGCGAGGTCGAACGTGCGCGCGTGGCCGTGGCCGTAAGCGTTCGTGACCTTGAGCCGCACGGCCTTGTGGCCGCGGTTCATCAGGCGCAGCGTGATGTTGCCGTTCGCGACGTCGTAGCCGTAGATCACCTCGGGGTTGACGCTCGCGGGGCCGACCGCCGACGCGGCGGGGCTGCGGAAGTGGCAGTAGAAGCCGTTCGGGCCGTACACGTCGAGGTCGTACAGGCCAAGCGACGGCGCGGGGCTCCACGTGTCGGAGATCCGCTTGCCGGCGTCGACCGTGTAGGCCCACGGGCCGTCGACGCGGTTGCGCGCCTGGACCTGGAACGCCGCGCCGGCGGCGCCGGTGTTCGCGAAGGTCAGCCGGAACTGGCCGCTCGCGTTGTCGATCCGCCCGTGCACGAACAGTTCGTACGGCAGCGCGCGCGCCGGACGCAGGCCATGCTCCTGCTTCGGCAGATGCTGGACGACCGGCGGCACCGGGATGTAGTCGGGGTGACGGTTGCGGTCGGGCGGCGCGTAGCCGGTCGTGTCCGGGAGCTGCGGCCAGCTTGCGTCGGGCGTCGAGAAGTCGAACGCGGATGTCAGGTTGCCGCACACCGTGCGGCGCCACGGCGACACGTTGGCTGCAGTGACCGCATACTGCGCGCCGAACCGCGCCTCGATGAATTGCAGCAGCGACGTGTGATCGAAGGTCTGCGAACAGACCCAGCCGCCCTTGGTCCACGGCGACACGACGAGCATCGGCACGCGCGGCCCGAGCCCGTACGGGCCGGCCATGTGCGATGCGTCGCCGGCGAACACCTCGTTGGTCGTCTCGACGGTCGACAGCCCGTTGTCGCGCGATTGCGGCGCGAACGGCGGCGGCACGTGGTCGAAGAAGCCGTCGTTTTCGTCGTACGTGATGAACAGCGCGGTCTTGCTCCACACGTCGGGATTCGACACGAGCGCCTTCAGCACCTGCTCGATGTACCACGCGCCGTAGTTCGCGGGCCAGTTCGGGTGCTCGGAATACGCTTCCGGCGCGCAGATCCACGACACCTGCGGCAGCGTGCCGTTCTTCACGTCCTGCTGCAGCACGTCGAACAGCGTGCCGCCCGCGCTGATGTTGGTGCCGGTGCGCGCCTTCTCATACAGCGGCGTGCCGGGCAGCGCGGTGCGGTACTGGTTGAAGTAGAGCAGCGCGTTGTCGCCGTAGTTGCCGATGTACGGGTTTTGCGTCCAGCCCCACGAGCCGTTCGCGTCGAGCCCCGTGCCGACGTCCTGGTAGATCTTCCACGACACGCCGGCCTGTTCGAGCACTTCCGGATAGGTCTTCCAGCCGTAGCCCTTTTCCTCGTTGCCGAGCACCGGGCCGCTGCCCGTGCCGTCGTTGCCGACGTAGCCCGTCCACATGTAATAGCGGTTCGGGTCGGTCGAGCTCGGGATCGCGCAGTGATACGCATCGCAGATCGTGAACGCGTCGGCGAGCTGGTAGTGGAAGGGGATGTCGTCGCGCTTCAGGTACGCCATCGTCGTGGTGCCCTTGTTCGGCACCCACTGGTCGTAGCGGCCCTTGTTCCACGCGGCGTGCATGTCCTGCCAGCCGTGCGGCAGGTCCTGCAGGAACTGCAGGCCGAGCTTGTCCGCGCCGGGGTGGAACGGCAGCAGTTCGGCCGGGCCGACCGGCTGGTGGAACACCGACTTGCCGTTCGCGAGACGCAGCGCGCGCGGGTCGCCGAAGCCGCGGACACCGCGCATCGTGCCGAAGTAATGGTCGAACGAGCGATTCTCCTGCATCAGGATCACGATGTGTTCGATGTCGCGGATCGTGCCGGTGCGGCGGTTCGCGGGAATCGCAAGCGCATCGCGGATCACGGGCGGAAACAGGTTCAGCGCGGCGGCGCCGGCGGTGCCGGCGGCGACGCGCAGGAAGTCACGACGGTTCGATCGGGTCATGGTCGTTATCGTGCGGTAAAGGGGGAAGCCGATTGGCGGGACCTACGGGAAGGGCGCGTCCGGGTCGCAGGATGCGGCTGCGCCGGTTCGTGCCGTCGCGAGCATAGCGGGAAATCGGTGTCATTCATGTGAAGTCCGGAAACGTTTGCACGTGTATCGGACCGGCATCGGGACGCGTATCGCCGGCGGTTATGGCGCAGCAGGGAAAGCAGGGAAAGCAGGGAAAGCAGGGAAAGCAGGGAAAGCAGGGAAAGCAGGGAAAGCAGGGAAAGCAGGGAAAGCAGGGAAAGCAGGACAGCAGGACAGCAGGACAGCAGGACAGCAGGACGGCGCGCATGCGCGCCGGCGAAGCGGAGGTCGGTGCGGGCGCGTCAGGCGTCCGTCACCCACGCGCCGAACCATTCGCTCGGGCGTGCAATCTCGTCCTGCGCGGCGACGAGTTCGAGTTCGTAGCGGCGCGCATCGTAGGTGGCCTTCACGACCGCGTGCACGGCCGCGAGCGT